>VBWE01000068.1 GCA_006218065.1 Bacteroidota bacterium
AAGCCCATACGCCGATGATGTAATCGCTGTCGAGGATGTTGACCGCGGCAGTCACGGGCTGGCCGTTTTTCTGCAGTGTGGCGATCGGCGCTTTGATGGCGATGCTGTGAATATTTTTCACACCCACGCCGTCGAGTTCCCCGTTCCCGGCACGTGTCTGGCCAACATCGAAGATGCCGCCGAGATCCACGAAAAACGGGTCATCGGAAGGACCGCAGTAAATCATTTCTCCGCCGCCGCCTGTGGCAGTAGCAATTGAAGCGGTCATCAGCGCATCATAGTTCGCTGCACCGAGTCCTACGGTCGGGTCGCTGATGGATCGCGGGCCGATGTTCGCAGGAGGAACCATGCCGCTGGCTACAATCGTGCTGAACGGTCCGCCGTTTACACTTTTTTCAGCAACATACGTCGTCTTCAGGTTTTGCTGCCCGAGACGGATGTTGAAAAAAGTAGTCGGATCTTCATTCACTTTTGTAAACGTGAAACGATAGGTGATATCGTCTCCGGCTACGCCGTCGTTCTCTACGTGAATCTCGTAGCGGATATTTTCGCCGAAAGACGCATAGTTCGGTCCGCCCTGCGGAAGCTGCAGCGGCACATAGTTCGCAATAATGGTTACGGTGTTCGTATCATCCGGACTCCGGAATGCATACAGGTCGGTATTATCGGCAAGCGGGTCGTTGGCGATCAATGGCGCCTCCCGGTGGCTCGATGCCTCCACGTACGATTCCTGTGAATCCCAGATAGCAAGGGTTGCCGCTGCAACGGCCACCGCTGACACCTTCAGGATTGTTTTGGTTCTTTTTTTCATGGGTGGTGTAAATGACGTTTCCTTCAGATTGCTGTCGCCCAGTTAATATTTGATAAATACGACGAAAGAGTTCCTTTTGGATTCCAAGCGGTGAAAAAAACAGACAAAAAAATCAAATGGATTCTTTTTCAGCATTTTATCAGCGGATAATGCTGAAGCTTCGTCCTTTATCTCCCGCATTGCCGCCGGAAAAAAGCAAAACAGAAGCCTTGCCGGTAATATGATCTTCCGGCAGGAACCCCCAGGAACGCGAATCCTGCGAATCCGGGCGATTATCTCCAAGTACAAAATAGTAGTTTAAGGTAAAGGTGTATTGTGCAACGTTCTTCCCGTCGATAAAAATGGAATCATTCTTTGCCGCGAGCTGGTGTCCTTCATATTTTTCGATGATGCGCCGGTAAAGCGGCAGGTTCTGCAGATTGATCTTTACCGTTTTCCCTTCCTGCGGAATGACAACGGGTCCGAAAAAATCGCCCGACCAGCGCACACGGGAGTCGTTCGGAAAAAAAACGGGCGAATAGTATCCGCTGTCGGGCACAACCGGTTTTACTTCAGCAACATGCTCCGATTTGCGCAGACTTTCCGCCTGGACTGCATTCATTATAAGAGTATAGCGCAGCGGATTGTACGATTTACTTTCGGGTACCAGCCCAAGCGAAGCAAATGCGGCGGGCGGTATTCCCGTTTCGGCGGCGGCATACGCCGTGTATTTTTTCTGCGCTTTAGCAGGAGCAGGAAGCTGACGGGAGTTGATATACACTTCGCCTGCGACAATGGAAAACGTATCGCCCGGCAAAGCCACGCAGCGCTTGATGTACAGTTGCCGCTGGTCCACCGGCAGGTTGTCGTCCGACGGTAAATTAAACACGAGCACGTCGTTTCTCGAAATATCCGCGTAGCCGGGCAGCCGCAGGTACGGCAACTGAATCCAGTCGAGGAAAAAACGGCTTCCGCTCACTGGTAAAGCAAGCGGGGTGATGGGCAGGCGTGCACCGTACGCCATTTTGTTCACCAGTACGTAATCGCCTTCCACAAGCGTACCGTTCATGGACGCGGAAGGAATACGAACGCCCTGGAAAAAAAATGCGCGGATAACGAGCCAGGTCAGCAGTCCCCAGCCCAGCAGGCGTAAGGTTTTGCGTATGCGTACCCGGTTTCCGGGTGAAATCCGTGCGGAAACTTTCTCGAACAAAGCGGTGGTTTTATCCGAACTAAAGTACGAGATAAAAAGATCAGGGGATTTTTGAAGATGATTTAAAATTCCTCAACGTACCTGTTACAGAAAAGTATTTTTATTCGTCGGAATAGTCTTTACTAAGACGGCAGCGGCAGGCGGCAGCAGCAGTATTTGTATTACAACAATGTTCCTGGAAAATCCAGGCAACATATGAAACGCACTGCGTCGACTGCTACTGCCACTGCTGCTGCTGAACACATAGAAGCTATTCCGACGTATAAAAACTTTCGTGTAAAACAGTCTGCGGAGGAATTTTATACAGTCCGTTAATCCGCACACTCATCCACCGAGCCGCCCGACCGGGTTTTGTTTTTGGATTTTCCGCCTTTGCCGAGCGGGAACAGCGGCACTTTCAGGACGAAATACATATCAGCGCTGTAAGCCGGCTTGTTTTTCAGCAGGTAAAAAAGAATATCGTTCGTTCCCACCACCAGCGGACCCAGCCGCACACCCGAGCCCACGCTGAATGTGCCGAGCCGTGAAAACGAAAGCGGCATCCATACGCCCAGCCAGCGTTTTTCCCAGCGCGGCGTAACGGTAAGGCGCGTCAGTTCGTTCACTCGTTTAAAGCTCACGTTCCGGAGATACAAACCGCTGTATGCAGTAGCGTTGACATACACGTCTTTCGCAAGACGCTGATCGTATTGCAGGTTGAGCGCAAGCGGCGTGCGCATGATATACGCTTTGCCTTCCTTGCTTCCGCCGCTGCGTATATCGAATGTGCCGGCTACCGGCGGCGGCGCCGTAGTATCGAATGCGTCGTCGTCGGTATCTCAGAGGCTCGCGTTTACGGCATATTCGTCACTCAGCTCGCCGTGATTGAAATAAATAAAACCGAGATCCGTCAGCGAAATACCGACCCGGTATAAATACTCCGGCCGTTCACGGAAGCCGGGCCAGGCTTTGGGTTTGCGCGACGTTTTATCGTTCTGCAGGATATCCGGGCGATTCTCGTACACGATTCCCGCATCCAGGCCGACACCCGGGTTGAAGCCTACCTTGTACGACATCGCGTAACTGTCGGTGAACTGGAAATTGCTGGAGTGCCCGAACTTGGCCTGCGCCTCGAAAATGGTAAGCGTACTGTCGTTATGATACACATAGTCGAGATCATTCACATACGCGTAAGCCGATCCGAGTCCCAGCAAAAATTTCGGGCGGATACCTGCGCTCACAAAATGTTCGGCTCCTTTAAATGTCACTTTGGCGTATGTGCCCGCCAGTTCGGCCCAGCTCATGAAATTCAATCCCACGTGCCGGTTATGCTGTTCGATATTGTATTGCGAAGGATCGTCCAGCCCGTACACGAGCAGGTGCGCCAGGTTGGGCTCCACGCCATCCACATTCATATAAGTACGCACACGCAGATCGACGCCCCAGCCCATTTTTTCATTCGAAAACATGATGCCGGGAAGCAGTATTTCATTCCTGAAAAAAACGGATTTCCGGAAAGGACGATCGCGCAGCACAAGATCGGCGCTGGTCATGCTCCCGCTCATAAATGTTGAACGGCGAAAACCCGCGTAATTATTTCCCAGTTCGATACTCGCTCCGCACAAAAGAATATCCATGCTGTACCGGTGATCGGCGATGGATGCCGGATTGTAGGCGGCGCCCACGATGCCGGCATAGTTGCTGTGACTATAGCCGAGAAAGTCCTGTGCGGAAGCACTGGAAGCGGCAAGCAGCAGAAAAAGAAAAATCCGGCGCATAATATAATAACGAATATAAGAAGCTATTTCTTATACGGCGGTCTCCGGTAAAAGTCTTTTTAAAATCCCGGTCTTCCCGTTTTGGCACATGCACCCAAACGTTTATCCCGAATTACGTATTAGAGCCTGCCAGGAAATCAGCAAGTATTACAAAAACTGTCGCTTAAATATTTTCTAATTCCTGATTTGGGTTTATATTAGCTGAACGCAACAATTGCTTTGTGCATCCACCACCACAAAGCGCGGATAGTGTCTCATTCATTATAACACGAACGCGCATGGATAACAAAGCCGGTCACGGTCACCATCACCACGACATCAGCGGTGAATTACTCGAATTGCTCAGCAGGGGCCACAGCACACAGGAACTCCGGGATTTTCTTTCCGGGAAAGGGCTCGACGATGACGTTTCGGAACGACTGATCAAACAAGCCAAAACCATCCGCATGATCAAAAGCCGGAAAACCGGGATGGTTCTGCTTGCCATCGGATCGATATTCCTGCTGGGCGGTTTTATCGTCACCGCAGTTTTGTTTCACAGCGGAACTTCGGTGAATTACGCCATGTACACGCTGACCACGATCGGCATCCTGCTGCTGATGATCGGGCTGGTGAAAGTAATGGGATGGTGATTTATGCCGGCTTGAGATATTCCGTTCCTCTTTTCGAAAGCAGCCATAATCCGCCGAAGGTCAGGCAGCCGTTAACGATGAGCAATTCGTTCCCGAATTTATATCCGCCGAACCAGTCTTCACTGAAAAGATTCAGTACATAGCAGATCACCGGTGCGAGGATGGCGATCAGCGGAACAAATTTTTCGTTCGTGCTCCTTCCTGTGAGTATGCCGAACATGAAAAGTCCCAGCAGCGGACCGTACGTATAATTAGCGACCGTGAACAGTTGCGTTGTTGATGATTTTGAAGATCACGATCACCAGCAGCAGGAGCGTCGCAAAACCGATATGCACGATGTGGCGGATTCGTTTTTTCGCCGCATCCGTCCGTTTATTATCCGGCGAACTGAAACCGAGGAAGTCGATGCAGAAAGATGCCGTAAGTGCGGTCAGTGCTCCGTCGGCGCTCGGGTACGCGGCGGAAATCAAACCGATCACGAAAAAAACCGCCGACACCGTTCCGAGGTGATGCAGCGCGACAGTCGGAAAAAGATCGTCCGATTTCGCTACCGCAATGCCGTGCTGATTCGCATATTGCCAGAGCATCACGCCGAGAAAAAGGAAAAGCATGTTGACCACCACGAGCACGATGCTGAAGGTGACCATATTTTTCTGCGCTTCTTTCAGGGAACGGCAGCTGATGTTTTTCTGCATCATTTCCTGGTCTAGTCCCGTCATGGCGATGGCGATGAACATGCCGCCGAAAAAAGCTTTCGGGAAGAAACGCGGATGCTGCCAGTCGCCCAGGAAAATGGTAGAACGCTCATCGTTGGTAACCGCCGTAAACATTTCCGAAAAATTAAAATCGAATTCGCCGGCGATGAGGATCACGCTGAGCACCAGCGAAAGCAGCATGAAGGTGGTTTGCAGCGTATCGGTCCAGACGATCGTTTTTACTCCGCCTTCGTACGTATAAATCAGGATGAGCACCACGAAAAGCAGCGTGGTTACCCAGAACGGCACGCCCCACTGGCTGAACACGAAAACCTGGAGCACGTTCACCACGATGTACATCCGGAAAGCCGCACCAATCGTCCGCGATACAATAAAGAAGAAAGCACCGGTGCGGTAGGATGAATTCCCGAATCGTTTCTGCAGGTACGCGTAAATCGAGGTGAGGTTGTGTTTGTAATACAGCGGGAGCAGTACAAAAGCGATCACCATGTAACCGACCAGGTAACCGAGTACCATCTGGAAATACGAAAACTGTTTTGCATCCACTTCACCGGGAACGCTCATGAACGTAACACCGGAAAGCGAAGCCCCGATCATGCCGTAAGCCACCAGGTACCAGCGTGAACTGCGGTTGCCCACGAAATACGTTTCGTTGGTTGCGCCGCGCGACGTGAGCCAGGTCACAAAAAACAGCGCGATCGTGTAAACGGCAACACAGGTAAGAATAAGTCCGGATGACATAATTTGTTCTTGTGTTACAAAGAAACGAAAGGACGAACCGCATCACCCGGCAGCGCGCGTACAACTTTCAACAGAGTTTTGCACAGTGCGGTTTGCTTAAAAACAACCACAAAGGCGGAGAACATGGGAACACAGAGTCTCCGTGGTTCTCTGTGTTCTCAGTGCCTCCGTGGCAAAGATTCCCGTATGTTTTAAATTTCACGGCACTTGCGTAACTTCACCTCGTCGCGCATGAAAAAACTCCTGCCCCTGCTCCGCCATACGCTCATCACCACGCTGATTTTTGTGGTTACCGCATCGGTATTGCTCGGCCTGCTGGCCAATTACAGCGCCGACGCCGATATCGGGCAGCACCGTACACTCACCGGGCGCGTGTTGCATGTATTCTGGCCGCTGCTGCTTTTCGGCATTTACCTGCCGGTACTGCTTTTGTTTCCGCTGCGGAAGTTCAGCAATAGCGGCATCGAAGTTCCAACCCGCAAAAGAAAACTCTTCCTGCAATCTTTCCTCGCCCTGGTTTTCCTGAATCCTATCGTGCTGCTTTGGATTTACAGCACGGTTACCCGCGGAGCGATTGATTTCGGTACGGCGGCGGTGACGGTACTGCTGATCGCGATAGCCGCAGGTTTTGCGGTGTTTGCAGGGTTGTGGGGATTTTTGTGGAGGAGAGCAGCAGCATAGTTCTGAACCTGTTCCTGGTTCGAACGCAGTTGTTTCTATTAAAGTTTTTCGGCCCAACCGTCAGTTCGAGCGCAGTCAATTATACTTTCTGAATAGTTCAAGCTAACCGTCAGTTCGAGCGCAGTCGATTATACTTTCTCAATAGTTCAA
>VBWE01000069.1 GCA_006218065.1 Bacteroidota bacterium
GATGGAACCGGATCGACGCAGAATCCTTTTCACGTATACAATACACCCGGTGCTTACACAGTGATTCTCACGGTAACCACTTCCGATGGCTGCACCAACACCATCACTATGCCGAATTACATCAACGTGTTCGCTAATCCTGTCGCTGAATTTGCAGCAGGTCCGCAGCCCACAACCATCCTTGATCCGAATATCTGCTTCACGGATCAGTCGGTCAACGCAGATGTATGGAACTGGAGTTTTGGTGACATTGCCAATTCATCGTCCACGCTTACCAGCCCCTGCTTCGCATATTCGGATACAGGATGCTTCGACATTGTACTTACTGTAACTACTGTTAACGGATGCGTGGATACGGTTGTACATCCGATCTGCATCACACCGGATTACACGATGTTCATTCCGAATACATTCACACCCGATGGAAACGGAGTGAACGATGTTTTCATTCCGAAAACATCCGGTATCGACCTGAGCACATTCGAAATGTGGATTTTCGACCGCTGGGGCAACATGATTTACTACACCGAAGATCTGACCAAAGGATGGGACGGAAAAGTACAGGGACATGATAATATTGCACAGATTGATACTTACGTGTATAAGATCCGTTGCAAGGATTATCTTGATATCAAGCACCAGTATATCGGGCATGTGAACCTGATCAAGTAAACCCAAATCAAGCGTTAGATATTTGTTCGATACTGGTATTCTTTCCAACCGACAGTTTTCTAACGTTTGATTTGAGAATCCCGAAAGCATTAGGTTTGTTTTGCTGCTAATGCGTATTTCGGGATAAAATAATCCGACCGATTTTGAATAGCCCTGGTTCTTGCCGGGGCTTTTTTTTTGCACCGCCTGTTAAGAAGCAGAAATACTGCTTCGATCTACATCGTTTAGATAAGGTATGTATGGCGGTTTTTTTTCGATGAAAAAATAAATATCAACAATGGCAAATATTTGAGTCTTAATCATTTGGAAAAGTCAAACTATATTCTAAATTAGCTACCGGCAAATACATTTATTAGACCCAAACACATGATTAAGATGAGACAATTCTCCTCGCTGTCTTCTGTCTTCCTGCTTTTCTATTGGCTGAAAAAAGGAAAATCAACTTTGTTTTACCGGTCAGGCTTAAGCGCCGCACTGATTTTTTTCAGTGTCTTTTTGCAGGCGCAGCCTACCATTTGCACTCCGAATGCCGGGCCGGACCAAACGATCTGCGCACCCAACTGTGCAACGCTGACGGCAACATTTTGTCCGACGTTCGCTACTACAGGCTATTCGGTTGCAGCAATTCCGTATGCCCCGGATCCGTTTAACGCAGGCACTGCAATAGCCCTTACCGATGATTCCTGGTCGCAGATTATCAATCTGCCATTTCCGTTTTGTTTTTACGGAACTGTTTACAACCAGTGCATCATCGGATCAAACGGACCGATCGCATTTACCTGGGGCGGAAGCCAGGTTCCCGGAGGCTATTGCACCTGGCCGATCCCGGTGACCCCGGTTCCGACACTTGCCGGGGGCACACCATACAACGCCATCATGGGTCCCTGGCACGATATGAACCCGAGTGTCGGCGGAACAATCCGTTATGCAACATACGGTGTTGCGCCCTGCCGTCGTTTTGTCGTAAGCTGGAATGCGGTTCCGATGTATTCCTGCGGAACTCCCTGTACGCAGCAGATCACGCTGTATGAAAAAACTAATATTATCGATAATTATCTCCAGACCAAACCGCTTTGCGCAGGATGGAACGGAGGAAGAGCGATCCAGGCTGTGCAGAATGCCGCCGGTACAGTTGCAACTGTTGTCGCGGGACGCAATACGCCGACCCAATGGAATGCAAACAACGATGCCCGCCGTTATACACCGAACGGAGCGCCTACATATACGATCAACTGGGTTAATATGACCACCATGGCCTCTGTCGGAACAACAGCAAGTATAAACGTATGCCCGACCACAGCCACGACATACCAGTTTAATGTTACATACACAAACTGTAACGCCACCACTGTAACGCAAAGCGACCTGGTTACTGTAAACTCCACTTCGCTTACACTGTCATCTTCACAGACAAATGCCGGCTGCGGTATATGCAACGGTTCTGCTACAGTCACCGTTACAAGCGGCACCGGGCCTTTTACATATGCATGGGCGCCGAGTGGCGGTTCAGGATCAACGGCATCCGGTTTATGTGCGGGAACATATACCGTGACAGTGACCGGCGCAGGAGGCTGCCAGGGAACAGCAACATATAATATAACGCAACCACCGGGCCTTACGTTAAGCGGATCACAAACGAATATTCTGTGTAACGGGCAATGTACGGGGTCAGCATCTGTCAGCGTTACTGCAGGAACAGGACCCTTCACATACGCCTGGGCACCAAGCGGTGGTTCAGGATCTTCTGCTTCGGGTTTATGCCCGGGAACTTATACTGTGACAGTTACCGGTTCAGGCGGATGTACCGCAACACAAACATATAACATCACGCAGCCTCCTGCATTAAGTACGACAGGAGGACAAACGAATATTCTTTGTAACGGGCAATGTACCGGGTCGGCTACGGTAACGGCTTCCGGCGGAACGGGTGGATACACATATTCCTGGGCGCCGAGCGGCGGGACAGGTTCGTCGGCTTCCGCACTTTGCGCAGGAACGTATACGGTCACTGTTACTGATGCGAACGGATGTACGATCACAAGAACATACAACATCACGCAACCGCCTGCACTCAGTACTACGGGTGGACAAACCAACGTGCTTTGCAACGGACAATGCACAGGATCGGCAACGGTAACACCTTCCGGCGGAACGGGCGCATACAGCTATTCCTGGGCGCCGAGCGGCGGTTCCGGTGCATCAGCTTCCGCACTTTGTGCAGGCACATATACCGTTACGGTTACCGATGCGAACGGATGTACAATCACACGAACTTATAACATTACACAACCGCCCGCACTTTCCACAACAGGTGCACAAACGAATATCCTGTGTAACGGGCAATGCACCGGGTCGGCAACCGTAACGGCTTCAGGCGGAACAGGCGCGTACACATATTCCTGGGTGCCAAGCGGCGGTACAGGTTCGTCGGCTTCCGCACTTTGTGCAGGCACATATACCGTTACTGTTACCGATGCGAACGGTTGCACAACAACACAAACGTTCAGCATCACGCAGCCGCCGGCATTGAGTACGACAGGAGCGCAAACCAATATTCTTTGTAACGGGCAGTGTACCGGATCGGCAACCGTAACGCCTTCAGGCGGGACAGGAGCTTATACATACGTATGGGCTCCAAGCGGCGGCACAGGCTCAACAGCATCTGCGCTTTGTGTCGGTACATATACTGTTACTGTAACAGATGCGAACGGATGTACAACAACAAGAACGTTCAATATCACGCAGCCTTCTGCAATAACTTTTACAACAGCAACCACACAGGCTACCTGCGGAGCAAGCAACGGATCTGCAACTGTTACACCTTCGGGCGGAGCGGGCAGTTATACGTACGTATGGTCTCCGCTGGGCGGAACAAATGCAACAGCAACCGGTCTTGCAGGCGGACCATACTCCTGCGTGATTACGGATGCGAACGGATGTACAGCAACGGCAACAGTCAACGTACCCAGCGCAGGGTCCCCGACAGCAACAATTACAGCAACGACAAACGTATCCTGCTTCGGCGGAAGTAATGGTTCCGCAACAGTATCTGCTAGTGGAGGTACAGGTTCGTACACGTATCTCTGGACGCCAACCGGCGGAACAGGCGCTATCGGAACCGGCATGAATGCCAATAACTACACCGTAACCGTTACCGACGGAAACGGCTGCTCCGTTACAGTAACCACAACCATTACCCAGCCGCCTGTACTGACTGCAACGGCAAGTTCATCACCGGTTCTTTGCAATGGCGGAACAACAGGCTCTGCAACCGTTACACCCACAGGCGGAGCAGGCGGATATACGTATCTCTGGGCTCCGTCAGGCGGAACAGGCGCAACAGAAACCGGGCTTAGTGCAGCTACATATACGGTAACTGTTACCGATGCAAACGGATGTACGACAACTGCATCAACAACAGTAACACAACCTCCTGCCCTTTCAACTACCGGCGCACAAACGGATGTTTTGTGTAACGGTCAGTGTACCGGCTCAGCAACAGTGACTGCTTCCGGCGGAACAGGCGCATACACGTATTCCTGGGCGCCGAGTGGCGGTACGGGATCGTCCGCTTCCGCACTCTGCACAGGCACGTATACTGTTACTGTAACGGATGCAAACGGTTGTACCATTACACAATCATTCAACATCACGCAGCCGACAGCGCTCACTTATACAAGCTCAACAACACAGGCTACCTGCGGAGCAAGCAACGGATCTGCAACTGTCACACCTTCGGGCGGAGCAGGCGGTTATACATACGTATGGTCATCGGGCGGAACCGGTGCAACGGAAACCGGTCTTGCAGGCGGACCATACTCCTGCGTGATTACGGATGCGAACGGATGTACACTGACTGCAACCGTTAACGTACCCAGTGCAGGTTCTCCCACGGCAACAATTACAGCAACAACAAACGTATCCTGCTTCGGCGGAAATAACGGTACGGCAACGGTTGCTGCAAGTGGCGGAAACGGCGGGTCGCTGATCGGTGGAACCGGGGCTACCGGAACCGGGTTGACCATGGGTACTTATACTGTTACGGTTACTGACGGTAACGGCTGCACAGCTACTGCAACCGCTTCCATTACAGAACCGCCGGTATTAACCGCCACAGCAAGTTCTTCACCCGTGCTTTGCAACGGCGGATCAACAGGTTCTGCAACAGTTACTCCGGCCGGTGGAACAGGATCTTATACATACGCCTGGGCGCCGAGTGGCGGAACCGGTGCAACCGAAACGGGAATAAATGCAAACACATACACCGTAACGGTAACCGATGGAAACGGTTGTACAACTACTGCAACAACAACAGTAACACAACCGCCGGTACTCACAGCAACAATTTCAGCATCAACAGATGTGCTGTGCTTCGGCGGAAATAACGGTGACGCTACGGTCACCGCCGCCGGTGGAGCAGGCTCTTACACGTACCTCTGGACTTCCGGCGGAACAGGAGCTACGGAATCTTCGCTCATCGCAGGTAACTATACGGTTACTGTTACGGATGCAAACGGATGTACGGCAACAGCAACCGTTGCAATAACAGAACCGCCGGTTCTTGGCGGAACAACTTCTGTAACAACAGCCACCTGCAACCAGTCGAACGGATCGGCAACGGTTACTCCTTCAGGAGGAGCAGGCGGTTATACTTATGTATGGTCAAGCGGCGGAACCGGCGCAACTGAAAACGGCCTCGCAGCGAATACGTATACGATTACTGTAACTGATGCAAACGGATGCACATACTCCACAACGGCCATTGTACCCAATGCGGGCGGACCGACGGCTTCGGTTACATCAAGTACGGATGTTACCTGCTTCGGTGCAAATGACGGAACAGCCGCGGTAACTGCTTCGGGCGGCACAGGAACGCTCACATATTCATGGGCTCCCTCCGGTGGAACAAATGCTGCAGCGACAGGACTTGGTCCTGCAACATATACGTGTACCGTTACGGACACCAACGGTTGCTTTGTTACCGATACGGTGACGATCAATGAACCTCCGCTGCTGCAGGTAACGGCCACCACGCAAACCGACGTGCTTTGCTTCGGTGCAAGCACAGGCGACGCTTCAGTTACAGTGAGTGGTGGTATGGGATCGTACGCGTACGCATGGACACCCACCGGCGGAACCAATGCGCTCGAATCAAATCTTATTGCCGGAGGATACACCTGCACGATCACGGATGCGAACGGATGCACCACAACACAAACATTTACCATCACCGAACCGCCGCAACTCACGCTGGCCATTGCAGGATTCAACGCCACATGTTTCGGCGTATGCGACGGACAAGTAGTTGTGATTCCAACCGGCGGTGTGCAGTCTTATAGTTTTGCATGGAATACCGGATGTTCTTCACCGAGCTGCCCTAATATTTGTGCAGGATCATACACTGTTGTTGTCACCGATGCAAACGGATGTACTGCAACTTCCACAACAACAGTAACCGAACCGCCGCAGGTCACAACGGTCATGTCATCAGCTACCGCACATTGTAATCAGCCCGACGGTTCTGCCGATGTTGTTGCCGCAGGTGGAACCGGTGCATATACTTACAACTGGCTGCCTTCCGGCGGAACCAACGCTTCTGCAACAGGTCTTACTCCCGGGCAGTACACCGTGACCGTTACCGATGCAAACGGTTGTTCTGTTACAGATACGATCACCGTTCAGAATGCGCCCGGTGTTACGCTCGCACTTAATGCATCTGCAAACGTGAGCTGCTTCGGCGCCTGCGACGGAACTGCAGACATGATCGCGGCCAGCGGAACCGGTTCTTATACGTATAACTGGACTCCCTCGGGCGGAACCAATCCCACCGCAACAGGACTCTGCGCAGGAATATATACCTGCACGGTAACTGATGCAGCCGGTTGTTCAACTACAGCGACCGTTACCATAACTGAACCTGCCGTGCTTACGGTCACGCCTTCGGCAAGTACCAGCGTTTGTAACGGTCAATCTGCAGCAATCAGTGCAACAGCTGCCGGCGGAACGCAACCTTACTCCTACTCCTGGGATCCGGGACCACTGGCCGGTGCAAATCAAAACGTGAGCCCGTCTGCAACAACTACATACACGGTAACGGTAACTGATGCAAACGGATGTTCAATAACAGGCACTACGACGGTTACCGTAAATCCTGTTCCGGTAGCTGCGCTTTCTTCCGACTTCCAGTCCGGCTGCGAACCGCTTTCCGTGCAGTTCTCCGATCTTTCAACCGTAACTTCGCCGGGAACGATTACTTCCTGGTCGTGGGA
>VBWE01000033.1 GCA_006218065.1 Bacteroidota bacterium
AATTGTTTTGATCGAATCAGTCATATGTTGCGGTTTAAATGGTACATGGAAGATAGTTAAACAGTTTCTCTGAATCATTGTAAAAATAATTCCGCCGGTCAGCGATAAATCGCATCGTAACAAATGGAGGCGAAACCGTAACCAACGGTGGCATTTTCGTAACCAATGGCGACGCCTGCTGCGCAGCGGGTTCCCGGCAAATTATTCGTTGTCGATCTTCTCCATGAACCTGTATATTTGATTTGCGATGCAGAAATTATTCACGCTGTTTTTTTTCCTGTTTTGCCCGGGTTTTTGTTTTACACAGGAACCGTACTTCAGGCATTTCGGCGTGGAGCAGGGATTGCCAGGTTCTGAAGCGTATGATATCCTGCAGGACCGGGATGGATTTATCTGGATCGCTACCGACCGTGGGGTAGGGCGTTATGACGGTTACTCTTTCCGCAATTTCAATTCTTCCGACGGGCTTACCGACAACACGGTATTTATCCTGGCGGAAGATAAGACCGGTAATATCTGGTGCGCCACGATGAACAGCAAACTGTGTTACTTCTCCGGTGAAAAAATAATTCCTTTTGCACACAACAGCGCCCTGGAAAAACAAGCGGAGGCCAACCGGATGATCCAGTCGCTGCATATTTCATCTTCGGGCGACGTATTTGTGGGGCACCAGCAAACCGGCTGCGTACGAATCGATCCTGCGGGAAAAGTTTTCTATCCCGGCCATGCAAAAAACGATTCGACCGTTCGCCAGGAGATTTACCTTTCCGGGAATGATCTCGTTTTCGGCTCGTCGAATCTTTGCAGCAAACTCAGCGTGGACAGGGGACGGAAACTTTACGCCAACGTGGACGGAAAAATTTCAGAGATCGCGCTGCCCGTGGAACAGTCGTCCTATTTTATCCGCGGATTAAGAAAAAAAGACGGAACGATACTGGTCGGCACCGGCAATCTTATTTTTGAAATCGCCCCCGGCGGAACTCACAGGAAGCACATATTTGAAACCAACATTACCCAACTGAATGAAGACGCCGGCGGAAATTCCTGGATCAGCTTCAGCGGTATGGGTGTGCGCCAGTATGCTTCCGGGGCAGATCTGTCGGGAAATAATTATACGTCTTTCCTGCTGAATGAGACCGTAACGGATGTGTTGCAGGACAAAGAGGGAAGTTATTGGATGTCTACGCTTGCAAACGGTGTATTCTACCTGGTTTCACCGCGGGTACATTGTCTTTTACCGGTAACCGGCACGGGAGGAACACCGGTAACCGCTCTTGCATTAAAAACGAACGGGCAGGTTTTGCTCGGAACATCTTCGGGAATTCTGCATACATGCACCGGCGGAAAAATCACCTCTGCGATCGCATTCAACAATACACCCGACAACCCGGATTTCATACAGGATATCTATGCTTCCACGGAGGGAAATGACGCATGGATATGTACCAACCAGGCCCTGTTGTATATGCAGCCGGACGGCGAAGTGGTCAACCTGATCCGGAGCGGTTTCGCCAGGACGATCTGCGGCGATGATTCCGGCGGATGCTGGGCTGGCGGAACAGGCTATGTCAAACATTTCATGAAAAATAAAGGAGAAGAGGCCCCGTCGTTTTTTCTCAACAAACGGGTCGAAGAAATATTCCGGGACACTGCGACCGGGAAACTACTCGTCGGTCGCTCCGATGGTCTATACTGGTTCGATCGAAACCAGTTGCAGCCTTATATTATCCCGGGAGAAAAAATAACGACCCGTGTCAGTGCGATCAGGCGTACGAAAAATAACCGGCTGGTGATCGGAACGCTCGGCGCGGGCATACGCATCATAGAAGGTGCGCGGCAAATTGCGATCGGCAAAGAACAGGGTTTGTACTCATCCATCATTAATGATATCGATATCGGTGAAAACGGCGATATATGGGCAGCGACCAACGGGGGAGTTGCGCAGGTACACTGGACAGCGGATTCGTTTACCGTGCATTGTTTTTCCATTTACCACGGGCTGCCGACGAACGAGATCCGCCGGGTGCTTTGCCGGGACGATACCATATGGATCGGAACAACCCGCGGAGCCGCCTGGTTCATTCCCCGCGAACTGGAACATATTTCTGTTGCACCCCCGGTATATATCCAGGAGATTCTTGTCAACGGAATAAAAACGGATTTTGCTGCGGCCGGCGATTTTTCCAGCGACCAGAACCAGGTGCGTTTTTCTTTCCTTGGAATTTCGTACCGGAACGGCGGCAATACGACTTACCGGTACCGGCTCGCAGGACTGGAGCAGGACTGGACTTATACGTCGAACAGGTCGGTGGAGTATGCGTCCCTTCCGGCAGGAAATTATCGTTTCGAAGTCATGGCCAAAAACGGCGACGGTATCTGGAGCGCTTCCGCTGCTTCGTTTGCTTTTATTGTCGGGCAGCCGTTCTGGTACACCTGGTGGTTCTGGACCATGCTGGTGGTGTTGCTCTCCGCTGCGGGCTGGTGGATCGTCAGGATGCGTTTGAAAACGATCCGCAAAAATGCTATGCAGAAGGGACTGCTGGCCGAATACCAGCACCAGGCGCTCGCCGCGCAGATGAACCCGCATTTCATTTTCAATTCCCTGAGTTCCATGCAGGCATTCGTACTGGGTGATGAAAAAGAGAATGCCCTGCGGTATATCGACCGGTTTTCTTTTCTCATGCGGAAAAGCCTGGAACATTCCATGCTGAAATTCGTCCCGCTTGAAAAAGAAATAGAATTGCTGCGCGCCTATCTCGATATCGAATCCATGCGGTTCGGCGAGAAACTCGCATACACTATTGCATGCGAACAATCCCTGGATGCAGTAAGTATGGAAGTTCCGACCATGCTCGTGCAGCCTTTTGTCGAAAATGCCGTTCGCCACGGGCTGCTTCACCGCGAAGAACCGGGAGGAGAAGTGACGATTAATTTCGCCTGGAAAGACAATGCCCTGTGGTGCCGTGTGGAAGATAACGGCGTGGGAAGAAAACGGTCTGCTGAAATTAACCGTACACGCAAAAAACACGTTTCCTTCGGCTCTTCAATCACCGAAGAACGCCTGTGCCTGCTCTGTGATGTTACCGGCCAGCGCTATGCGATAATCTATACCGACAAAACCGGGGAAGACGGAAACTCTCCGGGAACCATCGTTTATTTTACACTGCCTTTTCGTAAACGGGAACAACATGCTGAAAGCGCTGCTCATTGACGACGAAAAAAATGCACGGACCGCTTTGCGGAAAATGCTGGAACAGTTTTGCCCCGAAGTAACGGTCATCGGCGAAGCGCAAACCGCCGTGGAAGGTATCCGCCTGATCAGGCAGGAGGAGCCCGACCTGCTTTTTCTCGATGTGGAAATGCCGGGCGGAACAGGATTCGACCTGCTTGAAATACTGGATGAAAAAAGATTCACGACGATTTTCACTACTGCGCACGAGCAATACACGCTTCCCGCATTGCGTTCCGGCGCGGTTGATTACCTGCTGAAACCGATAAGTCTCGATGAGCTGAGAGCCGCTATCAAACGGGCTTTCGCAGTAAAAGAAAAATACAAGGGCACATGGAAGGAAGACCTGCGCGTCAGTATTTCCAATTCCGACGGAACTTCTTTCGTTTCCGAAACGGATATCGTTTGCATAGAAGGTGACGGCCGGTATTCCCGGTTTTATCTTACCGACGGTAAAGAACATGTCGTTTCGAAAAACCTGGGCGAACTGGAAACGGAACTCAGCCACGCGAAATTTTTCCGGGTGCATAAATCATGGTTGGTCAACTGCGGGCACGTGATGCGGATTTCAAGCGGCGACGGTGGATTCGCCGTACTGAGCAACGGGAAAGAAATTGAAATATCGAGAAGAAAGAAAGCGGAATTCATGCAGATGATGGAAGAGTAATACCGTTTTTTTCATCACGCTGTCCCTCGCTTTCGTACTTTAGCCGCGCCTTGAAAACAGTAGCCATCATCGGATCCGGGCCGTCAGCCCTCATGCTGGCAGCCATGCTCGATCCCGCTTTATTTGCCGTACACATCTTCGAGAAAAATGCAGCGCCTGCGCGTAAATTTCTCGTGGCCGGCGATGGCGGACTCAATCTCAGCCATGCAGAGCCGGTTGACGATTTTATTTCCCGCTACACACCGGCGGAATTTATCGAACCGTTCATCCGGAAATTCGATGCGGACAGTTTACGTAACTGGTTTGATGCATGCGGCATTTCCACATACGTCGGTTCCAGCCTGCGCATCTTTCCCGGCCGGGAAATAAAACCGGTGGAAGTATTGCAGGCCATGCTGCAGCGTGTGCAGGACCGTGGCGTGACCATGCACCTGAAACACCACTGGAAAGGCTGGAAGGAAAACGAACTGCTTTTTGAAACAGCGAACGAATCCGTATGCTTTGCCGCAGATATTACGGTGCTTGCGCTCGGCGGTGCGAGCTGGCCGGTAACCGGTACGGACGGAGCATGGACAAACATACTCGCCGGAAAAGGAATCAGCATACGGCCTTTCGAAGCATCCAACTGCGCGGTGATCACGGACTGGCCCGAAACTTTTATAAATGAACACGAAGGTGCCGTGCTCAAAGGCGTGATGCTGAAATGCGGAAACCGCGCACGTAAAGGCGATGTGGTCATCAAACGTAACGGCATGGAAGGCGGGCCCGTTTATTTTCTTTCGCCCGAAATCCGCAGCGCGCTTAAAAATCACGGCGAAGCTATGATCACCGCCGACCTGCAGCCCGCACGCGAAACCGAAGAAATCAAACAGGCCCTCGAAACAACCGGCCGCCGCTCGAACAGCGAGATACTGAAACGGCTCGGGCTTGGGCCGGTGGCGCGGGGCATGTTACGCCAACTGGTGGATCGCGATACTTATGATGACCCGGGAAAACTGGCCGCAGCGGTCAAGGCGTTTCCGTTTCGCATTGTGGCGCTTGGCCCGGTGGAAGATGCGATTTCCACGGTCGGCGGTATTCCAACGGAAGAAGTGGATCAAAACCTGGAACTGAAAAAACTGCCGGGCTGTTTCGCGATGGGCGAAATGCTCGACTGGGATGCGCCTACCGGCGGATACCTGCTGCAGGCCTGTTTCAGTATGGGTTACACGCTTGCCGCCGCGCTGAATGAACGATACGCTGCAGGGGAGTAAAAAGCGATCGTTATTTTGCGGGATAAAATACATTTCCGGAAAGGCGAAAGCCGTAAACAATTCATGGAAGCATCAATAATTTATTTATAGCCGGTTTCCCGATCCCCGGCCGGGTAAAAAATCCAATAACTTCTTGTCTGCCAGCGGCTAAAGCATTGCCCGATATTTTAGTATCTTTGCTTTTATCTCCCGCAAACGCATTTATTTAACATAAAAGCATGAAACACTTTTTACTCGCAATCTGCGGAGTTTTTGCCGTGTCGGCAATTTCTGCCCAAACCATCGTATATCATGAAACTTTTGATCCTGCCGACAGCGTAAGCGCGACAGGAAACCCGGCATGGGCTGCAGACAATTCGCTGCAGGTAAGCGGAACATCGAGTTTCCGGAACGCGGTGGCTTTGAACGATACTTCATGGCTGACCACCAACGCGTTTACTACAGTCGGTAATTTCTTCGTCCAGCTCGACTTCAGCCAGATCTGCAAAATCGATTTCTTCGACCAGGCCATGATCCAGGTCTCCAACGACAACGGCACGACATGGAATACACTGGGAACAGCGCAGTACCAGGGAACCGGGATACTGTCCAACGGCACAAGTTTCAATTCTTCTTCGTATGCGCTCTGGCAGCCCAGCAACAATGCTGTTATACCAACCAACAGTTGGTGGATGAATGAATCGTTCGATGTTTCCGCATTTCTTGCCAATGCGCCGCAGTGCATGGTGCGCTTCAAATTATACGACGCCAACGGGAACGGCGCTTTTTCAAACTACGGCTGGTTACTCGAAGATGTGATCGTAACCGCTGCGCCGTCGGAACTGAATCCCCCGGTGATCACGCTGCTTGCCCCGATTTACACGGCAACGGTTTACAGCCTCGGGCCTTACGCCGTTAACGCGACCATCACGGATGCTTCGGGTATTGCGCTCGCTGAAGTACACTATACGGTGAACGGCGGCCCTGTACAAATCGTAGCGATGAGCAACGTGAGCGGAAATGACTGGCTGGGCACTATTCCTGCGGTCGCTGATTCGGATACCGTCTGTTATTTCGTTTACGCAGAAGACGCTTCTCCCAGCGCCAACAACGCACAGGCTCCCACACCGGGCTGCCAGCAGTTTGTAGCAAGCGCCGGCATCACATTCCCGTATTACGACGATTTCGAAGGAGATACTTTGTGGACTGTAGTTACTGCGCAACCGGGAAGTCCGCCTACGCAGTGGGAACTCGGCATGCCGGCTTTCGGTGCAACCACAGGCACACACTCCGGGAACAATTGCTGGGATATCAACCTCACATCAGCATACGGCAACAACGTACGCACCGCAATAGTCAGCCCGGTGTTCGATTTCTCCAACGCCGTGAATGCGAAAATGAGTTTCTGGCAGAATTTCAATGCTGAAAACGGCTGGGACGGCGTGCGTGTGGATTATACTACCGACGGCTTTACCTGGAATATTCTCGGCGTTGTGAATGATCCGCTGGGCGTCAACTGGTACACCGGTACACTCGCTTCAACCGGCCAGGTAGGCTGGGAGGGAAGCAGCGGCGGGTGGATCAAATCCGAATACGATCTCGCCCTCCTCAACAACGTAGTAGGTCCTGTGCAGTTCCGTTTCCTCTTCGCATCCGACGGTTCGGTTACTTCCGACGGGTATTCGATCGATGATTTCGGTATCGTGCTGCCTTCCCCGCAGGACGCCAATGCCGTGGCGATGATCACTCCCGATGTATCGAGCTGTCTTCCGCAAGGTAACGTACAGGTTTGTGTGACCATTAAAAACGTAGGCACGCAAAACATCGTCGGACCGATGGACATCACCTACGTACTTGATAACGGAACACCGGTTACCGAACAGTATACGGGCACGCTCGTTCCCGCAGCAACCGATACATTCTGCTTCACTGCACCGGTAAACAATACAGCCGGAACACATACGCTGGATATTTATACCGGCCTGACCGGCGACGGATTTTTGTTCAACGATACGCTGCATATCACGTACAGCACTTCGCCCGGTGTCACCGTTCCGTATTTCAACGGTTTCGAAAGCGGCCCGGGCAGCCTTGCGGATTTCTGCGTGAATACGGGCACATACGGACGTGTGCAGGTCAGTACAGCGGCTGCCTATGCGGGTTCCGGCGGACTCAGTTTCGATGCATCGAGCTCGCTTGGCTGGACTACGTTCTCGGATACGATCACCACATCGCCGACGTATATCTGGAGCAACATGGTTAATACGCAGAACCGCGGAAACGCCCGCCTGATTGCAAATACAACAGGTTTCAACAACCTGGTGATGGAACTTTACGCCAAGCTGCTGTACCAGTATGACAACAGCTACACCAACTTCCGGATCAAAGTGAACGGGCAGATGATCACACCGCACATGCAGCCCAACTGGGTTTCCACGCCGTATGATTATTACCGTTACGATTTGTCTTCATTCCTGCCCGCTCCGTACCTGATCATCGATTTCGAATCGAAAACGGCGTATGATTATGTTACCGGCAACGGCATATTCATGGACAACCTGTACATCTACGAACCGGATACCATTGATCCCGGCGTGATTGCAATTACTTCTCCCGGTCCGATGGCGCCTGCGGGATCAAACGTTTCCGTATCGGTGAACATCCGCAACTTCGGTCTCGATACACTTACCTCGATTCCCGTTTTTTACAGTGTGAACAACGGACCCCCGGTAAGCGGAACCTGGACAGGTACTTTGCTGCCGAATGCCGTAACAGCGTACACATTCGCAACACCTTTCGCTGCACCCACAGGACTGTTTGATATTTGCGCCTGGACAGCAGCCGTTGGCGACCTGAACACAACCAACGATACGACCTGCAGAACATCAACTGGTTTACCCACGCTGGTTGCGCCCTTCCTCGACAATATGGAGACAACGGTGAACTTCGCCGCAGGAACGCCGCTTACTTCGCCTTCGTGGGAGTACGGTACTCCGCTTGCCCCTTCGATCAATGCAGCGCATAGCGGAACAAACTGCTGGGAAATTGGTCTTAATGCCGACTACCAGCTCGGCGCCAATGAAATTCTGTACTCGCCTTTCGTGGATTTTTCGAACGTTACCAATGCCGAACTGCGTTTCTGGAGCTGGATGCACGCACAGTCTTTCTACGACGGCGGACGTGTTGAATATTCGACCGACGGCGGAAATACCTGGCAGATACTCGGCATGTACAACGATCCGAACGGAACGAACTGGTACAATTACTCGGCGTTGTTCTCTTCCAACCTGCCCGGCTGGATGGGCCTGAATACGGCATATACACAGTGTGCGTATAACCTGAGCATGTTCAATAATTTTCCGACACCGGTGCAGTTCCGCTTCATTTTCTCTACAGCTACGTTCAGCATTCCGAACGACGGCTGGGCGATCGACGATTTCGAAATCTGGGTGCCGATCAATGCTTCGACAAACACGATCACGCTCGGAACGCCGAACCTGCTGCCGGTTCCAGGTAATACTACCATCACTGCACGTGTAAAGAACTCCGGCATGATTGCGCTGGGGTCGGTTGACGTAACACTGAACGTCGATGGAAACAACATCGTAACGGATAATATGATCTTCAACCCCGTGCTGAACCCGGCACAGTCGGTATCGCATACGTTCTCGCAGCAGTGGCTCAACGCCGCCCCGGGAAATCACGTCATCAAAGTATGGACGTCGAACCCGAACGGCATGACCGACACGAACCTGCCCGATGATACCACTACCTGGAACATCACGGTATTCGATACGGTTTCGGTTTACCCGTACTGTAACAATTTTGAAACCGGTAACGGCCGCAACCCGCTCGCCGCGATGAATGCGTTCCGTTATGTCGATGTTCAGAACAGCTTCAAACTCGGAACACCGGGCAAAAACATCATCACTTCTGCACACAGCGGAACAAACTGCTGGGTAACGGAGATCGGCCTGAACTACCTCGCCAACGACAGCTCGGGACTTTTCTCGCCAGTATTTGATGTCCAGGCCAATGCCTGCTACAACCTGTACTTTTGGCACAATTACCAGACTCCGCAGAATCAGGACGGCGGCGTGGTTGAATATTCAACAGACCTGGGTGCCACCTGGACCATCCTTGGTGCACAGTATGATCCGAGCTGGTACAACGTAACATCCGTACTCGGTTTGGGCTTCGGCACCGACGGTTTCTCGGGTAACTCGAACTTCTGGGAACTTACCGGTCACCTGGTTTCTTTCCCGCAGAACGGGCAGGTTGTATTCCGCTTCCGTTTCGGTTCCGACTTCTCTATCCAGAGCGAGGGCTGGGCGATTGACGATCTTTGCCTGGAAGAATGGCTTTCGCCCTGCGCGAACGGTATTAACGAACAAGGTCTGAACGGTCTCCAGCTCGGTGACAATATCCCGAACCCGGCCGGCAACCTGACCACGATTCAATACAGCCTGCCGGAAGAAGGAAACGTAAGCCTCAGCCTCCGCGACGTACTCGGGCGTGAAGTCCGTAGCTATGCCGGCGAAGAAGGAAAAGGCCTCCATCAGTGGAACGTAAGCGTTGCCGGCCTGCCGAACGGCGTTTACTTCTATACGCTGGATTTCAACGGCACGCAGCTCGTGAAGCGCATGGTGGTCAGCAAGTAACCCGAAAAGCATAAGCAAGGAACCCGGTCCCGTTTAACGGCGACCGGGTTTTTTCTTGTGTATCTTTTTCGCCGGTCCGGATTATAGAGATAAACACAAGAATATGCTCGTTTTACTCGTTTTTACCCTGAAACCGGCGGAATAAGGCCCGGGACTTTTGAAACTCACTGCAAAACGTACCCGGAAAGCCTGTACAGGTCGGAGGAAATCTGTATCTTTTTGAACGTTTTGCGTTACATGGACAGAACAACCTGAAATGCAGAACAGATGCGGTCAACAATAACTTTAAATGCCCCTGATATGGAGGTTGTTTCCAGGTATCATGCTTCCCAGAAGGAAATGGAGCAGGAGTACGAGCTGGTAAAAGCGGCAAAAGAGGATCCTGCTGCGTTCCGGCCCCTGTACGACCGGTATTATGAACGGATTTTCCTGTTCATTTACCAGCGTATGGACGATAAGGATATTGCGCATGATGCGGTGTCACAGGTTTTCCTGAAAGCGCTGACTAACCTGCACAAGTACGAGTTTAAAGGCGTTCCTTTTGCTTCCTGGCTTTACCGGATTGCAAAAAGCGAAGTGTACCAGATATTCCGCCAGCAACAGACCCAGCGTACGGTGAATATCGAGCGCTCGGGACTGGGCGAGATGATGGAGGAGATGGAAGATGATCCTTACGCGCCTTATGCCGCCCTGCTCGGTGAAGCTGTAGCCGAACTGGAAGAAGATGACCTGCAGCTGATCGAAATGCGTTTTTTCGAGAAACGACCCTTCAAGGAAATCGGTGATATCCTTGACATAACCGAAAACAACGCCAAAGTGAAGGTGTACAGGATTCTTGAACGACTCAGGAAAAACCTGTTAGCGAAGAAAAAAACAGCTTAACCCCCCAGATTTTAACACACACAGTCATGAAAAATAAAATCAATTACGACCGTCAGAAGCCGAGCAGCGAGGAAATCAACGCAGGGAAGAATTTCGATGGGCTGCTTCAGCAGTTCCAGGCTGCAGGCGGGGCAGGTGCTGCCGCAGGCGCTTCGAAAATCAAGCCGTTGTGGAAAAAGGGCTGGTTTGCCGGTACGCTTGCCACGGCCGCTGCACTTGCAGTAGGTCTTACGCTGTATTTCAACCAAAATGAAGTAAGCGGTACAGGAAGCAAAGGTCCCGGTGTTACTGATAACAATTCCAATAATACCACGACACGCCAGCCGGAATTCGCCAATTCCGTCCAGGCCCCGTCGGCCTGCATCGCGCCGCCGCTTGCCGGGCTCGATATTCCGTACAATACATTTAAAGTAAAAGGCGACAAAGGATCGAAAATACAGTATTCCTCGGGCTCCAGGATCAATATCCCGGCACACGCTTTCGTGGATGAAAAAGGAAATCCCGTGAACGGCGAAGTGGATGTACGATACCGCGAACTCCGCGACCCGGTTGACTTTTTCCTGAGCGGAATCCCGATGGCCTATGATTCCGCCGGCCAGAAATACCATTTCGAATCCGCCGGTATGATCGATATCGCTGCATTCAAAGACGGAAAAGTGGTGTACATGAATCCTTCGAAGAAAGTGGAAATCCAGCTGGCTTCGGATAATGCGTCAACAGCGTTCAACCTGTACCAGCTCGATACCGCCAAACATAACTGGACGTATCTCGGCAAAGACAAAGTAACCACCGAAAAAGCGGGCGATCCGAAAGTGGAAGCTGAAGTGAAACTGGCCGCTAAAAAGAACGAAACGGATCAGAATATCAAACAGCTCGAAACCGATCGCGACCAGAAAGTTGCGCAGGTAGAATCGCAGATTCCTTTCCCGGCCGGCATGCCCCAGCCTCCGCGCAAAGTCAACAAAAAGAAAAACCGCTTCGACCTGGACATGAATTATACTGAATTTCCCGAAATGCAGACGTATAAAGGCGTGGTTTGGGAAGTCGATGAAAATTCGAAAAAATTCAACCGGGAGGTTTACGATATCGAATGGGAAGATGTCAAACTGATGCGCGGCGAAGTGAAAGACAGTTACCAGATGGTCGTGAAAAAAGGACTGCGTACGGAGAAAATAGACGTTTACCCTGTTTTCGAAGGTGTGGAATACGAAAAAGCAATAGCCGATTTCAGCAAAAAATATACGCAGTATACCACTACGCTGAATAACCGTAAAGCGGAAGAAGACCGGCTGCGCAAAGAATATGAAGAGCAGATGCGCGGTCAACGCCTGGCTTACCAGAAATACCAGGACGAGATCAAACAGCAGCTGTCCTCGCTGACCATGACGGATAAAGTGTTCCGCACGTTCCAGATACTGAACTTTGGTGTGTTTAATTGCGATTCGCCGATGATGTACCCGAAAGGCGCTGATGTTATGGCGACATTCACGGATGAAAGCGGAAAACAACTTTTCTGCCAGACCAAACTGTACCTCGTGGACAAAGCGCGGAACGGACTCTTCACCTATTATGCCAACCCGGAAAAATCGTTCCGCTTCAATCCTTCGGCCAGCAATATTATCTGGACGGTATCCAACGGCAAACTGCATACGCTGATGCCCGACGAATTCGCTAAAATCGGCACGAGCGGCCGGCAGCAGGTAAAACTGAATGCCGTTGCGAAAGAGTTTGAGTCGCCTGAAGAAATGCGCGCATATTTCGGTATCTGATAAGCTGACAAACTGGACTTAGTCATAAATCCTCGTTAGCTTTGAGGTATGAAATCAAGCGTTGCCGCCGTATTCCTTTTTTTTGTTGCGCATGGCAGCCTGGTTGCCCAGGACAGTGTCCCTGACACGGTTGTGGGTACGGGTGTGATCCGGGTAACGCGTAAGCCGATCTCGCCTTATTTCAAAGTAGAGTACACCATGACGCGGATGCTCGATCCGGTCAAAGCCGCCAAAAAAAACAAAAATGCCGATTCGACTGCGCAGCCGGATAACGGCGACAGCGGCTGGAAATACGAAAGAAAGAAAAGTGACGATGAAGATTCGCTGACCCTGGAACGCGGTGCCAAAGTTGTTTTCCCCACGCGGATTACGAATATCTCGCAGCATTATATGAACGAGATTACGTACTACTACAATTTTACCGACACACCGCGGGTGGATACCATGCACGTGGGACTCTGGATCAATACGACCGGTAAGATCAGGCAGGTATATGTCCGCGAACAGGAAAAAGAAACGGTTCCGGAAAGCCTGTACGACCAGGTGATCGGCGCATCGCTGAAACTGAAAAAATGGGATGCCTACGGCGGGCACTGGCCGCGCAAGCGTTTTCTGAGGAAGCAGAAATTTGTAAAGGATCATTTCTACTGCTCCATGAATGTGATCATCGCTTCTTTCCCGATGAGCCTGGAGCAGAAAACGTCCGGGGTTCGTTTCACTGCCAAAGATGTTTGCCTCAACGAACCGCCGCCGCCGGAGTCCAGGAAAAAACGGAGAGGCAGGGAAAAAACGGATGGCGAAGAATCTTCCGCGCAAAAGTGAGATGCTTCTTTTTGAAAACAAAGGCCTGCTGCCGTGTGAAATAAATCGAACAGCGGCCCGTTTTTAACAGGACCCCCGGTTTACTGCTACCCCCGGCGATGTTCCAAAACGGAAAAATGAGTCTGAAAAAACACCTGCTTGTTTTCTGTAATGTGCTTTTCGCAGTACACGCTTTCGCACAGCCTGCCGCGGATGAGCCGGATACCGTTATTATCCCGGGAACCATTTACGTGAAACGCGCGCCGATGAAAGCCATGGCCGAAGTGCGCGTGAAGTACGGGTATGATGTGAAGAAGAAAAAGAAAGCGAAATGGCGCAGCAACAGCGCCCGTTTCAAAAACGAATACCGCGCCTGGCTTGTTGAACCGGTAAAACCCCAACCCATTGTGGACAGCGCAACCGGCGCCCCGCAAACCATCCAGGCAGCCAATCTTTTCGCCGAAATGAAAGTTCCCACCCCGGTTGATTTATCTGCGCACGTGAACCGCTTCCTGAAATACACGATGTACGTCAGCAAGGAAGGCCTGTCCGAACTCACAGAAAAAAATCCGGCGAAATTCAAACCGGCGGATGGAAGTCCGCCCGTGAAAGAAGAAATCATCGCGCAGCAGGTCACATCCGTTTTCCGGAATATGAAAAACTGGTATCCCGCGCAGTCGGTCAATCCCCGCAACGGCCGCCCGGAAATCATCGCCTGCACACTCGATATTACCGTTATCGTTTTTGCAAAACCCGATTGAGGAGTAAATCCGGTTTGAATACTCTTTGTGATTCTTAGTGTCTTGGCGCCTTTGTGGCCGGTGTAATTTTTGCCACGAAGACAGGTACACAAAGGAACACCAAACTCCACTGATCAAACTGACCCTGTGCAGATTGATGCAGCGAGCCGTTTTTCGCTAATTTAGCCATGCAATTCCGCCTGCATGCGCCTTTCGCTACTGATTCTTATTTCCGTATTCTCGTTTTCCCTGTATGCGCAGCAGGACAGCAAGAAACGTCAGCGCAAACTGGATTCACTCGAAAAGATCGTAAAAGCCGGGCCTGAGGATACGGCGAAGGTGAATGCGTACCTGGAACTGGGCCGCATGAACCGCGATAAAGACGTGGATAAAGCTTTTGCCGACCTGACCAAAGGCGAAGAACTGGCTAAAAAAATCGGCTTCATCAAAGGTCTTGCCTGGGTTGAAAATGCCAAGGGCTACCTGTGGAAAAAGAAAGGCGACGAAGATAAAACAGTAGCTTATTGGCGCAGCGCAATTGCACATGGAAATTCCATCGGTGACACCCGCATCGTGATGGTCGTCAAAGC
Organism: Bacteroidota bacterium; assembly: GCA_006218065.1. Lineage (GTDB taxonomy): Bacteria > Bacteroidota > Bacteroidia > Palsa-965 > Palsa-965 > VBWE01. The sequence goes on from VBWE01000033.1 coordinate 14,572, forward strand.
GCATTTCGGAAATTATTTCTACGAACATACGCGCCCGGATTCCTCGCTGTACTATTATGTTGAGGCATATCACATGGCGGAGAAAATGGATGATAATTTCCAGATCATGAATACGCTCAACGGCATTGCCGGGGTTTATTTTGCCCAGGGCGATTACGAACGTGCCAAAGAATATTCGCTCAAACTGCTCGAGCGGGCGAAAAAAAATAAAGATCCTTATACTGAAGCCTCGGTGCTGAACAACCTCGGGAATATCGCCGACGCGCGCGACCAGCAGAAAGAAGCGGTGGCTTTTTACAGCCGGGCCATCCAATCTTTCCAGTCGCTGGGCCAGACGAGGCTTGCATTCATCTTCATGAATATATCCAGTTCGTACCTGAAGATCGGCAACAACGACAGCGCACTCTACTTCAGCCGCGAAGGATACCGGATGGCTGTGGAAGACAAAAACGAACTGCAGGAAGCCAAATGTATTTTCAACATTGCCGCGGCCGAATATTTCAAAGGTTCGAAAGACAGCGCGCTGGTCCACGCGACGACAGCGAAAGAGATTTCCGAAAAAATTAAAAACCTGCCCACCCTCGAAGACGCGTTCGGCCTGCTTTCGCTGATTTACAAGGACCGGAGAGATTATACCACGGCCCTGTCGTACAGCGAAAAAGTGGCGGAGGTAAAAGACAGTATCCGCGTGCAGGAAACACGGAAGACTACGCACGAGATGAAAGCCCGTTTCGATACGGAGCTTAAAGACAAACAGATCGCCCTGCTCAATAAGGAAAAACAGGTAGAAGAAGAAAAAGCGAAAGTGGAGGAGGAGCGCGCCAAACGGAACCGGATCATGCTTTACGCCGCAGGCGTGGGACTATTGCTCGTGTTGCTGCTGCTCGTATTCCTTTTCCGCCGTTATCGTGAAAAACAAAAAACGAATAAACTGCTCGAGTCGCAGAACAGCGAGATCAGCCGGCAGCGCGACGAGATCGGCATCAAGAACAAGGAAATCACCGACAGCATCAACTACGCGCGGCGCATCCAGGAGGCCATGCTGCCCGCTGCGGAGCAGTTTGCGCGCCTGCTGCCGCAGAGTTTTGTCGTGAACCTGCCGAAAGATATCGTGAGCGGTGATTTTTACTGGGTAGCCGAAAAAGAAGGAACTGTTTTTGTTGCGGCTGTGGATTGTACGGGGCACGGCGTTCCCGGCGGCTTCATGAGCATGCTGGGCATGGAAAACCTGAACGAAGCGCTCCGCCTTTCCACCGAGCCGGGTAAAATCCTGTCGTGGATGAACCGCTTCGTGAAGAAGTCGCTGAAACAGGATGCTTCCGCAGGCGCCACGCGCGACGGGATGGATGCCGCGCTCTGCTCGATCGACTCCTCCGGGAGAACGCTGCGTTTTGCCGGCGCGTACCGGCCGCTCTGGATCATCCGGAACGCGCAGGTGCTGGAAACGAAAGCCACGAAAATTTCGATAGGCGGGTTTACCGGCGACGACCAGGTTTTTGAAGAGCACCGCATGCAGCTCGAAGCCGGCGATATGATCTATTTATTTTCCGACGGGTATCCCGACCAGTTCGGCGGGGAACGGAAAAAGAAACTGATGACGAAAGGTTTTCGTGAACTGCTCCTGGAAATACACCAGGAACCGCTGGAGCAGCAGAAAAAGTTCCTGCTGGATTTTATCATCAGCTGGCGCGGGGAGATCGAACAACTGGATGATATCCTGGTGATCGGAATAAGAGTTTCCTGAACTTCCGGCTCAGTAAGCGAACAGTTTATATTTCTTCATCATCGTGTTCACTTCCTTTTTCACAGTGGCGATCTTCTGCTCGTTTTCGTGGTTCATCAGCACATGATCCATCAGTTCCACGATTTTCGGAATCTGTTTTTCTTTCAGCCCGCGGGTCGTGATGGCTGGCGTGCCCACGCGGATGCCCGAGGTAACCATCGGCGACTTATCGTCGAAAGGAACCATGTTTTTGTTCACGGTGATATCGGCTTTGCCCAGTGCGAGATCGGCCTGTTTGCCGGTGAGGTTTTTCGAACGCAGGTCGATCAGCATGCAATGGTTATCGGTTCCGCCCGAAACCACGCCGTAGCCGCGTTTTACGAATTCGGCCGCCATGATCTGCGCGTTTTTCGTTACCTGCAGCGTGTACTTCATGAAAGAATCTTCGAGCGCTTCGCCGAAAGCAACCGCCTTGGACGCGATCACGTGCTCGAGCGGCCCGCCCTGCGTGCCCGGGAAAACAGCCGAATCAAGCAGTGAGCTCATGGTACGTATTTCCCCTTTGGGCGTTTTGATTCCCCAGGGATTTTCGAAATCTTTTCCCATCAGGATGATTCCGCCGCGCGGGCCGCGTAATGTTTTGTGCGTGGTGCTGGTGATGATATGGCAATGCGGCAGCGGGTCGTTCAGTATGCCGCGTGCGATCAGGCCTGCAGGATGCGAAATATCGGCCATGAGCAAAGCGCCCACACTATCGGCGATTTTACGCAGGCGTGCATAATCCCAGTCGCGCGAGTAGGCGGAAGCGCCGCAGATGATCAGCTTCGGTTTTTCTTTCTGCGCAACGGCTTCCACGTTATTGTAATTGATGCGGCCGGTTTCTTTTTCCACGCCGTAAAAAGTAGGACGGTAAAGTTTACCCGAAAAATTTACCGGCGATCCGTGCGTGAGGTGCCCGCCGTGTGAAAGGTCGAAACCGAGAATGGTGTCGCCGGGTTTCAGGCAGGCCAGCATCACGGCTGCGTTTGCCTGCGCGCCACTGTGCGGCTGTACGTTGGCCCATTCGGCATTAAAAAGCGTTTTCACGCGATCGATCGCGAGTTGTTCCACCTGGTCCACGATCTCGCAGCCGCCGTAATAGCGCTTGCCGGGAAGACCTTCCGCATATTTATTGGTAAGCACGGATCCCATGGCTTTCATTACCTGGTCGCTCACGAAATTTTCGGAAGCGATGAGCTCAATTCCGTGGGTTTGACGATGCAGTTCCTTTTTGATCAGGTCGAAAACAAGGGCTTCTTTTTTCATACGGCTTTGGACAATAAGTTGGTTGAACGAGCGCAAAGTTATAGAATTTGCCAACCGGCATGCAGTCTCTTTAAGGGAATAATTCGAAGAATTATATCAGCAGGTCACGATGCTTTATTCTCCTGGCGGAAAAGGTAGAAAGCCGGTACGAGTACGATAAGCAGGGCCGGTGTTTCGACCATGCCGGCAAGGAATCGCGCAATCACGTAAAAGCGCTCGACCGATCCTGCTAAAACGCCGATGCCGTAAAATAAAAGCCCGGTGAAGAATACGGCCGAATAAGCGAGCAAGGTAATGATGACCAGCCTGCGGTTCTGAAAAATCGCCCTGACGATCAATGCTGCAAAAGCGGCGAAGATGACCGTAAATAAAAAGGTAAGCGGCCATTTGGCATAATATAAAGTCCCGTATTCGAACGAATTTAAAAACTGCATCGAAGGAGCGACCTGCGAATCGTTGGTCTGATAATACGTAACGCGCATCTGCTCGTTGATATTTACGAATACGAATTCGCGGAAAAAACCGGTGGAGATATAAACCGCGGCCATCAATACGGCAAACCATATCCTGCGCGAATTCATGCGGCTTCTTTTTTACCGGGAGTGAATTTTTTCACCCAGAGCATCCATAAAGCGAAGATCAGCACATACATCAGGATCTGGAACGTGTATGTATGATTGAAATTCAACCATTCCGGTGAGACTTCGACGATGATGCAGAGCCCGGTAACGCGCAGGATATTCGCGGCATGGATCAGGAGAATGCCCGAAGGAATAAACCAGGCTTTGTGTTTCCAGGAACCCGGGTACGCAAGAATGAATGTGGAAAAAAGCGCAAAAAGAGTCAGCCCGTTGCACGGATCGCCGATCCAGAGTCCGTGCGTGCCATCCACACCGATTGTTCTTACGGTAGGGTTATTGTCGCTGAACGTGTCGTAACCGAACACCTGCAGCAGTTTTTCAGCGAGCGTGGCTGTATTGTTGATCACGAACTGGTCGAGCCTGCCCCAGGGGTGAAGCACCCATTCGTAAAGCAGGTACCAGCCGAGATACAGGCCAAGAAAAAAAGCAAGGAAGATAACCACCTTGCTTTTGAAAAAATCTGTTTTAGCCATACGGTCAGTTTCCTGACTTCTTCAGTGCATCGTAAACTTTTTTTCCGCCAAAAGCGGCTGCAGCAGCAAGAGCGATCGTAATTCCGCCGTCAACCGGGATGCATGGCGGGGGCCAGCAGGGTGGTCCGCCGCCGGGTGGCGGGGGAGGTGGTGGCGGCTGTGCGCTCAGTTCTCCGGCAGCCAGGAAGGCCATGAGGAAGAGCAGTACAGCGATCGATATATTCAGTTTCTTGTTCATTGCTTTTGCAAAGATATAGGATGCGGGAATTCTCCCGTGAAATGATTAATAGAAAATTTTCTTTGTGATTTCTTTATCGCCCATCTGTACGCGTACCAGGTAAATTCCGTGAGACTCCGGTACATCAAGCAATAATGTTTCGTTCTGTACGATGGCTTGTTTGTCAGCGATGATTTCCTGTCCGAGCATATTGAATACGCTCAGGCGGATATCGGTTGCTTCACTGAACCCGAATTTGGCAAACAGTCCGTTTGCATTAGCATAAACGGAAGTCTGTGCTTCCAGGTTGGCGGCCATGGCCTGGTCTGCAAGGCGGCATCCGTCGGGTGTGCGTTTGAAGTGGAGCAGGAACGTTTTTTTGCCCGTGCTGTTCACGATAAAGCTGTATTTGCTCTGCTTGCCGAGATCGATGATTTCTCCCGTCGAAGGATCTTCCAGTGTGGCGCAGCTGTAGGTATTTACAGCATTCAGGCCTTCGAAAGTGAGGTCGTGCTGACCGAATACGGCCGGCTCCACGAAAAGCGGGATGGTGATTTCGTCTTCCTGTGCGGGATCAACGTTCATCAGCAGTTCGCTGTTGTCTGCGCCTTTGGTCCAGATATTGGCGGCAAGTTCGTACGGGCTTTCAATGAAAGGAAGATCAATTCCAATGTCGTTGTTCCTGGTCGAATTCGGGTCGAAGTTGACAACAGCCTGGCCGCCGAGCCCGTTCATCACGCTGCGGATATTGATGCGGATAAAGTTTTCGGGATCGCCGATGCGGATGATATTGGGCAATGCAGTGGTGTTCTTACATGCTTCTGTAAATGTGATAACACCGGAGCTGGTCGCCGGGCAAAGGAAGCCCTGGTTCGGGGCAATTACTCCGCCGTTCGGGTTGGTAACGTAGCTGCCGCTTTCGGATAATACCAGGAAACTGGCGCCGAGATTGCCGGAAGCAGTAACAACGGCGGAATAAGTAACCGGGCAGGCATAAGGATTACCGACCAGGTTGTACCCGCCGCCTGATCCGCCTGCAGTGATGGGAAATGTTTTGGTACTGAAGCTCGGAATGCCGCGTGAATCATAAATGAGCGGAGCAGTAAGTCCGCTCAGGTTATCCGACATCCAGATCATGAAACCGCGGCCCGGTGTAAGTGCGGTTGCAGTAGTAGTGACGTTGCTGTACGTATTGGTCGGTTCGTTGTACGTTCTTACGGAGAAGAAAGTCGGGCAGCAGGCCGTTCCGTCATTTCCACCGACAGCGCTCATGTAAAAACGCGTATCGTTGTCCCAGTCGCTCAGGATATTTCCGTTGATGGGGGAGGAGAGATACTGCCAGTAAGCAGATGCCGGGCCGTCGATGTACGACTGTATGATCCAGCCGGTACCGGTTAATGAACCGCTGACCGTTCCGATCCGGGCATATGATGTTGCGCCGGCGGCATTTAGTGTGAGTGTGCCTGTTCCGCTGGTTCCGAAAAGTCCTGTGGTTACGGTGAGGAGGTTGTCGAGCGTAGCGGGAGCAACGACTTCGACACCGGGGCCGCTGTTGCTGCTGGTAATATTGTAGAAAGCAGTTATGCTCGAACCGTCGATCTGCTGAACGGGCGCTGCAGTACGGCTGAAGGTTACCGTTCCCTGGCGGGCGTCGAAAGTGGCGCTGTTGGTCCAGTTACCGCGTACGTTGATGCCGAAGTTACTTGCAGAAACATCCAGGATGCCGCCCGTGAGTTTGACATCCCCGGTGCATAAAATATCGCGGGCAAGCGTTACGGTTCCCGATCCGCTGACATTGAAGTTGTTGAATGTTTCCGTGGAGGAACGGGTTACGGTTTGCGCCCCGGTGCCTGTAAAATCAATGGTACCAATGGATACACCAGTAACGTTACTGTTATTGGTCCAGTTGCCGGCAAGATTCAGCGAGTTGTTATTCCAGTTCAATCGCACTGCACTGGAGTTCATCGTTATGTTGCCGTTAATATTCATCGTTCCGCCGAATACACGGTTGTAAATAGTGGATCCTGTGCCGTTGAGCACAAGGTGATGATAAGTACCCGCTTTGATCGTCGTATAGGCATTTCCATTCATCGTAACGGTATTCGGACCACTGACAGAATTGATTGTGCCTGATCCGCTGATACTTTTTGTAAGCGTTACGGAACTTCCAGTCAGCATGTTGAATGTACCGGCGATATTGAAGATATTATTGCTGTTGATTGTACCGGAGTTATTGACCGTTACACCCGGTCCGACGGAAAAGTAGTAAATCGGTATTGCAGCAGATCCGATGAGCGACCCTGCGGCAATACTGATTGTTCCCGTTTGAAAAACCAGGGAAATATTACCTGTAAAAGACGGAAAAGCTACCGTACTTGTAAATGTACTGGTTGCATTGATGTAAATCGTGCCGTTGTAATTGATGCTTCCGCCATTGGTAAAGGTCCCGTAAACACTTACATAAAAGCCGTTCAGGTTAAAAGCCCCTGTTCCGGCGATGGTCATGGTTCTGCAAAAGCCGTTGGTATTCAGGCCGATCGTTGTTCCGGCTGCAATAACAACATCGTCGTTGCTGTCGGGGATGCCATCTGCATCCACAGGCAGGCCCGATTGCGACCAGGATGTAGTGCTGTTCCACGGTGTCGTGGCGCCTGTAGAGGTAAATGTAGTGATCGCAGAAAGCTCGCTGCTTAAAGCAAAACAAAAAACAGCTATAATTCCGAGGGTAAGTTTATGCATGGGCCAGTCTTTTTATTATAGACTATCTTAATGGGCAAATATACTGAAAACGGGAGATTTACAGGCATATCTACGTAAAAAAGGACCGGTAAGTTTCGGTAAGTTTCCAACAGCATGATTTTTATCGAACGCCCGGGCAAATGGTTATTTGCTAAATTTGTTCTCGTATAATCCGATATGAAGCAGGGTCAGGAAAAACAAGGCAGCATAGTCAATCTTAGTGATATCAGCCGGATTTGGAGTATTGTCCGGAAGAACTGGTGGATATTGGTCATCATGCTGATCATATCTTTTTTCTCTGCGTACCTGTATTCCTATAAAATCACGGATATTTATTCTTCCAGCCTGCAATTGCTGCTGAAATCCAACGATCAGTACAACAGTTCGAGCCTGATTACCGACAATTACGGCGGTTTCTATGGAAATACCTATAAAACCTACATTGATAATTCGAATGAAACCCGGGTTCTGCGTTCGTATGACCTGATTGAAAAGGCGATCGCCCGGTTGAATTTCGATGTCTCTTATTTTATTGTGGGACGGATCAGGACACAGGAAGTGTATTCCGGGGTCCCTTTCCGGATTAATGCGCAAACTATCGGAACCTCATTGTATGAAGTTCCGATCAAATTCAAAGTTTTGAATTACAATGAATTTGAGCTGACATACACCAAGCCCGGGGCAACGGAAGAGTCGGTGAAAAAAGGCAGTTTCGGTAAAGAAATCGTCGATCCCGATTTTAAAATAAGCGTAACCCGCCTGTTCTCGAAAGAAGCGGAGGAAAGCATCAAAAGAATTGAATATGTAGTTCAATTACATCAGCGTAATACTGTAATTTCCAGGTATATGAATTCACTGGTAGTTACAAACCCCGAGTACACCAACATCCTGCAATTATCCGTTAACGATGAGATACCGGAAAGGGCGGTCACCTTCCTCGATACATTGGCCCAGGTATATATTGAAAACTCGCTTACTTCCCGCCTCGACGTAAATAAGAATACGCTTTTCTTCATTGAACGGCAGATGGAAGAAGTATCCTCAATCCTGAGCAATATCGAAGATACCATGCAGCGGTATAAAGAGGACAAGGCGATTCTCGATTTACAGAAAGAAGGCGACGGGTATTTCAATAAACTGAGCCGGTATGATGCGGACAAGAACAGCCTTCGCCTGCAGGTGGAAGCCCTGAATGACCTGGAGAACTATATCATCGCAGACAAAGACCCGGAATTTCTGCCCCCGTCGATTTATGTAAACGTGACCGACAACTTTCTCCTGAAGTCCACTTCGGAACTGTACGACATGCAGATCAGGCTGAATGATGCGATGATTTCGGCAACCCCGGATAACTTTGCCATCAGGCAGTTTAAGACCAAGATCCTTGCCCTGAAGAAAAATATGCTGACGTATATCGGCAATTCCAGGCTGGCTACCCATCAGAAAATCGAGGATGTCGAGGTTCAGATACAGGAGCAGATCGGTCACATAAAAGAACTGCCCTACAAACAGCGCGGCCTGATCAATATTCAGCGCAGGCTGAAAGTGAACGAGGATATGTACATTTTCCTGCTGCAGAAAAGAGCCAACACGATCATTTCGAGAGCCGGGATCGTACCGGAAACCAAAGTTATTGAAACTGCCCGTCCCATGGGTATTGTCAGTCCCGACAAGCCGCGGATCATGTACACTTTTGTCGCCATCGGTCTTGTTATCGGCCTTGGTATTATTGTCATCCGTGTCATGCTCTTCTCGCGCATCGAGACATACGAACAATTAAAAGCCATTACACATCTTCCCGTTGTGGGCGATGTTCTGCTTTATCCTACGGCTACGGAGCTTGTCGTAGCTGTTGAGCATGATCCCAAATCCCCGCTGGCCGAGTCATTCCGGACGATCCGGACGAATCTGCAGTTTATGGCCACCAACCAGGGACCGCAGGTTATCGTTATTACCTCGAACGGACCGGGTGAAGGAAAAACTTTTTGTTCCATCAACATTGCGGCCATCCTGGCCAAGGCCGGAAAAAAAGTACTCCTGCTGGAACTCGATCTTCATAAACCCCGTATCCAGAAAGGATTCAAGCTGGAAGCCGATGTGGGGATCAGTACTATCGTGATTGGAAAAAGCACCATCCCGGAATCGATCAAATCAACGCAGGTTGAAAACCTGGACGTCATTCTTTCCGGTCCGCTTCCGCCGAATCCATCCGAAATGATCCTGAATCCCCGTATGCTGGAAATCTTTGATTTCGCACGGGAACATTACGAATATATTATTGTGGATACGCCCCCGGTCGGGCTCATCACCGATGCGATGGTGCTGATGAAAAACGGCGATATCAACCTGTTTGTGCTGAATACGAAATTCGCTTACCGCGATGCTGTGAGAAATGCACATGAAATCGTGGCGCTGAACAAATTCAACAATTTCGGTTTTGTCCTGAACGGCGTGAAACGACGCAGGAACAAATACTACTATAACCGCTATAACTACAACTACCAGTACGGCTACAGCGGTTATGGTTCCTACGGATCATACGGTTCCTACGGCTCTTACGGGGACGATCCGGGCAGGCGAAAAAAGAAAAGTAAAGACCGATCTTCATGAGTGAAGTTCAAAAACCGGACGATACTTCCTGGGATCTGGTTATCGGCGGGCGCGAAAAGCTTTTCCGCCCGGAAATTTCAGAAATCTGGAAATACCGTGATCTCATCATCCTGCTGGTCAAACGCGATTTCGTAGCGCAATACAAGCAAACCGTACTCGGTCCGCTGTGGCATGTTCTGCAGCCGCTTGTTCAGACCTTGCTGTACAGTATTTTTTTCGCCGGGATACTGGACGTTTCGACGGAAGGTAAACCGCGTATGTTGTATTACCTGTCCGGGATCGTGATCTGGAATGTATTCTCGATCAACCTCACGGCAACGGCTTCCACCTTTACGGCCAACGCGGGCATTTTCGGTAAAGTATATTTTCCCCGGCTGGTCATCCCGTTATCCGTACTCGTTTCCAATTTTTTCAAATTCCTGATCCAACTCGTTTTGTTCCTGGGTTTTCTCGCGTGGTATTTGATTTTTACGGATAAGGATATTCAGCCGAACCTCATCCTGCTGGTTATTCCTTTACTGCTGATCATTACCTCAATGATGAGCCTGGGAATCGGTTTAATTGTTTCGTCGCTTACAACGCGCTATCGTGATATTGGTTTGTTCCTTCCTTTTATAACGCAGGTGCTGATCTATTTTACGCCGGTGATGCTTCCCGTTTCCACCTGGGGAGAAGAATGGAGCTGGGTGCCGCGCTGGAACCCGATGACGCCGATCGTAGAAACTTTCCGGTACGGGTTCCTCGGCGGAACCGGGCCGCAAACGGCCATTGACTGGACCGGCCTGTTGTATGCTGCGGCCGTTGCCCTGGTATTGTTTTTTGCCGGGACGATCGTTTTCAAAAGAAAAGAAAAAGATTTTCTCGATACTGTTTAAGCGTCCGTATGAGTGCTACCGTGATCAGCGTCAGGAATATCAGCAAAATGTACCGCCTCGGTGTATTCGGAGGAGGTACGTTCCGCCGCGACCTGGCGCAGAAACTGGGCATGAAAACAAAAGCCGCGGCAGCAGGGCCGGACGCCGATATCAACTGGGCGCTGCGCGATGTTTCATTTGACGTGGCCAAAGGAGACGTGCTGGGCATCGTCGGAAAAAACGGCGCCGGGAAATCCACGCTGCTGAAAATCATGTCACGCGTTACCGCACCTACAAGCGGGGAGATCCGTGTAAAAGGAAAAATCGCCAGCCTGCTCGAAGTGGGAACCGGTTTTCACCCGGAACTGACTGGAAAGGAAAACGTTTTCCTGAATGGCGCTATCCTCGGCATGTCGCGCTCCGAAATCAGGAAAAAATTTGATGAGATCGTCGCGTTCGCCGGCGTGGAAAAATATATCGATACACCTGTAAAGCGCTACTCAAGCGGGATGTATGTTCGCCTGGCCTTTGCCGTCGCCGCTTTTCTCGATCCGGATATCCTGATCGTGGACGAGGTGCTTGCCGTGGGCGATGCGGATTTTCAAAAAAAATGCCTCGGCCGGATGAAGGATGCCAGCCGCTATGAAGGACGTACCGTTTTGTTTGTCAGTCACCACATGCCCTCGGTGAAAACCCTGTGCAACCGCGCGGTTTTACTTAAGCACGGGCATATGGAACTGGATGCTCCGGTACAGGATGTCATCAGCCGGTATTTTTCAAAAGCATCGGAAAACAAAGGAGAAATTTCCGATACCGACCGGACGGCGAATACCGGCATCATCCGTATGACCAGTCTCGAAATGCTGGACGCTGCGGATAAAATGGTGGATGAAGTGTTTTTCCGCCAGCCGATGCGTTTCCGCATGACCTGTAAAAGCGACCAGGCCCTGAAAGCGCTGATCGATCTGAAAGTCGTTACTCCCGACGGCATGGTGATCGCACATACGCTTAATATCGATACGGATCCCGAACCGTACAGCCTGGAAGCCGGAACGCATGTCATCGAAGTCAATCTTGCGAACAACCTCCAGCCGGGAAAATACTCCATCACTGCAGGAATTCACTCCCCGGATTTCTTCACCATGGATTACGTTGAAAACGTATATGATTTCACCGTGCTGGCCATTTCCGCCCCGGGCGAAGAAGAAAACAGGTATCGCGTCCATTATGGTTTTATAGCTGCACAGGCTACCTGGAAACGTTGCTGAGTATGCGCAGGAAATGCGTCCGTCCCGCCGGAAATAGTACAATAGACCAACAATTTTCTTACTATTTTTGAACCATGGAATTAAAAGGTAAAAAAGTACTCGTTATCGGCGGAGCCGGTTTTATCGGCGGTTTCGTTGTGGCCGAACTGCTGAGGGAAGAGGCCGGGCAGGTGATCATTTACGACAATTTCGCCCGCGGCAAAATGGACAATATCAGGGAAAGCCTGGAAGATCCGCGCTGCACTATTCATCCCACCGGCGGTGATATCCGCGATACGGATATCCTGAACGACGCGATGCAGGGTGTGGATTACGTTTTCCATCTTTCGGCCATGTGGCTGCTGCATTGCAAGGACTATCCGCGCACGGCGTTCGACGTCAATATCCAGGGCACATTCAACGTGCTGGAGGCCTGCGTGAAAAACAATATCAAAAAACTGATCTATTCCTCCTCGGCTTCCGTTTACGGTGATGCCGTACAGGTTCCGATGACCGAAGAACATCCGTTCAACAACAAGAATTTTTACGGCGCCACTAAAATCGCCGGCGAAGCCATGTGTACGGCTTTCAACGACCGCTACGGCCTGAGCGTGATCGGCCTGCGGTATATGAATGTGTATGGTCCCGGCCAGGATCAGCATGCCGTTTACAGCGGTGTGGTGCCGATCATGCTGAATAAAATCGACGCCAACGAATCGCCGACGATCAATGGGGACGGCTCCCAGGCTTACGATTTTATTTACGTGGAAGATGTGGCCCGCTGCAATGTGGCTGCACTGAAAAGCGATACGGCTTTCGGAAATTACAATGTGGGAACCGGCGTGCAAACTACAATCCGCGAACTTTGCGATACCATCCTGCGGCTGAAGAACTCCAAACTGCAGGTTACGTATAAACCTTACAGCGCCGATGACGCCCGCGCACTGGTGAAAAACCGGATCGGTTCGACCGAGAAAGCGGAAAAGGAAATCGGTTTTCATTATCAGTATAACCTGGAGCAGGGACTTTTGCGCCTGATCGAATGGCGTAACCGTACGATGCGCAATGCAACGGTAACGGCATAAACTTTATGGAAAAACGGACGATCCAGATATCGCAGCCTTGTCTCGGCGAGGAAGAATGGCAGGCCATCCGCGAGCCTTTGTTCAGCGGCTGGGTTACGCAGGGCCCGAAAGTAAAAGAGTTCGAACGGCTTTTTGCAGAACGCCACGGCGTAAAACATGCGATTGCCGTTTCCAATTGCACCACGGCGCTGCACCTTGCACTGCTGGCGGCCGGCGTGGGTCCCGGCGACGAAGTGCTTGTTCCTGCGTTTACCTGGGTAGCTACGGCCAATGCCGTTTTATATTGCAATGCGAAACCGGTGTTCGTGGATATCGACCCGGTAACGTTCAACATCGATCCGTCGAAAATAAAAGAGAAACTCAGCGCACGCACCAAAGCCATTATCCCCGTTCATCTTTTCGGCCTTTGTGCCGATATGGATGCGATCCGGAAAGCTGCGCCGGGAATAAAGATCGTGGAAGATGGCGCCTGCGCTGCCGGGGCAGCCTATAAAGGCGTTTCAGCGGGAAGGCGGCATGATCACCACCAACAACGATGCTCTTGCTCATCATGCGGATGTGTTACGCAATCATGGGGCTTCGGTTTCCGAAGAGCAACGCCACAAAGGTCCGCGCCCGTATATCCTGCCCGATTTTGAAGTGATGGGGTTCAACTACCGCATGACCGATCTGCAGGGCGCAGTGGGTGTGGTACAGATCAAAAAACTGGACCAGTACATTGACGAGCGCCAGGAACGGGCTGCGTGGTACAATGAAAAATTCAAAAACATCGCCTGGCTCCGGACACCGGCTTACAGTGCTGATTATAAACACGGCTGGCAATCGTACGTGCTTTTCATCGACGAAAAAAAATCGCCGATGAAACGGAATGATATCATGGAATACCTGCAGCAGAAAGGCATCAGCACAAGACCGGGAACACATGCCGTGCATATGCTGACGTTTTATGCAAACTTGTACGGGCTGAAGCCTTCCGATTTTCCGGGCGCAGAAGCGGCCAACAACTTTTCGATGTCCATTCCGCTGCATAACCGCATGTCTGAAGAAGATTATGCCTATGTTGCAGAGGCCATTCAAGCTATTTCTTAAAAGGGAATTTTCATGTGCGGAATCGCAGGCGTTTTTAATATCGGGGGAGATCCCGTTTCTATAAGCGATGTCAAGCAGATGACGCGTGCACTGGCGCATCGCGGCCCTGACGGAGAAGGTATTTTTGCAGACGAGAACATCGGGCTGGGGCATCGCCGGCTGGCTATCCTGGATACTTCCGAAAAAGGCGCACAGCCCATGCAGTCGCATAACGGGGAATGGATCGTCGTTTTCAACGGGTGCATTTACAATTACATGGAACTGAAGACGGAACTGAGGTCGCTCGGTCATTCTTTTGTTTCCACCACCGATACAGAAGTCATTACGGAAGGGCTGGCTGCCTGGGGACCATCGGTTTTTGAACGTTTCGACGGGATGTTTGCCGTAGGCGCCTGGCATAAACCGAGCCGCACGCTGTATCTCAGCCGCGACCGTTACGGTGTAAAACCATTGTACTACTGGACGAACGGAAAAATTTTCCTTTTCGGATCGGAGATCAAAGCGTTTTTTCCGCACCGCGCATTTTCAGTCAGCGTAAACACCAGCGCGCTGAACGAATACTTTACATTCCAGAACCTGTTCACGTACCAGACGCTCTTTAACGGCGTGTTCAGTTTGCCGCCTGCGAATACGGTTAAAATCGACTCCGGTTTTAACGGCACCGTGAAGCATCGTCCCTGGTGGGATTATGACTTTACGAAAGTGGATAATAAAATGACTTTTGAAGATGCGAACCAGGAAACGCAGCGCCTCTTCAAAAATGCCGTTGCGCGCCAGATGATCGCCGATGTGCCTGTGGGAAGTTACCTTTCCGGGGGCATGGATTCGGCATCCATTACGGCCATCGCGAGCCGCCACGTGCCCCGCCTTGTAACGTTTACAGCAGGTTTTGACATGAGCGAGGTGACCGGCGTTGAAGCCAATTACGATGAACGGCGCGATGCAGAACTCATCGCCAACCATTTTAAAACAGAGCATTACGAACAGGTGATCAATGCCGGGGACCTGCGCTGGTCGCTTCCGCGCGTGGTCTGGCATATCGAAGACCTTCGCGTGGGGATGAGTTACCCGAATTATTATATCAGCCGCCTCGCATCGAAATTCGTGAAGGTATGCCTGCAGGGAACCGGCGGAGACGAATTGTACGGCGGTTATCCCTGGCGCTATTACCGTGTTTTCCAGTCGCTGGACCAGCAGTCGTTTTTCAAAAACTATTATGGATTCTGGCAACGGCTTGTCGCCGATGAGGATAAAGTGAAACTGTTTCACAGCGATGTATATAAGCAGGTGGACCTGGCTCAGCCGAGGAAAGTTTTTGAACGCGTATTTACATTCAACGACCTGCTCCGCTACGACACGCCGGAAAACCATATTGAAAACAGCCTGTACTTTGAAATAAAAACGTTTCTCCCGGGGCTGCTGCTGGTTGGCGATAAGCTGGCCATGGCCAATGGCCTCGAAGAACGGTTCCCGTTCCTGGACAACGAACTGGTCGCTTTTGCACAAACGATCCCGGCCCGGCATAAACTCGGTAACCTGGAGCAGATGAAACGGCTCGATGAAAACGTGATGGGGCCGCAGAAAAAAGCGTACAAGGAATTCGACGACGGGAAAAGCGTACTCCGGAAAGCCATGTCCGACTTTCTGCCCGATGCCATTGTAAACAGGAAGAAGCAGGGCTTCTCGGCGCCGGATGAATCCTGGTATCGTGGGGAAAACGCCCAATATGTAAAAGAACTGCTGCTCGACAAAAAGAACGCAAGCCGTGATTATATCAACCCGGATTTTGTGGCGCATATCATCGACGAGCACATGAATAAACGGATCAACCACCGCCTGCTCATCTGGTCGCTGATGAATTTCGAATGGTGGTGCCGCCTGTTTATCCAAAATGAAAAATTTGAATGAACCAGCCGCCTGACATGCGAAGCGGCGCCTGGCCGGAAGCACAAGAGGCCGTGGATTTTCTGAAGCGGAGTGAAAGCAGCCTGCTTTATGTTTCACCGGGATATCTCGGTTTGCTGGGCGAGTATCTTCAGCCGTCGAAACAGGAATTGCTTCGCTGCGTTTCCGGCGGTAAAACGGTCGGTTATTTCCCGCTTGTTTTTCGTCTCAACGAACAATTCGGCAATGTCTGCAACAGCCTGCCGTATTACGGGAGCAACGGAAGCATCATAGTTGATCCAGCGCTGGCCCCCGAAGAACGGGAAGACGTGAGGTTGCAGCTGCTGCACGAAGCGCAAAAAAAAATCAGCGATTATAACTGCGTTTCCGCTACAGTAATCACCAACCCGCTGGACCAGGAAGGGGCAGGGTGGATCCGCGATCATTTTGAGCACGATCTTATCGATCAGCGCATCGGGCAACTGACCCCGCTTCCCGCGAAAAGTGAACGCACAGGCGAAGAGTTGCTGGAAATGTTTGATGATCCCCGCCCGCGGAATATCCGCCGCGCGATAAAAGAAGGCATATCGGTCCGTTATACGCAGTCGCCCAAAGACATCGATTTCCTGTACGAAGTGCATCACGAAAATATTACGTCGATCGGCGGTATTCCGAAAGAGCGGCGTTTTTTTCACCTGCTGCCGAAGCATTTCGATGAAAACGGTTTTCGTATTTATATCGCCGAACTGAACGGTGAAAAAATTGCGGCCCTGCTTCTTTTTTATTTCAACCGGACGGTCGAATATTTCACCCCGGCTGTTGTCGAAAAGCACCGGCAGCTTCAGCCTTCCGCTTTACTGATCTATAAAGCGATGGCGGATGCGGTTGACCTGGATTACCGCTGGTGGAACTGGGGCGGAACCTGGCTTTCACAGGGTGGTGTGTATGATTTCAAGAAACGTTGGGGAACGCAGGATTACCCGTATTTTTACTACACGAAAATTTATGATGAAGGTATTCTGAGTTGCGATAAAGAAACCTTGCTTCGCGAATACCCGTACTTTTTTGTAGCGCCTTTCAACAAACTGAAACAAGCCAATCAAACCTGATCGAATGCCAGACGTACCGGTCAAAACAAAAAAAGCGATCATTTTCGGAACCTCCGGGCAGGCGGAAGTGATGGATTATCTCATTACGCACGATAGCGCATACGAAGTCGTTGCATTTACTTCCACGCGCGACTTCATCGACCGGGATACTATTTACGGCCGCCCGCTGATCGCTTTCGAGGATATTGAAAAACAATACCCGCCGTCGGAATACGATATGCACGTGGCTATCGGCTACAACGGCCAGAATAAAACCCGCGAACGTTTTTACAACGAAGCCAAAGCCAAAGGATACCGCCTGCTCACGTATATCAGTTCCCGGTGTACGAATTATGCGAAAAGTATCGGCGACAATTGCTTCATCTTCGAAGACAATACGATCCAGCCCTTCGTGGAAATCGGCAACAACTGCATCCTCTGGAGCGGAAATCATATCGGCCATCATTCCAAAGTGGAAGAACATGTTTTTATTTCCTCGCACGTGGTGATCTCCGGGCATTGCAGGATCGGTCATCATGCTTTTCTCGGCGTAAACAGCACTTTGCGCGACGGTATTAAAATCGCGCCGTTCACAACACTCGGAGCCGGCTGCCTGATCGTTAAAGACACGGAAGAAGGCCAGGTGTATATCGGGACCAAAGCAAGCGTATATTCCAAAAAAGACTGAGCATGGATCTTTCCAAAGTGGAGAAACTGTACACGGAGAATATCGAAAAATTCGGTATCGACTCGCGCAGCGTGGGCTGGAACAGTCCCGAATCGCAAAACCTGCGTTTCTCGAAATTGCTCGAAATGGTCACCGATCCGGAAACACCTTTTTCGATCAACGAAGTCGGCTGCGGGTACGGTGAACTTTATAAATACATGCTCACGCATGCGTATGCGGTAAATAAATTCACCGGTTACGATATCAGCGACAAGATGCTGGAAAACGCGCGGATCTATTTAGGTAACGACAGCCGCGTCGATCTGCGCAAAGCCGCTGCTATCGATACTGAAGCCGATTACTCGGCCACCTCCGGAATATTCAACGTGAAATTCGATGAGCAGGCCGACCGCTGGGAAGATTATATCAAAGAAATGATCCTGAATATGCATCGTTTCTCCCGGAAAGGTTTTTCGTTCAACCTGCTTACTTCGTACGTGGACTTTCATGCGCCCGACCTGTATTATGCCGATCCCGCCGTGTTTTTCGATTTCTGCAAACGGGAATGTTCGAAGAAGGTCGCGCTTTTGCACGATTACCCGTTGTATGAGTGGACGATCATAGTTCGGAAATAAGATGCAGCACTGGAAGAAACTCGGTCTTGTTTTTCAACCCGACAGCCGGTTGTACTGGCAGCGTTCGCATGCCGCGCTTCCCACGCACCTGCACCTGCACGACGATATTTTCCGGATATATTTCACCAGCCGCGATGAGCATAATTGTACGTACACGGGCTGGTTCGAAATCGATATTACACAACCGCATAATATCCTGCGTAAAAGCGAGGAGCCGGTTTTATCGCCCGGCCCCCTTGGTTTTTTCGACGATCACGGCGTGCAGACCACGAGTATCGTGAAGCATGGCGACCGGCTTTACCTGTATTATTTAGGCTGGAACCCGGGACTGACAGCGCCGCTGTTTTATACGTCTATCGGGTTGGCTACCAGCGACGACGGCGGGCTTACTTTTCAGAAATATTCGCCGGCCCCGGTCATGGAACGCAGCAAACACGATCCCTGGATGGTTTCCGGCGGAACGGTTAGACTGGAAAACGGCGTTTGGCGCATGTGGTACATTTCCGGTCAGAAATTTGAGCTGACTGCAACCGGTGCGAAATCGTATTATGATATCCGTTACGCGGAATCTGCCGACGGGATAAACTGGAAACGGGAAGGATATATTTGCCTGCCGCTCCGCGAAAATGAAACGAATATTTCGAGACCGGCTATCATCCTGGAAAACGGCGTTTACAAAAGCTGGTTCCCGGTAAAAAAAGAAGGGAGCGGTTATCGCATCGGTTACGCGGAATCGCCCGACGGGCTGAACTGGAAACGGCTGGATGAACTTGCGGGTATCACTGTTTCTGCCGAAGGCTGGGATTCGGAAGCGCTCGACAAAGTGGACATCATATTGCACAAAGGGAAAAAATACATGCTGTATAATGGCAACCGCTTCGGCTTCGACGGTATCGGCATGGCTGTGGAGGAAGCACGATGAACCCGATGGAAAATTTCCTGGTTACGCTGGATATCGACTGGGCGCCGGATTATATGCTGGACGAAATTTCCGCTTTGCTGGAAGCCAAAAAAGTCCGTGCCACCTGGTTTGTAACACACGACAGTCCTTCCGTCAGGCGGATCGCGGCTCACCCGCTTTTCGAAGCAGGTATCCATCCTAATTTTCTTCCGGGATCATCTCACGGCAACACGACGGAGCAGGTGCTGGCGCATCTTCTTCAAATTATTCCCGGCGCAGTGAGTACACGTTCGCATGCCGTAGTCCAGTCGGGCCCGGTGCTGCATGCACTTTCGGAACGGCTGAAAATCGATTCGACTATTTTCCTCCCGGAAATGCCGGGCATAAAACCGGTGCGGCATCTCGGCCATAACAACAGCCTGCTGCGCGTTCCGTTTTACTGGGCCGACGATTATGAATTATGCAAAACCGATCGCTGGACGGCCCCCGAGAAACTCGCTGCAAAAGAAGGACTCAAGGTGGTGATGTTTCACCCGGTTCATATATTTTACAATACGCCGGATATCGCGTTTTACAATGAGCTGAGAACACGGTTCCCGGATTTGCTCAACCTGCCGTATGATAATGCAAAAATCCTGCGTCATCAAGGACAAGGATCAGGTTCCTTTTTCACCGATTTGGTTACATTTACCGGCAACAATGCGTCATACCGGATGAAAGATATTCCTGCGTTTTACCCGGAAATCTGAACCGTTTCGTTTTATTTATGAATCAGTCCGACCGACAGCGCGTTTTGCATATCGCCCGCAGCCTTGTTAAAAGGCTGCAACTCAATCTCGACGGACTCCGGGTAGTTACCGAATGTGCAAGCGGGTCGTATGCCCTGACGCCGGTGATGGCCCTGATGGCCGGGGCGAAAGTATACAGCATCGGCCGCGATACGCGTTACGGAAAATTTTCCGACCTGTCGGAACAGGTAGGCTTGTTGTGCAGCGAAGCCGGTTTACAAACGCAACCGGAGTTTTCGGAAAAAGAAAATTTCACCGGCTGGCCCGATGCCGACATCGTACTCAATTCCGGCATGATCCGCCCGATCACGGCAGACGTCATAAACCGGATGAAATCTACAGCCGTTATTCCGCTGATGTGGGAAACCTGGGAATTCCGTCCCGGCGAAATCGATCTTTCCGCCTGCAGAAAAAAAAATATTCCCGTGATCGGCACCAACGAAAATTACCCGCTGGCCGATATGTACAAATACCCGGGCATGCTGGCCATCCGGCTGATGTTCGATCTGAAAATCGATGTGGCCAATAACCGGATTGCCTTGCTGGGCGGGGCGCTGACGGGCAGGCTGATCGCGGATACGTTCCGGAAACTGGGCCTGGAATATGCCTGGTTTACTTCCGGCGGAAAAGAAAACGATCCGGATTGTTTTTCATACGAACAGATGCCCGCGAAACTGAAAACATTCGAACCGGACGTGATTCTTTTCGCAGAGCATCATGACCGGCGGCAACTGTTCGGAAAAGAAGCGGAACTGGGCTTTGAAAAACTCGCGCAGGATTTTCCCGATGTCCGGATCGGGCATATCTGCGGAAACATCGATGCGGACGATTTACAAAAAAGCGGGCTTGTTTTCGCGCCGGAAATAATCGCTCCGTTCGGTTATATGAGCTACCTGCCCGAAGTACTCGGTCCAAAACCCGGTATGGTACTCAGTATCGCAGGACTCAAAGTGGGAGAGATCGCGGCACGTGCGCGGCTGAGCGGGGCAAGTGCGGAAGAAGCGATCCGGGCAACGGTGCAACACGGTGTGGGACAGGATTTCGAAGGCGGTTTTTTTAATCTTACGATATGATCAGGCGTTTCTGGCATAGCCTTGAAGGAAGAAGAACCTGGTTTTTTCTTTTTGCCGCACTGGCGCTCGTCGGTGCAGAGTATGCGGTTGATGTACTGATCGGTGACGGTGACGGGCGGCTGACCCAGCCGCTGGTCCTGTTATTGCTGAACGGAATTTTCTATTTCCTGCTGGCCTGCGCGGTTTTCTGTTTTTCATTTGAGTTTGAAAAAACATCCGGGCGTATTTCGGACTGGTTCGGGCGTTTTTTTTCGGAAACGATGAACCCGCAGTTCCTCGGCATATTCCGGATCAGTTTTGCCATCCTCGCTTTAATCCTGCTGTTTACCTCGCACCAGCTCATCGGTTTTATCAATTACGCCGCTAGTACGGAAGAACTGGAACGGCTGCACCTGTTTTTTTATTTTGAAATCGCGAGCCTGGTACTGATCCTCTTCGGCATCGGTGGGCGGATCCCGTATATCTTCAGTTTCATTTACGGCAGCCAGTACCTGCACGGCGATGTAGGTACGCACCTGTTCAACATGATCAGTTTCTGGAGTATTTTCATGGGACTCGACCGGGGACTGGCGATCCGGTTTACGATCCCGGTAAAAGCGCTCGATGTTTTATTCAATCTCCGTTTGCCCGCCCTGAAATGGCCCGTGATCCTGATGGCGCTGAACCTGGGCTATACGGTAACCACAGCGGGCGTTTCCAAGGCGTTCGACCCGGTCTGGCTGCACCACATGGGTTTTTATTACACGTACCTGCAACCCTGGCTGCACGGCGATACGTTTGACTTTATCGTGGATCAGAAATGGCTTATGGTTACCATGAACTGGCTCACTATTATTTCGGAGAGCATAGCTTTCCCGTTACTTCTTTTTCGCCGCACGCGCCTGGCGGGAGCAATCTGCATGGTGCTTATGTTCATGCTGCTTACGTACCCGTTCCGGATCGATGCCATCGGACCCTTCGGCCTGATCATGAGCCTGCTTGTACTGGCTGCCTGCACACGGTTCGACAATTTCCGTTTCCGTTTTCTGCCCTCCTCCGAGCCGATCAGCGAAGAAGGAAAAAGATCGGCATTGCTTGCGGTTTACGGGGCCTTCGGTTTCCTGCTCGGGACGTGGATATGGTTGTCTGTTTATTACGATGTATGCCGTGAATATGCCAAAGGCGGATTCAAATACCCGCGTGCCGAATACCCGTATTACGTACAGGGCAGACCGGCAATACCGCAATATCCTAAAGCGCCCGACCTGTTCAGGCTTCCGTTCCTCGATCGTTTATCGCCCGCATTCATTTACGATACCGGGAATAAACTGACATTTTACAAAGTCGGTCCCGGCTGGTATGCGCCGTTCAATTTTCAGCACGTGATCGGGCGCTGCTATTTTCGGGTGATCGCCGTGAAAGATGGAAAAGAGCAGGAACTCATCCCGGTATTCAGCGAGCAGGGAAATCTCAATTCCACCCCGTTTTCCGGGCGCGTCTTGCAGGAACGTGCGGTATCAAACAGGATATGGCTTTTCGGGCTGATCGGGCATAAGCTCGCTTCCCGGTTCGATCGTACGGTTATTAATCCGCAGCAGGAAAAAGAAGCGCTGGCATTTTTCAGGTTTTTCAGTGAAAAATATGGTGAACTAAAAGGCTGGGAAGGATGCGATATCCGTTTGGATATCCGTTTCATCGACCTTCCGCCCCGGTACGAAGGATTAAAAAAGACCTGGCTGCAGTCGCCCTGGACAAAACTGTTGTACTATTCATCGGCCGCCGGCACCATGGATATTATGGAACAACCGCCCCGGCTGGATCTGCGTGCGTATGATTTCCCATATTTGCGTGACGGGAAAATTTATTTTGCTCCATTGACACCATATCCTTAAACGATCATGAAACTGGAAGAAATTCTGCAGCAGGAACCTTTTCGTTCGGATGCCGCTTTGTCCGAGCTGCTGTGCAATGTGCACAAGCTTCGCGATGCGCTCCGTTCGCTCACGAAGGAAAAATACGCGCGTATCAACCCGTTTATCGAAAGTGTATTCGACTGGAAAGAAAAAGGCGCCGTGATTTTCGGAAAGGATAAGAACATTACCGTTTATGATACCTGCACGCTTGTCGGGAATGTCGAAGTCGGAGAAAATACCTGGATCGGCCCATATTCCGCGTTGGACGGAACAGCCGGAATCCGCATCGGGAAAAATTGTTCCATTTCGTCGGGTGTGCAAATTCTGACGCATGATACCGTCAAATGGGCGGTTTCCGGGGGAAAGGCGGAATACGAGTATGCGCCTGTCGAAATCGGCGACAATTGTTTTATCGGTACAAACGCAGTGATTATGAAAGGAGTGAAAATAGGCAATCACTGCGTGATCGGCGCGGGAGCGATTGTAACCGCGGACGTGCCCGGTTTTCATGTGGCCAGCGGAGTTCCTGCAAAAATTCGCGCGAAAGTCATCGTCAGCGATGACGGGGTTTCATTCGAGCCTGTCGGCGCGGATTGATCCGCCGGGAACTGCTGTTCTGAAACAGCTTGTTATCTTTGTTTTTCCTGCCACCGCATGCTGAAAACCTTTTTCCATAAACTGTCCGATTTGTATTACGCCGTTGCGGAAACGCTGGTATTCAAATTCCTCGTTTTTCGCTGGAGTTTTTTCCAGGCGCCTGCGCTGAACCGGAACCGCCCGGCCAAACCGCGCCTGCTTTTCGGCACGATGCCCATCATCAACAATAAATTCTGGGCCCAGGCCATGCGGGAAGCCGGATATGAAGCAAAATCGGTTACCGTTTACGGGCATTTCGAATCCATCAGCGACAAGCAGGATTTCGATGTTTACCTGAACGAAATTTTCCCGGAGAAAAAAGGACGCATCGCCGAAATCAAACGCCGTTTCCGGATGATGCACTACGTAGCCCGGGAATTCGATGTACTTACGATCAGTTGTATCGGCGCAGTGCTTGGGGATTCTTCGTACCTGCACCAGGATACGCATATTGAAAAATACGCCAACCGCGAAGCTTTCCTGCTGAAAAGAGCCGGCTGCAAAATCGTTGTGATTCCCTTCGGCGGAGATTTTTACCGCTATTCGGAGATCAATAACCTGTCTATCCGCCATGCTTTCCAGGTCAATTATCCTGCGCTGGCGCTGCGCGAACGTAAGGTCCGCGACCGTGTGCAATACTGGGTGGAGCAGGCGGATGTGTTTTTCTCCGGTTTCCAGATCGACGGTATCGGGCGCTGGGACCTGCTTCCGTTCAACATGATCATTACCGACACGGAACGCTGGCGCCCGCGCGGATCATATTCTGCACACGACGGGATCAGCGGCCCCGTGGTGGTGG
Source organism: Bacteroidota bacterium (assembly GCA_006218065.1). GTDB lineage: Bacteria > Bacteroidota > Bacteroidia > Palsa-965 > Palsa-965 > VBWE01. The sequence goes on from VBWE01000033.1 coordinate 38,918, forward strand.
TGCATACGCCCAATCATCGCGGCGTGAAAGGAACGGAATTCCTGGTCAAAGCGGTGGAAGAACTGAAAGAGGAAGGTATCCTGATCGATTTCCGGCTGATCGAGAAAATGAAAAACACCGAAGTTCACCGGATACTGACCACGGAAGCCGATATACTTGTTGAACAACTGATCGGTGGAGCGTACGGCATGAGCGGGGTGGAAGGGATGTCGTGCGGGCTGGCCGTGATGACGAACCTGGAAGTAGAGGATTACTCGCGGATTTTCCGCCGGTATTCCTACCTGAACGAATGCCCCATCGTTTCGGTTACCCCGGAAAGCATCAAGGAACGGCTCCGGATTTTAATATTGAATCCCGCTTTGCGCGAAGAACTGGGCCAGGCAGCCCGAAAGTATGCCGAGAAATATCACGCGCATCGTACCGCGCAGTATATGTTCGGTAAAATCTGCGAAAGAGCCTGGGCGAAAAAAGAAGTCAACCTGATCGATATGTTTCACCCGCTTTCGCCGGAATCGTACAATAATTCGCTCCCGGTTGTTGAACATCCGCTCCTGGAGAACCAGCTTCCGGGTGCACTGATGAATAAGCTGCGCCGTTCAGTATGAACACTGCAAAAGCGTATTTTTGAGCCTGATTTCTGCGCCGGGAATGAAAATCTTAAAAAGCATCTGGTATAAAATTTATTACCCGCTCCGGGATATCTGGCGCTGGTTTGCACGCTGGACCAGTAACCTGTTTATGCTGGGTTTCTGTTTTACCGCGGCGTTCATCTGCCGGCACAGGAAAAAACGGTTTGATGTCGGCCTGGGACCGCTGCCGCTGATCAACAATGTGTATCATAAACGGGCGCTGAAAAAATACGGCTATACGGCGAAGACATTCTGCAACGAAGTTTTTTTCATCAACGACGATTACGACTACATCGCTTCCCGCAGCCTGCCGAAATTCCTGGCTAAAAAATTCATCTACGGAAGTCTTTTCCTGCATACTATCCGGAACTACCGGTGCATTTATATCTATTTCAACGGCGGTATTCTCGGTTTTCATCCTTTTCTCTGGCGTTTTGAAGCACGGCTGTACAAAATTGCGCGGGTTAAAACCGTGGTGACCGGTTACGGCGCGGATGTGCATGACATGACGCGATCGCCCAACCTGCTTTTCAAAAATGCAATGTCCCATGATTACCCGAAGCACCGGTTTTCTCGCAAAAGCATTATCCGCTCGGTCGATCTGTGGAGCCTGAAGGCCGATCATATTATCAGCGGCAACGACTGGGTGGATTATTTGTATCACTGGGATACGCTTATGATCGCGCATTTCTCGATCGATACCGAGCAATGGAAACCGGCAGAAACCGTTCCGCCCGAACTGCAGGGCGAAAACCGGCCGCTGCGCATTTTTCATGCGCCGAACCACAAAACGATCAAAGGATCGAAGCACTTTATACGTGCAGTGGAAGAACTGAAAAACGAAGGACTGAACATCGAACTGGTCATGCTGCAGAAAGTACCGAACCACGTGATCCGGGAAACTATTCTTACCGTGGATGTGGTTGCCGACCAGATCATCATGGGCTGGTATGCCATGTTCGCCCTCGAAGCGATGAGCATGGGCAAACCCGTTATCTGCTCGGTGCTTCCCGCTTACGAAGAACTGTTTATCGAAGAAGGTTTGCTGGAGCCGGGTGAATTGCCGCTGATCCGGTGCACGCATTTAACGGTCAAAGAAACCATCCGCGACCTGTACAACCGCAGGGCCGAACTGCCTGAAATCGGCCGCCGTTCGCGCGAATACGTGCAGAAACATCATTCGCTGGAATATGTCGGCAGCGTATTTGATAAAATCAACCGCTCCATCGGAATCAGCCCATCTCAATCACCGGAATCCTGATGAGAATTCTGCCATACCGCATATTCCGTTTCTGCATCCGCTATATCGGGAGGCCATTGGGTTATCTCTTTTTCCCGCTGACTTTTTTTTCTTTTATAATCCTGGCCTGGTTATCGAAGCTGCGCAAAAACAAACCGTTCGATATCGGACTGGGTCCGGATCCGCTGATCAATAACGTTTATCATAAGCGTGCGCTCCGGGAATACGGGTACCGTGCCGAAACCTTTGTCCGTTTTGTTTATCATATCACATCGGAGTTTGACGTGCGCGGCGACAAGCGGGTGGGGGGATGGTGGATTGATTTTGTGGATTATTACCTGTTCGTGCGTGCGCTGTTCAGTTACCGCTGTCTTTATTTTTATTTCAATGGCGGGCCGCTCAGCCGGACCATGTTTGCGCGCTGGGAACCGAAGTTTTATAAAATAGCAGGAATTAAAACGGTCGTCATGCCGTACGGTTCCGATGTACAGGATTTCACACGTACGCAAAACCTCATTTTCGTCAACGCCATGCGGAAAGACTACCCGCAGCACCGTTTCGACCGTAAAAAAATCGCCCGGCAGATCGACCGCTGGACGCTGAAAGGCGATCATATCATTTCCGGCTGCGACTGGGTGGATTATATGTACCACTGGGATACGCTGATGCTTGCGCATTTTTCCATCGATATGGCCCAGTGGGCGCCGGAAACTATTCCCGCGGAAGAGAATCGTCCCTTGCGGATTCTGCACGCACCGAATCACCGCAATATCAAAGGCACCAAACATTTCGTGAAAGCAGTGGAGGAATTACGGCAGGAAGGACTCCACATGGAAATCGTATTGCTCGAGAAAGTACCCAACTCCGAAGTGAAAAGGGTAATGGCCTCCTGCGACATTATTGCCGATCAGCTGATCGTGGGCGGATACGCCATGTTCACGCTTGAAGGCATGAGCATGGGAAAGCCGGTTTTGTGTTATCTTCGGAAAGATTTGGAAGAAATGTTTATCGAAGCGGGATTGGTCGCCGAAGGAGAAATTCCGCTGATCAATTGCACGCCTTTTAATGTGAAAGAAGTGATCAGAAATTTGTACTTCCGCCGCTCCGAATTGCCGGAGATAGGCCGCCGGTCCAGGGCTTTTGTTGAGAAACACCATTCGCTGGCCAGCGTCGGTAAAGTATTTGATGCTATTAACCGCGGGCTTGGCATAACACCAGCCGGGAAAGGAGCGCAGCATGGCGGGTAAACCGGTATGCCTGGTCACAGGCGGTAACGGGCTCATCGGGGGCGAACTGCTCGGCCTGCTTTCAGACCGTTACGATGTTCATGCGGCTGTGCGAACGGTTCCTGCCGGGGTGCACTCCGTTGTCCGTTATTTTCCCTTTGATCTCGCGGCGCCCTGGAATGTAAACGCGCTTCCGGCAAAAGCCGATATCGTTATTCACCTGGCACAATCCGAAAAATTCCGCGAGTTCCCGGAGAAAGCGGAAGAAGTTTTCCAGGTCAATACACAGAGTACGCTGCACCTGCTGGATTATGCACGCAAAACCGGCGTCCGCAAATTCATCTATGCTTCTTCCGGCGGCATATACGGCAGCAGCAATTCCGGTTTCACCGAAGATGCGCAGGTATTATCCGCCAGCGAACTCGGCTTTTACCTCGGCACCAAGCTCTGCTCGGAAATCCTGGTGGAGAATTACACGAAATTTTTCGATGTGGATATCGTCCGTTTTTTTTTCGTTTACGGTCCCCGGCAACGGCGCAGCATGCTGATCCCGCGCCTGGTCGACAATGTGCGCGAAGGTCGCCCCATCGGTCTCGTGGGAAAAGACGGTATCCGGATCAACCCGATACACGTGAGTGACGCCGCCAGCGTGCTCGCCAGGTGCATCGAACTTCCGGGAAGCCAGAAAATAAATATCGGCGGTTCCGAAGTACTTT
>VBWE01000034.1:0-31488 GCA_006218065.1 Bacteroidota bacterium
CCAGCCTTTGATCACCTGTCCCCTGCCGAGCGAGAATGCATGCGGCTGGTTCCTGTCAAACGAACTGTCGAATTTTTTCCCGTCGGTCAGCGTACCGGTATAATGTACTTTCAGAAAATCGCCTTCGGTGGCCTGCGGACCATTGCCTTTCGCGGTGACGGTATATTCGAGCCCGCTCAATGTTTTAACTGTTTTCGGTTTTTTCACCGGCTTCGATTTGTACTTCGGTTCATCGCCTCCCGCAAAAGCGAAAAGCTGGCCGAGCATCAGGACGGAAAGAAGGATCGTTTTCATGGTAATTGAATTTTAAAAACAACTTTCTCCAAAGGAGTTCTTTGGACAAAAACAAACACCAGTTTCCAAACCATGCGGTGGATGTGCAATCGGTTTTGGAATTTGGTGTTTGTTTTTTAAAAGCTGAACATTTTTTTATTTTACATCATACACTTCCAGGTCGAAAACGCGGGTAAGGCTGTCGCGGTACCCCTGGTCGGAAGGAATAATGACGGTTGCTTTGGAACCTTTGCTCATTTTCATCAGGGATTCCACGAATCCGGGAATCAGTCCCTGCACGCCGGGCTGAAATACAACCGGGTCCATGCCGGGAAGTACATTCGACTGATCGAAAACGGTCCCGTCAAGGAAATAACCTTTGTAATGCGCTTTCACCTGCTGGCCGGCTTTGATGAGTACACCGTCGCCTTTGGTCGTTTCCACGTAATAGAGTCCGCTGGGTGAAGGTTGTACGCTCACCTTATTGTCTTTTATAAACTGTGCGAGCAATTTTTTGTCCTGCTTCTTCAGCGCGGGCATTATTTGTTCAGCATTGGCGTGGATGGAATCGAGCATCACGCCTGCTTTTTCGCGGAGAGCCATTCTTGCCAGGAATATTTTTTTCGGCGTGATGCTGTCGAGACGGACGCAGAAACCGACAAACGCGCCGGAATCGATCACACCTTTAAAAATGCCTTTGTTATAATGCTTTCTGAATGAATCGATGGGCAGCATAAAGGTCATGCTGTCGCCGATATGCATCGTGGGCAGGAACTGGTAAAAATCGCCTTTGAAGCGCGGTTTGTCCACCATCATGGGCATAACCTGTCCGCCGTTATTATCAAAAACAGAATCAGTTTGCGTAGCGTAGCTCATCGTTACCCAAACCAGGTCGCTGTCGGCCGGGGCAACGGTTCCTTTGCCGGCTTTATGTTTTTTGACATAGACAGAAGTCCCTTCCTGTTTTTCATATCCCGGGAAACGTTCGTCTGCCTCGTCATTGCTGCATGAATTCAGGACCAGGCCCGAAGCCGCAATACAAAGGGCGAATTGGAAAAATTTCATTCTTGTTTTTTTTATGGTTTGTTTTCGATGATTTCGATGTAATAAACAACGGGCGTATATGGTTTTACCCGTCCGTCGCCCGAGCCTTCTTTTCCGAAAGCCAGCTGCGAAGGTAAGAGTATCATCGCTTCTCCCCCGCTTTTCATCCGGGCAATTGCGATTTCCAGTCCGCGCAGTACCTGTTTCTCCGCGCCCCAGTTGAATTCCAGCGCATTTTTCGACCGGTCGAAAACCTGCCCGTTCAGGAACTGGCCGGAATAGCGGACAGAAACCGGCTCTCCCGGCTGCGGAGCGGTTCCGGTACCTTCCTTAAGCGATTTGAAATACAGCCCGTTGCCGTCCGGTTCCAGTTTCAGCCCGTGCTTGCGGAGAAAAACGGCCATCATTTTCTGCTCATCCAGTTCGGGATCGGGCGAAACCGCCGTACTTATTTTTTCCGCATCCGCAGCGGTAAGTATGCGGACCAGTTTCACGTTCATGCGCATGAGCTGGGCCGAACTGTCGAAATCATAGGCGAAAATTCCGCCGGCAGGTAAAATGAACGTGGCGCTGTCGCCTTCGGAAAGCACGTGGAAATACTTATTCCCGCTGAAAGGCATCAGCAGCGTCCCGCGGGCATTATCCAGTTCCGAATCGTATATGGTGGAATCGGCTACGGTGTTGATCATCTGCAGTTCCAGCCAGTCGTTCTCGCCCGGTTTCTTCCCGCTTTCGCCTACGGAATGAATACGGTAATGCACGCCTTCTTCCGTCTGGAAAAAGCCGGGATACTTCTCGCTTTTTTTCGCCGAATCACCGCAGCTGGGAAAAAATAAAAGGTAAAACGTAAAATGTAAAATGTAAAATGCAAAACCGATGGGACGGAAAACGATCTTCGCTAGTCGACGTCTCCATACGTCGACTGGCTGTGACTTTAACAGCGGCTCGTGTAAAGCAGACTTATTTCTTCTCGAGTAATTCAATTTCATACAATACGCTCGATCGCGGAGGAATTTTATCATCGTCGCCGGTAAGGCCGTGCGCCAGGTGGGAAGGAAGAATAACCCGGAGCTGGTCGCCCACTTTCATCATTTTCAGCGCTTCGTGCAGGCCCGATTCCACGTAATCGCTGCCGATGCGGACCACGCGCGGGCCGTCGGTTTCGGAACTGTAGCAAAGTGTGCCGCTGAGCAGGAATACTTTGTACGAAACAAATACCTGGTCGTGATCCTTTGCTGCTTCGCCGGCGCCGTTTTTCATGTACATGTAATAAAGTCCCGTGCCGGTTTCTTTCATTTCCCAGCCGTGGTTTTTAATGTACATCTCGATCTCGTCCTTCTGCCGCTGGCTGTCCCACTGCCCCATCTGCTTCGAGGCTTCTTTCACTTCCTCGGTAGTATATGGCCGGGTGCGCGGCTTTTTCTCTTCTTCCCCGCAGGAAAGCAGCAGGAAAGACAGTAAGAGGAATGACGAAATTTTCAGAAGTTCCCTCATGGCTTCTTTAATTCTTTCTTATAACGCGGCAGGAGCCCTGTAAATTTTTTCTCCGCTTCTTCCAGCGAAAGATCCGAGCTTCCGCCGGCTGCATTCCGGTGTCCGCCGCCCCGGAAATTGGCCCGGGCAAAGGCATTTACATCGAATGAACCTTTCGAGCGGAAAGACGTTTTAACGGTACCGTCGCGCTCGGCAAAAAAGGCCGCAAACCGGATTCCCCGGATCGCGAGGCAATAATTCACCAGTCCTTCGGTATCGCCTTTGCGGTAATTGAACCGGCTCTGCTCCTGTTCGCTCAGCGTGATATACGCGGTCTGGAATTCGGGCAGCACGCGCAGCTTTTCACTGAGTGAAAAACCGAGCAGGCGCAGCCGGTCTTCGGTACTGTCATCGTAAATAGCCTGGTGCACGAACGCATTCGTCGCTCCGGCTTCAATCAGAGAAGCCACGATGCGGTGCGTTTTTGCCGAAGTGCTCGGAAAACGGAACGACCCGGTATCGGTCATGATGCCTGCGTACAGGCAATTGGCGATGTCTTTATCGATGTGTTTTTTATCGCCCATCTGTTCGATGAAATCGAAAATGAGTTCGCAGGTGGAACTGGCTGTCGTTTTATGCAGGCTGAACTGCGCGAAATCGCTGGGCTGCGGGTGATGATCGATCAGCACTTTGGGCGCAGCGTTCGCAGATACCAGCATGCCCAGCTCGGCGATGCGTTCCAGGTTGTTGAAATCGAGGCAGAAAATGAGCGTGGCTTTACGTACCAGCGCCGCCGCTTTGGCCGGTTTGCGCAGGTGATCGGTAACCTGCTTGTGCCCTTTCATCCAGTGCAGGAAATCGGGATAATCGTTGGGCGTAATAACATTCACGGAATGCTTTTTCTTCAGCAGGTAATTGTACAGGCCCAGCGACGAACCCATGGCATCGCCGTCGGGCGACCAGTGTGTAACAATAACGATCTGCTGCGGTTTGGCGAGCAGTTTCCGGAGCTTCAGTTTCTGGGAGGAATGCAAGGAATCGGATTTAACTGCAAAGATAATCCCAAATCAAGCGTTAGAAAATTATTCGATATGGTATTTTTTCAATCAACTGGTTTCTAACGCTTAGATTTGAGAATCCTCCGAAGGAGTCCTTCGGACCGATAGCATTAGACCATAAAAGGTTTGTTTTATCGCTAATGCGTATTTCGGGATAATTGAAACAGGCAGCGGAATGCCACCGGCGAACGGCTTTTAACAACCATTTTCATTTTGGATTGTTTATGGAAATGCTCCCTGTTTTTTTCTAATTTCGCCCTGCCTGTTTAACCGGCATTAAATACACGCAATATGAACTACGATCTCATCATTATCGGCAGCGGCCCCGGAGGATACGTGGCGGCGATACGCGCTTCGCAGCTCGGGCTGAAAACAGCCGTTGTTGAACGCGCCGAACTGGGCGGAATCTGCCTCAACTGGGGTTGCATTCCCACCAAAGCCCTGCTCAAAAGTGCGCAGGTATTCGAGTACCTCAAACATGCTGCGGATTACGGCATCAGCGCAGGCGAAGCGAAAGCGGATTTCGGCGCAGTAGTTAAACGCAGCCGCGACGTGGCCGGCGGTATGAGCAAAGGCGTACAGTTCCTGATGAAAAAGAACAAGATCGACGTTATCCAGGGAACCGGCAAAGTAAAACCCGGCAAAAAAGTGGAAGTCACCGGCGCGGACGGAAAAGCAACCGTGTACGAAGCCAAAAATATCATCATCGCCTCCGGCGCCCGCTCGCGCGAACTGCCCAACCTGAAACAGGACGGTAAAAAAGTGATCGGTTACCGCGAAGCCATGGCCCTGCCCGCACAGCCGAAAAGCATGGTCGTGGTCGGTTCCGGCGCGATCGGCGTGGAGTTCGCCTATTTCTACGCCACCATGGGCACGAAAGTAACCGTGGTGGAATTCCTTCCGGCCATCGTACCGGTGGAAGACGAAGAAGTTTCCAAACAGCTCGAACGCTCGTTCAAAAAATTAGGCATCGAGATCATGACCGAAGCCAGCGTGGAATCGGTTGACACTACCGGCGCAGGCTGTAAAGTGAGTATCAAGGCGAAAGACGGCATGAAAACCATCGAAGCGGATATCGTGCTTTCGGCTGTGGGAATCGCCGCGAATATTGAAAACCTCGGCCTGGAAGACGTGGGCATCGCGACGGACAAAGGCAAAATCCTCACCAACAAATATTACGAAACCAATATTCCCGGGTACCACGCCATCGGCGACTGCGTGGGCGGACAGGCGCTTGCACACGTGGCCAGCGCGGAAGGTATCATCTGCGTGGAAAAAATCGCGGGGCATCATCCCGAAGCGCTGGACTACAACAATATTCCCGGATGTACGTACTGCCAGCCCGAAATCGCTTCGGTAGGCTACACGGAGAAAAAAGCGAAAGAAGCCGGTTACGAAATCAAAGTCGGTAAGTTTCCGTTCTCCGCATCGGGCAAAGCCAAAGCGGCAGGCGCGAGCGACGGGTTCATCAAAGTGATCTTCGACGCGAAATACGGCGAGTTTCTCGGCGCGCATATGATCGGCGCCAACGTAACGGAACTGATCGCCGAAGTGGTCGTGGCCCGCAAACTGGAAACCACCGGCATGCAGATCGTGAAAAGCGTTCACCCACACCCGACGATGAGCGAAGCCATTATGGAAGCGGCCGCCGCGGCGTATGGCGAAGTGATTCACTTGTAAGATCCGTTGATCTTCCGGGCTGAATTTTAAATGTCAAATTTCAAATGATAAAGTCCAAAGTGATTCCACTTTGACATTTTGCCTTTGAAATTTGGCATTTTGCATTTCATAACGGCCCGGACTGTGCGCTATTTTTTTCAACAGGTCTTCGCATAGCAAGCGCGACATTGTTATGTTTGTCAAAAGACCTCCGCCATGGATGAAATCCTGTCCAAACGTATTATCCTGCTTACCAATGTGCTGATCGCGCTTTGCGGGCTCGGCTTTATCGCCCTGGTGCACCGCATCGACTCCGCTTACAAAGCCAAAGAATACTTCGCGCTGAACAGGATCCGCAGTTGCGTGGAAAGTATCCCGCAGGGCGCTGATGACCCAGAACTGCTGGCCAATTATGCCCAGTCGTGGCTCGAAGATCACCAGCACGATGCGCTCGATAAAAAATTCAAGGTGGCTGCGAAGCTTTCCGAACAGATTGAAAAAGCGGGTTTCGGGCAGGAACTGCGCGGGATGAAAACGCTGAAAAACGGCCGCAACTCCGGCTTCCGCCTGGTGGAAGTGCGAAGTGAAGACAAGGACACCTGCTGCCATCATGGGCTGGGAAACCTGGACGGCAGTAAAAAACTCCTGCATTTCGTGGAACAGTACCGGCACCTGCTCCGGCCCGTTTCGATCCGCGTAGCTACCGGGGTGAACGAAAACGCATTTCACGACGCGATTTCGGGGAATCCCATACTCTCGAAAGCAGTTACGCTTCCCCCGGCGATCCCGGAAGAAGTTCCCGCGGAAACCGGTATGGCCAGGGCTGTCCGGGTTTACGACGACAACAGCACCAGCGCCAAACTGAAAACCGTTTCATTGGTGGGCGACAGTTGCGACGTCAGTTTTGAACTCGTCGATCACATGCAGGTCGATCCCGATGCTTTGCACGAACGTTTCGCCGTTACTACCGAGATCATACGGAATGTTACGCTGCTGGAGCTGCTGCAGATCGACCCGGACTACAAAAATATCGAAGGCAGTCACCAGTTGAAAAAACTGCTCGGCAGCTACGGCAACCTGCCCATGGACAACGCGCTGGACCTGGTGGGCAACGATTATATGGAAGCTTACGAGAGCATCGATATTTTCGGATTTACGTTTTCCACCACGTCGCTGCCGATCGCCCTGCTCCTCTTCCAGATTTTCATTTCCACGGGCCTGTTCCTGATGGTGCGTGATGCGGAGAAACGTAAACTCAAAGTCCTCAGCGAATACGACAACGAAGAGATCACCGATTATTTCATCAAGCGGAAATGGTTTCGCATCCTGCTCTGGCTGCTGGTGCCGCTGCTTTCCGTTTACGCGGCGCTCCCGGAACAGGATTTCGAACCGATGAAACTTTACTTCATCATCGGCGGAGCCTGTGCGCTCGGGGGGCTGAACGTGATGCTCCTGGTGAAGGCGAAGAAACTGTAGGCAGATAAATTTCACGCGTTGGCAGATTTTTAAACCGGTCCGGGAAAAAGAAACCGTAAATTTTCTGCATGAAACGATTGCTTGTTTTTGTTCTTGCCGGCTTCGCATTATCAGCCGCCGCACAGCCCTTCAGTAAAACCTATTTGATGAGCTTCCACGTCTGCGATGCCTCCTGCATGGGTTTCCAGGACCATATCACGCAACTGGCCGAATCGAACGACGGGCTGAACTGGACGCTGGTTCCGAATTTCCCGGCGTACAGTGCGAGCGTTCCCGACATCATCACGCGCGGCAATAAAGCGTACATTTTTTCGCCGGGCAAAGTGCGGCGATACGATAACGGTACGGGCCAGTGGGATGCCACGCCGCAGAATGTATCCATCATCGACAGCGTAAGCGCGCAGGCGAGTTATGTCGATCCTTCCGCGATTATCGACAGCTCGGGAAACATCGTACTCTTTTTCCTGAACGCTACCGGCATCACCGGCGATCCTGCGGGCTGCAGCAACTATCCCTGCACCAAGTATTTCGATTCCGCTACGGAAATTCCCGGGAGCGACGGAACGCAGTTCGTGAAAAACAGCGGGCACCGGATATCCGTTACGCTTACGCAAAGTCCGCAAACCGGCTCCGATCCGGATATTTTTTTCGACGGCACGAAGTACGTGCTTTACGTTTCGCAAGGCCCGAGTACGCTTGCCGCTTCCTGCAGCAGTCTGCACGGAACCTATTCCGTTTTCCCAAATCTTCCGGCAGGCGTGCTTGTACAAAATATCGGTGGAATTCCCTGCGGGCATTACGATGCCAGTTCGAACCAGTACTGGACTTTCGTACACAGTAACGTGGGCAATTCCGTGGAGATCCGCCGCGCTGCACATTCGGATTTCAATACGCAACTGACTTCGTTTACCACCGTCATTTCCGGCCCGGTCATCGGCGAACCGGCCTCCACGAAAACGGAAAGTCCCGGCTTTTGCGTGAACACACTGCTTACCGCGATACACGAACAGGCCGTTTCACAATTGCCGCCCGCTTTCCCCAATCCCGGCGACGAGCAGGTTACCGTGAACTTCGGGAGAAATATCAGCAAAGGCGTACTCTCGCTTTATGACCAACACGGAAAACTGTTGCGCCAAAACCCTGTCAGCGGAAATGAAGCGATTATTTTAAAAAATGATCTTGCTGCGGGATTGTACTTTATACAGTTGCAAACAGGGCAATACCTGCTTTGCGGGAAGCTGGCTTTTCGATAATAAAAACGGAGTTTTTTAAAATTGTTTCTCCCGTTTATCAAAAATCGTATTTTTGCAACCCATTTTAACGGGAACCGGGGTGTAGCGCAGTTGGCTAGCGCGCCACGTTCGGGACGTGGAGGCCGGAGGTTCGAGTCCTCTCACCCCGACAACAGCCAATTAAAAGGTCTTTCGAAAGAGAGACCTTTTCTTTTTGAATTGATTTTACTTGTATGCACTTACCCGTCACCCCGAGCGGTAGTCGAGGGGCGGGTGCAAAACTTACTCCTCCTCACCCTCCGTTCTTCGCCCAACCGCCAGCTTTACTTTAAACTTCTCGGCAAAATCCCGCTGGGCCTGGTAAAATTGCCCTAAAGCCTCTTCCTGCATCTTCGAAATTTTGCGCTGTATATGTTCATACCGGGGAATCAGCGCGGCATTGGCGTCCGTGGTATCGTTTTCGGGAATGGTATCGGTTACTTTGGCCGTATCCACGGCGTCTTCCGTAAAAAGGATCGCCAGCATGGCCGGGTATTTCGCGGCAGCCTGTTCGTACGTTTCAAATAAATGAACTGCCGCCAGCCGCAGGGAACTGTCGCCTTTCCAGTCCTGCAGCGATTTGAGCGTATCGGCGAGCGTTTTACAGCGCGACCGGAAACGGACCGTCGCTTCCAGGGCCGCTTTTCGCTTCCCGTCGTTGATCCCGTCGGCCAGTTCTCCTGAAACCAGGTCCAGCGAATCCTGCAGGCCCAGGATAAAGTCATTGTAAGCGGCCGCATCGGCAAAGCGGCCTGCGGGAATCAGGGGCTTTTCGGGTTCGCCGCAGGCTCCTATGAAAAGCGGTATGATAAACAACAGGCGGAAAGGACGAATCATCCGTCAAAAGTAAGGATCGGACAGATGTGATGCATTTTTATGGCGGCAGGACGACCGAAATAAAAAAAGACTATTTTTGCTTTGACTTAAATAAGTCCTATCACACTTCATTATGAAAAGACCTTTCTTCCGGCCTTTGGCCTTTCTCTCAGCGGCTGCAATCGCTTTTGTTTTTGTTTCCTGCGGCGACGGCAGCGGAACTGACGGCGATACCGCTACCACGACAAAAGACTCCACCGACAAAACGAACGATTCCGTTGAGGTGAAGCAGTATGCACAGGTGCCTTCGCCCGGCGAAATGTTCACCTTCATGAAAATGGTAGGCACCCAGAATGCCAAGCCGGACGTGCTCAACCCGACCGACAACCAGAAGAAATACGAGAGCAAAAAAGCACAGGGGCTCAACTTTGGCATATATTCTGCTGATCTGCTGTATTGCAGCACATTCGGGCTCGGTCCCCAGGCGCTGAAATACTTCGCCACCGTAAAACAAATGGGAGATAAACTCCAGGTCGCTACCTCCATCAGCGAGAAGGACCAGGAACGCATCAAGAACAACATCGGTAATTCCGATTCGCTTGCGGCTATTTCGAACGACCTGTATTATTCGTCGTTCGCAAACCTCGAGAAAAACGAACGCGGTGCCGATCTCAGCCTGATGCTCGCCGGCGGATGGACGGAAAGCCTGTTCCTGATGACCGGGCTTGTAAAAGACTTCGATAAGGACAACCAGGCGGTTATTCGCATTGCCGAACAGAAATACTCGCTTGACAACCTGATCGAATACATGACCGTTCACGAGTCGAACGACGATGTCAGCGCGGTACTCAAACAAATGACCGAACTGAAGGCGCTTTTCGACCAGATCCAGGACCCTGCAGCCAACAACGGGGGAATGAACTCGAAAAGCGGCAAACGCGTACTGGGCGGCAAACCCAAGCTCACGGTTACCAAAGAGCTCTTCGAACAGATCAGAACCAAAATCACGGAGATCCGCAATTCACATATCGGTCTTCAGTAAACTACAAGGAAACTACAACAACCAAACACTCACCAGATGAAAATCAAATTCCTTTTTCTCGCTACCGCTTTTGCCATAGCATTGCCTATTTCAAAAGCACAGGATTGCGCAGGATTTCAAAAGAAAGCCGGTTGCAGCCAGGCTTCCGAAGAAGGTTTCATGTATAATTCGCAGTCGAAAGCCGGATTATTCGCACCAGGAACCAAATCGAATCTCAAGGTTGTTTTCTACGGCGGTTTCGATTATTCGATCTCGCTTTGCTCCGACAAAATTTTTGGAACAGCCGGTCTCGATTTCACACTGACCGATACCAAAACAGGCGAAGTACTTTATAACAACGCCACCGACAGCAAATCGCAGCACATGGAATTCTCGTGCGAAGATACCCGCGCGGTAACCATTTCCGTAACCGTTCCCGGCACTCCGCCGAAAAAAGGCAGCGGTAAGTCATACGACGGCGGATGCGTAGGCGTACTGATCGAACAAAAACCTACCACCAAAGTCGGTTTTTAACCACTTGTCAAATATTCGGAAAAGCCCCGGACGCTGATGTAAACAGCACCGGGGCTTTTTCTATTTTTGGGCTGCGCAAAAACGGTTAACCGGGCTGCGCAGGAACGTCTCACAAATACATAACCATGAGAAAATCAGTACTGACCGGTATGCTGCTCCTGGCAGCGTGCGTATCGCTGCAAGCGCAGAAGGAAAAAGACAAAAAATGGGATGTCAATAATCCGCCCGGCGATTACAAGGAAGCGGAATTCACCACCAGCGAAGGCACCTGGATGAATCTCGACGTAAGTCCCGACGGGCAGCAGATCGTTTTTGACCTGCTCGGCGATATTTATACGCTTCCCACCGCAGGAGGCACAGCCCGAGCGATAAATACCGGGCATGCGTTTGCCGTACATCCGCGTTTCAGTCCCGACGGGAAAAAGGTCAGTTTCACCAGCGACGCCGGCGGCGGAGATAATATCTGGACGATGGATGCCGACGGTTCGAACGCCAAACAGGTAACCACCGAAAACTTCCGCCTGCTGAACAACGCCGTATGGACTCCCGCCGGCGATTACCTCATTGCGCGGAAACACTTCACTTCTACCCGCTCGCTCGGCGCCGGTGAATTGTGGATGTATCATACTTCCGGCGGAGAAGGCGTGCAACTGACGCAGAAAAAAAATTCGCAGCAGGATCTCGGTGAACCCTGCATGAGTCCTGACGGAGAATTTGTTTATTACAGTGAAGACATGTATCCCGGCGGATTTTTTCAATACAACAAAGATCCGAACAGCCAGATTTACGTAATCAAGCGATACAACCTGAAAACGGGCGAAACGGAAGTCATTACAGGCGGTTCGGGCGGCGCTGTTCGTCCGCAGGTAAGCCGCGACGGTAAACTGCTTGCTTTCGTCCGCCGCGTGCACGAAAAATCCGTTTTGTTTCTCCGTGATCTCGCTTCCGGCGAAGAATGGCCCGTGTTCGACGGTTTGAGTAAAGACCAGCAGGAAGCCTGGGCTATTTTCGGCGTGTACAGCAATTTCGCCTGGCTGCCGGATAACAAACACGTGATCATCTGGGCGCAGGGAAAAATATGGAATATCGATATCACCAACGGCAGCGCCAAAGAAATTCCTTTTACAGCAACCTGCAAGCACCGGCTTTACAATGCGCTCCGTTTCAAACAGGATGTTGCGCCCGACCAGTTCACCACCAAAATGATCCGCCATTGCGCAACATCGCCCGATGAAAAATGGATCGTTTTTAATGCGGCGGGGTATCTCTGGAAAAAAGAAATGCCGAACGGAACACCGGTACGTCTTACGGCAGGTACGGATTTCGAATTCGAGCCTGCGTTTTCAAAAGACGGGAACTGGCTGACATTTGTGACCTGGAACGATATCGAAAGCGGCGCCATCATGAAGATGGAATGGAAAAAAGCAGGCGCAAAACCGGTAAAAGTAACGGCTGAAAAAGGCATTTTCCGCACGCCCGGTTTTTCTCCCGACGGCAAATCGATCGTCTTCCAGAAAGAAGACGGCAACGACCACCAGGGTTATGCGTTCTGCGTGAAGCCCGGTATTTACAGCATTCCCGCGACCGGCGGAAAAGCTACTTTCCTTTTTGAAGAAGGATTGAAACCTTCCTACAGCGCCGACGGAAAACAAATTCTGTATTTCAACTACGCGGAAAGTAAAGAACTGAAATCGTACGACATCGAAAAGAAAACAAAACGCGTTGTCTGCACTTCGAAATACTCCACGGAAATGGTTCCCAGTCCCGACAATGCCTGGATCGCGTTCACGGAACTTTTCAAAGCATACGTGGCTGCCTTCCCGCAAAACGGCAAATCGCTCGACCTTTCGGGAAAAATGGGCAGCGTACCGGTAACGCAGGTGGCGCGCGATGCCGGCACGAACCTGCACTGGAGCGCCGACGGGAAAAAACTGCACTGGACAACCGGGCAGGAATATTTCACGAACGCGATGAACCAGAAATTCAGTTTCGTTCCCGGTGCGCCCGACAGTCTTCCGCCGATGGACAGCACCGGCGTGAAAATCAATCTCGTGATGAAAAGCGACAAGCCACAGGGTGTGCTGGCCATGACCAACGCACGCATCATCACGATGAAAGGCGATGAAGTGATCGAAAGCGGAACCATCATCGTAAAAGAAAACCGTATCGCCGACATCGGTAAAACCGGCGAAGTAACCATTCCCAAAGAAGCCAAAGTGATCGACTGCGCCGGTAAAACCATTATCCCGGGCATTGTTGACGTGCATGCGCATCTCGGTACGTTCCGCGGCGGACTCTCCCCGCAGCGCCAGTGGAGCTATTATGCAAACCTGGCCTACGGCGTAACCACCACGCACGATCCTTCGTCGAATTCGGAAATGGTTTTCTCGCAGTCCGAAGCGGTGCGCGCCGGGAACATGGTCGGGCCGCGTATTTATTCCACCGGCTGGATCCTGTACGGTGCGGAAGGCGATTACAAAGCGATAGTCAACGGCGAAGCGGATGCGCGTTCGGCCGTTGCACGCACGCAGGCGCTCGGCGCGTTTTCCGTGAAGAGTTACAACCAGCCGCGCCGCGAACAGCGCCAGCAGGTAATCACCGCTGCACGCAAACTGAACATGATGGTCGTTCCCGAAGGCGGTTCCACCAGCTGGTATAACCTCACGCACGTAATGGACGGGCATACCGGCGTGGAGCACAACCTGCCCTACGCGCCGCTGTTCAACGACGTGGTGCAGCTCTGGAAAAACAGCCAGACCGGTTACACGCCCACGCTCATCGTAACATACGGCGCACTGAACGGTGAAAATTACTGGTACCAGCACACCAACGTCTGGGAAAAGAAACACCTGCTCGCTTACACGCCGCGCAGTGTGATCGACGAACGTTCACGCCACCGCACGATGGCCCCGGAAGAAGAATATGTCAACGGGCATATCCTCGTTTCGCAGTCGTGCAAAAAACTGGCCGACGCCGGCGTAAAAGTGAATCTCGGTGCACACGGCCAGTTGCAGGGCCTCGGCGCGCACTGGGAATTGTGGATGCTGGCCCAGGGAGGCATGAGTCCCCTGCAGGCCCTGCGCTGCGCAACGCTCAACGGCGCCTGGTACATCGGCATGGACCACGATATCGGTTCGCTGGAAAAAGGAAAACTCGCCGACCTCGTGGTGCTGGATAAAAATCCGCTGGAAAATATCCAGAACACGGAATTTGTCCGCTACACGATGGTTAACGGACGTTTGTACGATGTTTCCACTATGAACGAGATCGGCAATTACGACCGCAAGCGCGGCAAACTCTGGTTCGAGAACAATAAGTACAGCACATCATTCCCGTTCCATGAGCATACGAATGATCATGGTGATGGGGATTGATTTGCGTCTTGTATAAATTCCGATTCGTTAATTACGCAGCGGAAAAACAAATTGTAATCATTGCGAGCGGAGCATTCCGCTCGCTTTGTTTTTATAAGGACTGGCGCAGCACGGCTCCAAAGTCTTTTGTTTTTTCGTTACAGGAGCCTCCTCTCGCAATGACTAAAAATTTGTGGTTTTGCTGCAGGTGTTTTTTTCGGGTGATTACTATCTTCATCCTTCCAAACCATATCCCCCAATGTCCCAACACCCAGGTTTCACCTACACCGGCCGCATCCACCCGCCCTATTCCACTGTGGTAACACTGACCAGCCCGGCCAGCAGCGGCGCGGTGTTCAAAAAAATCATGATCGGTTTGCTCGTCGCGTTTTTTATCGGCGGCGTGCTGATTACCGGGGGCGTAAAAGAAGAACTCGACTGGCTTTTGTACACCGGTATCGGCGTGGGTGTTCTCATTGTCGCAATCAGTATTTACATGGCCATGACCGCGCAGAAAGCAAACTGTCCGTACTGCAATGCCATGCTGGGCGATACTGCTTCGCTCACGCTCAACCCGACCGACGATAACGAGCAGATCGAATGCCCGGTTTGTTTCGAATGGTTAGTCAGTCACCAGGGAACTCTGCGCGCATTCACCCAAGCAGACATCGGCAAGAAAACGGAATTCGACTGCCCGGTTTTCATGTTTGCGAACTGGCCGCAGGAATGTATTGTGTGCGGTGCGCCGGCGGTGCGTTTCCTGCAGGCGAAGCGTACCAAACTGGAAGCCGGGAAATTGCTGATCGGGAAAATTTCGGTTTCCTGGGGATCGATCAACAATATTCCGTACTGCGGGTTTCACCACGATGCCGTGGGTGTGAATATGCGCGATTCTTTCCTGCGTGCCGTGTTTTACGATTACGATATGCGCCGGCGTTTTCTCGCGGTGAATTCTGTGCGCAGGCCGGTGAAGAAAAAAGGACTGGGGACTTGAAATGATTTTCGATTGCCGATTTGGGATTGGCGATTGGAACGTCCACCAGTAAGGATTTCCATCTTCACGGTGCAGGCGCTAACGTATAAAATCTATTCAGCGTCCAGCGGGCGTGAAATTGATCATCCCGAATTTTTCCACAGGCAGCGCAAGTTTTTAACAAAGCCGGCATCATACTGCTGAAACACTTATTTTGTACTGTCATGAAAACCCTGAAATCCGCAGCAGACAGTTCCTCCAAAGAGCAGCAAGGCCGTTCATCCGCCCAGGAAGGCAGCACGAAAAAAGGTGTTGTGGGTTTTCCGTCGCATACACCGCCGTCTGTATTACCGAACCAGCCGGCGCAGTTTAAATCGGTGAAGATTGGAAAGGGTAAAAAAGATGAAACCACCGTGGATTGGGAAGAAAGCAGCCTGAAAGGCAGTGATGATCCGGTAGGAATAGATATGACAGCGCAAAATCTGCACTGGGGCAATGTTGATGCCGAAGGACTGGTCGGCACTCCACCGAAAGCATCGGCTCAAAAAGACCTGATGGCAAACCTGCCTACACAACCTTCACTCAAATCAACCGATAAATATATCAAAGGGCACTTGCTTAATCACAATATCGGCGGCCCGGGGGAAGACTATAATATGTTTCCCATTACCGGCTCAGCCAACAAGGCGCATCTCATGTTTGTAGAGGCGGATGTCAAAAAATGGGTTCGCGGCGGCCATCATGTGGATTATAGGGTTAAGGTGGGATCTATTACCGATAATTCAGACCAGGGTGCGAAAAAAGGAACCGTGAATGCCACATTTGAGTGTTATGCCAAAAACTTAACCGACGACACAGTTATTTCTACAAATATCACCTCGGAATATAATGCAAAGGCTACCGCGACAGATGATGATAAAGACAGTATCCTGTGGGATGAAAAAGCTCCTGACGGTTTTGATAAAAGCAGTTTGCTGGGACAAGTTTATGATGCGGTTGCTAAAGATGATGATCAAGCCAAGGTAGATAATGCAATCAAGCATGCTTCAGATATTTTTATCGACACTCTTAAAGAGCGAATGGCTGAAAAGAGTGAAAATGCAAGCAAAATTCTCCAGGAGATGTTCAATACCAAAGGAAAGCGTTTTACTGACAAGCAAGAAGCGACTGCTTATGATGTATTGGCTGAGATTTTCTATGCTTTTATTGTGAATCAAGATGCGGATGAGCAAACTGAATACGAAAACATGTATCCAACAGCAATGAAATGGTTGAAAGACCCGATAAAATAAATCAAAGACGATAGTTGATCCGGCAGTTACTGGCGCAGCTTCCCCGTTTGATCCGGCAGCAGGAAAAAAATACGCCGCATCAGTTTTTCAGTTTTACCGGTATCCATATTTCCTCTTCCGAATCCGGGTCGTTGTTCCTGTATTTTTCTCCCATGATTTCAAAATGCGGCCTGTCATCCAATGCGTATGCTGAACCCGTCAGCCAGGTCCCATAAATGTATTGATATATGCTGTGATCGGTGTTCAGGCCTTTGTAGAGAAAAACGGCATAAAGTCCGCCGGACAATGTATATGTTTCCATGTTCCCGGGAACAAAATCAAAATCCGGAACTTCAACGGCGGCCCATTTTTCAAACGGGTTATTCATGTTGTCCCGGCTCAGTATTTCATCGTATATACGCAACGAAAAAAAGACACTGCCGACTTTGTTTTGAATTTCCCTGTGCCGCGGCATAAACGATTGCCAGAGGATAACGGTTTTATCGTCGGCTAGGGTTGTGCGGATTCGTTTGCCGATGAGTTTCTTTTCTGTTACTGTTTTAATTTCGGGATTCATACTATTTCGCTATTACCTGTTTCGTTGTCGCGTCAAATTTACTAAAGAACGATCTCCAATACTTAATCCGTAATCCATCAAAAAAATGCAGAAGCACCGTTGCGAGGTAGCACGGCTATCGCTTATTATCCAACCTCAAGCGATTGCCGCACCCCGAAAAAAACGGGGATCGCAATGACTACATGCATTTTTTTGGTGAATAGTCCTTCATGAGTCCCGCCCCCTGCCAATCCGTATCTTTGCCCCGATGTCAACCATTCACGCCGTCCTGAAACAATACTGGGGCTTCGATTCCTTCCGGTCTTTGCAGGAAGAGATCGTGCAAAGCGTGCTCGACGGAAAAGATACGCTCGCCCTGCTGCCCACCGGCGGCGGGAAATCGATCTGTTTCCAGGTGCCGGCCATGGCGAAGGACGGCATCTGCGTGGTGGTTTCGCCGCTGATCGCGCTGATGCACGACCAGGTGGAAAACTTAGTGAAACGCGGGATCAAAGCCATCGCGATTACCTCCGCGATGAGCCGCAGGGAAATTGATATTGCGCTGGACAACTGTATTTACGGACCAGTGAAATTCCTGTACCTCTCGCCCGAGCGCCTGCAAAGCGAACTGGTGCAGATCCGCATCCGGAAAATGAAAGTGAATCTTTTCGCGGTGGATGAAGCGCACTGCATTTCGCAATGGGGTTATGATTTCCGTCCGCCTTACCTGCAGATAGCCGTGCTGCGCGAACTGCATCCGAAAGTTCCCGTACTCGCATTGACGGCTACCGCAACGCCTGTAGTGGTGAAAGATATCCAGGTAAAACTGGCTTTCCGCAGGCCGAACGTGATCCAGAAAAGTTTTTCGCGCGCCAACCTCGCATACCACGTGCGTAACGCCGATAATAAATACGACCGCCTGCTGAAAGTAGCCAACGGCGCGCAGGGTTCGGGCGTGGTGTATGTGCGTAACCGGAAAAAAACGATCGACATTGCGCGTTTCCTGCACGAGCAGGGCATTTCCGCTACGTTTTACCACGCGGGACTGGATGCTGCACAGCGGCAGCAGCGGCAGAAGTTGTGGATCGACGGGCAGATACGCGTGATCGTGGCGACGAACGCGTTCGGCATGGGCATCGATAAACCGGACGTGCGTTTCGTAGTGCATATGGATCTGCCCGATTCACCGGAAGCGTATTTCCAGGAAGCGGGCCGCGCCGGGCGCGATGAGCAGAAAGCCTTTGCCGTTGCGCTCTGGAACAACAACGATATTTCGGAACTGGAACGGAATTTTGAACGGAGCTTTCCTTCGCTGGAAGAGATCCGGCAAACCTACCAGGCGATTTCGAACTACTATGAAATTCCCGTCGGCTCCGGCGAAGGACAAACGTACATTTTAGATCAGCACCTGCTTTGTGAGCGCTACAAACTCGATCCGCTGACTGTTTTCAACAGCATCCGTTTCCTCGAGCGGGAAGGCTATTTCGCCGTTTCCGATGCGGTTTACCAACCCTCGCGCCTGCACGTTCCTGCGAAAAAAGAAGATCTCTACCGGTTCCAGGTGGCGAACCCGATGTACGACGAGTTTATAAAACTGCTGCTCCGTTCCTATTCGGGGCTTTTTGAGCAGTTCGCAAAATTCAGCGAAACACAGCTCGCGCAGCGCGCTTCCGTCACGAAAGACGAAGTCATCCGCCGGCTGAAAGAACTCGAAAAACATAAACTGATCACGTACATTCCCGCCACCGACCGGCCGCAGATGACCTTTCTCGGTCCGCGCGCGGATGCGAAAACGCTGCATATTTCGCCCGAGCATCTTGCCGAGCGGAAACGCATCACCGGCGAGCGCGTGCAGGCCATGATCACGTATGTGAAATCGACGCACCGGTGCAGAAGCCGGCAGTTGCTCGCCTACTTCGGTGAAACGGATACGAACGACTGCGGGATCTGCGACGTGTGCCTGGAACGGAAGAAAGTGGTGCTGCAGATGAACGACGACGAACTGGCCGATCACCTGCTCCGCCTGGCCGCCACCGAAGCGCTGTCGTTGCAGGAACTGGTCGCCAAAAGCGGCGTGGAACCCGAAGAACGCGTGGTGGAAATGATCCGCTGGATGATGGAAAACGGGATTATACAGTACGATAGTGAACAAAAAATTATGCCGTTGTCCTGATTTATCAATTGAGCCGATTTGAAAATTGAGAAGATGCCCGCCATTTTCAAATCTTCAAATTGGTTCATTGGCTCAATTGGAAAACAAATGAAACTTAGTAAGGATTTCTACTTACAGGAAGATGTCGTTTCACTCGCGCAGCAATTGCTCGGGAAACGGTTGTGCACGCGTATCGACGGTAAAATTACGTCGGGCATTATCACCGAAACGGAAGCGTATGCGGGCGTAACAGATCGCGCTTCGCATGCTTTCGGCGGGAGACGTACGGCGCGGACTGAAGTGATGTATGCGGAAGGCGGCACGGCGTATGTGTATCTCTGTTACGGCATCCACCATCTTTTTAATGTCGTTACCAACCGGGAAAATATTCCGCATGCAGTGCTCATTCGTGCCGTGAAAGCGGAGAAAGGACTTCCGCTGATCCTGGCACGGCGCAACAAAGTGAAGCCGGACAAAACGCTCAGCGGTGGACCGGGAACGGTTTCGCAGGCGCTCGGGATTCACGTAAAGCACAGCGGGCTGCATCTTTCCGGGACTAAAATCTGGATCGAAGATGCCGGGATTACGTTTACGTCTTCGGAAATAAAAAGCGGGCCGCGGATCGGGGTGGATTATGCGGGGGAAGATGCGTGGTTGCCGTACAGGTTTTTGGTGGGGTTGGTGTAAAGCCTCACCTCTTTCCTCTCCTAAGGAGAGGATGGCGGTTCGGCATTAGCTGACGTTACTTGCCGCTGGCTTCGCTTCGCTCAGTTTATGCCTCGCGTTGCTCGGCTTTCAACGTACTTTTTCCTGCTTCGCTTCGCTCAGCTTTTAATGTACTTTGTCTCGCGTTGCTCGACTTTCAACATAGATTGCTTCGCTTCGCTCAGCGCTTACTGCGGCGACTTTCTGCGTTTCTGTCGTATCTTTACGTGATATGAAAAGCTTGGTTTTCTTGCTGCTGTTTTCCGTGATGGGTTTTGTTTCATTCGCGCAGAAACCGCCTGTAGTTAAAATCGATTATCTCGAGAAGCGGATCAAAAGCAGCAACGATACGACTTACGTAATAAATTTCTGGGCCACCTGGTGCGCGCCCTGCGTGCAGGAACTGCCGTATTTTGAAAAAGCGGACAGCCTCCATAAAAACGACAAAGTGAAAGTGCTGCTGGTCAGTATGGATTTCAAAGAAGACCTGAAGAAAAAATTAATCCCGTTCATCAAAAAGAAAAAGCTGCACAGCGAAGTCATCCTGCTTGATGAAATCAATGCGGATTATTTCATCCCGAAGATCGACGATAAATGGGGCGGCGCTTTGCCGGCAACGATCGTGCTGAACAATGCCACAGGCTTTCACTGGCTGATCGAAGGCAAACTGAAAAGCCACGACCAGCTTGAAGAACAAATCAAAAACGCTTCCAAAAAATAATCCTGATGTCGCTTTTCCCGCTTATGATCGGATTGTTCATCGCGTTAATCGTGGTGGGCGTGATCGTACTGATCATCGTACTCGTGGTACGCAGCAACCGTCCGCCGCAGAACAACCGGAATAATGGCCAGTACAACAATAACTGGAACAACGATGTCCATCATTCCGGGTACTGGCACCATAACCCAAACCAGCATTTTCACGACCAGCAAAATCACCAGCACCAGTTTCACCAGGGGCAGCATTACAATCACCAGTCCCACCAGCAGTTCGACCTGTCGAACCCGTTCACCGGCGGGCATCATCATACCGATCATTCGCATAACCACAGCAACGATTTTAATAACGATCAGAATTCCGGTTTCTCGAATGACAACAGCAGCTTCGACAGCGGCGGCAGTTTCGATTCAGGCGGAAGCTTTGATTCGGGAGGCGGCGGAGACAGCGGCGGCGGCGGTGGTTCTGATAATTAGACGATGAACAATTTATCGATCCCGGAAATACTGATCCTCTCTCTCGTGGGCATTGGCGCACTGGCGCTGGTTATTGTGCTTTACAGGCGGGAGATGAAGAAACCGAAACGGCGTAACGGCAACAGTTGGCACGACAATCAGCAGGAGATCACGCAGTGGCATAATAGCAACGATAACAGCGGCGGTTCCGATAATTAGGACAGGAATATCATTGTAAAACAAAAGCCCTCGCAATATAATTACGAAGGCTTTTGTTTTAAAATGATGTTCTGCTTACTCCGCCCGTTTGATCGAGCAGCCGATGGAGCGTGACGTTTTTACCTTCACTTCTTTGCCGGCGTCGAGCGCTTCCAGAGCGTCTTTCAGGTAATGTGCCGTGGCCGCAGTCGCGTCTTTCGAGTTATCGTCGATTGCGCCGTGGTACACCAGTACACCGTTTTTATCGAACAGGAAACATTCCGGCGTGCGTGTTGCACCGAAAGCATCGGCCATCGCCGACTTCGGATCGATCACGTAAGCGCAGGTAAAGCCCTGCTTCTCGCCGTATTTTTTCATCGCGTCCGGAGAATCGTCTTCCGTGCGGCGGGCTTCGTTCGAATTCACGATGGCTACGCCGATATTCATTTTCACGGCTTTGTCGGAAAATTCCTTGATGCGCACTTCATTGGCGATTACAAACGGGCAGGTATTGCAGGAGAAAATCACGAGAAGACCTTTGTCTTTTTTCGCTTCGGTCAGCGAAACGTCTTTGCCGGACATGACGTCCTTCATTTTCACATCCGCTTTCGGAATTTTCGCGCCGATTTCGATCGGTGTGATATCTAACGGGCGGAATGCCGTAAATGCGATGGCCGCAACGGCTGTAATTCCCAGGATACTCAGTGTCTTTTTCATGGTGTGGCTTGATTTAAGTCTACTAAGTTAGGCAAAAAAAAATCCATTCGGCAGGCTGTTGATAAACGGTTGCGCCGCGGGACAGCCGGGAAAGTTTTGCTTTAACTTTGTCCCATGCGTGTAATCGGAACCATTCCACATCCCAGCATCCGGATCACCGTGATGAATATGAACGATAAATTCATCCTCCGCTTCGAAGCGGGGCCGATGGAACAGATCTATAAATTCGATCAGCAGCGTTATCCCGGGCTGGGAAACGTGCAGAAACTGGCCGACGATCCTTTTGTGAAGTCGGTGCTTACCGTTTTTAACACCATGTTCACGAATATGAAGGAGAGCATGGAGCGGAACCCGGGGAGGGAAATTTGATTTCCGATTGCGGATTTGCGATTGATGTGTTTGTTAGCGCCTTCGCGTCTTAGCGGTAAAATCCGGATTACAATCTTTACCGCAAAGGCACAAAGACGCTAACGTTTCCGGTGAGCTAAATCGCAAATCCGCAATCGGCAATCGAATCAGTATCTTTTTTTGTAATAGAAAACCAGCGTTATCCAGAAGTTCAAATACTATATCATCCACAAACCCTGCGATATGCTTTCGCAGTTCAAGCCGGAGGGCGGGCACAGCGCGCTGGGCGACCTGTTTGATTTTCCGCCCGACGTGTACCCGGTAGGCCGCCTCGATCACGACAGTGAAGGATTGCTGCTGCTGACCAACGACAAAAAAATCACCCCGCTCCTGCTCGATCCGAAACAGAAACACAAACGGATTTACTGGGTACAGGTGGAAGGCATGGTTTCGGACAAGGCGCTCGACCTGCTTGCGCAGAACGTGCAGATCAATCTTGATGGAAAATCCTACTTCACGCTCCCCGCAAAAGCCCGCCGCCTGCTGCCCGGGCCGGAAATCCCGGAACGCATTCCGCCGATCCGTTTCCGGAAAAATGTACCGACCTCCTGGATCGAACTTTGCCTGCGCGAAGGAAAAAACCGGCAGGTCCGGAAAATGACCGCCGCCGTGGGTTTTCCAACCTTACGGTTAATCCGTGTACAGATCGAAGATTTGAAACTCGGGGAAATGAAAAGCGGTGATGTAATGGAGTTGGAAAGGGATTTTGTGTACCGGAAACTGAAGTTGAAATAACGTTCCAGGTTTAAAGTTTCATGTTTTGCGGATTAAAACTTTGAAACATTAAACCTGGAACATGGAACGTTTAAAGAGCCACCCATGGGAATTGAACCCACGACCTGCTGATTACGAATCAGCTGCTCTACCCCTGAGCTAAGGTGGCTTGATAATTTCCAAACTTCAAAAAACAAAATCCAAATCAACCGGAAACGAAAACTTTCAGCTGCTCCCCTCCATCTGCCGAAACCCGGTACACCGCTTGCTGAATTTTCCGAAATCTTCCGGCGCAGGTAGACTGAGCTAAGGTGGCTTCACTAACTTTCAACTTTCTCCAAAGGAATCCTTCGAAAAAAAAACAAAATCCATTGAGAGTGATACCGGGCAATCAGGCTTTCACCGTTACCGGGTACATTTCCTTCAGCTTTTCCACCACGTAATCGATTTCTTCTTTGGTATTGAAACGGCTGAAGGAAAAACGCACGGAAGGACGACTCATATCTGAACCGATGGCGCGCAGCACGTGCGATCCGACATTGCTGCCCGAAGAACAGGCGCTTCCGCCGGAGGCTGCGATGCCGTTGATGTCGAGATTGAAAAGCAACATCTCCGCATTATCCGAAGGCGGCAGGCAAACGTTCAATACAGTATAAAGCGAATTTCCTTTGGCATCGCCGTTGAAGCTGACGCCGGGAATTTCACGCTCCAGTTTTTCGATCATGTACGTCTTCAGTCCCTGGATATGCTGCTGGTGTTCGTGCAGATCGCGCATGGCAATTTCCATGGCTTTGCCGAGACCGATAATGCCGTACACGTTTTCCGTTCCGCCGCGCATATTCCGTTCCTGCGCACCGCCGAAAATGAACGGCTCGATATGGATATCGCTGTTGATGTAAATAAAGCCCACGCCTTTCGGACCGTGGAATTTATGCGCAGCGCCGTTCACAAAATGTATTTTGATTTCTTTCAGATCCAGGGCATAATGCGCCATCGTCTGCACGGTGTCGGAATGGAAAACCGCGTCGTATTTCTGGCAGATTTCGCTGACTTCTTTCAGCGGGAGCAGGTTGCCCAGTTCGTTGTTCGCATGCATGAGCGATACGAAGGACCGGCTGTTGTTTTTCAGCAATTCTTCGAGATGCGCGAGATCGATATGCCCGTCGGGCTTCAGGTTGACCAGGCTGAGTTTGATCTCGCCTTTTTCGGCCATCGTTTCCAGCGTATGCAAAACCGCGTGGTGCTCGATGGGCGAAGTAATCGCATGTTTCAGCCCGAGGCATTCGATGGAACAACGGATCGCCATGTTGTCGGCCTCCGTACCGCCCGAGGTAAAGAAAATCTCGCCGGGAGAAACGTTCAGCGCTTTGGCTATCGTTTTACGCGACTGTTCAATCGCTGCACGCGTCTGGCGGCCATAGGCATGGATGGAAGAAGGATTGCCGAAAAACTGCTCCATATAGGGCAGCATGGCGTCGAGTACTTCTTTGTCGAGCGGCGTGGTAGCGGCGTTGTCGAGGTAGATGTTCATGGCTGTGAAAATGTTGGCGCAAAGATACACGTTTCGGGTGCATAATATGCCAGACTAAGTTGGGTGTATATTTAAGTTCTGTTTCCGGATATGAGATGTGAGACTTGAGATTTGAGACTATTTCGCAGACTTTGCACCCCGGACTGATTAGTGATCGGGTCGAGCGTATGCCTGCTGAGGCGGAGGTGGCGGAGTAGCCGGGCCCTGGCTATACGTCTCAAATCTCAAGTCTCACATCTGAAGTACGGACTACCGAAGGTTGTAACAGTAACGGTAACAGTTACAGTTGCTGCAACTTGATCAGTTCCCGGATATCGAGCATGATCTTTTTGGCCAGGTTATCCGCCGTAGTTTCCGATTCACTTTCGGAATAAATGCGGATGATCGGCTCGGTATTCGAACGGCGCAGGTGCACCCACTCTTTGTCGAATTCTATTTTCACGCCGTCGACCGTATTCACCGGTTGCTTTTTGTACTTCGTGCGGATGCCTTCGAGGATACTGTCCACGTTGATTTCTTTCGTCAGCTCGATTTTGTTTTTCGAGATGTGGTAGTCCGGGTAGCTGGAACGCAGCATGGAGCAGGTTTTGCCGAATTTCGCGAGATGCGTCAGGAATAACGCGATTCCCGCGAGGGCGTCGCGGCCGTAGTGCAGTTCGGGATAAATGACGCCGCCGTTTCCTTCGCCGCCGATCACGGCATTGTTGGCCTTCATCATTTCCACCACGTTCACCTCGCCTACCGCGGAAGCGAAATATTGTCCGCCTGCTTTTTCCGTCACATCACGCAGCGCGCGCGTGGACGAGAGATTGGACACGGTATTGCCTTTTTTATTGTTGCGCAGCACGTAATCGGCTACGGCTACCAGTGTGTATTCTTCGCCAAACATTTCACCGTCTTCGCAAACGATGGCCAAGCGGTCCACGTCGGGATCGACGACGATACCGAGGCTGGCATTGTTCTTTTTCACGGCTTTGGCGATGTCGCGCAGATTTTCGGGAAGCGGCTCGGGATTGTGCGGGAAGTCGCCGGTCGGCTCGCAGTACAACTCCACCACCTGCTCCACGCCCAGCGCTTTGAGCAGCATGGGCACGGCAATTCCGCCAGTGGAATTCACGGCATCCACCACGATTTTAAAGTTGCGTTCTTTGATCGCTTTGACATCCACCAGCGGAAGCGCCAGTATTTTGTCAATATGGTACTTGATATATCCTTCTTTGGGAATGAGTTTGCCCAGCTGGTTTACTTCGGCAAAAACATAGGCATCGGTTTCAGCGATATGCAGCACATCCTCCCCGTCTTTGGCGGAAATGAATTCGCCTTTATCGTTGAGCAGTTTCAGTGCATTCCACTGTTTCGGGTTATGGCTGGCTGTTAAAATGATGCCGCCGTGCGCTTTTTCGGCAGGAACGGCCATTTCGACCGTGGGCGTAGTGGAAAGCCCGATATCGATCACGTCGATCCCGAGGCCCATCAGGGTTCCCGAAACCAGCTGGTTGACCATCGATCCTGAAATCCGCGCATCGCGGCCAAGTACCACTTTAAGCGCCTGTTTTTTGGAATCTTTCACCTGCCTGCTGAGCCAGACGCCGTAAGCTGCGGTGAATTTTACGATATCGAGGGGGCTGAGTCCTTCGCCGGGTTTGCCGCCGATGGTTCCCCGGATGCCTGAGATGGATTTAATAAGTGCCACTGGGTCAAAAATAAAGTACGTACCTGTCTTAAATATAATCTGATTGTTCCGGCTGTGTAGGGGTGCAAAGTTAAAACTTTGGTAAAACAGTTTTAGTCGCCTCATCCTGAGATATGAACAGTAAAAAATGCGATTCTGCTCATAACTTTGCACACTTTTTGCACCGTTTTTTCGTATTTTTGATAAAGTTTGTGATGTATCAAATCGTTGTTCTATGAAAGAGGATAATAACCCTGTTGAAGAGCTGGCGAAACGTTTTGAGGAGATGCAGCGAAATCAAGCTTTCGGTTTCTTTGAAGAAGATGACCTGGAAGATCTGATCGACCATTATATGCGGGCCCGTCATTATAAAAAGGCCTTCCATGTGCTTGAAATTTCACGTATTCAGCACCCCTTTTCGGTACTGTTTGTTGTTATGAAAGCCCAGGTGCATATGCATCTCGGTGAAAACCAGATCGCTCTTGATGTACTGGGGCAGGCCGAAGCTATCGACCCTTCCTTCGGTGAAATTCATTTTACCCGCGGCAGTATTTTCAGCCAGATGGGTCTTCCCGAAAAAGCCATTTCCTGCTATGAGAAAGCCGGCGAATGCGAAGAACCGCTCGATGAAGTTAATTTCTGCATAGCCTGCGAACTGGGTAATATGGGCCGGTATGCCGAATCCATTCCCTTTTTGCGCAAAGCCCTGAAACTGAACCCGGACTACGACCAGGCGCTTTATGAACTGGCTTTTGCCTTTGAAATGGCCAGCCAGCATGACAAAGCCATCGAATACTTCGAGCATTATACCGACCTCCGGCCGTACAGTTCACCCGGGTGGTACCTGGGCGTATCGTACAGCCGTTCCGGGCTTTTTGAAAAAGCCGTGGAAGCATACGATTATGCCATCCTGATCGACGAGAAATTCAGCTCGGCCTATTTCAACAAAGGCAATGCCCTGGCCGGGATGCAGAAATACGATGAGGCGATCGCTTCGTACCGTGAAACCTTTAAATACGAGGACAATGACGCCGGTACGTTCTATTTCATCGGCGAATGCTTCGAACGCAAAGAGGAATTCGACCAGGCTTTGATTCATTACAACAAAGCGATCCGGCTGAACCCGCAACTGGCGGACGCCTGGATGGGCATGGGCGTGATCCTCGACCAGCAGAACCGGCTTTCCGAAGGCATTCACTACGTCAAAAAAGCGCTCGAACTGGAAGTAAACAATGCCCAGTTCTGGTATATTTTCGGGGAGATGGAGCATAAACGCGGCTTTTTCGAAGAAGCGGCGGGCGCGTACCGGAAAGTGATTGAACTGGAACCCGAAAATGCGGACATCTGGCTGGACTTTTCCCGCCTCCAGTTCGAACAGGAAAACGTAAAAGGCGCCGTAGAAACACTGGCGGAAGGCATCAAGTACCATCCTTCCAGCGCGGAAATGAACTACCGCATGTCGGGATACCTGCTCAGCCTGGGTAAAAAACAGGATGCGATGGGTTTCCTGCAGCAGGGCCTGCAACTGGACTATGCCAAGCATACGGAACTGTTCGAATTCCTGCCGCAGCTTCGCGATAATGCAGGCATTATGCAATTCATTGAAACTTACCGGGCAGTATAAACTGCTGCGGAAACTCCTATACAAAGCCGAACCTTGTTTTGCCTTCCCGCGCCCCGGCAGGAAAACCGAAACGGAATACGTACCCGGTTTTTTTATTAGTTTTGACTCCTGCCGAAACGGCTGATTAAGTGATAAACTATGAACTTTAAATTACCGCATGTCCCGGAAAGACCATCCAGACCACGTAAAGTAGGACTTACGATGTTTATGGATAAAGGATTCGGAATCAAGCAAGTAGAAAATATTATCGACTCCGCAGGCGATTATATCGACCTGGTAAAACTGGGTTTCGGTACTTCGTACATTACCAAAAACCTGGAGCAGAAAATCAAGCTTTACCAGGAAGCCGGGATGAAAGTGTACCTCGGCGGGACTTTATTCGAAGCCTTCCTGATCCGCGATATGCTGGACGATTACTGCAAGCTGGTGGATAAACTGAAACTGGAGCATGCCGAAGTATCCGACGGCTCGGTCGTGATGGATCACGGCAAAAAATGCGAGATGATCAGCAAACTGGCGAAGCGTTTTACCATCCTTTCCGAAGTTGGTTCAAAAGAAGAAGGCATCATCATCCATCCGAACAAATGGATATCCATGATGAAAAGTGAACTGGAAGCCGGGTCGTGGAAAGTGATTGCCGAAGCGCGCGAAGGCGGAAACGTGGGGATTTATCACCGCAACGGATCGGCCCATACCCTGCTCATCAATAAAATCATCGCCAAAGTTCCGAAAGACGATATCCTCTGGGAAGCTCCGCAGAAATCGCAGCAGGTCTGGTTTATCAAACTGCTCGGCGCGAATGTGAACCTCGGCAATATTTCCGGCGACGACGTCATTCCGCTCGAAACCCTGCGCCTGGGCCTTCGCGGCGATACGTTCTTTACCTTTTTACCGGCTTCCGTTAAAAAGAAAAACTGATTTTACATATCACCCGTCATGAAAGAAATCACAGTCCAGGACCTGAAAGCGATGCGCGACAAAAAAGAAGCGCACCAGCTCATCGATATCCGGGAAACATACGAGTCGGATATCGCCAGCATCGGTGGAGAACTTATCCCGATGGGGCAGATCATGTCCCATGTCGAACGGATTGCCAAAGACAAGCCGGTTATTGTGCATTGCCGGAGCGGTGCGCGTTCTGCGGCTATCGTGCAGAACCTGGAGCGGCAGCACGGTTTCACCAACCTGTACAACCTCAAAGGCGGAATCCTGGCCTGGGCGAAAGAAATCGATCCTTCGCTGCCCACGTATTAACGCATGGAAGTAATCAAAGACTTTTTAGATGTGCTCCTGCACATCAACGATTACCTGGACAAGTGGGTGGTTGAATACGGGACACTCATTTACGGAATCCTGTTCCTGATCATCTTCGTGGAAACCGGTTTGGTGGTTATGCCTTTCCTGCCTGGCGACTCGCTGCTTTTTGCGGCCGGTGCGCTTTGTGCCAAAGGAAGCCTCAGCCTTCCGCTGCTGATGGCGCTGCTAAGTGTTGCAGCCATTGCCGGCGACAATACCAACTACGCCATCGGGCGTTTCTTTGGTGAGCGGGCTACGCGGCTGCGGATCGGGAAACGTAAGCTCGTCAAACAGGAATACATCGATAAGACACACGGCTTTTTCGAGAAGTATGGGACCAAAGCCATTATCATGGCCCGTTTTGTTCCGTTCGTGCGCACGTTCATGCCTTTTGTTGCCGGCGTCGGCAAAATGAGTTACCGCAAAAAATTTCTTCCTTTCGATATTGCCGGGGGAGTTTTGTGGATCGCCAGCATGTCGCTCTGCGGATTTTTCTTCGGGCAAATTCCCTGGGTACAGCAACATTTTGAACTCGTGGTTGTAGGCATCATCTTCATTTCGGTACTCCCGATGGTGATCGGATTTATCAGCCACAAGATGAAAAAGAAAGCATGAAACGTTTCGGGCTAATCGGTTTTCCGCTCGGCCATTCTTTCTCCAAGGCGTATTTCACAGAAAAATTCAACCGCGAAGGTATTACCGATGCGGTGTACGATCTTTTCCCGCTCGAAAAAATCGGTGACCTGCCGGGACTTTTATCCGCGCACCCGGAATTGCTCGGGCTCAATGTTACTATTCCCTACAAAGAAGCCGTTATTCCTTTTCTCGACGAACTGGATGAAATTGCACGCGAAGCCGGCGCCGTAAATACAGTCCGCATCCGCGACGGGAAACTGCAGGGATTCAATACCGACGTCTATGGCTTTGCGCAATCCATCAAACCGTTTCTCGCGTCGCATCACGAGCGCGCCCTGATTCTCGGTACAGGCGGCGCTTCCAAAGCCGTGTACCACGTACTGGACAAAATCGGTATCGACTGCGCTTTTGTAAGCCGCGACAAGACCAAACTGGACAAGAATCAACTCGCTTTTGCGTACGAAGAACTGAATGAGTACGTACTCGACGCGTTCCGTTTGATCGTCAACACCACGCCTTTGGGAACATTCCCGGAAACGGATGCCTGCCCGGCAATTCCGTTTCAATTTCTCAGCAAGGATCATTTGGTTTACGATCTCATCTACAACCCTGCAGAAACCGAATTCCTCCGCCGCGCCAAAGCCCAATCCGCACAAACCATGAACGGCCTCGATATGCTCCGCCTGCAAGCTGAAAAAGCCTGGGAGATCTGGAACGGGTAAAGAAATATCAAACGCTGAATTTCGAATGTAAAATGTCAAAGGCTCCCAGGTGCGCACTGTGACATTTGGAGTTAAAGTCGTTGGGTATGCTTCAAAGCAGGCCAAAAGGCCTGCGAGTTCCGGAACAGTAACTATAATGAGCGAAGCGAATTGTAAACGTCAAAATGCAAACGTGTTTTGAAATTAAGCCGGTTGGATGCCGACCTAAAAGGCCTGATGATGAAGAATAAGTTTGATATGCTCCGCAGCAGGCCGAAGAAGGCCTGATGATGAAGAATAAGTTTGATATGCTCCGCAGCAGGCCGAAGAAGGCCTGCAAGTTCCGGAACAGTAACTATAAATGAGCGAAGCGAATTGTAAACGTCGTTACACTGACTCACTTTTTCAAAAACACAGAAGATCGAAGTAACTGGTCCCGCCGGAAAGCGGAGTTTACTTGTGTAAATGAGCATTTCCGGCGGGGCCAGTTACGAAGAGATTCGAAGTTTTTGAAAAAGTGAATGCCGGGACCCTCACCCCGGCATTCTGCACACAACAAACCTACCTCATTTACCTTTTTAGTACCGGAACAATCTTGGCTGCGAATCCATCGGATCAAAAATGTATCAGGAAGAGACTGACCCGTGTATTTTGCCCCGGTTGTTTGGTTGCGAGGTGTTGGTTGAGTCAAACATAAAAACCAGGAATTAATATTTCTCCCTGATGGTCATCTAAAAATCAGACTTCTGAAAAACATTTTGTTTAGGTTATTGATATACAATATATTACAAATTCTGAAAAAATATAGAAATGTTATTTCCGGTGGGAGTATTGCAAAAGCAAAAGCCATCCTTTTCAGGGATGGCTTTTTACAAAAAGGCAACTTGAGTTATATTTTCTGAAACTTCAGGCGGGTAGAATGACCGTTTGTGCCGTTCACCTGGATGAAGTACATGCCGCTGCTGAGCGCGTTGATATCGATCGTGTGGCGGCCGGCGGTTTGTGTGAGGCTTTCCGACATGACCATCTTTCCTGCGAGATCAACAACCTGGTAGCTGCTGATATTTTCCGACGATTCCAGCGTAAGCTGGTTCGATGCGGGATTCGGGAAAAGGTTTGCCGAAAAATCATTGCTGTTTTCCACGATGCTTGTCGGGCAGGTGTACTGCTGGAGACCGTGACC
>VBWE01000034.1:31501-68916 GCA_006218065.1 Bacteroidota bacterium
AAGGTATGTCGTGAATGTCGCCGCGCTGCTGATCGGCCACATATCCTGCTCCACGATGGTGTGGTTGGGAGCAATCAGGATATACGTCGGGAATGCGCTGATGCCATAGGCAGAAATAACCGCATCGCCGCCGCCGTCGGTTCCGCTCACAGTCGGGTACGGAGCAGGTCCGCCGAGGTACGTGTTTTCATACGCCTGTACCTGCGCCGTATTATCGCCCAGGTCGATGGCCATCATGACTACATCGTGCTGGTTGCATCCGAAATTCGTGAACGTTTGCTTGAAATACGGCGAAGTAGCCTGGCAGGGTCCGCAGGTTGTGAAGAAAAAATCAAGGCATACATATTTGCCCGAGTTCAGGATCGTGAACAGGTTCTGAGACTGGCTGTTCAGATCGGTAACGGTGAAATCCACAGCCTGCGTAAGTGTTGTTTGTGCCTTAACGGTTCCGAAAGCGGTCACCAGCACGGTAAGCATAGTAAAGATTTTTTTCATCTGCTCGTTTTTTAGTTTAAGCTAAGATAGACTAAACCGCATACGAGCCCAAAAGTAAATCGTACTGAAATCAGGTTTCAGCCGTTTACATGATTACGTCAAAAGGAACAAATCCGGTACGCCGGGACTGCGCTCCACGGTAAATCCTTCGCCGTACTTCACGCCTATTTCGCGCCCGGTGAGTATCATCCGCGCTTTTACCGCCTCCATAAATTCGAGGCCGGAAATGGGGGTCGCCGGTTCTTTCGAATCCGGGTTGTAAAACTGGGAAGCAAATGCCCTGATCGCTTCCATTTTTTTCTCCGCGAAATCGGTGATGTCCACCACGATATCCGGTTTGATATGCCGGTCCTGGATATAATGGTAAACCGCCTGCGGGCGCCAGCAGTCCTGCTTTACGCCGTTGTGCACGGTCTCGATTTTCACCAGTCCCGAATAAAAACACGACTCGGAAACAAGTCCCGATGCGCGCCCGTGGTCCGGGTGGCGATCGTAAACGGCGTTGCAGAGTACGATTTTCGGCCGGTACTTCCGGATGATTTCAATAATGCGCAACTGGCTTTCGCGATCGTTCCTGAAAAACCCGTCGGGCAGATCCAGGTTCTCGCGGACGGCAACACCGAGAATTTCCGCAGCGCGCGCTGCTTCCTTTGCCCGTATTTCCGCACTGCCGCGCGTACCAAGCTCACCGCGGCTCAGGTCGAGGATACCACAGCGGTAGCCCTGCGCGATATGCCGCAGCAAAGTTCCGGAGCAGGCCAGTTCCACATCATCCGGGTGAACGCTGACAGCGAGTATGTCGAGATTCGTATTCATCGGAAGCAAAGGTAAAAAATGTGGCTTCACCGGCTTATCCGGAAATACGCTTGATTGGGGTTTATCAACAGATCCGGAACCGGTGTGAATATTTTCGGGAAAGTTCCGGGAATGCGCTCCTGCTGCCGATCGCCTTGCCTTTCGGAGCGATACTTGATTCCGGCCATTCACATAAGGTGCAGAATCATTTTGCCGGGAACGAAATCCTTCTATTTTTGCGCAGCCTTTAATTTAATATGAAGTTCCGTTTCAGCCTGCTCGTATGTACTTTGCCCGTGTTCCTGTTTGCCGGAGCCGGTACTGAACGCAGTATAATCAGCCAGGAAGTGGAACTGGTTCACCTGCTGAAAGCATATACCCAGTCTCCCTATTCCGATTTCCGCGACAGCCTGGCCCGTCAATTCCGCAACGAACTGACCGGGGTGCTGAGCAGTGAAAAAAGTCTCGGTTACAATTTCGACAGCCTGCGCAAGTACATGAGCATTGTCCGTTCAGCCGACGGCCGCCTGCGCACCTTCAGCTGGGATGAGCGCGACGGCGGAACCTGGCACAACATTACCAGTTATGCCCAGTTCCGCGGCGGCGACGGCCTGATGCACATCGAGCAGCTCGATACCGATTCGGAAGATGTGAGCGGCGCATTCAGCGATGTAAAAATTTACAGTGTGCATACCGTGGAGCGTAACGGCCGGACCGCCTACCTCCTGCTCGGCGCAGGCACGCACGGCGGAGGTTTGCACCACGCGCAGGCCCGGCTGTTCACTATCGGGCACCGCGGACTTGAATTGTGTTCGGATGCTTTCAACGGGACCAAAGAAGCCGTGGCGGAAATCCCGCGCACCTACCCGGTATCCATGAGTTACGATGAACAGAAGCAGGTACTGAGCTATAACGATTATATCTGGAGCGACGCCTCCGCAGGAAAAACCCGCTGCTTAAGGAATGTGGAGCTGAAACTGGTGAACGGACGCTTCAGGAAAAGCGGGTAATTTTTCGGGGCTGGAATTTCAAATGCAAAATGATAAAGGCCAAATATAAAAGTGTAAATCGTCCAACTTTGACATTCTACATTTGTCATTTGAAATTTTGACTTCCCTTAAAAATCCAGAGATCTATTTCCCTTCGATCCAGTTCACGATCTTCTCGTCGTTGGGAGCTACTTTGAAACTGTAATTCTCGACGTAGTTTCCTTTTTCATCAATAAGATACTTACAGAAATTCCAGAGGACATTGGTATCTTCTTTTCCGTTCAGCGCTTTCTGCGTGAGCCAGGCGTAAAGTGGGTGCTGCTTATCGCCTTTCACGTCGATTTTTTCCATCATCTGGAAGGTAACGCCGTAATTCTTCGTGCAAAAATCCTTGATCTGTGCCGCATCGCCGGGTTCCTGCTCGCCGAACTGGTTGCAGGGAAAACCGAGAATGGCCAGTTTGCCGGTTTTGCCGTATTTATCGTAAAGCTCCTGCAGTTCCTTGTACTGCGGCGTATATCCGCATTCCGAGGCAACATTTACAATAATCACTTTTTTGCCTTTCAGCGAACTGAAATCAAAGTCGGTTCCTTCAAGCGTTTTCGCTTTGAAATCGTAAATCGTTTTGGTTGTTCCGTCGGTCATAGCTGTCGTGGAAAATAATACTGCAACAATGGAGGATGCAAGCAGAAGTCGTTTCATGACTGTTGTTCTTTTTACAAAAGTACGAAGTAAATCTATTGAAGATTTTGCGGAACAAGTCTTCGCCGGTCGACGCCTGCGATTTCAACCAGCCACGATCTTGCGTATCTTTGTCGCCCTATGAGCCTTGCCGCGCAGGTCGCACACTTATTCCGCCGGGAACTGATGCTGGAACAGCGGCAGAAATATGCATTCCAGGGCATCCTGCTGTACGTGATCAGCACCATTTTCATCTGCAAGTTCAGCTTCCGCGAGATCCAGGCGGTGCCTTCGTGGAACGCGCTGTTCTGGATCATCCTGCTTTTCGCAGCCGTAAACGCTGTCGCGAAGAGTTTTGTCCAGGAAAACCGCGGCCGCCTGCTCTACCTCTATACGCTCTGCGATCCGCGGGCTTTGCTCCTGGCCAAAATGCTGTACAATGCCCTGCTCATGTTTTTCCTCGCCATGACCGGCCTCGGGATTTACCTGCTGCTGGTGGGCAATCCCGTGCAGGATTACGGACAGTTTTTGCTCGTTACTTTTCTCGGCAGCCTGGGATTCGCTACGGTTTTCACCATGATTTCCGCCATCGCCTCCAAAGCCGGCAATAATTTTACGTTGATGGCCATCCTCGGCTTCCCGGTGATGCTTCCCCTGCTGATCACGGTGATCCGCGCTTCGAAAAACGCCATTGACGGGCTCGACTGGTCCGTAAGCTGGAAATTCCACTTAGCTATCGCCGTGCTTAATGTACTGGTGGTGGCGCTTTCTTACCTCTTATTTCCGTACCTTTGGCGCGATTAAAACGAGGGGTGTTTTAATGAAAAACTATTGGTGGAAAATCCTGTGTGCGGGCCTGCTGTTTTACACGCTGGTCGCGGGATTTATTACCCCCGTTCCGCGCCTCGACATTCTCAACGAAAGTATCCGCAACCTGTACTTCCACGTACCCATGTGGTTTGCCATGATGGCGCTGCTTACGGTTTCGCTGGTAGCCAGCATCCGGTACCTCGGCGGTTACAAAAGCCGTTTCGACCAGGTGGCGCTGCAGGCCGCAAACGTATCCATGCTTTTAGGCGTACTCGGCCTGCTTACCGGCATGCTCTGGGCCAATTTTACCTGGGGAAAACCGTGGACGAACGATCCCAAGCTGAACGGCGTGGCTATCGGTATGCTTACCTATCTCGCGTATTTCGTGCTGCGCGGTTCCATCGAGGATCCGGCCAAACGGGCGCGGATTTCGGCGGTTTACAACATCTTCGCTTACGTCATGTTCATGGTCTTTATCAACGTGCTTCCGCGCCTGACCGCTTCGCTGCATCCCGGCAACGGCGGCAATCCCGGTTTCGACACGTACGACCTGGACAGCGATATGCGCCTGGTATTTTATCCCGCCGTGTTTGGCTGGATACTGCTCGGCGTATGGCTGATGTCGCAGCGGGTGCGTCTGGCAAGAATCTCGGAAAAACTTTCGGAAACCAACTGAACTATGAAATTCAATTCTTATAAACTTTTTGCGCTGCTGTCGGTTCTGCTCAGCGGGATCGTGCTGCAGGCGCAGGAAACACAACCGGACATGGCCGACGGTATGCGCAGCTCCGGGAAAATCTGGGTGGTCGTCGGCGTAGTCGGCATTATTCTCGCAGGCGTTTTCGTATATTTAATTATGACCGACCGCAAGATCAGCAAGCTGGAAAAAGAAATCGAATCGAATACGAAATCATGAAAAAGAGACATATCATCGGGATCATCATTATTGCCGTGGCCATCGGCAGTATGATCGGGTTGCTGAACGACAGCAGCACCTATTCCGATTTCACGGAGGCGGCGGCGCTCAAAGGCGGGGAAGTTCACGTAGTGGGCAAACTGAGCAAGGACAAACCGCTGGAATACCAGCCGGAAGTAAATGCCAACCGTTTTTCGTTTTACATGACCGATAACAAAGGAATCGAACGCCGCGTGCTCCTGCTCAAAGGCAAACCGCAGGATTTCGAACGCTCGGAACAGATCGTGGTCATCGGCAGCCTCAACGGCGGATCGTTCATCGCCAGCGACATCCTGATGAAATGCCCGTCGAAATACAACGATGGAAAGCAGAATGTTGCAGCGCAATGAACTGTTTAAAATTCCTCAGCGTCATTAATCCACTAAAGTCCGCCATGCTTTCGGAATGTAACCCGGACTATTTTCGATTTACGATTGCCGATTTGCGATTTACACGCTGCAAATCGCAAATCAAAAATCGGCAGTCGCCAATCGGGAATGATATGCATTGCACCAGTTACTAAACATTTCCCCGAACATAATTTTAAACAATCATGGAATACATCGGCGAAGAAGCATGGATCGGGTTTGTCGGGAAACTGCTGGTGTATATCGCGTTCATCGCCGCTATCCAGTCCGGCATTTCCTATTTCTTCGCAGCGAAACGTAACGATGACGGCTGGCGGAAGATGGGCCGCTTCTTTTTCCGCATCCATGCGGCTTCCGTAGCCGGCATTTTCATCACGCTGCTTTCCATGCTCATCGCGCACAAGTTCCAGTACCAGTACGTGTGGCAGCATTCGAGCCTGAACATGGAAATGAATTACATCCTCGCCTGCATGTGGGAAGGCCAGGAAGGCAGTTTCCTGCTCTGGATGTTCTGGCATGCCATGATCGGTTTGTTCCTGCTGCGCCGTTCCGGGAAATTCGAAGCGCCGGTGATGGCCATTTTTGCGCTGGTGCAGATATTTCTTGTTTCCATGCTGCTCGGCATTTATATCGGCGACCTGCATATCGGCAGCAGCCCGTTCCTGCTCGTGCGCGAAGTGCCGGACAATATCGGGCTGCCCTGGACGAAAGTCGGGGACTACCTGACCAATCCGCAAACCAAAAACTTCTTCGCCGACGGCCGCGGACTGAACCCGCTGCTGCAGAATTATTGGATGACGATCCATCCGCCCACGCTTTTCCTCGGTTTTGCGCTCACGCTGGTGCCTTTTGCTTTCGCCATCGCCGCGCTCTGGAAAAAAGAATATTTCGACTGGCAGAAAATCGCTTTGCCGTGGACGTATGTCGGCATCGCCGTGCTTGGCACCGGTATCCTGATGGGCGGAGCCTGGGCGTATGAAGCGCTGAGCTTTGGCGGTTTCTGGGCCTGGGACCCGGTGGAAAATGCCTCGCTCGTACCGTGGCTTACGCTGGTGGGCGCGGGACACGTGATGCTCATTTACAAAATCAAAGGACGCTCGCTGTTCACGGGATTTTTCCTGAGCATCATTTCATTCCTGCTCATCCTCTACTCTACTTTCCTCACGCGAAGCGGCATCCTCGGCGAAACGTCCGTGCATGCGTTTACCGATCTCGGCATGTCGGGGCAACTGGTTTTATATCTCGCCTTTTTCGTCTGGCTCGCCGTGATGCTCCTGGCCGGGAATGTTTTCCTGCGCTGGGCGTATAATGTTCTTGCGCTGATTTTCCTCGCCGGCGCCATTTTCGGATCGGTGAGTGCTTCCACTTTCGGTTTCCTGCTCGTTTCGCTCGGCGTGCTGCTGCTCGGGTACCTCAAATTTTTTCCGAAGGAAGAAAAAGAAGAAGCCTTGTGGTCGCGCGAATTCTGGATGTTCACCGGGGCTATTGTGCTGCTGGTTTCCGCCTGCCAGATCAGTTTTTTCACGTCCATCCCGGTCGTCAACAAATTCCTGAAGATCGAAAGCATTCACAACGCCGCGCTTTGGCTTTTCCAGGAATTTCCCGGCGGATTTACGCAGAAGCTCGCCAGCGCCAACCTCGCCCCGGGCGGCGACATGGTTTATTTTTACAATAAATGGCAGATTCCTTTTGCCGTGATTATTTGTTTCCTGATCGGCGCGGGACAGTTCTTCAAATACAAACAAACCTCGCTGCGCGAATTCACCGGCAAAACGATCACCACCTTTCTCATCAGTCTCGTGGTGGCCATCATCGGCGCTGTTTTCGTTTATTTCAACCGCAAGTTCCAGTTGGAAGCGGCCGACCTGCGCGACGATTTCACCCGGAACCTCTGGTTCGGCATCATCCTGATCCCGGTTGCGCTGGGCATGATCATGTTCAGCGGTGTGGCGCTTCGCAAGATGTCGGCCTCACTGGAACGTTTGCCCGCACAATTGTTTTCGCTGACTTATGTGCTGGTGATTCCCCTGCTGATTTACGGCTGCTATTTCTATTTCGATAAAGCCACGGACCAGCTTACCGAAGACAGCGCCAAAGGATTCGTACTGGCCGTCTGGTGTCCCCTGCTTTTGTTTGCGGCCACCTTCGCCGTGCTGGCCAACGCCGATTATATCCTCGCGGTACTCAAAGGGAAAATACGTTCGGCAGGCGCTTCGCTGGCGCATATCGGTTTCGGCCTGCTCCTGCTCGGCGCGCTCGTTTCCACTTCACGCATGCAGGTCATTTCGCGCAACGTGAGCGACCGTGATCTCCGCGCGATTGACAGCACGCTGACCAACGAATCGAATATCCTGATCACGCAGGGCGATACGCTGCCGATGGGTGATTATTTCGTCGCTTACCAGGGACGCGAGAAAGAAGGGCGGAATATTTATTACAACGTGGATTATTACGAAAAAAGTAAAACGTCGAAAAAACTGGAATTCTCTTTCCGCCTCCGGCCATTCATACAACTGAACGAACGCATGGGCAACGCAGCGGAACCCGATACGCGGCATTACCTGCACAAGGACGTGTACACGCATATTGTCCAGGCCGATGTTTCCGATCCGAAAGCGAAGAAAACGAACAGCGAGGACTGGACCGAACCGAAAAACACACACCTCAAAAAAGGCGATACCATTGCCCTGAACAGCGCCGTGATCGTGCTGGATTCGATTACGTCCG
The DNA here is from genome assembly GCA_006218065.1 of Bacteroidota bacterium. Classification (GTDB taxonomy): domain Bacteria; phylum Bacteroidota; class Bacteroidia; order Palsa-965; family Palsa-965; genus VBWE01. The sequence goes on from VBWE01000034.1 coordinate 39,322, forward strand.
ACATCACGAAAGCCCCGGAAGAACTTACCGTCGGCGGAGTTTTCAGCGTGTACGACCGTGATTTTGCAAAGCATACCATGCACACGAGTTTCACGGTGAAAGGCAACCAGACCATCCCGAAAGAAGCGCGCAACGATTCGGTCGGTTTAAAACTCACGCTCTGGAAAGTGTACCCGGAAGACGGCAGTTTTGACGTGTACGTTTCCGAAAAAATGTCGAAGCGCAGGGAATCGATCGTCATGAAAGCCGTGATCTTCCCGGGCATCAACGTATTGTGGCTTGGCTGCGTGCTGATGGTAATCGGAACGGTGATCGCCATTATAAACCGGGTTCGTCTTTCCAGGAGAAAAACTGCCGATGAAGCGTAATCATTTACCCACCCAGATCGTGGTGATCGGCGCCGGGAACGTGGCTACGCAACTGGCCCGGGCCCTGCATGAAAAAGGCGTGACCATCGTGCAGGTATACAGCCGCAACATCCTGCGCGCACGCAAACTTGCAAAATCAGTTTCTGCAGAAGCGATAAACTCGCTGCAAAAGATCAGCCCGCATGCCGGTTTCTGCCTGCTCGCCGTAAGCGACGACGCACTGCCGGGAATCGCGAAAAAAATAAAAATGAAAAACGGTATCGTGCTGCATACTTCCGGAACCGTGGATATGAGCGTGCTGGAAAAATCCGGGAAACGCTTCGGTGTGCTGTATCCTTTGCAGACGCTTTCGGTGAACCGTAAAACCGATCTCGGCCAGGTGCCGTTTTCCATCGAAGCATCCGACGCGAAAACCGCGAAAGAAATCCGGGCGCTCGCTTTGCGGATTTCGCCCAAAGTCATCGCACTTCGCTCGGAACAGCGTCGCGCAGCTCACCTCGCCGCCGTTTTCGCCTGCAATTTTGCAAATCATTTTTACCGCATCGCCGGCGAGCTGCTGGAAGAAAACAAACTTTCGTTCGACCTGCTTCGCCCGCTGATCAGTGAAACGGCAGCCAAAGTACAAACCTTGTCCCCGGCTGAAGCGCAAACCGGTCCCGCACGGCGCGGCGATACCCGGACGATGAAAAAACACCTCGCTTTGCTTAAAAAGCACCCGGCATGGGCCGCGCTGTACCGCAGCATCAGCAAGGATATCCGCAAGGGCACAAAAAAATAACCGGCATGGAGAAGAATTTCAAACAGCTGATGCGGGAAATCAAAGCGCTTGTTTTTGACATCGACGGCGTGCTGACCGACGGCTCGCTCATGCTGTTTGAGAACGGCGAACTGGGCCGCAGCTTCAATACCAAGGATACCTACGCGATCCGCCGGGCTTCGGATGCAGGACTGATTACGGCCGTGATCAGCTACGCCAGTACGGACAATCTCCGCGGCCGGCTGCAATCCGTAGGCATGAAAGAAGTGTACCTGCATTGCACGGACAAAAAAGAAAAGCTCGGTGAATTTTGCCTCGCTTACGATCTCGATCCGTCCACGGTACTTTTCATGGGCGACGATCTGCCCGACCTGCAGGCCATGCTCAGCTGCGGATTACCTGTTTGCCCGGCCGACGCCGCGCATGAAATTAAAGCGATTTGCCCGTATGTTTCACCTTATCCCGGCGGCCGGGCCTGCGTGCGCGATGTGATTGAGCAGGTGCTGCGTGTGCAGGGAAAGTGGGAATAGCAAAAAAAGTGCGAATTGCGAATGCCAAATACCGAATGAATTGATCATTCGCCCTTCGGAATTCGCAATTCGGCATTTAAAAACGTTTCTATTCCGAAAGCATACTCACTTTCATAAATGCCCGTCACCTGAAGGAATTTTAAACCGTTCTTCCGTATCTTAGCCCTCCGTATGCTGGCTTTTTTCAAGCTCATTCGTCTCCCGAACCTGCTCATCATGGCTTTCACGATGTGCATGGTGCGTTATTTCCTGGTCAGGCCGATTCTCGATCTGCAGAACTGCGCCGCGGAAAGGGATATGTATCATTCGCAGGTTTCGCCGCTTTATTTTTACCTGCTCGTGCTGGCCGTGGTGCTGATCGGTGCCGCGGGATATATCATCAACGATTATTTCGATGTGCGCATCGACAAACTGAACCGCCCGGACACCAACGTGATCGACCGCGGGATTAAGCGTCGCTGGGCCATTATGCTGCATACGGTGTTCAACGTTACCGGCGTACTGCTAGGCATTTTTATTTCCTGGAAAAGCCAGTTGCTTACATTGGGACTGATGCTTTTCATCGGCGCTCCCACCCTGCTCTGGTTTTATTCCACCGACTTTAAAACACGGATGCTCATCGGCAATGTTGTGATCGCACTGCTGTCGGGCATGGTGCCGCTGCTCGTCGCTTTATTCGAAGTGCGCGCGCTGAACATGTATTACGGGCAGGACGTCGCCGACATCAGCCCGCAGATCGCCGTGATGAGCAGTTACTTCGCGCTGTTCGCTTTCCTCATTTCACTCATGCGTGAAATAATCAAGGACACGGAAGATTACGAAGGCGACCGCACCTACGGCTGCCGCACGCTGCCTATCGTGGCGGGAATTGCCCGGGCCAAATGGGTGGTGGCGATAATCTGTTTCGTAATGATCGCGCTGATCGGATTTTTCGAGTACCGGATTTTCGCATCGAGTGAAGAACCGCAGTTTATTTCCTGGGCCTGGAAAACATTCGCCTGGTTTATGCTGCTGGTGCAGGTTCCGCTGCTTTTCCTTTCCTGGAAAATCGGGAAAGCAACGGGCAAAAAAGATTACCGGTTCGCCAGCCTGCTCACCAAAATTATCATGCTCGGCGGAATATCCTACCTGTTCCTGTTCTCCTACATCCTGCATGAATGGTGTTCCCTGATCAACTGAAAAAATACCGCTTCATCCTCGCCTCCAAATCCCCGCGGCGGCAATACCTGCTGAAAGAACTCGGCATTCCTTTCGAACTTCGCACCAAAGAAGTGGATGAACATTTTCCTGCAGAACTGAAACGAGAAGAAATCCCGCTTTACCTGAGCAAACTGAAAGCCGATGCGTTTGAAGGCGAACTGGACGAAAACACGATAGTCATTACGGCGGATACGATCGTCTGGATCAACGACCATGTGCTGAACAAACCGGCGGATCATGCCGAAGCGGTACAGATGCTACGCGAGCTTTCCGGGAACCGGCATGAAGTGTACACGGGCGTTTGTCTCAAATCCAAAAACAAGGAAGTCTGCTTTCACGCCCGCACGGATGTATATTTCAAAAAACTATCCGATGCCGAAATCGATTTCTACATAAACACCTGCCAGCCTTTCGATAAAGCAGGCGCTTACGGTGCGCAGGAATGGGTGGGCTACGTGGGTATCGAGAAAATAGAAGGAACCTATTTCAACGTCATGGGTTTACCATTATATGAATTGTACAGGGAGTTGGTGAAATTCTGAAAGCGTATGAAAAATCATTTGTTCACGTTTCTTTTTTTCCTGTCCGCTCTTTCCGTTTCTGCGCAGGAATATCCGCGGCACAGCAAGCATTACCGTTCCTTGTCGTCGCCGGTATTTTCTCCCGCAGATACCCTGCTGCTTGCAACGGTCGAAGTAAAACTCTGGAAAAAACTGGACAGCTGGTCAAAATCCAAAACTACGGATTCGCTTTTCACACCGCGGCATGGCCATTATGGCCAGGTGCTCGACAAGCAGGATGCGGCTACGCTGGTACTCTCGAATAAAAAGAAGCCGGCGACGCCTACCGGTGTATATCGTTTATCGGTAACCTGGGACAGGGACGCAAAAAATGCGGAACTGACTGATTTTGCCGAGCTGTTTAAAACAACGCACCACGATGAAAAAACCAGGGAACCGGTTTCCGATTCCACGGCTTTAATCAACATCCCGCTTTTTCAATACGCGTATTTCCTTGATCCGAAAGAATTCACGGACCTGGTCAGCCTGGTGCGCCGGCAGTTCGCGATGGCCATGATGCCCATAGCCGAGCCGGAAAAGGAGACGTTTCTGACGAACAGTATTTTATACAAAGATTCTGATACCCTGCTTCCGCAATCGGGCATAGAAGATCTTGGGTACGAGTTGCTGGATGCCGCGAGGTGGGGAAAAATCCCGGGATTTGAAAACCGGGGAACGAACAGCATACTGCGCCGGACGTATATTGATTCTGTTTATACGTACTGGGACAGTACAAACCTGGTAGAAGATCCGAACAATCCCGGAACATATATTATGGTGCCCATCAAACTGGAGCCGGCGCCTGACCGTGTGCTTTGTGTTTATGCATGGGAACCTTATGCAAAGAAGTCGGAATATAAATGGGAAAAGGGCAAGATCATTTACGGGTATCGCCGCGAAACAAACTGGTTTGTGCTCGAGTTCAACGACAAACCTGCTATATGGATACAGGCGTATGATGCGCTTTCATACATGGAAAAAGATAATTTTCCATATCTCGTTTACCGGGAGCTTTTCCTCGCCGCACTTTACCGGCAGGCTGGGATCGGGAGATAATCAATTCATCGGCACTTCAATCACCAGTACCTGCGTACCGGCCTGCAGTTTTGCCGTGAACGATTCCGTATCATACACACCGATCGCATCCCGGCGTCCTAAAAGTTTTCCGTCGATCGCCGCCCCGCCTTCCACAACCATCACGAAAGCGCCGTTGCCTTTACGTTTCATCGTATAGTTCAATTCTTCTTCCCGGTCGAATTTGCCCATGGAGAAAAAAGCATCCTGGTTGATCCAGAGCGCATTGTCCGCAGCATCCGGCGAAACCAGCACTTTCAGGTTGTTCTTCAAAGCATCTTCACCGAACTCGCGCTGATCGTAACGCGGTTTGATATTTTTCTCTTTCGGGAAAACCCAGACCTGGAACAGTTTCAGTTCCTCGTGGTTCGACCCGTTGAATTCCGAATGTTCGATGCCCGAGCCCGCACTCATGATCTGCACTTCGCCCGCTTTTATTTCACCGGCTCCGCCGGTAGAGTCGGCATGCTTGATCACGCCGGATAAAGGGATCGTCACGATTTCCATATTATCGTGTGGGTGCTTCCCGAAACCCATACCGGCCGCAATCGTATCGTCGTTCAGCACACGCAGCAGCCCGAAATGCATTTTCGCCGGGTTGTACCAGGACGCGAAACTAAAACTGTGGTGCGCATCAAGCCAGCCGTGATTGGCATGGCCGCGTTCGCCTGCAGGATGGAGAATGGTTTTCATAAAATGTTCCTTTCTGTTTGATTGGTATAAAGAAACAAAGAAAACAGGGAAATGTTTGTGGTCCGGGGACTCACCCCCTGGCCCCCTCTCTCCATCTTCGATAGATGTGCTGAAAAAGGAGATTTGTTTGCATCGAAGATGCAAAGAGGGGGAACCAAAACGTAAGTTCAGGTTCCCCCTCTTTGCGCCTTTGGCGCAACATTACTTTTGATTTACACTGACCTCCAAAGGCGGAGAGAGGGGGCCAGGGGGTGAGTCATGAACTACTTACTTTTTCACCGGCACTTCGATCGTGATCTTCACTTTATCCTTGCCGGACTTGCTTTTCTTATTGACTCCGAAATCGCCGTAGAAAATTTCCATGTGTCCTTTGAATACGCCTTCGTTATCCCCTTTCGGTTCGAATGTGAACGGAATATCCACGGTTTTTACGGAATCTTTGATCGTCAGTTTGCCGGTAGCTATAAAGCCTGCGGCAGTAGCCGTTACTTTTTCGGAAACGAAACGGATGGTGGGATATTTAGCCACGTCAAAAAAGTCGGCGCTTTTAATATGCGTGTCTTTCCCTTCCACGCCGGTATTGATCGTGGATGGATCAACCGTTGCTTCAATTTTCGATTCGGCAGGATTGGCGGGATTGAAACTGATCGTGGTTTTTAACCCGCCGAGCGTTCCCGCAGTGCCTTCATTCGGCATTTCGAAACTCACTTTGGCCTGGTCCGTTACCGGCGTCCAGTCGTTGCTGAATAAGGTAAATGCCGTGGCGCCTGCAAGGAGGCCGGCCGATGCGGCGAGAATGAACAGTGACTTTTTCATAAGCGTTGCTTGTTTGGAACAAACCCGGAACAACAGGAACCGGGCCACAATTATTTCATGGAACAAAGTTACAAGGTTCCGTCCCTTTTGTCCAATCGCGTTAGGATTTCATTAACAATTAAAGCAGCTATCCTATCCCAGAGAAATTTTTCCCTGACAAATTGTACCGCGCGCGTTCTTTTTTCATCCAGTGCAGCGGGTGAAATCCGCAGGGCTTCTTCCAGCGCTTTTACCAGTTCATCCTGGTTTTTCGGGCTGATCAGCCAGCCGTTCCCGGTATTCACCATCAGGTTAACGGCGCCCACGTCGGTTGCGATCACGGCGCAGCCCGAAGCCAGGCCTTCCATGATCACATTCGGCATGCCTTCGGAAAAACTGGGGCAGACGAGTACTTCTGAATCGAGCAGCAGTTTTTTCATTTTAGCCGGGTCGTCAACCTGGCCATGATAAGTCACGTGTTTGTTTTTCACCTGCTTATTCGCCGGAACCGGTCCTGCGAAATGGAATTCGAAATCCGCACCGGTGTTTTCCGAAATTTTTTCAATGGCCTGCTGAAGTTCTTTTATTCCTTTTCTTCTTTCGTAACGGCCGATGAAAATGAATTTCCGTTTCGGGCCGGAGGACTCGGGATGATCATTCAGCCAGGACGCTTCGATTCCCGTGGGCACTTCGATTATTTTTTCACCCGGCATTCCTGCGCTGCGGATCACATCGCTGATTTTTCCGCCGTATGAGAAAAGATAATCGGCGTTTTTCATCTGGAAAAGCGCGGTAGGCTTCAGCAGGAAACGGTTCTGCAACCCGGCGATAAAAGACGCGGGCGGCTGGAACATTTCAAATCCGTGCAGGTTGACGCCTACCGGGGGGCAATCAAAACCTTTCATTTTTTGATTCAGCAATTCCCATCCGGTGAAACCTTTGGCATAAATAAAATCAACCCCGTTGCTGTTTTCACGGAACAATTTGAAAACACGGCAGGAATATTCATACGATTCACGGATATAATGACCGGGCGAGCGGCCCATCTGCGGAAATTTTACCACGAAAGAACGGATAAGCAGTTTTTCCTGTTCCGTAAAAAACTCCAGTTTGCTTATATCGTACCGGCTTTGATTGGTATGATAGAGATCGACATGATGCCCGGCGGCGGCGAGGTATTTCGCGAGGTAATACGAATGCTTCTGCATTCCGCCGATGACATACGGATAGATTCCGTCGGTAAGTAAAGCGATTTTCATATCAGCAGCGATTCGTAAGCTTTCCTGTAAGCAGATTTTACAAAAAGTTCCCCGGCCAGTTGCCGTGATTTTTCCCGTTGCTCAGCCGGAACAGGCTGCAGGCCGGGAATATCATTTCCGGCGATCACATAACCGATTTGTTCTTTAGCGACCAGTTCGGAATAATCGCCGAGGTTTTCGGAAATGAGTACCTGCAGGCCGGCGGCAAGGTATTCCGCAAACTTCACAGGAGAAGCGACCCGGTTTGTGACCGATTGCTCCCGCACCAGCCAGCCGTAATCAGCGGCCTGGAGCCATTCCCCTACCCGTTCCGCATTCACCCAAACCTGTTTTACGCGATCGGGAAACTGGGTTGCCGGTGCAAAATTTTCCGGGAGGCGCGGAATCATCAGCAATATTTTCAACGCGGGCTGGGCCTGCATGCGCGGAAGCACATGCTTTCCGAAATCTTCCAGCGATTGCCAGCCCGAAGAAGAGCCGGAATACGCCAGTACGATATCTCCCGGTGAAAAACCAACCTGCTGCCGCGCTTTGCTTCGCTCCTCTTCCGTTTGCTGCGCAAAGCGCGTGTCGCTGTTCAGCGTGCACGGAATAACCACGTGTGTTTGCCCGGCGTAATCATATTCCTTTTTCCAGTAATCCGCCAGCGCCTGCGAAACCACGAGCTGCCTGTCGGAACCGTGAATCACCTCGCGCTCGATATTTTTGATTTCCTGTTTCACCTGCGCATCCTGGACCACGTCGTATTCATTCAGTTCGGCAAAATACGCACCACGCGCATCGAAAATCACTTTACGGAAAACGCCTTTCTTTTTCAGCTTCAAGGCCAGCGCCGTTGCGAAAGGTCCGCGCGCCATGATCTCGCGCTCACCGGTAAAAAAACGCACTACGCGCAAAGTAAAACTGTTTTTCCGCCAGTTGCGCGGTTTCGGAAACATGGGCAGTACGATCGATCGCGGGTACTGTGCTTTTATTTTCGCGCGGTTTTTCCAATAGGAACGCAGGGAAATAAGCGCGAGCAGCCTGACCGGTTTGCCTGAAATTCCGGAGAGATACCTGCACACATCAACGACCTGCCCGGAATAGATTCCGGATGGCGCGTCGTTGAACGTAAAATAAAGCATAGCAGGCTTCAGATAGATTTGGATAGAACCTCAAAGATACGTTCGGTGGCTTTACCGTCCCAAAGCGGCGGCACCTGCCCTTTTTTGAAGGTTCCGTTTTCAATCGCCGCGATGCGGTCCGTGATTGTTTCGAGATCGAAAGGCAGCAGTTCGTTGGTACCCAGCGTAACGGTGACCGGCCGTTCGGTATTGGCGCGCAGCGTGAGGCAGGGCACCTGCAGGAATGTCGATTCTTCCTGTATCCCGCCGCTGTCGGTAAGTACAAAGCGACAGGATTTGACTAATTTCTGGAAAGCGAAATAATCCAGCGGCTCGGTCAGGTGCAGGCGGCTGATGTTTACAAACTCCTGCTCCAGGCCGAATTGCTGCATGTTTTTTACTGTGCGCGGATGAACCGGGAAAACGATATCGTATTTCGCTGCGACCACACGCACCAGTTCCAGCAAGTGAAGCAAACCTTCTTTCGAATCCACCGTGGCCGGGCGGTGCATGGTCATCAGCACGAATTTTCCTGGTGCAAGGTGCATCGCCTCCAGCACCGGTGACTGGTCGATCTGCGGAGCAAAAGCCACCATGGTATCGATCATGGTATTGCCGACAAAATGGATACGCTCTGTTTGTTTTTCTTCCAGGTCGAGATTATCAAGCCCGCTCTGCTCGGTTACAAAAAGCAGGTCGGCCAGTTCATCGGTTTGTATGCGGTTGAATTCTTCGGGCATGGTGCGGTCGAAACTGCGGAGCCCGCTTTCCACGTGCGCGAGTTTAATGCCCATTTTGTTGGCGGTAAGCGCGGCGGCCAGTGTGCTGTTTACATCACCGACGACGACGAGCAGGTCGGGGCTGTACTCCCCGATCGTTTTTTCGAGCCGGAGCATGATTTCCGCCATCTGCTGGTTGGCTGATCCGGGCGGGACGTTCAGGAAAAAATCAGGCGTTAAACCGAACTGTTCGAAAAAAACGTCGGCCATTTTACCGTCGTAATGCTGACCGGTATGCACCAGTTTTACATCCAGTTGCGGATAACGGGCCGCCACACGCCTGAATTGCGTGACTTTGATGAAGTTGGGACGGGTTCCTACTACGACGAGAATGCGTTTCATAACAGCCGGAGCAAAGGTAGTTAACCTAAAAGAGTTTCCAGTTTGTCCGTCATATTTTCGCAGGAATACGCAGAAGTATCTATACGGTATCCGAATTCGTTTCTTCCGCCTGCCGAAATAAAATCTAGCAGCTTTTGTTCCCCGTCAGCGCCGGTAAACGCTTCACCGAGGTCGGATGAACGAATCTGTTCCGAGACGCGTCCTTCGGGCCCGATATAGATCAGCGGCATGCGCAGGTAAAAAAACTCCCAGAATTTCGTGCTCAGGTAATCTTTGTATTGCTCCGTGAACAGGATAAGTGCAAACCGGTATCGCTTCAGTTCCGCGAAAAGCAGGCGCGGCGGCCGCGGAGGGAAGAACTGAACGGCTTCGGGCAAGTCTTTGAAAATGACAGCATGCCGGCTATCGTTCGTGTAAAAATCGATCCGGATTTTGGCGTAAAGCGCAGGCTGTTCCAGTTTCAGTTTCCGAAGGAGCGCAGCCAGTTTATCCAGCCGGTTTTCCAAACCTTTGTATATGGTTCCCGCAAAAGCAAATGAAAAAATTTCGGGCGGAAATGCGGGTTGTGCGGATGCCGCGGAAAAATCTTCCGAATCAAATGCATGCGGCAGGTGCATGAATTTATGCGCGTGCCCGTACCGCTTTTCCAGGTCGTCCAAAATTTCCGTTGCAGGAGCCAGCACGGCATCCGCTCGTTCAACGACTTCTTTTTCCAGTTGCTCTTCCACGGCCCGGTCTTCCGCGGTCATATTGTCAAAACCGTAACTGCGGCCTGATGTCCAGGGATCACGAAAATCCGCAATGACTTTCAGTGAAGGAAATTCTTCTTTCAGGTTTACTGCATAATGCAGCACACGAAAAGGTGCGCCTGTGGAAATCACATGCCGGATATCGTGCTTCCTGATCAACGGGAACGCGGCCCGGTACAATTCTTCTTTCCATTCGAGGGAACGGTCGTAAATGCTGCCGCGGTGTTTTTTCTTCAGCCTGTTTATCCATATCCTGTACCTCACTTTATCGGCTATGCTGAGTTTGCTTTTCAGCAGCACGGCCGGGTAATGCGGCGGAATTTCATGGACATGGATTCCTTCCTGCTTTACATCATCCGTCCAGAGCGAATTTTCTTCGAATGGATTTGCAGCCGTGATCACGTGAACAGCGTAGCCTTTTTTCGCCAGGTACTTCGCCATTTTTGCCCAGCGCCTGCCGCCGATACCCGGGTATGGCGGAAAAACATAAGCGATCAGCAGGATGTTTTTTTTCATTGAAAGAATTCTTCAACCGCGGCTGCGATATTGTCCGCGTATTCGAGCGGCAATTCATAAAAAAGCGGCAACCTCAAAAGGCAATCTGAAAAACGGATCGTATTCGGCAAAGGCCTGCCGTCGTGCTGCTCCCGGAAAAACGGGCTGTTATGCAAAGGCTGGTAATGAAAAACAGCCTGTATTCTCTTTTTGCGCAGGTGCTGCTGCAAAGCGGTACGTTGTTCAATGCTTTCACAAACAAGGTAAAACAGGTGGCCGTTGCATTCCGCATAACCCGGGATAACCGGCAAGCGGATCGCTCCGCAGGTTTCCAGTTTTTTTAACCGTTCGTAATACCTGTTCCAGATAGCTATACGGTGTACCTGTATCTTTTCCATATATTCCAGTTGCGCAAACAGGAAAGCGGCCGTCAGCTCGGAAGGAAGAAAAGATGATCCGACATCGACCCATTCGTACTTCGCAATTTCGCCCCGGAAAAAAGCGGCGCGGTTGGTTCCTTTTTCGCGGATGATTTCCGCACGTTTTACCAGGCGCGGGTCATTCAGCACGAGCATGCCGCCTTCACCGGAAATGATATTTTTTGTTTCGTGAAAAGAGAACGTGCTCAGTTGTCCGATCTTTCCCAGCGGCGTGCCTTTGTATTTTGCGTCGATGGCGTGGGCTGCATCTTCCACCACAAGCAAACCGTTTTTTTCAGCCAGGCGCATCAGCGGATCCATATCACAGGCCACGCCGGCATAATGAACCGGGATGACCACTTTTGTTTTCGAGCTGATGAGCGATTCGACCTGCGCAATATCCAGGTTCGGCATACCCGGCAGGCAATCGGCAAAAACGATTTTTGCGCCGCGAAGTATACACGCATTTGCCGTGGAAACGAATGTAAAGGAAGGAACGATAACTTCATCGCCCGGTCCGATTTCCGCAAGCAGGGCCGCCATTTCAAGTGCATCGGTGCAGGAAGTGGTGAGCAATGCTTTTCCGAAACCGTACCGCTGTTCAAAAAACTGCTGGGATTTCCTGGTGAATATACCGTCGCCGCTGATATGCCCCTGCCGGACAGCCTCCAGGATGTAATTCACCTCGTTACCGATGGTGAACGGTTTGTTGAACGGAATATCGGGCATTTGCACAGGCTCTAATATAGCAGAGTTTGGAACGAATACGAAACGGTTTACACCGCTTCCAGCAACTGCACTATTTTCTCCGGGGAAGATTCCATCGGGGAATAATAATACGCCGCCGGGTGCAGGGCAGGATTTCCTGTTTCCGGGTAGTCCAGCGGAGTCTCTTCCGGGCCGAGCAATTTTGCTACGCCGGATGCGATCACGGATTCAAGATAATCCTTATATTTTTCGGTATCGAGTGCGAAACTGCGCAGCCCGTAACGCAGCGCGTCGTAATGCGTAGTGGAACATATCGATAAGTGCGCATCGGCTACCGGGAATAATGCACCGAGCGAAGCCTGCACCAGTTTCACATTCTCCAGTTGCGCCAGGGAAGCATACTTGCTCAAAGGTTCGTGCGGATGCGGTTTTACCAGGATGCAGGCCTGCGCCCCGCTTTTTGCAAGCAGTGAAGAAATACGCATAACGTGTGCGCAATACTCATCATCCATGTACGTCTGCGTACAAACCAGCCATACTTTTTTGTTCCTGGTAAAGTCTTGAATATCGGCAGGAAGCTGCGCCGGATCAGTTACGGGTTCATAATGGTAGTAACCGATAATCCGGATCTGTTCTTCCGCGTATTCCCCTCCCTGCAGCAAACGGTCTTTCCAGAACTGGCCGTAAACGAGTATCCTGTCTGCAAAAAGCGCGCGGCTGCTGACGGCGGAAACGGATTTCGGCATCATGTAAAAAATATCTTCCGGTGCGATCAGGCCGTGCTGCAGTTCCGTTATTTTGATTCCCTTCCGGCGCAGGGCCAGCAGCAAACCTTCGTGGTGATAGTGCATGATCAAAACCACGTGCAGCGGTTTGGCCAGCTCCAGTATTTTTTTCCATCCCCGGTACTGGTCGAAAAAAAGCTGCAGGGCAATCCGGATGTCTTTCCGTTCTGTTCCGTTCAGCAAACCGGCGGCCGCCAGTTTTTTTTCAAAAGTCCGCAGCGCGTTCCGCATCCGGGTATCTTCTTCATCAAACGGAAGCAGGGCCATGGCGCCGGGCAATCCTTCGAAAGAAAAATCAGCAGGAAAATATCCCGGGCCTGTTTTACCGCTCAGCAGGACCATATCACCGGCTCCTGCAAGTCCGCGGATGCGCTCAAAAAAAACGGATTTGCCGTCCATCGTTCTTCCGCCGAAATCCATAGCCCAGAACCGTTTTTGGTCTATGCTTTTCAGCCGGCCGGTTTGTGCAGGATCGATGGGATTCCGCCGCCGCTGCAGGTTAAGCCAGATTTTATGTGCCGGCAGCGGCCAGAACAAAGGCGTGCGGATATGTCCTTTGGAGGAATAGCGGACTTTTAGCCCGTCGAGCACGACCTTCAGCAGGTTGTATTCTTCGCAATCGAAAATACTGCAGTCGGGAAAACGGCTGTAGAAGGATTTTTTTAAACTGCTGAAGATACTTTCGTTGCTCATACTGTGTTCGCGGGTTACCGGATCAGTCACGAATCAATTTATGTTCGCGGCAGGTTTGTACCACGGACGCAAATTCCGTAATGGAACAACCGAAACGGGCGGCGGCATCCAGGAGCCATGTTTCACCGTCGGCATGACTGATGAAGTGAAGCAGCTTCCGCGTTTCACCGGCAAGTTTTACGATATCGCCTTCGGTAGCATACAAACCGCGCTTGCCGAGCTGCGGTTCGCCGAAAGGAACCGTTGTTTGATAGCGATCGTCCAGTTCGAGCGCGCGCGCGATATCGTAATACAGGTTTACGGTTTCCGCAAGCGCTGAAAAAGAAAGCACGGATTTATTATCGAACGAAGTATGATACTCCGGGTATTTCTTGTACGGCGTGCGCATGAGTGAACCGACCGGTAAACTGTAGCCGGGCGAACAGTATTGCCTTTCATCGCTTCCGCCGACGGCAAAGTTGATTATTTCATGCGCTTTCGTACTGTACTGCAGCACATGCTCCGCGATACGATCGGCGCGCGTGGGCGATTTGCGCGAACGTTTGTACGTAAAACTTCCTTTGTCGCCGCAGCAGGTAAGCACGTACCCGGCGTCGAGTTTTTCCCGCAGGTGCATCCCGGAACGGGAAAGAAAAGCAATAACACCGATGGTTTCCGGTGCAAAAACAAAACGGTATGTGTACTTCCGGTTTTTGATCGCGGCAATTTGTTTATACAGGAATGCCGTTGCAAGCGGACCGGACAGTTCGTTGTTCGCCATACTCGGATGGCAGACGTAGGTCGAAAAAAGTATTTCCCGGTCCGAACTGCCTTTCAGCACGGCTTCGCCGTAAGTCAGGCTTCCTTTTTTGTGACCGGCATCGATAAAAACTTTGTAATTCCCTTCACGCGGAAGTGCATCGAACTCGTTTTTGGAAATGCAGAATCCCCAGCGGCGTTTGTAGTACGACGTAATGTACGGCACAGCGCCCGGCAAGTCTGCGTAATGATGCAAATGCTGCGCAAGTTCTTCGAAACGCACCGTTTTGTCGACGCCTTCGGAATAGTTGACCACGTGCAGGTTGTTCTCGCTGAAGTTGCAGATCTTTTTTCCTTCCGGCGTTTCTATCCAGCCCGCTTTGATCCACCACTCATCCGGAATTTCCCAGTCGAGTACGGCCGTTCCGCTCGGTACTTCATGCAATTCCAACGGCACGATTTCGCTGAGTATGCGTAACGACTCGCGAAGCCCGTCGCCGGTGATGCTCCTGCACAAAGGCCAAAGCCTGTCGAAATATTGTTCTAGCTCTTTTTCCATAAACTCCTGATCCGGTCGCTTACACGGTCTGCAAAACCGGTTCCCGGAACGGGCATTTGTTTTTGTCCTGAAAATTTTTCCCAGGCTCCGGACAGCAGCGGCTTGTATACATCAAAACCGTTTACCGCGGCCGGTTTCCAGTAACCGAAGGTTTTAAGATAGGCATAATATCTATCGAAAGCCACATCACGGAATGTTTCCGGCGCAGCATTACCGGTTGACGAGGTGATGGACGAAGGCGAAAGCACGCGGAGATAAACGGGATACGCAGGATCGGCAATTTGTTTCTTCTTCCCGGCATAATACGTATGCCACGCTTTGCTGTGATCGGAATACAAGAGATTTTCCAGCGGCGAAGCGCCCGGACCGGTGTACCTATCAAAAGCACACACTTTCCGGTGAATGCAGGTGCTGGCGATCCAGGGCCTCTGCTGCTGCGTGATTATGCCGCTGCTGATATCGTAAAACGTATGCTGTTCATCGTAATAGCAATCGAAATCAAACTGCGCCGCTTTTTCCAGGATGCCCGGCGAAATAATATCGTCGTCATCCAGCTTGATGATATAATCGGCTGCAGAAATCAGTTCACGCACATCGGGGCGCGCATAAATCCGGCGCAACTGCTCAAATCCTTCTTCGCGGGTACCTGCAGTCGTTTGAACTTCAACAAAATTTCCCGATCGTTTTTCCTCTTCCCCGATCTGCAGAACCTGCCAGTGCGGATAAGATTGCGCAAGAAGCGCTTTTTCATAAATACCGATGAGCGACTGGCGGAGCGGTGTCCGTTTAGCGCGTGGAGTAAGATGTGTTATGAACAGGAATCGCTTCATGTATTATTTCATCCGGATGAGCCCGATCCCAAAACATTTCTGGTTCCAGTCTTTTACAAACTCCCTGTATTCGTAACCGGTTTTCAGTTCATTCCAGAGTTTGTAAACATTCGTACTTTCATCGGGATGCGTTACAATGTCATGAAATACAATGATACCGCCCGGCCTGACAAGAGGCGAATACATTTCGAAATCCTGTTTCACACCCGCATACGAATGATCGCCGTCGATAAACAGGTAGTCAATCGGTTTTCCGCCGAGCGATTTTTTCAGGTTTTCAAAAGTATGTGCGGCATGCGAGTCGTCGCGGACCAGTTCGATCTTTTGTTTGCGCCGGGAAAAACTGTTGTACACGGGTACTTTCCACTCCGGGTAACCGCCGCCGTACGGGCCTTGCGGCAGGTCGATGGAAATAAGCAGGGCATCATCCGCTGCTACGCGGCTGGCCATAAAAAGCGTTCCCCCGTTGGCCGTCCCGATTTCCACGACAACCTGCGGGCGAAGTTTCTCCAGTTCATCCGCCAGTTGCTCCATCTCCTCGCGGAATTGCCAGGGCGTGATCAGTTCAGCCGGTTTGGAAAACAGGAAATCCATGGTACGCTTTGCCGGCCAGTCTTCGTTGCGCGTTTTGTCCATAACTGCACGAAGCCTGCTGAATCCGCGGCGAATCAGGATGTTCGAAATGAATGCGGGGACTTTCAATGGGCCTGTTTAATGGTTATGGACAAAAATAGTCAAGTTTTCCAGCGAACGCAGGTTACCGGCTTGCGATTATGACGTGGTTTTTATTGGCCACGGGTTTCGGCTTTCGCTTATCCCAGCCGATCGCTTTCTTGACTGTTTTTTTGATCGCGGCTTTTGCACCGGTATCGATGATCATCGGCTGTTCATCCACCAGTTGAAGTTCGTTACAGGGAATCCAGCCCAGCCCGTAAACGAATCCTCTGCCGTTACTCACAAAAGCAACCCGTTCAGGCACGGCGCCGGCGGTTTTTTCATACGGATTTTCAGTCCACGGCGAGCGGAAAAGCGATGTTCCGGCAGGCACGATGATTTTCGGAAAATGCCTGATCCGGTGATTCATCAGTTCGATTTCATCCACTTCATGAAATTCGATGGCGGAAAAACCTTCTTCACGCAGTATTTTTTCGAAAAACGCTTTATTCGGATTGAACTGGCAGGTCGGTTTTCCCGTTTTATCCCCGATATACTGCAGCAGCGGCGGTCCGTCGATTGCAGAAATATCATCGCGGATATGGAGCGTTTTTATGCTGACTGCGGCAAGTTTGCGGATTGCAGTCGCCGGGTCGGTAAGCCAGGACAGTACATTTCCGCAATACACATAGTCGAATTTTTCCTGCGGCGCATCGATTTCCATGATGGAGCGCGACCAGATTTCAACAGGAGCATTCAAATAGGCTTTCACTGTTTTCACGGGCCATACCGGCCAGCCAGCGGTCATGTTGTGCCAGTCTTCGTTTTTTTCCGCGTAAATATCCGAAGCCACTACCCGCCTCGCCCCACGTTTCCAGGCTTCAAAAGAATTCAACCCGTCGTTTGCGCCGACATCGAGAAAGGATAAACCGTCGAGCTTTGCGGGCATGCGGCAGAAATTCCAGTCGGCAGCCGTACGGGTTCCGGGCGTAAACGCTTTCCCGCCGATATCGACCTGGTGCCTCCAGCCGTGATAGGATAACAGTTCTTCCAGTTTCTCGCTACGGTTCAGCGGAACTTCCAGCTGTTTCCATTTGTCATTGCTCATGATCGCTCCTGCTTAGCTAAACATATTCCATTTCAGCACTTCATCTTCGGCAATATCGCGGAGCGCTTTTTTACCGATGAGCTGATCGATGTCTTTCGGGCTGATGCCGCTGGCGGGACGTTTCCAGGTGAGTTTTTCAAACGTTACCGTTTCACCTGCCGCAATGCCTGCTTTGGCTACGAGGCTGCGCCGCGCGTTGGCGCGTGATTTTTCTTCGGAAGCCAGGGGCGCTTTGCTGAAACTGCCCAGGACTTTAAACGTAAAGTCCATTTCACGCCGGAAATGTTTCAGGTCTTCCTTGTCCATTGCATGGTAATGATCGTTCCCGGGCAGGGTTTTATCATGTGTAAAATGTTTTTCCAGCACCGCGGCGCCCAGCAGCGTAGCGATTTTCAGCACGTCCATTTTCCCGGGAAGCGTATGATCAGAGTAACCGGGAACGGTATCCGGAAAATGTTTTCTCTGGTCGAGGATCATGCCGAGGTTCGCGTTTTCATCGGCTGTCGGGTAGTTCAGGATGCAGTGCAGCAGCACGACTTCGTTTTCGTATTTCGCGATGGTATCGAGCGCCTGCCGGATTTCCCAGAGGTAAGAAGAACCGGTGGAAAGAATAACCGGCTTGCCGAAACGGCAGATATGCTCAATGAAAGGCAGGTTGGTAATATCGCTCGACGAAATTTTAAACACGGGCATCAGGTCGTTCAGGAAATCCGCCGACTCCACGTCGAACGGCGTGCTCATGAACTCGATACCGGCCTGGCCGCAGTGGTGATGTAACTGTTCGTATTCTTTCTTCCAGAACTTATCGTATTTTTTGAAAAGCTCGAACTGGCTTCGCGTCGGTTCTTTCGAGATGTCCCAGTAATACGGACTGTCTTTGCTGGCGATGGTTTCCGCTTTGTAGGTCTGGAATTTGATCGCGTCCGCACCGCCTTCCGCCGCCTCGTCAATCAGCCGTTTGGCCAGGTCCATTGAACCTTCGTGGTTGACTCCCGCCTCGGCGATGATGTAAGGACGGCTTAGCCTGGTGGGATCGTATGAATGAATAAAATCGAGAATCCGCATAGGCCCCAAAAATAGTCAATTTAGCGGCTATGTGCAGCCGGGTTCACCGGCTTCCCGGCAGAAGCACCCCGCTGATACTTATATCATCCAGTTGATCCTGGTTGCCCATCCATTTTTCCATCGTGTCCTGCAGGAATAGTTTCTGTTCGTGCATGGGGAGATGACTTATCGAGATCACTGTATTTTTCAGGCGCTGCCGCATGAATTTTTTTCCATTGATCCCGCCGAACTGATCGGCAAAACCATCGGAAAACATATACAGGACAGTATCGTCATCAATATCCCTGGAAAGTCCTTCGTATATACAATCTGGCTCCATCCCGATGGCAAGACGATCGCCTTTGATCTCTTCCAGTTCACCTTTGCGGACAAGCCATACAGCGCCGCCGGCTCCTGCATATTCCAGCCGGCCCGAAAGGTAATCGTAACTGATCAGCGAAATTTCCATACCGTCCTTGATCACTTTTACACTGTGCTTTTTATCCAATGTTTTGCAGATAAGTTTGTTCAGTTCCGTGAGCAAAACGGCCGGATGTTCATCCGGGTTGGCGGTAACAACCGTATTCAGGTAAGTAACGCCCATGATGGAAAGCAGCGCGCCGGGTACGCCGTGGCCGGTACAATCGGTGCAGGCCATGAACACTTTTCCGTTATTCACCCTGTCGAACCAGAAAAAATCGCCGGAGACGATATCCTTGGACTGCGAATAAATAAACGAATCGGGAAACACGTGTGATATGAAATCGTAATCCGGGAAAATGGCGTCCTGCAGCATACGCGCATAACGCAGGCCTTCGTTTTTCTGATCGATGAGATCATGCAGGTTTTCTGCGTATTCGATAATTCTTTTTTCCGATTCTTTTTGCCGCGAAATATCCCGGGCAATGGCATAGATACGGTTTTCCTCCGCCACAGCCACCGAACGCCAGGCCAGCCAGCGGAGACTTCCATCCTTGCACTTGTAGCGGTTTTCGAAATGAGAACTGATATTCCCTTTGGTCAGCGCATCATATTCCCGGGCTGTTTTGTCCCGGTCTTCTTCAGCCACAAAATTACCGAACCGGTTGCCGAGCAGTTCGGCTTCCGTATAGCCCAGCGTTTTCTCGAATGATTTGCTTGACAACTCGAACAAACGTTCCTGGATGCTTTGCTGCGCGGAAGAACGCACAATCCCGATCAGCTTTTCAATCTGGGTAATATCCCTGGCATCTCTCAGCTCTTCTGCAATCCGTCGGGTATCCATCAGGGATTATTCATTTATAAAAACAAATTAATACTATAAAAATGTAATAAACAAGTTTATTAATATTCCTATGCTATTTCATTAACTATCCTATCCGGCATGCGTTGCCTGGTTTTCAGAAATTTGTTTCTGCCATACGGAACAAACGGTTATACTTGCAGGAAGAAACTCATCGTATGAAAAAAATAGCCGCCCTCCTCGTACTTGCCATCGCCGTTTTCATTTCCTCCTGCGGCGGAAAACAAGGCCCGCCGCCTGAAAAGATGCAGAAACTGGCGAAGCTCAGCGATACGCTCTTCCCCGCTTACCAGAAATTACGTGATCTGCAGGTGATGCAACTGCAGGCGGAACAAACGGCAGATGCCTGGACGATCAATAAATACGAAACCGGGTCCAAACAGACTTTGCGCGATATTGTAGCGACCGGTTACCCGGCCCTGAAGTCGGCGCTTACCGGCCTTTCGGCCGGTTGGAATACGAGCCGGAAAAACCAGCTGAACACCTTGCTCCTGACGCAGGACTCTTGTATGACTACATTCGGCGATATTATGGCGGCGCTGCCCGATTCAGGATCGTATGATGATTCCGACCTGCGTTTCCAGGTGCGCATGGTGATGGCGGATGACAACAGCGAACAAAACCGGCGTTTCGACCGGGCTTCCGCCCAGCTGAAAAAACTGCTTGCGGAAATCGAACCGGAACTGATGAATACGTTTTCGGAACTGAAACCGGGGAAAAGGCCGGAGTAGGTTTTTCAGCAATTGGTTTCCAAAATACTATTAAACAAAACGTCACCCCTCCACTGCGTTCGGGGTGACGTCATTATAATGTTGTTATTTGAATACCTGGTTTTCTACCACGCCGTCCAGCCGCCTTCCACGAGCATGTTGTGCCCGGTAACGTAACTGGAAGCATCGGAAAGCAGGTAAACCGCTGCTCCGGCTACTTCGTGGTTATAGCTCATCCGCTGCAGCGGGCTGAAATTCGCAAAATTTTTCTCGAACTGTTCTTCGTGATTATTCCATACGCCGTGGGGCGTGATCTGGTTCACCCGCACACCGCGCGCCGCCCAGTAAGTAGCGAGATACTGCGAAAGCGCTTCTACGCCGCCCTTGGAAGCCGAATACGCGGCCGGGCAACCGAGGCTGGTTCCTTTGTATAAATTCTGGTTCGGCGCCACCACGCTGTACGTGGACGGAATATTGATGATGCTTCCCCTGCCCTGTTCCGCCATGTACGACCCGATCACCTGGCAGGTCAGGAAAGTGCCTTTCAGGTTCGTTTCCACCACGGCATCCCAGTTGTCCTCGCCGTATTCCTCGAACTTCTGGAAAAAATTATTCGTTTTATTCTGGTGCCCGTTGATCAGCCCGTCGATGCGGCCGAATTTTTCCAGCGTTTTTTCTTTGAGCGTATTGACGGAATCTTTTTTCGCTACGTCCACTGTCATACCGAGCATCGGCCGCTTGTGGCGCGCTTCCAGCTCTTTCGCTTTACCCGCCGGGTCGGCCGCTTCAATATCCGCCAGTACGATGTTCGCGCCGTATTGCGCGCAGGCTTCCGCAAAAGCCCGCCCGATGAGGCCGCAGCCGCCGGTGATGATAATGACTTTGCCGCTGAGATCGAATTTCGCTTTGAAATCGATCTGCGTGGGATCCGTTGTTCTCTCGTTCATATCGTTTTTCTGAAAACCGGTTTAATCACATCGCCTGCAAGATATTTTTGGTACCCGTCGCCGAGCGCTTTTTTGTAAATCTCCATCGCTTCATCAAAAGCCCAGAGGATATGCGCCACATCTTCTTCCGTATGACTGAAGCACGGGCAAAAAATTCCCTGGAAAAGTACGCCGCGTTTGATCACTTCCTGGTTGAATAAAGTCCGCATGCCGAAACAGGCTTCCTTTTTCGCATCGCGAAAGCCCATGCCCGCGTGCCAGTTGAATTGCAGCTGATCGATATACTCCGTGAGCCCGTGCTTTTCGAGCAGGTTTTTCGTGCCGCTGATGTACAGGTCGCCCACCCGGTGGTTGTGACCGATCACGTCTTTCGTTTTGAACTCGTTAATCGTGGCCAGCCCGGCTGCGATGGACGATGTTTCACCGCCGTGCGTAGTGGAAACGAGAAAAAGTTTTCGATCTCCTTTCCGGCGGATGCCGCCGGCTTCCATCACTTCTTTTTTCCCGGTCATGGCGCAGAACGAAAAACCGTTCGCGATTCCTTTTCCCCAGGTGGCCATGTCGGGTACTGCGCCGTATTTCCAGCAGGAGCCGGGGAAAT
The DNA here is from genome assembly GCA_006218065.1 of Bacteroidota bacterium. Taxonomy (GTDB): domain Bacteria; phylum Bacteroidota; class Bacteroidia; order Palsa-965; family Palsa-965; genus VBWE01. The sequence goes on from VBWE01000034.1 coordinate 61,104, forward strand.
GTGTGCGGAAACCGGTTATCATTTCATCCGCGATATACAGCGCGCCGTGCTTGTGCGCAAGATCGATCGCATTTTTCAAATAATCCTTTTCAAGCACATTTTGCTTTTCCGGTTCCGAGATCACGCAGGCGATCTGCCCGGGATATTTTTCAAAAACTTCGCGCAGCGAATCGAGGTTGTCCGCTTTGTACATCACGGTCATGTCGATATACGGCTGCGGAATACCGTAGCTCGCATCCGTTGAACCGATAAACCAATCGTCATAAGAATAAAACGGGTGCTCCGCAGGCCTTGCCACCAGCGTACGCCCGGTAATCGCGCGGGCGATTTTAACTGCGGCAGTAGTAACGACGGATCCGTTTTTCGCAAACTTGATCATGTCGTGCCCCGGGATAAGCGAGAGAAAGGTTTCCGCCATCTCGCGCTCGATAACCGAAGGGCGGGAAAAATTATTTCCTTTTTCGAGTTCTGCCGCTACCCGGCGGATGACCGGTTCATAAGCATGCCCGAGGCTTACTGAAGCCAGGCCGAGCAAACATTCAATGTATTCGTTTCCGTCGGCATCCCATACGTGACTGCCTTTCCCGCGCACGATAGCCGCAGGCGAATGAACCGGGAACTGGTCGTCGCCTTTGGAATACGTATGCGCCCCGCCCGGGATCAGGTCGTGGATCACCGCACGGTATTCGTCGGATTTTTTGAAGTTGGTGATGTATTTGCGTTCCATTTTTTTCTGAGTACTGCTTTACAGCGACGTATTTGGACCAGATTTGAGATGTGAGACTTGAGATTTGAGACTCCAGCACTGGACTGGCTACTTGTCAGGTATTATCAGTACAATCTCATATCTCAAGTCTCACATCTCATATCTGAAAAAGTTACTTTGCTATTCCACTTTCCTATCCTCGCGTAATGATTTTGAATAACCGGCATTGATCACACTGCTTTTATTGGCTTCCAGCAGATCCGGGCGCTTTTGCAGCAAATCAACCACATCCGTAATTGTAAAATCCGTTTTCGGCGCGAGCGCTTCAAAAATTCCTTCCACGGCGGCATGATCCTCGGGCGTATCGACGGAGAGTTTGTATTTGTAACGGCTGTCGTATTTTTTGTACCCGCAGAGGAAAAGCCCGGAATCTTTGATGAACGGTGTTACATGCTCGCGCTGCGAAAGCAGTTTCGCTTCTTTCCGGGCACGCTCCAGCACATCGAAACGGAATACTTCCGTATCGCATCCGTCCTCGTAATGCGGCGCAAAAGAATTAGAGAAATAATCCAGCTCGTGCCGTTCAAATTCATCCAGTGCAAAGCGGACAACGTCTTCGTGATGCAGCGGGCAATCCGAAGTAACCCGGATAACGGGCGTGCCGGCCGATGCTCCCGCGCTTTTTGCCGCGCGGTAATAGCGGTCGAGTACATCGTGTTCGCTGCCGCGGAAACATTTCACTTCCTGTTCGGCGCAAAATTGTTCCAGCACATCGTCTGCGGGATGATCTGTGGTGGCGATAATGACGCTGCCTGAGCCGGTAAAACGCCCCAGCCGGTCCAGCAGGTGCTGCAGTTGCGGTTTCCCGGCAAGCAGTTTCAGTACTTTTCCCGGGAGGCGCGACGAGCCCATGCGGGCCTGGATAATGACGATCGGGTTCATGCTTTCGTATGATCAGCCGGAGCTGCGGTTTGAACAAGGTAGCTGGTATGCGCCAGCAACGTTTTGGAAAATCCTTTTTTGAACATGGAAATGCTGTCGGCTTTTTCATCCGTGCCCAGGATATCCACATCATTCATATTGAATTTTTTCAGCCCGATTTTTTTTGCGTGAAGAATCGCGGCGAGTAAAGGATAATGAGAAACCGGGTGCTTTTCCATCAGTTCCCGGTCGTTGATGCCGACCCCGTAAAAAGCTTCCGCACTGCCATGAAGCACAAGGGCTGCCGAAGCCATCTGTTCTCCGAAAAAAGCCGTTACCAGGTATCCTTCTCCCGCTGCAATGGATGCATAATGTTTTTGCCAGGAAGCATCGCTCCGTGTTTTACGTCCCGCAACGCGGAAATGAAACTGTTTCACCTGTTCATACAGTTCCGGATCGGCATTGGATGAATCCATCACCGCAGTCCGCAGTTCCCTGCTTCCCCAGTTGATGAGCGATTTGTAGCTTTTCCGCACGTTTCCCTTGATCTGCTCCTCGCCAAGTTCCAGGTCGACGATGCAACTGTGCTTTACGGAAACCTGGGACATCTTTCCGAAATAGGCGGAAACCAAATATGGATCGTATTCAAATTCAAATGCGGAAACCCGGTCGCGCTTCACGATGTTTTCCAGTTCACCGAGTAATTGCCTGTAGGCTTCGTTGATCGCTTCTGCGGATGCCGGCGCGGCCGTTATTTCGGCGGGAAGATGGAAATAACCCAGCCGTCCTGCTTTGCACAATCCCCAGAAAGCCAGTAAAGGTTCATCGCCGCAGTAAACGAAAAAAACACGATCGGCGTATTCGCCCTGGTGATATTCACTGTAATAATCGAATGTAAGCGGAAGGAAAAGATATCTTTTCGCGATTTCGGTCCACAGCCGCGATTTCCGCAAGGCCGACAGTTCATCGCCTGTCATGCGCCCGCGGTAACGGATCGAGCATACTTTTTTTTCGGGCTGATTGGTCATGCGGTTTTATGTTCAGTCCGTTTTAGCCCCGGAGCCGGGATTAAAAATGGCCATCAGGTAAGTATCCACATAAGTTCCTTCCGAGAAAACCTGTTCTTTCTGGCAGCCTTCGCGCACAAAACCGGCTTTTTCGTAGATAGCCTGCGCGGCGGGATTATTGGCGTAAACAATGAGCCACACTTTATGCAGGTTGAGTTTTTCAAAAGCGTAATTCACCAGCAGGCTGCAGGCTTCTTTTCCGAAGCCTTTCCCCCACGACGGTTTATCGCCGATGATGATGCCGAACTGCGAATTGCGGTTCACCCAGTTGATATTGGCCAGCTTGCAGTTACCGATATGTTTCCCGTTCGCTTTGTCGATGATGGCGAACATGAGGTCGCTTTTGCTTTTACTCACGGCTTCAAGGTACGCTTCCAGCGCAGCCGGCGTGGTCGGGAAAAGGCCGGTTTCGATGCCGCGTGTAACTTCGGGATCGTTGAGCCAGGAAAGATATTCGGGACTTGCATCATCGGCTGTAAGCGGGCGCAAACCGATACGCTCAGTTTCGAGAAAGTACATATCAGCTGTTTGAACCGTTGTGTTTTTCGTCCAGTTTCTGCCGGTATTTTTCCATTTCCGATTCGTTGCTGGTCAGGTTGCTGTCGTGCCTGCGGTACCGGTAAAGCGGCAGAATGATATTGTAGATATTGTAATTTTTGAGAAAACGGATGCGGAAATCTTCATCTTCCCGGGCACGGAAACTGTTGTCGTAAAGTCCCGTATCGAACAAACGGTCTTTCCGGAACATGATCCCGCAGGCAATCGGTTTTTCAGCCGCATCTACCCATTCGATATGATCGCCGAATTCGTTTACAAGATAGTAATCGACCGCCACGGCATCGAGACGGTTGTTCTCCGTCAGAAATACGGATTGCATCTTGAGCATGTCGTGCTGGATGTAATCGTCGGCGTCGAGAAAAACAACGTACTGTCCTTTGGCCTTGCGGATACCGAAGTTCCGTGATTCTGAAAGCCCTGCATTCTTTTCCATCCGGAAAGCGCGGATCGTGTCCGCATAATTATCCAGGATATGCGGTGTTTCGTCGGTGCTGGCATCGTCAACAACAATAATTTCGTACTGCGACCTGTCGAGCGACTGACTTTCGCAGCTTCGGATGCAGCGTTCGAGATAACGACCGTAATTATAAGCTGTAATGATGACGGATACGAGCATAGTTTCCGGGAACTCCTGTAAAGATACGATTTGTAGCTTATTGCCCGTTCAGCATGGAATGCCGCTTATCTCCGCTTCGAGTACACGAAAGCGACCAGGTGTCCCAATCCTTCGAAGTCAGGGTACTCCCGGGCAATCAGTTCCGCAATTTCGTTCAGTTTATGGCTGTACGACGGTTTTTCAGGCGCAACAAGCAAAGGCTGAACAACGCGGGTGAGGAAATAATACATGCCGAAACGCTTCGTGTTCTCGTGAACAAAATACGGTTTGCAGAATTCGGCGAGTTGTTTCTCCTCGAACTTCAATGTGATCACGATCGGTTCGAGACCGAATTTTCCCCTCATGTCGTTGAGCCGTTCCAGCCCGTCGAATGTTCCTTCCATCAGCACGAGCACGCCTCCCGGTTTTAAAACCCGGTGAATTTCGGTGAGCGCTTTCTTTTGCAGTTCCCAGTCCAGCAGGGCCATCAGGCAGCGGGAGCTGGTTACTACGTCGAAACTGTTGTCGGCATACGGAATTTCCGCAACCGAACCTTCCACCAGGTGAACGCTTCCTTTCAGCGGCGGATTATTTTTTGCGAGCAGTTCTTTCCCGACTTTGATCATGTTGCCGGCGTAGTCCAGTCCGTGTACTTCGGACTTAAACCGCGAAGCATACTGGATCGCGGCATACCCCAGGCCGCAACCCACATCCAGTACTTTACATCCGTCGTAGATGTATTCCGATGCCGTGCCGATTTCGAGTTCTCTCAAACGGAAATCGGATGCCGTGGTAGTGTAATCTGCGGACAGCGCAAATTCTTCGTATCGTTTTTTCAGCAGTTGCGGATCGTTGCTCATGTCAGGAAGTTTTGTGTGTTAGTTATTCCGGTAGTTGTTATTAACATCGATCATCCGGGATGTTGGCAGGTTTTTATTTTTTACGTACTCCAGTATTTCCACCAGGTAATCTTTACTGCCTTTGTGTTTTACATTCCGGTGTTTGACCAGTTTTTCGGGCTCGTGGTAATATTTTTTCGCGTCCGCGTATTCATTCATGGATGCGGTATTCAGGAAGAGATGAATCGGGTGAAAGTTGATGACCTTCAGGCCGGGAGATTCCAGGTTCAGCTGATCCACACGGTATGCAGGATATTCTCCTTCCATTTCGATGCAGAAATTATCCATCCAGTACAGCGGTATCTCGATCGTGGTCGGCGAAATGTAAAAAGGATTGATCCCAACCTGTTTATACATCATGGAATTACTCTGGTACTCGATTTTATATTTTGCAAATATCGGCCTGAATCTCTCCGTAAAAAAAAGCGAGTGCGACCGGCATCCCTTGGCATCGGGAAAATCATCGAGACGCTCCGCAATGTGTTTTTCAAATTCAAGCGACACAAAATTCGGATGGATGGCGATTTCATGCTTTTCATTAATCCTGGCCCCTGTTTTGTTCGTCATGAATAACGTAATGGCCATGTTATATTCCTGGAAAACAGCTAAGGCATACTCGAGGATCTCATCACAGGCCCAGTCCGTATCCATAGTAAAAACGATCATGAAATCAATATTTGGTGGTGCAATTTTAGTACCGGCAAAGATATTATTTCCCGTTTCAATATGAAACAAACGTGCTACGATCCGCTTCGCAGCGATTGCCAGAATGCTTCGATTTCTTCAATGAATGCGGCCGTGGTATGCACCTGCTCGGTCATGCAGCGGCTGTTCCGCTGAAGCGTTTCGTGTTTTCCGGGCTCGGAGAAATACAGGGCCAGCGCATCGGCCAGCGCGTCGGGCGTTTCGGCTTTCGCCAGGTAACCGTTCCATCCTTCGCGCACGTAGCTATCCGTCTGACCTACATTCAGCGATACGATCGCATTTCCCGCCGAGAGCGCTTCGTTCATGGAAAGCGAAGTGAAATTTTCGAAAAGCTGGGTCGATACGAAACATTTCGAGCGGCTGAAAATTTCCGACATATCGTATATGTCGGTGCGCAGCTCGACCAGCGTGTTCAATTTGTATTCCTCCAGCTTTTCCCGCAGGTTCTGCTCCAGCGCACCGTTGCCGCAGATCATGACTTTCCAGTCTGCCGGCCAGCTCCTGCCGCTGCTGCGCAGGCGATGCAGGGCTTCGACAAAAAGCAACGGGTTCTTCTGCGTATCGAAACGGGCGGCCCAGACCAGGATATTTTCTTTTTTCTCCGCAGGAAAATATTTCGTGGCGTCGCAGCAATAGGTTTTGATCGGGTGAATGACTGGCGGCGAACGGAACAGTTTTTTTTCCTCCACGTATGTCTTGAAAAGCGTGTACCAGGAATACACCCCGTCAAGGCGGATATCGTGGAAAAGCGGGTCGAAGCGATCGTGCCATTCCCGGTAAAGCGGGTGATTCGCGTCACCGTATTCATAAGGAAAATTGCAATGGATAAAATTGATGACGAGTTTGGGCCTGATGAACCCGGGCAAACGCTGCAGAAATTTCAGGCGCCGGTAATGCGAAACGTGATAATACTGGCAGATATGCACCACGCGGATACGGTACCGGGTGATTTTCCAAAGCCAGTCGAGGTTTTCAACGAGGTTATTAAAACGGTTCCTGGGAGAACGCATGCCGTGTACATACGCGGAGCAATGACCGAACTCCGGTTTCTGCGCCAGCAACTGCGCCGACTTGCGGTCGGTAAAAAAGTGCAAACGGAATGCGCGGTTTTTATCGCGGTGGTACTGCGAAAAAATATCGACGAAAAAACGGCGCGCCCCACCACCCGGCGAAAGGTCGCCTACATCGGCCTGGACAAACGCGACACCGGCTTTACTCATTGTTTTGACAGTTGCGAACGGTACCAATCCACCGTGATCCGGATGCCTTCTTTCCAGGTCATTTCCGGCCGGTAACCGAGATATTCCGCCGCATGTGAAATATCCGCCCAACTGTTCCGGATATCTCCTGCCCGCTCCGGTTTGAAATCCGGGCTGTGCGGAAAATCCATCAGGCGTGCAATTTCGGCATAAAGGTCCAGGAGCGCGATCGTTTCGCCGCAGGCTACGTTAAATACAAATCCACCGTTGCCGGTTTTTTCCGACAGCACGGCTTTGATGTTCGCCTGCACTACGTTTTTCACGAATGTGAAATCCCGCGTATTCTTCCCGTCGCCGAAAATTTCCGGCCGCACACCCGACAGCATTTTCGTGATGAAAATGGGAATGACCGCTGCGTATGGTCCGTGAATATTCTGGTACGGTCCGAAGACGTTGAAATAGCGAAGTCCCACGGTCGGCATGCCGTAAACCCGCGAAAAAACGTTGGCGTATGCTTCGTTCATCACCTTCGTTACTGCGTAAGGCGATAATGGGTTGCCGGTGCGTTCTTCTTTTTTGGGCATGGACGGATCATCGCCGTAAACAGAAGACGAAGACGCGTAAACAAACCGTTTTATTCCCGACAGGCGCGCCGCATCCAGCATATTGAAAAAACCGTCGGCATTGACCTGGTGTGTACTCCCGGGATCGGTGATGCTCCGGCTGACAGACCCGAGCGCGGCGTTGTGCAAAACGAAATCCATATCGCTGCAGGCTTTCCGGCAGGTTTCCGGGTCGCGGATATCTCCTTCGATAAATTCGAAACCGGCGGAAGGAAGCAGTTCTTTTATATTATCGCGATAACCGGTGGACAGGTTATCGAGCACGCGTACATGCTTTGCGCCGGATTCCAGCAATGTTGCGGAAATGTGTGAGCCGATAAAACCGGCTCCGCCGGTAACCAGGAAAGAAGACTGCCGGATACGCTCATTCATACACTTATACAAGTTGTTTAACGCCTTCTTCAAAGGTCAGCGCAGGTTCTCCGAGCAAACGTTTCATTTTCCCGATATCGCCGAACAGGTGTTTGGGTTCGGTCTTTTCATCGATCGTAAACACGGGCGTTTTGCCGACTATACGGCCGATGATTTCACAGATTTCGC
>VBWE01000035.1 GCA_006218065.1 Bacteroidota bacterium
GTGGCCGTAACGGTTTTCGTGCCGCTGTTGTAAGCCGTGGTGGCGATAACAGGAACTGTAGTAAGCAGGCTGATCGCTGTACTCACAGGTCCCCAGGCGCCGGCCAGCCCGTAATTTACCAGCACGCTGTAACTGCCTTCCGGATCGAGTGTAACGGGGACGGAAAGCGATGCTGCAGCAGAATCCCATGTACCCACGACAGCCGTTCCTTCAAGCAGTTGAAAACGGTAAGTCGGGCTGCCTCCCACCGCAGTTGCGCTGAGCTGCAGTATGCCGTTGTTGTATGCAGCCGAAGCCATGGTCGTGCTGCCCATGTTCAGCGTAAGACCGTTGCTGTTGCCTTTTGAAACACCTCCTGTTGCCCGGCTCTGCACCATGGCTGTCCAGGTCAGTGTACCGGAAGGCAGTCCCGATGCAAGTGAAATACTTCCTTCGCCGGCGAATGCGGAATTGATGTATGCTGAATAAGGCTGTCCGCCCTGCGTGGAATAAAGCGAGAGCATATATCCCGCTACCTGCTGAAGATCGTCGGGAGCCGGTAGCCAGGAATAATAAAGGAGCTGAGCGGTGGAATCGTAAACAATACTGTTGAGTACCGGCAATGAGGTAACCAGCGGTACAGGCGGGTAAGCGGCGACAACTGTTGTTCCCACAAGCGCTGTGACTTCGAGTTGCCATTCCAGCGAAGGATCGAGCGTGGTGGCCGGTGCAACCGGGGTAACCGGGAGAATATAATTGGATGTGGAAGCGCTGAGCCCGGTTGCGCTGAAGCCGGTGCCGCTAACTGCGCTGGTTACCGCTACCGTGATACTGGTTACGGCCGGTGTGACAGGCGGGGCAAAATACCATCGGGCATTTACCTGGTTTTGATCATAGATGACGTCGGTAACCAGCGGTGCGTCCTGCAGCAATTGTATGGCTGCTGATTTGGCACGGACAGTATCGTATTCGGCATAGAGGTAAGCGGAGTAAACAAGCGCCGTATTGAGCGGTGCCAGCAGTTCAATCTGCCCGCTTACTGCCGAAACGCCCGGAAACGATTCGGTGTACCATTTCACTTCGTTGTTATCGCGTATTTCAATTTTATAGCTGGTGGGTAAAAGCGATGACGTGGAAGCGTTCCACGAAAAATCAAAACTGTCGCCGGCGAAACCGGAAAGGGTGAATGCAGGAACAACGGTGATGAGTTGTGCCGGGGTGGAGCGCGCTTCCACCACACCATCGGTACTGATGGCGGATACCTGTACGTAATATGCGAGACTGGCAGTCCATCCGGCATTTACATTTACGTTGCCCGAACTGGCATAGGGGTCGCTGATGGCCGTGGTATAAGGCGTTCCCATGGATGGCGACTGCACGATGAGCTGCACGGAACCTACCGGGACAGCAGCGTAAACCAGCGGCGTCCATATTACTTCAACAGTTAAGTTGCCCGAAACATTCTCGAGGGTAGCTTCTTCCAGTGCGGGCAATACCGTATTGATGAGCACGGAAGGACTTACGGCGCTGACGTTGGCGGCGGTATAAGCAGCGACAATAACATAATATTTACCGCTGGTGGGAATAGGAACGGGAAGCGTGAGAATATCGGAACTTGCCGCGCCGTTAGCCTGGCTGTTGCCAAACACTTCGTTGCCTTCTTCATCCAGCAGCGAGAAACGGAAACCGGCAATAGGTACATCGGGATTGAAAGGCCCGCTCCAGAATCCCTGCAGGTTTGCGCCATCGTAAATCGCTTTGGTGATGACGGGCAGTTCCACATTCAGCGTAGCCGGGTTGGAATAGGTTTGCGCATTATAGGATGTATTCGCTTTAACCGTTACAGCGTAAAGCGAATTGCTGCCGAGCGAAACCAGCGGCGTTGGAATGGCCAGTGTGCCGCTGGTGGCATTGGGATCGTTGATGGTAGTCGTGTACAGTACACCGCCGCCGGTAGGTACCCAAACGGTAATTTCCCAGCTGCTGATGGCGGGCTGCGGATTCGGGATAGCGTTCCAGGTGGCTTTCACCGAAGTGCCGTTGTAACTTGCCGAAGTAATAACGGGTTGCGTGGTGAGCAGCAGGAATCCCTGGCTCCACACCGGTGTGCTGCTCCCGCTGTAAACCGCGCCTACCTGCACCATGTATTGCCCGCTGAGCGGTGCGGTAATGGCCACAGTACCCGTGTTCATCGGGATATTGGTCTGCGTATACGTAGCGCCGCTTCCGCCGGAAGGAAGCACCTGCAGGGTATAGCTTTGCGGTGTGCCGCTCGTTGGACTACTCCATTGAGCAGAGACCTGGGTGCCATTATACATGGCCCAGGTAAGTGCGGGTGCTTGAGACATCGTGCTGGAATTTTGTGAAAATCCCCGGCGAAGTTTTGCAGGTTCGCCGGGGATTGTTTTTATTTCTTGCTGCGGTAATAATTCTTCATGTCTTCCTGCCACTCTTTCGGAAGTTTTTTGGCGATCACGGTCATATCAGGCACCATGTTGGAGAGGTTGGTGTAGAAAATCTGCATACCCATATCGCCTACCAGCACACCGTCGGCATAAAACGTGGTTTGGTTATTGGCTGCCTGCGATTCGGAACCGGCGTACATATTGTAAATAGCGCCGTCCCATTTTTCGCGGGCGATGATTTTGATTTTGGAATTTCCGCCGGTAGTGTAAAGTTCATCTCCTGCGGCAAGCTCGTCGGCCAGCTTCACACCGCCGTTCACCGTGGGAACAGCATGCTTGGCGGTCATGCACACCGATTTCCCGTTTTCCGTAATGATCCTGAACATGGGAATGGTTTCAAAACCGTCGGTAATTGTAACCACTTTGTTCCGGTTCTTTTCAGCATCCGCAATCACATATTCGCTGCCATCGCCTTTGAGCTTTTCGATCTCCACTTCTTTGCCGTCCACCATCAGCACTTTCGTGCCGGCACGGAGACAGCCCTGCACCACGCAGATATAAGGAATGGCGGCACACCAGGCCGAGCCGATGCCTGCGCAGTAGCTGCTCGACACCTGGGCCTGTCCAAGTGCGCCGGGAACACCGCTCCCGGTAAGCTGTACGGATACATTCAGGTTCAGGATATTCTGTGTAACCGGCGTGGTAAGGCAGGCGTTGTTTTTAAAATCGGCGCTGGTGAAGCAATAGTTCAGCGTGGTATTGTCGCCGGAACTCACGGTGAAATTGGCTGCCGGGAGCTGCATCCAGGAAGCGGTATCCTTATAGTTGAGATAACATCCGCCGCCGCCGCTCTTCTGCAGGTACATCTGGAAAAGACCAAGCGGAGCGCCGGTAGTGGGGTTGGTTGTGATCTGGTAAGGGAACTTGATGCTTCCCGAAATAGCCAGCGTAATATTCGGCGGGTAACCGGAACCGCCCCAGCCGTAATTACATACCCCGCAGTTGCCTGTCTGGGTATCGTTCCGGCCATAGCAGGAAACAATGGGCTGCGAAATATTCTCTTTGTTGATACAGGTAGAACCTGCGGGCGGGCAGGTGGTGGGAGGCGCCTGGTGTACACCGTAATTCGGAGCCGTTACACACTGGTCGGTGGCATTCAGCAGGGCGGCAGAGGCAACGGTAACCGGCCATGAATTTTCCGGCGCGATTACGGCAAAGGCGATCACGTCTTCGTTTTGCTGGCCGGAAGGTACTGTGGCAGACGTATCGCTCTGGAAATTGAGCGTCTGTGCGCCGAATGCTTTATAAGTGTTGGATACGAAGAACGGCTGCGAATTCTGGTACGTCTGCATGGTGAAATACATCGTTGTGCTGTTTGCCGCCTGCGTAAGCGATGAAAGCCCGCTTACCTTGTAATTGTTGGGCGATAATTCATAGAGGTATTCGATCGTATTGATGTTGGTGGCCGGTAAAGGATCGGTGCCGTCTGCCGAGGCGCCCGCCGCCGCCGGATCATCGCCGAAGGCTTTGTAGTCCTCCGTTTGCATCGCTTCGGGCGAAGCAAACCCAAATGCGATCCGCGGCGGACCGGACCGTTTTATTTTTTCGCGCAGGCTTTTCAGGTTACGGAACAACTGTGGCGATTTTTCCGGTGTATCGCCCGACCGGAGCAGGCCGGAAACAACAAAGCGGTACTGCCGGTCGTCGGCAATATTGAGTTCGAAAGGAGCGCCGAGTTTGACGGTTTTTACGATATAATCATAATCCTCTTTGGTGGCGGTATCATATTGTGCAACATGCGCTTTCAGGCTGTCAAGCGCGTTCATCGGTTTTGCGTCATTACTGCCGCAGGAGCTGAAAAATGCAAGGCCGGTAGCGATGGCCACGAGAAATACCAGTGGTTTGATTTGCATAGTTTGTCAGGATGTGATTGGTTGATACTGTTTGTTTTTAGTTGAATGCTTGTTTGGGTAATGCTTTCCGCCTGTTTCGCCGTATTGAAATTGTACTTGCCGGTAGATTATCAGTGAGTTAAATTATATGCGAAATCAATATTCATTTGTAATACATGAATATGAAAATTTCGCAATATGTTTGGAAAAGTATGTTCTTTCGATTTAGGATGCCAGCGTCTGTTGAAAACTTCGGAAGGAAATGAAAGAGGAGAAATGATGATGCCCGCCCTGCCAGGGCATTGCTTTTATGCATTTCTGCAAGTATGGCTGACGGAATTTTCTGCGGAGCTTGTTTTGCCCGGCCTTTCGTACCTTCGCGCACGGATGTCAGAAAAACTGGAAATACTTTACGAAGACAATCACCTCATCGCCATCAACAAACGCGCCTCCGATATCGTGCAGGGCGATAAAACCGGCGACGAAACACTGGGTGAAAAAGTCAAGCAATACCTGAAAGAGAAATACAAGAAGCCCGGTGAAGTGTTCATCGGCGTGATTCATCGCCTCGACCGGCCGGTGAGCGGTGTGGTGCTTTTTGCGCGTACCAGCAAAGGACTGGCCCGGATGAATGAACTTTTCCGCGGGCGCGATGTGCAGAAAATATACTGGGCCGTAGTGAAAGACAAGCCCGAAAAAAACAGCGATACGCTCGTTCATTTTCTTTATAAGAACGAAAAGCAGAACAAATCGTTTGCGGATATCTATGAACGTCCCGGCCGTTTGCGCTGCGAACTCGATTACCGTTTGCTGGCATCATCGGATAATTATCACCTGCTTGAAGTAGTACCGCATACCGGCCGCCACCACCAGATCCGCGTACAGCTTGCAGCCATCGGTTGCCCGATCAAAGGCGACCTGAAATACGGCGCGCGCCGTTCGAACCCCGATGCATCCATTCACCTGCACGCGCGGCAGCTCGAATTCACGCATCCCGTGAAAAATGAAAAACTGGTCATCACCGCGCCGCCACCGCAGGAACCGCTCTGGCAGGCTTTCCTGGAACAGGTGGAAGCGAAGGAGACGGAGAAATAAACGTAGTGAATATTCTTTCGGGACCGTTGAATCAAAAACGCCCAATGCCAAATGCCCAATTATCAATGATCATCGGAATAATTCATTGATAATTGAGCATTGAGGGTTTGATATTGAGCGTTAATTCTCTGATGGTACATACACTACATACTATTTGTACCTGTGCATCGTTATTGCCTGTCGCCGTATTCTTCGTACCTTAGTAAGATGAAGAGCTTCCTGCTCAGCCTGTTTTTGCTTTTCGCCTTCCTGCCCGGGCAGGCCCAGGTTCGCCTGCTTGCTTTCGAAGGAGAGCAGCTCGGATCGGGCATCCGCATTTCCTGGACGATTGGCAGCGGCAATACCTGCCAGGACCTGGAAATACAGCATTCGGCCGACGGTGTAAATTTTACGCAGATCTATTTGTATCCCGGGGTCTGCGGCAATGCCGGTTTCGATCAGTCGTATAATTATACGCACACGACACCGGAAAAAAATGCATCGAACTATTACCGCATCAACGCGCAGACCGGGGTGATCTCGGAAATTCTTTCGATCCGTTTTATCACCTACGGTACTTTGGGATATACTTTATTTCCGCAGCCGGCTTCGGGATCGGCCAATATGCTGATCGATAATCCGAACAGTGAAAAAATAATACTTGAACTTTTTGACCTGTCCGGGAAAAAATCGGGCGCGACGTTTGAAACTACCGGCGGGCAATTACTGATCACGCAGCCGGCCGAAGGCCCGGGCATGTATATTTTCCGCATCACCAGGGAAACAGGAGATCCCGTTACCGGGAAGATCATATTCCTGTAGCAGCGAATTACCTTTGCCCCATGTTTTTACCCGATCTCTTTTCTGAATTGCAGTTTAAAGCTGTCCGTGCGGGCGGTAAGGGCGGGCAGCATGTGAATAAAGTTTCTTCACGGGTCGATCTTTCATTCGCTGTCGCGGAATCCGTTTTGCTGAGCGATGAACAGAAAAACATCCTGCTGGAAAAACTGGCGAACCGGGTCAATAAAGACGGCGTGCTTAAACTGACCGAACAGTCCGACCGTTCGCAGCATGAGAATAAAGAACGGGTCATCAAAAAGTTTTACGCCCTGCTCAGGAAAGCGCTCACGCCGGTGAAAAAACGGAAGAAGTCCAAAGTCCCGAAGTCGGTCAAAGAAAAACGTTTCCAGAAGAAAAAAGTCCGCTCGGAAAAAAAGAAACTACGCAGTGAAAAGTTTGTATAAGTGTGTGTAGTCCGCACCCTTCGACTACCGCTCAGGGTGACGTCCGATTTTTTATATTTTTGAATAACAAAAAAGTAAATACGTCACGCTGAGCGGCAGTCGAAGCGCGTGTAATAGGAACTGAAACACGCGCATGGTCTGCCGATCGAATGAACATAGAGTTTGTATTTTATGAGAGTCAAACGATTACTGGTTTATATCGTGGAATGCAGTGATAAATCCTATTACACTGGCGTTACCAACGATATAGACCGGCGCCTGGAACAACATAATACCGGCACGAACGCTTCAGCTTATACTTTTTCAAGACGGCCGGTTAAATTGGTTTTTACAGAAGTATTCGACTCTCCTCTTGAAGCAATAGCTTTTGAAAAACAAATCAAAGGCTGGAGCCGTGAAAAGAAACGTGCGCTCATCGAGAGAAACTGGAGCAGGCTTTCTGAACTGGCTGTTTGCCAGAACGAGACTAAAGCTAAACCCGTAAATAAAAAAGTAAATACGTCACGCTGAGCGGCAGCCGAAGCGCGTGTAATAGGAACTAAAGCACGCGCATGGTCTGCCGGTCAAGTACCCGGGTTGTTATTTAGAAAATATATCCTGCAAAGCGTATCTTTATCCTGATGAATCCCCGTTTGATCCTGGCATCATTCCTGCTCCTGTTTTCCGCAGTTGTCCCGGCGCAGCCGAAAACGAATACGGAAGTTACACGGGAGTATTTTCCCGGGACGGAAAAGCTGAAAAAAGTCACCGAAGTCCGCATCACCCGCAACATGCACGGCGACATTTTTAACTTCTACAAAAAAACCACCGTCAGGCAAACCGAATTCACGGAACTGGGAAAGCCGGTTCGTTCCACCAAGCGCATTACCAAACTCGGGCGCAGCGGCAAACCCTGTTACGAACTTTTTTCGGAAGAAACAGTGTACGATGAAACCGGCCGCCCGAAGCATTATGAAAAAATGAAATGCGACAAGCAGCGCCAGACGATTAAAGAATATGCCAACGGCAAAGTGATTTTTATCCGCAAACTCAAACGACGCAGATCATGGAGCGGGTTCTGGTTTTTCTCCTGAGTATTTTTCTCTCCGCCGGATTGTCCGCGCAGTTGCCTGTCCGCGAGGCCGACAGCCTGGTCAAAGTGCATACCGCGCTCCTGAAAAGCACGCTCGACAATAAAGGCGCTTTAAAAAATAATTACAGCATCGATCTTTTCGGCGTGAGCATGTATGCGGGCGCTGCGCAGAAGCAAAAGAACGAACCTGAATACCGCGTCAACTGGTCGGAACTGGATTTGTACCGCCGGGTGATGCACTTTGCTTCGCGCGAAGAAGCGCAGGCCATTATGCTCGCTAAAAAAGGCGGCAGCTTTTCGCCGGATATTGTCCGCACATACGGCAATATGCTTTACGCCATGCCGCTCGCGCCCACAACGGAAAAACCGCTGAACGGAATCCGCATCGCACTCGATCCCGGCCACATGGCCGACGACCTGGAAATGGGAAAGATCGAGCAGAAGTTCCTCGACTTTACGATCAGGACCGGCAGCGACAGTACATTATTCATACAGAAAGTCCAGCTTGTGGAAGGCCGGCTGACCTGGCAAACCGCCGAGCTGCTCAAACTGAAACTCGAAAAGGCGGGCGCCATCGTCATGATCACGCGCCCCGGTCCCGGCCTTTGTGCTTTCGGGACGAGTTTCCAGGACTGGCGGAAACAGTATTACCAGCAAACGCTGGACTCGCTGGTAAAACTCCGCGGGAAAAACGATCCTTCAATCAGCCCGGTACTTTCGGGAAAAACGGACGATCGCAGTGTTTTCCGTTACGTTTTCCGCGATGTGGAACTGCGGAAACGTGTCGAATTGATCAACGCGTTTAAACCGGATTTCACGCTGATGATTCATTATAATGTGGACGAGAAAAACACGGACTGGCAGAAACCGACCGCGAAAAACTTCAACATGTGCTTTGTCGGCGGAAGTTACCAGGCCGGCGAACTCAGCGATCCCGAAAGGCGTTTTGATTTTCTCCGCCAGTTGCTCAGCGGCGATATGGAAAGCAGCATTTCCTTTTCCGGTGCCTGTGCGCGGCAGTTCCGTGATGAATTAAAAGTTCCGCTGGCCAAACCCGCCGATGCGCTTTATCTCTCGTCGAGCTGCGTGAAAACTGCGGAAGAAGGCGTATATGCCCGTAACCTCGGCCTCACGCGGCTCACGCACGGAACCTTGGTTTACGGCGAAACGCTTTACCAGGATAACAAAAAAGAATGCCTGCGCCTGATGGAAACAAAACCGCATCCCGAATTCCCGCAGCTCAGCGTAAGTCCGCGCGTGGCACAGGTGGCGGATGCGTATTACAAAGCTTTGCTGGAAACGGTTGGAAGGAAATGAATTAATCAATGGATCAATTTGAAGATTTGAAAATGACTATTACCGGGTAAACCGCAGGCATTTTCTAATTTTCAAATCTTCAAATTGTTTCATCAGCATCGCTTTCCCCGAAGGGGTTTCAACATGCCGACCTCTGGAAATATCTTGTATATTTCGACTACCAAACTGATTCCAATGCGTTTCCTGTTTTTTCTGCCGGCATTTTCCCTGCTGGCGTTCAGCCTTTCCGCTCAACCTGTTTCCGTGATGCGGGAACAGTCGCAACATTATGGCCAGTTCGGCGCGCGCAGCGAAACTTCCTGGGATAGTGTGCGGATTGTCGAAGGTGCAGCGCCCGTCAGCGACGGAACTTCGCGCAGCCCGCAGCTTTGTACGCTGAACAAGCGCGTTTTCGGCTGGCACCCGTACTGGGTGGGTACGGTTTACAACAACTACCAGTGGAACCTGCTTTCCGATCTCTGCTATTTCGATTACGCCGTTAGCCCGACGACAGGAAATAACACGAACGGTTCTTTTGCCTGGTCAACCAGCGGGGCGGTGACAGCGGCGATCAACAACGGGGTGGACGTGCACATCTGCGCCACGCTTTTCGGAAGTCATACTACGTTTTTCGCTACGCCCGCTGCGCAGCAAACGTTCATCAGCAATATCATCAGCCTGCTCCAGGCCCGCGGCGGAAAAGGCGTGAACATCGACTTCGAAGGCATGGGCGCTTCGCACCGGAATGATTTTACGGCGTTCATGATCAACCTCAGCAACCAGCTGCACACGGCCATTCCGAATTCGGAACTGACGATGGCTTTGTATGCGGTTGACTGGAGCAGCGTGTTCGATATTCCCGCGCTCACACCTTATGTTGACCTGTTTGTCATCATGGGCTATGATTATTACTGGAGCGGAAGCACCACGGCCGGCCCCGATGATCCGCTGTATAATTTTCAGACCAGTTACAATTATACACTGCACAGGTCGATGACTTTTTACCTCGAGCAGGGCATGCCGCCCGCGAAGCTGCTGCTCGGTTTGCCTTACTATGGTCGTGAATGGGAAACAACGGCCGGAACAATTCCTTCGGCCACCACGGGAAATTATTCGGCGACAAAAACCTACGCTGTCGTGCAGGCCAATGCCAACGGGTACTACAACACTGCCCAGTGGGATGCGAACAGTTTCACGCCCTATTATGTTTACCAGTATCTCGGCAACTGGCGGCAGTGCTTTATCAATACCGGGTACAGCATGGGCAAACGTTTCGATGCGGTGAACCTGCGCGGCATAGGCGGAATCGGTATCTGGGCGCTCGGTTACGATGACGGGTACATGGAATTCTGGAACGAAATAGAAGATAAATTCAGTACCTGCGCCGTTGTACCCTGCACGGATACCTTGTACGATCTCGGCGGTCCGGCGCGTGTATATTATAACGACGAAGATTTTACATATACCATTGTACCCACCGGCGCCAGTTCGGTTACGCTGAATTTTTCCGCTTTCGATACCGAGCTCGATTACGATACGCTCTGGCTTTTCGACGGACCATCGACTGCTTCGCCGCTCATTGGCGCTTTTCACGGAACAAATTCGCCGGGAACGGTGAACTCTTCCGGGCCCGCGCTCACCATGCGTTTCAAATCCGACGGCGGCATTGTAAATCCCGGCTGGTCGGCGATATGGACCTGCCAGTCCGATGTAATACAACCCGGCACCGCGGTTACTGTTCCTTCGGGGTGGATCACGCAGGATTTTATGGCGTCGTTTAACGATTCGGATAACGTGGGCGGAAGCGGCATTGCCGAAAGTTATTACTGCGTTTCGGTTTTCAACGGAAATTACTGGACGGCGAATGCGGGAAACGGATTTTTTTACGACGATTGTGATGCGCTGCGGCCGGAATGGACTTCCGGTTCGGGAACCTGGAGTTCCAATAACAGTGTTGTTGAACAAAGCGACGAAAATGACGGTAATGCAAACCTGTACGCGTCGCTTACACAGACATCGGGCAGCGCGTATCTCTATGAGTGGGTGGCCGTGATTGACGGAACAGGCAATAACCGCCGCGCAGGTTTACATTACTTCAGCGATAACGGCAGTTTGCCGAACCGGGGCAATTCGTATTTCGTCTGGTTCCGTGTGGATCAGCAGGCGCTGGAGTTTTACAAAACGATCAGCGACGTGTTTTACCTGCAGTCTTCGGTACCGGTCAGCATCAATGCGAATACTTCGTACCAGTTTAAAGTTTCCTACAATCCTTCGGCCGGAATTTCGGAAGTGTATATCAATAACATTTTCGCCGGGTCGTGGACTGATCCATCGCCTTACACCAGCGGCGCGTATATCTCGCTGCGAAGCGGGAATGCGAATTACAAGGTCGCCGAAATCAAGGTGTATCGTTCACGCATCCCGGGTTCGCCGGTGAATATCACGGTAGGTTCTCCGACGGCGGATATCCAGTACGAAAATGTTTCCCCGCTTAATCCCACCTATGCCGCGATGATCGGTTCGGTTACCCGCGACAGCGCGCGGAATTTTTCGCAGGCGATTACCTGGCCCGCTGTGCTCGTGGACTGGACGCCCCCGGTATCGCTTATTTATGTTTATGACGGCGCTTCTTCCGACATCAACCTGACAACGAACCTTGCACAACTTGAAGCCAACTGGTGCTGCCCGCTGGATACGAATTCGGACGTAACGGCGTACTGGTATTGTTTCGGAACAACGCCGGGCGATTCGGATGTAGTCGGGTGGACGAACAACGCACTCTCGATGAACGTTACGCATACCGGGCTTTCACTTACACCGGGGCAGATGTACTATTGCTGTGTGCGTGCGGTAAACGGAGCCGGGCTGGTTTCATCTCTTTGCAGCGACGGGCAACAGGCAGATATTTCGTCAGGCGCCGGCGAAAATTTTCCGGGAGCGGTTGCCCGCATTTTTCCCAATCCGTTCGAAGATGTGCTGCTGCTTTCCACGCAGATGAACGAACATGCGCAGGCGGAAATCACGCTGCTCGATCTGCAGGGCAGGGAAGTGGTCGCTTTCGGCGAAAAAGAATTGCTGCAGGGAAAAACGGAACTGCTTTTGCCCGTGCCGGATGCAAACCTTGCGCCCGGGGCATACCTGCTCCGGATCAGGATCGGTACGCAGGATATTTTTGTTAATTTGGCTCACCTGTGAGCAGAACCGAATTAACAGCGAGAAATAGTTTCTTAGGCATGGCAGGAGTAATCCTGCTGCTTCCCGCATTCCACCTTTCCGCACAGCCCGTTGACAATCCCAAGGACCCGTTCAGTTTTATCGGCGGCGCGGAAGTTTTTGTGCACACCGATCTGAAAATGGCACTGAAAGATCCGGAGCGGGTTTATAAGCTCGATCTCACGGGACAGGTTTTCGAACCCAAACAGCTTGCCAAAGTGCCGAAATTAGTGAACGTGCAGGCGATCAGGCTGGGCGAAAACGGTTTTAAAACCTTGCCCGCGGTTTTTACGGGATTGCCTTCGCTCATTTATTTTTCGTCCAAAAACAATGCGCTGGATTCGCTGCCGCGTGATTTCTCCCTGCTCCGGGAATTGCGTTACGTGGAACTGGTCGGAACGGATTTCGACACGTTTCCCAAACCGCTCACGTTCCTGGGCCGCCTGAAATCGCTGCAGATACAGAACAACAAAGCGGATACCATGCATATGATTTCCGATATCCGGTTTTTCGCGGCCTCGCTGGAAGAACTGATCATGTACAAAACGAAAATCGATACGCTTCCGAAATCGTTTGGGGATTTGAAAAAACTGAAGACCTGTTACATGATCGATTGCGGGATCACCAGCTTACCCGCGACGATCGGGAATCTTACCGCACTGGAAACGCTGGTGCTCGATAACAACGGGCTGACGGCGCTGCCGAAGGAAATCGGCCGGATGAAAAACCTGGGATACCTCTCGCTGCAGAACAATAAACTGACCCAGGTCGACGAGCGCATCTGTTTCCTGCAAAATCTCGCCATACTGGATCTTCGCGGCAACAGCATTTCCGATTACGATGCGGCGGTGCTCAAAGTATTACTTCCCGGCTGTACTATTTATTATAAATAATAGTCACTTTTCCGATTGCCGGTTTGCGATTTAAACATTAGCGCCTTTGCGTCTTCGCGGTAAAGATTGTATTCCATTTTTTTTACCGCGAAGACGCAAAGGCGCGAATGATGTTTCATAGCCAATCCAAAATCGGCAATCGGCAATCGAAAATTGAAAGTACCTTTGCTTCATGCGTGAAGAAACCGCCGAAGTTCCCGAGGATGCTGAAAACCCCGAAAGTGAGCAGGAACTTTTTGAGCACCATCGTTTCGTTGTTGATCCCGGCCAGTCGATGCTGCGGATGGACAAATACCTGCTGCACAAACTCGAAGGTGTTTCACGCACGCGTATCCAGGCTGCTGCGGATGCCGGAAATATCCTGATCAACGACAAGCCGGTCAAGTCGAGTTACAAAGTCAAGCCCCGCGACATCATCAAGATCGTGCTGCCGCACCCGCCGCGCGTCATCGAACTCATTCCGCAGAATATCCCGATCGATATCGTGTACGAAGACGACGACCTGGTCATCGTCAACAAACAGCCCGGGCTCGTGGTTCATCCCGGTTACGGGAATTATTCGGGAACGCTGGTCAATGCGCTTTTGTATCACTTCCAACAGTTGCCGAAATACTCCGACGATATGCGCCCGGGTCTTTTGCACCGTATTGATAAACTTACTTCGGGACTGCTGGTTGTCGCCAAATCGGAACGCGCGCTCAACATGCTTGCCGGGCAGTTTTTCGATCACAGTATCGAACGTTTGTACTACGCGCTGGTCTGGGGCGATTTCGATCACGACGAAGGAACGATTACCGGGCATCTCGGCCGCAGCGTCCGCGACCGTAAACTGCGCGCGGTTTTTCCCGACGGTTCACAGGGCAAGCACGCGGTAACGCATTACAAAGTCGTGGAGCGTTTCGGTTATATCACGCTCGTGGAATGCCGCCTCGAAACCGGGCGCACGCACCAGATCCGCGTACACATGCAGTATATCGGTCACCCGCTTTTCAACGACCCGGAATACGGCGGGAACCGGATCATCAAAGGCACCACGCATAACCGCTACAAGCAGTTTATCGACAATTGTTTTGAAATATGCCCGCGCCAGGCCCTGCATGCGAAAACACTGGGCTTTAAACATCCCAACGGCGAATTCATGCGCTTCGATTCGGAAGTTCCTGCGGATATGACGACCGTGATGGAAAAATTCAGGAGATATGCCGCGGGAAGCAGGTCGGGCGCGGCAGAAGAGTGATTTCCGAATTCACGAACCGAAATACGCTTTCATCGGCGTGAAATAATAATCTTTCCAGCCCTGTTTATAAATCCTGCCGAGTTTCTCCGGGATGCCCGAATGCCTGATCGTGAGTTTCGTGCCTTTGCCTTTTTTTTCGAGAAGAATTTCCACCATCGAATCCGGATCAGTGTCGCGGAATTCGGCGGCGCGCCAGCTGTGCAAAATACGTTTGTCTTTTTCGAGCTCGAGAATTTTACCGGAGATATAATCGTCCCAGGCTGTGTACTTGCTGCCTTTCCGGGCGCTGATGCTCGCGGTTCCGCCGGTGAATGCGCTGTGCGCTTTGCTGCTGAGCCAGGCTTTGTAAATTTCAGCCGGTTCCACGGGCAGGGTAATGCTGACCTCGAGTTTTTCGGTTTTCATGTGTTGAAGTTAAAAAACAAAAAGCAAGAGCAAAGGGCAAAAACAAAAGGCAACAATGTAAAATGACAAATGCAAAATGTAAAAGGCGCTGCTGTTGTCAACCCTTTTGCATTTTGCATTTGTCATTTTACATTTGGCATTTTTTTCTTAAAACAATATAACGATAGCGTCTCCGCTCAGTGTGACGTTTTATTATTTTTTGCCTTTTTGCCCTTTGCTTTTGCCCTTTGGTAAAAAGAACTTTCGTTTAAACGATCCCTTTCCTTGCTTTAATACTATACACCATCGGCAGCAGTCCTTCCATGCCTTTGATCTGAAATCCCTTTTCCGTTTTCACGGTATTCCGGAAGCAATCGTACGGGGAATAATCGAATTCTTTCAGCGACCCGATCTGCAGCCCGTTTTTCCGGAGCGCTTCGGTGACTTCGGATAAACTGTGGTTCCAGGAAACGGATTCTTTTTTGATTTCAGCTTGCTGGTCGGCATATGTACCTTCTTCTTCCTCGATGATGGCTTCGGTTTTGAAGTAGGAGTAAGTGACTCTTTCGAAATGGTTATCGAACATCCAGACCACGGGATGAAATTCGGCGATGATGAAGGTTCCGCCGGGTTTGAGTTTTTCTGCGATGACGCGGGCCCAGCGGTCGAGATCGGGCAGCCAGCCGATCGTTCCGTAGGATGTAAAAACGATATCGAACTGTTCGCTGACGTGCGCTGCTGCCTGGTAAACGTCGCAGCATACAAAACGCGCATCCAGGTTCAGTTTCCTGCTGATCTTTTCCGCTTCTGCAGTCGCCTGCTCCGAGAAATCGATGCCGCAGACTTTTGCACCGAGCCGGGCCAGCGACAGCGTATCCTGTCCGAAATGACATTGCAGGTGCAGGATGGATTTCCCGGCAACATCGCCCAGTTCATCCAGTTCGATGCTGTTCAGCGAGGAGTTTCCGTTCATGAAATCGTTCATATCGTAAAAATCGGAACCGATATGAATCGCAGTCCTTGCGTTCCAGAGTGCGCGGTTGATCTCGAGGTAATTTTCTTCTTTGTTCATGATGACAGTTTCTTCCAGCTAAGTTCATCCCAGTCTTCCAGCGAGCGCAACTTTAAATCGGCTGCATCGAAACGGGTTTGTCCCTGTGCTTCGGCTGCGGGAACGGCGACGCATTTCATCCGGGCGGCTTTGGCGGCGATCACGCCGTTGAACGAGTCTTCAAAAACGAGCGTATGCAGCGGATCGGTTTGCATGTTGTGCGCGGCGGTGAGGAAAACGGCCGGGTGCGGTTTTCCGAACGGTTCGTTTTCCGCCGAACAGACCAGGCTGAACCGGTCGTACAGGCCGTAGTGCCGCATCAGCGATTCGATCAGCCGGTAAGGAGAAGAAGAGGCGAGAGCCACCGGGATTTTCCGCTCTTCGAAAAAACGGATGCAGTTCCCGACGCCCGGAAGCAGGCCCGTGTTTTCTTTTACCAGCCGGTCAACTTCGCCGATGATCCGGTCCTGGACTGTTTCAAAATCCGCATTTTCCCAGGGATGCCGCTGGTACCATTGTTTAATAACTTCCTGGATGCGGTTGCCCATCATGCGTTCGAAATCCGCTTCGCCCGGCGCCCGGCTGAGTTGCCCGAACACGTTGGTCTCGGCTACGCGCCACCAGGGCTCGGAATCAACCAGCAGCCCGTCCATATCAAAAATAACAGCCTGGATCATCCGGCAAAATTAAGAGATAGGAGGAGGGAAAACGACAACAGAGCGAAAAACAGGAAGCACCTGTTCCATCAGAACTGAAAAAAATGCTCCATGTCAAACGCACAATTAACAAGGAATTTGTCCGATGAGCGTTGTTAATTGTGCGTTTGACATTGAGCGTTGAGGTACCCGCGGGATGATGATCTAAACAGAAAACCCGGTCGCTTTCTTTTCCCGTGGGCGACCGGGTTTGTTCTGTGCGTGCGAAGAATGAACTTCAGAATCCCTGACCGGGCTTAGTAAACAATGCCTGGGGCATCGTTAAGAAGAAACAAGAGGATGAAAGCACAGGTTTGAATATCACGCGGTGTTGTATGGTAAAAGTATAAATTTTAAATATATAATGTATGCTATTTATTAAATAAATAATATATTATCATGTAAGATCAATGTAATAATTAATAGTATTTGCAGATGTAAAAGATGTCGGGTTGTTATAATATTGCAGATGTAAAGGCCCAGGTTATTATAAACAGCAAGCCCGGCCGGTTTGTATTACCCCGTATCTCGGCCGGGCTTGTTCTGTATGTGTAAAGACTTTCATCTTCAAAACCTGGGGATGGGCTTTGTGCAACAGGACCCCTCTGTGCACTCGTGAGAAGAAAGAAGAGAGTAAAAACTGAACCTCAAATCCCCAGTATCACACAGTACAAATGTATTTACAGACATTCAGTTGGAGGAGTCTTTGACCGAAAGTTTACGGACAATCAAAATTGCATTTTATTAATTTAATAAACTGTAAATCAATTATTTAATATTAAAAGTCAGGACATTCGTTTTTCCCGTTCGGACAGTCGTACCAATGTCGTAAAAAGAGAAATTAAGCCGGCTCTTCAGCAAAAACATAGTCACTATAGTCCGTTACGACATTATAAAGCGTATCCCGTTCCACCGGCCTGCGGCCTGCATGCTTGATCAGGTCAACGAGTTGCTTAGTGGATAATTTCGGGTTCTGGTCCTCGGCGCCGGCCATAGAATATATTTTAGTCGTATCGTCAATCGTTCCGTCGATATCATCCACGCCGAATGAAAGCGCCAGTTGCGTGGTGGTTTGACCGATCATCGGCCAGTATGCTTTTACGTGCGCGAAATTATCCATGAATATCCGTGACACGGCGTAGTTCTTCAGGTCTTCCACGACAGAGACTTCCGGTATGTTTTCCATCTGGTTGTCCTTGTTGCGGAACTTGAGCGGTATAAACGTATTGAAACCGCCGGTACGATCCTGCAGTTCGCGCAGCCGGTTCATGTGATCGATGCGGTGCGCGTATGTTTCGATATGCCCGTAAAGCATAGTCGCGTTCGACGGAATGCCGAGCTTATGCGCAGTTTCGTGGATATCGAGCCATTCCTGCGAGGTGCATTTATCGGCGCAGATCTGTTCACGCACCTGCTCATCGAAAATTTCCGCTCCGCCGCCGGGAAGTGAATCCAGTCCGTGGGCTTTGAGCAATTCCAGTCCTTCCTGCACACCGACTTTCGCTTTGCGGAACATATATTCCAGTTCCACGGCAGTAAAGGCTTTTACATGAATACCGGGACGAATCGCTTTTATTTTGGAAACCAGTTCGGCGAAATACTGCAGCCCCATTTTCGGATGCACGCCGCCCACGATATGCACTTCCGTTACCGGCTTCCCGTCATAGCTGCGTACGATGTCGAGGATCTGGGTTTCGTTCAGTTCCCAGGAACCTTCCTTTTGCTTGAGCAGGCGCGAATACGAGCAGAACTTGCAGTCGAATACGCAGATATTGGTCGGCTCGACGTGGAAATTGCGGTTGAAAAACGTTTTGTCGTCATGCCGCTGCTGGCGGATATAATTGGCCAGGCCGCCGAGAAAACCGAGACTGCCTTCTTCGTAAAGCCGGGTTCCTTCTGCAGGTGTGATGCGTTCTTTGCGGATTGCTTTTTCCGCGATGGATTTCAGTTCGGGAGAAATATGGATATCCGATAAAATCTGCTCGATGGTGGATGGTTTCATGCTGCACAAAATTACGCAATAGGATAACAAAGCGGGCAGGAAAAGGTTGTATTAAAATTCCTCCGGAGATTGTGTTACAGCAAAGTCTTTTCATACATCGGAATAGATCAAGCGGCAGGAGGCAGTCGGCAGGAGGCAGTCGCAGTAGCAGTAGCAGTTGGAGTAAGTCGTTATCCGAAGCTGGCAGCTTCGGACAGCAAGTATGCTACTGCCACTGCCTCCTGCTGCTGGATTTACTCCGACATATAGCAACAGTTTTCCTGTAAAACGGTTCAGTGGAGGAGTTTTAAACAGTATTTCAACGCCGGATGATGACTTTCCGGGTTACTTTTTCGGCACCGGTATTCACCTGCACGAAATACATGCCGGATGCGAGTTCCGTAAGGTCAAGCGTAAATTCTTTCTCGTGGAGAGCTTCCAGGCGCCTGTGGTAAACCTGCTGGCCGGGCATTGTGTAAACATGGATATCCAGTTCCTGCGCAGGAATGCTGCCGGTATGCAGCGTAAAAAGTCCCGATGAAGGCGAAGGAAAAATGCGCAGCGTTTGCCCGGCTTCCTGTTCCGCAACCGATACCACGCAGCCGTTCGACGTCAGGATGCCGGAACGTATACCGTTCAGTGTGGCCTGCATGCGTACTTTCTGTTCGTAGGTGAACATGTACATGCAGGCATCGTCGGTATAATCCATGTAATTCATCCACATGATGCCGGGTGCATTGGGAGAGCAGTTATCCGTAATCACGGTATTGGGCGAATGGCAGGTGAAATTCCAGTTTCCCTGGTTGGGCGTATCGGTGCAGTAATCCGTTCCGGAGCAGGAACCGCCGTCATTTCCCCAGATATGCTCCAGGTTGAGCCAGTGGCCTACTTCATGCGTTCCCGAGCGGCCTTTATTATACGGCGCGGTTGCACCCGTGGTGCCGGTGTAGCTGTAGTCCAGCACCACGCCGTCTGTCGACGGACTTCCGCCCGGAAATGCGGCATACCCCAACGTTCCCGAGACCAGGTCGCAGATCCAGATGTTCAGGTATTTGTCGCGGTCCCAGATGTCGTGACCGCCGGAGGCAGCAAACATTACGGAATTATCGACCGGGAAAGCGGTAACGGTTGTACCTGTCCGCGTAATGCCGGAAGTCGCATTTCCATTCGGATCGGTACCTGCGCGGCAAAACTGGATTTCACAATCGGAAGCGAGGGACTGCCATACGGAAGGCACGTTGCTCACGTCGCTGTTCAGTTTCCGGTAATCCCTGTTCAGCGCTACCAGCTGGCTGTCGAGCCGGAAGTCCGGTATGTTTTCCGCCGCGTTTTCAAATACGACATGGAAAACCACGGGGATGGTGATTACGGACATCGTGCGCATGCTTTTCTGTCGGGCGGCAAAATCCTGCGTGAATTGTTCCTGCTGCAGGCGCCGGATCATGAAGCCGGGATTTTGCTGCAGTTGCAGGCCGTGTATATGCTGTGTGCCGCAGCGATCAGCTTCTTGTGCAGAAACAGCGGCGGGAATAAAACAGCAGGACAGGAAAAAGAGAAACAAATATTTGCTCATACGCAGAATCTTCAGCTAAAATCAAGCCTAACGAAGATACAAAATAACGGGTAAAAAGGCAATACAGTGTAGAACGCTACACCGAATAATGTCTCGCATGGAATCCATTTCGTGAGACTTTATAGTGTTTTTGTGGCAAGAGCCGTACAGGTCGCCACAAAGGCACCAAGACACGAAGAATACACAAAGAGTACCGTCAAACGGAGCCAGTCCGGATAGGTCATTCATTCTACGCCGATGTTTTTCGAGAATTGATTTTTTGCATTTTTGAGCGCATGAACCGACGCATCCTGCTGGTAGAGGACGAAGAAAACCTGCGCAAAACCATCAAGCTCAACCTGGAGATTGAAGGGTACGAGGTGGTTACCGCGGTTGACGGGGATTCGGGCGTTGCGCAGTTTCGTCCCGGCGGCTACGACCTGGTGATCCTCGACGTGATGCTGCCCAAACTGAACGGCTTCGATGTTTGCGCGGCTATCCGGAAAAAAGACACGGATGTACCCGTGCTGTTTCTCACAGCCAAGGCATCGGGTGAAGATAAAGTGCACGGGCTCCGCCTGGGCGCCGACGATTACCTGACCAAGCCGTTCAACCTCGAGGAATTCCTGCTCCGCGTTCAGAATCTTATCCGCCGCTCCAAACGCATTCCCGAAAGCCAGCTCGGAACGGTGTACCGTTTCGGGGAAAACGAAGTGAACTTCGCCACCTTCGAAGCGCAGTGCTGGGACGGAAAACGGTGGATGCTCAGCAAACGCGAAGTGGAATTGCTGCGCCTGCTCATCGACAAAAAAGGCGAAGTGGTTTCGCGCGACCTGATCCTCGACCTGCTCTGGAAAGAAGATGCCGTTCCCTCGGCCCGCACCATCGACAATTATATCCTGAACTTCAGGAAATACTTCGAGCGGAACCCGCGCGATCCCGAATTTTTCTATTCCATCCGGGGAGTCGGTTATAAATTCAAAACAGGCGAAGCGCCCGGAGCATGACAAAAGCAAACCGAAAGTCCGCGAAACTTCAGTTGATTTATCCCGGCAAAACGGAAGAAAAAAAAATCCTGCGGAAGAAAGCCGCTGGCAAGATCACGCCTGCCGTCCGCAAAAAAAACACCCTTTCCGACAGCTTCTTTTCCGGCGACAATTTCCCCGTATTGCAGCATCTCGTTCCCCTGCTCGAAGGCAAAGTCGATCTCATTTATATCGATCCGCCGTTCGGTACCGGGAAAGATTTTCATGATATCGATAACGATACAGCCTATTCGGACAAGCTGACGGATGCGGCCTTTCTCGAATTCCTGCGCGTGCGGCTCATCCTGCTGCGTGAATGCCTTTCGCCTGGGGGAAGCATCTGCCTGCACATCGATAAAAAAGCGGGGCACTACGTGAAGCTCATCATGGATGAAGTTTTCGGGCAGCGCAATTTCCTGAACGACATCACGCGCGTGAAATGCAACCCGAAAAATTTCGCGCGGAACGCATACGGCAATTATTCGGACATGATTCTTTTTTACGCGAAGAAACGTGACCGGAATATT
This sequence comes from Bacteroidota bacterium, assembly GCA_006218065.1. Taxonomy (GTDB): domain Bacteria; phylum Bacteroidota; class Bacteroidia; order Palsa-965; family Palsa-965; genus VBWE01. Next base: position 21,521 of record VBWE01000035.1, read on the forward strand.
TTCAATGAAACGGGCGACATGCTCACAAAAAAAGAAGAAGAAAGTTTTTTCCGGAAAATTCATCCCGTGCACGGCCGCTACACAACCAACCCGCTGCACGCACCAGGCGAAACGGCGAACGGCGATACAGGCAGAAAATGGAAGGGACTGCTTCCCCCGAAAGGCCGGCACTGGCGTTACAGCCGCAAGGAGCTGGACCGGCTGGACAAAGCGGGACTCATCGAATGGTCGGACAGCAACAACCCGCGGAAAATCGTTTTTGCCAAAGGACATAAAGGCAAAAAAGTGCAGGACGTGTGGGAATTCAAGGACAAGGGACTTTCGTTTTCCGATTACCCGACACAGAAAAACCACGAACTGCTGAAAAGGATCATCCTGCATTCCACCAATCCCGGTTCGCTGGTGCTGGATGCTTTTGCAGGTTCGGGCGGCACATTACTGGTGGCGCACCAGCTCGGCCGGCATTTCATCGGCATCGATGCATCGAAAAAATCGCAGGCGGTTGTGCGGAAAACACTGAAAGAGGGGAAGGTGCCTTGTAGTTTTTACAAGCATATCGGTGGCTGACGTATTCCAGATATGAGATGTGAGACTTGAGATTTGAGACGGAAAGCCAGGTCTCGACTATCGCTCGACCTGACAAGATCGTTTATTTTTTTTTCGGCTGCCCCGCCTCAGGCGGATACGGCGGGCAGGCGCTCGACCTGACAAGTAAACAGTAAAGTCGTCTCATATCTCAAGTCTCACATCTCATATCTGAAACATACCCACCAGCCGCCGGCACTCACGATTTGAGAATATGCACTTCCGTGCGGCGGTTCTTCTGCCGCCCTTCGGGCGTTTCATTGGTGGAAATAGGTTTTGTTTCGCCGTAGCCTTTGGCGGTAACGCGTTTTTCGTCCACGCCTTTTTTCTTCAGGTAGGCTTTTACGGCATCCGACCGGTCCTGTGAAAGTTTCAGGTTGTCTGCATCTTCGCCCACATTATCGGTATGCCCCGCGATTTCGATCTCGATATTCTTTTTATTCACCAGGAATTCGGCCAGTTCATCCAGTTCCTTGAATGATTCCGGGCGGAGCGTGGATTTGCCCGTATCGAAAAACACGTTATCGAGCGTATATGATTTTTTCAGCTCCTGCACGCGGATGGTGAATTCGAATTCCACCAGGCCTTCCATGTTCGGAATATCGAGGGGCGCGTAGTCTTTGTTTTCGGTGAAGCTTTTGTATTTCACTTTGTATTTATCGCCTTCGGGAACGAGTATTTTAAATGTACCGTCTCCGGCTGTAACACCGCTGAAGGTTTTGCCGGTTTTTTCAGCCACGAAAAGCACTTCTTCGCCCGCCATCATTTTTTCTTTGAAGTCTTTGACAATAACCGTCAGGAGCGCTTCGGTTTCGGTAGCCTGCAGCGAATCGGTTTTTTTGATGGTGTCCTGTGCGCAAAGGTTTCCGGCTGCAAGTGAAATCGCCAGTAGGGGAAGGAGTATCTTTTTCATAACGTATCTGTTCTCTTTTCTGTTTATCCCGAAATACGCATCAGCAATAAAACAAACTCTTTATGGTCTGATGCTATCGGGATTATCAAATCTAAGCGTTAGAAACCAGTTGGTTAAAAAGATACAGAACCGGATGATTTTCTAACGCTTGATTTGGTTTTATCCTTTCAGCAGGATGAAGGTAACCCTTTTCACTATAATATTCCCGGGGCAAAAGGATACAAAAACCCTGCCGCAAAAGCTATGATCCCGGTATGCCGGGCCTGGTCTGGGCGCTGTCCTGCTTCGGTTTCCGGTCTTCTTTCTTCATTTTCCCCGCGGTGTATTCGGCGATGACGTAAACCAGGAGCAGGATGAGCAGGAGCACGAGGAAAACTTTCGGGTTTTTATACAAAGGCGTTTTGTACAAAGGTTTGGTCATACGCTGGTGACTGGCGTGGACCTTTGAAAAATCCTTGTGCCGGTTGATGCTTTCGTCCGAAGGCTCGGGCTTGTCAATACGGAATTTATACTTGCTCATTTTCCGGCCCTCCTTTTCAGTATAAGCGCTTTGAGTTTATCCAGCAGGCGGTAGGTTTTCACTTTGGCGTGGTTTTCGGTAATGCCGAGTATCTGCCCGATTTCGGCGAAGGGTCTTTTTTCAAAAAAACGCATTTCAATCATCTGCATCGACCCCGCGTCGAGGTGGGAGAGCAGGGCCATGACTAATTTGCGGTTTTCTTCCGAATCGTTTTGCCCGGTTTCATCCACCATCGCGCCGAGGCTCACCTGTTCGAGGCTGACCACGCGTTCTTTTTTCGATTTCCGGAAATACATATTGATTTCGTTGAGCGCGATCCGGAAAAGGAAAGCGGAAAAGGGGACGCCTTTGTATTCGTATTTCGGCAGGGCCAGCATGGCTTTCAGGAACGTATTGGACGTAATATCGGCAGCCAGTTCTTCTTCTCCCGTCCGGCGGAAAATAAAGATGAAAATAACTTTGTAATATTTCTCATACAGCACGCTGAACCGGGCCGGATCGCTTTTCGCGGCTTCCACCTGCTGCAATTCCAGGGCAAGATCGTTATCCGTTTTGTGGTGCTCGTTCACTGTTGCTGCTGCCGTTCTGTACTCCTAATGCGGAAAGCGGTGTAAAGATACAGGTTACGGAGTTTCAGGTTTAAAGTCTAAAGGTTAATGTTCTGTAAGTTATCCGAAACGGCCCGCTTCGGATAACCAGCAACCTTTAAATCTGGAACTTTAGACTTTAAACGTGAAACTTTAAATTTTTCGACTGTTTAAAAGGCAACTTGTATCTTTTTTTTGCGTCTGCATTATACAGACAAATCAAGGAGGAAAGATGAACCTGTTGAAACCCCTGCTCACTGCCCTGGTCGTTCTGCCCGCGCTGCTCCAGGCGCAAACCCCGGCCTACGTGTCCCTGTCCGATGCGGTCAGGCGCCCTGCCGAAAACCAGTATATCGAAATCACTCCCGTGAAATCCGATATCGATAAATGGAAGAAAAACAGCAGCCGTTTAAGCGCGGTGCGCGGCGTGAAAATCCGCGACGGCAACGACGATGCCCAGTTTGCTTCGCTCTTCCAGTCGCTTTCGGGCAATAAAGAACTGCGTACGCTGGAGCTTTCGTTCAATACCATCCAGGTGATGCCCGAGGCGATCAAAGGCCTGGAACAACTGGAAGAAGTGATCGTATGGGGCAACGACCAGCTGAATTACGAAGATTTCTTCGCCAAACTGTCCACGCTGCCCCGGCTGAAAAAGCTGGAACTGAACGGCAGCATGCTGGAACATATGCCGGCTTCGGTTACTTCGCTGCAAAATCTCGGGCAGCTTTCGCTCGGCGCCAACGATCTGCTCGACCTGCAGGAAACGGTCTCTTTACTGCGCGGAATGCCTGCGCTGAAACACCTGCGCCTCGAAGTTTACGGACTGGACGAGCTTCCGAAAAACCTCCCGGCGCTCGCACAGATCAGCCAGCTGGACATCGATATTCTCCGCGAGGATGAAAACAGCGACGTGCGTAATAACGATGACCGGCTGTATGTCGAAAACTTTACACTCGCCCGCAGCAGCGATCCCACGCACCCGCTCCAGGTGAAATGCACCAGCAGCGTATCGCCGCTGACCAGCGATGAACGTGCGTCGGTGCGCTCGCTCGACTTTGCGTCAGTGCCGGTGACTTTGCAATACATCAACGGTACGGCCTCGAATTCGGCGCCGTTCAATAAACAGTACAACTTTATCAAACCGCCGCTTGCCGGTATGGACGTGCCGCGCACGGTTTATACACTGGAGGCGAATGCGGGCGGATCGTTGATTTACCCCACGGGAACAACGGTGCGTGTGCCTGCGGATGCTTTCGTGGATGCGCAGGGGAATACGGTGAACGGCCCGGTGAAAGTCGACTACCGCGAATTCCGCGACCCCGTGGATTTCATCATGAGCGGTATACCGATGACGTACGATTCGGGCGGTGTGACGAATCATTTCCAGTCGGCCGGCATGTTCGAGATAAACGCTTCGGCCAACGGCAAAGAAGTGTTCCTCGCATCCGGTAAAAACATCTCGCTTGATTTCGCCATTACCGATTCGGCCGAGAAATACAGTTTTTATTCCTTCAACGATACGATCGGGAACTGGAAGAATATCGGCAACTCGGGAACTACGCGCAATGCCGAAAACCAGGCGCTGACTTATTCCCGCGCGCTTTCAGAGGCATGGAAAGCCTACAGCACCTGGAAAAATGACGGGTATATTAAATACAAAGACACCGTGCAATTTGCCGATCGTTTCGAGAGCGAGAATTACTTCTACACGAAGCGCATGTTCAACCGCAAGCGCGACGGGTTTGTCGAAACGGTAAACAAGAAGCATGTCAATAACGGAAAATTCAATAACCGCAACCTGGTCCGCCTCAAGCGCGTAAAGTCGGAGAACAAAGGCGAAATCTGTTTTACGCTTGACTACTGGTCGTCGAAACACCCGGAACTTACTTCGTTCAGCGGCGTGAAATGGGTGCTGCAGGATAATATGACGACTGCGCAATTCCGGAAGAAATTCAGCAGCAAGTCGCAGTTTTCCGATATCCGCATCGAGAACGACGGCGACGAAGAATTTACCATGAAGCTGAAAGGCAAGGACGGGATCACCGAACTGCACGCCAAACCGCACATGAAAGCGAAAAATGCACCCATCGCGCAGTTCAAACGGAATTATGCCTGGCGCTATCGTTCCTACAAGCGCTACCTCAGCCGCCGCGAAAAGCAGTTCGACCGCGCCCTTAAAAAAGACCGGACCATGCAGTACGTGAATTACCCGGTACTGCGCAGGGATTCGGTTACCGCCTGGAGC
>VBWE01000036.1 GCA_006218065.1 Bacteroidota bacterium
AGGTATTGTTGCTGTGCTTTTCCCAGATCGGGATCGGTGCGGTGGTTTGGCCGTTGGTATTGCTTACGATGCTCAGTGTATCATGCACGCTGGGCGAAGCCTGCCACTGCAGGTTGGATACGTCCACGCTGACAAAGAACCGTTTCGATACGGGCAGCGTAATCGGGTTGTTCACGAAAGAGAATTCCGAATAATAGTTCCCGTTCACATCCGACATGATCTGGCCCATGTTTATGCCTACTGCAGTACCGATTTGCGTAACGGGCGCACTGGTCGGTCCGGCTGTTCCGTCGTAGATTTTCACGTTCACGATTTTGCTTGCGTTGGCGGAATATGCGAGTCCGAAAGCCACCCATACGTTCACCAGCGTATTGTACGGGCTCGACGACGCGTCGAAGTACATCGCTTTTTCCTTCTCGAGGTTGATATTCATCCCGTTGATCCATCCGTCCTGTCCCACGCCTGTTCCTGTATAATAATTCACGGGAGTCCAGGCGACAGGTGCCGGAAGATTAATCTGCGTGCAGCCGGAAGCGGCGGTTACCGTAATGTAGCTTGTGTTCGTTTGCGCGTCGCTTCCGTTGGCATTGGTAACGGTGAGCGTTACGTTGTACGTTCCGGGCGTATTGTAAACGATCGCGGGCGGGTTCTGCCCGTTGAAGCTGGCCGGTGTTCCGCCGGGAAAGCTCCAGGCCCAGGAAGTCGGATTATAAACCGACTGATCGGTGAATGCCACGCTTCCCCCGGCAGTAACGGTTGTAACGTTCGCGGTGAAATTCGCCACCGGCGCCCAGCTCAGCGTAGCGGAAATACATTGCATCGCCGCGCTCGCGTTGATACGTCCTGACCCGAGTTGCCCGTTGTAAGAAGGATTGACCGAATTGATATTCGTCGCGGTGGATGTGATGCAGTTGCGGATATCCGTGGGCGTCAGGCTGGGATTCAGCGAGAGCATCAGGCCAGCAAGGCCCGCCACGATCGGCGATGCCATGGAGGTTCCGGAAAGATTCGCATACGTGCCGTTATAATATGTCGAGTAAATATTATTGCCGGGCGAAGAAATATCCACCCAGGTTCCGTAGTTCGAGAAACTCGCTTTGGTATCGTTGCTGTTTGTAGCAGCTACCGCGATGCATTCCGTATAACCGGCGGGATAGAACATCGTGTTCACATTGCTGTTACCGGCGGCAGCTACAAGTACAACGCCCTGCTGGCTGGCCCAGGTAATGATATTCTGTGCGGTCGACGAAGATCCGGAACCGCCCCAGGACATGTTGATCACATCTGCACCGGCAGAAACCGCGTACACGATACCATCATATCCATCGGTGATTACGCTGGAGGAGTTGGTCGATTTCACCCCTATAAGTTTGCAACTGAAACCGATTGCCGAAACACCCGTTCCGTTATTGGTAGCGGCACTTGCGCAGCCTGCCACGTGCGTTCCGTGCGCATAGGACGAGCTCGGCGGGTTCGGGTTGTTGTCCATGTCGGCAACGTCGTAGCCGTTGATATCGTCCACGTAACCGTTATTGTCATCGTCGATGCTGTTGTTCGCGATCTCGCCCGGGTTTGTCCAGAGGTTGGGTGAAAGATCGGGATGCGTGCGTTCAAGCGCATCATCCACGATCGCAATCTTGATTGTAGAACCGGTGGAAAAATAATTCCACGCCGTAGCCGCGCTGATCACGCTCAGGTGCCACTGCGAAGAATAGCTCGGATCGTTCGGCGTGAGTGTCGTTTTATCCAGCGGCACACGCTCAGCGTATTCTACTTTACCGCTCGCGCGAAGTTGCGTGATGATCTGGTCCACATCCGCATAATCGCTGAACCTCAGCAGGTACGTGCGCTGCAGGCCCGGTGAATTTTTCGCCGCGAAGAACGGGCGGGAAAGATTTGTTACCTGGTGCTGTTCTGCAATGCTTCCCAGGAAAGGAAGCGTGGCCAGCGAGAGATGCGCATGATCTTCCGAAAAGGAAGTATTCACGCGGTAATCGGCCTTGACCTGGAACCAGATTTTTCCGTCCTGGTAATCCGGGTAAACCGTTTGTGCGCTGAGCATGCCGGAAAGCAGAAGCGCCGGCAGAAGTAACCGTTTTTTCATGTTGCTGCGTTTATGGACAGTTTGAAGATCGTACGAATGTTTATGGTTAGTTAAAGAAAAGAAAAAAATGACAGGAAAACAAGAATAGCATCCGGGACGGCTGCACGGAAACCATTTCGGCTTTTTCTTGTTTTCCGAAATTTATCTTTACCTTTCCCCACCCTATCGAATAAAAAGGGGCCTTTGTAGATCATACGCTTAGGAGAGCGGACTGCAAAGGGAAGAGAGTAGCTGTTTTATGAAGAACCCGATGCGTCTTGTACGCACTATTTTTTTCGCAGCAATTACCGGGCTGTTCCTTTCCGGCTGTGCCGACGGCATCGGCCGGGGCGGAATTAAAGAAGGCACGATCGAGTACAAAGCCGTACCGGTTGACCCGAACGACGATATGGCCGCCATCGCCCCGTCGAAAATGACGGTGAAATTCAAGAACAATCTTTTTAATGCGGAAATGGCTGCCGGTTTCGGCATGGCCAATATGAGCTTTGTTTCCGACCCCGGGAAAAAGGAATTTCTCAGCATGGTGAACCTGATCGGGCAGAAATACGCCAGTAAAATGGGCCCGGATTCCGTGAAGTATTACAATCACTATTTTCCAGATTATGATGTTGTGGAAACACCTGAAAAAAAGATGATTGCGGGATTTAACTGCAACAAAGCTTTAATCAAATTCAAAGACGGTTCCCCGGCGATTACCATCTATTACACCAAGGAAATCAAGATCGATCATCCCAACTGGAGCAATGCGTATTACAAAGTGGACGGCGTGCTGATGGAATACGAACTGAAGAAGTTCGGACTGGCGCTCCGTTTTACCGCAAGCACGGTTACAGAAAGCACGATTGACGACAACGTATTCGTACTTAATACCGAATACAAGAAGATCCCCAACTACCAGCTCGAAATCATGTTCAAAGAGCTGGACAGCAACTAAGCGGTTTTGGTTTTCCTGCCGCGTTTTGCGCAATAATCTCAATTTCAATTCGTTAGACTAATAATTATTCACACGGCAACGTTCAAAACATTTGCCGGTCCAGCCTATTCGCCGCGCTGTACTCTTCTAATTTTGAGAGAATTAGTTCCGTCCGGAATGTGTCGTCATTTCACGGGCATTAAAACAATACCCGCCAAAAAATTATGGCTGAGAAAGAGAAAGAAAAAAAGACCGTAAGCGTGCGCAATACCCTGCGTGAAAAACCTGCGCCTGAAATCAAAGAAGAGGAACAGGAAACACCCGCAAGCGAGAAAAAGCCACGGAAAAAGGCCGAGAAAACGGAAAAGAAAGAAAAAGAACCCCGCAAAGGTTTTACCAATCCGTTTAAATCCTTCGTCACCAATATCCGCGAAAACGAACGCCTGCACAAGCTGGTGGGCGCATTCCTGCTTTTCATCGTTACGCCGTACCTGGCCGTTGCGTTTACTTCGTACTTCTTTACCTGGCAGGCTGACCAGGACAAGGTCAGCGGCCCGATCGGCGAACTTCTGCTTACGGATATCCGCGTGAACAATATGCTCGGAAAATTCGGCGCTTTGATCTCGCATATTTTCATCCACAAATGGTTCGGGATTTCTTCGTTCCTGTTTCCTTTCCTGGCTTTCATTACCGGCATCCGCGTACTTTTCGGCGCGAAATCGTTCCCGCTGGGAAAAACGTTCCGCTTCGCAGCTTTCAGCCTGGTTTTCTTTTCCGTAACGCTCGGGTACCTGTTCCACGATGCGTTCTTTTACCTCGGCGGAACAGTGGGCTTCGAATCGAGCCAGTGGCTGAACATGGTGCTCGGCAAGGTCGGTACCGGTTTCCTGCTGGGCTTTATAGCCATTTCGTTCCTCATCGTGGCCTTCAATATCTCGTTCAACTGGTTCAGCCGCGAAAAGATCGAAGAAGAAATTACGGAAGAAGATGAAGGCTCCGGCGAACTCGTCAACACGCTTCGCGAAAACCCGGAAAATGAAATTGAAGAAGATATTGATCCTTCCGAGATCGAAGAACCTTTCATCGTACCCGAAGAACAAAAAGAACCGGAACTTGAACTTACTGCTGAGCAACTGCCGGAAACCAATACGGTCGAATTTCCCGTAGAGCCCGTCATTCCTGCAGATAAGCCGGAGATCGTCGCGCTCGAAACGCCGAACGAAGACGACGTGCAGTTCACCGTTGAACGCAAAGAAGAAAGCGCCGAACTCAGCGCCGATGAAATAGAAGCCAAAACGGAAGAAGTGCTCAAGGAGTTCGGCGAATACGATCCCACGCTCGATCTTTCTTCGTACCAGTTCCCGTCCATCGACCTGCTCGAAGCCTACAGCACCGGCAAAGAGACCGGCGTGAACACGGAAGAGCTTACCGCGAATAAAAACCGCATTGTCGAAACGCTGAACAATTACAATATCGCGATCGACAAGATCAAAGCGACGATCGGGCCTACGGTTACGCTTTACGAGATCATTCCCGCAGCGGGCGTGCGTATCGCGAAGATCAAAAACCTGGAGGACGATATTGCGCTGAGCCTTTCTGCACTGGGTATCCGCATCATCGCGCCGATCCCCGGGAAAGGAACCATCGGTATCGAAGTCCCGAACCAGCACCCGGAAATGGTACCCATGCGTGCGCTGATCGCCTCGGAGAAATTCCAGAACACGCCGATGGATCTTCCCGTTGCGCTGGGAAAAACCATCTCGAACGAAATTTTCATCGCCGACCTGGCCAAGATGCCGCACCTGCTGATGGCCGGCGCCACGGGACAAGGTAAATCCGTCGGGCTGAATACGATTCTCGTTTCGCTGCTGTACAAAAAGCATCCTTCGGAAATCAAGTTCGTACTCGTCGACCCGAAGAAAGTGGAACTCACGCTTTTCACCCGCATCGAGCGTCACTTCCTGGCCAAACTGCCCGACAGCGCCGAAGCGATCATCACCGATACCAAGAAAGTAGTCCATACGCTGAATTCGCTCTGCATCGAGATGGACCAGCGCTACGACCTGCTTAAAGATGCCCAGGTGCGCAACCTGCGCGAGTACAACGCCAAATTCCGCGCGCGCAAGCTGAGCCCGGAAAAAGGTCACCGTTTCCTGCCGTACATCGTGCTGGTGGTGGACGAATTCGCCGACCTGATCATGACCGCGGGCAAGGAAGTGGAAACGCCGATCGCGCGGCTTGCGCAGCTTGCACGGGCCATCGGCATTCACCTGATCATCGCCACGCAGCGTCCTTCGGTAAATATCATTACCGGTACCATCAAGGCGAATTTCCCTTCCCGTATCGCTTTCCGCGTTACTTCCAAGATCGATTCGCGTACCATTCTCGATTCGGGCGGAGCGGAACAGCTTATCGGGCGCGGGGATATGCTCTACTCCACCGGCAACGACCTGATCCGCCTGCAGTGCGCGTTCGTGGATACGCCCGAAGTGGAAAAAATAACGGAATTCATCGGCAACCAGCGCGGCTACCCGAGCGCGTTCCTGCTGCCCGAGTATGTGGACGAAAACAGCGATACCAAGCTGGAAATCGACTCCGGCGACCGGGACAGCCTGTTTGAAGACGCCGCCCGCATCGTGGTGAACCACCAGCAGGGTTCGGCTTCGCTGCTTCAACGTAAGCTCAAACTGGGCTATAACCGGGCTGGACGTATTATCGACCAGCTGGAAGCGGCCGGCATTATCGGTCCTTTTGAGGGCAGCAAAGCCCGGGAAGTGCTGATTAAGGACATACTGAGCCTGGATTCGATACTTTCGGGGAATAAAGGGGAATTGTAGGTGTAAGAATAGGTATAAGGACATATCCGTAACCGCCGGCTCCGGATATGTTAAACCTTCTACGGGTTTTCCCGTCAAATACGTAAAATCCTTGCCCGGTATCTCAAAGCGGTTTAACTTTGGAACGGTTTTTGAAAATTACCCGGTAAGAACAAAAAATCAGGCGCTATGAACCCGCTTATTAAGATGACAACCGTAACTGCGATGCTTTTTGCCGGCAGCCTTTTGGCCCAGCAGCCCGCAGTGGTGAACGATACGAAAGCCAAAACCATACTGGACGAAGTGAGCAAAAACGCCAAAACCTTTAAAACGGTCAAGGCCAACTTCACCATTACCATTGAAAACGCCGACAAATCGAAAAGCACCCAGGAAGGCGAACTGATCGTCAAAGGCCAGAAGTACAAGGTCAAGATGAAACAGAAAACCAAGGACAAGGCCGGCAAGGAGAAGGAATACGCGGAGGAATACATCAGCGATACGCAGACCGCCTGGAATTACAGCGAAAAGAACAAGGAAGTTACCATCGATAACGCCAAAAAGACCACGAAAGAAGGTTTTTCCGTGAACGACATTTTCGTGCTGCATGAAAAAGGCTTCAAATATTCTTTTGAAAAAGAGGAAAAACAGTCCGGCGTTGACGTCCAGGTGATCAACCTCTATCCTTCGAAGCCCGAAGGAAAGAAATACCATACCGTTCGCGTGGTGATCGACAAAGTCAAGAAACAGATTACGTCCGTTACGTTCCTGAACAAAGACGGTTCGAAAATGACCTATACGGTAAAAACCATGACGCCCAATGCCGAAGTGCCCGACACGACCTTCCATTTCGACGTGAAAGCGCATCCCGGCGTGGAAGTGGTTGACCTTCGCGAAGAATAATTCCGAAGAAAAGAAATGGAAAGACCTTTGCTCTGATTTATGACGAAGGTCTTTTTTTATGCCCTGCCGGGAATTCTATATTTGCACAAACAAAGCGCCATATGAACCTGAGATTAACCCTGTTCCTGCTCGTCTTTCTTTCCGGACTGTCCGCGGCAAACGCCCAGGCTCCCGATCCGAAGGCCAAAGCCATCCTGGATGAAGTGAGCAAAAAGGCCCGTTCGTTCACGTCGATCAAAGCGAATTTTGAAATGATTTTCGAAGGCGACGATAAACAGAAAAAGACGGAAAAGGGCGAGATCGTTCTCAAAGACAAGAAATATAAAATCTCCCTGAAGCAAAAAGGCAAGGACAAACAGGGCAAAGCGAAAGACTTTGTTGAAGAATATATCAGCGATACCAAATCATCCTGGAACTATAGTGAAAAGCAGAACGAGGTAACGATCGACTGCGCCAAAGCCACGACCAAAGAGGGTTTCGCCATCAGCGACATTTTCGTGATCCACGAAAAAGGCTACAATTACACGTTCGACAAAGAAGAAAAACGGAACGGAACGGATGTCCAGGTATTTACGCTGACCCCGCAGAAACCGGAAGGCAAAAAAGTACAGAAAGTCACGCTGGTGATCGACAAAGCGAAAAAACAGGTAGTGAGCCTTACCCTCTACTCCGGTGGAAATAAAACCACCTACAACATCAAATCGATGAAAACGAATGAAGAAGTTCCCGATTCCGTTTTCAGTTTTGACGTGAAAACCCACCCCGGCGTGAAGGTGGTGGATTTAAGAGAGGACTGCTGATTCATCAATTCACTCCGACTTGTCATCCTGAGCGATAGTCGAAAGATGACGTACTACCGACTGCTGTAATTCGGCGCTTCCCTTGTAATCATCACATCGTGCGGATGACTTTCGCGGATGCCGGCGGAAGTAATGCGGATGAATTTCGCTTTCTGCAGTGCAGCGATATCTTTTGCACCGCAGTAGCCCATGCCCGCGCGCAGGCCGCCCACCATCTGGTAAATCACTTCGGCAAGCGTGCCTTTAAACGGAACGCGTCCCGAAATACCTTCCGGTACCAGTTTTTTGATATCGTCTTCCACGTCCTGGAAATACCGGTCTTTCGAACCTTTCTGCATGGCTTCGAGTGAACCCATGCCGCGGTATGATTTGAATTTACGGCCTTCGTAAATGATCGTTTCCCCGGGCGATTCTTCCACGCCGGCAAAAAGCGAACCGGCCATGATCGTATCGGCGCCGGCGGCAATGGCTTTCGGAATATCGCCGGTATACCGGATACCGCCGTCGGCGATTACGGGAACGCCGGTTTTACGGAGCGCTTTGGCGACTTCATATACGGCGGTAAGCTGCGGAACACCCACGCCTGCAACCACGCGCGTGGTGCAGATCGAGCCGGGGCCGATGCCTACTTTCACCGCGTCGGCGCCGGCTTTTACCAGTGCGAGGGCGCCTTCGGCAGTACCGACATTTCCGACGATCACGTCGAGTTTCGGGTACGCTTTTTTCACGCGTTTCAGCATGTCGATCACGCCTTTGGAATGCCCGTGCGCAGTGTCGATCGTAATTGCATCCACGCCGGCTTTGACCAGTGCGCTGATACGTTCCATCGTATCGTGCGTAACGCCCACGGCTGCAGCCACGCGCAGGCGACCCATGTCGTCCTTGCTCGCGGTCGGACGTTCCTTGATCTTGATGATATCGCGGTAGGTGATCAGGCCGATCAGTTTGCCGTCCGCATCCACCACGGGAAGTTTTTCGATTTTATGCTGCTGGAGAATCTGCTCCGCTTTTTTCAGATCGGTGCCGACCCGCGTGGTGATAATATTTTTGCTGGTCATCACTTCTTTCGCCAGGCGTTTCATATTCTTTTCGAAACGCAGGTCGCGGTTGGTGACGATACCAATCAGTTTGTGTCTGCTGTCCACAACAGGAATTCCGCCGATCTTGTTTTCCCGCATCAGTTTAAGCGCGTCGGCCACGGTATCTGTTCCCGACATCACGACCGGGTCCATGATCATCCCGCTTTCCGACCGTTTTACTTTACGCACCTGGTCGGCCTGGGCTTCGATGCTCATGTTTTTGTGCAGGATACCGATCCCGCCTTCGCGGGCGATGGCGATCGCGAGCCGGTGTTCGGTAACCGTGTCCATGGCGGCGGCCACAACCGGGGCGTTGATGATGATGTTGCGTGTAAAGCGTGTCCGGATATCGACTTCGCGCGGAAGGATTTCGGAGTAAGCCGGGACGAGTAATACGTCGTCGTAAGTAAGGCCTTCGCCGAGGAGCTTAGTGCTGTCCATAGTGAATTTTATTAGCTCTGGATAAAATTCGGGCAAAGGTACGAAATTTGGCTTTATGCCGACTATGGGAGTCAGTTTAAAATTCCTCCGGGTATCTTTTACAAACGAAGCATAGTTAATGTCGGAATAGTCACTCGTTAAGCGGCAGCAGCAGTGGCAGTTTGGGTATTACAGCGATGTTCCCGGAAAATTCAGGAACAGGCGAAGCGCACTGCGTCAACTGCTACTGCTACTGCCATTGCTGCTGCCACTATACAGTATCTATTCCGAGGTACGAAAAGACTTTTCTGTAAAGCAGTCTTCGGAGGAATTTTAAACAGTTTTCAGCATAAACCCGACACCGTGTACATTTTCAATACTCACTGCGGGATCGTCTTTCAGGTACTTGCGCAGTTTAGCGATAAATACGTCGAGACTTCGTCCCATAAAATAATCGTCGTCGCCCCAAACGGATTTCAGCAGGTCGTTGCGTTTTAAAATGCGGTTGCGGTTGAGGCAGAGCATGCGCAGCACCTGGCTTTCGCGCTCGGTGATCCGCCGTTCGCCTGCAGCGTGGATAAGCAACTGGTTGGCGTGATCGAACCGGTAATGGCCGATCGCGAACTCGGATTCTTCCGAAGTATGCTGCGCTTTCGGCACACGCCGCAAAACCGCGCGGAGCCGTGCCACCAGCTCTTCTTCTTCGAACGGCTTGGTGATATAATCGTCGGCGCCGATGTCGAAACCTTTCAGTTTATCGTCTTTCACCGAGCGGGCGGTGAGAAAAACGACCGGGATATTTTCCTGCTGCGCCTTGATTTTTTTCGCCAGCGTAAAACCGTCCTGTACGGGCAGCATCACGTCGAGCAGGCAGAGATCGAAACGATTCGTCTCGAACGCTTTCATCCCGCTTTCCCCGTCGCGGCAAAGTTTGACTGTAAAGTCATGCAGTTCCAGTACATCGGTCAGCAGGTAACCGAGGTTGAGATCGTCTTCCACGAGCAGGATATGCGGCTTGGCTGTCTTCATACGATCAACGGCAGCTTCAGGGTAAACACGCTTCCTTTTCCCGGCGTACTTTTTACGGTGATGCTGCCACCGTGAATTTCCGCTATTTTTTTCACGAACGGAAGCCCGAGGCCGAATCCTTTTACGTTATGCACGTCGCCGTCGGTCACCCGGTAGAACGGCTCGAAGATCAGCGCCTGGTCTTTTTCCGCAATCCCCGGCCCCTGGTCCGAAACCGTTAGCAGGAGCCAGTTTCCTTCGCTGCGCAGGCTCATTTCCACGGCCGGTTTTTCGCCGGAATATTTCAGCGCGTTCTCCAGCAGGTTCGACGCAGCATTCGCGAGCAGCAGTTTATCGCCGTACACGCTGTCGTTTTCCGCATGCAGGTGCAGCGATAAGGTTCCGCCGGCTTCCGCGAAGCGGGCTTCCATGCAGTGTTTCAATTCCCCCGCCAGTTCCGACATGTTCACGGGCATTTTTCCGTTGGGCAGGTTGCCTTGTTCGAGCGCGGCCAGGTTGAGCAAACGTTCGACCTGTTCCTTCAGTTTTTCGTTTTCATCGCGGATGATCGCGTTGTATTTTTTACGCTTGTCCGGCGCCAGGTCATCCCGCCCGATCATCGACGCAGCCAGCGAAATATTGGCCAGCGGCGTTTTCAGTTCGTGCGTCATATTGTTCACGAAGTCCGTGGTCCGCTGCAGTACCGCTTTTTCTTTCGAGAGCGTCCGCATCGTCATCACGAATACCGCAACCAGCAGCAGGATGAGCAGTACGGAAACGAAGAACATCGGTCCCATTTCGGCAAGGATGTATTGCGAACTGTCCGGCAGGTGCATACTCAGCTGGTAACTGCCGGGCAATTGCATGCCCGCAAGGTCCTGGCAGAAAACGTCTTTCGATTTACCGGAAGCAATCGCAGCGAGTGTATCGGTGCGGACGATCTTGAAATTGTAATCGAGATCGATTTTATAAAAGTTCATGTAGTATTTCAGCAGGGAATCCACCAGCGCTTTCTGCCTGCTGTCGAGTTCGAGGCTGCACTCATCCGAATCCCTGGCCAGGCAGCAGGTGCCCAGGGAACTGCACATGCTCTGGTTTTCGCAAAGTTCTTCCGTGGTGCGCGCCATAACCATCGATACACGCTGGTTGAACTGGTCTTCGCGCGTTTCGGCGGCATGGAAAGTCCAGAAAACCTGGATCGTCAGCAAACCGAGCAATGCCGATAAAGCCAGTACAGCCAGGATCGCCTGCTTCCGCTTTTTCATGACACAAAGTTAAGCGGGGGAAGGCTGAATAAACAGGCATTAACATGTCATTAACAGGACAATAGGCAGTTGATAACAAGAGCCCGCAGCATGTGGAACTATGTTTGCATTATTCAGACAACCAATAAACTCAAAACCTAAAAACATGAAAAAGTTAATTCTCGGCGCATCCATCGTGGTGCTTACGGCAATGACCGCATTCGCCGGCGGCGACAAAGGAACCAAAACAAAAGGTAAGGCGAAAGCGAAAACCTGCTGCGCCACTCCCTGCGATCCGAAAAGCTGCGTGGTCGACGGAAAAAAATGCGATCCGAAAGATTGCCCGAAAAACTGCGACTACAGCAAGTGCGCAAAAGAAGTGAAGAAAGCGAAGTAAGTTAGTTGTGTTTGAAAGCCGGAAGGCCGCTCATCTATGTAGCAGGATGGAGCGGCCTTTTGTTTTAATCCTTGTATCATCAGGACAAAACGCTCAACGTCAAATGCCCAATAATCAATGCACATCGGACTGATTCACCCGGCCTGCTCCGCCTCAGGCGGATGCGGCGGGCAGGTTGATAATTGTACTCTCGACAGCTATCGGAAGTGTATTTGACATTGAGCGTTAAATTGTCCTGAGGGAATAACATACCCTTGTTTTTGCATATCAGCACGTTCCGTTCATGATCCTGGTCATTGGACAAACAGCAATGCGATCGATACATTCGTGCATGAAGCGATTGAAAAAACCGGGTGATTCCGAAACGATCATGACCGAAGTCGTTTGCCCGAATGATACCAACCCGATGGGATTTCTGCAGGGCGGACGGCTGATGCAGTGGATGGACATCGGATCGGCAGTTTGCGCACAAAGTCATGCAGGTACGATCTGTGTTACTGCTTCTATAGATGAAGTCAAGTTTAAACTTCCTGCACGAATCGGGGATGTGATTTCCATCAAAGCCAAAATAACCCGCGCCTTTTCCACTTCGATGGAAATTTTTGTGCAGGCCTGGTCTAAAAAAATCACGAGCAGCGAATCACAACTGATCAATGAAGCCTTTTTTACTTTCGTGGCGATTGATGACCAGGCGCGGCCGGTAAAAGTTCCGCCGGTTCATCCGCAGAGCAAAACCGAAAAATTATTATTTGAAGGGGCGCTTAAAAGAAAAGAGTACCGTATTCATACTTCCCGATAGAATTTGTTTTTCAGCGGATCAGCGTCACTGTTCCTTTGCGGTCGATGTACTGGCCCCTGGATGTTTTGATCGTGAGCAGGTACACGTACACGTCCTTCGGGCTGAGTTCGCCCTTGTAGCGGCCGTTCCAGCCCAGGCTCGGATCATCCGTTTCGAAAATCATTTCACCCCAGCGGTTGAAGATCGACAGTTTATACTCGCTGATGTCGATAAAACCCGTGGAAGGCAAAAAGACGTTGTTGATTCCTTTCGGCGCAAAAGCATTCGGAATATAAAGCAGGTGCTCCTGCACGACTTCCGCGACGTTTGAATAACTGGTATCCGTAAATGCATACGGGTTACCGAGACCTTCCACCGCTTCGATGTAATAGGTGAATTTGCCGAGGAAGTGGATGTACGCCGAAACATCATCCGTGAAAACGTTTTGCCCCGCGCCGGAATACGGGATTGTAGCGACCTGCTGTACCAGTCCGCCATCCACCTGCCGGTAAATATTGTAGCTGCTCACCTGCCCCATCCACAATTCGTAATCGTTCCAACTGAGCGTATTGGTGATATCCTGGTTTGCTTCAGCAGCCAGGAAAATCGTGCGGCCGATATTCGAACTCATCGCATCGTTGCCGCAGCTGTCAACCGCGGTTACTTTGTAGTAATAGCTCTGCTGCGAAGTCTGCGGCGTGTAATCCCAATAGGTAACAATAGTTTGTCCCGCTGCGGGAACGTTGCCGATCAGCGAAAACGGACCGGTGAGCTGATCGGCGCGGTACACGTCGTAACGGATTACATCCGCGGCGATGTCCACATAGGTTTCAATTTTCACGACGTTCTCCCCGCCTACGGTCGCTACGTTCAGGTAATTGAATACCGGCTGCTGCGGCACGTTGGCAAATACGCAGATCTCGTTCGAGGAAGCTGTTTGCGTATTCGTGGTATTGTACGCCTGGATGTAAAAACAATAGTTCGCAAACTGCTGCAGGTTCGGCTCGGTATAAGTCGTATCGTTTGCCGGCGTTGATCCGACGAGTATGAAATTACCGCCGTTCAGGCTCGCGTAAATATTGTATCCGCCCAGGCCGGGCATCATGTTGATATAACTGTTCCAGGCCAGGTTCACGCTCGCATTGCATACGTCCAGTTGATATGTGAGGTACATCGAATTGTGCACCGGGCTAAACTGGCTTACGTTTCCGCAACTGTCGAATGCCACGATGGAATATTGCTCGCTCATCTGCCCGGCATTGGAAATAAGATTCGTGTACGTCGTATTGTTGAATCCCCAAACCGTGTCGATGGCTGTCCACACGCCGTTGATGTTCTGGTAAATCACGTAACCGATCACATCCTGCGAAATGCCGGTCGACCAGCCGAGCAGGGCGTCATTGTTGGCGTTCACCGTTACCGTGTCGATGGCCGGCGTAACCGGGATAATGTTATCGATAAACAGTTTGCTGTCTACATTGGAAACGGAAACGCAACCGAGCGAATCACCGATTTCGATGCGGTAATACACCAGGCTGTTGCATACGCTGATCGTATCGGTATAGCTGAGCGCCTGCGTCGAATCGATCAGCACCCAGTTTCCTGCGGGATATTCGCGCCATACGCGGAACCAGGCGAACTGCGAGACCGGCGGCGGTGTGCTGATGTTATTCCAGGTCAGTCCCGCTGTTCCGTTGCCGTTATTCGCCACGGTGAGGAAAATGGTACTCATCGTATCGGCCGGAGGCATGTACATGGCCCCGTTGCAGCCCGAACGCGCCTGGAGCAGGTAATACACCGGGCCGCCGTTTGCACCTGCGCCGACGTGCGTGTAACTGGTCGTGGCGATATTAAAAATGGAATCGACTACGGTGAAAGGTCCGCCGGGACTGGTGGATGAGAAAATATGATAGCTGTTGAACGTGCCGGCCGTATCGATGGCCTGTTCCCACGTAAGCGTTACATCGCCGTTGGGCGCAACCGCAAGGCAATGTATTTCCGGCGAAGTCACTACAGGCAGCGGCAATACGGTGATTGAAATGGTTGCAATATTCAGCGCAGGCGCGGGACAATAATCATCCTGCGTGCGGATGACGAAGTTGTACGTATTCGATTGAATGCCGCAGCCGTTCGTGTATGAGATATGGTTGCAATCCGTTTGCCAGCTGAAATTCGTGGATACGCCGAAAGGCGCGGTAACAGGCGGCGGCGGGTTGAGCGTGGCGCAGGGCGGATTGACGCAACCCGAACTGGTATTCGTGAATCCTGTTCCGAACTGGTTGCCCGTGGCGTTCATCGTAAGCGTTTGCGGATTCCCGTTGGGCAGGAACTGGAAATCGGTGGCCTGCATGGAGAATGTTACGAGCTGCCCGGCAAATACCGTATCGGCAAAGAGAACATATTGTCCGAGCTGGTTCTGGAAAGGTGCGGTAACCGTGGGCGGCGAATTGCTTCCGCAGGCCAGCAGAACTACCTGGATTTCGCGGAAAATCTCCGCTACTTTCTGCCCGCATTTCCAGGCTTCCACTTTCACCACCGTTACGAAATTGCCGGGAGTGAACGAGGTGTAGGAAATTTCGCCCGTGTTCGGGTTGATGGTTGCCGGCACGTTGTTCGGATCGAACGTTGTTCCGGGCAACGGGCTGGTGAACGAGTATCCTGCGGCAAAACCGCAGAAAGCGGGGTTTACCGGCGGATTGAACGGGTTCCCGACAGTCAGTTGGTCGAGTGGCTCGGCCCAGCTGTACGCCAGGGAATCCAGTTCCGCATCCACCGCGTTGTGGTTGTAGGTGAACGGGTAGCTGGTACAAATGATCGTTTTCGGGCTTTCGAGGAATTCGGGCGAATTGTCGTAGCAGGGATTGGTGTTCTGCCCGCTGAACGGGTACATCACCGCGCGCAGGGTAAAACCGAGCGAAGCAGGATTGACCAGGTTGGTTACGCTGGCATTCCGGCAACAGTTCGTATAAGCGAATATCCACCCGGCAGCGGGCGGTACGCCGGAAATGGGTGTGGGCGCCGATTCGTACACGAATTCTTCCACCGCACCCGGGTTCCCGTTCGGCGTGGCGCAGGTAATGGTAGGTCCCGAACCGTTGCAGACCGGCGAAATATCGCTCTGCGAAAGCAGGTTCATCGCGATCTGGGTAATCGTAGGATGGTTGAAAACGTTAAGTGTGGCCGAAGCCGGCCCGGGAATGCCGTTGCAGTCGCGATACAGTTTCATTTTAAATATAAACTGCCCGCTGCCCTGGCAGGTCCAGGTAATTTCACCGCCCATCAAATGCGAGGCTATCGCATTGACAGACAAGAGAAACGCAACTACGAAAAGCGCTGAAACTTTTTTCAGCATAACATGCAATTTGGCCAATTAACCAAAGATATTAAAAAAAATCTTCGCACAGGCAACCCGACCTAAAAACACACTGTAAATCAATAGTTTAAACCACTAATCCACCCGGTTGTAACCTGTTTGTGTTGTATGTCCAGCAACACAGGTTACCATGCTCCGAAAAACAGTCCTTTTATTCTTCCCGCTTCTGCTCCTGCTCTTCCCGGCAGAAGCCACCGGAAATTTTATCCGCCTCGATTATTCGCCCATCATGATCCGCGCCGGGTATTCCGGCAGGCTGGTGAACGGCTTTTATGAAAACCTCGATTTCCGGAACGGGAATTATTTCGGTCTGAATTACAGCATCCCGCTTACGCGTTCCAGTTCCCTTTCGTTCGGGCTCGGGCTTACACGGATCGGGTTTCAGAAAGAAACGCAGGGCATTTTCCCGGAGACCAATACTTACGGACTTGCTGCGGTAACGCAGCGCAACGATTACTGGACTTTTCCTGCTTCGTTCTACTATAGTTTTGCCAGGAGAACGAACGGAAACAGCGGGATCCGCCTGTCATACGTTCCTTGTGTACTTGGCGGAACACGGGCGGAAATCAGCTTGCTGGGCGGCGCGGAGCAGAGTTCATTCGCTGCGGATTACCGCGACGACAGCCAGCCTTTCCGCCATTCCCTGCTGCTTTATATTACCAACATGCTGGGCAACAGGAAGAGGAGCCTTTTCCTCGGGCTCGATCCGTTCATCGGCATCGGCAGCGGATTTTTCAAGAGCGACGGCGTGAAACTGAACACGATGAGTTTCGGGATCAGTTTCAACCTGCAGTTCAATATGCCGCGGATCAGCATCGACCTGGAACGGAAACCCGATCCGAAACAAATCCAAAAGCAAAACGAGCTGAAACAGAAACAAAAGGAAATAGAAGAACAACTGAAAAACAAACCAAAAAAATCACGGTCATGAAACACAAAATCCTTTCTCTTATGCTGGCTGCACTGGTTTTCTGCATCACCGGCACCGCGCAGGACAAGCACCACGGCGAGCTCACGGCAAACGGCTCGCTGTATTTCCGGGCCGAACCGGTGAACAATTTTTTCAACGACAAAACGAACGAGGTCTACTACTACATTCACCTGCAGGGCACCGAGCGCGATAATGCCGCGGTAACGAAACGCATGCCGCTCAATATTTCCGTGGTGATCGACCGGAGCGGATCGATGGAAGGACAGAAACTGGCGTACACCCGCGAAGCGGTGAAATACTTGGTGAACCAGCTCGACAACCAGGATATCCTGTCCATCGTTTTGTACGATACCAACGTGGAAGTTTTCCTCGAACCGCAGCGCGTGGAGGATAAAAAGAAGCTGCTGGAAAGAATCGACAAAATTATTTCCACCGGCTCGACGAACCTGGAAGGCGGTATCCGTAAAGGTTTCGAACTGGCCCGGACTGCGAAAAAATTAGCCGGCGGCGACATGATCAACCGTGTGCTGCTGCTGTCGGACGGGCTGGCCAACGTAGGCATCAGCGACCCGGTTCAGCTGAGCAATATCACGCGCGATTATTTTGAAAAGGACCGGATTTCCATTTCCACGTTCGGCGTGGGCGCTGATTATAATGAAGATCTCATGGCGAAAATAGCCATGCAGGGCGGCGGAAAATATTACTTCATACAGTCGCCGGAAACCATGCCGGGCATTTTCGCCGAAGAACTGCAGGGCATCTCGCAGGTGGTTGCCAAGAATACGAAACTCACGATCACTTTTCCTGCCGATGAACTTAGCTACGAACGCACCTACGCGTACAACAGTTCGCTGAAAGGCAATACGCTCGAGATCAGTTTCAACGACATCTTCGCGAAAGAGCAGAAATCCGTACTGATCTGCTTCAAAGCCAAAAACAAACTCAAGGCGCCGCTCCACATTTCCTGCGCGCTGACGTACGACAATTCGAATAAAAATCCGTCCGCACCGGTCGCCGACAACCGCACGACGGAAATCAGGAAAGCGGCCGATGACAAAGAAATGGACAGCGGCTACAACCGATCCGCCAGCGAAGGATACGTGCTCGAAGTAACGGCCGAGATGTACGAGGAAGCCGTACACCTCTGCGACAGGGAAAACTTCGACCAGGGCAAAGCGAAAGTGCGCGAAGCGATCAACCTGCTTGGCAATCATTTCAAGAAATCAGGAGAAAACCTGTTCCTGCGCGATTTCGAGAAGAAACTGATCGAATACGAAAACCTGATCGAAGGCATGAAAAAGATGGACCGCGAAACCCTGCGCATCAATGTGAAATCGCACAAGGCCAGCCGGTTCAAAACGATTTCCTGTCCGTCATTCTGAGAGCCTGTTTATGGATTTTAAACAGTCGCTAACAAATTTTGGCTCGCGATTGTGGTACGCAGATTGGTAATTTGTTTCTGCACAAACCCGTAAAACCTGTACGCTATGAAAAACAAAATCCGGATTACCGCAACCGTACTGCTGACTGTCATGCTGTCGCTATTTCACGGCAAGGCTGGAGCTTCCGTCGGAAAACTGAAGGTACAGATCGTGTTCTGCCTCGACGCCACAGGCAGCATGAGCGGGCTGATCGCTGCAGCCAAGGAAAAAATATGGAGCATCGCCGGCAGTATCGCCGCAGCCGATTCTGCGCCCGACATCACCATGGGCATGGTGTATTACCGCGACAGGGGTGATGCCTTCGTTACCAAAGTCACGCCGCTGACCGTCAACCTCGACGGGCTTTACACGGAACTGATCGCCATGAAAGCCGACCAGGGAGGCGATACGCCCGAAAGCGTGAACAAAGCGCTGTACGATGCCGTGCACGATATGAAATGGTCGCAGGATACTACTGTGCTGAAGTACATTTTCCTCGTCGGTGATTGTCCGCCGCACATGAATTACGACGAGACGAAATACCCGGAGATCTGTGAGCGGGCGAAGAAAAAAGACATCGTGATCAATACCATCCTGATGGGCGGGAACAGCGAAGCGCGGATGATCTGGCAGGAAATCGCATCGAAAACCGGCGGCGAATTCATACAAACCGATATGGCCGTGCGCAATTTCGAAGTACACAGCCCGTATGATGCCGAGATCAAAAAACTTTCGGAACAGCTCGACCAGAAACGGTATTACTGCCGTACCCCGGAGGTGAAAGTCGCCAGTATTTCCAAAATGGAAGAAGCCGACAAACTGAAAGTGATCACAGAAGCCGAAAGCGCACGCCGCTGTGATTACAACCTGGCGAACTCAACCAACGTGGGCAACTATTACGGCACAGGCGAACTCCTGCACATGATTTCCACGAAGAAGGTCAAACTGGAAGACGTGAAAGAAAAAGAACTGCCCGAAGCCCTTGCCAAAATCGAAAAAGACAAACGCGAAGCCTGGGTTGCGCAGCAGATCGCCGAACGCGATTCGATCCAGAAAACACTGACTACGCTGCTTGCCAAGCGCCAGGAGCACATCAACAAAGAACTCGCCGCGATGAAAAAAGAAGACGTGGACAATTCGTTCAACGCGAAGGTGTACAACATCATCAATACCTCTGCAACCCGCAAGGGGTACAAGATGAAGTCGCATGCCAAGTTCTGATAATGTTATACATCAATCGTCATCGGATGCGGAATCGGTCGGTTTACAGTTTACCGTTGACATCCCCGTAATACCAAAACTGCAAACGGTAAACCGTAAACTGTAAACGGTATGTATATGGTATCTTAGCAAACGGCACAAATATCTCCGCGATAGCGTGTCCATGCACAGATGTTTGACATTGTAACCAAAATAAAAACGGATAAAACCGAAGCGATCGCATGGCTTTACGATCGTTATGGGAAAAAACTGTACGGGTATGCGGTATCGCAATGGAAAATCAATGAAGACGACGCCTGGGAACTTATCTACAAAACGCTTTACAAAGTGATCAGCTCCGCAGGCAATTATACGTTTGAAGATGAAAACCGTTTTACCGGTTTCGTGTTCCGGATTTTTACCAATTACCTGCGTAACCATTACCGCGACGAAAAAAACAAAGGCGTGGA
Source organism: Bacteroidota bacterium (assembly GCA_006218065.1). Lineage (GTDB taxonomy): Bacteria > Bacteroidota > Bacteroidia > Palsa-965 > Palsa-965 > VBWE01. Next base: position 19,855 of record VBWE01000036.1, read on the forward strand.
AATGGTGGAACTGCTGGAGAAGGATGAAAAAACCTATGCCGACCGCACGGAAAGTTCCGGCGAAAAAAATACGCGCAGCCCGCTGATGAAGTGCCTGCAGCAGGTTCTGCATGCATTGCAGGACTGGCAGCGGATCGTTTTGCTGATGCGCGCGCAGGATTATCCGTACGAAAGTATTGCGCCGTACGTGGACCGGCCGGCAGAACAACTTAAAGTATATCACCTCCGCCTGAAAAAAACCGTCACGGAGAAAACGAATACCTGTCTCGAAAAAAAACAGCATGAACAAACCTGAACAGATCGACGAATCGAAACTGGACCTGTTCCTGAACGGTTTTTTCCTGGAAGAAAATGCTGCGGAAGCGGATATGCTTGCGGCCGGTTTTGTTTTCGGGCAGCAGTACGCCGTAACCATCGACGCGAAAAAAGAACGCAACCTGCTCGACCGCCTCGCAGGGAAAAACAAAGGCGGCTCGGGCTGGAAACTATTCCTGTCGCTGCTCCTGGCTGTAGGACTGACAACGGGCGGCATTTGGTTTTTCGGAAAAGACGGAAATGAAAAACAGGAAACCGCGGCAACAGCATTAAAAGAAAATGATCGGATCATGTCACCGGGCGATTCAGCGGATACACCGCCTTCCTCTTTTGAAACGGGGAAGGCGGTTCCCGCAAGTGTGCGCACAACCGCGCTGCCGCCCGGTTTCCCGGAAAACCCGCTTCCGCCCTTCCCTGCCCCGCTTGCGCCGTTTTCAGGCGGCAGCGCGGGACCGGCGAGCAACCCGCTTTTCTCCGAAGAGGAATTCGAACGGTATGCCCGGCTGAAAAACAACCTGCTGGAAAAAATATCCGGCATCGATGAAAACCTGTACACGCGCATTGAAGAAGGCAAAGTGAAATACAGCGGCAAATCGCTCCCGGTGGATGCATTCGTGATCCGCAATTATGCCGTTACCAACCTGGAGTACCGCATCTTTCTCGCCGACCTGGTGAAAAACGGAAGGATGGACGATTACAATCTCGCCGCGATGCACGCCGAAAACTGGAACGATTACAACTGTGCGAAACTGGCCGAAGCATACGGTTCGGATAACCGGTACAGCGATTTCCCGGCAGTGAATATCAGCCGCGAAGGCGTTGCGCTGTATTGCAGCTGGCTCGAAAAACAACTGAACGATTTCCTGAAAGCCCGGAATCCCAAAGCGCGGCAGTTGAAAGTCCGGCTGCCTTACGATTACGAATGGATTTACGCCGCCAAAACCGGCTATGCCGAAGTCCCCGACTGCAGCGGTTACAATACCATTTACGATCCGAAAAACGGGCTGGTGGATAAAACGTTTTTAAAGCGGCTCGTCAAAGTAAAAACCGTTGACCGGAGCCAGGCTACCGCGATGGATGCGCTTTTCGCGGTGAACCGTTATAAAATGAGCGAAGAAGACGTACTGCGGATTTTCGAACAGGGTTTGCGTTACAGCGCACCCGCCGGCGATTCCATCGGCGTAAAACGGATCGCCAACCTGAACAAAGCAGGGCATGTTTCGGAAATTATCCAGGACCCGGCCGGCAAAACGGTGATCATGGGATCCTGCTGGAAAAGCCGCGAAGAATACCAGGAAATGCTGGGCGAATTCCAGAAACGCGGCGGCTCTCCCTATGTAGGCTTCCGCGTGGTGATCATGCATGCGGATAAAGGAAGTTACAAAAATCCGTTTTGGTAGATTTTCCGGAAATTAGCCGGAAATAACCGAAGCATGAATTCCGAAAAAATCATCAGCGAACTTGCCGCCAACCGGCAGGTATTTTCAGGACTGTTGTCCGGCATCGGAAAAGAGATGCACGAATGGCGCAGCAATCCCGAAAGCTGGAACCTGCAGGAAATCGTTTGTCATTTGTATGATGAGGAGCGGGAGGATTTCCGGGCGCGCACGAAGCATGTACTGGAAACACCCGGACTCCCGCTTTCCCCGATCGATCCCGTGGGCTGGGTACAGTCTAGGAATTATATGCAGCAGGATTACGGGCAGATGCTGGAAAAATTTCTTGAAGAACGCAGCGCTTCCGTTTCCTGGCTTCGCTCGCTCACGGATCCCGCCTGGCACAACGCACATATCCATCCGAAATTTGGCCCGATGCCGGCAAAAATGTTCCTGGCAAACTGGCTGGCGCACGATCATCTGCATATCCGACAGATCGCCAGGCTGAAGTTTGAATACCTGAAAAGTACATCCGGGGAAACGCTGCAGTATGCAGGCGCGTGGTAGCGAACCGGAAATACGTCAATTTGGTATCTTGCAGCATCCATGTTCCGCACCTTTATAACCAGGAATAAAATAGTCCTCCTTTATGGCGGGGCCATGGCCGTTTTGCTCTTCGTGCTCAAATGGCTCGAACTGCGTTTCGTCATCATCGATCACTCCTTCGAAATTTATGTAGGCGCCATCGCGGTGTTTTTTACCGGGCTGGGAATCTGGCTGGCGCTGAAACTGGCCCGGCCGAAAGTGAATACCGTTATCGTGGAACAGAAAGTTTACGTTAACAATACCGCCCACTTCCAGCCGAACGAAGCGGAGATCGGCCGCATCGGTTTAAGTAAACGCGAACTCGAAGTACTTCAACTGATGTCCGAAGGATGCAGCAACCAGGAGATCGCTTCCCGTTTATTCGTTTCGCTGAACACGGTGAAAACGCATTCCTCGAAAATTTTCGAGAAGCTGGAGGCCAAACGCCGGACGCAGGCCGTTGAAAAAGCTAAACGACTGAATATCATTGCCTGAAGAAGATTAATGCTTAAGTATGAAAGGCTTTTTTTTACCAAAAATCACCCGAAAGTGTGAAGGAATCCGGCCGGTTCTGCTCCAACTTTGCGGCCTGATAACCAAAACCATTTTACACCTATGAGAAAGAACGTACTTATTTTCGGATTGGCTTCCGGCCTGATCCTCGCCACCTGGATGCTCGTCATGGTCGGCCTGTGCTACGACGGGATGAATTTTGAAAACGGCATGATCTACGGCTACGCAGCCATGATCCTCGCTTTTTCTTTCACTTTCGTCGGCATCAAAAACTTCCGCGATAAATACAACAACGGCGTTGTGAGCTTCGGCAAGGCTTTCCGGATCGGCCTGTATATTTCGCTCATCGCTTCCACGTTTTATGTGGGCGCCTGGCTGATCGATTATTACTGCTTTGTTCCTGATTTTATGGACAAATACGTGGCGTACATGCTCGATTCGGCGAAAGCGGCCGGGGCCAGCGCGGCGGATATCGCAAAGCAGACGGAAGAATTTGCCGGCTATAAGGAGATGTACAAGAATCCTCTTTTTGTAATCCTGCTCACGTACATGGAAGTGCTCCCGATCGGGCTGGTCATCGCAGTCATCAGCGCACTGATCCTGAAAAGGAAAACGGCGAAAACAGCTAACGTTTAAACGTTTTATCTTTTTCCAACAACCAGTTCCACAAAATCTTCCTTGTCCAGGTACTTGCGGGCGAGTTCGCGTAAATCTTCCGCGGAGGTAGTGCGGATGGTTTTCATATAGCGGTTATAATACTCGTAATCCAAACCGTAGCCGATCAGTCCTTTGAGCCGGTCGGCCAGCGCGAAGGGGCCGTCGGTACTCCGGAGGAAAGTACCGGCCATGTAGTTGCGCACCAGGTCGAGTTCGCTTTCGGAAATCAGTTCGGTTTGCAGGCGCGCCATTTCCACGTAGATCTCGTTCAACGCAGCGGTGCAGACATCCGCGCCCACCTCCGTGGCGATCACCATGTAACCGGCGTCCCAGAGGGAAACGAGGCCCGAGCCGATGCCGTAAGTAAATCCTTTGTCCTCGCGGATATTGGCATTGAGCCGCGAAGCGAAATACCCGCCCAGCACGGTATTCAGCATGTTGATGCCGTGGTAATCCGCATGCGTTTTGTTGAAAAGCACGCGTCCCATGCGGATAGCCGACTGGATCGCGCCGTCTTTTACAATCGTATGCTCGCGCTGTTTGTGACTTTGTGAAACGGCTATTTTTTCTTTCGGAATTTCAGCCCCGGCCCAGTCCGTTCCGCCGAAATGTTTTTCCAGCATGGCGATATGCGACTCGTCCACCTTGCCCGAGATCACGATACTCGCCCGCCGCGAGGTGTAATACTTTTTATGAAAGTCCGCGAGCGTGCCGCAGTTCAGCTTGTCGAAATCTTCGAGCGTCGCTTTTCCGCCGTAGGGATGCGTTTCACCGAAAAGCAGCGGGCTGAATTCCCGGCGGGCAACGGTGCCCACTTTTTCCGAATCGACGAGGAACTTTTGTTTGCGGTTGCTGATGTAAATATGGAATTCGTTTTCCGGGAAAGCCGCGTTCTTCAGGATGTCTTCCACTACGGCAAGGGTGGAACCGAGGTGTTTGTTCAGCGTAAAAAGCGTGAACGAAGCGTAATCCTGCTGCACTTCCGATTCGATGAACGCGCCGAAAAAATCGAGCGTTTCCGCGATCTCCTGCGCGGTCCGCGATTTCGTTCCTTCGTCGAGCATATCGTTTGCCGCGGTGGCCTGCAGCGGCTGCGCCTGGTCGCGGGTACCGGCGCAAAACAGGAATTCGATACGTGCGAGTTCCTGCGTGCCCGCGTTGAGCATCCAGACCGGGATGCCGTTGGACAGATTCACGCGCTTGGCGCGGGGAACGTTTACTTCTTCGATCTGCCGGAATTCCGGCTGTATGCTGCGGTTGAGGCTCATGCCTGTGCGGTTTCTGTGGTAGCCGATTTGTAAAAGAGAGAAGAACAGTTGCTGCGGCGGAAAACGTCTTTCGCCATCTCCTGCACCTGAGCAGCCGTTACGGAC
>VBWE01000037.1:0-25206 GCA_006218065.1 Bacteroidota bacterium
ACCATCGCGAAGTCTTTCACTTCACCTTCGAAATCGCTCGACATGGTGATCGTGGTTTTTTCCCCGTTGCGCACGAGGATCACTTCGGAAGTTTTGTTGAACAGCTTCGCGTCGGCTTTCGCCACGTAGAAACCGCAGAAGGCCATCGCGTTCATCGATGCGAGAAGGCCGGCCAAAAGGAGAATCTGTTTCATAGTAGGGTCTTTCGTATGGGCGACGCAATGCGTCGCCCATACATGTTCAACGTTCAAGACTTTTTAACGGCCGGTCGGCGGGTGAGTGTAAAAATCACTGCGCCGAGACTGATCAGGCAAAGTAACAGGGTACCGAAATTTTCCGATCCGTTTTCGCCCATCGGGATGATACTGCTTCCCTTGACGTTATGCTGTTCTCCGGCTTTGATATGCTTATTGTATTCCGAAGGATAGTTCGCATACTGTGCCACATCCCAGCCGGTAAGCGCCACCAGGTTGTTCAACTCTTCCTGCCGGCGGCGCTGCAGTTCTACGAGATACGAATTCGATTTTTTACAATCGAATTTGCTGTCGGGCGGATAATGGATCACGTAACGCGCCTGGTAATTTTCTTTGTTCGGCGTTTCCTGGAATTGTAAATCCTGCGGAAAGTTCGCGCGATCGTAACTGACATGCAGGCGCGTAAAAAACACGTTTCCTTCATACCCGCCGTGATATTGCTGCACCCAGTCCACACCGGCATTCGCCAGGTCCTGCAGCATCGGCGGATCACCCACGCAGGGATCGCAGAACTGCGTAACGGCGCCGCTGATATCCCAGGCATACTCGAGGAACACGGATTTTTTACCGTTACGCTTATAGCTGCGTGTGAAAACGGATTTGTAAAATTTCCCGAATTTATCTTTCACAAAAAGCGGCACGTTTTTATTCGTCGGCATTTTCACCGTACTGTAATTCGTCGTCTCGATCCGCCCTGATTTGGTAAAAGCGTAAATGATCATATCCTGCGCAGAAGTGGCATTCGCCATACCGAGGCGGATCGGCAGCATAAATTTCGGCGAATTAAAACTGATCTGGATCGGGCGAAGTTTGTCTGTACCGAGTCGCTTCATCTCGTCGGTATTCGCTTTCACCACAAAAAATTTCAGGTTGCTTTTGATGTACGGATCGAGCACTTCTTTGGCGCCTTCGGGAATTTTATAGCCGTTATCGATCAGCCAGCGCTCCAACCCGGACGATTCCTGCGCGGAAAGCACGAGAATATCGTATTCGCCCACGGAATATTTCGCCTCGATCTTCACCTGGTAATTGGCGGAAGCTCCGTTCGAATCCGTTACGATAGTCGTGTAGGTTGTTCCCCCGCTGGCCATCCCGCCCCAGGTATAAACATATGGCGGCTGGCAGGGATCTTCATCGTAATACGAAGCCAGCCGCGGACCGGAATAGTCGTCGAATTTCCGGAACAGGGAAGACTCGATCACTTTTACCTGTTCTTTTTTCAGTACCACGGGAACAGGAACCACCATCGCGAAGTCTTTCACTTCACCTTCGAAATCGCTCGACATGGTGATCGTGGTTTTGCCATCGCGTTCATCGATGCGAGAAGGCCGGCCAAAAGGAGTGTGTGTTTCATGGGATTACGGTTCAATCGGGCGACGCAGTGCGTCGCCCTTACGTTTACGTTTTTATATGTTTTGGCCGGCGGGTGAGTGTGAAGATCACTGCGGCGAGACTGATCAGCGAAAGCAGTACCAGCGGAAAATTTTCGCGGGTAATGTCCGGCAGGAAACTTCCCTGCTTCGTGGTTTTATTCGGGGTCTTTTTGATGTACTGGTTGAATTCCGCGGGATAGTCGGCATACTGCGCCATGTCCCAGCCCGCGAGATCGTGCATGTTTTTCAGTTCTTCCTGGCGGCGTTTCTGCAAGCCGGCGAGGTACGTGCTTGCTTTCTCGCAATCAAAACTGCTGCTGGCGGGACGATGCAAAACATAACGCGCCTGGTAATTCGTTTTGTTCGGCGTTTCCTGGAACATAAGGTCCTGCGGGAAATGCGCGCGATCGTATGTCGTATGCAGGCGCGTGAAATAAATCTGTCCCGAATAACCGCCATGATATTGTTCCACCCAGTCCACGCCGAGCGTCATCAGGTCCTGCAGCATAGGCGGCGGGCCGACGCACGGATCGCAGAACTGCGAAACGCTGCCACTGATGTCCCAGGCATATTCGAGCATCACGGCATTCTTGCCTTCTTTTTTATACGTGCGCGTGTACAGGTCTTTGTAAAACGGCCCGAATTTCTGTTCTACAAAAAGCGGAACGTTTTGCCCGGTGGGCATTTCCACCGTGCGGTAATTCGTTACTTCGATGCGCCCGACTTTCGAAAACGCATACACCACCATATCCTGCGCATCGGTAGCATTGGCCATGCCGAGACGGATCGGCAGCATGAACTTCGGCGAATTAAAACTGATCTGAATCGGGCGAAGTTTATCCGTCTTCAGCCGCTTCATCTCGTCGGAATTCGCTTTCACCACGAAAAATTTCATATTGCTTTTGATGTAGGGATCGAGTACTTCTTTCGCGCCTTCCGGAATTTTATAGCCATTCTGGATCAGCCAGGTTTCGAGTGCGCCCGATTCTTTCGAAGACAAAACGAGAATATCATATTCGCCCACCGAATATTTCGCTTCGATTTTAACTACCTGGTTCACCGAAGAAAAAGCGCCCAGGGTCATACTTGCACCGCTAGCCGAACAAAACACCATATCACCTTCCCTGTGATTATAGGTAGGTGGAACATAACAAGGATCTTCATCATTATACGAAACCAGCCGCGGACCGGAATAATCGTCCATTTTCCGGAACAGGGCGTGTTCAATAATTTTCACCTGCTCTTTCTGAAGCACTACCGGCACAGGGACCACCATCGCGAAGTCTTTCACCTCGCCCTGGAAATCGCTCGACATGGTGATGGTGGTTTTTTCACCGTTACGCACGATGATCACTTCGGAAGTTTTGTTGAACAGCTTCGCATCGGCTTTCGCCACGTAGAAGCCGCAGAAAGCCATCGCGTTCATCGATGCGAGAAGGCCGGCCAGGAGGAGAATCTGTTTCATAGGACGATTTTTCGTAGGGGCGATTCTGAGAATCGCCCCTACAGGATTATTTATTTATATGAATCGGCCGGCGGGTCAGTGCGAACAGTACTGCGGCGAGGCTCAGCAGGGAAATTAAAATGGTTGAAAAACCGGTCGCATTTTCATCTCCGGAGAGCGACGGAAAAAATCCGCCCTGTTTCGTTTTCTTTTCTTCGAGGATCAGGTGCTTGTCGAATTCGCGGGGATAACTTTTGTATTGCTTGATATCCCAGCCGGTAAGCTGCGCGAGATTCTGCAACTCGTCGCGGCGTTTTGTTTTCAGCGCGATCAGGTATTTCTGCCCGGCAGGACATTTGAAATCTCCCCAGGCCGGGTTCGTGATGATGTACCGCGCCTGGAAATTCGTTTTGTTCGGCGTTTCTTGAAGCATCAAATCCTGCGGAAAAGTGCTGCGGTCATACGTCAGGTGAAGACGGGTGAAATAGCAGGTATTTTGCGTTCCCGCCGTCGAATTCTGCAGCCAGTCGGCGCCGGCGGCGAGCAGGTCCGTATCGATGGGAGGAGGTCCCACGCAGGGATCGCATTTCACCTGGGTAAAGGAACTCACGTTCCAGGCATATTCCAGGAAAGCCACGTTTTTACCTTCACGTGCCCAGGCTTTATCGTACAGATCTTTGTAAAATTTTCCGAATTTGTCCTTGATGAACAGCGGTACATTTTTGCTCGTGGCCATTTCCACGGTGCGGTAATTGGTCACTTCAATACGCCCGGTCGGTGAAAGCGCGTACACGATCATATCCTGCGGGCCCGAAGCATTCGCCATGCCGAGACGGATCGGGAGCATGAACTTCGGCGATTTGTAGCTGATCTGGATCGGGCGCAGGTTTTTCCCGCCGGTTTTTTCAAGCTCACCGAGATTCACTTTAACGACAAAAAATTTCAGGTTGCTTTTGATGTACGGATCGAGCACTTCTTTCGCGCCCTTCGGAATTTTATACCCGTTGTCGTTCAGCCAGCGCTCCAGCCCGCCCGACTCTTCCGCCGAGAGAATGAGAATATCGTATTCGCCCACCGAATATTTCGCTTCGATGGTTACCTGGTAGTTAACGGAATTCACCGACTCCTGTTTTTCTTTTGTTGCAACAGAAGGAGCGCCACCGTAAGCTGAACGGCTTTTCTTATAACTGTCGCGATAAACATTACAGGGATTCCGGTCATAATACGAAACCAGCCGCGGACCGGAGTATGAATCGAACTTGTCGAAGATGTTCCGTTCTTTCACACGCACGTCGCCTTCTTTCAGCACAACGGGCACAGGAACCACCATGGCAAAATCTTTCACGTCGCCTTCAAAATCGCTCGACATGGTGATTACACTTTGCTCGCCGTTGCGCGCAAGAATAACCTGCGATGTTTTATTGAAAAGGCTTACATCTGCTTTGGCCACGTAGAAGCCGCAGAATGCCATCGCGTTCATCGAAGCGAAAAAGCCGGCCAACAATAGTATCTGTTTCATAGGACAATTTTTCGTAGGGGCGATTCTGAGAATCGCCCCTACAGGATTATTTATTTATGTGAATCGGCCGGCGGGTCAGCGCAAACAGTACGGCAGCGAGACTCAGCAGGGAAATTAAAATGGTTGAAAAACCGGTTCCGTTTTCATCATCGTTGTCCGCGAAGAAAAAGCTGCTTTGTTTTGTTTTTCCCGGATCGAGCAGCAGGTATTTATCATATTCCTTCGGATAGTCTTTGTATTCTTTCACATCCCAGCCGGTGAGCTGCGCCAGCGTTTGCAGTTCATCGCGGCGGCGCGTTTTCAGTTTCAGCAGGTAGGCCTGGCCTTGCGGGCATTTGAAATCACCCCAGGCCGGGCGCGTGATGATGTACCGCGCCTGGTAGTTTGTTTTGTTCGGCGTTTCCTGCAGCATCAGGTCCTGCGGAAAATTTTTCCGGTCATACGTAATGTGCAGCCGCGTGAAAAAAACCTGCCCCGGTGTAATAGATGCGTTCGGATTGCTGAGCCAGTTCACCCCGGCAGCTTTCAGGTCCTCATCGATCGGCGGAGGACTCACGCAGGGATCGCATTTCTGCGAAGAAGGAATCGTGCTTCCCACGTTCCAGGCGTATTCGAGAAAAGCTACGTTTTTACCTTCACGCTCCCAGGCTTTATTGTACAGGTCTTTGTAAAACGGTCCGAATTTCTTCTGAACAAAAAGCGGGATGTTTTTACTCGTGGTCATTTCCACCGTGCGGTAATTGGTCACCTCGATGCGCCCCACGTTGGAAAGTCCGTAGACGATCATGTCCTGCGGACCGGAAGCGTTCGCCATGCCGAGACGAATGGGGAGCATAAACTTCGGCGATTTGTAACTGATCTGGATCGGGCGGAGATTTTTGTCTGCGTTTTTATCCAGCTCACCGAGATTTACTTTGACCACGAAAAATTTCAGGTTGCTTTTGATATACGGGTCGAGTACTTCTTTCGCGCCCGTTGGAATTTTATAGCCGTTATCGTTCAGCCAGCGCTCCAGCCCGCCCGACTCTTTCGCCGAGAGGATCAGGATATCGTATTCGCCGACAGTATATTTCGCTTCGATTGTTACCTGGTAATTGACAGAATTCACCGACTCCGCCATACGCGGCATCATACCGCCGCGGTCGCTGCCACCGCCGCCATACTTCGCATATACTTGCCTTTTTCTGCTGTAGCTGCGGCACGGATTTCGCTCATTATACGAAACCAGCCGCGGCCCGGAATACGCATCGAACTTGTCGAAGATGCCGCGCTCCACTACGCGCACGTCGCCTTCCTGCAGAATCACAGGAACCGGGACCACCATGGCGAAATCTTTTACGTCCCCTTCGAAATCGCTCGACATGGTAACGATGGTTTGTTCCCCGTTCCGGGAAAGAATCACCTGCGAGGTTTTGTTGAACAGCTTCACATCCGCTTTCGCTACGTAGAAACCGCAGAAAGCCATCGCGTTCATCGAGGCGAAAAGACCGGCCAAAAGTAGTGTCTGTTTCATAGTACAATCATTCGTAGGGGCGATTCTGAGAATCGCCCCTACAGGATTATTTATTTACAGGAACCGGCCGGCGGGTAAGTGCGAAAAAGACCAGCGAAAGGCTCAGCAGCGAAAGCAGGATCACGGTAAAGTCGGGCGATTCATCCATATTCCAGGCGAAGAATCCGCCCTGCTTTGTTTTTTTCGTGCCTGTTTTTTTGATGTATTTATTGTATTCCGATTGATAGCTCACGTGCGCAGCGGCATCCCAGCCGGCAAGCGCCACCATGTTGCTGATTTCCTGCTGGCGGCGTTTCTGGAGATCGATCAGGTACGTGTTCGCTTCCTTGCAGTCGAACGAACCGCTTGCAGGATGCGTGATGACATAACGCGCCTGGAACTGTTCTTTGTTCGGTGTTTCCTGGAATTGCAGATCCTGCGGGAACGTAGCGCGATCATACGTTACATGCAGGCGCGTGAAATACACGTTGCCCTGGTAACCGTAATGATACTGCTGCACCCAATCCACACCGGCGCTCATAAAATCGTTGAGCATGGGCGGATTGCCGACGCAGGGATCGCAGAACTGGGTTACATAACCGCTCACATCCCAGGAATATTCGAGGAAAGCGACGCTCTTGCCTTCACGCTTCCACGCGCGGGTATAAAGATCTTTATAGAACTGCCCGAATTTTTCCTGCACGAAAAGCGGTACGTTTTTGTTCGAAGGAATTTCCACCGTGCGGTAGTTGGTCACTTCCACGCGGCCGGATTTGGTGAACGCATAAACGATCATATCCTGCGGGCCCGAAGCATTCGCCATGCCGAGGCGGATAGGCAGCATGAATTTCGGTGAATTGAAACTGATCTGGATCGGGCGGAGGTCTTTGTTGCCGGTTTTGGCAAGCTCACCGAGATTGACTTTCACTACGAAAAATTTCAGGTTGCTCTTGATATAGGGATCAAGCACTTCTTTGGCGCCTGACGGAATTTTGTACCCGTTGTCGGTCAGCCAGCGCTCGAGCCCGCCCGACTCTTTCGCCGAAAGGATCAGGATATCGTATTCGCCTACCGTGTACTTCGCTTCGATCTTGACCTGGTAGCCGACGGATTTGGTTTCCATCGCATCCATCGCCACCGACTCGGCCATCATCGGCACCATATCGTAATCGCGCGAATATTCCGGCTCGCGGTAACAGGGATCGTTATCATAATATTCCACCATGCGCGGCGCGGAATACGCATCGATCTTATCAAAAAGCGCGCGGTCCGAAATACGGATGTCTTCTTTCTTGAGTACGACCGGAACCGGGATGACCATCGCAAAATCTTTCACGTCGCCCTGGAAGTCGCTCGACATGGTGATCGTGCTTTTTTCCCCGTCGCGGACGAGAATAACCTGCGAGGTTTTGTTGAACAGTTTGGCATCGGCCTTGGCTACATAGAAGCCGCAGAAGGCCCAGGCGGCGCTGCCGGATAAGATCACGGCGGCTATGGTGAGTATCTTTTTCATGGGATTTCGTTTTATCGGGGGTGAATCGCTCTTACTGTTTTGTTTTTCATCGGGTGATTCAATGCACCCTTACAGTTTTGTTTTTCATCGGGCGATTCAATGAATCGCCCTTACGGAGTATGTATAACCTTCGGGCTGCGCCCTCAGGAGTTTACTTTTTCGGGTTGTTTGTCTTTTCTCCACTGGAAACGTGGTCCGGGCAGCAGGCGGTCGAATACCGGCACCAGCGGCGAGAGGAAGAAGAGCGCCCACAAAGGTGCAGCGTGCTGAATCTGCAGCATGGCGGTCATGTACCAGGCCAGCGCACCCACCATCAGCGCCCAGATAATGCGGGCTCGCATGGACGAAGGTGTCTGTACCGGGTCGGTGATCATAAAGAACGAGAACAGCAGGAGCGATCCGGAAGTAAGTTTGTGCAGGAAGAAATCGTGCGGCCAGCCCTGGTAAATAATATCGCGTGCGTATGAAAGTCCGAGGAATGCGACCAGGAACGCGATCGCCGTGTCAAGCCGTTTTACACGGAAGAGTACGACCAGCCCGGCAATACCGACCAGGAAGAAAAGTAACGCATCGCTGCCCCACTGTCCCGGCGAAACCCAGGCATCACCGCCGGGGATGAACAGGCGCATGATGAGTATCGTGGAGATAATTCCGAAGTTGGTGGGATTGAAAATATGCTTGCCTTTCCAGCGGATGAAAAATTTGCTGCTGATACTGAGCACAGCCGCAAGCGCCATAGTCCACAGCGAGTTGGTATGCAGCATCAGGCAGAGACTGAACGCCGAGATCAGCGCGCTTTTCAGGCCCGAATAATCTTTGGTGGTGAAATGAATACCGATAGCCTGCACACCAAGACAGGTAAGCAGGGTAACGTTGAAACGCATCAGTTCCACTTCCCAGCCCAGCTTGAAAATGCCGAAAAGCAGGAAAGTGAAAAGAAACAGTACTTGATAATGACGGGCGTCTGAACTGAAGTAGTTCAGGATATCACGGAAAAAACCGGTTACGCGGGACAGTGCCGTATTTCGGGTGTTGATCATAGTTGTACTCATGGGCTTGTGCTTTGAAATTTACGACTTAAGGATGAACGGCAAAACCGTTTTCCATAAAGCGGGCTGATTTTTTTCTGAAAAAGAGGAGAACACGCCCTGCGGGCAGGCGGTTTAGTACTCGGGGCGTACGATTTTCTTGGCCCGGAAACCGTCGGTATTCCGGACGATCACGCAGTACAGGCCGTTGGGATAAGCGCGGAAATCCAGGTTCAGCCGGAGCCGGTCCACCAGGTAATAGGTATTCACGTAAAACTGCCGGCCGTAATGGTCGAAGATCTCGATGGTGATCATCCCGGGATTGCGGACGATCGCATCGATGATCACCTGCCCGTCGTTTTGTACGGGATTCGGATTGATATCAAAATCGATATAATCGCAGATGCCCTGCGACCAGGTCAGCAGCCCGTTGTTCCGGGCAAAGCAATCGTTGCGGTAGGTATAGCCGTTACAGCCGCAAACCGGTTCAAAACGCGGGTCGCAGGCAAAGCCGTACTGCACGGCCAGCGAATCGATGCATTGTGCACTTATCCTGCCCGAAAACGACAGCAGGAGAAATAATCCGCACAGTTGCAGCGTTCTAATCATACGCTAAAGTTACTGCTTTTACATTTGAAAAACAGCCCTATGCTCACACTCATGCTTGGAAATTTCGTTCTGAAAGCTGCACTTCTGCTCTTTTTCCCATACCTGGCCGCCTGTTCTCCGGGCGATGAAAGTGGCAAGAAAGAGAAGCAGGATTCTTCCTATGAACATAAAGCCCATGTGCTGGACACGGCGAAACGCATTGCGGACTATAAAGCGCTTTGCGGACGGATGGAAACAAAACGGCAGTCGTTTGCTTCAGCTTACAAAGCTGCCGCAGCATCTGAAAAGAAAGCCGTACTTGAAAAGGCACGAAAGTATCTCGACAAAACTTTAGTGGACAGTCTTTTTGTTTACTGGTACGATACGCCCTGGGATTTCAACGGTGTTTCGCAGGAACCTTTAAAAGGACAAATCGCCTGCGGATATTTTGTAACCACGACCCTGAAGCAATGCGGATTCCAGATCAACCGCGTGAGTATGGCGCAATGCGCATCGAGCCAGCTGATCAAAGCCACCTGCGAAAAGGAAAAGATCAAAATAATCACCAACGGGCAACTGGAAAAAGTGAAAACGTATCTCGCTTCGCAGCCCGACGGTATTTATATTGTTGGCCTCGATATCCACGTAGGTTATATCGTAAAGCGCGGAAAAGAGCTCGACATGGTACATTCCAGCTACTGGCCGCAACGGAAAGTGGTCCGTGAAAAGTTCGCAGAATCACTCATCATCCTCGAAAATAAATACTTCATGATCGGCAACCTGCTCGGCAGTGAAAGCACGGTGAAAGCCTGGGTGGAGCATACGGCGATTGAATAAACTTCAAGTAGATTTTTCAAGCGGCAGGAGGCAGTCGGAATTGTTTAAACCCGGAGTAAGTAAATATTGCCGACGTTGCTGTAAAACGGAGACTGCCGCTGCCGACTGCCTCCTGCCGCTTGAAAAGAAAATCTACTCCGAAGAAAAACGGGCTTAAAGTTTAAACGAACTCTTGAGGAGTTTTACACCTGCACTCCTACCAGCATCATATCGTCCGTTTGAGCATGCGTACCTTTCCAGCCGTCTAATTTTTGATCGATCACGGTTTTTTGTTCGGCGATGGAACGGCCTGAGACTTCGGCCAGCATGGCCGTTAAAGCCTTCCGCCCGAATTTTTTCCCTTCCTGTCCGCCGAACTGGTCCGTAATCCCGTCGCTGCCGAGGTAAAACGAATCGCCCGCATCCAGTTTGACGAGATGTGTTTTCGGTGCGCCGGAAACGTGCGGCTGGTGCGAGCCCACGGAACATTTATCTCCTTTGATCTCTTCGATGTTTCCTTTTTTCGAGACGAGCAGGTAACGGCCCGCGCCGGCAAATTCCAGCTGCATATTCGTTTTATCGAGCACACATATTCCCACTTCCATGCCGTCGGCCACCCGCTCGAATTCCGCGCCCTGGCCGAGCGTATTTTTTACCACGGTATTCATCACGTCGAGAATCCTGGACGGATCAGTATGTCCTTCTTCGTTCACGGCTTTGTTCAGCGCCAGGTGACCGATGATGCTCAGGAATGCGCCGGGAAAACCATGCCCGGTGCAATCGGCAACCGCAAGAATTTGTTTCCCGTTTCGTTCGGCGGCCCAGTAAAAATCACCGCTCACGATATCGCGGGGCTTGCAGTACACAAAATTCTGCCCGAAAAGCCGGTTGATTTCTGCGTGATCGGGAAGCACCGCTTCCTGCAGGCGCCGCGCGTAACGCATACTGTCGGTAATGTCTTTGTTCTGCTCTTCGATGAGTTGGTTCTTTTCGGCCAGTTCTTCCGCTGTTTTTTTCTTGATGCGGTAGCCCCGGTAAATACCGATGGCCACGGCGAGACCGAAGAGGAAAATGACCAGGAAAAAATTCCGGTGGATTTTGGAATAGCATACGAATTCCGCGTCCCCGTCGCCCAGGAAATAATCCAGGAAGCCCGGATGTTCATGCGGCGCAACGTTTTGTGCCAGCAAAGGGAAAGTTAAAGCCAGGCAAGCCAGCGCCGTTGCTTTTAAGTATTTTTGCTTCTTCATTTGGATATATGCTTGACTTTAAATGTAAATAAATTTGCGACGCAGCGAAGTATGAAGAAACAGGGAATACGCATTACAAAAAAACAGGCACGAACGATCGCGCTGCATCACCAGGGACTTGCGGGCAACGCGCCTTTCGGGAAAGGCAAAGCAGGCGCGCTTGAAAGTATCCGGCATCTCGGCTACCTGCAGCTCGATACGCTTTCCGTGGTTGCACGCGCACATCACCATACGCTCTGGACGAGGAACACTTCTTATAAAGAATCGTACCTGAACGAGCTCCTCCGCGAGAAAAAAATATTCGAATACTGGAGTCACGCCGCAGCCGTAGTGCCGATCGAAGACTACCGTTTCAGTCTTCCGCGCAAAGCGGAATTTTTATCCGGCCGTTCGCACTGGTTTAAAAAAGACAAACGCGTGATGCAATATGTCCTCGACCGGATACAATCTGATGGTCCGCTGCAGGCGCGCGATTTCGAAACCGACCGGCCGCGCGGCTCCTGGTGGGACTGGAAACCGGCCAAGCGCGCGCTCGAGCAGTTATTTCACGACGGCACACTGATGGTTTGCGAACGGAAAGGTTTCCAGAAAGTGTATGATCTCGCCGAACGTGTGCTCCCGCCGGGAACCGATATGCACGTGCCGGGCAAAGCGGAATTCGCGGAGCATCTCGTACAAAGCGCGATCCGTGCGCACGGGCTGGCCAGCCTGAACGAAATCGCCTACCTGCGCCGCGGGATGGCGGCGGAAGTAAAAAAAGCGGTGGGCCGTGCGGTTGCGGAACAAAAACTCGTTCCCGTGCAGGTTGAAAACGAAAAGGAACTGTATTTCGCTTTCCCGGAAATTCCGGCCGGCGCAAAAAAAGTCGCTGAAAAAATCACGCTGCTTTCGCCGTTCGACAATGCGATCATCCAGCGCAAACGCATCAACCGTTTTTTTCAATACGATTTCATGATCGAATGTTACCTGCCGGAACCGAAACGCAAATTCGGATACTTCTGCCTGCCGGTACTTTTCGGCGACCGGTTCACCGGCCGCTTCGATCCCAAAGCCGACCGCGAAACCGGCGTGTTTCATGTCAAATCATTATACATCGAAAACCTGCCGGAAAAAGAAGACGCATTCTGGAAAGCGTTCGCCGGGAAGCTGGAAGAATTCGCCGCATTCAACGGCTGCACGGAAATCGCACTTTCCAGAAAAGTAAAAGTGGACCAGCGAAAATCACTGAACCGCTTTTTGAAGTAGGTATTTCTTTTTTACCGCGGAGGCGCTGAGACGCAGAGGATTCGCAGAGAAATTACAACTCTGCGGCAGAAGTATGCGGGCAGGCTCTGCGCTCCCTGCGTCCCTGCGGTAAATTTTTCAGCACACTATAAATTCTGCAACTGCTGTTCAATCGCTTTGATCTTCGCTTCGGCGTCGGCCTGCTTTTGGCGTTCGAGTTCCACCAGTTCCGGTTTCGCATTCTGCACGAAACGTTCGTTGGCTAACTTTTTCTGTACAGACTGCAGGAAACCCTGGTTGTATTCCAGTTCTTTCGCCAGCCGTTTTTTCTCTTCGTCCTTGTCCAGGAATTTATCGACCGGCACGAACAGTTCCACCGTTTTCACCATAAAGCCGTAGGCGTTCTCTATTTTTTTCGTGGTGTACTGGTACGAATTCAGGTTGCAAAGCCGGATGGCAATCGGGTCCAACCGGCAGGGACCGCGCCCGGCCTGGGCCAGTTCGAATACGTCGAGCTTCTCTTTCGGAGAAATGTTTTTCTGCTGGCGAAGGTTGCGCACGTTGGCTACTACTTCTTTCAGCACATCGACTTTGGAAATGATATCGGCATCGAATTTCTCCGCCTTCGGCCATTCCGCAACGATGATACAGTCTTTTTCACTGCGCTCCGAAAACAGGTGCCATATTTCTTCCGTGATGAACGGCATGAACGGATGTATCAGTTTCAGCAGCTTCCCGAAAAAGAGAATCGTCGCATCGTATGTCGCCTTGTCGAGCGGCATGCCTTTGCCATCCACAAATTCCGGCTTGATCATTTCCAGGTACCAGGCGCAGAAATCATCCCACATCAATTTATAAGTAGCCATCAGCGCTTCCGAAATCCGGTACTTGGAATACAGGTCGTTGATGATTTCAAGCTGCTCGTTGAACCTCGCGTCGAACCATTCCACCGACGTTTTGTTGCCGACCGAAGCTTCCGCATCCGAAACTTCCCAGCCTTTCACGAGGCGGAACGCATTCCAGATTTTGTTCGCGAAATTCCGCCCCTGCTCGCACAGTTTCGATTCCAGGTTGCTGTCATCCGGTTTCAGGTCCAGCGGCGTATCGAACATGATATCGTTCCCCGCCTGTGCGCTGAACATGATCCCGACGCGCATGCCGTCGGCGCCATATTTGTTGATCAGTTTGAGCGGGTCGGGCGAATTGCCGAACTGCTTCGACATTTTTCTTCCTTCCTGGTCGCGCACGATCCCGGTGAGATACACATTGGTGAACGGCTTATCGCCTGCGTATTCGTACCCGGCGATGATCATGCGGGCCACCCAGAAAAACAAAATTTCAGGAGCCGTTACCAGGTCGTTCGTCGGGTAATAATATTTGAAATCCGGGTTCTCCGGATTCTTAAACCCGTCGAAAACCGAGATCGGCCAGAGCCACGAAGAGAACCAGGTATCCACTACGTCTTCATCCTGCTTCAGATCGGCTGCGGTCAGTTCCGGGTTTTTCTGCCGGGCGACTTCGAGCGCTTTTTCCGGATTTCTGGCAACGACGAACGATCCGTCGGGCAGGTAATATGCCGGGATGCGCTGTCCCCACCAGAGCTGGCGCGAGATACACCAGTCGCGGACATTTTCCATCCAGTGGCGGTACGTATTCAGAAATTTATCCGGGATGATCCGGATATCGTCATTCAGCACATGATCCAGCGCAGGCCTGCACAGTTCTTTCATTTCCACGAACCATTGCAGCGAGAGCCGCGGTTCGATCACCGCGCCGGTACGTTCGGACGTATTTGTAACGCCGGGATATTCTTTGATTTCGCCAAGCTGCCCGGCTTCGTCGAGCATCTTCACGAACATTTTCCGCGCGACAAAACGATCCTTGCCGACAAGTTCACTGATTTCGCAGTTTGCATTCAAAGTCCCGTCCGGGTTGAGAATATCGATAACCGGCAGATTGTGGCGTGTGCCGATTTCGTGGTCATTTTTATCGTGCGCGGGCGTTACTTTAAGAAATCCCGTTCCGAATTCTTTGTCCACGTAATCGTCGGCAATAACCGGTATCGCTTTATTGAGCACCGGCACAAGCACTTTTTTACCGACTAAATGTTTATGTCTTTCATCAGAAGGATTAACGGCTACGGCCACATCGGCCATGATTGTTTCTGGCCTCGTAGTCGCTACCGTAATGAATTGCGAAGGATCGTCGGCCAGTTGATAACGGACATGGAAAAGCCGCATGGTCGTTTCTTTCTGGATCACTTCTTCATCCGAAACGGCCGTCAGCGCCTGCGGATCCCAGTTCACCATGCGGAGTCCGCGGTAAATCCGGCCTTTTTCGTATAGGCGTACAAAAACCTCGATCACCGCATCACTCATATCTTCTTCCATCGTGAAACGAGTACGTTCCCAGTCGCAGGAAGCGCCCATTTGTTTCAGCTGGTCGAGGATGATCCCGCCGTATTTTTCTTTCCACTGCCAGGCGTATTCAAGAAATTTCTCGCGGCTCAGGTCGCTTTTTTTGATGCCCTGCTCGCGCAGCATATTCACCACTTTGGCTTCGGTGGCGATGGACGCGTGGTCGGTTCCGGGAACCCAGCAGGCGTTTTTACCCATCATGCGGGCGCGGCGGATGAGCACATCCTGGATGGTATTGTTGAGCATGTGACCCATGTGCAGCACACCGGTCACATTCGGGGGAGGAATAACGATCGTATAGGGTTCCCTTTCGTCGGGAACAGAGTGAAAAAAGCCCTGTTCCATCCAATGGGAATACCATTTGTTTTCGGCGGCTTTCGGGTCGTAGGTCTTAGGAATTTCCATGATTTTTTAGCAATATTGTAATCCCTTTGCCGGATTCCAGGCGGGGAGAGCAAAATTACGTAAAAAAACACCTTTGAAAATGGCCGTCTGGCACGATTTTGGCTGCATTTTCAAAGATTATTCAACAACAAAAACGCACTTATGAAAAAGCTTTTACTCCTTCCCGTGATGCTCCTCGGCGCTTTCACGGCTGCAACAGCACAGGGACCTGTAACCACGCCCACCGTGGACAACCCGAACGCTCCTGAAATGAAATTCGAAGTTTTGGATCATAACTTCGGAACCATCAAACAGGGTGATGCGGCTACTTACGAATTCAAATTCAAGAATTCCGGCAAAGAACCGCTCATTATCACCAGCGCAAGCGGCTCCTGCGGATGCACGGTACCCGATTGGCCGAAAGACCCGATCCGTCCGGGCGGAAGCGGAACCATCAAGGTTACCTTCAACTCGGCAGGCAAAATGGGCGCACAGGACAAAACCGTTACGCTCATTTCCAACGCCAAAGAAGGCACACTTGTGCTGCACATGAAAGGCACTGTAGAAGCCAAACCGGTTGATCCCGCACAGACAGTACCGACCGGCAGCACCGGAACGGGCACTGCTACAGGCGGAAAAGAAACCAAAACGGTTCCTGCTACAACTGCCACAACGAAAGAAACCAAAGCAGTTCCGGCTACATCTACCGGCGGAAAAACAAGTCCGGCCACCAGCCCGAAAGCAGCTACCACTACAAGCACAAAGGAAAGCCCGAAAACAGTAACGGCTACTCCTCCCGCCACCAAGGAAGCTCCGAAAACAAGCACGCCTAAGTAATTAAGCAGAATACAGTACAGTTTCAGAAAATCATCATCATGAAAAAGATCATCGCTTCGATTTCCGTATTGCTCTTTACCGGGGCCGCGCTCGTTGCACAACCTACGACGACCAAATCAGGCACCGATGCAAAGACAAGTACCAAGTCAACTACCGACAAGACGACCGTGAAAACGGCCGAGGTTAAAAAGCAGGATGCGACCAGCAAGTCAACCACCGCTACCAGCAAAACTGCTCCTTCCACTACTTCGGTCAACTCGGATAAATCAACTGTCGCAGCAGCTCCTGCACAAAGCGCGGCTGTATCTGCAGACAAGGTGACCTACGCGAAATTCGACAAAACGGTGCATGATTACGGCACGGTGAAAAAAGGAGCCAACGGCGATTGCGTATTTACTTATAAGAATACGAGCAAGGAACCGCTGGTGATTACTAACTGTTACGGATCCTGCGGTTGTACCGTTCCCAAATGGGAAAAAGAGCCCCTGATGCCCGGAAAATCGTTCGACATCAAAGTGCACTACGATACCAACCGTCCCGGCAAATTCGAAAAAACAGTTACGATCAATTTCCAGAATCACGCGGAACCCGTTGTACTGAATATCAAAGGTCTTGTTGAAGCACCCGCTGCCGAAGTTCCTTTCGGAAGCGAACCGGTCAACACCGGCGCCCCGCTCGACAAGAACAACTAAACGAAGCGAAGCAAACGCACCATGAAAAAGCTGCTCACATCTGTCCTGTTACTTGTGCTTACTGCTCCGGCCGTAATCGCACAAGCCGATGTTACGGCTCCCGGCGCCGCCGCACCTGATCCGAATGCCCCGGTCATTACGTTCGAAAGCGAAACGATCGACTACGGCACGTTGAACCAGGGCAGCGATGCAGTGCGTACGTTTAAATTCACCAACACCGGCAAAACACCGCTGCTTATCCAGAGCATCAAAGGTCAGTGCGGCTGTACGAGTATTCCCGACAGTTGGCCGAAAGATCCGATTGCCCCGGGCGGAAGCGGAACCTTCCAGGTGAAATACGATACCACGACACGGGTCGGCGCATTCGACAAAAAAGTTACCGTTACATCCAACGCCAGCAATTCACCCAAAGATGTAAAAATCAAAGGTGTGGTTGTTGCAGCGATGCCGGGCGGCGCCTCCAAAACAGGCGGCAACTGATCCGGTTTGAATAAACATATAAAGTCCCCCGCTGTTTATCGGGGGATTTTTTTTGCCCGGCTGTGCAAAACTCGTTTGAAATTTTTGCCGTGCCAGCCGGGTTTTGCGGACACATACCCGTAAATTAGCATAACCAAAAATCACCGTCATGAAAAACGCAATCCGGTCAGTCCTGCTCCTGTTGGCATTATCCGCTGTTGTAATCAGCAGTTCTTCCTTTACTCCCGGGAAAAATCCGCCGCAGATCAAATTCGTAAAACTCATTCATGATTTCGGGGTGATGAAACCCGGCGAAAAGAAAACCTGCGATTTCGTTTTCAGCAATACCGGCGATGAACCGCTTAAAATTCTCAGCGCAAAATCCGGCCTGGATTTCATCAAAGTGGAATACCCGACAACACCGATCAAAAAAGGCGGCAAAGAGTCGATCAAAGTTACCTTCGACGCACCCGGTAAAGCAGGCCAGTTCAACAAAACCATCCTGATCGATTCCAATTCCAGCGGAACCTCATCCCAGGTTCGTGTTACTGTAAAAGCCTTGATTTCCAAAGAATAATTTCAAACGTTTTTTCTGAAAAAAGAGCGCTGCAGAAATGTTGCGCTTTTTTTATCGCCCGGTGGCTTGATTTTTGCTGCATCGGACATCCCATCTAAAACGTTTAACCCATGTACAAAACGATCCCGGCTTTCTTCCTGCTTTCCATCGCTTTTTCACATGGGAAAGCACAGTCCGTCGTTTACGATCCTGCACAGGATATGAATGCACCGGTACTGGCTTTCAGGGAACCGGTTTACGATTTCGGCACGATCAGGCAGGGCGAAAACGTAAAACATGATTACGTTTTTACCAATACCGGGAAATCGCCGCTGGTTATTTCCGATGCAAGATCATCCTGCGGATGTCTAGTTCCCAGCTGGCCCAAAGAACCCATCCCGCCGGGAAAATCGGGGATAGTGAGTTTGTATTTTAACCCGAGCGGAAAAATCGGGCCGCAGGCCAAACAGGTAACGGTAACTTCCAACAACAGGAACGGCACGGTCATCCTGACGATCAAGGGAAAAGTAGAAGCTTTGCCTGCAGCAGAAAGTCCGTTCCCGCCCGGAAGTGTTTCGCCTGCAAAATCCAAAGCTGTTGGGCCATCCGAAACAGGAGCGGCCGAAATGCGTTTCGAAAAAACGACGATCGATTTCGGCACGATTACGCAACCGGGAATACCGATCTCGTGATCCGGGATGTGAAAACTTCCTGCGGTTGTATGGTTCCATACTGGTCCAAAGAACCGGTTGCGCCGGGAAAACCGGGTGTCATTACGGTTAAATTTAATCCGAGCGGTAAAATGGGCATCCAGGAAAAAATAACCACCGTTAATTACAACAGCGCCGATGATCAACCTGTGGTGTTGCGCATGAAAGGCAGCATACAGGCAAAGCCTGAAGTTCCTGATGCGACAAAGCTTCCGGAAAAATCCGGCGGATAATTTAATTTTTCCGGGCAGCAGCAGTCCTCTGGCGTGATTTTTGCATCATAAATCCTGTCTAAACATAATTGTCAAACCCAAAAATAAACGCACATGAAAAAGTTAGTTCTACTCTGTTCCATTGTTCTCGGCTCGGCTTTCGCGCTGCAGGCACAACCTACCAGCTCGGGCAATATCGATCCGAACGCGCCGGTACTTTCGCTGGATAAAACCGAATACAATTTCGGAACCATCAAGCAAGGTGAAGTCGCAACTTATACATTGAGCTTTAAGAATACAGGTAAATCGCCGCTGCTCATTACCCATATTCAAACGCCCTGCGGCTGCACCACCCCGGTATGGCCGAAAGACCCGATCAATCCCGGCAAAGCGGCAAAAATTGAAATCAGTTTCAATTCCGCCGGCAAAATGGGCGACCAGACCAAAGTGCTCCAGATCCAGTCGAACAACAAAGACGGCGACGTAGCGTTTACTTTAAAAGGTAAAGTAGAAGCAAAACCCGCAGATGCTCCGGCGCTCCCGGCTAAAACCGGCGGACCTGTCGAAAAAGGCGGAAACTGATCCGGCATAAATTTCCAAGAGACCCGGGAGCATCTGCTTACCGGGTCTTTTCGTATCTTTTACCTTGAATTCGCATCATGAAAACGACCAAAAGATATTTGCTGATTACTTCAGGTGTACTTTTCAGTATCCTGGCTACGGCTTTTACATTTTTGCTGCCCCCGGAAATGAAATTCGAAGAGCTCAAACATAATTTCGGATTTATCCGCCAGGGCGAAATCGTTTCGCATGAGTTTACGTTTACCAATAACGGCGACGAACCACTGCTGATCACCAATGCCGAAGTGCAATGCGTTTGCACCACGGTCGATTTCCCCAAACAACCCGTGATGAAGGGCCAGAAAGCCGTCGTCAAAATCACCTTCGATACCAAGAGCGCCATCGACCGGCAGGAACGCACGGTTACGCTTACCTCCAACGCGAAGAACTCGCCCACCGTGCTGACGTTTAAAGCGGTTGTTCTGAAAAAGAAGGAATAAGACAATCAAAATCAGCCGCAGATTACGCTGATTATCGCAGGTTAATCTGTGAAATCTGCGGCTAATATTGCGTCCCACCGAAGTCGTCATTTCCCAAAAAATCCGACCTTTAGGGCATTCTCCGCGGGAGAATGTTCATTAACCAATCAAGCCATGCCGAAAATTTCCAAAAAAGCCGGCGCGATGCCGCCCTCGCCTATCCGTAAACTGGTGCCTTTCGCCGAGAAAGCGAAAAAAGAGGGACGGAAAATCTATCACCTCAATATCGGCCAGCCCGATATCGAAAGTCCGCAGGTGATGCTTGATGCCATCAAAAATTCCAATATCCGCGTCATTGAATATTCGCACTCTGCGGGGAATGAATCCTACCGCCGCAAACTGGCCGCATACTACCAGCGTTTCAGCATGCCGGTGAATATGGAAGACATTATAATCACCACCGGTGGTTCCGAAGCGATTGCCATCGCCATGATGACCTGCTTCAATCCCGGCGACGAGATCATTATTCCCGAACCGTTTTACGCAAACTACAACGGCTTTTCCTGCGCGGCGGATGTGATCGTAAAACCGATCCGTTCGTCGATTGAAAGCGGGTTTGCGCTTCCGCCGGTTTCGGAATTTGAAAAACTGATCACGCCGAAAACGCGCGGCATCATGATCTGCAACCCGGGCAACCCGACCGGTTACCTGTACACGCGCGAAGAACTGGAAGCGCTGAAAGCCATCGCGCTGAAACACGACCTGTACCTGCTTTCCGACGAAGTGTACCGGGAATTCTGCTACGACGGAAAGCAATACGTTTCGGTGATGCACCTGGAAGGCGCGGACAACAACGTGATCCTGCTCGATTCCATCTCGAAACGTTACAGCGCCTGCGGCGCAAGGATCGGCGCACTCATTTCGAAAAACAAAGAAGTGATGGCCGCCGCGCTCCGTTTTGCGCAGGCCCGTCTCAGCCCGCCCACTTTCGGGCAGGTCGGCGCGGAAGCGGCCCTCGATACGCCGCAATCCTATTTCGATACCGTGCTGAAAGAATATACCATGCGCCGCGATTTCGTGATTGAAGCGCTGAACAAAATGGACGGCGTTTTTTGTCCGAAACCGAGCGGCGCGTTTTACTGCATCGCCCGCCTGCCGATAGACAATGCCGATACGTTCTGCCAGTGGTTGCTCGAATCATTCAACCACGACGGGCAAACGGTGATGCTGGCGCCGGCTACAGGTTTCTACTCCACGCCGGGCGCGGGACTCGACGAAGTACGTATTGCATACGTACTGAATAAAAACGACCTGCAAAGCGCGATGAACTGCCTGGAAGCTGCACTGAAAGTGTACCCGGGACGGAAAGTCGATTCTAAAACGAAAGCGGCTATTTCGTAAAAACAAATAGCAAAAGGCAAAAGCAAAAAGCAACATGACGTCACACTGAGCGGAGACGAAGTGTGTAAAAGAGACCGCGTTACATACACTTCGTCTCCGCTCAGTGTGACGTTTTATATTTTTCCTTTTGCCCTTTGCTTTTTGCTTTTGCCTTTTTACCCTTTGCTATTTGTTTTTTATTTCATCACTGCTTGATGAAACGCAGCGACTCCGTTTCTGCTCCGCGAATAATACGGACAAGGTAAATTCCCCCGGCAAGATCGCTGATGGAAATACTGACCTGGTTCGAGCCTGCAACTGTAATTTCACGAACGAGCTTTCCCCTGAAATCGAACAGCTCTATTTTATCCGCTCCAGCATCTCCCAGTGAAAGCGTGATTTCGGTTGTTGCCGGGTTGGGATAAACCGCCGCGGAAACGGGCTGTTCGTCGACCATGCTGTGGGTGGGCGCCGGCGGAGCGCAGGCAGACAGGTTATTCAACGGAAGACCGATGGGCGGATTCATATTCCGGCTGTTCATCGATCCTGTGATTGCGTCTTTCGACATCGGGAAAAGCAGTTCGTTATACGGCCCGGGAATTTCAGTGAATACATATGGATCGGAGCAAACTGTTGCGGCATTGGCAGCGTTGGCCCGCAGGCGGTAGATGCGTTTGGGAAAGGTTTCGTTATCTGCCGCAGAATACACGATTCCCGACGCGTTCATGTCGGATGCGATGGAAGAGAATATCGTTGAAATCACATCGTACCGGCTTCCGCTCAGGAAATTGGTATTGTAGGCGAAAAATGCATTCACATACCCGTTACTTCCCCCGGTCATATTGATAGAACCTGTGAGCATGATTTTGGAAGTTAACGTGAGCGGTGTCCGTGCGATCGGCGCCTGTGTAAGGAAAAATTCCGGCGAACTGAAGACCGAATAGTTCATCATGTTAAGTGAAGTATTGAGTGTGGCCAGCAGCATCGGTCCCGCCCCGTCGGCGCCGGCCAGCGTCGAACCCGCTACAATGATGATCGGCTGGTTGGTGACCCGCGTTACAAAAAACCGGAACATGCGCGGCGAACCAGCCGGTGTGTAATGAAAAATGTTTTTCGAATTTACAAATCCGCCCGAGTTATCGATTTGAAGTACAAGCCCCGTGCGCATAAGCTGGTTGGAAGCCGGCCAGGTCGTTGCCCCGATGTAGATCGCGCCATTATCGTGAAAGTCAATATTGTGTGCGTTTTCCTCGGTGGTGGGCGTGAAATAATATCTTGCCCAGTTCAGGCCCCCGGAAAGGTCGAGCTGCAAAGCAAACAGGCTGGGCGAACCCGAAGGAAGTACATAGGCATTCCCCGTTACGTAAAGAAATGCGGAACCGTCGTAATCCATGTCGGATAATTCCAGCGGCACATCCACACCCAGGATAGAAGCATCGAAGACTTTTGCAAAATTGACCAGGCCGCTTGTTCCGTTCACAGACAAGAGCAGCAGTTTGTTGATGAATGTGATATTATCCGAATAGGAACAAAGCACGTAATAGTTTCCCCCGATAAATTTGGCCACATGACTGCCGAGCGATGCACCGGTTGCACCATAAACGGATGAGCTTACGCTGTTTCCCACTCCCGCATCGTATTTGAATAAAGCAACGCGGAAATCGGGAGTCGTTCCAGAAACCACATCGGTCAGTATCGTAATTCCCGTACCGCCCGGTTCAACAACAATATCTTTGACGCCGTTGAACGATGTCGTTGTCGAGTTGATAACCAATTGACGCTGGTAAAACGGTTGCGCTTTTAGTGTGTACACCGTCAGCAAGGCCGACAGGAATACAAGGGTCGCTGTTCTTTTCATTTTTTCAAGATTTGGGTTTGGTTTGATCCTGAAAAAATACAACGGCACGAATACGATTCCCAGCGTCTGTTGATAAGTCCGGTCAAAAAAAACAGCTTTTTCAAACCTGCGGAAATACCCGCACATTTTTGAAAAAGCTGCTCAGAAACTGTTTTCTGATTACCGCTGAACGACTATCTTTTTAGAACGCACAGTATTGTTGTGCACCAACCGCAGGATATACGTTCCGGCCGGCAAATCGCTGAGCGCAACCGGCAATGATCCGAAGCCGGCCTCCGTTTCGTTATCGAGGGGCACAGCAATAATTTTACCCGTAATGTCAATCAGTTCCATCTTCAGTTTTCCTTTTGCCGGCACAAAATAACTCACCGACACCCGGTCGTTCGCCGGCGAGGGATAAGGATCGTAAAGCTGCGCAGTTTGTACAATCGTGTTCTGCAATTCGGGCAGCAGCGTGAATGCCGAAGAATCCGTAATGATATTTTCATCGCCCAACTGGTACTGTGTATAAGCAAAGTAAACCAGCATCATTTCATCCGTAGTGGATTCTCCCGCTGCGACAGGTTGCGGAGGTGAATTCGGATTATACGTATTCGCGGCAGTATTGTCGAACGTGGCTTCGGCGTAAAGCTGGCTTCCGAAAGGAACATGCACCAGTTGTCTCAGCGTATATGATCCCTGCCACATGAAATTCCAGTTCGGAACATGAATAAAAGGAATTGTATCGTTAGTCGGCGTGATCGCCCAGCTCCTGATCTGTTTGCCGAGCAGGTGCATATGCGGGGCAACGCTGATGATGGTTGCATCCAGCTGCGAAGCTTCCTGTTCGTGGAAGGTTTTGATACTGTCTGCCGGAATATACAGCGGGCCGTCCGTCATATTCGTAAAGTGATTCAGCGCTGCAACCAGGCCTACTTCACGCACCACACCGGAAGAAAATTTGAACAGCACTTTGGTACTGTCGGTTTGCCCGAGCGCGCCTGCGGGATAGTGAATCTGCGCTATCACATTTGTATTCGCCTCCAGTTTGATACCCATGTTGGGCGGAAGACTGTATACGCCCTGTCCCGGCACCCAGCCGAATATCAGGTTGGCTGTATTGGAACCCGGTCCTCCGAAGCTCGTGTATCCCGGGCCCGGATCATTATTATCGAGCGTGATGCAGGTATTCTGCAGATCCTGGTAAATCAGTACGTGATGCACGATGTTCCGGTTACCGGGAACCACTTCGATTTCCGTAATGTATTCGTTTTGCGGAACGCCGCTGGGCACAACAAAGCAACGATAAAGATCCGTGGCCGAAGCAACCGTGTACGTGGGCATGGCCAAAGTCACATCGGGAGTCAGCATTTCTGCCGCGCCGGTATATACGGGTGGAGTGGGTGCGTTGGCCAGGTTGCCCGAAGGCGCGCCTGCAGCTACCCAGTCGAGGATCGTTTGTTTTTCGGAAGCCGATAAAATCCGCTCATGCGCATAACGCTGGTACGTGGTATCCGGCGGCCAGGGCGGCATTTTCCCGATTCCGACGGCATTGCCTATGTAATACGACATAGTCGATGCGTCATTATAAGTAATCAGCGGAAAAGGCGCGATCCCGTTCGGATTGTGACATTTCGTGCAGTTCGCATACAATATGGGCGCAACATTATCGGCCCAGGTGGGCTGCGCGCTTACGCGTACGAGCGAAAAAAAGAAAAGAGCAATGAAAAGATGTTTCATGAGGGTGCGGTTCACTTGTTCAGGTAAAAATAGGACATTTTGGTGGTCAGACAAGAGGAAAAGACAAAGGTTTAAGAGGTTGTTTAAAATTCCTCCGCGTACCTTTTACAAACGAAGCATAGCCAATGTCGGAATAGTCACTCGTTAAGCGGCAGCGGCAGTCGGCAGCGGCAGTCTCCGATTTACAGCAATGTCCCTGGAAAATCCAGACGACATGCGAAGCGAATTACGTTGACTGCCGCTGCCATCTGCCGACTGGATCTACTCCGGCATACAGCAATAGTTTTCCTGTAAAATGGCTCTGCGGACCTCGCTTCGCCGAAGCTACGCGAAGGCAGGGGAGTTTTAAACAGTTTTTTAAAAAAGATATGCGGAATTGTGTAAATTGGGTATGGCAACCACATTATAAAAACACATTCCTCATGAAACACAAATTACATG
>VBWE01000037.1:25233-110491 GCA_006218065.1 Bacteroidota bacterium
ACTGCTCAGCAGTCTGACGGCATACGCACAAACACCGAACTGGGCCTGGGCGAAAAGCGCCGGCGGTACTTTACTTGATGCAGCCTATTCCGTTGCAGTTGACGCTGCCGGGAATTCCTACGTGGCGGGTTATTTTGAAAGCACATCCGTCACCTTCGGTTCCTACACGCTGAATAATGCCATGCCGGATACGGCGGATATGTTTTTGGTGAAATACGATGCGAACGGCAATGTGCTCTGGGCGAAAAGCGCGGGTGGAATCAATACGGATATAGCGACTTCCGTTACTGTTGACCCATCGGGAAATGTGCTGGTAACCGGAACTTTTTCAAGCGACTCGATCGTTTTCGGTTCGTACACGCTGACCAATACGACGACCGCGAACTACGGAGATGTGTTTCTTGTAAAATACGATACGGGCGGAAACGTGCTCTGGGCGAGAAGCGCGGGCGGCAGGTACCAGGATGAAGCGACTTCGGTTGATACCGATACGTTGGGAAATATTGCGGTGTCCGGATTTTTCCTGGCCGATTCCATGATCGTCGGTCCCGATACGCTGCTCAACTCGGGCAACTACGATATGTTCGTGGCGAAATACGACGCGGGCGGAAATGCGCTCTGGGCAAGGCGTGCCGGGGGAAGCAACGATGACCGGGGGTATGCCGTTACCACTGACCTGGCAGGAAACGTAATCGTGGCCGGCGCTTTTTTAAGCGGCTCCATTATTATCGGCACGGATACTTTGAATTACGCAGGCGGAGCGTACACGGATATTTTTCTTGCGAAATACAACGCCAACGGAAACCCGGTATGGGCTGAAAGTGCCGGGGGAACGTACCTGGACGAACCCAATTCCGTTACTACCGACGCTTCGGGAAATATTTACATGACCGGTATCGTCTACAGTTCTTCTATCATCATCGGCACGGATACGCTTGCCAATTCGGGCAGCAGTTTTTACTGCGAGATGTTTATCGCGAAATACGATGCCGGCGGAAATCCGATCTGGGCCGATAATGCAGGAGCGCCTTCGAATAATGATATCGCTTACTCGGTTGCTGCCGATGTTGCCGGGAATGTTTACGTCTCCGGAGTTTACGGCAACCCGATCACCTTCGGTACGGTCACGTTATCCGGCGGCGGTATTTTTGTCGTGAAGTACGACGGTACCGGCACGGCGCTCTGGGCGATTGGCGTACCCGGCGGCGGCGGAAATGGGATTGTCCTGGATGCTTCGGGAGATATTTATGTGGCGGGAAGTATTTACAGCGCTACGATAACATTCGGTTCCACTACGCTGAACAATGCAGGACAGTACGATATGTATGTCGCCAAACTTTCCATTTCAACAGGAACCGCGGAAACCGGATCGGTGCCTGTTTGCATGGTTTACCCGAACCCGTTCAGCCAATATGCAACCCTGCAATTCGAAAACCCGCAACATATTCCATGCACCCTGCGTTTATTTGACAGTAAAGGACGGCTTGTTCGCACCACGACAAACATCACGACAGAAAAAACGGAAATCGACCGGGCTGATTTAAGCAGCGGGTTGTACTTTTTTCAGCTGCAGGATGGCAATAAAGTGCGGGCTTCCGGAAAATTATTGGTAGAATAAAACCATGGAGGCCAGAGAACACAGAGAACCACTGAGTCTCTGTGTTCCTCCGTGTTCTCCGTGCCTCCGTGGTATATTTTTAAGCGATTGTTTTTTCTAAAGCGTTCACCATACTCTTATAAGTCAACCCCGCAGTTTCGTATCTTCGTTTCACAAATCCCACAGCATGAAAACCCGTTTCATTCCTCTCCTCCTGTTCTTCCTGTGCCTGAATTTTTCCGAAGCCCGGGCGCAATCGACGGCCTGGTCGAATACGTCTTCCGCGCTGGTGTATGTTTTCCGGCTCACGCCCGAACATGCTTTCGCACTGACCAATTCACCTTCTATGCTCGCCGATTCGGCTTATTGCGGGCAGCCGGTGGATTCATTCCCCGCCAGCCGGCATTACGGGCGCGTGCATGAACCCGGATACTATCTTTTTGTTTATGCCAGCGGGATGACCGTTTTCCAGAAAATGGTCTGCTATTCCAACATCGACATACAGGTCATCGGAAACGGGCGCGACTTCGAACTGTCGATCACCGACCGGCGTACCGGCAAGTACATTACGAATGCCGAAATCTCCGCCGGAAAACAGGCCATCGCCTTCGACCGGAAAACCGGTTCCTATCATGCGAAAAAACTTCCGAAACCTCACCGGCTCGTCATCCGCGCCGCAGGGGAAACGCTTTATTATACCGGCGAGAAAGAAAAGAACGGGAGCCGGAGAGGTTATCACAGCCATACCGGTGCGTATATAGCGTTCAACAAACCGAAATACCTGCCCGGCGACACGGTGAAAATGAAAGCGCATTACCAGGACAAAGGAAAATTCTTCAACAAGGAAGCGGACCTGGTCATCGAACGCGAATGGGTTTACCGCGAAGCCGTCGATATTCCGCGGGGCGTGCTCAGCACCACGATTAAACCCGTGCGCCCCGGAGTTTTTACCTATGAGTTCGTACTCGGCGATTCGCTGCTGATCGACAAAAATTACGAGGTTACGATTTACCAGAAAAAGAGAAAAAACAGGCGGAAACAGCTTTGCAACGGTTCGTTCCGGCTGGAAGATTACCAGCTCGACGATATGCGTATCCATGCGTATTGCAACAAGGATAAATATTTCCCGCGTGATTCGGTGATCCTCTTTATCGATGCGAAAGACGCGAACAACCTGCCTGTTCCCGACGGTCGCGTAGTTGTAAAAATTACGCCGGACCAGGTGAAACACTTTGAGAAAAACGGAACCGTCATTCCCTTCGAAACATTCCAGGCCGCACAGCCGCTCAATCCCGACGGGCTCACGCGCATCGCCATCGCACCCGGCGTTTTTGCTCCCGCTTCGGTTTCGTATAAAGCCGTCGTCGAAGTATTCAACAGCAACAACGAACTGCAGCGCGATTCCTGTTACATCCAGGTACTCCAGTCCGGCAGCGATTTCCGCTTCGATGAAAAAGCAGACAGCGTTATCGCCGTTTTCCTGGTCAACGGTATTTCAACCCCGGCAAAAGGACGTATATGGATGCAGGTTGAAGGCGATACCACGAACGGGCACGAAGTAACTTTCCCGTATGCATTCCGGCGTTCGGCAGCGGCTACCGGGTATTATTTTTTCTGCGGCGAAATTTCCGATTACCTCCCGCAAAAAGATATTTCACTTGATTTCAGGGGCAACCGGTCCGCCGATTCGGTTTTTGTATTTCTCGACAGCAAATACAAAATTCCTTTTCACTGTGAAATCTACCGCGGCGATAAACTCGTCCGGTCGCAGGATGCCGTTACGCTTTATTTCGCCGACAAGGATCAGTCGGAAGAAGATTATAAAATACAGTACTCTTTTTATTACGGCGGCGAAAACAAGATGGAGATCAAAACGCTTCACGCCTTTTCGAAAACGCTGCGGGTAACGCTGGAAGAACCTCCGCAGGTTTATCCCGGGCAGAAAGCGGAAATCGCGGTTAAAGTACAGGACTACAAAGGGACGCCGGTACCCGATGCCGATATCACCGCAGTTGCCGTAAATGCCCAGTTCAAAGAAGATCCGTTCCAGGTATACGTTGATTTTAATCCGCAACCTTCGCTGAAAAAAAAGCAGATCATCAAATACGAGCTCACCGGCGACGGTTTTTCCGCCAACCGTAAGCCCGACCTGTTCTGGTATCGCCGCCTGCACCTCGATACGATTCACCAGTACAGGTATTACGTTCCCGGCAGCAGCATTTACAAGAAACAAATCGCGCTCAGTGCGAAAGATGCTCCGCAGTTTTCGGTTTTACTTTCCTCGAATACCGGCGTGGCGAGTATCGCGCTGCTTTACCTCGATGACCAGTTGGTTTTCGCGAACGTCGGCAAGCTGGGGAAAAATTATCATGCCGATGATTCTCCCTTTTCTTTTCACGCTTCGCCGGGCATGCACCGGGTACGCATCCGCACGAAAGACGCCGAGTACACGCTCGACAGCGTGGAAATCCTCGCCGGGCATAAACTGGAATTGTCATTCGACCACACGGGCATTCCCGCAGGCGTGAAAAAAGAAATACGCACGCCGAAACTTACCGGTGCTGAGAAAAAAACACTGCAGGAACATTTGCTCTTCACCGAATCGAGGTACGGGCGCAACATACACCTGCAGCAGGACTCCAATATCCGGTATTGCAGCGGGTACGGCCGGTACACGGTAGTTGACCATCCGGAAAAACCGTTTACCGTATATATGACCCGTTCGCGCGAAGTGCAGCAGGTTAATTTCACACTACTCAAAGGAGTGCAAAATTTCCTGAAAACGGATTCGCTTTACCTCGCTGCAGGAAAAATAAAATTCGGCAAACTGAAAAAAATCGGGGACAATTATAATCCCGGGCAGCTGGCTTTGCGCAAAAGCGCATTACCGAATATGAAAAGCGTGCCGGGTTACAGCTACACCGGCATCTCGCTCCCGGGCAGGACATACCTCACTTCCAAAGGAAATGCCCGGCTGATGGTAACGGCGGAGCACGACAGCCTGAAAAACAGGATCAAGGGATACATCCTGCAAAACGTGAACGGGCGTGTGCTGGAAACGCATTTCAACGAAGAACGTTATTCCTGGTCATACAATAATGAAACGGTTGCTTATTTCATGGATGATCTTCAGCCGGGCGAGTATAAGATTACTTTTTTCACAACCGATGGCCGGTATAAAATCGTAAAACTTGTCGCGCATTCCGCCGTAACTACGTGTTACAAACTCGACGCCGGCGGATTTGTTTCGCCCGCTTCGCTGCAGCAGCCTTCCAGCAGCGCCGGCTTTGATCTGCGTTACAGCAATACCGGGAACAGCATCAAAGGAAAAATCGATTATACCGGGAAAAGTTCTTCGGGTTCCGCAGCCGGTTTTACCATCACCATCGGGACTTCGCGTTCACGTTATAGTTCAATCGTCACCGGCACTGACGGGCAGTTCGAATTCGAGAACCTGCCACCGGGAATTTACAACCTGTATACCGGGGAGAAAAAATACGAAGGACGGACTACGATCATGGGCTTGGTCGTAACGGATGAAGCGTCACCCGTGATCACCATCCGCATGAGCGATTCGGCTGCCGTGAAAAGATACCAATTGGCCTGGGACAGCGCCAATCACGTGATCGAAGTGCATGAGGGATATAAACAACCCTATTCCGTTGTCGGGTATTCTCCGCTGCAAAAAAACAAATTCGAACTGCCGGCGCATTGGGTTTATCAGCCTGGCAGCGCATACAGCCGTATCGTTGATCGCATGAACAACAGTAACCCGGAAATCGAGTGGAACAATTCGTATGTTCGTTTTTACAGCGGTTTTCAACCGGAGTGGCCTTACATTTTCAGGCGAACCGGCAATTTCACCAAACAGGTTTACCGGAAAATTTTTCATATCAAGCCGAAGAAGAGAAAATTCCGTACCATATCCTGCCCCAGTTTCGGTGGTGGCCGTGAACGGTCATCTGTAACCGGGTGGGATTATAACGGCGCTGAAGATGGCGGATTTGAAATCGGTGGAAACACACAGTTGCACGAAATACAAATTGTTACCGGCGGAACTCCTGCATTATTTAATATGATTCCCGGTGTCATGAATACCCGGGGAGGTAAACGCATGCTGCGGATGGAAGACGGAATCGACTCCTATTATGCCGCCGACTCGCTCTCCTTTGATAATGGACTGCCGCCACCTCCGCCGCCCGAGCCGCTTCCGAACGGCGTCCGCAGCAAGTTCAGCGATTACGCGTACTGGCAGCCGGTGCTTTTCACGGATGAAAAAGGAGTAGCGCGTTTCACTGTAACTTACCCGGACAACCTCACCGGCTGGCGCAGTTATGCCATAGCCATGGGTTCGGAACTCAGCGGGTCCGACCGCAATTTCACACGTTCGTT
This sequence comes from Bacteroidota bacterium, assembly GCA_006218065.1. Taxonomy (GTDB): domain Bacteria; phylum Bacteroidota; class Bacteroidia; order Palsa-965; family Palsa-965; genus VBWE01. Next base: position 31,223 of record VBWE01000037.1, read on the forward strand.
CAAACCGGTGGCCGCCACACTTTCGTTTCCGCGTTTCCTGGTGGAAGGCGATCAATCCGAAATCGTGGGCAAGGTGATTAACTATACGGACAAACCGATTGATGTAAGCACGGTATTCACTGTTGAAGACAGGCCTTTGCCGGCAAAAACAGTTTCCGTTAAAGACGCATCTATCGAACGCGAAAAAATCACCGCTCCCGCAGCCGCAGGAAATGATTCGCTGCAGGTAGAATTCAAACTCACCGCGAAAGAAGGATACATTGACGGGGAAAAGCGTTTCATTCCTGTTTTCCGCAAAGGCGTGGAAGAAGCGAACGGGCAGTTCTGGCTTCTCGAAGGCGACACTTCATTTACTGTAAAGGTAAATGCTGCGGCCGACCATATCCAGGTGAATGCTTTCGATAATGAGCTCGACCTGCTGCTGAACAGGATACAGGAAATTAAATCGTACGAATACGACTGCAACGAACAGCTCGCTTCGAAACTGCGCGCTTTGCTGATGGAGAAAAAAATATTCGCCGCCACGGGCCGCAGTTTTAAAGGCGAAAACGATATCCGTAAAATCCTGAAGCGCCTCGACAAAAACCAGCACAGCGACGGAAGCTGGGGCTGGTGGAAAAACTCGGCGGCAAATCCCGCGATGACGCTCATCGTGCTGGAAGCTTTACTGGATGCGCAGGAGCAGCAATATGTCACGAATGCGGATGAAGGAATTATGTACGTGTATTACCATTATGGCCAGTGGCCGGTGCATCAGATGGTTCACGCATTATACGTTTTGTCGCGCAGCGGAAAAAGACAGGTCGAGTATCAAAAAGTCGTGGAAGAGCTGGAGAAAAGCGATAACCTGCTGAGCGCATATTCCCGCTTCCAGCTTATCCGCATCCGGCAGATGAACAGGCTGGAAACTTCTTCCAGGATGGCATCCGTGATGAATATGAAAAAATCAACCGTGCTCGGCGGGGCATACTGGGGCGAACACGGCACGGAATGGTATGACAACAGCACGCAGCTTACTCTGCTTGCTTACCGGATATTCCAGAACGACTCCACGAAAAAGAACGAACTGAAAGCCATCCGCAGCTATTTCCTCGAACCGAATAATTCGAACGCATTCCGGAACACGTATGAAAGCGCGGAAATTATCAATACCGTACTTCCCGCCTATCTTTCGGAATACAGCAAAGGCGGACTGAAAAGTCCCACGCTGGCGCTGAGCGGTGCGGTTTCAGCTGCTCCGCAGAAACTGCCGCTGACCAGAAAATACAAACCGGCTTCAGGAACGCTGGAAGTAAAAAAAACAGGTGCATCTCCATTGTACCTCACTGTTTTCGAACGGAAATGGAATACCAACCCCGCACCGAAAGAAGATCTCTTCGTGGTAAAAACGGCTTTCATGAGCAACGGCGAAACGGTGGATACGCTCGAGGCCGGGAAACCGCTCGTACTGAAAGTAGAAGTGGAAGCGAAGAAAAAAGGCAATTACGTGATGATCGAAGTACCGATCCCGGCCGGCTGTTCGTACGACGTGAGTAAAAATGCGCCGCCGGTATTCGAAAGTCACCGCGAGCAGTTCAAAAACAAAACCAGTATTTTTTGCGAAAGCCTGCCCGAAGGGAAGCATACGTTCTACATCCCGCTCCAGCCGCGCTATTCCGGCACATATACGCTGAATGCGGCAAAAGCGGAGATGATGTATTTCCCGGTTTTCTACGGCAGGTGCGGGCAGAAAAAAACGATCATAAAATAAGATATCTATCCCATCCGAACAATGAAAAGAAACGCCCAATGTCAAACGCACAACGCACAATTATCAATTTCGGATCCGATGAACATTGATAATTGAACGTTTGGCATTGAGCGTTAAAATGCCCCGGGGGAATCCATACTTAAAATAATAGCCGTTAACTTTCGTTTTGAAATGATGCATCGCATAAACGTTTTCTTCCTGGTCGCGGCTTTCGCTTTTCTCTTTTCCTGCCACAAAGGGAAGAACAACCCGGAGTCATGCAACGGCGACAACCGCAGGGAAGTGAAGCTGATGACGGATGTGCTTGCACCCGAAATTGATACGGCCGCTATTTTTACCACGATCGATTCGCTGGGCGGCATCCCCGTTCCTGAAGTCAAAGGCGAAACCGGGCGACTCGATCTTGAGAAAAAAGTATTTACCGTGCGCTGCCGGGTGGATGAAATAAAAAAGTGCAGGGACGGCGATTACCACCTTCGGTTGATTTCAGGTGAAGACAGTTACCTGATTACCGAAGCGCCGAACCCGGGATGCGACTATGCGCAGCAATCGGCCTGGCATAATACGTTTATCAGCGTCCGCAACTTTATCGAGAGTAACGACCTGGAAGGTAAAACGGTAACGATTACCGGTGTTGCATTTGTGGATATCGATCATCATTACAAACGCAAACAGGCGAAGAACAACCTCGAACTTCACCCGATCCTGAAAATTTCGTTTTAGAAGCCGTTACTTGAAATCCGGGTAAAGCAGGTAACGTGTACGGATCTCCCTGAACTTTTCGAGACCGGGTTGCCAGCTTTTACGAACCTGGTCCTCTGTTTTTCCGTCGATGATCTGCTGTTTCAGTTCAGCCGTTCCGGCAAGCGAGAAGAAATAATTATTGAAGAATTTTTCTTTGTCCGGGAAATCCTCGTAACAGCCCTGCAGCCAGAAGAGATACAGTTTCCGGTGCGAACGCATGTAGTTTTCCGCAAAGCTCCGCAGATCATGCCCGTGGCAGAGCGAATCTTTATACGGCGGATTTTTACTTGCGCCCGGGATACTGTGCGGGGTGAAATCGAAAGAGGTATTTTTGAGATTCGGATGACCGATGACCTGGAACGGATACTCTGTTCCGCGCCCGACACTGATGGCAGTACCTTCGAAAAGACAAACCGAAGGATACAGGTAAACAGCCGCCATGTTCGGCAGGTTCGGGGAAGGTTTTACCGGAAGCTGGTACAAATCGTTGTGCGTATATCCTTCGCAGGTTACGTATTTGATGTTGCAGCGAACGCCGTTTTTCAGCCAGCCTTCACCGCTGACCATGCGCGCGTATTCGGCTACGGTCATGCCGTGAACAACCGGAACAGGATGCATGCCGACAAACGATTTGTATTTGTCTTCCAGCACCGGCCCGTCAACGTAATACCCGTTCGGATTCGGACGATCAAGCACGACAAAAGTTTTATTCAGTTCGGCGCAGGCTTCCATCACGTAAGTCATCGTGCTGATGTACGTAAAAAAACGCACGCCCACGTCCTGTACGTCGAATACCACCACGTCGATTCCTTCGAGATCTTTCGGCGTGGGTTTTTTATGATTTCCGTAAAGCGAGATAACCGGCAGCCCTGTTTTTTTGTCCTTGCCCGACTGGATACTTTCTCCCGCATCGCCGTCGCCGCGGAAACCGTGCTCGGGTGAAAATATTTTTTTGACTTTGACTTTGAGTGCGAGCAGCGTATCCACCAGGTGCGTTTTATCCACCAGCGAAGTGTGATTCGCCACCACGGCCACCCGCTTATCTTTCAGCCAGGGCAGGTAAACGTTGAACTGTTTTGCGCCTACGCGTATCGAACTGTCGTTTTTAATGGTCATGCCCGAAACCAGCCTTGCTTTTTGTGCGAAGAGCTGGGACGCGCAGAGAAGGAAAACGATAAACAGTTTATTTTTCACGGAGTGTAAAAGTCGTGATACGGGGTGAATTGAGCAAAAACTGAACCAATTTTGTTTTGCACACACCTCAGCGATCCTGTAAAACCGGGAGTCTGCGTGCTTTCGGAGGAACCACTTACTATTTTCGATTTTGGATTGCCGATTTGTGATTTTACCGCGCGTAAACTCTGCGTTCCTGTGTCTCTGAGGTAAAAGTGGAGTACAATCTTCACCGCGAAGGCGCTAAGACGCTAACGTTTACTTTCAATCGCCAATCGGCATTCGCAAATCGGAATTCGAATTACCTTTGTTTCCCATGAACTTCGAGCGTTTTATCGCTTCACGCATCCTGAAAGGCAGCGGGCAGAGCCGGTTTTCAAAGCCGATCGTCCGTATCGCGACCATCGGGATCGCCGTAGGCATGGCCGTGATGATTCTCTCGCTGGCGATCATGAACGGGTTCAAATCCGAAATCCGTGAAAAAGCAGTCGGGTTCGGGGCGCATATCCAGATGATTCATTTCAGCACCAACAATTCGCTCGAAGCCGACCCCGTCACGATCCGGCAAACGCTGGCCGATTCGCTTTCGAAATACGAAGGCGTGAAACACGTGCAGCCTTTCGGGGCGAAAGCGGGCATCATCAAGGCGGGCGACGAACTCCAGGGCGTTGTGCTGAAAGGCGTGAGTAAAAATTTCGACTGGTCTTTCTTTCAAAACAATCTTCGCGAAGGAAAAACATTCACCCTCTCGGATACCGGCACATCCGACCAGGCGCTGATTTCACGGACGATCGCTGACAAGATGAAACTGACCGTCGGAAAAAAATTCCGGATGTACTTCATCCAGGACAAACGCCAGCGCGTACGTGTTTTCAAAGTGTCAGGCATTTACCAGACCGGTATGGAAGGTTTTGATGACGTGTATGTGCTCGGCGACATGCGGCATGTACAAAGACTCAACCAGTGGGAAGAAAACCAGGCCGCGGGCTACGAAGTACTCGTCAATGACTATCGCCAGCTCGAAGAAATCACCGACGAAATCCGGAACAGCCTGCCGGCGGAGCTGAATACGGTGAACGTCCGTGAATCCAATCCGCAGATTTTTTCCTGGCTCGACGTGATCGACGTGAACGCCGTGATCATTATCGGGCTGATGCTTTTTGTGGGTGTATTCAATATGATTTCCGCACTCATCATCATCATCATCGAACATACCAGTACGATCGGCGTGCTGAAAGCGCTGGGCAGTTCGAACTGGGGACTGGAAAAAATATTCCTGCACGCAGGCGCGAGGCTGATCGGCCGCGGCATGATCGCGGGAAATATCATCGGGCTCGGACTCGCATTCCTGCAGCAGAAATTCCACCTGGTGCCGCTCGACCAGGAATCGTATTACGTTTCCACCGTTCCCATCCGTTTCGACTGGCTGGAGTATGCGGGGCTTAACGGGCTTTGTTTGCTTGTTTGTATTCTCTCCCTGCTCCTGCCCGCGCTGGTCGTACTGGGCATCACGCCGGTACGGGCGATCCGGTTCAGCTGAAAAAAAGCAAAGAGCAAAAACCTGTTGAAATAGTCTGTTTATACAGATTCAGGTACCAGAGTCGCTGCTAGTCGACGACTAAGTCGTCGACTAGCGAAGTCTCGTTTACGAAAGCTTGTTTAAAGTGTCTTTGCTTTTGCTCTTTGCCATTTATACTATTCCGAAGGAATTTTAAACGGAATATCCTTCACACATCGAAACCCCTGGTTAGCCAGCGAACCGTGTTTCACCATACTGCCGATAGCCACGAGGTTGAAATAATCGCAGGTGTTTACCGAGCACCACCAGGAGCCGCCGCGCCCGCTGATGTACACGTCTGCCGTATCCGGTTCAGCGCCGGGCTGATCGCCGGAACAGTATTCGAAAACATTTCCGACCACATCGTAAAGTCCCCAGGCATTCGGTTCAAACGATCTGACCGGCGCAGTGTACATAAATCCGTCATCCAGTTTATTCTTCCGGTGCGATTCACCTTCCCATACATTGGCGTGTGATTTTTTTCCCTGTCGCAATTCAGCGCCCCAGGGAAAAAGACTTTTTACACCGGCGCGCGCCGCAACTTCCCACTCATCGATGGTCGGTAAACGCAGGCCGGCCCAGGTGCAGTACGCTTCCGCATCCGCCCCGCTGATCTGCGTTACCGGGTGATCCGGTTTATTCACGGCGCTGTCGGCATCACGTCCGAAAGGGTAACGCCAGTTCGCGCCGTTTTCCGAAATCCACTGCCAGTCCACCATCCCTTCTTCGAACGTTTTACCGTAACCCATTTTTTCAGCGTCGCTTTTATAATGCGTGGCGTTTGCAAATTCGGCGAACTGTTTGTTCGTGGTTTCGTGGATGGCAATGGCGTATGATTTCAAATGAACTTTCCTCAAAGGATTATCCGGGTTGTCTTTCTCGCCCACTTCGTAATCGCCTTCGGGAATGATCACGTAAGTCATACCGCGGTATTCCATCGTTTGCGGTGTTTTTTTCTCCGCCGTTTTTTCCTGCGGGCTGCAGGCGGCAAGCAGGAGCAGAAAATAAATCAGCGTGCTACGGGCCATGGTGTCATGCGCTTCGCAGCGGTTTTCTTTGCTTCGGACAAAACGTTTTTGCAATAATCTTCCACCCATTTTTCGATCAGGTCCAGGTTTGCGGCATTCACGGGAACACTTGTGCGGAAACTGGATGAACGCGTGACTTTATATACCGGGTCGTTGAACACGATTTCGCGGCTTTTCACATCAGGTACAAGCGTATCCTTTGAAGAAACGAGCAGCTTTTCCCTGAACGTCTTCTCCATATCCGAATTCAGAAGAGGCGCATAATTTTCCTGGCGCAGCAGCATGATCATCGCAGACAGCATGTGCACATAGCTTTGTGTCAGGTAATGCATCTCACTGCCGGAAGCCCGGGTAAAAGCGGTATCGAACATCACTTTTCCATCGATGCCTGCGAGAATCAAATTTTTGAGTTTCTTTTCATATTCCAGCATCGCAGGCAGCATGTCCACTACGTTCAGATCGATCAGGATATTCAGGTCGTCAAGGTAACGGACCCTGCGGAGAAGTTCGCCTCCTGCGTAATATGCAATCACATTTTCTCTTCTTTTCCGGAGAATCTCAAAACCGGGCGCTTTCAAATGATCATGCTGCCAGGGAATTCCGCCGTAAGTAAATTCCGTATGCGTTTTCTGTTTCGGCTTCGAGCACATCTGGCTGTATGAATAGTTGCGTTCTTTGGCGGCAGTAATAAATGAACTTATCGCCATTTTCTCCCAGCCGGCAGGCATGGGTTGCCCGGCCGTTTTATAGAGTTCATTCATCGGCGGATATATCCGGTATGCGTGCAGCGTGTTATTCTTCGTTATGAAAAAAATCGTGTCTGTTCCGCGCATGCGAATAGAAATCCCGGGTAACGTATCTGTGCCGGAAAAATAATTATGCCTGGCAAAAAAAGCGGCTGAATCCTGAACCGGCAGCAGGCCAAACAAAACAAATATGCTCATTGCGGACAGGATCAATGTCTTCACAATTGTTTTTTTCACGGGATGGCTCATGGACAAAGGGGTATCAATCTCCTGCAAGATAATTCATTCCGCGCATTTCACGAAGCCAGTTTCAGCCGTTCGCGCGAGGTTTTACGCACCAGATTGTCCTTCACCAGTTCTTCCATCGACCGGTTTTCGATTTTACTCCGCAGCCAGGTGATGATCTCGAAATAATAAAACGCGCGTTTCTCGAAACGGCTGGAAGTAAGCGCTTCCATATCCTGTTTCAGACCGATGAAAAGCCGGATGAGTTTTTTCCCGACCGTATTTTTCGAAATCTGCTTGAGAAAACCGAGGATCAGTTTATTGTACGCCGAAATATGTCCCTTCTTGAGCAGGAAACGGTAGAGCGATTTCAGGTTGTATTCAACCAGTTCGTCGTTGCCAAGTTCGTAATGCGAAATCAGCGCGAGAATACGGGCGAACGTGTGCAAGTCCTCCCGCACATCCTCCCCACGTGTATTGATGATCCGGTTCAGCCAGTGCAGCGCCGTTTTATACTGGTCGGCTCCAAAATAAAGACAAGCGACTTTGTAATAAAAAATCAGTACCGAGTTTTGATCCAGCAGCGGAAAAAACTTGTTCAGGTCATTCTCCAGCCGGCTTACGATACGCGTACCGGAACGGAATTCACCCATCAGGTAATGCCGGTTGATCTCGTGGATATAGATCGCTTTAAACAGGTTCAGGTTGATATTCCTGCTGAAATGAAACATGTTGCTGCGTTTCAGGGCGACTAAATTTTTATGCGTCTGCGCGAAATCGCGGAACAGGCCCAGTTTGTTCTGCACCACGAGCAAACCGTTCAGCGCACGGATATAAAACTCGGGTTCGTCTTTGATGCGCTCCGGCTCATCTTCGAAAAGAGCCACCCACTTGAGCGCGCAGGCATGCCCTTTCCGGAAATCCTGGATAAATAAATAATACCCGAGCAGCGAATCGTAGAGGTATATTTTTTCGTTGAACGACAGTTTTTTTTCCTGGTAAGCAGGCAATCCTTTTTTGAAAAAATCGGTCACTTTTTCCAGGTCGCTTTTATCCCGGATAAAACCGGTTTTTACATAAAACGTATTCATCCGGATGGACAGGTTGCTGAACGTGTTGATGTTCGCGATCCGCCGGGCAACGGCCTGTGTGCGCTCCACCACGTCGAGCACGCGGTCCTCGTTCTTCTCCGCGATTGTTTTCCGGATCGCCAGCTTTTCCAGCTCGAGCAGTTCGAGCATCAGTACCGAGCGGTTATGCTGCGAGGCCAGCCGTTTCGCTTTATCGATCATGCGCAGGCAATCTTTATACAGGCATTTATTGTAAAGAATCCGGGCGTAATCGAGCAGGTCGGCGATGGAAATATCCACCACGTTCGAGGAGTTGCAGAGGCGCATGGTTTTCAGGATGCTGCCGTACAGGTGCATTTTCATATTGGAAAGCTGCAGCGGGTTCAGTTTTTTTTCGCGCCGGAGCAGGGCTTCCTCATCGTAATTTTTCTGGGCCGCAATGGCATCGAACAGGACGATGAACTTTTTGTCATCGCCTCCTCCCATCCGCGAAGCGTAGAGCCGGAAATAGCGTTTTTCGCTGGGGCTGAGCGAATGAACAAGATGAAAAAGGGCATCAGACCGTTCCTTAGGCATCGTATTTATTTTTTAATGTAAACCCCTAATTTAAGGTGTTTAGACACAAAAAACTATACCCGGACATCATATTATCATTTTTTTTTGGTTTCGGCGAAGCAAAGGCTGTCTTTACTTTTGCATGAACAGTATTAACTTATTTCTGGATTTCATGCGAACACACGCTGCCATCACCGGGGTTGCATCTTACCTCCCTGAATACATCATGAAGAATGAAGAGCTGGAGGAGATGGTTGATACTACCAGCGACTGGATCATGGAGCGCAGCGGCATCCGCGAGCGCCGGATTTTGAAGGATAAAGACAAAGCCACCGCGTTCATGGCGGCCGAAGCGGCGAAAAAACTGCTGAAAAAGAAAAATATCAACCCGCTCGAAGTTGAACTTGTGATCGTTTGTACAGCCACGCCCGAATACCAGTTCCCGGCTACGGCCAACGTAGTATGCCACATGATCGGCGCCACCAATGCCTGGAGTTTCGACCTGCTCGGCGCCTGCTCCGGTTTTGTGTACGCACTTACCGTTGCAAGCAAGTTCATCGAAACCGGTACGCATAAAAAAGTACTCGTCATCGGTTCCGATAAAATGTCCAGCATCGTGGACTGGACCGACCGCCGCACCTGTATTCTTTTCGGCGACGGCGCCGGTGCGGTTTTACTTGAACCGGACAGCGAAGGCTACGGTATCGTGGACAGCCGCATGTACAGCGACGGAAGCGGGCAGCCGCATCTTTACCAGGTGGCCGGCGGAAGTCTCAATCCCGCGTCTGAAGAAACCGTAAAAAACAGGCAGCACCACATCACCATGAACGGCCAGGCGGTATTCAAGCTCGCCGTGGTTAAAATGGCTGATGTCGCCGAAGAAATGATGATGCGCAACGGGTTGACAGCCGAAAATGTAGCTTACCTCGTTCCGCACCAGGCAAACAAACGGATCATCGAAGTCACCGCCGAGCGTATGCATATCGGCATGGATAAAGTGATGCTGAATATCGAACGTTACGGAAATACGACTACGGGGACAATTCCGATCTGCCTCGATGAATGGGAAACCAAACTCAAAAAAGGCGACAACATCATCATCACCACATTCGGTGCGGGTTTCACCTGGGGCGGCATTTACGCGAAATGGGCTTATGATACGCCGGAAAAGAACGATCCGGATTCGAAAAATACAGTGAACGAAAAAGTGACTGTCGCTTAAAGTCGTTTTAAAATTCCTCGGAGTTCCGTTTTACAGGAATGTCTCCTTATACGTCGGAATAGTTCCAGTCGACAGCAGCATACGTGCTGTCCGAAGCTGCAGGCTTCGGACAACGACTTACCCCAACTGCCTGCAGGAAAAATGTAAAATTTCAAACGCTAAACGCTGAATGTAAAAGTGATTTCATTTGGGAGTTTATCATCCGGCGTTTTACATTTTACATTCCAGCCGATAACGGAAAACAAAACAGGCAGCATATTTTGCTATGCTGCCTGTTTCCAAAAATGTTTCGTCGCTTACTTATTCGGCAATTTGCCTTCCCACTTGTCCTGGATCACACCTTCGCGGATCGGGCGGAAAGCGGTGCGGCGGTTTTTCTGGTGGGCTGCTTCCTGTTCGTCTTTGGTGGGAAGCGCGTAAAGTTCTTTGTCGGCCATGAGCGGCTTGGTTTCGCCGTATCCTTTATCCTGCAGGCGGTCGGAGGCGATGCCTTTGCTGATCAGGTAATCCGTGCAACTTTTGGCGCGGGCCTGTGAAAGGCGCAGGTTATACGAGTCGCTGCCGCGCGTATCGGTATGCGAACTGATCTCCACGCTGATGTTGTCGTTCAGCGTCAGGAAATCGGCCAGGTCGTCGAGAATCTTTTTCGATTCGGGACGGAGCGTCGCACGGTCGAAGTCGTACTCGATACCCGGGATCACAATTTCACCGGCCGGGATCGGCGTCAGGAAGAAATCGTGTTCGAATACTTTGCTGTCCGTGAGACCGACCGTGCTGATATTAGTCGCATCACCGAAGAATTTATTTTTCTGCGCCTTGATATACAGTTCCCAGTTGATCTGCAAAGGTGTATTGTATGCACCCGTTGAGTCGGTGATGATGTAGAACGTTTCGTTATCCCCGCGAATGTCTTTGAACGTGAGCAGCGCATTGGGAATGATCTCGTTCGTTTCGGAATTGAATACTTTACCGTGTAACGAGAATACAAGCGGCTCGTTGGTGAACGAATACACTTTGTAGCAGTAATTGCTTCCTTCTCCGCCGCAGTTGGCGCATTTCTCACGGTCAGATGAAAAATAGCCGTGCTGCTGGATACGGTCCATCGAGAAATACGCATCGTCGCGCGAAGAGTTGAAAGGCGCTTCGAGGTTTTTCGGAACCGACCAGGTGGAATCTTCCGGGTTCATCGCGCTTTTCACGATATCGAAACCGCCGAAGCCACCGAAACCTTTGGAGCTGTAGAACAGTGTACGCGTAGTGAAATGGTAATACGGTGTAATATCATCTTCCACCGAATTGATTCCATTGCCCATGTTGACCACGGATTGCGTATTCCCGTTTTCATCGATGGTCGCCATCCAGATATCGAATCCGCCCTGTCCGCCCGGCCGGTCGCTCACGAAAAAGAGCGAAGTACCGTCGTTGGAAAGGTAAGGCTGCATGTTTTTCGTTCCCGGCATATTCACCTGACCGTCGAGACGAAGCGGGGCGAGCCATTTTTCATTTACGTTTTTACACATGTAAATGGCGCACTCTTCCTTGTCGTCGCTCCAGCGTGTGAAGAACAGGTTTGCAAGACCGAATGAAACGGTTGCCGCTCCGTCGTTCTGCGGCGAATTGAATTGTCCGTCGGCCGGTTTCGGGTTCATCCATTTCCCGTTGATCCGCTGCGCGATATAGAGATCAGTAGTATATGCCGCCTGTGCGGGATCTGTTTTTTTATTTGCGGGCGTGGTATTGCCCGGGCGTGCAGAAGCGAAGAGCAGCGCGTCGGGATCTCCGTAGTAACCTGCGGCAAAATTGGACGAGCCGGCATTGATCACGGAATCCAGTTTCTCCACGATCACTTCTTTTTTCACGCTGCCGGTATCCTGTGCAAACTGGCAGCCGGACATGTTGCGCGTGGCCAGTTTAAACTTCGGATTTTCCGGGGCGGCCGTCGCCGAATACGTTTCAAATTCGTGCATCGCCTGCGGGTACTTCGCGCCGTACATGAGCATGACGCCGTACCAGTAACGCGCATCGGGAAACTGGTCCGAAGGCATGGTCAGCGCTTTGGCGTAATATGCTTCGGCGTTATCGTAATCGTTCAGCAGGCGGTAGCAATCCGCCATTTTATGCGTTACATACTGCGTGCGCGGATCGACGTCGATTTTTTTTGTCGTATCGACGGGTGCCGGTGTTGCTGTGGAATCTTTTTTATTTTTTTTCGCGGGCGGGATCCACGGCTTATATTCGTACGGCAGCATCGCGTCACGATCACTTCCGGGAACCAGGTCGATCACATGTTTGTAACAGGTAACCGCCAGCATATAGTTTTTCTTCTCGAAAGCCTGGTCGCCGAAATCAAGCCACTCGCGCCTGCTCTGTCCGAACAACGACAGGCAACTGCACAAAACCAGCAGGGTCAGTATCTGGATTCGTTTCATCATAATCTCGGGCAATTGGGAGCAACCACAGGCTGTGTTCTGCGGGCCACGTAGATGACGGATAATTCAAAACCGCCGCGACCGCTGGAAACCGGCTGAAGCGTGGACATATTAAAATCGTAGCTGACGCGGTAGGTGAAGTTGCGCCATTTCAATCCCATTTCGATCGCGAGCGCATCATCTTCGAGCGGGCCGAGCGTAGCCTGTTTCGCATCGCTGAACATCGGGCCGCTGAGGCGGACAGTGGGACCGAGCAGCAGGTACGCATCCGATTCTTTCAGGTAATAACTTCCGAGTAAACCGATCACCGTTTCGCGGTCGTTGGTTTGCCACATGCGCAGGAAACGCGGCTGGAGCTGGATGAGTTCCGAAATGCCGACGCGTCCGCCGAGGTGCATCACCCAGCGCACAGGCAGCCTGTTGTCGTAGCCGTAAAACGATTCGTTCGGGCGATTGACGTGGAAAGCGGAAATGCCGAGGAAAGGATTGATCCGGCTTTTTTCATCGGCGAAATAATAGAGTGCGCCGGCATGCGCGTCGGGAATCCAGGCGGCATCGTTGGCGTATTGTTCACCGTTGTTGATGTTATTATCGAATCCGCCGCCGTTGGCCTGCGTGTATTGCACATCCCAGGTCAGCTTCGCGAAGTCCACGCTTTTCTGAATAACGCCCGCACCGATCCCGAAAGCCACGTGATGGTGGTTGGCCTGGTCGATGCGCAGGTCGTATGCGCCGGAGAGCATGAGGCTCATCACGTTGAAATTTCCCGCGCCGGCCCGGTTGTTCATGATCTGCGCGCCGACACCGAATCGTTTGACCGGCATGTCGAATGCTACCGCGCCGGTTGTAAACGGTTTGCTGGCTATCGCATTCCACTGCGTGCGGTAATTGGCATGTATCCGGTAAAAACCGTCGAACATGCCCGTCATCGACGGGTTGAGGTAAATCTTCGCCGCATCGTAATGCGTGAGATGGAAATCCTGCGCAGGCATGGCAAACGGAATCGCCAGCATCGCGCAGAGACTGAGAGTTGCTCCCCGGATTTTTTTCGATCGCTTCATGAACATCAGCGTAAAAGGGTTACGTCGCCTGATAATTTATATTCTTTGCCGTCGAATGTTACTGCACGAACGGTGTAGATATATACACCGATCGGCTGCAGAACACCGTCGCGTGTACCGTCCCAGCCCTGCTGCTGGCTTCTCGAAAGGAAAAGCTGTTCGCCCCAGTTGTTGTAAATACGAAGTTCGAGTTCTTCAAACGGACCGCCGCGCACGAAGAACACATCGTTCACCCCGTCGCCATTCGGTGAGAAACCGGAAGGAACAACGGGCGGAATCGCGATGATGATATCGTAGTAAGCCGTATCGATACAGCCGTTCGCATCGGTAACCACAAGCATCACCTGGTATGAACCGGGATCGTTGTAGCTGTATGTCGGATTCTGCTGCGTGGATGTCGCGCCCGAATCACCGAAATTCCAGTACCACGTAATGATGTTCGAGAAGGACTGGTCGAGGAAGTTTACCGGCTGCTGCGTATTGGCCGACGGTGGTGTGGCGGTGAATTGCGCGGTGGGCGACTGGTCGATGGTTACGCTTTGCGTGATCGTATCCTGGCAACCCTGGTTCGAAACGGCGATCAGCGTTACGTTATATACACCGGAAGAAGCGTACGAGTACAACGGATTCTGCACGGCCGAGCCGTTGCTGTCGCCGAAACTCCACTGCCATGCCGTAACTGTTCCGGAACTGATCGTGGACATGTCGGTAAACTGAACCGGTTCGTTGAGGCAATGCCCGGTTGCCGAAAATGCCGGCTGCGGGAACGGGTACACATTTACCGCCTGCTGCAAAGTATCGAAGCAGCCGTTGGTGGACGTTACCACGAGCGTAACCGTGTATGTTCCGCCTGCACCATATACGTGCGAAGGATTTTGTGATGACGATGTTCCGCTGTCGCCGAAGTTCCAGCTCCAGCCGACGATCGAAGTCGGTGAAGTGGACTGGTCGGTGAAACTCATCGGAACACCCGGGCAAACGGATGCTGATGCAAAAGCCGCCGTGGGTGAAGGAATGATGGTTACCTGTACCGTTACACTTTGCGGCTGGCAACCGCCGTTGTTGGTGCTGGTGAAAATGAGACTGACCGTTCCGTTCACCATATCCTGCGCGCCCGGCAGGTATGTGCTGGTCAGCGAAGTATTGCCGCCGGGGAAAGTTCCGTCGCCGAGCGTAGTCCAGACTCCCGAGCCGGTTGCCGTAGTTGCAATAACCGGGAATGCCATACCGCTGCAGGCTGTATCGTTTGCCGTTGCCGTTACCGCCGGCGGCGGGCCGAAGAAAACAATAACCGTATCCGTCGATGATAAACAGTTTCCGTTACCGGTCGAAGTAAGCACCAGTGTTACCTGGCCGGCAGCCGTATCCGAAGTTCCGGGGAAATACAAAGTATTCAGGTTATTGGCATTCTGGAAAGTTCCGGTACCGAGCGTGGACCATGCACCGCCCGAAGCAACCGTTACACTTCCTGAAACCGGTACGCTCACCGTATCCTGGCAAACATAAATATCCGGTCCGGCCTGAACTGTGGGACCGGGATAAAAAGCGATGTTGATCGTATCGGTATCCTGCACGCAGAATGTAAACCCGGTTGTAATGAGTATGAGATCAACAAAACCCTGTGCGACTTCTGCCGGAGTCGGTGTATAAGTGGCATTCAACGTCGTGTTGTTCGGTGTAAATGTTCCGTTGCCGATCCATTGACCGGAGGAAATATTCAGTACGTTTCCTCCCAGCGGAACGGTCGGGTTGTTTGTACAGGCCAGCGTATCGTTCCCGGCGAGCGCAATCGGGGGCGGCCGCACGTATATAACCGTCTGGACAGTATCCGTACACGACAGCGAATTGATCGCGACATGTGTTACAGTATATGTTCCGCTGGCCGGGTATGCGTGCGTGGGATTTTGCAGCGTGGATGTGGTATTGTCGCCGAAATCCCAGAACCAGCCGGTGATCGTGGCATTGGGTGACGACACGGAAGAATCGTTAAACTGTACGACCTGGTTCACGCAAACCGTATCACCGTAAGCGGCGACATACGCGGTGGAAAACGAAAGCGAAAGTACCTGTACATCCGTATCCGCGCAGGCCGTGTACGGGTTGATGATCAGCGTAACGTTGTACGGCCCGA
The DNA here is from genome assembly GCA_006218065.1 of Bacteroidota bacterium. Classification (GTDB taxonomy): domain Bacteria; phylum Bacteroidota; class Bacteroidia; order Palsa-965; family Palsa-965; genus VBWE01. Next base: position 46,915 of record VBWE01000037.1, read on the forward strand.
GTCCCGGGTAAGTCCATGTCGGGTTAATCGCATTCGACGAATCGTTTGTAACGGAAGGATCGCCGAAGTACCAGAGGTATGTGCTTGCAGAATCGCTCTGGTTATCGAACTGAACGGTCGCTCCGCCGCAAACACCTTGTGTAGTGCCGATCAGGGCCTGGGCCACGGGCGGGCAATTCACCACGTTGAACTGGAAGTCGCGGAGAATTTCGCCGATCTTCACGCCGTTACGATACTCTTCACATTTGATGCCGGCAACAAACTGCCCGGTAAACATCGGGCTGCCGGTGATGTAACCATTGTTCAGACCGACGTTCAGGTTCGCTCCGCCGCAGGGATTGTTCGGACCGTAACCGCCTACCCAGGTCATGGTCGGGCAAATAAAGTTCCCGTTGTTCACCGTAGCATCGAGCGGACCCGGGCCGGTATCGCCGTTGTAAGGCGTGAACCAGGAATATACGAGTGAATCTCCGTCGGCATCGGTAGCCGAATGATCGAAGTCGATGGAACGGCCCTGGCAAACGAACACGGGCGGCGGGTTTACCCAGGTCGGGCTGCTATTGGTAATCAGTATCCCGTTATCGGGAATGTATGCATACCAGGTTTCGCCTGTGCCGAGCGGGTTGACGCAGTTGGAAAGCGTATTGTTCCGGCAGCAGTATTGGTACCACATATGGTACCCGCCCGGACGGGGCGGAAGTCCGTTGACAATTCTCGTGTAAATCGCTTCTTCCAGGCAAAGACCGGGGTTGGCGGCACAAGTATCTATGTAGGGCTGAACAGCAGTGGCGCCGGGGAAATTAATCGACACCGTTTGCAGGACATTGCCGGCAGAATCTGCGACAAAAATGTCTACGGGATTGGGAAAAGCCGCGTTGCCGGGGCGGCAGTCGCGATAGAGTTTCAGCGTGAGCCGGTATGTAGAGCCGCCGAGATGTTCGTATGTCAATGATCCTCCCACGACGTGCGTGGCAGAACTGAACAAGGGTAGCAAAACAAGAAGCGTGAGAAGGCGTAAGGCTTTTCCCATTTTATAGTTAAGAATTTTGGGTTCTGGTTTCGGAAAGCTAAAATACAACAAAAACCGGTACGGCCAAATTAATCGACGGTTGCAACCGGTTGAACGAATGGGATTATTAGTCTGCCGAAGTCCTCAGTTTAATATGAATAAAGCCGCTGTAATTGGATGAACTCAGCCTGGCAAAATAGCTGCCGTCAGGAAGGCTTGAAAGGTTAACCAGTGGTTCACGCAGAATTCTCGAAAGACGCGTCGCCGCCTCGAGCGGTTTGGCCGTGCGGTTGCCATCCATAAGGATAGCATATTGCAGCGAATCATAAACCAACAGGGAAACATTCATTCCTTCGCTGCCTGTGGAAGGAAAAATAACCAATACGCTGTCCGATTTTTTTCCCCTGACCAGGCTGATCGGGTACGTATTGAAACGTGATGTATCGGACGTGTCAAGATAATCATCCGGAACTTCCGCTTTGATCAGCCGGCGATCGTCATGCAGCAGGAGCCATGCGCTGAATGAAGCGACCCCGGCAACAAAAAGTAAAATCAGGATGGTAAAAAAAACGCGCATCTGTTGTATAGGGAAGAGAACTCAAAATCTTCACACAAGGTAACAAAACTGTTTAAAACTCCTCCGGTGAGCCGTTTTACAGGAAAACTGTTGCTATACGTCGGAGTCAACGACTTACTCCAATTGCCAACAGGAAATAAACCGGCGGTTCAGGAAAATATTCTAAATTTGGTATGCAAACCCATTCACACCGGCATGAAAAGAATTCTTACGTTCAGTCTTCTCCTATTATCTTCTTTCACTTTTTCCCAGATCAATATTCAGTGGGCCGCACGTTACACCAGCGGCGGAAACAATGTGGACCGCGCGGTTGAACTCGTGCGCGATGCCGGGGGAAATGTGTACATCACCGGGACCAGCTGGAACGGAACCAATTTCGATATCGTAACCATCAAATACGATCCGGCCGGGGCGCAGCAGTGGACAGCATCCTTTAATGGCGTCGGAAACGGGTATGATGAAGGACGCGGCATCGCCGTTGACAATAACGGGTACGTATATGTATGCGGGTACACCGCCGGCGCAAGTGCGAATTACAATTACGTGAGTATTAAATACGATGCGACAACTGGTGCACAGCAATGGGCTTCCACATTCAACGGTACCGCAAACGGGTTTGATGAAGCCTACGATATTTTCGCAGAATCGGACGGCGATGTATATGTAACCGGAAGCAGTACAAGTTCAACAACCGGGGTGAACTATACCACGATCAAATACAACAGCGCCGGAACGCAGCAGTGGGCTACCAACTACAGTAACAATTCCAACGCAGCCAATACGGAAGCCGCGTACTCGATTACAGTAGACGGAGCCGGAGATGTTTATGTAACCGGGATGAGCTACGGCAACACGACCACCGACTACGATATCGCCACCATCAAGTACAATAATGCCGGGACACAGCAATGGGCTTCGCGTTACAACGGTCCCGGGAACAGGATGGACTACCCAAACAAACTGATCGTCGATGCTGCCGGCAATGTTTACGTAACCGGGTCGGAGCGCGCACTTACAGGGATTACCAATTACGATGTAATCACCATCAAATACAACAATGCCGGTGCGCAGCAGTGGGCCACGCCGTATGCCGGTGCAGGCAGCGAAGACGACCGCGGAAATTCGCTCGCGCTCATGTCGAACAACGATGTGATCGTGACCGGGCGCAGCACAGGAACCGGCGCTACTGCCGAAGACATGGTTACGCTTCGCCTCAACGGCACTACCGGCGCACAAACCTGGGAACAGCGCTACGACGGCGGTGTGGTGAACTTCGATGAAGGAACGGACGTTGCCCTGGACAACCTGGATAATATTTATGTTACCGGGTACAGCTACGGAACCGGCACCAACAACAATTACCTCACCGTAAAATACGACAGCGCCGGGGTACAGCAGTGGCTCACGCGCTACCAGGGCCCGGCAGCAAACGGGAACGACCAGTCGTTCTCGGTGAAGGTGGATAACATCGGCAATATTTATGTTACCGGTGTGAGCAAAGGCGCTTCCTCCGGTGAAGATTTTTACACGATCAAATATTGCCAGCTGACAACCACCGCTTCGAGCGATACCGCGATCTGTCTCGGCGACGCCGTGCAGCTTACCGGTTCCATCGAAGCAGGAACCATCGACAGCGCGTGGTGGCTGCCGGCAAGCGGGCTGAGCACGCCGGATGTACTGACCACGATGGCTTCGCCGTCGACCACAACCACGTACGTACTCAGCATCCGCAACCAGAACGGCTGCATCGACCGGGATACGATTACCGTTACCGTTAATGCACTCCCCGGTCCTGTTATCAATACCAGCGGACCGACTACATTCTGTGCCGGTGATTCTGTCACACTCACGGCAGCAACAACCGGACCGAGCACGTACCTCTGGTCGCCGGGCGGAGAAACCACGCAGAGCATCACCGCGCTCAGCAGCGGAACATACAGCGTAACGGTTTCCGATACGAATACCTGCTCGGCGCAGAGCCAGGTCGTTGTAACAGTAAATTCACTTCCGACGGTAAGCGCAGGCAACGACGTGAATCTTTGCACCAGCTCGCAGCAGCAGATCTGTGCAACTGGTGCGGTCAACTATGCCTGGTCGCCTTCCTTCGGCGTAAGTGATACCACGATCGCCTGCCCGACTTTCGGACCGACATCAAGTACTACGTATGTGGTTACCGGCACGGATGCCAACGGCTGCGTGGACACGGATACGGTTTCCATCAACCTGCTGCCGCCGCCGGCGATTCCGAACATCTTTATCTCATTTACCGATCTTCATGCTACACCGGGATATTCCACGTACCAGTGGTATTACAACAGCAACCCGATCGGCGGCGCCACGGATTCGATTTACACGCCCACGCAAAACGGCAATTACTATGTGGTGGTTACCGATGCCAACGGATGTTCTTCGTTCTCAGGAACATTCACGATGAACGAAGTAGGCATTGCCGATCTTCTTTCCGCCGGGCAGATGCGTCTTTTCCCGAACCCGAACAACGGTTCGTTCACGGTGATCTTCGACCAGTTTGGAGAAGCGGCGCTGCTGCGGATTTTCGACGCGACGGGCCGCATCGTGACGGAGAAAAATTTCGCTCCTGCGGGAATCACGACGGAAACTATTTCGCTGGAAAATATGCCTGCGGGAATTTACCTCGCGCGTTTAACGACCGTTGCGGGTGAAGTTGTGACGCGGATGAGCGTGGTGAAGTAAACTGTGGAGCGAAACAATCGTTACGTCAGTGACGTTACGCTTCGCAAGCGATTGCTTCTCCGCCAAAAGGCGGATCGCAATGACTGACCCAAAGCTATTTCCGCTGCAAGCATTCCATTATCTTCGCAGGAAATACTTTTCGCATGAACATCCTCGGCATTATTCCCGCGCGTTACGCATCTACCCGTTTTCCAGGCAAGCCGCTGGTGGATATCGCCGGTAAAACGATGATCCGCCGCGTATACGAGCAGGCTTCGAAATCCGCTTTACTGAAACAGGTTTACGCAGCTACCGACGATGCACGCATCGAAGCGGAAGTGAAATCGTTCGGCGGGAATGTAATCATGACTTCGGCGGATCACCGGAGCGGGACCGATCGCTGTGCGGAGTCCGTACAAAAAATTGCCGGCGACTGGGACGTGGTGATCAATATCCAGGGCGATGAACCTTTTATTCACCCGGAGCAGATCGATCTGCTTTGCTCGCTTTTTCAATCGGCGGAAACCCAGATCGGCACGCTGGTGAAAAAAGCGCACCGGGACGACGAAGTTTTTAATCCGAATACGATTAAGGTGACCGTGGATAAAAACGGCTACGGTTTATATTTCAGCCGCTCCCCGATTCCGTTCCTGCGCAATTTTCCGCAGGAACAGTGGCTGGCGAATCATACTTTCCTGAAACATATCGGCATTTACGGGTATCGTAAAGAGATTCTTTTAAAGCTGACGCAGTTGCCGGAAGGAAATTTGGAGAAAGCGGAATCGCTGGAACAGCTACGCTGGCTGGAAAACGGGTACAGGATACGCACGGCGTTTACGGAACTGGAATCGGTTTCGGTGGATAGTCCGGAGGATTTGGGGAGGTTGCCGGGGTAAAGCCTCACCTCTCTCCTCTCCTAAGGAGAGGATGGCGGTTCGGGCACTAGCTGACGTTTTTTTTGAGTAGTCCTATACAGTTCGGCAGGCTTCGCCTGGCCTTCTGGCTTTAATTTTCTCGCGATTTTCTTCATTAAACAGCCTAACCTCCTCACTTCAAACCTGTTAATATCCCGGTATAAAATTACCCGGTTTTGGCGTTTCGTTTTCCTTATTTTTACGGGATAAATGGAACTGAACACGGCTATTGATCACTTGGTGAGCGAGCTGCTTTTCCGGCACGATTGTGTGATTGTGCCCGGGCTTGGCGGCTTTGTGGGCAATTATGCGCCCGCACGCATCCACCCGGTGAGCAATACGTTTTCGCCGCCTTCCAAGCAGCTGGTTTTTAACCGCAACCTGTCGCATAACGACGGGCTGCTGGCGCAGGAACTGGTTACGGCTTCCGGCATTTCGTTCGATGAAGCCATCGCGCAGATCAACGCCTTTGCAGACGAATGCAACCGCGAGCTGAAAAGCGGGCATAAAGTGCAGTTGCAGAATATCGGCATGCTTTATTTCGATGCGGAGAAAAAACTCCAGTTCGAGCCGGATACCACGGTCAATTATTCCATCGACGCGTTCGGACTTTCGGCATTCCAGTCGATGCCCGTCAGGCGTGAAAAACCCGCCGAGAAACGCGAACTGGTTACCGAAGACCGCCACGAACGCCCGGCCCGCGATCCGAAAAAGATCCGCAACCGCCGCCGCCTGGTCGCTTCCGCCATCGCCCTGCCCATTTTACTCGCGGCGCTGTGGATTCCCTTACGTACTGATTTCATCAAAACCGGCAACCTGGCCGACCTGAATCCTTTCGGCTCGGGAACGCCTTCGCTGTATGCGCATAAAACGGTTTCGTTCAATACAACCGATTCCAGTACGGTGATCATCGGCGCCGACAAATTCACAGCCGACAGTGCGGGCTTAGCCAGCATCACGCTTACCGACCAGGGTTTCCCGATCGTAGTGCAGGTAGCTGAACCGGAAAGCACGCGCGTGGATAACGGCAAAGCGAGCCGGCATAAAAAACACCACACTTCCGCAGGCATGTATTACGTGATCGGCGGTTGTTTCAGCGTGCCGGCCAATGCCGATAATTTCCTGCGCAAGCTCGAAGAAGCGGGATATTCCGCCGAACTGCTCGTCAATCCGAAAAAGAGCAACCTGCTGCACGTGAGCTACGGAAGTTCACTGAGCATGGCGGAAGCCGAAACGCTGCTCGCCAAGGTGAAAGCGGAAAACGGTGCGGCGTGGATTTTGCGTAAGTAGAAGGCCTCACCTCTTTCCTCTCCCAGGGAGAGGATGGTGGTTCGGATTTAGCTGACGTTTCTTTCCGATTTTTCTCAGCGACTCTTTTTACGGGATTTTTTCGGCGACTCTTCCAGGATTTACGATGCTTTTCTGCAGCACTTTTTCAGCGATTCTTACGGGATTTATGATTCTTTTCTGCACACTTTTCCGGCGGCAATTCCGGATTTTTTCAGCGATACTTTTTTGCAGCAATTTTTCAGGAAGCGTTTTCCAGCCACTCTTCCACGCGCTGGATCAGCAATTCGATGCGGACGGGTTTGTTGATAAAACCGTCGGCCTGCAGTTTTATACCGAGCGTTTGCACATACGATTGATGCAAGGCGGAGAGAAAAATAATCGGCGTATTGGCGAACAAGGGATTCTGGCGGAGTTTCTGGCAGGTTTCGTAACCGTTCATCACCGGCATCAGGATGTCGAGGATAATCAGGTCGGGCTTGTTTTCCACGGCGAGGTTATACCCGGCCTGCCCGTCGCCGGCGGTGTGAACCGTGTAGCCTTTCCGGATAAGATTATAACCGATGAATTCGCGGATATCCGGTTCATCATCAACGATCAGCACCTTGCGTTTTTCGCTGATCATGGCATGCAGTTTCGACATGCGGCAAAACTACCGGCCTGCGATTAAGCGGGTACTATTGATTTGTTACCGTATAATGATGAATCCGTTAGGGATTGTTTGCCGGCGGCACGGGAGGAACCGGCGGCGGCGGTGGATCGGGCTGCGGCGCGGAAGGATCGGGACTGATGACCGGTGGTTCCTGTTTTTCACGCTGGCGGCGGTAAATGATGATACCCATGAGAATTGCAGCGCCCAGAAAGATCATGCCGAGCAAGGCCCAGACCCAGCCCGAATTCTGTTTCGGGATGACGAGAAAGATAATGCCGATGAGGAACACCGTAGCGATTTCATTCCAGAGGCGGAGCCGGAACGAAGTCCATTTCAGCGTATCCTTCTGCGCCTGCATGAAAAACACGTGCGTCTGCAGATGATACAGTGTAAGTCCGCAAACAAAACAGAATTTCAGGATGAACCAGGCTTCGGTAAAAAAATATCCGAGCCGGTCAAACATCAGCCACAATCCGAAAATCCAGGTAAGGATCATCGCCGGCCAGCTGATGAAATACCACAACCGGCGCTGCATGATTTTGAACTGCGCGGCGAGGATGCTGCGGTTCGGCTCCACTTTATCGAGCGCTTCCACATAATAAATGAGCAGGCGCGGCATATAAAACAAAGCCGCAAACCAGGCTACCATAAAAATGACGTGCAGGGCTTTTATATAGAGCATGAAACAAATTTACAAAAAGAATACCGCCTATCTTTGCCCGGTCAATACCTGCTTTTATGAAACCGAGAAAAGCCAAAGATTCGCTGGCTGTGGCCACACACCATGTGCTTCCGAACGACACGAACAACCTGAACAATCTTTTCGGCGGAAGGCTGCTGGAATGGATGGATGTGATTGCGGCCATCTCGGCTCACCGGCATTGCCGCCGCGTGGTGGTTACCGCTACGGTGAACAACGTTTCTTTTGCCCAGGCTATCCGTTACGGCAGCATCGTTACGCTGGAATCGAAAGTTTCGCGGGCGTTTTCCACGTCCATGGAAGTGTTCATCGACGTGTACGTGGAAGATCCGATTACCGGCGAAAAACAAAAATCAAACGAGGCTATTTATACGTTTGTGGCTGTCGACCAGAACGGACAACCGCTGCCTGTTCCCCAGCTTATCCCGGAAACGGAAGAAGAACAAACCCGTTACGCCGGCGCACTCCGCCGCAAACAATTAGCCCTGATACTCGCCGGGAAAATGAAACCGGAAGAGGCTACGGAACTGAAAGCGTTGTTTTTGGGTAAGTAAATTCCTCAACGTTACTATTACAGCAATAGTTTTCTTTGCTTTCGGATCAGTTGCTTTTTCGATTTGAAAATGTAACGATTTGAAAATTGAGAAGATGCCCTGCGCGTGGATTTGCGGGCATTTTCAAATTGATGAATTTTCAAATTGATCCATTGAAAAACTCCGTTTCATCTATCTTCCGCATACAATCGAAATGACCTTTGGGACATTTTTCGTACCCGATTTTGGAACAGGGGCGGCAGGATAAATTTTTCACTTCGATAATCCGGGATCCTTCGCCGGGCAGGTAGGGATACATGCCGAAGGCGGGAACAGTGTTTCCCCAAACGGAATAAATTTTCTTTTTAAAGGCGGCGGCAATGTGCATCAGGCCCGTGTCGGGAGTAATCACGAGATCGGACTGCCTGACGAGCGAGGCGGATTGATTGAGATTATACTTTCCGCAGGCATTATATACTTTGCTTCCGCAGGCGGCCGTGATACGCGCAGCGCGTGTTTCGTCTTCTTTTCCGCCGAGCAGAACTACGGGACTGTCCAGTTTCCGGATTACGGCAATTGCTTTTTCTTCCGGCATCTGCTTGGTGGCGAATTTGGCGCCTGCGACAAAAGCGATATACCCGTTGCGGTGAGTTTCCGGAAGCGATTGCAGATTTACTTCATCCTGCGCAGAAATAAAATAGTCGAGACCTTTGCCGTCGTTTTTCACGCCGAGTTTTTTCACCGCTTCAAAATAACGGTCTACGATATGTACGGCGGGCATCCGGTTCACGTGCAGGTTGACGAGCAGCCACTTTTTTACATTCAGTTTCGGAAATGTCGCAGAAGGTTTGCGCAAAGCCAGTTTGACCTGCTGTGAGCGCGCATTGTGATGCAGATCGACTATGAAATCATAGTTCTCCGCTTTCATTTCCGCTTTGATCTCGGCAAAAACATCGGCGTAGGCATACACCCGTTTTACATGCGGATTATGCTCCAGGATGCCTTTGAAACCTGTACGGGTAACCACATGCAGTTCAGCGCCGAGCTGTTCGTGCAGGCAACGCAGTACCGGCGAAGTAAGTACGATATCGCCGATGGAACTGAAACGTATGACCAGGATTTTTTTCAAGCCGGAACAAAAGTACGGATAGACAATGATAAAAAAGAAAGAGCCGCTCTCCCGGATGGGAAAGCGGCTCTTAAATGAAATGCGGAGATTATTCCTGTGTCATAGTCCACTCACCCGAGTCGCTGCTTGTAGAGCTTCCCGAAGTAGCAGTACCTGCATACTTGAAGATCATCTCTTTGTTCTTCAGCTGGTAGATGTCCGCGATCATCGAGGGAGCATCCGAACCGGTGTATGTATCGGTAGTTGTAGTAGTAGAAGAACCGATAACCGTTACAGTTGATTCAGACAGGATAGTCATAACCATCTGCGATTTGTTCTTCATTTCACCAACACCGCCTGTAAAATTCCAGGTACCGCTCTGGGTAATGGTTTCAGAGTAACCTGTAGAAGTAGTAACCTGTGTGAAAGTATAAGTACCTGCTTTTTCGAACACATAGTTCATGGTACGTGCTACAGTAACGCTGTTGCTTCCGGAAGTAGTGGTGTAGTTGGCACCGTCGTAAGTCCAGGTTGTAGTTGTAGAACCTGCAGTCGATGTTCCAGAACCGGCAGTTGTTTTCCATTCTCCTGCAACACGGGCTTTACGTGAACGGAAGGAAAGGGCGGGATCACCTTCGCCTTTTTTGCAGCTTTCGAGTGCAAGACTTCCAAGAATCAGGGTGGCAACAGTAACTTTTACTAAAGTTTTCATGCGTCTTTGGTTTGTGATTATGGTTTAAATATGGGTTTAAATCGAGGCGCAAAGGTATATAAGGAACCTATACCAAGCAAATTCCGAAGCCTGCACAATATGTTGATTATCAGTAAAATGATTATTTTTTAACAATTTAATTGACAATTTTAAATGGAAAATGCCCGTCCCGGTTTTTCTTTCGGCCCGGCAGCCCGGTGGAGCCGGTGCCCTGAAAACGGCTATTTTTGCAGCCTTATGATCCTGACCGATACGCATACCCACCTGTATTCCGAAAAATTCAGTCACGACCGGGCGGAAATGGTCCAACGGGCGATTGATGCCGGGGTAAGCAGGTTGTTTTTACCGAATATCGACAGCGAAAGCATTGCCCCGATGCTTCAACTGGCTGCCTTGTTTCCGCAAAACTGTTTCCCGATGATGGGACTTCACCCCTGTTCCGTGGACGCCCGGTATGAAGACGAATTGAAAGCGGTTGAACATTGGCTGGCCAAAGAAAAATTTTGCGCAGTAGGTGAAATCGGCATCGACCTGTACTGGGATAAAACTTATGCCGATCAGCAGAAAGACGCCTTCCGCAGGCAGATCCTCCTGGCCAAAAAACATGACCTGGCTATCGTGATTCATTCGCGCAATGCTTTCCGGGAATGTTTTGAGATCGTTTCGGAACTGCATGATGAAAACCTCCGCGGCGTTTTTCACTGCTTTGCCGACGGTACTGCGGAAGCGGACGAAGTGATCGCGCTCGGCAATTTCAAAATCGGGATCGGAGGCGTGCTCACCTACAAAAATTCAGGACTGGATAAAGTCGTACAGCATGTGGGCCTCGAACATATCGTGCTCGAAACCGATTCGCCCTACCTTTCGCCGGTTCCGCACAGGGGAAAACGGAATGAAAGCGCGTACATCGTGCACGTGGCGGAGAAACTGGCGGAGCTGAAAAATGTTTCGCTGGAGGAAGTCGCTGCAGTGACCACGGAAAATTCCAGGTTTTTGTACCGTGTATAAAGCATGCGTACGTATTACAAATATTAGTTCTTACTCCAGATATGAGATTTGAGACTTGAGATTTGAGACGGAAAGCCAGGTCTCGACTACCCCGCCTCCCAAAGTTGTACGGCGGGCAGGCGCTCGACCTAACAAGTAAGTGCAACGTCGCCCGGTAAGTAAACGAAGTCGTCTCACATCTCAAGTCTCACATCTCATATCTGAACAACAGTCGCTGCAATGAAAAACAAATCCTCCATACTCCTTATATACACCGGCGGAACCATCGGCATGGTGAACGATCCGAAAACCGGGCGGCTGCAGCCTTTCGATTTCAAACATCTGAACGAACAGATTCCCGAACTCAGCAAGTTTGCCGTTCGTATCGATCACATCACGTTTGAAAAACCGATCGATTCATCCAACATGCAGCCGGGGACCTGGATCAGGCTGGCCCAGCTTATTGAAAAAAATTACGCGCGTTATGACGGTTTCGTCATCCTGCACGGTTCCGACACGATGGCTTATACGGCTTCCGCACTGAGCTTCATGCTGGAAAATCTCGGGAAGCCGGTCATCCTCACCGGCTCGCAACTGCCTATCGGCACGATCCGCACCGACGGAAAAGAAAACCTGATCACCAGTATCGAAATTGCCGCTGCACGGAAAAAAGGCAAACCCATTATAAGTGAAGTCTGCGTGTACTTTGAATACCGGCTCTACCGCGGCAACCGCACGCACAAATGGAATTCGGAACAGTTCCGCGCATTCCAGTCGCCGAATTACCCGCTGCTTGCCGAAGCCGGCGTTCACCTGAACTACCATCCCGCTGCATTCCTGGAAAACAGCGGGAAGAAACTGAAGGTTCACAACAAGCTGGACACCGGCGTCGCGATCCTGAAATTATTCCCGGGCATTACGGAAGCCGTCGTTTATGCGGTACTCGGCGCCAAAGGAGTGAAAGCGGTTATTCTCGAAACATTCGGATCGGGAAATGCATCCACGGAAAGCTGGTTTATCCGCGCACTCGAAAAAGCCGTCCGCAGGGGCATCATTATCCTGAACATCACGCAGTGCAACGCCGGAAGCGTAATCCAGGGACGATACGAAACCAGCTCGCAACTGCAGCGGATCGGCGTAGCCGGCGGCGGAGACATGACCACAGAAGCAGCCGTTACCAAACTGATGTTTTTGCTCGGCCAGACGAAAGACCGGAAAAAATTGATGCGGATGCTCGCCAGTTCCCTGCGCGGAGAAATCAGTTTGTAACCCGGTGTAACCAATTATAAGTATCAGCTGCCGATCCTGCGCGGATGGATTCCAGTTTCGATTTCAGCTGCATCATCGTGCTTTGATCATTGTACTCGGGCAGCGTGTAATCGTTCCCGCGAAAAGCGATCAAACTGATGGGAGCCACTACGGCAGCGGTTCCCGAACCGAATGCTTCGGAAACGCGACCTGTTTTCAGCGCTTCTTCCAGTTCAAAAACGGAAACGGGTCTTTCTTCCACTTCTACGCCCATGCTGCGCGCAAGCACAAGCAACGAGTCGCGCGTAACGCCGTCGAGAATAGTTTCCGAAAGCGGGGGCGTTACCAGTTTGCCGTCTATTATAAAGAAGACATTCATCACACCCGATTCTTCGATGTTCTTTTTTTCCGTGCCGTCGGTCCAGATCACCTGGTCGTATCCTTCCTGCTGCGCCAGGTAGGTGGGATAAAACGCCGCGCCGTAATTTCCGCTGCATTTGGCGGAACCGGTGCCTCCTTTGGCTGCGCGGATAAAACGTTCTTCCACTTTCAGCCGGATCGGGCGATTGTAGTACGATCTTACGGGCAAAGCCACGATGAGGAAACAAAATTGTTCCGCGACTTTTATACCGACACGCGCTTCAGAAGCAAAAAGAAGCGGGCGCAGGTACATCGATCCTTCACCGCTTTTCGGAACCCATGCGCGATCGATGCTAACGAGATTTTCCAGGCCTCCCATAAAAATTTCTTCGGGAAGCGCGGGCATCGCCATCCGTTTCAGCGAGGCCAGCAAACGTTTGTAATGTTTGTCCGCGCGGAAAATATGAATCCCGCCGTCCTGCGAACGAAATGCTTTCATGCCTTCGAAAACAGACTGCCCGTAATGCAGGGCCAGCGTAAGCGGGCTCAGCGACAGGTCGGCAAGCGGCTGGATGCGCGCATTCTTCCAGGCGCCGCCGGCATATTCGGCAAGGAACATGTGATCCGTCGTCACTTTTCCGAATTCAGGATTCCGGAGATCGGTCGCTTCGATTTTCGAAACCGAAGCGCGGTTGATGGTGATCGGAGTATTTATCATGCAAGCTGTTTTTGGTGATTATGTCTGTGTTGCTTCGGCGGCAATATTTCCGGCCGGTTCTTTTTTCGGCGCGCTGCTCCTGCTCACGAGATACACACCACCGACGGTTACCAGCGTTCCTGCAATCACACGCCAGCTAAGCGGCTCCTGCAGCCAGAGCGCACCGAGCGCAACAGCTACCAGCGGATTAATGTAGGCATAAACGGAAACCAGTACGGGCGGAAGTTTCGAGAACGCGTACAGGTAACAGTAAAACGCGATGATCGATCCGAACAGGATGAGGTACCCCAGCGCAGTCCACGATTTCCAGCCGACCTGCGCGAAGTCGAATTCTTTTCCCGTAAACGCGTGCACTGCGATGAGTACAAAACCGGCTGCAGCCATCTGGATACCCGCGCCGAAAAACAAATCCGTTTTCGGCGGGTTGCGCCGGCTCAGTACGGATCCCAGTCCCCAGCAAAACGTTCCGATTGCAGTAAATATCACGCCCCAGAGGTAGCCGGGATTTGCAAACTGGCCGAGGCTATCCGAAAAAACAAGCACGATTCCTGAAAAACCGATGAGCAAACCGGCTACCTGTTTCCAACCGGGACTCCGCTGCTGGAGCAGCATAACGGAAAACAGGGAAATCCAGATGGGAACGAGTGCACAAACGATGGCGGCCATGCCGCTTTCCACGTGTTCTTCGGCCCAGGTTACCGGTCCGTTTCCCATACCTATTATAAGAATGCCGAGTCCCGATAATTTTAACGTCGTTTTCCAGCCGGGCCATTTTACACCGCGGGCCACACAAACCAGGATGACGATAAGTCCCGCTGCCGCCTGCCTGATACCGGCTAAGAGAAAACCGGGGAAATCTTCCACGCCGATTTTTATCCCGAGGAAAGTAGTTCCCCAGAGAAAACTGATCGCCGCTACACAGCAATACGCCAGGAATTTTTCATTTTTCATCAGCACAGCTATTACCGGATTTCTGCACAAAGTTGTGTTTTTTCCATAGTGCAAAACAGATGCAGATTTTTTATTTTTGACCATAACAGATACAAAATGAAAACAGCCGTTTTGCCCGAAGAGGAATTCCTGTACCAGCAGATTTCCGAATCATTCGAAAAACAGATCATGTCTGAATTGCTGAAAGCGGGCGACAAACTTCCTTCAGTTCGTGCGCTGAGCCGTGAGCAGGGCATCAGCATCAGCACGGCTTACCTGGCTTATGTGCAGCTCGAAACAAAAGGACTGATCGAAGCGCGGCCGAGGTCGGGATATTATGTCCGGTTTTCCCCGCGTTTGCTTCCCGAACAGCCATCGCCGGTGGAGCGGAAAAAACAACCTTCGGCGACGAGCGTCGAAGAAATGATCGCGCAGATTTATGAAAACATGAGCGACGAAGAAATCATGCGTTTCTCGCTTGCCGCTCCGCCGGTAGAATTACTTCCTGCGGCCAAACTCAGCAAAACGATGGCGGAAGCGATCCGCCGTTCGTCAAACAGTTGCCTCGCATATGAAGACATTGCCGGCAATCTCCAGCTCCGCAAACAGGTTGCCCGGCAGGCGCGCAGCTGGGGCGGAAACATCCGGCCGGACGACGTAGTCATTACGCAGGGCTGCATGGAAGCGCTCGTATTCGCATTAAAAACAGTAACGCAGCCCGGCGATATCGTGGCGATTCAAAGTCCGACCTACTTCGGCATTTTTAACGTGATGCGCAGTCTCGGGCTGCACGCGCTTGAAATTCCGCAGCACCCGGAAACCGGTCCCGACCTGGAATACCTGGAGAAAGCGACCGGTAAAATTTCCGTTTCCGCGGTCCTGTTCGTCACTAATTTCAATAATCCCGACGGAGCCACGATGCCGGACGAGCGGAAAAAGCAGCTGGTGCAACTGCTGGAGAAGAAAGATATCCCGCTGATCGAAGATGACATTTACGGCGAATTGTACTTCGGAAAAAAACGTCCGCTCACCTGCAAGCATTTCGACCGGAAAGGCAATGTGCTGCTTTGCTCATCCGTTTCCAAAACCCTGGCACCGGGATACCGTGTGGGCTGGTGCCTTCCCGGGCGTTTCCGTGAAAAAGTGATGCGCGTTAAACTCATGCATTCGATTTCCTCGGCAAGTCCCACGCAGGCCGCCATCGGTTTGTTTTTCGAAGCGGGCCGTTTCGACCTGCACATGCGGCATCTCCGGAAAGCGCTGCACGTGCAATGCCTTCGGTACACCCAGGCGGTGGCCGGTTATTTCCCGGAAGGGACGAAGATCAGCCGGCCGGTAGGCGGTTATGTTTTATGGATAGAACTGCCGGGGAAAATAAACGCGTTCGAGCTTTACCAGGCCGCGATGCTGCATAAAATAAGCATTGCGCCGGGGCAGATATTTTCGGTGCATGCCAGCCATTCGCAATTCATCCGGGTAAGTTTCGGTATGCCCTGGACGCCGGCCATCGACAAAAGCCTGCGGATACTGGGAAACCTGGCAAAGGGTTTATTGTAAGTTTTTTTGCCCGGCATTTTTTTTACCTTTGCCTCCCTGCTACCAGGAGACGTGTCCGAGTGGTTGAAGGAGCACGCCTGGAAAGTGTGTATACGGCAAAACCGTATCGTGAGTTCGAATCTCACCGTCTCCGCTAAACTGAGGTTGCTTTAAGTAATCTCAGTTTTTTTATGCCTCTGACATAAAAAACCCGGGATCACGTTAAGCGATCCCGGGTTTCTGAAAGAAAATATTTTTCAATCAGTCGAATGATTTCGCATTCATTGCTTTTCCAAAAGTGTTGATGGTCATAATCCGCAAGGAAACTTCGAATCCTCCGCGTGATTTGCTGGCGGTGGTTAAGTCTGACAAGTTAACATCGTAGCTGAAACCGATCCTCATGAAATCAAATTCATATGCCGTTACGATATTCAACGCATCGCTGAAACGGTAATACGCTCCCAAAACAAAAGCGGAAGGTTTTTTTCTTCCCGTATAGTGCGACGCTTCCTGCATCAGGTATTTGACCAGCATACCCGTGTTGATTTCCCGGTGGCCGCCCTGGAGCATGACGATATATCCCGGTTCGAGAACGATGCTGTAGTTTTTTATCCCGATGGCGGCATTCCCGTGCGCTACTATTTTCATCGGTAAACGCATATCGCTGTTGCCGTAAAAAGAATACACGGGCCTGTTGATGTGCTGCACGGAAAATCCTGCATTAAAAGTCCGTGCATCATTCGAGCTGATCGTGTTATGTCCTTCTCCGTAAAACCAGGCAAAACCCGCGCCCACATCGGCATACGTCCGGCTGGCAAAAGCGACCGGTTCCATCGAAGGCGCAGTAATATCGAGATGTCCGCCGATGTATTGATTATCCCAGTTCAGTTTATCGTAACTCAGGCTGCGCTGACCGAACCCGCCGTAAATTCCTGCGGAAATTAAATTGTGATCATCCGCTGCAAGTATTCCTGATAAATGCAACTGCCCGGTGGTTGTACCCATTTCACTGTCGCCGGCTTTGTCAGAGAAAACGTCCAGCCCGACGCCCAGGTGACTTCCGCTTTTCTTTTTATTGTAAGCCATGTCCGCGCTCACGTTGAACGTCCGGAAAGGATTGCTGCTTACACTTTTCCACTGGTCTTTATAATTAATTATCCCCATGAATCCGTGCGACAATCCGGCCTGCGCCGGGTTCAGCAGCAAAGGCGTTTGCGTCAGTTGCGAAAAGTGAATATCCTGGCCCGGAGAAAATAACGGCAGCAGGGAAACGCCGGCGATGGTCAAAAACAGCTTCGTCTTTTTCATGTTCATTATTTTATCAAAGAGACGTTTCCACTCTGGTTAAATTCCGTTCCATCGAACAATGTTCCTTTCAGGACATAATTGAACACGGCATTTTCACAGGCCACCCCGCGCCAGTTTCCGTCCCAGCCCACAGCCGGATCGTTCGTATGGAATACCTGCTCGCCCCAGCGGTTGAACACGAAGAAGTCCAGGTACTGGATACAGGCCCCCCTGACAAACAGCACGTCGTTCTGGTTATCACCGTTCGGGGAGAAAGCGCTCGGTACAAAAACATCTCCGCAGTATATGTCGACAAAAACAGTTACCGTATCCGTCGCTATACATCCGAGTGAATCGAAAACAGTGAGCGTATATGTTGTCGTAACCGTCGGCGTTGCGACCGGGTTTGTGCATGCAGTACAACTCAGGTTGTTGTTCGGCGACCAACTGTACGATTGTCCCCCGCTTCCGTTCAGTATCGTCGACTGCCCTGCCGTAATGGTAACGGACGTTCCGGCATCCGGGTTGAGCGAACTTATGCCTCCTACCGGTATACTTGCCGTGAATGAACATCCCGACGCATCCGTTATGGTGCACGTATATGTTCCCGGTGTTAGGAATGTTGCCGTTGATGTTGTTTGACCGTTGCTCCAACTATACGTGTATGGCAGCGTTCCTCCCGTGGGTGTGGCTATCGCCATACCGTCATTACCGCTGCATCCCGCAGGAGTAGCGGTAAGCGTATCGTTCAATGAATTGACAAATACCGTTACCGTATCATAACTCGTACATCCGCCGGTAACGATCGTGGATAAATAATATGTAGTCGTTACCGTTGGTGTAACTGTGGCGGTGCTGTTTGTGCCGATCGTGCTCGTTCCGTCCGACCATACATAGCTGTAACCTGCTCCCGTCTGGGCAGTCAGCAGAACCGGGCTGTTGCTGCAGATCGTCGTATCCAAACCGGCATTGGCCACAGGATACGGGTTTACGTTAACCGTGTACGTTGACGCTGCCGATCCGCACATGTTGATCGCATTGATATTGATCGTGTATGCGCCGGTATTCGGCCAGGAAATATCAACCACGTTATTTGACGTATCGACGATCGTTCCTCCTGTCGATGACCAGCTGTAGTAGGTACTGTTCATGAATGAGGTGGTGTACGTAGTGGTGTCTCCCTGGCAAACGTTATGAGGTCCTGTCGTATTCAGAGCCGGCGTAGTAAGCACAACGATCGAATGTACCGGCGACCACGGACCCGCGCAGCCGAAGCTGGTTTCCTGCACGGAGAAGTTCAGCGTTCCCGTTCCGCCCAGGCTGACGTAAAGCGAATTGGAATTCGCTCCCGACGGTGAGACAAACGGATTTCCGCCGTTGATTCCGTTGCACTGCCACATGTACGTTGAATTGGCGGCAAACGAATACGGGGAGAAATACAAGGCCACGATATCGCCCGTACAGAAAGTATCCGTCGGGATGAATGTGCTGAAATCATACGAAGTGATCGTCGGGGCAGTCGATGCCGGCGCACCGATCGTTACCCGGATCAGGCTTCCAAGCGCATTATCGGGGACGCTGGACTCCGTCGCAACCACGCGCATGTAATTCATACCGATGGGAATGCCGTAGAAGGGCAAACTGTCTTTACACGGCACATGCACGTTCAGCGTGGTATCGCCTGTAGCTGCAACAGAGCCTAAGATTCCGTCGGCTCCTATCTGTGAAAAGTTCTGGCTGCTCAGCAACTGTGTATTGAATATATTTCCCGGGCCGTAGGTGGCCGTTGTGTTGAACGAATTCACATCCACATCGATCAGTGAATCTGCGCCTCCCGGAGCTATGGAGCAATCGGTAACGCAAAAATCAAGATCCTGCATATTATTCGTAGTGATGTCGCATTCTCCTATGCAGAAAGGACCCCAGGGCGAACCGATGACGGCAGGATTGGAAGAAATAACGCGGATATAATACCCGCAGCCGGGCGGAACAGGAGGAATCAAACCACCTACCGATCCTGGCGGCGAACCTAAAGCAGGATCATAGGTGCCGGAATTCGGGAAAGTTCCGACAACAGGCGGAGTGCCTGAGAATACGCCGTTGGAATCCGAAAGCTGCGCGGTATAAATATTATTGCCATTGTAAACCCCGGTCGAATAGAACGGGACATCGATGACACTGCCCACGCATACCGCATTGGTGTCAAATGTGACAACGGGTTGCAGCGTAGTAATCACGTTCGGACAGGCGATGATCTGGAAGCAAACCGACGCCGTTCCCATGATGACGGGCGCCGGCGAGGTTCTTCGTATTCGTACTTTATAACAATTCCCGGGGCCGGATGACGTTGGAAGAATAATCGCAAACAAACCGCTTGTTTGCGGGTAGTTGATATTCGCTACCCAGGTATTGGGAGTATTAAAAATTCCCGTCGGACCTGATAAATCTATCGCGTATGTACCGTCGCAGAGTGTATCGGAAAGACTCCAGTAAATATAAAGTATGCCGCCCTGGCAAACCGGGTTCGGAGAAACGCTGTCGACCGAAATCGTAACGTTATTGCTGTAGGTTGCGGCCACGTTGATATCGTCGACCGCAAAAGCTACCGAATCCGGGGATGGCCCGTTATTGTTTTGCCACCTGAAACCAAAGCGAATATCATTTTTGTTACTGAATGCCGGGTCGGTAATATCTTCATACTGCCATTTGTATTTATTGCTGTACTGGTTTCCCACTTGTGTCCACGGTCCGTTATTGACACTGTAATACACTTCACCATACGCGGTGGGCGATCCCTGGCAGAGATAGAAAAAACTGAAATGCACGGAATCCATACCCATGGTACAAATACCATTGGTCATGAACGCGAACTGGTCCGAAGGATTGGACGGGTTGTAATTGCAATTGGTAATCCCGGACGGCATATCATAGATATGCAGGTATTCGCTGAAGGGAGCGAAGGAAATGGTTCCGTTGTACGTACTGTCCTGGCTGTACGTGTTATTATACGTCGGAGCGCCGGAATACTGGTTGTTGATGATCCACTGGTTGGTACCCGTGCCGGAGCCCGGACCGGTTCCATTCAATGTGAAAGTGCCACCGCCGGTTTGAAAATTTTCCGTAAAAATCAGGATGTTTTGTGCATGCAACAGCATGCTGCTGACAAAACAAAAACCGAAAATGAAAAGTGCTTTTTTCATTGAGATTTTTTTTGTGTGTGCCGATCTGAAAACAATTAGCCCGTCAAAACACGAATGCTTAACCGGATTGTTTCCAGGTTTGAACCAAAAATTTAAAAAACTGATTGCGTGTTTCAGGAGTGAATATAGTACAATATTGCTTATAAACTAATCTTTAGGGGGTTAGCTTTAAAATTTCCTCCGAATCTCCCTCCCGGCGGCTATCAGCAGGCCGGCACTCACCCGGTTTTTGCATCAATTCGCCCTCCTTTTTTCATGTATATAACTATTCTTTCACACGTGAACAGTGTCCGGAAATAGCCCCGCCTGCCACAGCCTTATGGAATACGGAAGCGTGACCGGATTTTTACATGAAAAAGGAATTTTATCCTATTGCTGTATATTAAAATGCCATGTTTCAGGACATCCTGAGCATACAACAGGTTTTTCATTCCAACAAAAAAGATTTTTGTCCTACTGCGTTTAATGACACGGAATCTATTTTTGGAAATGTAATTTGCTGATCGGCTTCGAAGCGATCCGGGCAAATTACCTGCAGGAATTCACCTTTACATTCAAACAACTAATACCCGGATGAACATGAAAAAAATGCTCGGATTAATGATCCTCTTCTTTGCCCTCGGTCTCGCTTTGCCTTCACAGGCACAGTCGGTTGTCGGGGAAGTACTGAAAATCAAAAGCAAAGAAGCCCGTGAAAAAATAAAAGAAAAAACCCAAAACATGGCTGCCGAAAAAAACAAAGCTGATCACAGCGCTGTCCGGAAATGGGGTACCGCAAACAAATTACCCGCCGGTGATAAAGGCAACACCAAAGAGCAACTCGTTCTTCCCCCGCGGCCTGAGCCGATTGATGTCAAACCATCTGCGCGATACGTACCCGTTGATACGTCACAGCATAACCCCTGGTAAGCATAAACGAATAAACAAAGGAGGCTGTCCCAAAAAGGGCAGCCTCTTTTTCATTAAACAGTTAATGAAAAAAGAAGGAAGTACCCTATCTGAACAAGGAACAGGGAACACTCAATGTCAAACGCCCAACGCTCAATTTTCAAGTATCATAGGGGTAATAACTTGAAAATTGAGCGTTTGGCGTTGTGCGTTTTTATTTCGCTGTTCTGGCGGGATAAACACCAAAAAAAAGAAGCTGCCCTTTTGAGACAGCCTCCTTCTGAAAAGTAAAACCGGTAATTTTTATCGGATCACCAGTTTGCCGGTTCCGAGCTGGCCTGCTTCGTTCGTTACACGATAGAAATACACACCCGGAGCGAGATCGCCTTTGCGGATGAGCATATTTTCGTTGTAACGTCCGGCCTGCGAAGAAATGAGCGCACCGCGAACGTCAAGCAGTTCGAACGTGTAAGCTCCCGACTGACCGGGGAAGCTAAGCGTAAAAATCGCAGCATCATCGAACGGGTTCGGGCTCAGGAGCATGCTCATGCCGCCGTTGTTCTGTTCGATGCCGATCACCTGTACGTTGATGGTATTGCAGGTTGTTGACGAATCACCGCAAAGGTTCCAGGTGGTGAGACAAACCGTGTACGGACCGGTGTTCGGGTACGTATGTGTCGGGTTGGCTGTTGTGGATGTGGTTGCATCGCCGAATGTCCAGAAATAGCTGACAGCATTGGCAGCCGAATTTGTGAACGTGTAGTTGAGTCCCGTTCCGCTGTTTGTAAATGCGGATGTGGGAAGCAGCGGGCAAACCGTAATGGTGTTGCAAAGCGTGTCGGACGAGCAGGCGTTGGAAGCAACGAGACAAACCGTATATGTTCCGTTCGACGTGTACGTATGCGACGGGTTTGCCGCAGTATCCGTGCTGCTGTCGCCGAAATCCCAGGCCCAGCTGGTGGCATTGGAAGAACCGTCGGTAAACTGTACCGTTCCGTTTCCTGCATCGAGGCTGGTGTAGCCGGCTGAAGCAGGGGCGCAAACAGAAACCGTATCGCAGATCGTATCCGCGGAACAGAAGCTGCTCGCGATCAGGCAAACGGTATATACGCCGCTGTTCACGTATGTATTCGAAGGATTCTGCAGGGTCGACGTATTGCTGTCACCGAAATCCCAGGTCCAGCTGGTAGCGTTCGAAGAACCATCGGTGAACTGGAACATTCCTCCACCCATCGCGCTGCTGGTATATGAAGCGGCAACCGGGATACAAACCGTGATCGTGGTGCAGATGGTATCAGCCGAACAGAAACTGCCGGCGACCAGGCAAACGGTATACGTTCCGCTCGCTGCATACGTATTAGCAGGATTCTGCAACGTTGATGTGTTGCTGTCGCCGAAATCCCAGAACCAGCTGGTGGCATTTGTTGTCGAGTCGTTAAACTGGACTGTTCCGCCGCCAAGCGAGGTGCTGGAATAGTTTGCGGCGACAGGAATACAAACAGTAACCGAATCACAAAGTGTATCGGCGGAACAAGCACTCGATGCAATGAGACAAACGTTATATACTCCGCTGCTGGCATAGGTGTACGTAGGCGAAGCCACCGAATCCACGCCGCCGTCGCCGAAAGTCCAGGCCCAGTTTGTCGTACTGGTCGATCCGTCGGTGAACATCACTGTTCCCCCGCCCTGCGGTGCGCTGGTGAAAACGGCTGCAGCCGGGATGCAAATCGTTACGGTCTGGCAAATGGTATCATTCACGGCGCAGGGATTTCCGACTACAAGGCAAACGGTATAGGTTCCGCTTGCGGTATATACGTGTGTCGGGTTCTGCGCGGTGGAAAAGTTTCCGTCGCCGAAATCCCACGACCAGGTGGCTGCGTTATTCGTGCCGTCTGTGAAGCTGGCAGAATCGATATTCACTGCAGAAGTAAAACTCGCTACCGGGTCGGCGCCGCAGGCAACAACCGTTGTGCAAACCGTATCCGTTCCGCAGGCATTGGTGATGTAGCTGCACACGTTATAAGTTCCGCCGAGCGTGTACGTATGTGACGGATTCCATGCCGTATCAAGCGGGGAACCGTCGCCGTAATCCCATACCGAAGTAAAGGAGGAATCCGAAGCATCCGAAAACTGGAACGAGTTCGGCCCGGTCGGCGTTGCTGTTACGTTATAAGTAATGAGCGAATCATAGTACAACCATACACGGCTGATGTTCGTACTCGTTGGTTCTGTCCAGAGCTGCTGGGGGGCGGTTGTAGGGAGCTGAAATTGCATCCCGAGACGGGAAATCGCGACCGGGAATCCTTCTATCGTTGTTCCTCCCGTATTGTTGCCGTATGAATTGGCCGTTGCACGGCATCCCAATACACCGATAATATCGCCCTGCTCCACCTGGATATTGACCGGCAGGATACCGGAATTCGTATTGTTCTGGGTGAGAAAAAGCGTCGTAAATGCGTTTGTGGTCGTCGAAAAAGTCGGCGGCGTACTGTAAAATCTTACGATGGCGATGCTCTGGTTTCCCGAGCTGGCATCGGTCGGCACCTGTGCACCGGTAATCGTAAAACAAGAGGGCGCTACGAACCAGTAGCCGCGTACGTTCCCGGTAAACGTGCTCGCATGCGGCGGCATGGCTACCTGGATCTGCGTTTGCGCCATAGCCGGAAGTAAAGTCACGGACAAGGCGAGTGAACTGAGTAGTTTTTTGATCATGAAAGGTCGGTTTTGTTGTTTGCGGACGCAAGGTACGGCGATTTTCCAAACCGGGAAATACCCCGGGGAAACACAACCTGCAACACGACCAATCCCTGCGGCAAAAAAGAAAATTCCCGCCGGTAACGATCGGCAGGAATTTGCAAGAAACACCCGGAATTTATTTTACAGTGATCTTCCTCGTGAACTCTCCCTGTTCATTCCGAAATACGAGTAAATAAAATCCGGGGGCCAAACCGTTCAATGACATTGTAACATACTTTTCATTTACGATGCCGTATTGCGCAGCAAGCGTTTCCCTGCCCTGTATATCTTTCACCAGCACGGTTCCTGAAAACGGTTCCGCTGATCCGATCGTGATATAATCGCCGGCAGGATTCGGGAATACAAGTATGCCGTGATCATCGCGGGCAATATCTTCCGCACCTGTCGCGATTGACGGAGTTGACATCACCGCCATATAAACTTCCTGCGTAGTAATATTCTGCACAAATGCCACAACACGGACTTCAGGCACTGATTTAATATTTTGCATATTCCAGGAAAAGGAAATCGTGTCCGTTCCGTTCAGTTGCCTGTTTACCAAAAACGAACCATTGGCATCGGGCAGCATTTTCCGCATCACGTATTTGTAAACCGTTTCGGAATTATTTCCCGGGCTGGCCAGGTATGCGCTTTTCAGTACATTTTTTTCGATTACCACGATATGCGCACGGAGCGAGTCGCCCGTATTCGACGCGAGCTGCGACGTAAAAACAAAAGCGCCCTGGATCACGTTTCCCGAAACCTGCGGATTGATCGCTGTAATGTCATATTGTGCAGCAACAGCAGCCCGCGAAGAAATTGCCGCAGCCATTCCCGGAACGAAAGACGAAGACCCTCCGCTGAACTGGTTGCCATCGAGAACTGTATGCGGAACGGCAGGTACATTATAAAAATTCACACGCTGATTCGATTCCGCCGGGTTTTCGAAGTACATGGAATCGTTGTACGGAAAGCTCGTATGATAAGCTACCACAGCAGTCGTTGCCGGGTTGTTATCCGCATATTGTGTAACCTGCGGCGTGTACATGGCGCAGGGCGGGCAACCGGAATTGGTGAACTGTTCGATGAGCACGATGCGTTGCTGGGCGAAAATTCCTGCAGGCAACAGTAAGGCGAGTGCGGAAAATAGAATTGTTTTTTTCATGGCGGATTTCTGTTTGCACAAAGCAACGACATACCGGCAGAACGGAATGTCAGCTATCCGACATCGTGCAATTTTATTCCGGGAGCCGGTTCAGAGGCTGTCAGGCCAGGTGGCGCAGGTCGGGAATGACGATCTCTTTCCTGGAATAACGGATCAGTCCGCGGTCTTCCAGCTCGTTCATGAGCTGGGTAACGGTTTGCCGGGTAGAACAAACCAGGCTGGCAAGATCCTGGTGCGTGAGGAAATTTTCAAGTACAACCGAAGTGCCGTTCTTTATACCTTCTTTTTCCGCCCAGTCTTTCAGAAACGCAATAAGCCGCGTACGCACATCTTTGAAAATAAGATTGGAGTAACTGTTCTTCAGTCGCTTGAAACGAAAACCGACCAGCTTGGTGAATTTCAGCGCGAGGCTGGGATATTTTTCAAGCAGTTGCTCGAAGTCTTCGAGGCGGAAACTGCAGATCACCACTTCTTTCGACATGGCCTGCGCATATTCCGGGGTTTCATTGCCCTGGTCGAGCGTGATTTCGCCGAACAAATCGCCCTGCTGGAGAATTTCGCGGATCGCTTCGTTGCCGTTTTCACCGGTCTCGGCAATTTTAATGGTCCCTTTTTTCAGGAAATAAATACGTTTCACTTCTTCGTCCGCGAAATAAATGATCTCTCCTTTATGCGCTTTTTTATAGCTCATGATGATGCACAATTCTTCGATCTGCGTGTTATCAAGCACAGAGAACAGTTTATGATTGCGGAGATGCCAGTATTTTATTTCGGTATTCATTTCAAAAGATCGGCCGGTAACTTTCTGCTCCTGCGAATATAAGAAATGCAGAGTCAACGGGCATCACCGGTCTCCCGGAACAAAAACGCATGATGACCCTTTTTTAGAGTATACGAAGTACGCAAAACCGGCAAGCGGCATGCTGGCGGCAAAAACAGCAGAAAAAAAATTTACCGGGCATGACCGGCGTATATGAAACTCCGCCAGCCCTGTTCTGCCGGGCGATACAGTAAACCAGTTTCATGTTATGAAAAATCGCGCGGTATGCTTTCGGCAGATTCATTCGGGGATCGTAAATGTGTGCGGGTTCGGATGTTGTTCCGTTCACTTCCATGATGCGGATGTTTCTGCCGGCATACAAATCTTCCACGGAAGAAACTTTGAGATCGAAGCGCCCGAAATAAAAACCTTCCATGCCGGAAGCGATGCGGTCGAAAACGGCTATCAGTCTTTCATCGATCATACCCGATCCGTCAAGGAATTTCGTTCCGCGGCAGTGATTCCCGATCGGCTCGAGCAGCAGGCGTTCCCCTGCCGGAAGCACAGTCTCCATTTTTCCACCGAGTTTTTTGTTCAAAGCGGCGAGTTGAAACCTGGCCCGGGACGATTCGTTGATCAGTTCGGCAACTGTAGACATGCCGTCACCGGTGACGGCGAGGAATTCTTTCCGGACCACCGACGTAATGCCGCTTCGGCTGCCATCCGGAAAACGGTAATACAGGATACCGAGCTCGGTTTCATACGTAACAAATTCCTGGACGATCAGGCCCTCGTCTGCATCCTCCAGGTAATCTGCCAGTTCTGCTTCGCTGCTTATTTTAGCTACGCGAAATCCCATCTCGCCTTTGTCCGGCTTACAAATTACGGGGAAGCCCATGCCGTTTTTTTTCATTTCAGTACGGATTTCACCGGTTGTGGTTCGCGTTTCGAAAAAAAGCGTTGCGGGTAAATATTCCGCCGCAATTTTCCGCAGGATATTGATTTTCGATTCTCCGAAAAAACCGCCGAGTTCAATCCCGGGATTCGCTGCGGTGAAATACGTAAACGATCGTGCACGCAGGGCGAGGTAAAACCAGTAGAACAAAGCCGGGGAAAACAATACCCAGAAAGGCCAGTATTCGTACCGCGCAATTTTCACCAGGAACAACGGCATCTTTATCCTGTTCTTCCGGCCTGCTGCAGGAACCGAAAGTGAAATTTCCTGTTTCATTTGTTTTCTTTTGACAGTTCAATTACTTCAGATGATCCTGATGGAATACAGTTTCTTCTCCGTCATATCTTTATACTTCATGCAAACTCCCTGCTCCGATTTGTGAATGGATGTGATGCTTACCGTAAGCACTTCATTATTTCTGTTCATCAGCAGATCGTTCATTTTGTCGCCGGTTCCGCCGAATTCGTGAAAGTGCATGATCTCTTTCATTTCGAAACGATACGATTCTTTCAGCCAGTTATCAAACCAGTTGCGCCGCTGCGCGATCACTTCGTTTTCATACAGGGTAACCGAGGACCAGATATGCGGCAGGTTTTTGTCTTTGGGTGTCGCGGATATCCGTTTTCCGTCCCAGACGAGTTCGACAAGATCCAGACCGGCGGAAGTATCCAGCACAACCAGCGTAAACGGTTCTATCCTGTTAAAATCATATTCCGAGGCAAAATGCGCTGCATCCCGGTAAAGAAAAAAATCAAGCAGCACCAGCCCTCGGCTCACCCGGTAAGGCGGATCGGGAATATGTTTCTGAAAACCGCCGTTCAGCAGGCAAAGCGTAAAATGATTTTTCCCGGTTGCAATCCACGTTCCTCCCGCCTCCATGTCTTTCGGAAAAAAAACGGATTGCCCTTTAAGGCTGAACTTGCGCGGAGGCTGCGCTTTCCTGCGCAGTTCTTTTTCATCGCGGTTTGACGTAAGAATAAAACTGTTTCCCGGTCCCGGAAGGTAGGTTACTGTGCACATGCCGCCTGGGTGTAGCGTGTTGTCGAATAAGCCACACCGAAATTCTCCGGGATGGAAACGAGCGGAAAATCGCTGCGGAGCGCAATCGCAATAATAGCCATGTGATGAATCGCATGTTCAATATTATAAACCAGTTCCCTGTTGAACGAAGACGTTCCGGAAATGATTTCACCGTTATCGGCGTAACTGGCCCTCAGTTCCAGCGGTTTGTCCTCGAACAATTCCAGTATCAGCACGATCCGTTTCATCGTACCGACAGCCTGCTTTTTATCCGTTTCCAGGAGCTGATCGCGTTTACGTTCGTCATAATTCACGATGCCGCCGCAATAGCCGCGAACCAGGCAATCGTAAAACTCGACAATATGACGTACGTGTTTCCCGATCGTATTACCGTTCAGCACGGAAAGCGGTTTGCTGAAACCGGTTTCGCCCAACTGATCAACCACGCCGATGATCTGTTTCATAATGGTTGCGGATGTTTCCTGGAGACTCATGGTGTTGTTTTTTTGAAATGTCCGAATTGATAACTGATACCTGCACCCAGCACAAAAGCGCGTGTAAGTCCGTCGGGGCGGGCAGCGCGGATAACAGCCGGCGCGCCGAAAATAAAATCAAACCCGAACGGACCTTCACTTTGATAAACGAACGAACCGGTGACATTAAGCGTAAGCCCGCGGGAGCCCGGTACCGCTCCTGTTCCGGCAATACGGTCTTCCCTGAGCCTGTATATGGCAAGTAACCCGGGCGAAAGCCTGCACCTTTTAATACGGAATTGTTTTTCCGCGCGCAGCAGGAAATCATTTCCCCGATCAAGGCGGGCCGACTCAAAATACGCCGCCGCCGTTGAATCACCCGGCCAGGCAGCGTGCAGGAATGCGTTGCGGTTATTGTTCACCAGTATATGCTGATAAGCTGTTGCAAAGTTCCAGCTTTTATATGTAAAAGACACCCCGGCCAGCGCATCATGCGTTCCGAGGCTGGTTTGATAGGGCATCGGCAAAGGTCTGCCGCCGGCTGATTTTGATGCTTCGCCCGTCGCGATTTTTCCGCCCGCGGTAAAACGAAAAAAAACATCCGCATGTATTTTGTACAGGTATGTTACGCTCAGCGAAACATCACCCGTGCCGGACGCGGCGCCCAGGTTTCCGTTTACCCGGGTGAGGGGCATCTTCAACTGCAACCGCAAAACGGGCGAAAGCCCCAGTTCGATTTCCGGGGTTAGCTGGAAAACAGCCGTTGCCTGCTCACCCATACCGAAACCGGCAGCCAGTTTCAGGCTGTTCCGGTATATGTTGCCGGTTGTATCAGCTTCCCCGGACTGTTGTTCCATTGCTCCCATAGAACATACGCCGGCATCGCTGCACCCTTGTGCATGCAGCCGGAAGGTTTGCAGCAGGACGAGCAGGAAAAAAAAGCAAAACCGGGCGGTCTTCATTTCGTTCATGCTTTCCTCAGCACTTTTTTCGTGATAAAGGTTTTCATTTCGTCCCGGTGGAGCGCCACGACAAGAACAGAACAGATCAAAACGGCAAGCGCATAATAAAACAGCTGTCCGCCGTCGCCCTGCACCTCGATGCCGAGCGAAGTGAAATGAAAAAACACGGCGCCGCTCATCAGTCCGAAACCCGCCGCGCCTCCGAGCCAGGCTGTAGCAGGGAGCAGGAGCAAAACCGAGGCAACCAATTCACTCACCCCAACCCCGATTCTGCCCCAGGGCTCCATGCCGAGCTGCGAAAAAATATAAACCGATTCCGGTGCAGCGGTGAATTTAAAATACAGGGTCTGCAACATGATCACCGCTGCAAGCACGCGTACTGTCCAGGAAATTATTTTCGTTGTCTTTTTCATCTTTCGTTTTTATTTCGCGGTAAATTTCTGCCAGTTCTTATCCGCTTTTTCCTTCAGCTTTGCCTCGTTCTTATTCCAGGAATCGAGTGTATTGGTGAAATAGAAATTATAGAACAGGTATGTTTTCCCATCGATTACTTTGAATGTCTCCGGATCGACTTCTACTTTTTCACCGGTATTTCCCATCGCGTAAGCGCACCAGCCGCCATACGCGGGTTCGTATTTCGCGGGATTGTTTTTGAAAAGATTCCGGTTGGCATCTGAAGAGAAATAATACGTAATGCCTTTATAGCTGTACGCAAATTCTTTTTTGCCTTCCAGCGCTTTTTTCTGTACGAGGTACGCCACCGGGTCATAACCGCCGATAGCCAGGCCGCTTTTGTTTACGTTACCGTTTTTCCTCCTCACCTGTTCTTCCTGGGCAAAGCCGGTCAGGGCCAGCACTAAAAGAAGAATCAATACGGTAATATTTCTTTTCATGCATGCGGGTTTTGAAATGCAAACTGTACGATGCAAAGAAAAAACATCGTACCCGGCATAAATGTCAGCTACCTGACAACCCGCAGGTATTTACGTTTTTTGTGAAATCCCGGATTGTGCGGGTTCAACGAAACCTCTTACCGGTTTTCAAACGTAATAAAAAACTGCCCGGTACGCTGTTTATGTACCGGGCTCCAGCAATAAGGCAAATCCTTCCGGCTTTCCGCTGGTCCATGTTTTCATAAAACCGTTTTCATCCATCTTATAACATCCCACGGCCGGGTCGGCAATGTAAAAGAAGCGGCGGCCGGTTTTATACAAAACCACGTAATGCTTTTCACTCCAGTGAAGGATGGCCGGCAAGGGGATGATTTTTTTATCCCGGAGCTGGGCGAGGCTGAGGCGGACGGGCATAACGTCGAATCCCATCTGCAAACCGGCCAATTCCATTCCGCGCAGGGAGGTTCCTTCCTGATCGGTACCTGCCCACGAAGAAATGGTTTTGAGACTATTTGTTTTTCCGTACCATTCACCGATCATCAGCAGGCAGCATGGACCACAATCCATTTTTTTCCGTTGACGATGGAAGGGAAATTGTTTTTTCATTGCTGATCTTCTCCTTTGCTTCGGGCTTTCTGCGAACGGAGATGGCGATAAAGCATATCATAAGTTACCAGTTCGTGCAGGTTCTGGGCCGAACGGTTCAGCCTGTTCATGCTCATGTGAATAATGCTGGAACAGAAATACGTATAATCGAACCTGGAGCCCGCGCGTTTTCTCAACCGGCCGATTTCTTCGAGAACAGGTTTGGCGGTTGCCGATCTTTCAGCGATCCATTCCCGGAGCGGTTCATACTCCTCCGTTTCTTTGCCGGCGAATAACTGTTCCGTTGTCCCGCGGAGTTCCCTGAATTTTGCATCGAGCTGCAGTTTCAATTCCTTCGTGCCGCCATATTGATTGAACACACCTGTTTTCATCCGGTCGAGCAGTTCCTGTTCACCGCTCTCCGGGTTCAGCATGCGGAGCCAGTTCATTACCGAGAGCAATCCGAACCGCCAGCGGTAGTTTTCCCCTTCGTCGCCTTCCAGGTTTTCCAGCAGCCGCAGCGTGCATGCACTGTCGATACAGAAAAGTGATTCTGCAAGCGGGGTGATATCATTTCCGTAACGCTCCAGTTCACGATTATATGTATCCATCTGCAGTTTCCAGATACGGTTTCCCATCGGCTCCAATGCTTCGCGGAGCAAGCCGGGTAGTTTGCCTGCTGCTTCGGAACCGGCGGTATGAAGACGCAAACGCAGGTGCGGATCAGGATCGGCATAACGGATCCAAAACCACTGATCGGTTATTTTTTTCTCCTGCAGCGACCGGATCATGGGTGCAATGCAATGCACCAGCGTTTCATCGGCCGTTTTATCCCCGCAGTATATTTTGAAATAGGCCCATTCCGAACCGGGTGGAAAACTGGCCGGGATGGCGGGCTGCTGCGGTACGGGTATCCCGGCGCGGGGTGCGCTTTTCTCCCGAAGCAGGAATGCTACGAATTCGTTGGCAAAACCATTTCCATTTTCATCGCGTACGACATGTTTTTCTTTTTCGCCCAGGAATTCTTCCAGCTTTATTTCCTGGCGCCGCCCGATTGTATCGGTGAGCAGTTGAACAGCCGTTTCATCGTCGAGGCGGATGTACAGCAGGTTATCGTTTTCGGCAATTGCCAGTTCCTCCGGCAACTGCAGCGCGTCACGAAATTTTTGTGCACGCAGCCGCCAGTCTTCGTCGCTGAAAAGCGGGCTGCAATCTTCTTTTTTCAGTTGCCATGTCGCCGGGAATAAAACAACATCCCGGTACACCACACGCGGCAGGAACCGGTAATTTTCAGCCAGCGCGCCCCAGCTAAAACCCAGGGAATTGCGCAACCCGTCCGATTGCAGCGCGCACAGAAACCGGTACGCAGGCAAACCGAACTGAATATGATTGTGCGCTGTGGTCAGCCGCGGATAAATACGTTTCCCCAGTTTCCGGGAACGCAGAACCACCCTGTTGTTCACTACGGAAACAAGCAGGTCGCTCAGCGGAATAGTATAATCATCCGCAACACCCGAACGGGTGAGATACGGAATTTCGTATTCACGCAGCAAAGGCCGGTGCAGGATATTCCCGGTCCTGTTTTCAGGAAGGTAAACAACCTCTGCAAGCAAATCTTCCTGCCTGAGTTGCTGTTCGTACCTGGTAATATCCTTCGCCAGCGCCTCCACGTCACTATTCCCGGCGGCAAAACGGCTGATCAGTCCTGCGGCTGTAGGACCACCGCAGGCATTGACCTGCAGCTTCCCGTTTACATTATCAATGATCTTGAAGTAAACAGCAATGGTATCCGGAAGATCGTCATACCCGGGCGGAAATTTTTCCAGGTCTTCGTCGGTCAGCCTGTATTCCATCGATTGATTTGCAAGGGTTGCCGTAAGTTTCCTGTGCAGGAAACGCGTGAGTTCGTTCCAGCGTAAATCGCCGTTCCCGGAATTTCCGGGCGGAGCAATTCCTTCCACGAAGGGAGAATAAGTTCCGCCGTGCCCGCCAAAACCGATGCCGCTTTCCTCATCCAGCACTTCGGAAAGCGGAAGTTCGCGGTCTTCGTAACGTGCTGTAAAACGTTCTTTAAACTCGCGCAGCCTGCTGTTTTCCTGCGCGGGGGCCAGGCGCACCAGGGCGTGAAAAACAGCCAGCAGTTCTTTTTTATACATACGGGACGGACCACCCTGCGCTGCCGGGAAAAAAAGATCGGACTGGAAAAGATAACGGGTATCGAATTTCACCGGCAGGCCTTCAAGGGCAGACTTCATATTTTCGTAAACGGAAATATCATTCAGCAACCGGTCGTCAGCCTCTTCCAGTTGTTTCTTCACTTCTTTCAGTACACGCAACACCCCGGCAGCTTCTTCGTCGCGGACATCTTCCAGTACGTCCAGCAACCGGTCATAAAAAAAACGCCCGGTAACATTCGGTTCAATTTCACTGGTAAGCAGGCGGGAATCTATCAGCTCGTCAATAAATCCAAGCGCTTCTTCCTCTTCCACATCTTCACTGCAAAGTACACTACAGAGTTCCGGGATGGTTTTCCCGTTCCGGCATGCTTCCAAAACGAGCAGCAGGTATTCGTTTTTTTCAACGGCTGTCATATGACTGCTGCGCACGGTATCTTTATACCGGTACTCCACATAACGAATACTGCCGTTGCAATCCTGGATACTGTTGTTGGGAAAATAGCGCAGTTTTTCCTTCAGGTATTTTTTTTCCGCCAGTTGTTGTCCGAGGCTGCAGATGTAATTCATATCCAGTCGCGTATTCCTGCTGACCGGCCCGCGCAGAAAATGACCTTCACCCCAGGAAACAATTCCGACGCCAGCAAAAAGTCCGAAAGGCGTGGCCCTTGTCATGGCCCGCGCGGCATATTTATAAAGCGCCGTACTCAACTTCCTGTTGAACTGTCCTCCCTGCCCGTCCAACTCACGAAAAAAATCGGGAGACGCCAGGAAGAGCGCCTCACGGAAACGGGCGTCATAAACGTACTGCAACTGTAAACCGACGGGCCCCGAAGGCAGCGGCAGAGCAGGCGTCCTGAATAAAAGACGTTCTTCTATCCGGAAAGGATTTTTCATCATGGCTTGATTTAACTCATCAGCATGCACTCGTCCCAGGCCAGCGGCGTTTCGGAAAGTGCAGAGAGCAGTCCGAGCCCGCAACCCGCTGAACCTTCCAGCAGGCCGGTATATGTATAGCCGGTATCATGCATCGATTTATAGGCAAACATCAGCCGGTTGTTCTCACAACGCGCATAGCGGAAAGCCTGTTCCGCCCAGTAGTTTGCATGTTCTTTGTACAGGGACTCGCCGGTTTCCCAATAATATCTTTTAAACATGGCCGAAACCCCGGTTACCCCGTGGCAAAGATTCGCATCCACGAGCCGGGTCTCTTCGTAGCTGCGGCGTTTGGTACAATGCAGCATGATTTCCCCGGCTGTTTTTTCCCAGCCGGCATTCCCAAGCGTACGGCCCGCCTGCAACAGCATCAGTGCAACACCGGGATCACCGTAGCACCACCCCAGCCGGCTGGGCGCTTCCGGCTCGCCGTCAACGATACGGCTCGGAAAAAGATTCGGCAACTGGTGCTCCGGCCCCAGGCGAAGCGAAAGAATATAATGAACGGCGCCTTCCAGTACCGGTTTTATTTTTTCACGAAGTATCCCGGCTTTATATGCTTTCGCGAGAAAAACAACCGAGCAGGGCAATCCGTGCGCCAGGCCGATGTTATAAGTTGTTTTGCCTTTATCCTGCGCTTCATACGGAGGATCAATCCATGTAAATCCGCCGGGCAGCGGTTTTGCCAAATCGCAGATCATACGTACCGCATTTTCCAGCAGCTTGTTTTCAGAAAATGTACGATCCGTTTTATCGAGAAAATAATACGCCTGCCCGACCAGGCCCATCGTAAGATCATAGTATCCTTCCGCAAAATGTTCTTCCATCATCTTCGCAGAAATCGTTTCGAAAACAGAAAATTCAGCAAGATCAAAATCAAGCATTTCCTGTCTATGCAGATGATTGATGGTCCAGGTAAGACCTGCCAGGCCGGAAACATAACAGAAGTTCCGTGGCTCCGGACTCAACCGCTCCAGCGCATCGAGCGCTTTACCGATAAGCTGCGCTCCGTCATCGGCAAAAGAAGGTTCCGATAATACTTTAGCCGCGTAAAAAAGAAAGAGCGCTTCACCGCCTGTTCCCTGCAACAGGCCAAGCTGGCTGTCGTCATAAGGCTGTTCCATGATATGGTTGCGGATCTGGCGAAATACGACCGGATCAATCATAATGGTACGATTTCATAATCATGCAGGCGTAAATTTCACCTCCGGGAAAAAAAACGGGAGCACGAATAACTTCGCGCTCCCGCAACATGGAAAATCGGTTACCCGATACAGGTCCAGTTCGTGTTGCATTTGCTGGCGCAACAGGTAACTGTAATGACTCCGCCTTTTACGTTTTCAAGGCCTTCCTGGAGGCGATTCACGGTCTGTTTGGTGAGCGTGAGTTTCTTCTGGATTTTGATCTTTTTCATGACTTAAAGAACTTTTAAGAATGACCTACTCATCTCGCTTTTCGGTTTCCGCGGTTCCATACTGCGCGCATTTTGACGAACAAAACAAATATAAATTCACAATTCGTTTTAATTCAGTGTCCGTTAATAAGTTTATTAATTATTTCCGCATTATTTAATTGCAAAATGATTCTCGTACCTGATTTCGCTTTTAATTTGAATATTTAATATATGAAGCGATTCACAGCATTACATTTTTGCTCCTGGCAATCAACCATTTCGGAAAAAACAACGCTCTTCAACTGTTTATTACAACAACATTTGATTTGGCAGATTCGTATAAATGCAGTTTAAAATCAAGGCGGTATGCTCTATTTCGACGGGAAGCAATATGATCGGTTTATGCAGGTCGCAAGCCCGAATGAACTCCCTTTTTATCTTGATCTTTCCAAACATTTCGGCAACAAAGTATTGGAACTTGGCATCGGGACGGGCCGTGTGGGTCTTGAACTCGCCGCTGCAGGGTGTACAGTCAGCGGTATCGATCTTTTTCAGCCGATGCTTGACGAGGCCGCCGGCAAAGCTGAAAAACGCGGATTAAAACTCGATCTCACCTGCGCCGACATGAGCAATTTCGACCTGGGTACCGATTTTGACCTGGTCATTATCGCGTTTAATTCCATTCATCACTTGCTGGGTCATGAGCAATTGGGCGGGCTTTTCAGCTGCATAAAAAAACATCTTCGTGCAAACGGCGCATTCGCATTCGACATGTCCAATTTATCCGTCTTTCCCTCCGGCGACCAGGTGGAAGAATACATGCTGAGGAAATACATACACCCCGAAAACAACAAGGAGGTGGAAATACATATCCGCCAGACCTATGATCCCCTGCAGCAAATACAGTATATGGCCTGGAGCTACCTGCAGGAAGGAAAAACGATCAGGCAGGAACAAGTCAACCTGCGGGTATATGCTCCCCAGGAAATGGAGGGCTATCTTAAATTCAACGGCTTCCGGATTATCGGGAAATACGGTTCTTTTGAAAAAGCCGATTATGAACTGACCGGGGAGAAAGTGATTTACGTTACGCGGCTCGCATCCGCCCAGGCATAAAAAAGGGACTCGTTTCCGAATCCCTTTTCCCTGTTGACTTATGCTTGATAAAATCGTTTAGTGTTTGTCTTTTTTCTGCATTTCACGATACTGCTGCATCTGGCCGGGTGTGAGAATTTTGGCCATTTCGCGCTGGGTAACATCGCGCTGAGCCTGCATGGCTCTTTTGGCTTCCCCTTCGGGACGAGCCTTGTCGTTTTTGATTTTCTCGATTTCGCCGAAATGGGCAACCATCAGGTTATAAACTTCTTTTTCCTGCACGTCGGTCAGTTGCAGGGCTTCTTTCATTTTATGAACGGTCTTGGTCGCGCGGTCTTTGGCGGGCGTACCGGTCGTCTGACCCTGCTGGGCGCTCATGCTTGCGGTGAAAAAAAGCACAGCCAGGATGGTGAAGAATTTTTTCATGGTTATTCCGGTTTTCATGTGTTGAATAGTAAAGGTAAGAAAAAAGGGCTTTTTTCCAAATTATTTAGTCGCTTTAAAATTAAGTCGGTTGGATCGGGGGAGCTTGTTTTTCAATGCGTCTCATTTCCAGTTTTCAGTTTGCAGTTTTGGTATTACAGCGATGTCGTCAAATTTTTGAATACTTCCGCGTTAATGCGTTCAAAACTGAAAACTGCAAACTGAAAACTGATCCAGAATTTATTCCGATGTATAAAAAGACTTTTCTCTAAAACGAACTCCGAAGGAATTTATACAGACTCCGATACCACGATCTTCTCGATACGATCGCCCTGGCGGATGAGATCTATCACTTCCATGCCTTCAACCACTTTTCCGAAGCAGGTATGCTTCCGGTCCAGGTGCGCGGTCTGCTGCCTGCTCAGCACGACAAAAAACTGTGACCCGCCGGTATTCGGTCCGCGATGCGCCATGCTCAGCACGCCGCGGTCATGATATTGTTTTTCCGCACTGGTTTCACAGGGAATCGAATAACCCGGTCCGCCGGTACCCGGCATGCCGGTGGCTCCTTCGCGCGTATTCGGACAACCGGCCTGTAAAACAAAACCCGGGATAACCCGGTGGAAAGTCAGTCCGTCGTAAAATCCTTTTTTCGCCAGGTCGACGAAATTTTTAACGGTACCCGGAGTTTCTTTTTCGTAGAACTCCAGTTTCATATTGCCTTTGGCGGTGAAAATTTCTGCTGTTATCATATCAAAATGCGAATTGGTATATATCGTAATTCGTTTGCAAAGATAGGTAAGAATTGCGATTAATTCCGGCCGTGAAAATTCCGGCCGCGGGCTGCCGCTCCCTTTCATCAGCAGTTCAAAACGATGGTTATTTAAGTTTATCTTCGAAGAGATTTGTTTCGTTTTTAAACCCGGCACGAAAGGTTTGCATCATGAATCCTCAGCATCTCCAAAAAGATTTTTTACCCAAAGAACTTGTGCTCCGGTTGGTGAGGGATATTCCCAGGGAAAACTATGCCGAAAAAATCAGTTTGCTGAACAAGTACATCAACGAGGTAAAAGACACCACTGATCCGGATGTGCTGACCGTCCGGGCAAATAATGAAATGGGATTTATTTACTGGGACGCCGGGCAATATGAACCAGCCGTTCGGCACTATGAAAAAGTGCTGGAAGTCCTGGCTCCTCCGGATTACCCGTTTTTGTATTTCCATGTTTCGTGCATGCTGATACGTTGCTGCAGATTGATAAAGCAGTTTGAGCTTTCCATGAAATGGGCAGAAAACACACTGGATAAACTGGATCATACCGATTCCGGGTTTGAAAAACTAAATGTGCTCGGAGAATATGCCGATCTGCTCACCGGATCGGGCACTCCTTTTAACACGAAACACCTGCCCGTTATTGATTCCATCATCCGGGACCTGGAATTCCCGGAAACTCCGGCTGATGATCCTGTCCAAAGGATAAACCTGCTGAGAGCACTGAATAAAAAGTGGAACCGGAAACTCGGCAGCATGCACCTGGCTGACCCGGAAAAAAAAGAAGAACTGATTGCCGCGCTCAAAGATTATGCAGCTTCCTGCGAAATCGGCTGGTACAAAAAGTATGCGGAGAAGCGCCTGCACGAAATGGTTAACGCAGGTTAAGCCGCCGGAACCCGACTGTCAAAGGGTGTTTCCACGCACACAGACCAACCTGATTTTACAGTAGATTTGAACAACGCGGTTCGCACCCGGCAGCAAGCCGGCATGCAATAATAATGTAAGATTACAATCATGGATATCACGAAAGACCTGAAACTCGCCGTACTGATCGATGCCGACAATGTGCCGTATGCCAATGTGAAAGAGATGTTCGAGGAAATCGCCAAATACGGAACGCCGACTTTTAAACGGATTTATGCGGACTGGACCAAGCCGACCGTTTCCGGCTGGAAGAAAGTACTCCTCGAAAACGCGATCACACCCATCCAGCAATACAGTTACTCCACCGGGAAAAATGCGACCGACAGCGCGCTCATTATCGATGCGATGGACATTTTATATACCGGCAAGGTGGACGGATTCTGCATCGTGTCGAGCGACAGTGATTTTACGCGGCTGGCCACACGCCTCCGGGAAGCCGGGATGAAAGTGATCGGTATCGGGGAAAAGAAAACGCTGAACCCGTTCATCACGGCCTGCGATAAATTCATCTACCTCGAAATCCTGAAGCCGGAGCCTGCACAAAAAACGGAAGACGGAAACCCCAAAGTATCGCATCGCACTGCGGCATCCGCAAATAAACCATTGAGCAAGATCGACCCGGAAATTATCAAACTGCTCACCGACAGTATTGACGATCTCGCAGATGAAAACGGCTGGACTTTTTTAGGCGAGCTGGGTAACCTGATGCTGAAAAAGAAACCCGATTTCGATCCGCGGAATTACGGTTTTGCGAAAATGCTGCCGCTGATCCGGAACATCAACCGGTTTGAAATCGACGAACGGATTTCGGGGAAGGGCAATTACAAACACATTTATATCCGGAAAAAATGACGGCAGGATGGTGTGGATGGAGAATATTTGAAGTATGCAAAATGGCTTTCGCAACAGAAATGTCAAGAAATACGAATACCAGACCGGTCATCTTCTTTGTATTGATTTCATTGTTTTATTCATGCGGCAATAAGTCTCTGCTGGAAAACATGCCAATAGCACAGGAAATAATGGCAGAAGCCGGCGGAAAATCAGGCAATTTATATTTTGTCACAGATGAGATGCCCCAATCAAATAAAACCAAATATTACATTGAATTCAATATCAATCAATCCAGTTTGATCTTGAAAGACAGTATGGAAAAAATAGTTCTTGCTTCTTACTGTGCAACCCAGCTTTACAAACGATTGACAAAAGATGCCATTGAAAACAACTACGGATTCAATATTACATTCGACAATGAGATGGATCCTTCGAATATCAAAAAATACTTCTTTACAAAAGATGGGATAAAGCTGGCGATCTCTGCACTTGCAAATGCAGACAAATATATTAACCATATTGTCCAGGGAGACTTTGAAGGCGCTAACGCCTTAATTGATACGAGCTATTTTGATCTTAACAGGGATAGTTTAAATAGCGTTTTCAAACAAAAAATCGGCTCGAACATTTCAAAAACCAGTCATTTCTATAAACTGTACGAGTACACGAAGGAAAACGAATTGAGTTCGGCACCTTGCTTCACTATACTTACAATTATCAGCAAGCCAAATAACAATACGACTACATGCGAGTTTTTAATTCCGGTTTACGAAGCTGAATACAAGATCATAAACCTTAAAATACATTAACCCATCCACCATATTGAGCCGGTATTTTCTCCTCCGACAAAAAGCTCGTTAGTCTGCAAACCTCATCACCTCATCGTACACCGCCTGCGGCTGGTCGGCATGCACCCAGTGCCCGGCGTTTTTCACCGTGATGATTTTCGAGTTCGGGAAAACATAACTGATTTCCGTTTCGTCTTCGGCCGTGATGTAATCCGAACGTTCGCCGCGGATGAACAGCGTATCCGTAAAACAGGGCGCCGGTTCGTTCGTCGCTTCCGAAACAACGTCAAGCTTACGGCTTATAACGTCGAGGTTGAAACGCCAGTTGAGTTTTTTTCCTGCGGCCGTTTCTTCCCAGTACAAATTTTTCAGCAAAAACTGCTGCGTGCCGTAATCGCTGATGCGCTCCGCCAGTAACGTTTCCGCTTCTTTCCGCGAAGCTAAATTTTGCGGCTGCACACGCAGCAAAGCCTCCACCACATCGCGCTGGTTGCTTTCGTATTTCTTCGGCGCGATGTCGGAAACCACGAGCCGGGAAATCAGTGCAGGCTGGTCCAGCGCGAGGCGCATGCCCGTTTTTCCGCCCATGGAATGCCCGATAAGAATTACGTCGCGCAAGGCTTCGCCGCGGATCAGTTCCGCCACATCTTCACTCATCACCCGGTAATTCCAGTCTTCGGCATGCGGCGATTGCCCGTGGTTGCGCAGGTCAACGGCATATACCGTATAATGTTCCGACCATTGCCGGGCCAGCGTAGCCCAGTTATCGGAAATACCGAAAAGTCCGTGCAGGATGATCATCGGGCGGCCCGAACCGGATTTCCGGAAAAAAAGTTTCATGGTGCAAAGGTAATCGTAGAGCGGATAAACTATGATTCCATAAATTTACCTCTGAATCCTATTCCAATACCCCATGATCCTCAAACGTTTTTACGGAATAACCGCATGTGTATTCCTCGTCCTGGTTTATGCATGCAGCAGTCCAACCGCCGATGCCGGCAAAGATTCCGTACGCGATACTGCGCATGTGCAAAAAACTGCGGCGGATTCGGCGGAAGCCGATGGATTGCTTACGCCATCTTTCCTTTACGCGGGCGATACCGGGCATATCCTGGAACCGACAGACTATCATCACAATGAAGTCTGGAAAGGCGCATCCGAAGAAAAATGGTGGGGAGTTTTCAGGAAAAACAATGTTTTTTCCCTCCGCGAAACCGGTGTGAATTTTGAACGGGTGTATGATCCCATCATCGACGCCGAAGGACAGAAAACCGGCTGGCTTTTCCGGCCTGCAACTGCGCGCAAAAAAATTAAACGCAGTAACATTCGAAAGAGACGAACTGAAACCCGGCAAACGGAGAAAATTCACGTATTCGGGAATCGATTATGAATTGTACGCGACGGGCAAAGAAGTCAATTTTGTTTATGAAGATCACCACCTGTTTATCAAATTCACAAAAAACGGCAAGGCGGCTGACCGGGAACTGTTTTCATTCAGCGAACTCAGCGACAAGCATTTCGAAGTGATTTTTTGCGGCGACATCGACGGCGATACCGTTCCGGATTTTATCCTCGAAACGGGCTGGCATTACAATTTGAGAGAACCCGCATTATTTCTTTCCGGAGCAGCCGGGGAAGATCGCCTGTACAAAATTGTAGCGACCCATAAAAGTTACGGCTGCTGATTTCCGGTTGTGCGGCGTTTTTAAAAGTTGGGGTATCCCTTCTGAACAAGGAACGCACAATGCCAAACGCACAATGAGCAATGTTCATCGGACAAATTCCTTGATATCCCGATAGCCATCGGGAGAGCGTTGTGCGTTTGGCGTTGAGTGTTTTTTTAACTGCCCATTTTAAGAGTCAGCTTAGTTCTCTTAAATACATCCGGATCGTATTCTCCAGCCCGTAGTACAAAGCGTCGCTCACCAGCGCATGGCCGATCGATACTTCGAGCAAACCGGGAACCTGCTGCTGAAAATAACGCAGGTTATCCAAATTCAGATCATGCCCGGCATTCAGACCGATGCCCAGTTCCTTTGCTTTTTTCGCAGCTGCGGCAAAAGCGCGAACGGCTTCTTCCCTGTTCTTCGTAAAATCATGCGCGTACGATTCGGTGTACAGTTCGATCCGGTCGGTACCGGTGGCTTTCGCTCCTTCCACCATGCGCAGATCGGCGTCCACGAAAATGCTGGTCCGTATGCCGCGGTTTTTAAAAAGCGTGATCATTTCCGCGAGGTAATTTTTATGCGCGATCGTATCCCAGCCGTGATCGGAAGTCAACTGCCCCTCCGCGTCGGGCACCAGCGTTACCTGGTCGGGTTTCACTTCGAGCACGAGGTCCACGAACTTTTGTTCACGCGGATTGCCTTCGATATTGAATTCGGTTTTGATAAGCGGGCGGATCGCGCGGACGTCGCTGTACCGGATATGCCTTTCGTCGGGCCGCGGGTGAACGGTTATTCCCTGCGCACCGAATCGTTCGCAATCCACAGCCGCTTTTACCACGTCGGGCGTGTTTCCTCCCCGCGAATTACGCAGCGTGGCGAATTTGTTGATGTTGACACTTAAGCGAACCATAATGAATTCCGGATTGCGAATACCGGATGGCGAATTTCAACCTGCCTGTCATTCGGCATTCGGAATTAGTTCCAAAAATAGCCACCAACTCCGTATTCCCTGTACTTTTTAGCTAAAAAAGCCAAAAAAGGAACCTTAGGGCGGGTTT
The DNA here is from genome assembly GCA_006218065.1 of Bacteroidota bacterium. Lineage (GTDB taxonomy): Bacteria > Bacteroidota > Bacteroidia > Palsa-965 > Palsa-965 > VBWE01. The sequence continues at coordinate 89,868 of VBWE01000037.1, forward strand.
CAAACGTATATTTGCATAACACACACGCAGGCAGGAAATAAATCCGGCAAAGTAATTGTATGTTTACCCTGTAAAGTACCTGTTATGCTTGCATCAGACCTCATCAGCGACGACGTTCCGCCGCTCAAAATAACCGACACCGGCGACAAGGCATTGCAATGGATGGAAGAGTTCCGCGTATCACATATTCCCGTGATCGAGGGCACCCAGTTCGTGGGCATTGTTTCCGACGACGACATCCTGAATATGGATGATCCGGATGTACAACTCGGATCGGCCAAAATCAGCATGATCAAGCCGCACCTCACGGCGACACAACATCCGTACGATGCGCTCAAGCTGATGGCGGAACTGGGCCTCACGGTACTCGCCGTTACCGACGAACAGAATAATTATGTCGGCGCAGTTTCCATCCAGAACCTCGCGGTCAAACTTTCGCAGATGGCGGCCATCCGCGAACCGGGCGGCATCATCATCCTCGAGGTGAACCACGTGGATTACTCGCTTTCACAAATCGCATCCATCATCGAAGGAAACGACGCCAAAGTCCTGAGCATGTACGTCAGTTCCGAACCGGATTCGAACCGCGCGGAAATCACGCTCAAGATCAACAAGGAAGACCTCACGCGGATTCTCCAGACTTTCACCCGCTACAACTACACGGTGAAAGCGACCTTCCACCAAAGCGAATTCATGGATGACCTCAAACAGCGTTTCGATTCGTTCATGAATTTCATGAATATTTAGGATTACATCGCTTTTGAAAAAGAGACCGGGTGAACAAGTTTTTCATAAAAGGAGCTTCGTTAGTCCACTTTATAGAATCTCCGCTAGTCGACGTCTAAAGACGTCGACTCCAGGCGACTTTTTTACGAAAACTCTTTTACACAGTTTATTCACCCGGTTAAACGGTTTGTTCACCCGATTTCTTTTTCCAGGATTACTCTTCCTTTTCATTTCCCCCGCTTTCGCCGGCGACACGCTCTCCACTCCTCGCCTGGTTGGACCGATAAAATTTTCCGGGAATAAAATCACAAAGGAATACATCCTCCGCCGCGAGCTCACGTTCCATACCGGCGACACCATCACGCAGGATGCGCTGACCAAAAAAATCGTACGCTCGCGCGAGAACCTGCTCAATACTTCGCTTTTCAATTTCGTTACGATCCGCGACAGCCTGCACAGCGATTCGCTTACCGTTTCCGTGCATATCGAAGTAAAGGAACGCTGGTACACATGGCCGGTCCCGATTTTCGAAATCGTAGAGCAGAACGTCAATACCTGGTGGAACAACGGGCACAACCTCGAACGCGCGAATTACGGCATGCTGGTTACGCGCTACAATTTCAGGGGCCGGAAAGAAAGCGTGGGTATTGCGCTGCGGCTTGGTTATTCGGAGCGCCTGGGCGTATCGTACAACATGCCGTTCCTGAACAAAAAACAAACCATCGGCGCCGGGTTCTCGGTTTCTTATACGCGTAACCACGAAGTAGCATACCGGACGCAAAACAATATCCTGCAGTTCTATAAAAACCACAGCAAATATCTCCGCGAAGAATTCTACTCCCGTTTTTATCTCAGCTACCGGCCTAATCTTTATATCACCCACATCAGCGATATCCGGTTCACGAACACGCTGGTGAACGATACGATCCGCGAACTGAACCCGGATTATTATCCGAACCGGGAAACGCGCATGGAATATTTTGCGGCGTCTTACCGTTTTGCCTGCGACCACCGCGACCTGAAAGCGTACCCGAAAGCGGGCTGGTTTTTCGATGCGGAGGTTGCGCAGCTGGGATTCGGACTTCTTCCGAAGGAAGGATTGAGCGTAACCAACTTCTACGGCAGCTTCCGGCGGTATTATAAAATCGGGAAAAAATTTTCCTGGGCGGGCAGCCTGCGCGGAAAACTCTCACCCAGCCGCAACCAGCCGTATTATGTGCAGCGCGCATTCGGATTCGGACTGTACGTGCGCGGGTATGAATACTATATGATCGACGGGCAGAGTTTTGCGCTGGCAAAAACACAGTTCCGTTACGAAATCATCAAACCGCAGGTCCGCAAAATAAAATTCCTGCCGATTGAAAAATTCAACACGCTGCACATCGCACTTTACGGCAGCATTTTTGCGGATGCAGGATATACCGACGACCGGTTCAGCGACCCGATCCTGAACAACCGCCTGAGCAATGACTACCTGTTCGGAACCGGCGCCGGGCTCGACTTCGTAACGTATTATGATATCGTGCTGCGTGCGGAATATTCGTTCAACAAACTCGGGGAAAGCGGATTTTTCCTGCATTTGGGAGCTCCGCTGTAAAACCGACTTGTTTTCCGATTTGAAAATGCGACGATTTGAAGATTCCTTACGCACATACCGCCCCATCAGTGTTCTCCCGGGGCAGGCATGTGCGGCAGGAATCTTCAAATTTTCAAATCGATTCATTTTCAAATAAAGCAATCGTAATGGGGCAGGCATGTGCGGCATGAATTTTCAAATTTTCAAATCGATTCATTTTCAAATTGCCTAATTTAGCCTTGAAATGAAAATCGCCATTTACGGCCGTATTCTCCCCGATCCGCTCCCGGCGCGCTTGCAGGTGCTTTTCGATGAGCTGAAAAAAATCAATGCGGAACTCTACCTGCATAAGGATTACGCGGCGTATATCGCGGAAACGTTTACCATTGAATGCCCGATCGATACGCATTCGGATTATGATTCCATCCGCGGAAAAGCCGATTACCTGCTGAGCATCGGCGGCGACGGCACTTTGCTCGAAACGATTTCGTTCGTGCGCAATTCCGGAATTCCCATCCTCGGGATCAATACCGGGCGGCTCGGTTTTCTCGCTTTCGTTTCTGCCGATGAAGAAATCCGCGCAGCAATAAAATCGCTGACCAAAAGAAAATTCATTCTCGATAAACGCACGCTGCTGAAGATCACCAAACCGGCCGATCTTTTCGGCGACGTGAACTTCGCGCTGAACGAACTCACCATCCAGCGCAAGGATTCCTCGGCGATGATGACGATTCACACCTACGTGGACGGCGTATTGCTGAACAGCTACTGGGCCGACGGGCTGATCATCGCCACACCAACGGGATCGACGGCTTATTCGCTGAGCTGCGGCGGGCCGCTGATGGTTCCGGAAGCGAAAATTTTTTCTATCACCCCGCTCGCCCCGCACAACCTGAACGTACGCCCGCTCGTGGTTCCCGACGACAGCACCATTACGCTGCGCGTGGAAGGTCGCAATGCGCAGTACCTCGCTTCGCTGGATTCACGCACCAAAGCATTCGACGTGGGCGTGGAACTTACCGTGCAGAAAGAAGATTTCAAGATCAGCCTCGTGCGTTCGCCCGACCAGCATTTCTTCAATACCATCCGCAATAAACTGATGTGGGGACTGGATCAGCGGAATTGAAGTACGGCGTTCTCCCCGCTCAATATTTAACCGCCAGCACGATCGTGTAACTCATTTTCATCATTTCTTCTTCCGGCAAAATCGCAATCGATAAACCGCAGGGATGAATTTTCGGTGCGCGCCTGGCGCGAACATCTGTTTTCCCCGCAATACCGCGCCGGGCCAGTTCTTTCTTTATTTCCTTCGCAAATTTTTTCGAATATTTCATCTCCTCCCGCCTGTTCATCGCTCTCGGCCGGTCGGAATAACACTGCAACTTCACCTGGCCCGGCGCGGCAATGAGATAATCCTTCACAAACTGAAAAAACACGTCGGGCGTTTTTCCCGGTCCCACGACATAAAACGTCGCTGCACTGTAATCGTAGTGCCGGGCGGGAACGGTGATCGTGTCCGCAAAAACATGGTCCGGGCAATGCTGACCGGAACCGATCATTTCATCCCGGAGGAAAAAACCCGGCGCCCAGGCATTCAGCGTTATTTCGGCGGAGTCGGGAATCAGCGTATCGATCCGGCTGACATTTTTATGATACACGGCCCGGTGCGAAATCATGTCCTCGATCAGCACGTATGATTTCACCGGTACGAAACCCGTATCACTTTGAAAATCCAGGACGAACCGGCACATACCCGGTTTGAAATCTTTTTTTTCAATTTTGACGGGTGCGACGGGAGTCTGCGCAAAAAGAAATTGCGGAAGTAAAAACAAGATGAGGAGCAGTTTGCGCATGAATCAAATTTACAACCTTGTCACCACTACTTCCACCCGCATGTTCTTTTTAAAATCGGCCAGCGTTTTCGCATCGGGCACCACCATGCGTGAATTGCCGTAGCCGCGGGGCCGCATCCGTTTGGGGTCGATGCCGGCGGCCACGCAGTAGTCGAACACGCGCCGCGCACGTTTCTCGGACAAAACCTGGATGGTATATTTTTTCGGTTTGAATTCCGCTGTCGGCGCATTCACGTGTCCCTGGATTTCCACTTTCATATTCGGAAAACGTTTCAGGATAGCCACCAGCGAATCGATCACGGGATACGAGGTTTTCAGGATCGTATCTTCTTCCGGCACAAACATGATGGTGCCGATATCGAGGCGGAAACCGACGAACATTTCGCCCGGCTTCGGCGCTTTGCAGTGTATGTGCACCGTATGGCCTTTGCCGCCTTTGTACACATTGTCCACCAACAGGTAAAGCACGTCGCCCCTGTTCACCGGCAGCGAAGAAACGTATGACGGACCGACGCCCTGGTGGATATAATTGATCTCGAGATTTTTCGCCAGGCCGGTTTTACTCTTCAGTTTTTTGTCGTTCCGCGAAATACAGCTGCGCATCGGCTTTACTTCTTTTGTTTTCACCTTCGCCGCAAAATCAGACGGTTTGCCGTTGTACCGGTAAAGCATAAAATCATAATCGTCCTGCAGCGAAACCGGGATAATATCGAAAGTCAGTTCACAGTTGCAGGGCGCGATATATTTATACCAGACCGTATTATGCTCATCTTCGATAAAAAGCGAGTCGGTGGTGCTGTTTCCCGAAAATTCGAGCGATGCGCCGAAACCGTCCGGTGCGTTGGTGGGCCCGAAAACACTGTCTTTCAGTATCACGGGCTTCCCGGCATCGGCATTTTCGGTTTTGATCACGGCGGTTTGAGCCGGCGCATAACCGGGAAAGAGCAAAAACGCGAATATTCCCGCAAAAGGCAGCTTCATATCAGACAAATCATAACGCAGAAACCCCGGTCAATTGTGTTAACCGGGCGAAAAAAATGACCGGCGGCTAAGGCTCAAAGCAGGGTTTACCTACTTTTACCCCGAAATACGCATTAGCGGTAAAACAGACCTTTATGGTCTGATGGTTATAGGAATTCACAAATCTAAGCGTTAGAAACCTTTTGGTTAGAAAAAATGGAGTATCGATGATTTCTAACGCTTGATCTGAGTTTACATAATTCAAATTTCATCAAAAAGACACAGCCTCTCATGAAAATCAACAGCATTATTTCGCTTTTCCTGCTTGCAGCCGCTACCACAGCCTCTGCGCAATCGGTTGACGATGTTATCAAGAAATACACCAAGGCAACCGGCGGACCCGATGAGCAGAAAAAGCTCAAGACCGTTAAAATGACCGGCAAGATGAAACAGGGCGGTATGGATTTTCCCATGGTCATCCAGATCATGAACGGAACCGCCATGCGTGCAGACATCACCGTGCAGGGCATGACCATCATCCAGGCCTTCAAAGACACCTCCGGCTGGTCGGTAAACCCGCTTTCGGGTGCAACTACCGCCCAGAAGATGAACCCCGAAGAACTGAAGGATTCGAAAGAACAGTCCGACCTCGTAAGCGATCTTGCCGATTACAAAGCCCGCGGCCATAAAGTGGAACTGATCGGTAAAGAAGACGTGGAAGGCACCGAAACCTACAAAGTGAAACTCGCCAAAAAAGACGGCGACGTGGAATATTACTATCTCGATGCCGAAACGTACCTGCCGCTGAAAATGAGCACAAAAATGAAATACGGCGAAAAAGAAGTGGAATCGGATACGTATTTCAGCGACTACAAAGACGTGGGCGGTGTTAAAATGGCGCACAGCACGCAGATCAAATCGGGCGGACAGGTTGTTTTCGAAACTGTGTTCGATAAAATCGAAGCAAACGTCACCATCGACGAAGCCATTTTCAAAATGCCGCAGTAAGCGCGGATTGAAAGATTATTACCGATACAAAACGGAAAGTCAGTCTGCGTTCCTGCGCCGGCTGACTTTTCCATGAAAAGGAAACGCTATGAACAAATCACTCTTCCTCTTGCTTGCTGCAGGCATTTCTGCACTGGCCATCCACGCGCAGAAAATTACTTCATCCACCATCGGCGCACTCGAAGCGCGGCAGATCGGACCGGCCGTGATGAGCGGACGTATCACCGCCATCGACGCGGAAAATAAAAATACGCGGATCATTTATGTCGGTACTGCCGGCGGCGGTATCTGGAAATCGACCAACGCGGGATCGTCGTACAAACCGGTCTTCGATAAGCATACGCAATGCGTGGGCGCGCTGGTGATCGACCAGGAAAACCCGGAAACCGTTTGGGCGGGAACCGGCGAATCGAATATGCGCAACAGCGTTTCCATCGGTACCGGTCTTTATAAAAGTAACGACGGCGGCAGCAACTGGAAAATGGTGGGCCTCGACAGTACCGAGCACATCAGCAAAATTGTCATCGATCCGCAGAACAGCAATACGGTTTATGTTGCCGCCCCCGGCCCGCTCTGGAGCGACAGCAAACAGCGCGGTCTCTACAAAACCACCGACGGCGGTGAAACCTGGACCAAAATCCTGTACACCGATGTCAAAACCGGCTGCGCGGATATCGTGATCGATCCGAAAAATCCGAACGTACTTTATGCTTCCATGTGGCAGTTCCGCCGCACACCCTGGTCATTCAGCTCGGGCGGAAAAACAAGCGCGCTTTACAAAAGCACCGACGCCGGGAAAACATGGACCAAAATGATGAAAGGTTTTGAAGGCGACGAGTTCGGTCGCATCTGCCTGGCCATTTCGCCGAGCGATCCGAACCGCCTGTACGCGATTGCGGAATCGAAAAAAACACAACTGTACATGACCACGGACGGCGGTGCAAACTGGACGAAGAAAAGCGGTTCGATGAACGTATCCTGGCGCCCGTTTTATTTCAGCCTCATCATGGTCGATCCCGTTGATCCGCAGCGCATCTACCGTCCGTCGCTCAACCTGAGCATCAGTACCGACGGCGGCGAATCGTTCAAAGAAGCCTCGTTCGAAGGCGGCTGGGTGCATTCCGATCATCACGCGCTCTGGATCAACCCGAACAACAACAGTCACCTGCTGCTCGGCACCGACGGCGGCGTTTACCAGTCGCTGGATAAAGGCAACAGCTGGCAGATGTTCGGCAACCTGCCTGTTTCGCAGTTCTATCATGTGCAGATCGACGACCAGGTTCCTTATAATGTGTATGGCGGTTTGCAGGACAACGGATCCTGGTACGCGCCTTCACAGAGCGTGAACGGCATCGAAAACAAGGACTGGGAAAACTGCGGCGGCGGTGACGGATTCTGGGTGCAGCCCGACCGGGAAGATCACAACTACGTGTACAGCGAATACCAGGGCGGAAATATTATGCGTTACAATAAACGGACGAACGAGAGCAAGGACATCAAACCTTACCCGCTTGCGGGTGAACCGAAACTGCGCTGCAACTGGAATACGCCGATCGTAACCAGCCCGACGAATAAAAAGACGCTGTATTACGGTGCACAATACCTCTACCGCACCCGCGACCGCGGCGAGAGCTGGGAAAAAATTTCGCCCGACCTCACGACGAACAATCCGAAAAAACAGGAACAGGATAAATCAGGCGGGCTTTCCATAGATAATTCCGGCGCAGAAAATCACTGCACCATTTTTACCATCGCAGAATCCCCGCTCGATGAAAATATGATCTGGGTGGGAACCGACGACGGAAATATCCAGCTCACCACCGACGGCGGAAAAAAATGGACGAAGATGAACGCCATAGGAATCAAAGGACTCCCGGCATTCGCCTGGGTGAGCAGCATCGAACCCAGCCCGTACGATAAAAACGTCGTTTTCGCCACTTTCGACAATCACGCGATGGGCGATATGAAAACGTACGTTTACAAAAGTGCAGACATGGGCAAAACCTGGACTCCGCTGATGACGGAAGATCTCAAAGGCGGTTTCGCGCACAAGATCAAACAGGATATCGTAAAGCCCGAGCTGCTTTTCCTGGGTACGGAATTCGGTTTGTGGATGAGTTTCGATGCGGGCACTTCGTGGATTTTGTACAAGTCCGGTGATTTTCCGCCGGTATCGGTCCGCGACATCACGATCGACAAAAACACCGGCGACCTGGTGATGGGCACGCACGGCCGCGGCGTGGTTATTCTCGACGACCTTACGCCGCTGCGCGCACTGACGCCCGAACTGCTCGGCCAGGAAATGACTTTCGTTGCGGGACGTCCTTCACCCATCACCAACGGGCATTACGGCGGAGCTTTCCCCGGCGGCGGATATGCCGGGCCGAACAGTTCGGAAGCATACGTGTTCTATTATTATTTCAAAGACCGCGTTTCATCCGGCGAAGTGAAAATCGAAATCTATAACGACAAGGGCGAACTGGTGAATACGCTGCTCGGAAACAAGCGCAAGGGGCTGAACAAAGCCACCTGGGATCTCCGCTGGTCGAAAGGACCGCGCGTGGCCAAAGGTGTGAAAGTGGATATCAGCGGATTCATCGGGCAACTGGTGAGCGAAGGAACGTACACCGTGAAACTGATCAAGGGCGACAAGAGCATCACGCAAACGATCAACGTGGCTTTCCCGAAAAACGCTTCGCGCGATGAAATGAAGCAGCGCGAAGAATGGACGCAGGGACTTTTCACTTTGCAGGAAGAACTTGCTTTCCAGGTGAGTCGTATGAGCAGCGTGGAAGACAGCGCCGCCGCCCGCGCAAAACAAAACAAAGCGCTGGAGAAAACGGCACAGGCGCTTGCGAACAAACTGAAAACCGTACGTGAGAAATGTGTCGCATCCATCGAAGGAACGAACATCACCGGCGAAGAAAAGATCCGCGAGAAAATCGGCATGCTGTATTACCAGGTCGCCGCATTCGACGGAAAACCGACGCAGATGCAGGTTGAACGTGTAAAAGGATTGAAGAAGGAAGTGGAGGAAATTATCTCCGAAGCGGATAAAATATACCAGGCCGATCTCGCGAAGTTCAACGCAGAACTGAAGAAATACAAACTCCCTGAAATCACGCCGGTTCCCCGCGACCAGTGGGAACGGATGACGAAGAGTAAGTAGAAAACTGCGCAGCGGGAAAACAGATGTGTAGTCATTGCGGGCGGAGCATTCCGCTCGCTTTTTCTTTATGGGGGCTAGCGTAGTGAAGCCGGAATTCCGCCTCTACAACTCATTGTCACTCCTCTGCTGGCGTTCCATGGCGGGAGTATGGTATATGAATGCTTCCATGGCTTCTTTTGTTTCTTCCAGGTTTTCGCGGTAAACGGCGTTCACGTTTTCAATACTTAAAAAAGGGTTCTGCTTTTTGCTGATGAAAAAATCTTCCTGGTATCCGTCCGGGTCTTCGATTTTCATTTTGTCGTAAAAGGGAAATTTCGAATCCACCATCACCCGCATTTCGGCCAGGACGGCTTTCAGTTCGCCCGGATTTTTTATTTCCGCCGCAGACCAGGTAATCATTTCATCGTACAGGGCAGCCGGGAAAAAATACTGTGTCTGCATGAAGTAGAAATCGTCTTCAAAAATCGCCACGTATGCACGCAGCGAATCCAGGTTATCGTAATAGCGGGAAGAGGAATTCTCATCCATCCGGTGGTACGAATGCAGCACGTTGCCCGTTTCAAGAGCCGGGGCGATTTCCAGGCGCATCCGGTCGTTACCGGCACGCAGCATCGGGATATACGTATATGCGTTCTGCTGCTCTTCGCGCGAAACAAGCAATAATCCGCCGTACGGTTTCGTCGCCTCATCCAGGTAAATGGTATCGTGAATTTTGAAGATCCCTTCAAAAGGAGGATCATTATCCAGGTACATGTTTTTGTCAGCGCGTATCTTCAGCCGGTTACCTTCCAGGAAGGTTACATCGAAACGCCAGAGTTCTTTGGATTCGTAATCGTACGTGGCGGTTGACCAGGTTTCGCCTTTGCCTGTTTCCGTTTTCTTACCCGGCGCCGTTGTCGTACCGCATGAACTTAAAAGCAGGAGGGATAATGCAAAAAGCAGGGTTCTCATAAGATTCTTTTTTTGTAAAAATAGAAAATTCGCAACTCCCTGTTCTGTAACTTTACGGCATGCAATCCGACACACCCGAAAACCTGCACTTTGATTTTTCTCCTTTCCCGGAGCTTTCATCCGAAAGACTGCTGTTACGCAAACTTCGCCGGAACGAAGCTCCCGAAATGCTTTTTCTCCGCAGCGATGAACGCGTGATGCGGTATATCGACAAGGCGCGGACAACGAGCATCGAAGAAGCACAGAAATGGGTGGACATGATCATCGACGGCATAGATAAAAACGAACTGATCAACTGGGGTATCACCGTAAAGGGTGATGAAAAACTGCTCGGCACTTTGGGTTTCTGGAATATCCGGAAAGAACATTCCCGCGCCGAGATCGGTTACAACCTGCACCCGGATTCCTGGAACAAAGGCATCATGTCCGAAGCGATCGGCATGGCGCTGAAATACGCATTCAACGTGATGAACCTGCACAGCATCGACGCGAACATCAACCCGGCGAACGAAGCTTCCGCGAGCGTGCTCACTAAAAACGGTTTCGTACGGGAAGCATATTATAAAGAGAACTTTTTCTACAACGGAAATTTTCTTGATACCGCCGTGTATTCCATCCTGAATCCTGCGCACCGGAAATGAATATTCCCGGTTTCATCACGCATTATCATTACCCGGATAAAAAACCTTTCCTCAACCTCGGTGATCTGCCGGAAGAAGAACGTGCGCCCGTCATTGAAGAACTCAACGCACGTGAAGCCCGGGCGGAAACACAACGAGGTTTCCCGGGCTGGTATATGTCCCAGCGTATTGCCGCCGAAGAGAAAATGCATGGACTTTTTATCGCGAAAGGCGGAAAGCCGGAAAGAAAATCCCCGCATTATTTCACGCTCGGCGATTCGCCCATGCTGGAAATGATTTACAAAAATAATTTCCGGAAAGTAACGCTGCCCGTCACCGGTTTTGATGATTCGGAATTGTGCTTCAGTCTCGGGGACAGTTTATGGACAATGGCCGATTCGCAGAAACCCGGTTTCAGCTGGACGAACCGCTGGTTTGAAGGACAACTTTATACGTATGATGAAGCAGCCGCAATTCTGCGCGAACTAAAAGTCGACCCCGGGAATATGGATTCGCTGAAAGCGCACCGACTCATATACGTGGAAGCGCTCCTCTGGTCCGATCATAAGATTCATCCGTTTACCCGTTAGCCCGGTGGATTCTGTGAGTTCACCTTCCTGCCCCGGCAGCAGCACAACAGGGCGATTTCTCCCGCAAAATCATTATTTCCAGGCCATTTCTGCGTCGGAAACCTGATTTTGAGCGGCTTATAAATTGACTATTTCCCGATATTTTATATCTTCGGGCTACAATTCACGGAATGATTTTTGGTCAACCGGCAAACCTGGCCACTGATTTAAGTCCGTAACATGAAACATACTACACCATGAGAACGAATCTCCCCTTTTTCGTTTTCTTACTGATGCTCTCGTTTGTGAGCGGGCAGGTTCTTGCGCAGGCTTCCGCCTGTCCGCAGGTAAATGCTGGTCCCGACCAAACCATTTGCGGCGGCTGCACAACCCTGAACGCTACCGTACAAGGCACAGTAGGAACAACATCCTATACCGGAACAGCGATTCCGTATAATCCGTATCCGTTTACCGGCGGCAATCCCGTACTGGTTAATATCGACGATATCTGGTCGGGCGTGGTGAACCTGCCTTTTTGTTTCGAGTTTTTCGGAAACACTTATAATCAATACGTCATCGGTGCAAATGCACTGATCACTTTTGATCTCACGCAGGCGAACCAGTATTGCCAGTGGCCGATCAACAATGCCATTCCTTCGAACCAGAACCCGATGAATTCGATCATGGCTCCTTTCCATGATATCGATCCTTCGGTTGGAACACCCACATCGGCCACGGATATTAACTGGCAGGTTTACGGAACAGCGCCCTGCCGCGAGATGGTTATCAACTGGACGGACGTAGCGATGTTCAGCTGCAACCAGATGATCGCCAATTCGCAACTGGTACTTCATGAATCCACCAACATCATTGACATTTATATCCAGGACAAACCGCTTTGTTCCAGCTGGAATGCAGGAGCGGCCATTGAGGGAATACAAGATGCTTCCGGTACCGTGGCTTACTTTGTACCCGGACGTAATTATCCCACGCAGTGGGCGGCTACAAACGACGGTTACCGGTTCATGCCGAGCGGCGCACCGAATTATACCGTGCAATGGCTTGACCCAAGTAACAACGTAGTCGGAACAGGAACGTCCATCACTGTTTGTCCTACGCAAACTACTACGTACACCGCGGTACTGACTAATCCGACCTGTTCTACTACCGTAGTCGTTTCCGATCCGGTTGACGTGAACATCAGTGCGGGCAGCCTGAACGTTACGCCAGCTTCCGTTAACCCGGGATGTGGTGTTTGCACCGGAAGCGCTACAGCTACCGCAAGCGGCGGAACACCACCTTATACCTATCAATGGCAGCCTTCGGGCGGAACGGGCTCAACGGAAAGTAATTTGTGTCCCGGAACATATACCTGTATCGTCACCGAATCGGGCGGTTGCCAGAGTACGGTTACGTTTAATCTTACCGCTCCGCCGGCATTCAACACGGCCATGTCATCGACTACCGCTTCCTGCGGCAGCAACAACGGTTCGGCAACAGCTACGGTGGCGGGCGGAACGGGACCATTTACGTACAGTTGGGCTCCGTCAGGCGGAAGCAATGCAACCGCATCCAACCTTGCACCGGGAACATACACCGTAACGATAGCCGATGCGGGAGGATGTACGCAAACCAGTACGGTAACCGTGGGTAACGTGGGCATGAACGTAGCCAGTGCACAAACCACCGCTTCCTGCTACGGTGTTTGCGACGGCTCGGCAACAGTTACACCGAGTAACGGCACACCGCCTTATACGTACCAGTGGCAGCCTTCCGGTGGAACCGGCGTAACAGAAACCGGTTTATGTTCGGGAATATATACGTGCGTTGTAAGCGATGGCGCGGGATGTGTAACGACCATGACGTTCACTATCATGCAGCCGCAGATGCTTACGCTTACCATGAGCGGCGATACTTCGGTACTGGAAGGATCATCTACGATTATCTCGGCCACACCTTCCGGCGGAACACCGCCATATACAGTGACCTGGGACAACGGCCTGGCCAACGGGCAATCGAATTCGGTAAGCCCGTCGGAAGTCACAACGTACAATGCAACAGTTACCGATGCCAACGGATGCACCGCGACCATGCCGGTAACCATTTCCATCGAAGAAGCATCGACCATTTATGTTCCGAACGCGTTCACGCCGAACAACACAGGAAACAACAATATGTTTTTTGCCTACGGAAGCTATATCCGGGAATTCCAGATGTACGTTTTTGACCGCTGGGGCATGCTCCTCTTCGAAAGCAAAGACATCAACAAAGGCTGGGATGGTACTTTCCACGGTAAACCGATCCAGGAAGACGTTTATGTATGGCGTATCATTTATACCGATAACCAGAACAAACGACACCGGCTGATCGGGCACGTTTCACTGATCAGGTAAAGTCCCGGAGTATGCCGGAAGTATATGCGAAAGCCACGGAACAAATCCGTGGCTTTCATCGTTTTACATATAAACTACGCCTTGTCGAAACCTTATTTACGCGGTTTAAATAACTTGCTTTTAACACGGGCTTAAGCTACTTTTGATGCTTGAAAGTCTATTTGGCAATACGCTTTCAGGCAAATGAACACATAAGGCGGAAGGAAACTTCCGGGATCGGAGTCTTTACCATGTCCCACAAACCAAAAACCGGCTTGAAAAAGCTGGTTATGCTGTTTTTAATTGCGTTTGGCTCGCTTCCGGTTTCGGCCCAGTTGCAGGTGCAATCCAACGTCGGGCTTACCAACCTGATGACTGCACTTATCGGTGGCGGACTTACCGTGAGCAACGTCACACTTAACTGCGACACCGGGGCTTACGGCACTTTCGGTAACGGGAACTCGACCAACCTCGGCATGAACAACGGCATCCTGCTCACTTCGGGAAGCGTGTACAATTCACTCGGACCGGATATCGGCGGAGGTTCACTGACGGCCTGCCCGGGCACCAGTGCCAACGATCCGGAACTGATGAGCATCGATCCGCTGGCTACGAACGATCCCTGCATTCTCGAATTCGATATTGTTCCGACCTGCAACCAGCTTACGCTTCGTTTCGTTTTCGGTTCGGAAGAATACCCGGTTTTCGTAGGCAGCAGCTTCAACGATGCGTTCGGATTTTTCGTGAGCGGACCGAATCCGCTCGGCGGTAATTACACCAACGTGAACATCGCGACGATCCCGAACGGAACACCGGTCAGCATCAATACGGTGAACAACGGAACCAGCAACACCGGCCCGTGCACCAACTGCGCATTCTATATTGATAACACGAACGGTCCGACGATCCAGTACAACGGCCTGACCACGGTACTCACCGTGAACCTTGCGCTTACGCCGTGCCAGACGTATCATTTTAAAATCGCTATCGCCGATGCGGGCGACTGTTCGCTCGACTCCGGTGTTTTTGTCGATTATCTTTCCTGCTCCACATCGCTGCAGCTTACCCCTGCAGCCGTTCCGGCCAGCTGCAATATGTGCGACGGTGTTGCATCGGTAACGGCCAGCGGCGGAACGCCTCCTTACAATTACCAGTGGCTGCCCAGCGGCGGAAACAGTTCGCAGGCCACCAACCTCTGCCCGGGAACGTATTCTGTCATCGTTTCGGATAATACGGGCTGCGGACCATCGGATACGGCGACCGTGACGGTGACCAGCGGCAACGGACTCAGCATTACTTCCGCACAAACGGATGCCAGTTGCAACGGCGCATGTGATGGTTCGGCAAACGTAACACTCAACGGCGGAACTCCCCCGTTTACATTCGGCTGGCTGCCCAGCGGCGGAACAAACGCCAATGCAACCGGGCTTTGCGCAGGAACATACACCTGCAGCATCAGCGACGGAACAGGCTGTACATCCACGCAAACATTTACTATTACCGAACCTCCGGCAGTTACCTTAGCCATGAGTGCGAATGTAAATATCTGCAACGGCCAAAACGCCACAATCAGCGCAACACCGGCAGGCGGAACAGGACCGTACGTGGTAAGCTGGAGCGGCGGTTTGCCGAATGGAACTTCCAACACCGTTACGCCCGCAAGCACTACGACATATACAGCGACAGCTACCGATGCAAACGGGTGCACCATATCGCAAACCGTAAGCGTTACAGTTGATCCCGCGCCTGTACCGAACTTCACGCTCTCTGCACCGGGCTGCGCGCCCTGGGCCTTCAACCTGGCAAATACATCGACCGGCGCAACAACGTATACCTGGGATTTCGGCGATCCCTTGTCCGGTGCGAACAATACGTCCACGCTGCAAAATCCGTCGCACCTGTACCTGCTTCCCGGCAGCTACAACATCACGCTGATTGCCGCAAGTCCCGGTGGCTGTGCAGATACGATCACGCTGACCAATGCCGCTGTCGTTTATCCGCAGCCCATTGCATCCATTGGTATAACGGTAGCCACCATCAGCGAATACGCGCCTACTGCGGTGTTCACGGACCTGTCGAGCGGCGGAACGAATTGCATTACCTACTTCGGAGACGGCGACTCGATCATCGGCTGCAACATCGGCACGTTTACACATACTTACGGTATGCCGGGCACATACACCGTGATGCAGGTTGCCACGAATGCAAACGGCTGCACGGACACGACGTACGTTACCGTCGTGGTGGAATCCGAATCGACGATTTTTATTCCGAACGCATTTACACCGAACGGCGACGAGCATAATGGCATGTTCTACGCATACGGAACAAACATCGAGGAATTCCAGATGCTGATTTACGACCGCTGGGGCAACCTGGTATATGAATCGAAAGACATTTACAAAGGCTGGGACGGAACCTACAAAGGCGACCCGGTGCAGGAAGATGTGTACGTCTGGAAAATTATTTATACCGACTCGCGAAGCAAACGGCACCGGGCGATCGGGCATGTATCCGTAATCCGTTAAAAAAAACAGGACCTCTCTTACCCGGCGCCGGACAATCTTCAGCGCCGGGTTTTTTCTTTTTACCTTCACATCGTGTTATCCCAAAAAGAAAAGACCGGCATCGGGAAACTGATCAGCCTGGTTCTGCGGCACGACCCGGGCGTCCTCGGCATCACGCTTGACAAGCAGGGTTGGGCGGAAGTGGACGAACTGCTTCGGGCGCTTCGGCAGAAAAAAAACATCGGGATTGACCGGGCTATGCTGGAAAATATTGCGGAAAGCAGCGAGAAAAAACGCTATGCCTTTAGTGAAGACGGCGCTTTCATCCGCGCAGTGCACGGCCATTCCCTGCCCGTCGATCTCGGCTATGAAGAACAAATTCCGTCGGGTTTCCTTTTTCACGGAACCGCGAAAAAAAATCTCGATGCCATCCGCATACAAGGGCTGGAACGCAGGGCCCGGCAGTTCGTCCATCTTTCCGAAGATGAAGCCACGGCAAAACTCACCGGTATGCGTCACGGCTCTCCTGTGATTCTTACGATCAAGACCGGGGAGATGCATCTTGCCGGGCACGAATTCTTTCACTCCTCGAGTAATGTCTGGCTTACTGGCGAAGTTCCTGCAGCGTTTATCATTTTTCCCACTCAAGAAACCGATTCATGAAACGGCTAGGAGCATATAAACGCCCGGTTTTATACGGACTGGCTATCGCGGCTTTCGGGCTCGGCATTTATTTTGATTACGATAATATTGCCGCGAATAATTCCTACGCCCTGCCCTGTCTTTTCCTCGGCATTATTTTTATCACCTTCGCGATTTACCGTTCCAAAAAAAACATTTTCGCCGGCGAATTTATCTCAACAGGCCATGAAGGATTCGGGATAAATGAAAACGAAGAACGGCCTGTTCGCATCAGCTGGGATCAGTTAAAAGAAGTTCGCTGGAATCCCGACGCCGATTTCCTGGTTTTTATTTACAAGTCGAAAGACAGCGTGGATATTTATTCCTCCGTAACAGGATACCGGAAATTGCTGGATGCCATCCCGCAGGAGCTCTGCAGCGCAGGCGTGCTCGATGCCCGCAAATTATACCGCAACATGGAAACCTGCGCCATCTGCGGACGGATTGCGGTTGTGCAGATCGTTACAGGCGATGAACATTTCAAAACGTGTAAAGTCTGCGCGAACGATGCCTGGAGCAATTCCCTGAAAAAGAATTTCGGTTCCGAACAGAATTACATCCGCGACATGCAGGCAGAATATTTTTGTTACATCGAATCCGAAGAAGGTTTTTATCATGCAAACGAGGATTCCGGTTTTGCACTTGATCCGAACTGGAAACCGTCGATCAGCCTCGAAGAAGCATTAGCCGGCACGCCGAAAGACGAGGACACTAATGCACAATCGTAACTACACGATTGATAGCATAATTTCCTGATTCGATCTGCAGCAGGAAAGTTCCCGCCGGAAGCAAGCCGGTATTTATCACACCATCCGTTTCAAAATTTCCTTTCGCGATTATTCTTCCCGCAAGATCCGTAAGCTGGTACAACGGTTTCGTACTGCAATCCATACCTGCAACAACCAGTTTTTCATTCGCCGGCTGCGGAAAAACACAAACTGCGGCAGCCTGCTCATCGTTCAAACCACTCGCCGCGGGATCGAAAATATAAACTGTTCCGTCGGCAGGCGGCGCATTCAAACTGGTTCCGAATAAATTAATATTCCCGGACAGCGATTGCGCAGAAGCCGCTGACGGCGCACCCGTTAATGCAAGTCCGTAACTGCAGTTCGTCGGTGAAGTGTATTTATAAATCCCGGTCACCGGTCCGTCGCTGCCGTTTTCCTGGAACACCAGCGCCGGGTTCGGTATATTGTTCGGACCGATATGCACTTCCGCTTTCCAGGTAGATTCATACAACCACAACTGGAAATTGACGGTGGAAGTCGTATCATAATAAAAACCGGCATTTTTCCATTCCACTTTCAGGATGCGGTTCGGCGATGATCCGCTGAGCAGGTAACTCACCGGCGAATTATTTCCCGAACTTCCTTTCGACTGCAGCTTTACGGTATACGGGAGGAGCAGGTTATAGTAATTGAAATCGAAATACGTAAAACCGCTTCCTTCCACGTACAGCGTATTGAAACTGCTGCTCATGAAACTGAACGGAAAACCGATCGGGACGGTAAACGCCGTAGCATACGTCCACGGAGCCGACGAGGTAAGCACAGTCGCGCCGCTCAACGGTATGTATGCCGAACTGTTCTGGGAAAAGCTATAAGGTTGCGCGGATCCGATCGAAAACGTAAAAATAAAGATGGCCGTTCCTGCAAGTATTTTTTTCATGGCTTCCGTTTTGCTCAAGTTACTGCAAAGCCGGAATTTTTCAAAACGGGACATCAGTTCTTCTTCGCAGGAATCATGATTTCCGGATCGTTCACCCACATCAGCAGGTACGGTCTTTCTTTATCCGTTTCTTTCATGATGAGCAGGAAAGGGCGATTGACCACGAGCGGCGGAAGTTTGAACCGGTTGAAGCCAATGGAATCGGCTATGACATTTTTATCTTCGAGTTTCGCGCCTTTTTCATCCAATTGAAAAACCAGGTCCCGTTGTGAGTACATCAGTTTTTCACCGTCGAAAAGCGGGAGGTTAAAAATGCTGTCGAAATGATGGTTGATCCGGATATCCGGCGCGATCAGCGAGGATGATTCCGCCAGGGCCATCGGGAATTTCACTTCTTCTTTGCTGTTTGAGGTTTTGAATTCCTGTACCGGCGGCTCCTGTATCGTTTTCCAGGCCTTTTCATACGTGGCCGACAAAGTAGCATCGGGATGAATGCAGGCAATATAAACCTGCTCCTTATTCCCTTCCGTTATCAATTGCACGATGAAATCACCCTGGTCAAAAAGCGTGCTTTTGTTTACCGAATAGTAGCGCACTTTCACCTGGTCCGATCGCCGGTTCCCGGACCTGGAACCCGGTACGGAAAAAGCGTCCACATTTTTCTTTTTGAAAAACAGGGAATCATCGAGGAAAGGGACGGCATAACGGGTCTCTTTGAAAACATAGCCGTATGACAAAACCGTTGCACCTTCGGGAGGATAGGAGACCACCGCCTCGCGCCCGAATTTTTCACGGAATTCTTTTTTTACTTTTTCAATTGCTGAATCGGGCGCGTTGCAAACCGCGATATACGAAGCAGGGCTGATGTCTTTTCCTGCGCGATACCCTTTGTACTTCATCCCGACGTATTTGTAAAGTTCTTCCAGTGTCAGCGCCGGGCCGGGCGAATACACGAAATTGCGGATACTGTCCAGCACAGCGTCCGGCTTGTTCAGGAAAACGGTCCGCGCGTAAATTACAGGAAGATTGGAATTTTCAGCCGTTGCAGGATTTTTCCCGGCGCCTGCCGTTTGTTCAACTGCCGCGGGAGAGTCTTGAGTTTCGGGTGATTTTGCAGGATCGCCGGAACAGGACACCAGGCAAACCAGGACTGCTGAAATGATCGGGGAGAATTTCATGCGCAGCGTTTTTAGTAACAAATCACAACGCCTCGGCCACAACTTCATTCACACCCGGAACGAGGCGCTTCAATAACGCTTCGATACCCGCTTTTAGTGTGATGGTGGAAGAAGGACATCCGCTGCAGGCGCCTTTGAGCTGCACAGTAACGACTCCGTTTTCAAACGAGCGGAACGTAATCAGTCCGCCGTCCTGCTCCACCGCAGGCCGGATGTACTGTTCCAGCACTTCCACGATTTTATTTTCCGCTTCGTTCTGCGGAACGGCATGCTCGGTGAATACGCTGACCGTATTTTTAAACGAGCTGTCCGCAGCCACTTCCTTCGTCGGCAGTTCGGTAATCACCGGGAGACCGTCGTTAAGATAGCTTTTGATGAACTCGCGCATTTCCAGCAGCACGTCATCCCAGCTCACCAGGTCGCTTTTCCCGATGCTGATATAATTCCCGGAAATAAAAACCGATTTCACGAACGGAAACTGGAAAAGTTTCGCAGGCAGCGGCGCTCCGGCCGTTTCGGAAGCAGAGCGATATTCCGCCGTTGCTCCCTCGGCGATCAGCAGCGCATTCGCCACGAATTTCATGCTCGCAGGATTGGGCGTGCTTTCGGCGTATATGATGAAGGGAATTTTGGTGGTGTTCATGGTGATGGAATTTAAGTACAAAGGTACGTATTCCGGGACTCACCCCCCGGCCCCCTCTCTCCGACGTTGTTGTTTGTTCAAACAAAAGTCGGATTTGCGACAACGTCGCAAAGAGGGGGAGCCACAACTTATAGTAAAAGGAA
>VBWE01000004.1 GCA_006218065.1 Bacteroidota bacterium
TGATTGGGCACGTGCGCGCCGGGAACGATTTGGATATGCTTGTGGTGCTTCTTTTTCATAATTGGTGTCCTGTTGTACTATTCGTAAACAGCTTTTGCAAGTCGGCGAGAAACTGCTTCTCTGTTTCAAGCGCGGGAACGTATTGCCGTTTGCCTATGGTGAGCCGGTAGCGCTTTTCCATGCGTGTATCAAAAAGCGTTTTATCTACCGCCGCCCGGCGGCCGATATACAATACCGGCACGCGCAGTTCCCGCAGAAACGCTTTCACTGAGCGGTTATCCGCGTAACCCGTGAGTTTTTTGATATCAGAGAAAAAAATGAGGAATTCCATAGCGATGTTTTTTAATCGAATTAGCGGTCATTGAGCGGGCGCCAGGGGTGGTTTTTGAAATAGAGCTGCCAGAGTGTGGTGTACTTCCGGAGCAGCGAGAAAGCGAAGTCGAGGTCTTCGGTGCTTACGTTCGCCCCGTCTTTTTTTATGTACTGGATGATTATCCCTATCCGCAGTTCTATGGGAGTGGTGATCCAGTTAAAGCGCGAGGGATCGGATTGGATAGAGATGAGAGACTGGAAATACTCGAGGTTGGTCTCAAGAATTTGGAGTGGGTGCTGGTTTGTTTTCATGATCGTTTGTTTTTCTTGAACAAACGTAGCGGGAACAACAACCATTAAAATTGAAAACGGGTTGAATTCCGCTGAGTTCAATCCGTTTTCAATCGGGTACTTTGAGATGGCTAAGGATTATTTCAACGGTTTCCGAAGGAGCAGTATTTCTTGCAAAATCGCTTCTGCTCAAGTAAGTGTACTGCTGCAAATTCGTCTTGCTGGCTGGTCCACTTTTGTGCAAGCAACGATCCATTATCGCCTGCTCTAGTAGTTTTTCATTAATCAGTACAACGCCTTTGCGCATGAGCACATACAGAATTTCTGTGAAGACTTTAAGATTGATACAGTCAATTCTTGATTTCGCCGCTGCTCCCGGGGTAAATGCTGCCTTGAAATCCTCGAACGCTATCGGGTATATGACAATGTCGGTTCTTGGTATTGCTCCGGTTACGAGTTTGAAGAATGTCTCTAAATCATACTCAGGATTCCAATCAAAACAGAGTTCAGGGCGGCCGAGGGTAATGACTTGATCTGCCGGTTGAACTGAAAGCTCTTGGATCAGCAGCGCATTGGCTTGTTTATATTCTTCCTCAAGCTGGTCGATCTGCCGTCTCTCTTTTTTGACCTGCTTTTCCTTCAGGATAACCGCATCTTTCTTGTTTTTTATGAGCCTGTTTAATTCCTCGATCCTTTGAATATAGAGAGCTATACGGCTGGGGTGGCTCGCCATATTCACTGGGGCCGACTCGTTCTGTCCGTATGGTTTCCTTCCTTTCATGGTGAGGTATTGCTTTGGAATACCTCACGTAAAGCCTTAGTGCAGACAGTTGACAAATAGCTGACAATCATGCTATTATGTCCCTGTCTATCACGTAGTTCTTTTACGTGAGGACGCCCAGGGGTTTCCTCTGCGCGGCCCGGCTGCTTCCAACAGCCGGGCTATTTTTTTGTTAATTTTTACTGTATTTTTCGGTTGTATTTGCTGTTAATACGATAGAATTCATTTAAAAAATGGGACATGTACAGACATGTCCGAAAAATATTTGCGTATGGGAGCGTTACCGGATAAAAACATTGTGCTTAGAAAAGAGATAATTGAAGGAATAGCTGCGCAATTCAAAAAGGATACTGGAAAAGCGACATTTACCGGATTTGGTCGTCACTTAAAGGAATTCGCTAAGACCCATTCGTATGGTGTCAAGTATTTGGATCAACTAAAACAGGCCGAGAAAGATTTTCCAGATAACGTTACTATTAATAGAGCCTTAAATCGCGTGAAAGAGTCGAAAGGTTGGGGGGCAAATCCCGAGTTGCGAGATTTGCTTTGCTACTATGCGTTTTCGATGAGTTGGGAAGATAAAATGAAAGATTTGTTGGGAGAGGAGAATTATAGTTACGAAGACGAGAAGGCCGAAAGTGACAGGTTACGGAAAACAAAGAAAGATAAAATCGGTGCTGCAGCCCCTCAACAATCCAATACGACCAAGAAGGATGAAGCCAATACAAAGCAGCTTGGATTTCGACGCTGGCTAGCCGCCAATATTACTGCGCTGATCATTCCAGTAGCAATACTTACTATTGTTACTGCTATACTTATGATGAAGGTCAAAGAAAACCCCGTGAAAGATGACTTCTCGAAAAAGCAAGTTGAAGCTGTTCTTGCTTTGTATAAAAAACTTAAAAGCACTTCTTGGGAGTTCAAATTAGTCCTAAAGAATAGGTATAGTTGGTCAGTTAGTTGGCAAAAAGACAGTGTAGACAATTTTTACGAAAGTCAAATTAAGAATTTATCGATTCTTCAAATGAAAGAGGTGTTTTTTTCTGATAAGCCCGGTTTATTGATAAAATATTTAATGGGGAAAAATATGCTTGTGGACATGACTTCTCCAGATCAGATTGTTGACTCTTTCGGACACAATATGTATTTCATCGATGTTGATGTTCCAATTGATACTACATTGCCAAGTGAATTCTTAATTAGTGATTTAGCCTTTTCATTGAATGATGTTATGGATGGAGAATTGATCGAATACTCACGATCTCTCTTATTACCGGACTCTGTAAAATTATGGTTGAGGCAGTTAGCTTCTCCCGAAGACGATGTTCAAACTCTGAATAAAATAATGGCTGAGAGTACCAATGAAGTCATTGTTATTGGCCCTAAAGGGACAATCGAAGATGACTTCACAGGCGTCACTCCCTTGAATGTATGGTATGACGCACTAAAACCATCAGATCGAGTGACTTTTATACAATTATTTACTGTTATCGATAACCTTGAGAGGTCAATAATTGACTTTCTAAAAAGCCAAGAAATTCCAATTGATTAGGTTCAATGAGAAAATCAATTATAAAAAGAGCCACCTGACAAAGGTGGCTCTTTATAAAAAACAATAATCACTGTTTGATCAGCTTCTTGAAAAGCTCAGTGATTTCCTTCAAATGCTCTGTTGAAGAAATGACCAATCCCGTACTGGCCCCATTCCAAAAGGACTGAACCGATTTTGGTAGACTTTTGATCTCTGCTTTCTTCACCTGTTTGCGCACAGTCTGCTCCCCGAGCATCACTACAAGGTAGATACCGCCCCTACGAAAGTGGAAGAATGCAAGGTTCTTGCCCCCTTCCCGCCGGAGCGAGATATAATGCTTGCCGCGGGGATTTACCACGAGAGACTTGTCGAGCTTTAATGCCTCGGCTCTCAGTTTCTCGTATATGGTACGAGCGAGACTTGAGGCTTTCTCCAGGTGGTCTGCTTCGGTGTGGATCACGCGCTCTTTGGGCGGCTGCTTCGCTTCGGTTTTGAGATCGGAGAAAGGAGGAACCATAGAAAGTACCAAGGACTTACCTGCGCGGTACTTGTGCAGGTAGATGACATCCAGGGCATGGCTATTGGCTTCCACATACGCGTTGATGAGCTTTTCTCCGTCCGGATCGTCCTCGTTGACGATGCACAATCCCCGGAGCGTTTTTCGGATGGCATACTCGAGCATGGTATCCACGGTCCAGTTTCCGGCAAGCAGTGCGCCGATGGCTTTGCCGACGCGCTTGTCTTTGCGGATATGTTCGGTCAATTCGCCAATAAGGGCATCACGCTTATCCTTTCGCAGCAGGTTCGCATTGGTCGTGATCATGGTAAGCATGGCCAGGGTGCTGCCGCGCGTAACGGAGAGCAGGTAACAGCGGGGCTTTTGCGGATCGCTGAAATCAAACAGGAATGCATCCCACGGATAGACGTTTGCCTTCGGGTTTGCATTCAGGCCGATTGTTTTCTCGCCGAAAAGCACGGCGCGGTTGGCAAGCACGAGCTTCGTGCATTCTTCCTGCGTCATCATCGAGAGGAGCAGGGTTTCTTTCTCAAGTGAAAGTCCAGGCTCGGGAAGCAATACAGAGTCCTTCAGAAGAAAGGTGCGGCCAAACGGCCTCGTGTCCCCTGCGGGAACGGGAGCGGGTGGAGGTGGTTTTGGTAAGGAACGTTTTTGTTTTTTCATGACTGTCGGTTTTGGTTTTCCGGCAGCATGTATAGCTCTGCGGGGGCGATGCAGTCAAATGGAGATAACGGTTATGTATGGGATTGAGGGAGGAGTCAAATAAACCTCAATATCTGCACAAAGGGTATTGCTGTAAAAATTCAAAATCAATGATAAAATCGTTATTTTTGTAATGGTATGTTAAATGTTTAGGTTGCAAATGATTAGATGAAGAAGTTATACAGTACCCGGGAATACAAAGCTTGGCATAAGAGAAAGCTCCAGAAGATCGAGAGACAACTTCAGGCAAAGAACAACTCAAGTACAAAGAGAAGTAACCAAGTAAGGAAAAACAATTCCAGAGGAATTGAGAATGGTCTCCCATTTGCAATATACGCCCCCGTTGATTTTCGATTAATTGAAAATGCAGAAGAGTGCTTGATGTTTTTCCGGAACATTCGAAACGAAGAGAATGTAAAGTTTATTAGGAATTACCAAATTGTTGTTATGTCGCTTTTTGAGGTAGAACAAATTGATTATGCAACGATCAGTGTTTTAACGGCCATTAGTGATGATTTGAAGTCGAAAGGAGTGGTATTGCAGGGAAATTTTCCGAGGAATAAAGAAGCAAGAAAGTTTATCGAGGATTCTGGGTTTTTAAGTCATATGGTTAACGAAACAAATAGGCCATTTCCGAAGCCAGGAAAATCAGAGCTGATCTTTTTTGAAAAGGGATGTGGAACCCTATCAGGTAAGGACAATAGAAGAATTTCGCAAGTCGTAAAAGACTCCGTTGGCCATTTAACGGGTGAAACTTCTCAATCCCTTTCAGTGAAGACAATTTTGCTTGAGATTTGTGGAAATTCTATTGAATGGGGAGGAACCGAGAATAAACAATGGTTGCTTGGAGTTAAATATGAACCGGGGAAGGTTGTCTTTACAGTTACAGATGTTGGGAAAGGTATATTGCAAACTCTGCATCGAAAGTTCAAGAAAAAACTACTTGATGCTTTTAGTATTAAAAACGATGCTGAAATTCTTTTAGGTGCATTTGAGAAAAAATATGGCTCAAATACACAAGAGATAAATCGAAATAAAGGATTACCTGCGGTTAAAGTAAGTGCCGAACGAGGTATACTACTTGATTTAAAGGTACTGACTAATAATGTAATTTTGCATTTCGATGACCATTCTCGATCTATGGTCTTTGATTCGGGCTCCCCTCGATTTAAGGGGACCTTATACCAATGGGAGATGACAAAAGAATGCCTGTCTAAAATTTAACACGATGAAAACAATAAGCGTACTAAAGGACTTTTCTGACATTCCAGGTTTAAGGAATTGTTCGATCAGTGATTATTCAGGAGAAGAGTTTTACCACAAGGTTCTTAATAAGAAATTCAAAGAGACATATGAAAAAGGAGAAAAGCTCCTAGTTGATCTCGATAATACAGAAGGCTATGCTTCTTCCTTCCTGGATGAAGCATTTGGTAATTTGATCTATGACTTCACACTGGATGTTGTGAAAAAATCTGTCGAAATAAAATCAGATCAAGAACCCCACTGGAAAGAAATGATTGAAAAGGAGTCTTATGTACAATGGGAAGAAAGAAGAAGAAAAAATGAGCATCCAATTGTGACGACTAATCACGAGCCTTGGTTCAGACTTATAAGCAACGAATTAAAACAATCAGTATGGGAGCGGCCATCGAATGCTGTATGAACTGGTTTTGGAGGCTTGAACCTTCGGACTGGATTGAGATTTTTGGCATTTTGATAAACGCTGGTCTTGCAATTTGGATTGTTATTACAATTCAAAACCGATTGACCAATAAGCGTGTTCTCAAGGATTACTTTATTAGTGAAGTTAAAGATCTCCGCAACGAATACAAAATCTGTCTCAGTAATTTGTACACCGGGAAAACGTACCCCAAGAGTGTGACTCCTTGGTTTAAACTTATGAATATCAAGGTCAATGATCTCATGAAGATTCTTCAAGAGCAATATAAGATAGACAAAGATATACTCAAGCCATACCAAAATGACCTTCGAGAACTGATTACAGAGGACGAGAATTTTATAAAGCAGTTTAAAAATGATAAACCAATTGAGTTTAATGACAGCTCAAAAAACTCATTCATGAAGTTTCAGCAACAGAATAATTCCCTGTTCAACAAACTGATTATCTCCATTAATGAAGCAAAATAAACCAGTGCTTAGAACACGTGCTTCCGCGTGCTGGCAAGGCGTGCTCCAGTACCAGTAGATGCAAGTGTCCGCACCCGCTACACCCCACGAAAACACAGGGACACAAGCAGACAGCTCCCGACTCATAATCTGTGGGTGCTTGGTTCGATCCCAAGTGGGCCCACGTAAACGCTCTGAAATCAATAGTTTCAGGGCGTTTCATTTTTTGAAAACGGATATTCGGAAAGTTTCAGGAGTGACTTTGAGACGGTTTTCCTTTTCCCCGAACGCAGCGATTTTTTCGCCGAAACGTGCGAGTGCTTATAACCAGTGCTTCAAATAGGTTTCCACACAAACAAAACAAAGCGGCACGTAACGCCATGCGTGTCGCTTTAAGTGGCCCAGACCGGAGCGGTTGTAGTCAGGGGCAGAAACAAGCCGGGAAAACGGCCTATAAAGTGGTTTAACGAGGGTTTCGACGGACGTTGCCTGATCCCCGGTTTTTTTCAAAAACAAAAGGCGTGGTGCATAGAGCATCACGCCTTTTGTTTTGAGTTGACCTGAAGGCAACTACTTCTTCGGTTTCGGAGGATTATTTCCGCGTTTGCCTCCCGACGGTTTTGTGGTCGTGCTGGGAGCATTGATTGGTTTTGCCATTGTGTTTGTTTTTGGTTACTGCAATTTAGCACATCAAATCGGATAATTAGCCGTCAACACTTCGGTTTTCCGCCTGCCATTTTTCTTCGCCCATGGCGCAAACCCGCGAAGAAGCGATCGCAAAAATGCACCGAGCGCTGAGCGAGTTCGTGGTGGAAGGCGTGAAGACGACCATCCCGTTCCATTTGCGGTTGATGAAGAACCCTAATTTCATCGCGGGGAATTATACGACGAAATTTTTGGAGACGTTTGATCTGACGGAGTAGGAGTTCTGTCTGAAGAAACAATAAAGGCCGCGAAATTTTTTCGCGGCCTTTATTGTTGAGGAACCAGGACTTACTCTTTGACCAGCTTCAGCATTTTTATATCCGTTCCTGAATGGACCCGGATAAGATAAATGCCGGCGGGCTGTTCGCTGATGTCGAAGATGATGCTTTCACCGGTGAAAGTTTCCGGTTTCCTGACCGCACGCCCGGTGAGGTCCGTTATTTCTATTTCGGCGGGGGCCCTACTGTTCCGCAATAGTGTGAAGCTGCCGGATGTGGGATTGGGACTGAGGATAATTTCTCCTGGCAGAATGGTTTCTGCTTCAGCAAACAGGCCGAATCGTTCTGGGCCTCCAGTTCCGCCGGGACAACCACAAGGCCCGAGAACGGTTTCAAAGTAATGTGCGTTGTCGGGTACTGCGGAGAAAGAATTCACCAGGTCAATGTAGCCGTTGGTGTTCGCCTTGAATGTCGTGCTAACTGAAGGTGTGATCGTCATCATGGTGCTGAAGGGAGTGATGGCTGTGCTGCCGGCAACGATCGAATATTGTTCATAATAACCAATTGACGGGTTGTAATTGACGGTGTTATTCATGAATAACGTTCCCGAGCAGACGGAAGTTTTGTACAATGTCAGGCCATCGATCTCCAATCCGGCGACATTCGTTTGCGGGGCATTTGATGACGCGTAAATGCGCAGAAAATTATAAGCGCCGGTAGCTTTAAATGTCCATGAAACGTACGTCCAGTTCTGTTGAGGAAAAACAGCAGCAGGAGGAGTAATATTCTGGTTCGCCATGACACATGGGTATCCGTCACAACTATAACCACACCGGGTCGAGGAATTGGTAAGTTGGAATGTGATCGTGCCCTGGTCAGCAGGCGGCGTATAGGTTGTCTTGTACCAGAAGCAGAGGTTATAATATTCCTGGTCGACCGTACTTGTGGTGAGATGGCTGAAAATTCCTTCTCCATTATCAGGAAGGCTGCCCGCGGCAGCCCACATTGCAATGTGACAGACCTGATCTGGCGAACCTCCGAAAACGATGTGTGGGCTGCCGTGGGAGACTGACCAACCCGGCAGGCAACTGGTTGTAAAACAGGGACAAACGCCGATCGGGTCATCGTTCGTACCACAATTGTTTTCGAAGCTCGCGTTAGGGATTATGTTTTGAGCGCTTATGTTGTGCATGCTGCACAGCAGAATAAGCAAGATGGAGTATCGCATGATCGCTACTTGTTCAGTTTCGCATTCAGTTCGTCGATCTGTTGCTGCTGTTGAATGAGATAGAGCGTAAGCTCCTCTACCTTCTGCAGCAAAATAATATTCATCTGCAGCAGGTCTACTCCTTCCTGTTCCACCTGCTGAGCGCTGGGAACGTCGGGCAAATGATGATTCGTGTCGATGAAGGAATTGACCTCGCTGAGCGGGCGGAGACGATAGCCGGGCGCAAAAACATAATCGGCCCAGTTGGCACTGTTCACTGTTGCCACCCTGATCTTCGATGTCAAGATTCCGTTCTGAACATAAAGTCCGTAGGGTGTTGTTGTATTGATATTGACGATGCCCGGGTCGCCAATCAGCATGTTCCCGTTGAGCGTCAGGTTCGCTGTCGGGTTGAGTGTGTTGATGCCGATGAACGCGCCCGGACCGGAATTTCCTTTGAAGAACATCCTCACTTGGCCTGCAGATTGGTCGTAGATCAGGAAATGTCCGGCGCCCTGCGTATTTGAGGTTCCTGTCGAGTACAGACTCCAATTACGGCTGGCGCTATTGAGCCCCAAATATGCGGCGCTGGTTCCTGTCTGTGTAATGCGTATGCCGTCATTGTTTGACGCGGTCGTAAGATCGAGCCGGTTGAACGGGGTGAGCACCCCAATGCCTACGTTCCCATTCGATGCACGCACAACAAAATCATTCCGGTAAACACCTGTCGACGTTTCGGTACGAACACGAAAGGATTCGCCAAACTGGGGAGCGGGAAATCCCGAACACGTCAGAAAACCGCTGTTGCCGGTCACCAGCAATGTTGCCAATCCTCCATTTACGCAATTGTAGCGCACATCCAGCGAACCGCTGGGGATTGTTGTACCAATACCTGTACCCTGGTTCGTCGATGGACCGACACCTCCGGTAGGGGTATAGAGTGTTTGTGCCATCAGGGTTGTTGAGAAAGTGGACGCAATCACCAGCATTCTCAGTTGAAAATTAATTTTCATGATATCCATTTTTAAAGGATTGCCTACTCTCTTCCGGCTTTTCGGCATCCGCCCGGAAATGTCATACAACATTACGAGCGTCCTTATGAAATTTCCACCTGCATTGTAGAAGCGTGCAGGATGCATGAGCAGGCGTGCAAAAAAAGGCCGCGAAAATTTTTCGCGGCCTTTCCTGTTTAAAGAGAACAACTATTCGGCAATAATGACTTTCCCGCTCCCGATCTCATTCCCTTTCTGCATCACGCAGGACTTTTTGCATATCGGACAAAACATGAATTTTTAAAGTGAAAGTTATTAACGAATGCTGGCGAGTAAAAAGAACAGGAAGTATTATCGTTAAAACAATCACGCCTCATGAAATTATCCCGGCTTTTACTTTGGATATCAGTAACGATCAACATACTCTGTGTTGTTCTGCTGTACATTATGAGCAACCTCAATTGGGTTTCAGTGCTGTCTTATCTTGTTGCGGGAAGTATGGCTTTTGTCGGGGTGCTGATATTTATCCTGGCGGTAATAAATAAGACTCTGACCACCGCAAAAATTATTTCTGTACTTTCTATTATTGCCGTTGCAGTTTATTCGTATCTGAAGATTGCAGACAAGGCGCTTGAAAAAGCAGATAAAATAATAAATACAACAACGAACGTTTGCCTGGTTATGATACTGGTATCAACAGCAGTGTTTATTTATTGCGGGTATCAAAAGAAGAAATGAAAATACTATAAATATTTCTTGTCAAAGGAGAAGAGTGCGGGAAGGGTCACAACTCTTTCCGGAACACCGCGTAAATCAGGCTCAATGTTTTTTTGTTTGCAGTATCCACTATACCATGCAGCCTGACCGGATCAAGGATACGTTTGGTGCCGTCGGGGACTTCGCAAACGATATTGTGAAAATAAATGTAGTTGTACTTCGGCTGGTAGTGCAGCACTTTATATTGCATCTCTTTGGTGAGCATGCAGGTGTCCGATTTGTAGCGTGTGGGTTTGGCGTTGCGGACATTCACCGTATCGCCGGTAAAAAACATTTCGAATGAAAGTACGGGCAGCGCCTGTTTGAAATAATCTGAATAAGCATACAGGTTATCTCCGCGTAACCGCAGGTACTTCGACGTGGAATCGGTTTTGATACCGCAGAAATACAAAGTGGGACCACGGACTTCGTATGTTTTCGTGAGCGCCAGTTCCCGGCCGTAACGCCCGAACTTATAAACCGAGATAGCCGCAGTCCCCGGGGAAGTAAAGAACAATGTATAATTTCCGCCATCCTGTTCAATGATTTTTCCGCCGGTAAGTTCCACCTGTATTTTCCCGCCGCCGCGCACCTTTACGCGAACAATATTGTTTTTCTCCAGCCAGAAAAATTTCTCTTCCGTAAAAATAGAACAGGTTGCCTGCGGCGCACGCACTTTGAAAACAGCCGTTTTGCCGGAACCCGTCTGGGCCCGGCAAAACGTAGTGCCGATAATTAGCAGTAAAACAATTCGCCACAGCATGCGCGTCAGATTTTCAACAGGGATTTTAATTGTTCGATGGTGGCTGCTTCTGCACCGGTATTTTTCATTTTGAAAACCAGGTTTTTCCCATCGGGATTTACCAGTTTCAGTTCCTCGTCATCCAGGTAAGTAAGCCGGTTGTCGAACCCGATCCCGACGATCACATCGGCAGCGTCTTTTTTATACGGGAATTGTTTGAAACTGTTTTCGTGAACAGGAAACATGCTGCCCGGTTTACGCCGCAGCATAAACACGGTTTTCAGGGCCAGGGGTTCACCGGTTTCACTAGTGAACCGGGCATGGTATTCGCCTCTCGGCGTGCCGG
Organism: Bacteroidota bacterium; assembly: GCA_006218065.1. GTDB lineage: Bacteria > Bacteroidota > Bacteroidia > Palsa-965 > Palsa-965 > VBWE01. The sequence continues at coordinate 11,228 of VBWE01000004.1, forward strand.
CGCTGCCCGCAACGATGCCCGAAAATTCATCGAAAAAATCCCAGGGACGATCGGAATTCCAGAATCCCATCCGGTTTACGTAAAACGTGCGGTACACGAGCAGATCCTTCGACGCTTCCGAATAGCTGCCGGTAATAAAACTGGTAAGGCGTTCATTCAGCTGCGATTTTATAGCTACGTTATCGTTGACGGCTTTCATCCGGTACATGGAATCTTTTTTGGCCTCGAGTTTCTGTTTTCTTTCGGCGAGCAGGACATCGTATTTCTTCTGCCGTGTTTCGAAATCCAGTCTCACCTGCTCGTAATTTTTTCCTTCTACAACCGGCTTGACCATAAACGTGTGCATTTCATTTTCCGAGCTGAAGGTAATTGTATAGTTTTCGGATTCTTCTGTTTTCCCGATGTACACATCTTCCCAGGTTTTTTCAGCGAGCTTTGGATCGTAATTCTTTTCCTCCTCCGCAATCTCGAAACGCAAACCGTCGTAAATTTTCAGTTCGGGAAATTCGTTCGCCAGGTAATCGATTCGGAATTTATACGCCGAAGGATTTGCCTGGCCCGGCAGAAAAGGTTTTCCAGGCAGCGGGTTGTTTTTCTCAGCGGCGAGATACGCCTGCTCCTTTTCCTTATCCACGTCGTAAATCCGCGTGCAGGTTTTATTTTCCGCCGTATTCTCCGAAACATATTCCCAGCGCCGCTTTACAGTATCGAGATAATAAATATTGTAATTGTTTTCCGGCGTATGCGAAACGAGATTCACCGTCAACTGTTTTCCCGGGACCAGGTTCAGCGGCTTTCCGTCCTGGTATGCCGCGATTTCGAACATGCCTGCGGATTCGAACAGCCAGGTTTTCCCGGCGGAGTCGTATTCCATGGGAATTCCGCCGAGCAGGATGTCCGCCTGGTCGTGGAACTCGCGGTAGCGTAACTCGACTTTTCCCATGACCGGCGCGCCGCCGGGATAAACGAACGATCCGTTTGGAACAGCGATCAGCGAACCGGTCGGGGAGATCAGCGTGGTGTCCTGTTTCGTATCAATGATAAACGCAGTGGCGGGAACATCGAGATTTTTAACCGGCGGGTTGATGAAGGGTGTAACGGCAACGTTTTTTTCCTGCTGCGCCGAAGAGTAGATAAAATATCCTGCCGTGATGACTGCGGCGGCAATTCCGGCTCCTGCAAAAATCTTCGCCGGTTTCACCCAGGGTTTTACGGGCTGCGGGCGGGTGGAGAGGAAGCGGTCGAAATTCATCTGCTGCCCGATCTCCTGTTCAGTCAGTTTTTCTTTTTTGGTTCTGATATGAAACTTGGTCATGACGATCAGTCTTTTTGAAAATGGGTTCGTAATTTTTCAATGGCGCGGTAGATGCGCATTTTACAGGCGCTTTCACCCAGGCCGGTAATCCCGGAAATTTCCCTGAACGACCGTTTTTCAAAAAAACGCATGTCGATCATTTCCATTTCCTCGCTGTCGAGCGTTTGCAGCGCCTCGAACAACTGTGCATCCTGCGCCGCGGTTGAAATATCTTCCAGGGATTCTTTCAGCCCGGCAATCCCTTCGGAATCGATATGCACCGATCTCCGCGTTTTTTCTTTCCGGAACCACTGGTTGAGCTCATTGTAAGCGATCCGGAAAAGCCACGCGCCGAAAGGAACGCCCTGTGCTTTGAAACGTGAAAGATTATTCAGGGCATGATAGAAAACCTGCGCGGTGATTTCAAAAGCGGTTTCTTTATCATCTAACCGGTGATACACGTAACCGACAATCCGCGTGTAATAATTCCGGTACAACGGTTCGAATTTGCGCGGATCTTCCTGTGCAGCCCTGACCAGGTCCAGTTCTGCATCAATCTGTTCGGCTGTCTGGTGATATTGACCGGTCTCCGTCATTTGAATCACTGCCTCCATGCTGCCCTTTTTGAACACCGTAATACAGGCGGGTGCAAAAAGTCACAGGATTGAAAAAATTACCCCGATAAACATAACGATTTAAGATGCGCGCATATTGGCGTTCTGAAGTATATTTGAAAAACAAACCCGCTTCATGAAAAAAGTATTGCTTTATCTCGTGCTCGCTGTTTCGCTGAACAGTTTTGCCGGCAGTGATCCCTATTTCCGGCAGATGGAAAACCTGCTGCGCATGTATAATCCTTCTTACGCCGGGTTGCAGGATTTCGGGCAGCGTTCGTTCCTGCTTAACGTCCGCAACCAGTGGATGGATTTTCAGCAGGGAAAACCGATGTCGGTTTCAGCAGTCTTCGGCGGGTATTATGAAAAACTGAAAGGCGCGGTCGACGGTTCGTATATGTACGACCAGCTCGGCATCTACAAAAATCACTGGATCAGCCTCAAGTACGCATACAGCGCAAAACTTGGTGAAGAGTCGAACCTGAACCTGGGATTGCGCACAACGCTCGGATTAATCAACGCCGATTTCGGGTCTTGTCCGACCAATATTCCGAATTATATCTGTGAATTTGAAGGCAGGCACAAAGGTGTGATTCCTGATTTTGACGCCGGGCTGATGTACAACTGGGGAACAAAATTATTTGTGAGCCTGAGCGCGCGGCACCTCACCCAGCCTTCGGCGAAAATAAAATCACTGCAGGGAAATGAGTTCGACCTCGGTAAACAATACCTTACCTACTATGCGCTTGCCGGATCGGATTTTAATATCGGGGAACACGGCAGTTTTATTGCGGCGCTGGATTACCGTTATTCGGGAAATACGGGGCAGGGCAATGTGCGGGCGGATGCGCGCTGGCGTTTTATCTACGGCGGTTTTTATTGTGTACTCGACGACTGGAATAATTATGTTTCGCCTTACGGATTCACGCTCGGCTTTTCGAAAAAAGAAGGTAAGCTGCACCTGCTTTCCAGTTTTGAACCCAGCACTGTCGATGGTTTCGGCAGCACACTCGAAGCGGGGATGAAATATGTTTTCGGAAAGAAAGACTGAACAGCAGAACGTATAAATCAAAAAACCACGGATCATCTCCGTGGTCTTTCTTTGGGTTCACAAAACGAACCGGTGCCGCCCGCAACATTTACCAGGCATTCGCTCTTCCTTCGAATGACCGGTCACCTACACAACCTGCTGCAAAACGGCACCGTTACGATATTATTCGTTGTTTGCCAAAACATTGAGGAACTGCATCTAAATTAGACCAGCCTGCAGTATCGGGGCAAATAATTCGCTGTATTATTGTATTATTTCAAATGAACATATTTGTATATAACTTTCTGGTAATAAATAATATATAAATATAATTTAATGTATTTCAAATTATTATTCCGCCGAACTGATCTTATACGATTTAGCAGATTCCGGTACCTGCGGGCAGTACGGCAAAACCTGTTTTAAAAAGAAGAGCTTACGCTGTTTGTGCCGAAGCCTGCACGAGCGAATAAAAGAAAACCGCGTTGGGATCTTTCGAGCAGCGGTGCATTTCTTCACGCACTTTCGTTACGGTTTCTTCGGTAACATAACCCGCTTCGAGCAGGTTGGGCGCGCCGCTGAGCATAAGCTCCGACCAGTAGTCGATCATCTCCGCGCGTTTGGCGGGCTGCCGGTTGTCGAGGAAAAAAGTTTTTACCTGCGTGCGGATATTCACGTACCCGAGCGAAAGCAGCAGGTTGCCCAGCTTGGCGCCGATGAACGGATCTCCGCCCATATCGTATTGCAGGTCGTTGAAACGCATCCAGTACTGCAAAACCGACGGGGAATACGGCTCGATGAAAAAGGTAGCGTTCAGGACTTCGGTCACGTACACGGTACTGCCCGGCTGTAAAACGCGCCGGACTTCGGACAAAACTTTTTTCGGATCGGGAACATGTTCGAGCACCCAGCATAAAAATGCGCCGTCGAATTTTCCTTTGGAAGGAAGCGGCATGTCCTGCGCATCCATCTGCAGCAGCTCGAAACGGTTAGCCGCAACCGGGTTCTGGTCCAGGTTCTTCCGCGCGGCCTGCAACTGCACGTCCGAAAAATCGATGCTCGTCAGGAAAAGATCCGGGAACCGGCGAAGCAATATCTGCGACTGCGCGCCAACCCCGCAGCCCACTTCCAGCAACTGCTTCACGCCGGAAAGATCGATCTCCGAATACACGATGTTCTCGAGAAAACGTGCCTGCCGGTAAAGCCGTTCCTGCTCTCCGGAAGTAAAACCGTGTAAATATTTTTCAGATGCCGTCATGCCAGCTATAAAATTATGATTCAGCAACAGGGAAGTAACCGGTGCAATAAATCTGTATTTCGATTGCCGATTTTGGATTATTGAGTTTACCAAGAGAAAAGAATCGGCAATCGCCAATCCAAAATCGCCAATCGAAACGATTACAGTTTCTGTAACAAAGACTTCATATTCACCCGTCCCTCGATAATATCCGCCAGCGCGCTGATCGCCACACGTTCCTGTTTCATCGAGTCGCGTTCGCGGATGGTGACCGTATTGTCTTCCAGCGTCTGGTGATCCACCGTAATGCAGTACGGCGTACCGATGGCATCCTGGCGGCGGTAACGTTTGCCGATCGCGTCCTTTTCTTCACATACGCAGATATGATCATACTTGAGCAGGTCCATCACTTCGCGCGCTTTTTCGGGCAGGCCGTCTTTGTTGAGCAGCGGGAAAATGGCGGCTTTCACGGGAGCGAGTACCGGCGGAATGCGCAGGACGACGCGTTCGCTGCCGTCTTCCAGCGTTTCTTCCGTGTAGGCATTCGATAACACAGCGAGGAACATACGATCCAGGCCGATGGATGTTTCCACCACGTAAGGCACGTAACTTTCATTCAGCTCGGGATCGAAGTACTGCAGTTTTTTGCCGGAATGTTTTTCGTGATTCGCCAAATCGAAATCTGTGCGCGAGTGAATGCCTTCCAGTTCTTTGAAGCCGAACGGGAATTTGAATTCGATATCACAGGCCGCGTCAGCGTAGTGCGCCAGCTTAATATGATCGTGGAAACGGTAATTGCTTTCGCCCAGTCCGAGCGAGGCATGCCATTTCATGCGTGCGGTTTTCCAGTGCTCGTACCATTCTTTCTGCGTGCCGGGACGGATGAAGAACTGCATTTCCATCTGCTCGAATTCGCGCATGCGGAAAATAAACTGCCGCGCGACGATTTCATTACGGAATGCTTTCCCGGTTTGCGCGATGCCGAACGGAATTTTCATGCGGCCGGTTTTCTGCACGTTCAGGAAATTCACGAAAATGCCCTGCGCCGTTTCGGGCCGCAGGTAAATGGTGCTCGCCGATTCGGCCACCGAGCCGAGCTGCGTGGCGAACATCAGGTTGAACTGGCGCACATCCGTCCAGTTGCGCGAACCGGAAACTTCGCAGGCAATCTCGAGATCGACGATGATCTGGCGAAGCGCATCCATGTCCGCTGCATCGAGTGCGGTTTTGAAGCGTGCGTTGGTCTCGTCTATTTTTTTCTGGTATTCGACCACGCGCGGATTGGTGCTGCGGTACATGGCCTCATCGAAATTCTCGAAACGCTTGCGCGCTTTTTCCACTTCTTTTTCAATCTTCTCTTCCACTTTGGCCATCGCGTTTTCGATGAGGACGTCGGCGCGGTATCGTTTTTTCGAATCTTTATTGTCGATCAGCGGATCGCTGAAGGCGTCCACATGTCCCGAAGCTTTCCAGGTGGTGGGGTGCATAAAAATAGCCGCATCGATGCCCACGATATTTTCGTTGAGCAGCACCATGGATTTCCACCAGTATTCGCGGATGTTTTTCTTCAGTTCCATCCCGTTCTGGCCGTAATCGTACACGGCGCTCAGGCCGTCGTAAATCTCGCTGGAAGGGAAAATGAAACCGTATTCTTTGCTGTGGGAAATGACGTTTTTAAAGAGATCTTCCCCGCTTAAGGCTTTGGTTTTTATGCTTGTTTCGGACATGGGGCAAAGGTATGCTTAACGATTCAAAATTCAATATTCAAAATTCAGCGGGCGAATTTCCGGGTGGAATTTTTGAATATGAATATTGCATCATAAAGTCCTTCGCATCACCGGCCTCCCCGCCGACCTGCGCGCCACTTCCGTAAATCCCGCCGCGGAATACGAAGACGCAATTCCCGTGTACGCAAACACGTCCGGCATCTCGCCTTTCTGCGGAATCACCGGGTAACCTTCCACGATGTTCGCGCCGTTTTTTTTCGCGAAAGCGGCGGCTTCTTTTAATAATTCCACCGACAAACCTTTGCGCCGCCAGTTTTTATCGATGAATAAACAAGTGATCGACCATACCGGCTGATCGTCGACCGGTTTCAGTATCCGTGAATTTTCGAGGCGCACGAAAACACTCCGCGGTGCCACCGCACACCAGCCCACAGCCTGTTTTTCATGAAAAGCGATTATTCCCGCCGGCTGCCCGCTTCGCGCGATTTCGTGCATGGCTTTTTTATTTCCTTCGCCTTTCAGGCGTGCATAATCGCTGCTTTTCAGCCGGGGCGTCATGCACCAGCATCCGCCGCAGGCTCCGCGTTCGCCGAACAGTTTTTCAAAATCGGGCCAGGTTTTTTCGTTTAAGGGTTGAAATGTAAAATGCATTTCTTTTTAAAAAATTACGTTGCTGTATTAGCTGTATCTGTCGTGCACTATCTTTTGTTTCCTGCTGATCAGGAGGTTTTCTTTTTGTAAACCAGGTCGAATTGCGTGAACCAGGTTTTCCCTTCATCGTTACTGGCCTCGCCGAACTGGCGGACGCTGCCGTCGGCATTGGGCGTAAACGTCATGCGACGGACCTGGAAACTTCCGCCGGGCTGCTTCATGTTGTCGGTGGTCACGATCATGCTGCCGTTTTTCATGCCGCCTTTGTAAATAGTTTGATGCGCTTTGTCGTCCACCCAGATTTGTATCCATTGCTTCGCCAGCGTATCGTACACATTAAAACTTTTGCCTTCACCGCCATACCCGTCCGTCCAGTTCTCAAAAATCACGCAGCTGCCGAGGATGAGCTGAACGCTGCTGGTTCCTGAAAACGCATTGTTCGATGCATTAAAAACTGTCCATTCCCCGATCCAGAAATCGAACTGGCGCGCTTCGGGAATTGCGGTGCAGGGTTCGAATACTTTTCGCGCACCAGCGGCGATTTTTTTGAAACGTTCATTTTCCGCATACACCCGCGCGGTTTCGCTCGCCTTCAGCAATCCGTACTGCGGCAGCCCGGCGTTAATTGATTTCTCCAGCCAGGCCAGGCTGCTGTCGGTCATGTTTTTCAGCGCGAAAGCATCCGCCAGGTTCAGCATCACCACCGGGTTATTCCCGATCGAAACCGCTTTGCGCAAATGCAGGATAGCGCCGTTGTAATCGTTCAGTTTTACTTTGCAGCGGCCGAGACGAAACTGGTACTGGCCGGTTTGCGGTTCTTTTTTCACCAATGCGCTGTACAGCGTCGATGCGTCTTTCCAGTTCCCGGCCTGGTAAAGCGAATCGGCTTTCCCGGGATCCTGCGCATGCACTGTGCAGGAGAAAAGGATTAAAATAAAAAGCATGTGAAAACAGTTCCGGCTGAGAGGCGCCATAAAATCCAGGTTTGGTTTGACGCAGCTAAAATAACCGAGCGGCTGCCGGGAGAAACGTTAAAATACGGGAACGGGCAAGGCTTTGTTTAAACGGAAAATCGAACGGACAAATACAGCGATTGAAAATACCTGCCGGAAAGACAATTACTTCTTCGTCGCTTTCGGTTTCAGGCTTTTCACGTAAGCGAGGCTTTTTCCGAAGTCCGTTTTCAGCTTCGCAGGCGACAGCAGCAACTGGTCGGGTACTTCCACGTATTCTTTCATGATGGTGCCGTGCGCTTCCATCAAACCGGTTTTTTGCTTTTTCATGAACGTATCGCGATCATCGGCGCTTAAACGGATGGCGAGTTTTCCTTCCGGGTTCATGAACGAGAACATGTTGCCGTTGCAGGACGTGTAAGGCATGGTGGCGCCTTTTAATTCGGCTTCGGGGAAAAACGAAACCAGCTTTTTGTAAAAGGCCAGCTTGTCCTGGTGAGCAAATCCGGGTTCTTTTTTAGCCATGATTCCTGCGATTTTCCACTATTAAAATTACGGAAAGGTCCCGGAAAACCTGTTTTTATCGAAAAATACCCCCGGGCTTGCCCTGTTTGCGCCAAATCATTACATTTGCACCCCTTAAAAAGTCCAAAACATTGGCCTCACAGGTTAAAATATTCGCAGGATCGGCTACCCAAAACCTGGCTGCCGACATCTCAGCCGCTTACGGGCAGCAGCTCGGCAAGCTCAACCTGCTGCGTTTCAGCGACGGCGAATTCCAGTGTTCTTTCGAGGAAACCGTGCGCGGAGCTACGGTTTTTCTTATCCAGTCAACCGTACCACCTACCGATAACCTGTTCGAAGTGCTGCTTATGGCCGACGCGGCCAAACGGGCTTCGGTAAAGGAAGTGATCGCCGTAATTCCGTATTTCGGCTTCGCCCGCCAGGATCGTAAAGATCAGCCGCGCGTGGCCATCGGCGCCAAGCTGGTTGCCGACCTGCTGGCTGCTTCCGGCGTTACCCGCGTGGTTACGATGGACCTGCACGCGGACCAGATACAGGGTTTCTTCAACGTGCCGGTGGACCACCTGTACGCCTCGACTGTTTTTCTTCCGTATATCGAAAGCCTGCACCTGGAAAACCTGACCATCGGCGCCCCGGATATGGGCGGATCAAAAAGGGCGAATGCGTATGCCAAGCACCTGAAATGCGAAATCGTGATCTGCTACAAGCAGCGTTCACGGGCCAATATCGTGGACAGCATTACGGCTATCGGCGATATTGAAGGACGCAACATCGTACTCGTGGATGATATCATCGATACCGGCGGAACGCTTTGCAAGGCGGCCGATATGATGATGGATCGCGGCGCAGCCAGTGTGCGCGCCATGTGCACGCATGCCATTCTTTCAGGCAAAGCTTACGAGAACCTGGAAAAATCAAAAATTACCGAGCTCATCGTTACCGATACCGTTCCGCTGAAACAGCAGAGCAGCAAGATCAAGGTACTGTCGGTCGCCACACTTTTTGCAGACGTGCTGCACCGCGTGGTGAGCTACGAATCGATCAGTTCGCATTTTATCATGTAATTCAGTTAATCATCATAATTAAAACCAAAACCCTCCTGCGTTAAAACTCCGGAGGGTAAAACCAAAACCAAAATGAAATCAGTAGCTATGAGCGGTTCGCTTCGCGCGAACGTAGGGAAAAAAGATGCCAAAGCGCTGAGGAAACAGGGTATGGTACCGTGTGTGCTTTACGGTGGGAAAGAACAGATCCAGTTTGCAATTCCGCAATTGCAGATGAGCAAGTTCGTGGTCACCCCGGAAGCCGCTACGGTAAAAATCGATCTCGGCGAACGCCAGGTTGAAGCCGTACTTCATGACCTGCAGTTGCATCCCGTTACTGACGCCTTCCTCCATGCCGATTTCCTCGAAATCGTTCCCGGGAAGCCTGTAACTATCAGTGTACCTGTCGTATTTCTCGGCAGTTCCGAAGGTGTGAAAGCCGGCGGTAAACTCACCCGCAAAATGCGCAAAGTAAAAGTGCGCGGCCTCGCGGAAGACCTGCCCCAGAACATCGAGATCAACATCGAAAAGCTGAACATCGGCGATTCGGTTCGTGTTGGTGATCTTCGTTCGGACAAGCTTTCGTTCCTCGACAACGAGAACATGACCATCGTATCGGTGAAAATGTCGCGTAACGTGGAAGAAACTCCCGCCGCAACAACAGCAGCACCGGCAGCCGCTGCAGCAGCGCCCGCCGCCGCCAAGACCGATGCCAAGGCTCCCGCGAAGAAGTAATATTCCGCGAACCAAAAAGGATAAAGAGGCTTCCGTTTCCGGGAGCCTCTTTTTTATAAGATATTTGTTGCAGAAACACGCGACCCGGTCATGAAATACCTCATTGCAGGTCTTGGAAATATCGGCGAAGAATACGCACACACCCGGCATAATATCGGCTTTGATATACTGGATGCCTGGGCGAAATCGGTGGAGGTGAAATTCCGCACCGACCGCCTGGCCGATGTGGCCGAATGCAGGTTCAAAGGCCGCACATTCGTGCTGATCAAACCATCGACTTACATGAACCTGAGCGGCAAGGCGGTGAACTACTGGCTGCAGGCGGAAAAGATACCGGTGGAAAACCTGGTGGTTATCCTGGACGATGTGGCGCTTCCTCTCGGATCTATCCGCCTGAAAGGGCAGGGCGGCGACGGCGGGCACAACGGCCTGACCAGCATACAGGAAACGCTCGGCACAACGAACTACGCGCGCCTGCGTTTCGGCGTGGGCAATAATTACCCCAAAGGCGCGCAGGTGGACTACGTACTCGGCAAATGGTCGAAAGAAGAATGGAACGCGCTGCCCCCGCGCATGGCCCTCGCCATCGATGCCATAAAAGCATTCGGAACGATCGGGATTTCCCTGGCGATGACGAATTATAACAATAAATAAGCGGGCGAGACCGCTTATTTATTGTTATAATTTGTTGGACCAGATGCTCCGTACGGGCGGGATATTGTTCCGCCCTATGAAATCCCAAGCCCCCGGAAAAATCCCTACCTTTCCCTTATGGCATCGAAAATCACCATCACCAAAAACGGCCCAATCCACGTACAGGGCGATTTCGAAATCTGCGACCCGAACGGAAACACCTTCGACCTGGGCGGAAAAGACGCCTGGTTATGCCGCTGCGGGCAAAGCGAGAAAAAACCGTTCTGCGACGGGAAGCACAAAGCCTGCGGTTTTGTTTCGGAGGTATCGGCCGAAAAACGCTGAAACTTCGGCGTAAATCGTGTTTCTCCCCGCAATTCGGGGCTTCTGTCGTAATTTTGCACAAACAAAAGCCCGGTTATCGCCGGGTACCCTGTATTTGATGGAGTGGTTGGCTTATCCTGCAGCAATTATCATGGGCATCCTGCTCGGCCTGCTCGGCGGCGGCGGCTCGGTACTTACTCTTCCTATCCTGGTGTACCTGCTTCATATTCCCACCGGCATGGCCACGACGTATTCCATGTTCGTTGTTGGCGTTTCGGCATGCGCAGGAGCCGTAAACTATATCATCAAAAAAGAAGTCAGCTGGAGAGCCGTACTGGTTTTCGGTATTCCCTCTGTATTGTCGATCTATTTTGCCCGTAAAATCGTATTTCCTGCGCTGCCGTCCATCATTAAGATTCTCGGCTGGCCGGTGAGCAAGGACACGCTGCTGATGATGATATTCGCGGCATTCATGCTGCTGGCTTCCTGGTCGATGATCCGGAAGCGGAAATCGGGCATGCCCAGCGAGCCGGGTGAAGCAAAGGTGCAGGATGCACGTTATATCCTGCTGCTGCTGGAAGGCATTGCCGTGGGCATGATCGTGGGGCTGATCGGGGCGGGGGGCGGATTCCTGATCATCCCGGCGCTGGTCATCCTGATGCAACTGCCCATGAAAAAAGCCGTAGGAACCTCGCTGACGCTTATTTTTATAAATTCCCTGCTGGGATTTCTCAGCGATCTGCAGAATGCGGTTGTGATCGACTGGAAGATGCTGCTCATCTTCACCGGCTTTGCATTTGCGGGCATCGTAGGAGGGACTTTGCTTTCGCGGAAGATCGAAGGAGAACGGCTCCGGCCGCTTTTCGGCTGGTTTATTCTGGCTATGGGACTGCTAATCATCACAGAAGAGTTAATTTTGAAGTGAAATTCCGGTAAACCACACATCACCGTAATATGTACATCGAACAACTGTATACCAATTGCCTCGCGGAAGCGGCGTATTATATCGAATCGGAAGGCGAAGCAGCCATCATCGACCCGATCCGCGAAACCGAACCGTATATGCACAAGGCCTCCGTTCGCGGCGCGAAAATCAAATACGTTTTCGAAACGCATTTCCATGCCGATTTCGTTTCCGGCCATATCGACCTGGCGAAAGCTTCGGGCGCGCAGATTATTTACGGTCCGCAGGCTGAAACAGGCTACAAAGTTTACAATGCCAAAGACGGTGAAGAATTCATCATCGGGAAAATACGCCTGCGTGTTTTACATACGCCCGGGCATACGCCGGAGTCGAGCTGCTACCTGCTCATCGATGAGAACGAGCGCGAGCATGCCATCTTCACCGGCGATACGCTTTTTGTAGGCGATGTGGGCCGCCCCGACCTGCTCGACGGCATGATGACGAAAGAAGAACTGGCTTCCATGCTTTACGATTCGCTGAACAGCAAGATCAAAACGCTGGCTGACGATGTGCTGGTTTATCCCGCGCACGGCCCGGGCTCTTCCTGCGGAAAAAATATCGGCAAGGAAACCTGGTCCACCATCGGGCAGCAGAAACGCACCAATTACGCCCTGCAGGAAATGAGCCGGGAAAAATTTGTGCAGGTCGTTACCGAAGGACTCTCCGCGCCGCCGCAGTATTTTTTCAAAGACGCGATGATCAACAAAAACGGCTACGAGAGTATTGAAGAAGTCCTCAGCCGTAACGTAAACGCGTTGGATGCGGCTTTCGTGCAAAAAGCGATCGCAGCAGGAGCGCTGGTACTGGATGTACGTGCCGCCGACGATTTCGAAAAAGGATTTATCCCCGGCGCGGTGAACATCGGTCTCGACGGAACATTTGCCGTATGGGTCGGTACGCTGCTCCCCATCGACCGCCAGTTGCTGGTGCTTGCTCCCGCCGGCCGCGAGCAGGAAGCCATACTGCGCCTCGCACGTATCGGTTTTGAAAACGTAGCCGGTTATCTTGCCGGCGGAATCGAAAGCTGGAAAGCGGCAGGACAACCGGTGAAAACCATCCGCTCCGTTACGCCGGAAGAATTCGCCGCCGATGTGATCGCCGGGAATACGGAAAGAAAAATCATGGATGTGCGCCGCGTCGGTGAATTTGAAAACGGGCATGTGCAAAACGCATTCAACAGTTGCCTTACTGGCTTCACGCAGAGCGCACCGGCTGCGCTCGATAAAAACGAACCGTATTATATCCACTGCCAGGCCGGTTACCGTTCCATGATCGCCAGTTCGATTTTATCCGCCGCCGGTTTCGAAAATATCGTGAACGTGAAAAACGGCTGGTCGAAAATCAAGGATACCGGGATTCCGCTGGAGATGCCGGTGAAAGCGTGAAACGATTTTCGATTGCCGATTTTAGATTTGCGATTGAAAGGACAGGTTAGCACCTTCGCGTCTTAGCGGTAAAACCCGGATTACAATCTTTACCGCTAAGTTGCGAAGCCGCTAACTGCAAATCGCCAATCCAAAATCGGCAATCGAAAATCAAGTCCGGTTACTTTAGTTTCTCAAAAACAAATCCCCGTTTCCCCAATTCCTCAATCATCCGCGGAAGCACGAAAAGCATCCGCTCCTTCGCTTTTTCACTGTCGTGCATCACGATGATCGAGCCGTTGCGCGTATGTTCCAGTACGTTTTGCAGGCAGGCTTCGCCCGAGAGATTAGTATCATAATCGCCGGATAAAACATCCCACATCACGATACAATAACCGGAAGCGCGGAGCCGTTTCGACTGGCTGGGTTTCATTTTGCCGTAGGGCGGACGAAAAAGAGAAGAAGAAAAAATCGCGTCGCATTTTTCCACGTTGCCGATATACGAGCGCGTATCCGTTTTCCAGCCGTTGAGGTGATTGTAGCTGTGATTTCCAATGGCATGTCCTTCGTTCAATATCCGTTCAAAAAGTGCAGGGTGCTTTTCCGCATTTTCCCCGACGCAGAAAAAAGCAGCTTTTACATCAGCGTCTTTCAGTATGTCGAGCGCAACATCCGTAATACCCGGGCAAGGCCCGTCGTCGAAGGTCAGGTAAATTTTTTTTTCATCTGCGGGCATGCGCCAGAGCCTGTTGGTGTGCAGGCGGCGGATGAGCAGGGGCGGTTGCACCTCCCAGTTCATGGAGCGCAGGTTATAAAATTTCGTTCAGCGGCTTACCGCGGCTCATTCGGCTGCGGATTCGTATTCATGAGCCCCTGTGCTGCGAGCTCGTTGATCCGTTTCTGGAATTCGGCGGCAAGCGCGGTCTGCTTGTTCTGCGTAGCCATCTGCGACAACTGGAGCAATACCTGCTGCGCGCGGTCTGCTTCGCCGGCGTCGGGTTTCTTGCGTTTTTTCTGCAGCGCGCTGAAGAACTTCACATTCTGCTCGCTCAGGTCGAACAGGCGTTTGGCCAGTTTGGTCGCTTTTTCGATATCGGCAGCCGTTCCGAGTTTATAGTAGAACTGCGCGATGTAAATCATCGTCGGTTCGTACGGTACGTTACGCTCCGGGAGCGCCGACATGCACTTGTCGAGGATCTCTCGCGCTTTATCGTTCTTGCCTTCCTGGATCAGCACATCGGCCAGCGTCATCATCTGGATGCGCAGGTTAGTCGTCATGCGTAGGTTATTCTCATCCAGGTACAAATCGTATTTGTCGATTCCGCCCCAGGCCCAGCCGCTCTTTTCAGGCCGCATGATGTTGTTGTACATCGCGTTGGTATTCACGCTCGCCGGGCTGAACATGCTGCGGTTCACCGGCTTCTTGTAAGGCACCAGGCGATACGCCAGTCCTTCGAGCTGGAAATATTCTTCCAGGTTCAGGTAGCTGTCGCTGCCGGCTGTAACGGCGAAATAAACCGGGCGTTTCCAGTTGTTCTGCGCAAGCAGGTCCAGGATCATCAGGTCCGCTTTGAACATGTAATTCTTGTCGAGCGTCCATTTCACGCTGTCGGCGATCAGGCTGTCCGGCGTATCGGCAGGAACCGTTCCGTTGGCTTTCACCGCACGCTTATCAACCGGGATGAATAATTTTTTCGTGGGAATGTACGCGATGGTATCCGACACTTTGTCGCCGGCATCGTTTTCCTGGTCGTTGGTGATGTATTTCGTTTGCGGGTTTTTGTCCTTCACAAAAGCAATGATGTCCTTCACAGACCGGTAGCCCTGGATTTTCTTGTCGTCAAAAACAAAAACCTGGTCGTTGGTTCCCTGCCTGTACTGGTCGCGGGTAAACGAGAAGGGAACGGGATCGGAGCCGTATGCTTTCCGCACGGACTGTTCGATATACCAGTCCGTATTCAGCAGGCTGAGGTTGACCACGCGCACGTCGGTACGGAATCCTTCCACTTCCTGTACGTACCAGAGCGGGAAGGTATCGTTATCGCCGTTGGTGAAGATGATGGCATTCGGTGCGCAGGAAGCGAGATAGTTTTTCGCAAAATCGCGCGCCGTGTACCGGTGTGAACGGTTATGATCGTCCCAGCCGTCTTTCACCATCAGGTAAGGTCCGCTCAGGCAAAGCACCGCGGCGATACCGGCGGCGGGAATTTGTTGAACGTATTTCACCGCAAGTTCGTAAATGGCATACACGGCGAAACCAATCCAGACGGCCCAGGCGTAGAATGATCCGGCATAGGCGTAATCCCGTTCGCGCGGCTGAAGCGGGTACTGGTTCAGGTAAAGTACAATGGCCGCTCCCGTGAGCAGGAAAAGCAGGAGCATGACCAGTGCGTTTTTCCAGTCCCTGCTGAAATGGAACCAGAGCCCGATCAGGCCGAGCAGGAACGGGATGGCATAAAAATTATTCATGCCTTTATTATTCTTCATGTTTTCGGGCACGAGGTTCATCTTCACGCCTTCAAAGCCGTTGAGCCCGCTCATCCATCCGCCGTCGGTATGGTTGTGGTGCGGCCCGTGTCCCTGGATATCGTTCTGCCGGCCGATGAAATTCCACGCGAAATAACGCATGTACATCCACTGCACCTGGAAACTGAAGAAGTATTTC
Organism: Bacteroidota bacterium; assembly: GCA_006218065.1. Taxonomy (GTDB): domain Bacteria; phylum Bacteroidota; class Bacteroidia; order Palsa-965; family Palsa-965; genus VBWE01. The sequence continues at coordinate 26,987 of VBWE01000004.1, forward strand.
AGGTTATTGCCGAAAGACGGCCGGGCAATATCTTTCTCCTCGCCCTGGTTGTCGCGCATCTTGATTTTACGGGCGACCTGTTCATCGAATCCCGACCATTGCTTGTATTCGCCAACATGCGAGCGCTGGTTGCCTTCCCACATCCTGGGGAAGATCGTGCTCATTTCCGGGGCATAGTTCGGAATGCTGTTGTAGGAATAATCAACGATTTCGTATTCGCCTGTCGTTTCGTTTTTCTCGTAAACAGGAGCATCGTCAGAATAAGGATTCTGGTTATCGAGCGGCGCGCCGTAATACGGTCCGTACAGGATCGGCCAGTCGCCGTACTGCTTACGCTGCAGGTAAGCGAGCATGCTGATGGCGTCTTCCGGGTTGTTTTCATCCATTGGCGTATTGGCCTGCGAACGGATGATCAGTACGAAGAACGTGGAATAACCGATGAGCAATACGGCCAGCGAAAGCAGGATGGTATTGAGTTTCGGCAGGTTGTTGCGCAGTTTGTAAACCAGCCAGGCCGCGCCGGCAAACATACCCAAACGCATAATGATCGCTGTTGAAGTAGTCCCGGTATGCCCGATGCTGAACGCGCTGAATACGCAAATCAGGAAAAAGGCGATGCCGATCCCGTAAAATAATTTCCGTTTCGAGCTTTCGCCGGTGTTCGTATAGATGATCCCGGCTACGATGAGCCCGAGCAGGAGCAGGAAATAGATGATGGTTCCGCCGTTGAACGGAAGTCCGAAAGAGTTCACGAACATCAGTTCCGCATTGGCTGCACAGTTCACCACGCCGGGGATAATGCCGTTCTGGATAATACCCAGGAGCACAACCGAAACAACGCCCGCGATGATGATGCCTTTGGTGGAAGGCTTGTATTTCTTGAAGTAATAGATCAGCACGATGGCCGGGATGGCAAGCAGGTTAAGCAGGTGGACACCGATGGAAAGTCCCATGAGGTAAGCGATGAAAACCAGCCAGCGGTCGCTGCGTGCAGAATCATCAGCATCCCAGCGCAGGATGGCCCAGAAAACGATGGCCGTGAAAAACTGCGACATGGCATACACTTCACCTTCTACGGCGGAGAACCAGAACGAATCGCTGAAAGTATATGCAAGCGCACCGACCACGCCGCTGCCCAGGATGGCTAAGGCCTGTCCGTCCGTCAGCGAAGCGGTCGCCTTACGGGCCATTTTCAGGCCGAGCAGGGTGATGCTCCAGAACAGGAAAAGGATGGTAAATGCACTGGCCAGGGCCGACATTACGTTGATCCATTTGGCTACCATAGCCGGATCGCCGCCGGAAAGCAGGGAGAATACCCGCCCGAGGATGAGGAACGTGGGGGCTCCGGGGGGGTGACCGACTTCCAGCTTATAGGAACAGGCGATGTATTCGCCGCAGTCCCAGAAACTTGCCGTAGGTTCGATGGTGGAACAAAACGTGAACGCTGCGACCAGGAAGACAACCCAGCCGATGATATTATTGAGCAGTTTAAAGCGATTGGCCATAAGGCGGTTTTCTGTTTGAACGGCGAATTTAGGCAAAAAAATCAGCAGGATCATGGCCTTTCCCGGGGCCAGTTCGTTAAAAATTTTGAATGAATTGAATCTTTATTTATTTTTGCGGCCCTGTTGCGTGAAGCTTCATGCTTTACTGACCGATGGTGTAACTGGCAACACGTCTGATTTTGGTTCAGAAGAGTCTAGGTTCGAGCCCTAGTCGGTCAACAGAAACAAGCCCTGCGAGAGCAGGGTTTGTTGCTTTATAAGTTACTTGGGCGAGAAGTTTATCCCGATGAAAATCGGGAAGCCCTGGTCGGTCAACAGAAACAAGCCCTGCAAGAGCAGGGTTTGTTGTTTTATAAGCAAGTGGGTAAACCGGCAAACCGTCCTTCCCGCTGAACGATTCATCTCCCGGTTTGTTATAGAAGTACGCATCATTTGAATGCTTAACTTTGCGCCCGCCATGCAAATCCAGGTTTTAAAATCCAAAATTCACCGGGCCCGTGTTACAGAGGCCAATCTCGACTATATCGGCAGTATAACCATTGATGAAAACCTCATGGATGCTGCGAATCTTATCGAAAACGAGCAGGTACACGTACTCAATTACCGCAACGGGGAACGTATCATCACGTATGTGATCAAGGGCGCCCGGGGTTCCGGTGTGATCTGTATGAACGGGCCGGCAGCGCTCAAATTTTCGGTTGGTGATGAAGTTATCGTAATTTCATACGCGGGAATGGATTTCGAACAGGCTAAAAAATTCAGCCCGTCCGTTATTTTCCCGGACAGTTCCACCAACCAACTCAAACCCTGAGGCTTGAAGTCTAAGCTCCTCAACGCAGTTTTTCTCGTACTCGGCATCGGGCTGTTATGGTACCAGTACAACGGTATGAGCCCGGAGCAAAAAATAAATTTTGCGAGCAGCATCAAAAGCGCCGATTATTTCTGGCTGGCGATGGCTGTTATTATCGGCGCGCTGGCTCACCTTGTCCGTGCCGTACGCTGGCACCAGTTGCTGGCACCGCTCGGTCATCATCCGCGCCGGCAAAGCACTTTTCTTTCGGTGATGGTCGGTTACCTGGCCAATTACGCCGTTCCGCGCCTGGGCGAAGTCATGCGCTGCACCACGCTCGCACGCGAAGAAAAAGTGCCTTTCAACGAATCGTTCGGAACGGTGATCGTCGAACGCATCATCGATATGCTTTGCCTGCTGCTTGTGTTCGTGATCACCATCAGCGTACAGTTTTCCCAACTGAGCAGCGCATGGACGGAGCACTTATATAATCCCGCTTCCGAAAAACTGGCGAAGCTGGCCAACAACCCGGTCATGCTGATCGTCGTGATCGGCGCGCTGCTGGCTGTGGCGACGGCGTTTTTCCTGCTGCGCAAAAAGATCTCGGGCAAAATGGCCGGCATCATCAAAGGTTTTGTCAACGGTATTAAAGCGGTGCGCAAAGTGAAGAATCCCGGTCTCTTTATTCTCTACACGCTGGGCATCTGGTTCGGTTACCTCATGTCGCTCTTTATCTGTTTCCGCTGTTTCCCGGAAACATCCGGGCTGTCGATGAACCTGGCCCTGGTGCTTTTGCTTTTCGGAACCTTCGGCGTCGCTTTTACGCCCGGCGGCATCGGCGCGTACCAGGTGCTGGTGGCGAACGTTTTGTTTTCACTTACCAAGGATACGCCCGAAGCCGTTCCGACAGCCGTAGCCACTTCCTTCGCCTGGGTTTCGTGGAGCTCGCAGGTTATTACCGTACTCATTTTCACACTGGTCGCTTTCATACTTCAACGCCTGAGTAACCGTCGTCATGGGAAAGCTTGATATCATCAAAAGAAAAATCCATACCCGCGAGTCGATCCGGTATCTGCTCAACGAATGGAAATATTTCAACAAAAAGATCGTGTTCACCAACGGTTGTTTCGATATCGTGCACCTCGGTCATATCGATTCGCTGGCGCAGGCCGCCGATTTCGGTGATGTGCTGGTGGTCGGACTTAATTCGGACGCCTCTGTAAAACTTCAGCAAAAAGCCGGTACGCGTCCTTTGCAGGATGAACGCTCGAGAACCGCTATTCTCGCCGCCATGCATTTTGTGGATGCCGTAATTTTATTCGACGAAGAAACACCGGAATCGCTGATTGATTTTCTGCAGCCCGACGTACTCGTCAAAGGCGGAGATTATAAAGTGGAAGATATCGCCGGGCATAAAATCGTACTGCAAAAAGGCGGCGAAGTAAAAATCATCCCGCTCGTTCCCGGTTATTCCACGACGGCGATTGAGAAAAAAATAAAAGAAACGAAAGACTGATTTTTCAATTTGAAGATTTGAAAATTGAGAAGATGACCGCGCGCGCTGACGCGCTGATATGTGCACCTCTTCAAATTTTCAAATTGAGTAATTGGAATAAGCACGCCGCCGAAGGCGGGAATAGGATCATTTCATCAACCATTCCACATCCATATCCCAGCCGGCGCGGACTTTGAGCGGGGCGGAATAATACATTACTTTTTCCGGCTGTTTTTTCCCGAGGTAATTACCGGTATCCCATTTCCCGTTGCGGTTCTCATCGTCCACCATGCGCAGGTTGTAATTGGCTGAGAGAAGCAGGTCGTATGAAATCGTGAAATCTTTTTCCAGCGCCGATTCTTTCAGCAGTTCGCCTTTTCCGTCGAGCAACTGCAGGAGATAATGCTTTCCCGGCGGAACATTTTTTACCGTCAGTTTGATACTTCCGTATTCCGTGTACTTGCGCAAACTGAAAGGCACGAATAAAGAATCATTTTTGTTCCCGAAAAAATCGGTGATCGTTCCGGGCGGAATAAAAAACGTGTACGTGCTGTCTTCGTTCAGGTCGGCGGAAATAAATATGCGCCGGTAGTTGCTCGTGTCGATGGTGATCTTGCAGGAGATATCCGTCTTGCCGCTTTTCAGCTGCAGTTTTTTCTGATCGACATTCGAAAACGGCGTGGTGGAATATATGACGATCGGCCGGTTCTGATCGAAGGCTTGTCCTTTGGAAATATTTGCAGAAAGGGAAAGTCCTTTTTGTTCTTCCGCGGTGCCTTTGCCTTTTGCTTTCGCGTCGGCTTTCGGTATGCGGATGATGGCCGTATCCACCGGGACTCCCGCATCATTTACCACGAGCCGCAGCGAATCGCCTTCGAAGCCGCTGAACCAGAAGATCAGCGAATCTTTTTTAATCCCTTTTTCGACGCGGGTCAGAACGGAAGCCGGAAGCGGCGCAAGCGGTTTTACCGAAGGCGATTTTAGCGGCGCCGAAAGTTCGATCAGTATTTTTCCTTTGGATGCCAGCGACGCTTTTTTAATTCCGCCCTTGTAATTTTCTTCGCGGAACATGCGCAATTTCAGCGTATCGGTATTCTTTTCAAGATTCACCGTTTCGTCCAGGAACGCAATCCGTTCATCGCTGTTGTCATACACATAGTTGCTGTTGGCGTCGGCAAGCCCGAAAACCTTGTATTTCCCGGCATGCAGGTTCGTCAGCCTGAAACTGCCGTCGTCTTTTGTTTTCGTGAAATAGAAAGGTTTGCGGAGATAGGGCGCGGAATCGGCATCCGTATCGTAAAGAATAACGAGCACGTTTTTTTCGCCGGCGTTCGTAAAAGCATTCACGATCTTTCCGCCCAACTGCAGGGAATCGATGACCGGCCCGGTTGAAAAAACATACCGGAAATTGCCCAGCGCATTGTTCTCGGTAATGTCGCGGATCGCGTTCCCGAAATTGATCGTGTACGTGGTATTTGCGCGCAGCGAATCGTTTATTTTAATGATCAGTTCTTTCTGCCGGGCCTGCACATCGGGCATTTCATTCATCGGCGGCGAAATGATGAGCTGGTTGCGCAGATCGCTCAGCTGGATGTATTCGTCAAAACGGATCGTGATTTTTTTGCCGCTGAAATTCAGCACGGCGCTGTCGGGCGAATAGCCGGCGGCATGCGGCGGCGTATTGTCTTTCGGCCCTCCTCCCGGCGATTCGATAACGGCGCATCCCGCGAAGAAAAGCAGCACCGTTGCCGGGAAAAAATAAAAACAAAACAGGATGCGTTTACTCATTGTTTCTGCTCAGGCACGATGACATTTTTCCAGGATACGCATCACTTCTTCCAGGTATTTCTGATCGGTCTGATCGAAATCGTTCAGCTGATCGCTGTCCACATCGAGCACCATAAAAACTTCGCCTGCTGCATCGAATCCCGGCACGACGATTTCCGATCGCGATGCCGAACTGCAGGCGATATGCCCGGGAAAAGCGTCCACATCCGGAACAAGAATAGTGCCTTTTTTTTCCCAACAGGAGCCGCAAACGCCCTTGCCTTTCCGGATGCGCGTGCATGCCGGCGGGCCCTGGAAAGGTCCGAGAACCAGTTCACTTTCTTTAACAAAATAAACGCCGGTCCAGAAAAAATCCATCCCGTAACGCAAAGCGCTCATCGTGTTCGAAACGTTGGCGATAAAATCGGGCTCGCCTTCCACCAGCGCGGCAATCTGCGGAAGCAGGGAACGGTAACGTTCTTCTTTCGTAGTTCCGCTGACGGATAATGATTCGGCCATAGGGCGTAAAGTTACAGAGAAGCTGTTTAAAATTCCTCCGGAGAACCTATTATGTCAAAGTCTTTCTAAAGTCGGAATAGATCCAGTCGGCAGCGGCAGTCGGCCCGGTTAAACCGGAGTAAGTATATGTTGACGACATTCCTGTAATACCAAGACTGCTACTGCCACCGCTGCTGCCGCTGAGAGGAGAACTATTCCGAAGCAAACAGTTCCTGGTTTTGTAACAGGTACGATCGGAATTTTAACCAGACGTTTACCTTTGCAACACAATGGCCGAAAATCACGATACCGGGACCTGGGGCGAAGAAACCGCGATGGCTTTCCTGCGCGAAAAAGGTTTGCGGATTTTACATTGCAACTGGCGTTTCCTGCACCTGGAACTGGACATCGTGGCGATGGACGGTGAAAAACTGGTGATCGTGGAAGTAAAAACGCGCGGCAGCATCGATTTCGGCGATCCGCAATCTTTCGTCAGCCGTGCGAAACAGAAAAAACTCATCCGCGCCGCCAATCACTATATCCAGCAAAACGATTTCAACGGGGAAACCCGTTTCGATGTGGTGGCGATCGTAAAAAAGAATACGAAGACTGATATTTTACACATCGCGGATGCGTTCCGGCCGGTTGAGCTGAGTTAGCGTTTCCCGATTTTTATTTTCCGGATTTCGTTATCAAAACGAATGAAATACCCGCCTTTTTTGATTTCCCGGAGATCGGCATAATCTCCCGATCCGCGAAGCAGGATAACCGTTCCGTGTTTTTCTTCCGGGCTGGTCAGTTCATAATCCGTTACCGTGCTGAACCGGATTTTTTTCGCCAGGCTGTCGTAGGTCATGGTTACTGGCGCAACAGTACTCGTGATACTGTCGGCAGGCGAATATATAAACTGACCGTACGGTCTGCCTCTCGAATAAGCGACCCGGAATTTATTTTGCCCGGAATGAAATTTCACGGGGAATTCATAGCTGTTTTCCCTGCCGGATTTTTGATTCACTTCACCCAGTTTTCTCCAGGTGCCCCAGCGGAATTGCTGCACATAAAAATCAGGACGGATGCCTGCGGGATCGTTTACGGTTGACCAGCGCAGCACGCCATCATCACTGATTTTTACAGAAATAAAAATGACCCGGCTCAGGGGCAGCGGATCGGTGTTGAGAATTTTCGGTTTGCAGCCCGGTTTGTGGTAAATGTAAACAGCCAGTGAATCCTGTGGTTGGAATCCCATCGTATCCAGTTGAATTTCGAAGGCGGAAGAATTCAGCTTTTCCTGCGGATAACGTTTCCCGTTCACCGTAACGCTGTCGGTACAAAAACCGGCTCCGGAGGCAGCAACCGGGTTTTGCACGTAAATGTTTTTGCCGTAGTAGTGGAAAGCAAGTTCGATTCTCGCTTGCGCGAAGCTTAACAGGGGAATAAAAAGAAAGAAAATGAGAAATAGGGTTCGCATAGGAATAATTAAAAGCAAATTGGTGGAATTGAATCAAAAAAGCAAGCCGGATGAGCTACAAATCGCGTAAATCCGCTATTCCTGCCTCATTTCACCGTACCTTTGCGGCGAAATCAAGCAAAATGAAAAAGAGAACAGGCGGAAAAAGTTTCGGGAAACCGGGCAGATTTTCCAAAGATAAGGACGGCAAGCAGGGCTTCGGCAAACGGAAACCGGCCGGGAAATCCGGTGGTTTTTCCAAATATTCCGATAAGAAAGAAGGTTTTTCCGGCAAGAAATCATATTCCGATAAAGACAGCGATTCCAAATCCTACGGCGATAAAAAACCGTTCGGCGAAAAACGCAGCTACGGCAGTAAATCATACGGTGATAAAAAACCGTTCGGACGTAAACCGTATGGGGATAAAGACGGGGATTCCAAATCCTACGGTGACAAAAAACCCTTCGGTGAAAAGCGCAGTTACGGCAGCAAATTCAGCGACGGCGAAAAGAAACCCTTCGGCGAAAAACGCAGTTACGGCGGCAGCAAATCGTTCGGCGATAAAAAACCGTTCGGGCGTAAACCGTACGGTGATAAAGACAGCGATTCTAAAAAATCCGGCGACGGATTTGAAAAACGCAGCTACTCCAAATCATACGGTGATAAAAAACCGTTCGGCGAAAAACGCAGCTACGGAAGCAAACCTTACGGTGATAAAAAGCCGTACGAGAAGAAATCCTATTCCGGTAAAAGCAACGACCCCGGCAGTTCGGAAGGCGGTTTTGAAAAACGCAGTTACTCCAAACCTTATGGAGAGAAAAAACCGTACGGGGATAAAAAACCGTATGAAAAGAAATCCTATTCCGATAAAAGCAGCGACTCCGTAAATTCGGAAGATGGATTTGAAAAACGCAGTTACTCGAAACCTTACGGTGATAAAAAGCCCTACGAAAAGAAACCGTACGCCCGTAAACCTTACGGAGATGCGGGTAAGGAAGGATCCGACGAGCCGAAAAAAACCTATCCCAGGAAATACAGCCCGGCGAAAAAGACGACAGTTTCCACAAACACCGACGGAACGACCCGCCTCAACAAGTACATCGCAAACGCCGGCGTATGTTCGCGCCGCGAAGCGGATGAACTGATCAAAGTGGGCGCGGTAACAGTAAACGGCAAAGTGGTTACGGAAATGGGCTATAAAATCGGCCCGGCTGACGTGATCCACTATGGAGGCGAACTGCTCCGCCGCGAACAGATGGTTTACGTACTGCTGAACAAACCGAAAGATTATATCACCACCACCGACGATCCGCAGAAACGCAGCACGGTGATGGAACTGGTAAAAGACGCCTGCCGCGAACGCATCGTGCCCGTGGGTCGTCTCGACCGGAATACCACCGGTTTGCTTTTGCTGACGAACGACGGCGAACTTTTAACGAAACTCACGCACCCGAAATACGATATCCGGAAAATTTACCACGTGACCATCGACAAAAACCTGCGCCCCGAAGATCTGAAAGCGATCGAAGAAGGCGTGGAGCTGGAAGACGGCATGATCAAAGCCGACGAAGTTACTTTCGTGGGCGACGGCAGCGACCGGAAAGAAGTCGGGCTGGCCATTCATTCCGGGCGTAACCGCGTGGTGCGCCGCATTTTCGAACATCTCGGGTATTCGGTGATCAAACTCGACCGCGTATTTTTTGCGGGACTGACGAAAAAAGATCTGCCCCGCGGAAAATGGCGTTTCCTGTCGGAAGCGGAAGTCGGTATACTGAAAATGTCGGCGGGCGGTTTTGAATCAACGAAGAAAAAGCGCTACAAACGTTAGTTTTCACCCGCGTACCACGATTTATCTTCTTCACAAGGCCCGGCCGGGAATACTTTCCGGTTCATTTCCGCGTTATCATCAGGATAGCCCGATATGAACATTTAACTGTTGTTTTCTTGCGCAAACCGTACCCGGAAGCCCTTTGTTTTTTTAGGCAATTTTGAGCTTCACCGTTTTCATGGAGCAGAATCAGCAACAGCCCGCTTCACCAACTGTTCAACCGAAGAAACGCAGTTTTTCCGGGAAGCTGCTCCGTTTTTTTATGTGGACCGGTTTTGTTTTTGTGCTGCTGCTCGGTACCGCCGGTTTGCTCGGTTACCTTTACCGCGATGAAATTAAAGGCTATGTTGTAAACGAAGCGAACAAGTATCTCAACACCAAAGTAATCGTTGAAGCCAAGGACATCGACCTCACGATTTTCAGCAGTTTCCCGAATGCTTCCGTGCAGTTCAGCAATGTAAAAGCGCTCGACGCCATCGACATCCCGCACCGCGATACGCTTTTCAAGGCGGGAAAGATCGGGCTGGAATTCAACATCTGGGATATTTTCAGCGGGAATTACCGCATTCATCATATCGGTGCCGAAGATGTGAACCTGGATGTGTGGATCGATAAAAACGGCCGCGACAATTACCATTTCCTGAAAGAGTCGCAGGACACGACAGCCAATGATACGGCCCATGCTTCGTTTGCGCTCGAAAGCATCACGCTGAAAAATATCCGCGTCCGTTACCGCGACCGGAAAAACAAATCGGATTACCGGCTCGACCTGCACGAAACGAATTGTTCGGGCGATTTCAGCAGCGACAATTTTACTTTTTCCGCCGATTCGCGTTTCCATGTTTATCACCTGAAGCAGGACAGCGCGACGTTTTTTTCGGACAACGACGGCAAACTGAACCTGGAAATGGACGTGGATAATAAAAGCGGGACTTATTCGCTGAAGGAATGCGCACTACGTCTTTCCGATTTTGTGCTGAACACCGGCGGAAAAATCGTGCAGGGAGAAAAAGAAACGAAGCTCGATCTTTCCGTGAAAGGCGACGACATCGACCTGCCCGCAGCGCTTTCGCTGCTTCCCGCGAAGTACAGGGAAAATATCAGCGACCTGGAAAGCGAAGGAAAATTCCTGGTCGACGCGACTATAAAAGGTATTTACAGCGAAACGCAGAAGCCGGTGGTGAAAGCGTCGTTCTCCACCAGCGAAGGAACCGAACTGCGCAAAAAAGGATCGGAGATTACTTTGCAGGATGTGGCTGTAAAGGGTTCGTACAGCAATGAGCCGGGGAAATCCGGCATCGATATCAACGCCTTCAGTTTCCACAGCGCGCAGAGCCGGCTTTCGGGCAACCTGCATTTCCGCGATCTCGACAACATGCAGGTGGAAGCAAGTGTGGAAGGAAAACTTGCGCTCGATGAAATGCGGAAATTTTTGCTGAACGATACCATCGAGCTGGCCGGCGGTACGATCGACCTGGGTATAAAATCGTCGGGCAAACCGAAGAATCCGAAATCATTCAAAGCCGAAGACCTGCGCCATTTCAGCACGACCGGCGAAATCACGTTCAACGGCGTGGCGATGCACCTCGAGAACAGCTCGATGAAAGCCGACAGCGTGAACGGGAAAATGATATTCAGCGGGAACGATCTTACCGTGCAGGATTTCGGCGGTCGTATTTCCGGCAGCGATTTCAGTCTCGGCGGAACTTTACGGAACCTGCTTCCGTGGCTTTTTTCGGATGACGAGGATTTAGTCGTGGAAGCCGTGCTGCGCTCGAAGCGGCTCGACCTGAACAAACTGCTGACCGAAGGAGGAACGACCAGCACGAAAGCCGATACGACTTATAAACTGGAGTTTCCCGAACACCTGCGCGTGGCGCTGCGCACGGAAGTGGACAAACTCAGTTTCCGGAAATTCGAAGCGACGAACGTACGCGGAACGCTGGCTTTGCGCGACAAAAAATTAGTGGCCGACCCGGTTCTTTTTTCCACGATGGACGGCGCTGTGAGCGGAAGCGGGATGATCGACGGTGCGCGCGGCGATACGCTGCTGATTACCTGCGATGCGAAAATCACGCGGGTGAATATCAGCAAACTGTTTGCGCAGATGGAAAATTTCGGCCAGGATGTGATACAGGAAAAGCATCTGCGCGGAATCGTGACGAGCGAAGTGAAATTCGCTTCGCTCTGGAGCGCTGCGCTGGAAGTGAACGAGGATAAAATCTACTCCCGCGCCGATATCCAGATCGACCGCGGCGAGCTGATCGGTTTTGAACCGATGAAAGAATTATCGGAGTATATCAAGCTGACCGAGCTGGAGCACATTAAATTTTCCACGCTGAAAAACCAGGTGGAGATACGCAACCGGAAAATCATACTTCCGTTTATGGATATCGAATCCACGGCGATGAATATCGGCATGAGCGGAACGCATACGTTTGACGACATCGTGGATTATAAATTCCGGATCAGGATGGAAGAATATCTCGCACGTAAAGCGAAAACCGCAAAGAAAGAGAACGACGAATTCGGCGAGATCGAACCGGATGGCGGACATCGTTTCAGCCTGTACCTGACGATGAAAGGTCCGCTCAGCAATCCCGAAATCAGCTACGACCGGAAAGGCGCCGTACAGCGGGTGAAAGAAGATATGAAACAGGAAAAACAAAACCTGAAAGAAATCCTGCACCAGGAATTCGGCTGGTTTAAAAAAGATTCGACGGTCAATAAAGCGGACGATCCCAAAAAGAAAAAGGAAGAAAAGGACAAGAAGAAAAAACCGGAATCGGATAAGTTTATTATTGAATGGGATAAGGAAGGAAAAAGCAAACCGGAAGAGGAAGACGATTTTTAGAAAAACAGCACGCGAATTTCTATAACGCAGGTTTGCCAAATAGATACAGGTTGCAGCGAAATAATTCCTGAAAGCCTATATTTCAAAGCAAAAATCCCGGCTCTTTTTGCCGGGCGCAGTGAAAAATCCTATTTTCGCTATGGCTATAAACACATTCAAACACAAAACTTTATCGGAGACCATGAAAAAATTACTACTTCTTCCTGTAGTGACTATTTTTTCCGGCGTCCTGTTTGCGCAGGATACCGTATCATCAGTTGCACAGTATGACCGGATCAAAAGAGAAGGCGGAAAACCTGTGCTGCGGCATGTGGACATGAATTATTCGTCGGTGCTGAAACCGCTGATCACGCAGCCTCCGCAAACGCAGAGCACAACCTGCAACTGCATGATCCCGGTGGACAATACCTTCAGTGTTGTTCCGTTCTCTTTCAGCTCTCCGCCGGATTACCGGAACGACGACGATTCTTCGCCGCTGATCAGCCTGCCATTTACGTTTTGTTTTTACGGGCAGAACCAGACCGGTTGCTACATCAACAACAACGGGAATATTTCGTTCGGCGCGCCTTACGGAACATTTTCCGCGGTTGGTTTTCCCAGCGCGCAGTTTTCGATGGTCGCTCCGTTCTGGGCCGACGTGGATACGCGTAACACGGGCAGCGGCCTCGTCTATTATAAAGTCACGAACACCGCGCTGATCGTCCGCTGGCAAACGGTCGGATACTACAGCATGTATATCGACAAACTGAACGATTTCCAACTGATCATCACTGACGGCACCGATCCGCTCATTCCGGGCGGAAACAACGTTTCGTTTTGTTACAGCGACATGCAGTGGACAACGGGCGATGCCTCGCAGGGCGTGAACGGTTTCGGCGGAATTCCCGCAACGGTCGGCGCGAACCTCGGCAACGGGATCGACTATATCCAGTTTGGCCAGTTCGATGCGCCGGGAACCAATTACGACGGCCCGCTCGGCGCCGTTGACCAGGTAAGCTGGCTCGATAACCAGAATTTCGTTTTTAATACCTGCAACATCGGCAACATTCCGCCCATCCCGAACCTCGTCGTATCCGGCGCAGGTATCGACACGCTTACCGTTTCCATCAACTGCGGCGATACGCTTCGCATCTGCGAAGGAAATACGCTGAACCTGATGGCGACGTTCTTCGCGCCGGAAGCTACGCAAACGGTAACGGCTACGGCTAACGGCCCGTCCGGGCTGGTCATCAATTATAATTTCCCGGGAACTGCAGCGATCATCAGCGCTTCGTTCACGCCCACGTCAGCGAATTACGGGTACAATACGATCACTTTCACCGGCACGGACAACGGAACGCCTCCGCAGTCGGCAAGCAGTTCGGTCGTGTTTTTTGTAGATACGTTCCAGCTTCCGCCGCCGGTTATTTCCGGTCCTGACGAATATTGCCAGGGAAGTCCCGGCGTAACGCTCAACGTGAACAATCCGCCGTACGACAGTATTTACTGGAGCAACGGCGTGATCAACAATACGACGATCACGAACGTAACGGCCGGAAATTATATCGTTACGGTAGAAGACAGCGGTTGCTTCAAGATGGATACCTTCCTTGTTACCATGCTGCTTCAGCCGAACCCGGTGATCAGCGGCATGCTGAACTTCTGCGGAAATACCACTACGCTGAGCGCGACAAGCCCGGCATACGCATCGTACAACTGGAGCAACGGCGATACAACCGGCTCGGTGATCGTCGGTTCGGGAACATATACGGTTGCGGTAACGGATACGAACGGTTGTACCGGTCCTTCGCAACCGGTAACAGTAAATGCGAACCCGGTTCCTGCGGGAGCGTTCACTTCATCACCGCTGATAAGTTTCCCCGGTGCGCCGGTAAACTTTACGGATCAGTCCTCGGTGAGTTCCGGGAATATCGTGAGCTGGTTCTGGACTTTTGGCGACGGCGACAGTTCGTTCGCACAAAACCCGGCGCACGTTTACCAGAACCCGGGAACATACACGGTTTGTCTGCACGTGGCTACGAGCACGCCCTGTTACGATACGATCTGTTTCCCGTACGAAGTGCAGCCTTTCGACGTAACTGCGCCGAACGTATTCACCCCGAACCGCGACGGGAATAACGACATGCTCGTATTCGATAACCTGCAGTATTTCCCGAACGCGATGCTGATCGTGTACAATCGCTGGGGAAATAAAGTGTACGAAAGCACGAACTATACGAATAACTGGGATGGCGATAAAGTTTCGGACGGTGTGTACTATTATGTACTCACGGCTCCTGATCTGAAAGAACCGAAGACTGGTTTTGTGCATATTCTGCGCGGGCAGTAATTGGTTCGGGGACTCACCCCCCGGCCCCCTCTCTCCGCCTTCGACATATTTTCAGAAACGGGAGATCGTTTTGCGTCGAAGACGCAAAGAGGGGGAGCCACAACTTATAGTAACAGGAATTACTTTAAAACCTGCGTCTTTGACGCAGGTTTTAAAGTTTTACGACACCCCCTCTTTGCCGGTGAGTGATGTAAATACAGTATTTTGGAAAAGGAACAAAACTCACCCGGAGAGAGGGCCGGGGGGTGAGTCCCCGGACCTCAAAACTCCGCGTTCTTCGGTGCGCGTGGGAAAGGAATCACGTCGCGGATATTCGTCATGCCGGTTACAAAAAGCAGCAGGCGTTCAAAACCGAGTCCGAATCCGCTATGCGGGCAGGAACCGAACTTGCGCGTTTCGAGATACCACCATACGCTTTCTTCGTGGATGTTCATCTCTTTTACACGCGCTAACAGTTTTTCGTAATCGTCTTCACGCTGCGATCCGCCGATGATCTCGCCGATCCACGGGAAAAGAATATCCATGCCGCGCACGGTTTCGTTGTCGTCGTTCAGCTTCATGTAAAACGCCTTGATCTTTTTCGGGTAGCCTGTAACCATAACCGGTCCGCCGAAATGTTCTACCAGGTAGTTCTCGTGTTCTTTCTGCAGGTCGGCGCCCCATTCGGGTTTGTATTCGAATTTTTTCTTTTTCGAAAGCATCGTTTCTGTCAGGATCTCGATGCCCTGTGTGTACGTGATACGCGTAAACGGTTTGCTCACCACCGACTGCAGGCGTGCGATGAGTTCCTTGTCGTACATGTCGTTGAGGAATTTCAGGTCATCGGCGCAGTTGTCGAGCGCATACTGGACAAGGTACTTCAGCATTTCTTCGGCGAGGTCCATGTTGTCGTTCACATCGTAGAACGCCATTTCCGGTTCGATCATCCAGAACTCCGCCAGGTGACGCGGGGTGTTCGAATTCTCGGCGCGGAAAGTCGGGCCGAAGGTGTAAATCAGTCCGAGCGCCAGCGCACCGAGCTCACCCTCCAGTTGTCCCGAAACGGTGAGGTTGGTTTCCTTTCCGAAAAAATCCTGGCTGAAGTCGATACTTCCGTCTTCTTTGCGCAGCGGATTTTTCAGGTCGAGCGTGGTTACGCGGAACATCTCGCCCGCGCCTTCCGCATCCGAACCGGTAATGATCGGCGTATGCAGATTGAAGAAACCGCGGTCGTTGAAAAATTTATGGATCGCATACGACATGTGGTGACGCATGCGGAAAACAGCGCCGAAAGTATTTGTCCGCGGACGCAGGTGTGCAATCTCGCGCAGGAATTCCAGCGAATGTCCTTTTTTCTGCAGCGGGTAAGTCGTGGCATCGGCTGTGCCGTAAACCGTAATGGTTTTCGCCTGTATTTCCATGCTCTGCCCTTTGCCCTGCGAAGCGACCAGCATACCTTCCACGCCGATGCAGGAACCGGTAGTGATCTGCGCGATCAGTTCTTCGCTGAACTGTGCGGGATCGGCCACGGCCTGGATATTCCGAATGGTCGAACCGTCGTTGATCTCGATAAACCAAACCGGTTTTCCGCCGCGCCGCGAACGCACCCAGCCTTTTACAGTAACCGCACGGTCAAAATCCGTTGACCCCAGGAGCGCTTTGATCTTGCTATAAGACATATGCCTTGATTTTAAAGGACAACAAAAATCGAAAAAATAAGGTTCGGCTCGTTTTTAATTTCCTTTTTGCCTGCCCGGAGCGAAACCGAAAAAGCATTTTTTTGACGGAAACGTTTCTCCGGGCGCCTGTCGGAAACTTTTTTTGTACAGCAAGTTTCCGTTGTAATAATTTGATATTCAAATAAATAAAATAAATACCTGTCGATTTTTTGGCCACGGAACGAAAAAAATTTCTTCAGGAAACTTCGCAATCAAAAAATGTTTCCATAGTTTTGCGACGTTTTTAGAAGAGACGAGACCATGGACACCAAACAACGCATAGTAAACGCCGCTTTTGAGCTTTTTTTCCGCTACGGCATCAAGAGCGTAACGATGGACGACATTGCGAAGCACCTGTCGATTTCGAAGAAAACGATTTACCAGTTTTTCCGCGACAAGGATGAAATCGTGCATACGCTGATGCAGGAAAAGCTGGAAGAGGACAAACGGGAATTCGGCACAATCTCGAAAAATGCAGCCAATGTAGTGGAAGAGGTTTTTAACCTGATGAAGCACATGAGCTCGATCCTGGGCAGGATCAACCCGAATATTTTTTACGATCTGCAGAAGTATCATCCGCAAACCTGGGCTTTGTTTCATTCGTTCCGGACCGAGTTCGCGATGAAACAGGTGGAGGACGCCCTGAACAAAGGAATCCGCGATGGCCTGGTGCGTAATGATATCAACGTCGCCGCGCTGGCCTGCCTGCGTACCGAGGAGATCGAAATGGGATTCAATCCCAGGATCTATCCGCCGGATAAATTCAAATTACTCGAAGTTCAGCTCGCACTCACTGAACATTTCCTATATGGTGTTTGTACTCTAAAAGGTCACAAACTCGTCAACAAGTATAAACAGATCGTAGAAGATGAATAACACACGCAGGGTGTTCCGCCCAAGCGGATCACCCGGACAAAAAGCAAGGGCGATGCACTGCATCGCCCGAAAGTAACGAATACGAGTAATGAATACCAGTAACAAAGTACCCGCAACAAATAAAAAATAACGAATACCTAAAATAAAAAACTTCCGTGAACGACTATACTCACGGATCACAACCAGTAAAGGGTATTCCGGCAACTATCCGGACGCCCGATAGAACCAAAATCTATGCACCACGTCAGAAAATGGCTCGCAGCGGTAATCCTGCTTGCGGGGGTAAAACAGGCAGGAGCGGCGGGAGACACCACCGCTTATGCTTTTTCGCTGAAGCAATCGGTAGATTATGCCATGCAGCAGCAAACGAGCGTCAAAAATGCGATGCTCGATGAGCAGATCGCGAAATACAAAATCTGGGAAATCGCCGGCATCGGCCTGCCGCACCTGAGTGCGAGCTTTGATCTCAAGGACTTTGTGGAAATCCCCACTTCGCTCATTCCCGGGGAATTTTTCGGCGGTCCGCCGGGAAGTTTTATCCCGGTGAAATTTGGAACACAGTATAATGCGACTGCCGGTATAAGTGCATCGCAACTGCTTTTCGACGGTACGTATATCGTCGGGCTGCAGGCTACGAAAGTGTACCTCGACCTGGCGCAGAAACAGTCGCAGCGCACTAAAATAGAAGCAAACGTAGCCGTAACCAAAGCCTATTATACGGTACTGGTGAACGACGAGCGGATGACGCTGCTGGATGCGAACGTGGAAAAAATCAAAAAGCTCCGCGACGATACCAAGGCGCTTTACACCAACGGTTTCGTTGAAAAACTCGATTATGACCGGGTGGAAGTGGCTTATAATAACCTGGTCACGGAAAGAGACAAGGTAAAACGCCTGCTCGATCTCGGTCTTTCACTTCTGAAATACCAGATGGGCATGGAACAATCGGCTAATCTCACGCTGACCGATAAGCTGGACGACATCAGTTTCCAGCCGGCGGTTCCGATGGCGGAAAAATTCAATTATGCGAACCGCGTGGAATTCGGCCTGGTGGAATCGCAGCTGAAAGGATACAACCTGCAGTTGCGCAAAGACCGTTTCAGCCGCATGCCCAGTATGGCGCTTTACGGCAGCGTGCAGGCACAGGCGCAGCGCACCAAATTCGATTTCCTCGACGGCACCAGCCAGCCCTGGTACCCGATCGGGATCATCGGTTTCCAGTTTAACCTGCCCATTTTCAGCGGAATGACTACGAACTACCGGATCCAGCAGGATAAAATACTGGTGCAGAAAGCGCAGAACGACCTGCTCATGATGCAGCGTGTAATCGATCTTGACGTGAGCAATGCACGCATACAATTGCAGAATGCTTCCGTGTCGCTCGATACGCAGAAAAAAAACATCGCGCTGGCCGAAGAAGTGTATGCAACCTCGAAGAAGAAACTGGACGCCGGCGTAGGTTCCAACATGGAAGTGCTGAATGCACAAACTGCACTGAAAGAAGCACAGACCAATTATTTTAATGCGCTTTTCGAAGCGGTCGTCGCCAAAGTGGATTACGACAAAGCAACGGGTACTATCAAGTAATAACAAAGACATTCCATCACAAACCAACGATATGAAAAAGATCATCACTTCAATTACCCTTCTCGTTCTTCTCGCTTCCTGCGGCGGCGGAGCAGGCAGCAAGGCCGATCAGCTCAAAGCGAAAAAAGAGGAACGCGATAAACTCAATACCGAAATCGCGCAGCTCGAAGAAGATATCCGCAAGGAAAAAGGCGGAAAAGGCGACGAAGGCAAACCGGTCAGGCTCCAGGAAGTCACTGTCGGAACCTTTAAACATTCCATCGATATCCAGGGCCGCATCGACGCGGAGGAAAGCGTAAGCGCGAGCCCGCAAATGCCCGGCGTTGTAAAAAGCGTGAACGTTACCCCGGGCCAGGCCGTTTCGGCAGGACAGGTGCTGGCTACGCTTGATGACGGCGTTTACCTGCAAGGCCTGCAGGAAGTACAGGTGCAGCTCGATTTCGCTAAAAATATTTTCGAGAAGCAGAAAAAACTCTGGGACGAAAAAATCGGTTCGGAGATACAGTACCTGCAGGCGAAAAACAACGTGGATGCGCTGGAAAAAAGAAAAGCCACGCTCACCGAACAGCTCGACATGACGCGCATCAAATCGCCGATCGCCGGAACGGTGGATGACGTGAAACTGAAGATCGGCGAAATGGCCGCACCGGGAATGACGACGATCAGCATCGTGAACGTGAGCAGGCTCAAAGCCAAAGGCGAAATCGCGGAAGGCTATATCGTGAAAGTGAAAAACGGCGCGCCGGTACAGGTCGTGCTGCCTGATGCCGGTAAAACGATCGATGCAACCATTACCTACGCCGGCCGCATCATCAACAAACTGAACCGTACGTTCAACGTGGAGGTGAATATCAAATCGGGCGAACCGGATGTTGTTCCGAACATGGTGGCCGTGATGAAGATCAACGACTACCAGAACGACTCGGCGATCGTTTGCCCGTTGTCCGCCATTCAGCAGGGCGCCGACGGCAAAAATTTCGTTTTCGTTGCTGTGAAAAACAAAGAAGGAAAACTGGCTGCCGCGCGCCGCGAAGTTTCGTATGAACGCACGTACAACGGCGCCGCTGAAATCCAGTCCGGGCTGCAAAGCGGCGACCAGCTGATTGTTGACGGTTATGCCGACCTCAACCAGGATGACCTTATCCAGGCAAAATAATCAAGAAACGATCAGTAGAATCAATGCGCTAAACCACTCGCGCTATGTTAGAAAAGATAAAAGAATTTAAACCGACCAGCTGGTCGATCGATAATAAAACGACCATTTTTATCCTCACGGTCTTTTTAGCGATCGCCGGCATACTATACTACCAGAAACTTCCGAAAGAAAGTTTCCCCGAAGTGAAAGTACCGACCATCTATATCCAGACGGCGTATTTCGGCACTTCGCCCACCGATATGGAAAACCTGGTGGCCAAACCGCTCGAAAAGCAGATCAAGGCGATTTCGGGTGTGAAGAAAATCACCAGCAGTTCGCTCCAGGATTTCAGCGTGATGGTGGTGGAATTCAACACCGACGTGAAAGTGGAAGACGCGCTTCGCAAAGTAAAAGACAAGATCGACCGCGCGAAGAAAGATCTTCCCGCCAAACTCGATATCGGTCCCGATGCGCAGGAAATCAATTTCTCGGAATTCCCGATCATGTTCGTAAATATTTCCGGCGATTACGACCTGGCCAAGCTGAAGCGTTTCGCCGAAAGCCTGAAAGACCGCATCGAAGGCATGAAAGAAATCACCCGCGTGGATATGGTAGGCGCGCTCGACCGCGAGATCCAGATCAACGTGGATATGTACAAGATGCAGTCCTACCAGCTCACGCTCGGTGATATCAACCGCGCCATCGCTTCGGAAAACGTGGCGATCTCCGGCGGAACGGTTACTACCGACGGGGTGAAACGCACACTCGCGCTGAAAAAGGAATTCCGCTCGGTGGAAGAATTGAAAAATATCCTGGTCGGATCGCAGTCCGGCGCTTTCGTTTACCTGAAAGACGTAGCCGACGTAACCGACGGATTTAAAGAACAGGAAAGTTACGCGCGCCTGGACGGCAAAAATGTCATTACGCTGAACATCATCAAGCGCGCCGGCGAAAACCTGATCGTGGCTTCGGATGAGATCCGCGCAGTAATCAGCGAGATGCAGGAAAACAGATCGCTGCCCGCCGAACTCAACGTAACCATCACCGGCGACCAGAGCGACCAGACGCGGATCACGCTGCATGACCTGATCAATACGATCATCATCGGTTTCATCCTCGTGATCATCGTGCTCATGTTCTTCATGGGCGCCACCAACTCGTTCTTCGTGGCGCTTTCCGTTCCGCTTTCGATGGCCATCGCCTTCATGGTGATCTACGCCATGGGCTGGTCGATGAACATGATCGTGCTTTTCGCTTTCCTGCTCGCGCTCGGTATTGTAGTGGACGATGCGATCGTGGTGATCGAAAATACGCACCGGATATTCCTCGCACACCGTGACCTGGGCATTGTCCGTTCGGCCAAACTGGCGGCGGGTGAAGTTTTTCTTCCTGTACTTTCCGGAACACTCACCACGCTGGCCCCGTTTATCCCGCTCGCTTTCTGGGACGGAATGATCGGGCAGTTCATGATTTACCTGCCGATCACGCTCATCATCACGCTGCTTGCTTCGCTGCTGGTGGCATACATCATCAACCCGGTTTTCGCCGTACAGTTCATGCGGCATTACGATTCCACTACAGCGAAAGATATGCGCTGGCCGCGCTGGCTGCGCAATTACAGCATCATCTCCATCGTGATTGCCGGCGGTGCGTACGCCATGGGAAGCATCGGGACAGGAAACCTGGCCGTTCTGCTTTACCTGCTTGTGCTGCTGCATCATTATGTGCTGCGCAAATGGATTTTCGCTTTCCAGGAAAGAACCTGGCCGCGTTTCCGCAACTGGTATGGCCGTAAACTCACCTGGGCGATTGAACATCCGAAGACGATCATATTCGGTACGATCGGGTTGTTCTTCCTCTCCTTCGTTGTGCTGGGCATACGCCAGCCGAGAGTTGATTTCTTCCCGACGGCCGAGCCGAATTTTATTTACGCCTACATCGAAATGCCGGTAGGTACCGACCAGGTGAAAACGAACGCGGTTTCACTGAAAGTGGAAGAGCGCATCAACAAACTGCTGGGCGAGGATAAAGACATCGTGACTTCCGTGATCGCCAACGTGGCTTTCGGTGCGGGAGATCCGCAGGCGCAGGACAATTCGATCCAGCCGCATAAAGCGAAAGTTTCCGTGGCCTTCACGCAGTTCGCAAAACGCAAGGGAAAATCCACGCGTGCTGTACTGGAACGTATCCAGAAATCATTTGCGGAAGATAAAATTCCCGGCGCCGAAATTATCGTGGAACAGGAGCAGGGCGGTCCGCCCGTCGGAAAACCGATCAGTATCGAGATCACCGGCGAAAAAATGGACGACTTGCTTGCTACCGGCGATCGCCTGAAGAAGTTCCTCGACAGTTGCAACATCGCCGGTGTGGAACGCCTGCGCAGCGACGTAGTGGCCAGCAAACCGGAAATCGTTTTCAGTCTCGACCGTGAACGCGCCAACCGCGAAGGAATTTTCACCGGGCAGGTAGGTATGGAAATCCGCAATTCGGTTTTCGGTGCGGAAGTTTCCAAGTTCCGTGATGAAAACGACGAATACCCGATCATGCTTCGCTACAAACCCGATCAGCGCAGCGACATCAACGCGATCCGCAACATGAAAATCACGTATCGTGATATGAACATGGGCGG
Organism: Bacteroidota bacterium; assembly: GCA_006218065.1. Classification (GTDB taxonomy): domain Bacteria; phylum Bacteroidota; class Bacteroidia; order Palsa-965; family Palsa-965; genus VBWE01. The sequence goes on from VBWE01000004.1 coordinate 49,425, forward strand.
CCTGATCCGCAACGTGCCGATTTCCTCTTTCGCCGATGTGAGCTACGATATGAGCTACGGCGGTATCAAGCGGAAAGGCCAGAAACGGATCATCACGCTGGAATCGAATATTCTTGCGGAATTCCAGAAAACGCAGCAGGATGTGATTACAAACGTAACGGCGCAGATGAACGCGTTCAAAAACAAAGGTCTGCCCCCGGGCGTAATGATCAGCATGGGCGGACAGCAGCAGGAACAGGCTGAAACGGCGGCTTTCCTTGGCGGCGCGCTGCTTGCTTCCATCGGCCTGATCATCGTTATCCTGGTAGCGCAGTTCAACTCCACCAGCAAACCGGTCATCATCCTGAGCGAAATTTTATTCAGCGTGATCGGCGTATTCCTCGGCCTGGCCATTTTCGGCATGAACGTGTCTATCATCATGACCGGTATCGGTATCGTAGCGCTGGCCGGTATCGTGGTGCGGAACGGAATCCTGATCGTGGAATTTATCGAAATCCTCCGCGAGCGCGGCATGCCGCTTAAAGAAGCCGTGATCGAAGCCGGCAAAACGCGGATGACACCCGTACTGCTCACTGCAACGGCGATGATCCTCGGACTGATTCCGCTGGCCGTGGGACTGAACATCGATTTCGGAACACTGCTTTCGGAATTCAACCCGAACATTTTCTTCGGCGGCGACAGTGTGGCTTTCTGGGGACCGCTTTCGTGGACGATGATCTACGGTTTGAGTTTCGCTACCATTCTTACGCTCATCGTGCTCCCGGTTATGTACATGATGTCGGAAAACACGAAAGCAAGACTGAAGCGTGCCTTCGGAAGGAAGGCCCGGCCGGAAAATCACGCTGTAGCCGGTGAAGAAGAAGCAAAGGCATAAAAACGAAATAACATGAATTAACTAAAGCGCGGGATCGTAACTTTGATTCCGCGCTTTAGTATTTCTGTCTGCCATGATCAAAAAGCCAGCATATTATCTTTTCCTGTTTCCGCTGCTCGCCACTGCGGGTTGCGGAAGCGACAATTCGCCCGCCGGGAAAAAAGACGGTCCGCCGCCTGCGCCCAAAATCGAAGGCTATATCGTGCAGCCGCAGCCGGTCAGCGAAAACGTGCAGGTGAACGGGCAGTTGCTTCCTGCCGAGCAGGTGGAACTCATGCCCGAAGTGGCCGGGAGAATTACGATGCTCCATCTTCCGGAAGGCTCGCTGGTGAGCAAAGGCACGCTCCTCGTTAAATTATACGATGCCGATCTCCAGGCGCAACTGCTCAAACTGCAGGTGCAGCTGAAAACAGCACAGGCTACGGAAGAACGGCAGAAGCAGTTGCTGGCGGTCAACGGCATCAGCCGCGAAGAATACGACCAGGTGGTGATGCAGGTGGAAATGGGGAAAGCCGAAGTGAAAAACCTTGAAGCGCAGATTGCGAAAACGGAAATCCGCGCGCCGTTTGACGGAACCGTCGGACTGCGCAAAGTTAGCCCGGGCGCGTATGTTTCACCGGGAACCGTACTCGCCACCATCCGCGCAGGCAAACAGATCAAGCTCGATTTCAGCGTACCCGAAGCGTATGCGCAGGCGATGACGAAAGGGAGCGAAGTGCGGTTTACACTCAAAGACGATACGACTTTATATACGGCTTCCGTGATCGCCACGGAGGAAGGCATCGAACAGAACGCGCTGAGCATGCAGGTGCGCGCGCTGGTGAACAGCCGTTCGGAACGACTCGTGGCGGGCGCTTCGGTCCTGGTCACGATTTCCATGCACGGCGGTGAAAATGCACTTGTCGTTCCCACGCAGGCCGTAATTCCGCAGGCGCGTTTTAAAACTGTTCTCGTGGCGCGCAAGGGAAAAGCCGAATCGGTGAAAGTAACCACGGGCATCCGCGGGGCGCAGAATGTACAGATCACTTCGGGATTGAATGCCGGTGACACCATCGTGATCACCGGTATCCAGTTCATCCGCCCCGGGGCGTCGCTCAGATTTTCATCCGTCAAGTAAGTTGCGCAAAGCATGAGTCTCTCGGATATCGCCATACGCCGGCCTGTCGGTTCCATCGTGCTGAGCATCGCCATTATCCTTTTCGGACTGGTGGGCTTCGGGTTTCTCGGTGTGCGCGAATATCCCGCCATCGATCCGCCCAACATCAGCGTGCGCACCAATTATGCCGGCGCTGCGGCGGAAATCATCGAATCGCAGATCACCGAGCCGCTGGAAAAAGCGATCAACGGCATAGAAGGCATAAAATCAGTGAACTCGTCGTCGTCTCTCGGCTCGAGCAACATCACCGTGGAATTCGAAGTCGGCTCCGACCTGGAAAAAGCGGCGAACGATGTCCGCGATAAAGTATCGCAGGCAGTGAGAAATCTTCCGCAGGATATCGACGCAGTACCCACTGTTTCGAAAGCCGATGCGAACAGCGACCCGATCATTTTTATGCCCGTGCAGAGTTCGAAGCTCAGCGATATCGAGTTGAGTGATTACGTGGAAAACGTGCTGCAGGAAAAACTGCAGACCATTCCCGGTGTGAGCGAGGTGCGGATTTTCGGGCAGCGCCGTCCTGCCATGCGCCTCTGGATCGATCCGCTGCGGCTGGCGGCATACAAACTCACCCTGCAGGATATCACCGCCGCGCTGAACCGCGAGAACGTGCAGCTTCCCGGCGGAAAAATCAGCGGCGACCGGACGGAACTTAACATCAACGTGCTCGGAAAACTGGAGACGGAAGAACAATTCAACAACCTGATCATCTCCCAGTCCGAAAACCGCGTGGTGCGCTTCCGCCAGGTGGGCGAGGCCGTGCTGGGTCCCGAGAACCTGGAAACGGTATCGCGGCTGAGTAACGTGAAAGCCATGTCGCTCGCCATCATCCCGCAGCCGGGAGCCAATTACATCGCGATCGCGGATGAATTTTACAAACGGTACGAGGAGATCAAAAAAACACTGCCCGATCATATCACCACGGACGTCGGGCTGGACAAATCGAGGTTCGTGCGCAAGTCCATCCTCGAAGTGCAGGACACGCTGATCATCGCCATCATCCTCGTTGTGCTGATCATTTACCTGTTTTTCCGCGACTGGATCATCGCGTTCCGCCCGCTGATCGATATTCCCGTTTCGCTGATCGGCGCGTTTTTCATCATGTACCTTTTCGGGTTCTCGATCAACGTGCTCACCCTGCTCGCGATCGTGCTGGCCACGGGGCTGGTGGTGGATGACGGTATCGTGGTGACGGAAAATATTTTCAGGAAGATCGAGCAGGGCATGGATAAAATGCGCGCGGCGGAAGAAGGCACGCGCGAAATTTTCTTCGCCGTTATATCCACTTCCATCACGCTGGCCGTTGTTTTTATTCCCGTTATTTTCCTCGAAGGATTCACCGGCCGCCTGTTCCGCGAATTCGGTATCGTGGTAGCCGGCGCCGTGCTGATTTCCGCCGTGGTGTCGCTCACGCTCACGCCGGTACTGAATATTAAAATGAGCCGCGCACACAACAAGCGCACGAAATTCTACAACATGACCGAGCCGTTTTTCCGTGCGATGGAAAACGGGTACCGGCGTTCGCTCGAAGCGTTTATGCGCCGCCGCTGGCTGGGACTGGCGCTGACGGGCATCTGCGCGGGCATCATTATTTTCATCGGCGGTTCGATCAAATCGGAACTCGCTCCGCTCGAAGACCGCAGCGTGGTGCGTTGTCCCGTCATCGCGCCCGAAGGCACCTCGTTCGATTATATGGACGATATCATTTACCGCTTCACGGAAAAAGTGATCGACAGTGTGCCGGAAGCGTCCATGATTTTCAGCCTCACTGCTGCAGGCGGCGGCGGTCCTTCGCTGGGCGTGAATTCCGGAACCGTGATCGTGCGGCTTACCGATCCGGCTACGCGCGAAGCCACGCAGCAGGATATCGCGGACCGGCTCGCGCGTATTGCGAAAAAATTCCCGGAGGCGCGGATTTTAACTTCGCAGGAACAAACCATCAGTACATCGATGTCGTCCAGCTCGCAACAGCCGGTACAGCTCGTTATCCAGCACCTCGATTTCGAAAAAATCCGCGAAACGCTGCCGAAATTCCTGGAAGCTGCGCAGAAAGATCCCGTTTTCAGCAACGTGGATGCGAACCTGAAATTCAACAAGCCGGAAGCTTCGATTACGATCGACCGCCTGAAAGCGACGAACCTCGGCGTGAACGTGCTCGATATTTCGAATACGCTGCAGCTCGCATTCAGCGGACAACGCTTTGCGTATTTCTACCGCAACGGGAAACAGTACCAGGCGATCGGGCAGCTGGAGCGCGGCAAACGCGACGAGCCGTCGGATATCGCTTCGCTTTATGTGCGCAGCCGTACGGGGCAGATGATACAGCTTTCGGAACTTGTTACTATCCGCGAAACGAGCAACCCGCCTTCGCTGTTTCACTACAACCGGTTTAAATCGGCTACCGTTTCGGCTTCGCTTGCCCCGGGGAAAACGCTGGGCGACGGCATCGCCGTGATGAAAAAACTGGCGGCGGAAAAACTTGACGATACGTTCCGCACGGAATTCGCCGGACCTTCGCGCGATTTTGCGGAAAGTTCTTCCAATACTTCCTTTGCGCTGATCCTCGCGCTCGCACTGATTTATTTAGTACTCGCCGCGCAATTCGAAAGTTTCCGCGATCCGTTCGTTATTATGATTACTGTACCGCTGGCCATGGCCGGTGCGCTGCTCTCGCTCTGGATTTTCGGCGCGACGCTGAATATTTTTTCGCAGATCGGCATGATCATGCTGATCGGTTTGGTGACCAAGAACGGCATCCTGATCGTGGAATTCTCGAACCAGCTCCGCGCGAAAGGAACGGAACGTTTGCAGGCGGTGAAAAACGCAGCCGAAGCGCGGCTTCGCCCGATCCTGATGACGACACTGGCCACGGTACTCGGTGCGCTGCCGATTGCGCTGGCCCTCGGCGCCGGCGCGAAAAGCCGGACTTCGCTGGGTATCGTGATCGTGGGCGGATTGCTTTTTTCGCTCGTGCTTACGCTTTACGTCATCCCGGCGATGTACAGTTACCTGTCGGCCCGCGATAAACCTTCGGATAAGCAAACGGATAACGAAGTGGAATCATGATCAAGAAATTATTTTTCCTCCTGCCGTTTTTTTTCCTGTTTGTGCGGATTGTTCCTGCGCAGGGATTGCTTACTGCCGAAGATGCGCTGGCCACCGGGCTTAAAAATAATTTCGACCTGCAGATCTCGCGCGGCGAAGCTTCCGTCGATTCGGTGAACAATTCGCCGGGCGCGGCAGGTATGCTTCCGTCCGTTACGCTGAACGGCAGCGCATCATTCGATAAGAACGACGGTATTCACCAGCGTTTTTCCAACGGCAACGATATTTTTTCCGCCAATTCCACGAGCAGCAATCTTTCGTCCAGCATCGCGCTGAGCTGGACATTATTCGACGGGACAAAAATGTTCGTCACGAAACAGCGGCTGGAGCAGATGCAGGTCCAGGGTATGTATGAATTCAAAGCGCGCGTCAACTCCGTTTCGAAAGATATCCTGCTCGCTTATTACGACGTGGTGCAGCAGAAAAAACTGCTGAAAGCGCTGGACGAAATCATCGCGCTCGGCAAAGAACGCGTGCTGATCAGCGAAACACGCCTGGCTGCCGGGCTTGCGCCGAAAACGGATTTGCTCCAGGCGAAGATCGACCTGAACCTGCAGCAGGAAAACCGCATCGCGCAGGAGCAGGCGCTCGGTACGGCCCGCCGGAAACTGAACAGCCTGCTCGCGCGCGATATCCTGGCGGTGTTCGACGTAAGCGACAGCATCCCGGCCGGCGTACTCTCCGACCGCAAAGCGCTGGAACAAAAAATGCTCGCATCGAACCCGGACCTGGCGGCGTTCAAACTGGAGCTCGACATTGCGAAACTGAGCCTGCGCGAAGCGCGTACCGGTTATCTCCCGCGGCTCGACCTGCTCGGCGGATATAATTTCAGTCACACGGAAAACTCCGCCGGGTTCAGCCTGCTCAGCCAGAACTACGGCTGGCAGGGCGGACTCACCTTATCCGTTCCGCTTTACAGCGCCGGGACAAACCGCCGCAACGTGCGTATCGCGCAGATCGGCGAGCAAACGGCGGAAGCGCGTTTTGCGCAGGCGAGGCTGACCGCTTCGCTGCGGCTGCATGATGCGCTCGACAATTTCGACAGCCGGCTGCGCATGCTGCAGCTGGAAAAAGAAAATGAAACACTCGCGCGTGAAAATGTACGTATCGCTTTAGACCGGCTTCGCCTCGGACAAGGGACTTCGATCGAAGTGCGCCAGGCCGAAAGTACGCTCGCGGAAGTATTGTCGCGGCTGGTACGCGTACAGTACGAGCTGAAATCAGCAGAACTCGCGGTTAAAGCGGAAGCTGTGGAACTGTAGCAAAATCCACTACCAGCTTCACGATTTCCGGCGACCTCAGGTTATGACCGAGGCCTTTCGTGATATGCAGTTCCGATCCTTTCCACTGTTCGTGGATGCGCCGCGAATTATCCGCATGCGTTTCTTCATCATCTTCGTCGTGGATGAGCATGCCGGGAACGGTCATGGATTTTGCGAAACGCGGCGCGGAAAAATATTCCGGTCCTTCGTGGAACAGTTCGCGGAATCTTTTTTCCGTTGCGGTGATGGTTTGATCGGAAAGCTTCAGTGCGCGCTGGAAAAATTCAAAAAACTCGCGCGCTTCCCCGGGCGGAGCCAGCATGATCATTTTTTCCGGCTGCAGTTCCGGTTTGTGGTGAAACGTATAAAGTGCGGAAAACCCGCCAAGCGAGTGCGTGATGATCGTATCCACTTTGCCGATGCGGCCGATCATGTTTTGAATGACTTCACTGTACAAAGGAACGTTCAGGAATTTCCCGCTGCTCAGTCCGTGTCCCGGCGCATCGAAAGCATGCAGGCTGAAAAGTTCCGGGTCAAAGGCTTCAATGAATTTTCTCCAGCGGTAGCTGTGTCCCTGCCAGCCGTGCAGGAGCAAAATATTTTTCTTTCCTTTTCCCCAGCGGTATGTTTTCACGGTTTCTTCCCGGTGGATGAGATCGGGCTGTTTCGCCGACTGCAGGAAATCCCGCTGCTTGTCCGAAAGCTTCGCCCGGAACGGGTGGCAGAAGATGTTGAAACTCGCACGTCCTGCTTTACGCGGGGCGATGGCCGACAACGTATTCAGGTAAATGCCGATCGACCGGGTGATGGTGTTTTTCATGTTGCGTTTTGTTAGATACCAAACGGTATCTTTAAAGACAAAAAAATCAGTTCTCGATTTCGTTCAAAAGTTTTTCCAGGTGTTTGATCACCCGGCGGATATCGTCGTTGTTGCCGTGCAGTTTGCTCATCATGATCGCGCCTTCGAGGGAAGCGATAGCGACGGTGGCGAACATTTCTTTATCGATACCGGGTTTCAGTTGCTTATGTTTAATCCCGTTATCCAGTATGGTCATCACCGATTCACGGAGCAGGTTCAGAATTTTCAAAGCGCCTTTCCGCAGGGCCGGGTGTGCATCGTCGGCCTCCACGGCGGCATTCAGTAAAGGACAACCGCCTTTGGTATCGGGCTGTGTAACGTATGATTCGAAATAACGGAACACGGCGCGCAGTTTATCCCCGGCGGTATGCTGCTGCTTCAGTTTATCACGCACATTCACCAGCATGATGGTGGTCAAATATGTCAGCGTTTCCAGTTCCAGTTCGTCTTTGTTGTTGAAATGGCGATAGATTGCACCTTTGGTAAAACCGGTCGCCGTGGCAATCTCACTGATCGAAGTGGCTTTGTATCCCTGCGTATTGAACAGGATACCCGCTTCTTTCAGGATGGTTTTTTTGGTGATTTCCGGGTTTCTCATGCGCAAAGATACCGATTGGTATCTTAATTTGCAAGTGGAATCCTAACTATCTTACGTATTGTTTTTTATATTCTTTATTCTGCTAAAAACCTGTTTCAACAAATCTTCTTTTTGTTCAGGGCGAACTAGGTATGCATAATGAATGATTAAATCATTTAGCCGCACGTGCAAAACAATAATCAAATAATCACCAATAGGTAACTCTGAATATTCGGAATAGTCTCCAATGGCATTAATCCTGGAATTCTTGAATATTGTAAAATCCTTTACGCGGAAGAATTTCTTCTTCAAAAAGCCAGTCCAGAAAATGGTTCCGCCCAAATCCCAACCCAATTTGGTGTCATCTTTATTTTTAAACTGAGTTAGATTATTTTGAATGAAAAAAAAGCTGGAGTCATTTACTAACTCGAAATTGTAGCTCAGTTTCATGTACAAATCACATGAATCTTCTTTCCAGTTTGCATTTCCACGTATCAGCTGGTCATTTGAAGCAGGATAAATGTCTTCTGCTGGTATTGAAAAATCCTGAAACTTTTTTTTGAATTCCGATAAACCTATTCCAGAGTTATTATGAGTAGAACAACTTGCGAATAGCAACAGAACGAATCCTATTGAAAAAAGTGACGGACACTTCATGATTGGTGTACAATGTTTTCAAGCTTCTTCCAGGGCGGAATTCCAAAAGACATTATTACCGTAAGGCAAAGTGAAAAGAAAACCTACTTCTTCTTCAAACTCGATTCCCTCAAAACCAAAGTCGTCGGAAGCACGATCCGTTTATTCTCCGCTTTATTTTTTGGTTTCTCGATCATTTCGAGCAGCAGTTCCATCGCTTTTTCGCCGATGTCCTGCATGGGCTGCGCGATGGCGGTTACCGGCGGGTCGCTGAGGCGGAACAGGTCCACGTCGTCGAAACTGACCAGCGCCACATCGTCGGGAATACGTTTGCCCATGCGGCGCACGGCTTCCATCGCGGCCACAGCCAGGTGGTTGTTCGCCGTAAAAATTGCCTGCGCATCCACGGCGGGCGAAAGCAGTTCGTGCATGGCCTGGTACACTTCGTCGCGGATGCGTTCGAAAGCGATTTCTTTCACCAGGTTCTTGTCGAATTTCACACTGAATTTTTTCAGCGCATCCTTGTAGCCTTCCAGGCGTTCGTTGATGCTGCTCAGGTGCGAGGGACCGATGGTGAGCATAGCCGTACGGCGCTGCCCGCTTTTCATCAGTAAGGATACGGCATCGTAAGCGCCTTTGCGGTTGTCCACCAGCACGCAGCCTTTGTCCATTTTCGGCAGGTCGCGGTCGATGAGCACGAGCGGGTAGCCGGCTTTGCGCAGGGGAAGCAGCGGTGCGGCGGAATCCTGCGTGGTGCTGAGGATGATGCCGTCGGCGCCCTGGCTGTCTTTCAGCAAACGGATGAGCTGCAGTTCGCGTTCCGGGATTTCGTCCGAACTGCATACCATCAAATGATAACCGGAACGTTCCGCGATATTTTCGATGCTGCGCGCGATGCGGGAATAAAAAGGATTCGCGATATCCGCCACGATCAGCCCGATGATTTTCGAACGGCCGGTTCGCAGTCCGCGGGCCATGCGGCTGGGCTGGTAGTCGAGCTGCTCGGCCAGTTTACGGACCGCTTCCTGTGTTTTTTTACTGATGCCGAACTGGTCGCCCTTGTCGTTGAGGACAAGTGACACGAGTGTTTTGGAAACTTTCAGCCGCTCGGCGATCGTTCCGATGGATACTTTTTTCACGAGGGAGATTTTGTTTGTGTGAAATCAAATATACAAAAACCCGCAAAAACCGTTTAGATGTAGGTTTAGCCGGAGCCGTTGCGTTCGGATTCCGCCCCGGGAATCCCCGGGATAAAAAAACAACCACGGAGGCACGGAGAACACAGAGGAACACAGAGTCTCCGTGTTCCTCTGTGTTCCGTGGTATATTTTAAAACGTTTTTAGTTTAGAAAAGAATCACCGTTTCATGATTTTTTTCACCGAGCGGTTTCCGTTCACCTGCAGGTCGAGCAGGTAAGCGCCGGCGGGCAAAGCGGAAATATCGACGGACTCTCCCGGGACGATATTTTTTTCAAGCACCCGTTTCCCGTGCAGGTCATGCAGGCGGAGCATCCCGGAACGACCTTCGAAACCGACGGTTATTTTTTCATCCGCAGGATTCGGGTACACGTGAAAAAGGAAAACGGATCCGCCGGCAGGTTGAATGCCCACGAGATCGTTGAGGCTCCGTTTGTAAACGCCTGCGCCGTGCGTATAAGCCATCAGCCCGCGGTCCGAAGGAGAAATGACGAGATCGAAAACCATGGTCGCATCATGGAAACCCGTATTGTGCGCAGTCCACGTCGTTCCGCCGTCTGTCGAGGCGAAAATGCCGAAATCCGATCCCGCGTAAATGATGTTCGGATAATCCGGGTCAACGGTAAGACAATGAAAAGGAACGTCGGGAAGCGACGTACTGATGTCCGTCCAGGTGGCGCCGGCATTCGTGCTTTTAAAAACGTGCCCGGTTCCGAAGCCGGAGAAAACGATATACACTTCTTTGCTGTTCTGCGGATTCACCGCGATGCGCCGAGGAAAACGATTGGGCAGCGAACCGGTAATCGAAGTGAACGAAGTTCCGCCGTTATCCGTCCGGTACACTTTCAGCGGACCGAGGTCAGGCGCGGTGGCTACGTAAAGCGTATCCGGGTTCGTATGCGAAACAGCAAGCGAAAGAATATCATTTCCGTCGGGATCGAAAGGCGTATTGCCGAGCGGGTTCCAGCTCATTCCGCCGTCGATGGATTTGTTCAGGTCTTCGCTTCCCGCATACATGACAGCGGGACTCGAGGGCGCCAGGATATACGGAGCGAGGAATGCCGCAGGATTATTTCCGAAAGCGCTGGCCGGCGTGTTGATGATCTGGTCCCAGAAAGATTGTCCCTGGTCGTACGACACGAATACGTTCAGGTTCTGGTACGCGGCATATTGTGTATAATCATTGGTCGGATCGATGGCGTTGTAACATCCATCGCCGCCCAGCACGCCCAGCGTCCAGTAATTGGTTCCGAGATACTGGTTGGTGAAATTATCCTGCAAACCGCCCAGCGCGATATTCGGGTCGGTAGCCGAAACAGAACCGATATAAAACTGCGTGGTCACATAACCATCCACGCAGGAGTATACGGTTTGCCCGAAATCATTCGAGCGATACAGTCCGCCGTCGGTTGCGATATACACATGATCCGGGTTCAGCGGGTTGAGGATGACATCGTGAATATCGGAGTGCAGCCATTCGCCGAAACCAGCCGTAGTGGAAAAATTGTTTCCCCCATCGGCAGATTCATGCAGTTCGACACCACCGGCGAGTATACTGCTGCTCATGCCCGGTTTGATGACCATGCCTTCGGAGTACCATCCCTGGTAACTCATCACATCCTGCGTGCTTCGCGGAGTCCAGGTCAATCCTTTATCCGCGGTCGTATAAAAGCCGACGGTGTTGAACGCATTCGCTACCTGCGCAATCGCGACATCATTATTGTCATCCCAGAGGGAGATTGTGATCCTGCCGTCATGCGTATTCGCCGGAAGTCCGTTGGCAACGATGCTCCAGTTTTGCCCGCTGTTCGTGGTCCGGTAAAGTCCTTTGCCCGTGCTGTTCATATTTCCGACGCCGGCCATCAGTATGGCGGTATCTGTTTTATGGATCACGAGATCGGTCACCATTTGCGCATTCAGCACGGAATTCCAGCTTGCTCCGAGGTCGGTGCTTTTATAAACACCTTCGGTTGTCGCGGCATAAAGTGTATTCGGATTGAGCGGGTTGAAAACGATTTCCCAGATGCCGCGGTTTTGCTGGTACATCCAGTTGAGCGAGGGCGTCCAGGTGAGGCCGCCGTCGGTGCTTTTGAAAATGCCCATACCGTGCGTGCCGCGCGTGGTGCGGTCGGTGAGGCCGTTGGTGGATGTGCCGTAATTGTACGTTTCACCCGTGCCGATGAACATGATGTTCGGATTGGTGGGATGAAAAGCGATGCTGCTCACGCCAAGTACGGGATAACCGATCGGGACATACGTCCACGCATTCTGACCGATACCCCCTGTAGTCGATTTCCACAAACCGCCGCTGGCCGAGCCGAGCCAGACCGTGCCCGTATCGTTGGGTTGCAGCACAACGCACAAAGTACGTCCGCCCATATTGTTCGGGCCGATGCTTGTCCAGTTCCCGATTGCAGCGGCACGATTCGGCGCCGGTGCAAAATGCTGCCGGTAAAATTCCCAGGCCTTGCCGTATGCATCCGGCGGAATATCCACGTTCGGGTACGAACGGCTGAGCGAGAGAAACTGCAAGGCATCCAGGGCTTCTGTGGGCGATTCGCGATGTTCTTTTTTCCTGGCAGCGGAAATGCTTCGTGACTTTTCCGGCGACTTGACTGAAAAAGCAACCATGATTACAGCGGCTGCGGAAAACAAAAAGGCGATCAGCCTGAAAGACGGGATGCGCATGAGTAGGTACGTTTTCCTGAAAGATCGGGAAACCCGCAGGTAAAATCAAACAGGTAAACGGACAAACGGTTGCACTTGTTGCCGTGCGGAAAAAATCACATCCTCACCAGCCGCTGCATCGTATGGTCATTCACTTTTAAAAGGTACATGCCTGCGGGATACCCGGAAAGATCAAGCGTGATTTCATTTGCCGGCGATTCATAATTCCTGCGGATGATTTCTTTTCCGCTGATATCGAAAAGTTGCAGCATGTTCACGCCGCTTCCTGCAAGAATACTAACCAGGCCGGAAGACGGGTTCGGGAAAATGCGAAGTTCATCGGCAGCAGTAAGTTCAGTATCGCCGGTAGAGCAGGGATTGCTGCTGCTGATCAGCACACGCGCCGACCAGGGAGGCAAAGTGAGGCTGCCGCAATACACGGTACTGTCGAGGTCGAAATATTCGGTATTGCCCAGCGGGTAGTTCACCGGCTGATCACTGTCGTTGCTGAACAGCTGCGAATAATTCGCGGGAAAAGTCCACTGGTAAAAACTCGGTATGGTTTGCGCATCAAAACCGAGTCCCTGCCAGCTGTTGAGCGTATAGCCGTTTGTCTGGAACGACTGCTGGTTGAGGCGCGTGCAAACGGTATCATTATAAGGCTGGCAATAGTAATTCGAATCGATCACGCCGGTATTCCAGCTTTGGTAGCTACTGGCCTGGCCGAGGCACCGTGCATCATTATCAAGACAATAAAAAACGTTATGCGTGATGCGGTTGTTGATCACCGGAACCGGGTTGGCCTGGATATCGTTCGTATTGTCGATGATGATCATGCCCTGGTCGCCGGCGCCGTAAACGATGTTGTTTGTAAAGACGTTATCCTGTGCGCCGGGATTAAGCTGCATGCCGTTGTGCGCCTGCTGCGAGATCACGTTACTGTCGGCCGTACAATGATTCACCCAGAAATCGAAATAGATCGCGGGCGTTTTGAAATCCGTTGCCGGCGTGGCCTGCGGGTAACCGTCGCTGGCGGTGATGAAATTTTTCCGCACAGTCACATACTGCGAAGCGGGACCGTAGAGGTAAACCGACCCGGCATCGCTCAGCCGCATCATGCAATGATCCAGGATATTTTTCTCTGCGATATTGTATTTGCCGTCGGGGCGGATGCCGCAATAGCCCACGCTGTCGATCACATTGTACGCGATGGTGCAGTAATCCGAACGGAAAAGCGAGATTCCCGCCATGCCGTCGGCGCCGCTGATGCCGTAGCCGGGAAAAAGCCCGATGCGGTTAAACGTATTGTAGCTGAACGTGGAATTCCTGCAGGTATCGCCGTGAAGCGCTTTGCCGTGGATATCGTAAAAATCATTCTGATCGGCCGTGAGTAAATCACCCTGGAGAAAAATTCCGTAACGCAGCTGGCGGCTGAACGTGCAATTCGTGATTTCGATATGCTGGCAGTTCACGCCTGTAAAATTCACCGCATCCACGGACTGTCCTTTGAAATGAATATTGCTGATATGAATATTGTTCCTGTTCGGGTTGCCGCGGATGCCGTAATCGTAAACGCCCGCTTCGATGGTCAGCCCGCTGATCTGCCCGCCGGGAACATAGAGATGCAGCTGCGAATCGTAAACCCATTCGTACGCGGTATCCAGCATATTCCGTTTTCCGCGCAGGTAATACCCGAAACCGGCCGAAGGTGTAAACGAACTGCCGATGGAATACGTGATCGCGGTGGATGTATTGGATGCCACCGGCGCATTTTCCCAGGTAAAGTTTGATGTTCGTACACATGCGGTCGCTCCTGCATAATTTCCGGCGGGCAGTTGATTATCAGTGAAACCCATGTTGTTGGTTACGGCATCCATCGTATAGTAACCCGAGTTCGGCATGCGGGCGATCATGGCCTGCGTATTGTTCACGTACAGATTTTTCACCTGGATGCCTGTGTTCAGGTGAAACGTATCGCCGGTTTGCGTAAACGAAGCGCCGGCCAGGGTCGTGTCGCCGGCGATAACCGGTTTGCTGCCGCTGCCATAGCTGGTAAAAACGATCGGCGTCCCGGGATTCCCGTTATCAGCCAGGTTGAGCTGCCCGCTGAACGTGTCGCCGCAGCGCAGGAAAACCGAATCGCCCGGGTTCAGGCCGGGGAACTGCATGTACGCATTCAATTTGTGCAGCGTTTTCCAGGCATCGCCGGAAGAGTTGCCGCTGTTGTTGATGTCATCGCCTGCGGCAGAAATATAAAACTTGTTTTGCGCAGTGAGTCGGCAGGCAAGCAATAAGAGAAAAAGGGCAAGGAGCACGAGGGTACGGATGGACATAAGCGTTGCGTTTCGGGTATGATGCCTGAAAAATACGAAGGTTTAATATTCAGTACTTAACACGCTTTAACAGGCGCCTGTCAATAAATGCCTGATTTCCACGTTAAAAGCTGGATTTGTTCAAACTTTTTTGTAGTATCTTTGTTCACCATTCAGCATGGGACATTCCTCCAATAACGAGTTTCACGCGGGCGACCTGCTCGGCCAGATCAATATCCCGGCCGATCTGCGGCGCCTCGACCCTGCACAGCTTGCCCAGGTAAGTAAGGAACTGCGCCAGTTCATTATTGACCTGGTTTCCGTCAAAGGCGGGCATTTCGGCGCCAGCCTGGGTGTAGTGGAACTTACCGTCGCCCTGCACTATATTTTCGATACACCGTATGATCAGCTTGTCTGGGACGTAGGTCACCAGGCCTACGGGCATAAGATACTGACCGGTCGCCGCGAAGTTTTCCATACCAACCGGAAATACAAAGGCATCAGCGGTTTCCCCAAACGCAGCGAAAGCGAATACGATACGTTCGGGGTAGGGCATTCGTCCACTTCCATCTCGGCTGCGCTGGGCATGGCGGTGGCTTCGCGCTATAAAAAGGAGAAAAACCGGAACGTAGTTGCCGTGATCGGCGACGGGGCGATGACGGCGGGAATGGCTTTCGAAGGTTTGAACCATGCCGGGATTGAAAAAAGCAACCTGCTGGTGGTGCTCAACGACAACTGCATGAGCATTGATCCCAACGTGGGCGCGCTGAAAGAGTACCTGAACGATATTACCACGTCGCATACCTATAATAAAGTAAAGGACGAGGTTTGGAAAATGCTGGGTAAAATCAGCAAGTTCGGCCCCGACGCACAGAAAATCGCCGCCCGCGTGAGTGATGCGCTGAAAGGTTCGCTGCTCAAGCAAAGTAACCTGTTCGAATCGCTCCGGTTCCGTTATTTCGGTCCGGTTGACGGGCATGACGTGGATCGCTTAGTGAAAGTACTCGGCGATATGAAAGACATTCCCGGCCCGAAGATCCTGCACGTGCTCACGGTCAAAGGCAAAGGATTCAAACCTTCGGAAGAAGGAAATCCAACGCTCTGGCATTCGCCCGGCCT
Source organism: Bacteroidota bacterium (assembly GCA_006218065.1). GTDB lineage: Bacteria > Bacteroidota > Bacteroidia > Palsa-965 > Palsa-965 > VBWE01. The sequence continues at coordinate 65,189 of VBWE01000004.1, forward strand.
GTTCGATAAAAATACCGGCAAGCTGGTCAAAGCGCATTCCACCGATCCGCAGCCGCCCAAATACCAGGACGTTTTCGGACACACGATCGTGGAACTGGCGGAACAAAATCCGAAGATCATGGGCGTTACGCCTGCCATGCCCACGGGCTGCTCGCTCAACATCATGATGAAAGCCATGCCCGACCGCGCTTTTGACGTGGGCATCGCGGAGCAGCACGCGGTTACTTTCAGCGCCGGACTGGCGACACAAGGACTTGTTCCGTTCTGCAATATTTATTCGTCCTTCATGCAGCGCGCTTACGACCAGGTGGTGCATGATGCGGCTTTGCAGAAACTGCATGTGGTTTTTTGCCTCGATCGCGGCGGACTTGCCGGGAACGACGGTCCCACGCACCACGGCGCCTTCGATATCGCGTACTTCCGCTGCATCCCGAACATGGTGGTCAGCGCGCCGATGAACGAACAGGAACTGCGCAACCTGATGTACACCGCGCAGCTCGAAAAAAACGCGCTCCCGTTTTCCATCCGCTATCCGCGCGGAAACGGCGTGATGCCGGAATGGCGCACGGCTTTCGAAGAAATTGAAATCGGCAAGGGCAGGAAAGTAAGCGACGGAAAACACATCGCGATCCTTTCGTTCGGGCATCCCGGGAATTTCGTGGTGGAAGCCTGTGAAACGCTGAAGAAAAAACAGGTGGACGCCGCGCATTACGATATGCGTTTCGCGAAACCGCTCGATGAAGAAATGCTTCACGAAGTCTTTACGAAATTCGATAAAATAATTACCGTGGAAGACGGCTGCATCCAGGGCGGATTCGGAAGCGCCGTATTGGAGTTCATGGCCGATCACGGCTACCATGCCGAAGTAAAACGCCTCGGTATTCCCGACCGGTTCATCGAACACGGCGAACAACCCGAGCTGTGGAACGAATGCGGTTTCGATGCCGCTGCGATTACCGCTGCTGCAGAAGAGATGGTGCTGGAGTCAGCGAAAATCAATATTTGAAGTTCAGCTTATAGGACTTGAAAGTGTTTCCATCCCTCAACGAGACCCCCGTATATTATTGATTGTTCGGCTGCGCGTCTCTTATCATTGCGTTTGCTTTCTCAAAATCGCTCTGTAGTTTCTGAAGCGCATCCAGCGATTCTTTCGAACTTCCGATGTCGATCTGCAGTTCAAGTAAACAATTGGTACAATAAACCGGTTTCCCCGAAAGCAGTTGTGGAATGGTAATCTGAATACGAAAACGACAACGGGGACAAATCAACCCGGGTTCGTTCGAAACCTCGGCAGCTACTTCGTATGGTCGTTCTTCTTCCTGGAAAGTAACAAGAGGTGCAGCATTTTCGGCAGTTGCAGGGACAGCCGAAGCCGTTTTGTTTCCTTTATCGGACGCGGAGTCCTGTTTTTTTTCGGATGGCGCTGTCCAGCCAAATAAACGGAGAATCCAGTAAAAAAGCGTTCTGAAAAAAAACACTATGGCCTTAATCATTTCAACGTGATTTACCGTTAACCAGGTTAGAGCCTTGTACAGCGTTATCCATAATCATAAACAATTTCTGCAAGCCCATCGGAATATCGGATTGTACCAGGTTGATCTTCACTTTCATGTCAAAGCTGGTCTTCGTGTCTTCCGACCCTTTGGAAGAGCCGGTGATCATACCGACCAGGCCGGTTTGTTCTTTCCGGAAAAAGGACGAAGAAGATTTAAAATCCAGGTTTCGGTTGATTTTTTGCGTATCAACAACAGCGAGATTAAACTCCAGGGAGGCATCTTTAATCTGGAGCAGTGGAATAGGTATGAGTGAAAGCAGTGGTATGGAAATACGGTCGGTAATTGTTTTCCCGTTTACATCCTGTTTCTGGTAAGTGAATGTAACCGTTTTCAGTTTTCCGAATGTATCTTCATTTCCGTCTTTATCCGGAACAAAACCTACCGATGCGATGAAATCTCGCGAGGTTTGCGCCGCCAGGGCCTCGGCTTCAATCATTGCAATAAGTGGAGCCCCGATTAAATCCCCCCACGGTAGTGTTACGATCGGTCTTAGTTGTGTTGCCATAGGAATATTTAAAATAAAATAAAGGCCTGTGTTTTTTTCAGGGCCTTCAGATAACTTTCAGTATGCCGCAATGTTTATCGTTTTTCCTGCGCAGCAATAAATACTTCGCGATTTCCGTGTATTTGGCCCGTTGATGAACGCCCTTAGCCTGGCTACCGGCCGTTCCGTCGGTACCAACCGAAACACAACCGGCGCTTACGTTACCGACATGCAGATAACGGGAACTTGATTCGTCACCGAGACGGAACCAGATTGTTGCAAAAACAGAATCGACAATGTATTTGTCACCTAAAGGATGAGGATAATCGGGAACCCAGATTTTGTAAGTCCCCTTTTTAATTTCATTGTCCGGATCGGTGTATGTTTTGACGGCTTTAGACCCTCCGAATTTGAGTTGCTTTTTACTCTTATCAAATGTGATAACTCCTCCCGATTCGTATGTAAGCCAGGTAAACCGCGATTTATTGGAAGAAATTTCCTTGACAGAAGCTTTTTTGCCAGCATACGGCCAGTCAATAATTGTAAAGCTTTCGCGGCCATTTGCGTGGCTCAGGTTTTTGACCCGGGTATATTTGGCTATTGAAACAGTCTTTGAACCGTCATCGAGTTTTACCTGTATCCAGTTTTTAGAGTCAAGCCCTCCCGTTAATCCGTAACTTTTTTTTGCCATTGGACGAGCAATTAAAACATTTAAGTTGTTTCAATCAGTTTAAATCCCCCGTCATCTTCGGGTCGACCTTCCACCCAGGTGTAGTTGCGCATTTTTGTTGTAAACGTAAACGAGGATATGGCTGCCGGATTCAGTTCACGCAGTGCTTCTGCTTCTACGATGACGGATAATTTATTCGTTTCCGGGTCAAAAGTTCCGATAGCAAATTTCATATCCACCGTCAGGTTCTCGATATCGAGCCTGGGAACTGAAAAATGCCGCAGTATATCATCTTTCAGGTATTGCTTACTGATTTCAGCAGAATACTGATCCGCGTTCATTCGTGCTTCAGCTACTTGCGCAAGAAAAGCACTGAATAATTGCGCCAATGCTTGCCCTTCTTTCATCAGCTGGTCGGTGTTACCGGCTGCTGAGCCGAGCGAATCGACTGTTCAAGAATGGTCAGCACTTTCGAAAGGCCGGCCGGCATCGCATCCTGCACCGCGCGCACATGTATATTCATGGTGGCTTCTGTGCTGAAACGGTTCTGCGTCTGGTTGGTCGAACTGTGTTTGTACGACATCGATACATTAAAATTGGCCGTTACCGGCGACCAGAACGATTTGTAACCAACGCTTGCACTGGTTTGCAGGTTGAATTCGCTCGTGGAAGTATTACTGTGTTTATACTCTTCCGTCATTTTCGCCATGAAATCAATCGTCATCTCGTCTATCCGCAGGAAGGGGATGGGAATGATAGTCAGAATCGGAACGGTAAGACTGACTTCCTGGTCAGTGCCATTTGCATTCTGTTGCTTGTATTTGAACGTAATGGAGCGTACTTCTTCGAAGTTAGCATCAGGTATGGTTGATGCAGCAGAAATCGGCGGAAACATTTCGTCGTCGGTATTTTGTTTCTTAAAACCGACAGCCTGGATGAACTCCACTGTTGAACGTGCTGCAAGCGCTTGCGCTTCAATAGCCGCCTTCATAGGAGAGCCAATAATATGCCCGAAGGGCAGCTGTGTGAGAATTCGTGTTACGTAGCTCATGTTTTTATATTATATGTTTATAGGCAATAATATATTATTTTTTAATATAATGAACAATAATATAATTATTTAGTTATAAACAGATTCTGAAATACAATGCATATTGTGATCATATTTATATTGTTAATCTGAAAAAAGCAAGGTCTCTGTCAAAAAAAATAAAATCAATAATGAATCGTTATTGATTCTTAAGATCAACCGGAATATTGCTGGTTTGTCCCGGTGCCTGCGCCCAAGCCACCGCTCTGCACCGTATCAGTACCATACTTTACAGGGATGTTGCTGCGAAGGGGTTTCCCGGGAATGTTCGGGATTTGATTTTCTCCCCGCATTTTTTCTGCGGTTTTCTTATCTTCCATCCCATGGAAAAGCAATCACCTCCGCCATTCCAATGGGATGACTGGTATGCCGCCGCCGGCGGGCGCACGATCAGTATTGACGAGGTGAACGCCCTGCTCAAAAAAATTTACGAAGACCAGTACCTGCGTTTCGACGGTGAAGTGGCGCCGGTGAAACGTACATTTTCTTCTCCCGCGGAAGCGGCGAAAGTCATTAAAGAAAAAGCGATCGAATTCGGTTCGGATATGGTCGGTATCTGCGAGATCGAACCGTCGGACGTGTACCGCGGAAAAACGGTCACCGAAAAATTCGCGATCGCCGTCGGGCAAAACATGCGCTGGCGGGAATTCCAGGTAGTCCCCTCGCGTGAGTCGGCGATCGAATGTGTGCGTGTGTATTATTCGCTCGGCGAGTCGGTGATCAAACTCGCGGCCTGGATCCGTTCGCTCGGTTATCCCTGCCGCATCGAGCATCCCATCGGCGACAGCGACCTGCTTCATATCCCGATCGGGCTGAAAGCGGGATTCGGTGAGCTGGGCAGGCACGGTTCCATTATTCATCCCAAACACGGACCGCTTTTCCGCATGGGCAGCGTCGTTACGTCCATCCCGATGCAGACCGATCACCCGGTGGATGCCGGTATCGCGGCGTTCTGCGACAAATGCAAAGCCTGCCGGATTTATTGTCCGGCCAAAGCCATCCCCGATCATCGCAGCCCGGAAGCGGGGAAGGATCATCTCGGTAATGATCGTTATCTGGTTGATACGGGAAAATGCTTTCCGTATTTCGCGAAGCACAATTACTGTTCGATCTGTCTCCCCGTTTGTGTTTACAATCACAAGGAATGGGCGCGCGATTTCGAAGGTTTTAAAACCAAACTGTTTCCCGAGATCATCATGCACGATCCGCCCGGGCCGGTTGATCTGCCCGAGGAAAAACGGCATAAGTATCCTAAACTTTCAAGGTAGTTATCCCTTCGGGACAGTATGCGGGAATTTCGAACGCCGAATTTCGAATGCCGAATGAAGAAGTACATTGCTTCAATAATCATCCTTCATAATTCGAAATCCGGCATTCGAAATTCGCCATTAAATCTCCCGGAATGAATTAGATTTGTTTGCCATGCACAATCCAAAAGATACTGTTCGAACCGGCTTCCGGTTGCTTTTTTCGAAACGTGTTTTTTATTTTCTTTTTTTCCTCACCGCATCTGTTCCTTTTCTTCTTTCCGCCCAGTCGTCGCGGAAACCGGACAGCCTGAGGACCATTCTGAAGACGGCGAAGGAAGACACGAACAAGGTGCTGCTCCTGCTCCAGCTTTCCAATGAATCCTTAAAGACCGAGCCGAACGATTCGGTGATTGCCGCTGCTGAACGTGCGGCACAGCTTGCGATCAAACTCCATTTTTTGTCAGGACTGGGCAGGGCTTATTCCGCCAAGGGACAGGGCTACAACAAGCGCGGAGACTATTCATCCTCGATCGCCTATTTTACGAAGGCATACCGCATATTTGATTCGCTGGGCCTGAAATACCGCACGATGCAGGTGATGAACAGTATCGGTAATGTGTACATCGGGATGAAAAATATAGACAAGGCGTATGAATCCTATGATAAAACCGTGAAGCTGGCTGAAGAGCTGAAAGACACGTTTTTCATGGCCATTGCGTTTATCGGGAAAGGCAATATCGACGTCGAGCGGAAAAATTACAGCGATGCGATCAACGCATTCAACATGGCCTATCTCCGGTTTAAACTATTTAATCACCCGAATGCGTATGCCGCGCTGGTTTCGATGGGCAACGCCTACCTGGCCAGCGGAAATCCTGAGCAAGCTTTACAGGTGCTGCAAAAAGAAGAGAAGACCGAGATCGGGGACCTGTACTTCCGGGAAAGATTGCTGTACGGTATCGGCAAATGCCATTTTGATTTGAAAAATTACCGCAAAGCGATTGACTATTTCGAACGTGCACTGGAAATCGACCTGGCCAAGGGAAACTATTATGACGGGTTCGAGGTCGCTGATGCGCTGGCTTCTGCGTATGAACTGGTAGGTGATTATAAGAAAGCCCTGAAAAACCGGGAACTTTTCGTCAGCCTGAAGGATTCGGTATTTAACGACAAACTGGCGCAGCAGTATACCGAGATCGAAGCGAAATACCAGAACGAGGAAAACAAAAAAGAAATCGAGCTGCTGAATAAGGACAAGCAGCTTTCAGAACTGGAATTACAACGTAATGCAGCAAAGCTGGAAAACTCGGAACTGCTGCGCGATTTGCTGATCGCCATTGCCGTTGTATTTGCAGGCCTGATGGTAGTGGCCTGGCGCGGTTACCGGCAAAAACGCAGCGATAATGCGACCATCGCCATAGAGAAAAAGAAAAGCGACGACCTGCTGTTGAATATTCTCCCGGCTGAGACGGCGGAAGAGCTCAAGCGGAAAGGGCATGCCGATGCACGTGGCTATGAAACAGCGACGGTATTGTTCACGGATTTCCAGGGATTCACCGCAGTTTCCGAAAGATTATCGCCGCAGGAGCTGGTCGCCCGGCTGAACGAATGTTTTACCGCCTTCGATGAAATTATGGTCGGTTACGGGATTGAAAAAATCAAAACGATCGGTGATGCGTATATGGCTGCAGGCGGCATTCCGCGGCCCCAGCCCGACCATGCCGAGCGGGTGGTGCTGGCCGCGCTGGCCATGCGCGATTTTATGGAATACTTCCGCTCGACGCTCGCAGAGGAGGCCGGTTTTGAGCTGCGGATCGGCATTCATACCGGGCCGGTAGTAGCCGGGATAGTTGGTATTAAGAAATTTGCTTACGATATTTGGGGAGACACCGTTAACACGGCAGCCCGGATGGAGAGCAGCGGCGAAGTGGGAAAGGTCAATGTCTCGCAAACAACTTACGAACTGGTGAAAGACAAATTCGATTTCACCTATCGCGGAAAAGTTGCTGCCAAAGGCAAAGGAGAAATTGAAATGTATTTTGCTGAATACATCCGTAAACAGTAATTATATGAATTACGAAGCTGCTGAAAAATACGCGCTCTCCCGCATCCACGATGAGCTGCCCGAAACCTATTACTATCACCGGCTCAGCCATACCCAGGACGTGATGAAAGCCGTGCGGTACATCGCCGAAGGCGAGCAGGTTTCTTCCGAAGAGCTGGACCTGCTGAAAGCAGCTACCGTGTTTCACGACCTCGGTTTCGTGGAAACTTACGCCGATCATGAACCGGTAGGTGCCCGCATCGCCGGCGAAATGCTGCCCGGTTTCGGGTACAGCAGCAGCCAGGTCGAAAAAGTGAAAGCGCTCATCCTCGCCACTGCCCTGCCTTACAAACCGCAGAACCGCCTGGAAATGATCATCCGCGACGCCGACCTGGATTACCTCGGCCGCGAGGATTACCTGCTGATCGCCCACCAGCTCAAACTGGAATGGCTGCACCTGGGCATCATCAAATCGATGAAAGAATGGTACCAGTTGCAGTACCAGTTCCTGAGCAACCATAATTTTTACACCGATACCGCACGCCGGCACCGGCAGTCCGGGAAAGAGAACCATATTGCCCAGCTCCGTGAATTACTCGGCCTGTAGTCAGAACAAACACGGAAACTTCTTAGTTTAGTATCATCAAAACATCAGTATAACAGTCCTATGGAAAATAAAAAAGAACACATACTTGTTCCTACCGATTTCACAAAAGTGGGCGAATGCGCGCTCGAACATGCCCTGAACCTGGCTAAAACGATCGGTGCTGAAATTTCGCTGCTTCATGTCGTGGGCGGCGACAAAGACAAAAAAGCAGCCGAAGACAAACTCCAGGCGGTAATTTCAGGAAAAGCCGCTTCGGGTATTTTGATTCATCCCGTAGTAAAAACAGGCAATATTTTCGACGATATCGGCGGTGTGGGCGAAACACTCGGCGCTACGCTGATCGTGATGGGAACGCATGGCGTGAAAGGCATGCAGCATGTTACCGGCAGCCACGCCGTGAAAGTCGTTACCAATTCGTCCGCTCCGTATATCGTAGTCCAGCAGCGTTCGCCGCGCGAAGGGATCAAACGTATCGTTTTCCCCGTCGACATGTCGAAGGAAAATAAACATTCCCTGGCGATGACCATCAAAATGGCGCAAACGTACAAATCCGACGTGCACCTGTTCGTGATGCACGAAGAGGACCAGTTCCTGCGCAATTCGGTAAAACGCAACGCGGAATATGCGCTTGTGGCCTTCAAGAAAAACGGCGTGAACTGCACCATCGGTCACGCAACTGAAAAGAAAAATTTTGTCAAACAGTTTATCAGGTACGCCGAAAGCATCGACGCCGACCTGATCGTGGTCATCAATACACAGGAACGCGGCGTGCATGAACTGCTCAGCGGAACGCACGAACGTGAAGTGATCACGAATGATGCGCAGATTCCCGTGATGATGATCAACCCGATCCATATCAAGAATGCGCGGATCGAGGGGATTGTGGCGGGGTTTTGACCTCACCCCAACCCCTCTCCGAAGGAGAGGGGAATTGGTTCGGTGCAAACATTTTTTTACTTCAACCCTTCTCCTAACGGAGAAGAATTGGTTCGGGACAAACGATTTTTTACTTCAACTCTTCTCCTGCGGAGAAGAATTGGTTCGGGTTAAGCGGACGTTTTTTTACTCGCTGCGGCGACTATAATTTTCTAAAAAGCGAACGCTTTCCGTATCCGGGAAGCGTTTTGTTTTTTGCTGCGTGCCTGTTTTTCCTTTTTGTTCCATCAGTTTTGCGAAGCTTCCGGCGGGAACAACGTTGATGTGCAGCTCCTGTATGGCTTTTCCGCGGATGAGATCACGGTAACACAGATTTTTGTTCACCAGCAGTTCGTCAAGTTTCGCTGCGAAAGCGGGGAAAGCTGCGGGTGGCTTCATAAACTCGATGAACCAGCGATGGTAAGGCAGTTCATTCCCCTGCTGCATCACGGGCACAAGTACAAAATCGCTGATGCTGCATTGAAATTCGCTGCAGCATTGTGCGAGGATCATTTCACATTCGTCGGTGGTCAGGTGTTCACCGAAAGCGTTGAGCATATTGCCGGTGCGGCCGATGATGCGGATTTTATGCGGCTGCAGCGAAGTGAATTCCACCAGGTCGCCTGGCATGTAGGACCAAAGCCCGGCATTGGTGGTGATGACCAAACCGTAACGGATATTTTGTTCCACTTCGGAAAGACAGAACCGGCGCGGGCTGGAACTGCCCAGGTCTTCCTCGGGAATGAATTCGAAAAAAATACCGTTTGCCGGAAGCAGCAGTATGGACGGATCGTTCAGCTCGTACTGGAATCCGAAAAACCCTTCGGATGCAGGATAGGTCTGCACATGCGCAAACGGTTTCCCGATCAGTTCCTGCACGGCGGCTTTATAAGGTTCGAAACTCATGCCGCTGGTGGAGAGCAGGCGGAAATGCGGATACGTTTCCGCAAAAGATTTACCGCTGATTTCCGGTACGCGTTTCAGGAACATCATCAGCCAGGGCGGAAGCGCGACGATACCGGTAATTTTCTGTCCTGCTGTTTCCCGGATCATCGCGGCGATTTTCTCGTCGTAATTTTTGATCTGCTGCGTTTCCGGGCTCGGGAAATCGCGGCGTTTCACATACCAGGGCAGGTTCGACGAAAGAATCGCGGAAATCGCCGCCGAAGGAATTTCGCCGTGATTAACGAAATGATGACTGTCGGCGAAGAGTATGAAATTTCCGTCGTGTACTTCTCCCAGTCCAAGCCGCGCAGTAAAATTCGCCGCATGAAAAAGCCGGCCGCGCTTCTGGCTTTGTAGCGATTCGCGGGTAACCGGTATATGCTTGATACCCGAACTGGTTCCGGAAGAAAGTGCAAAATAATCCGGTTTTCCGGGCCAGAGTACATCGGACTCACCTGCCGCGATACGATTTATAAACGGTTTGACCTGTTCGTAGCTCACTGCCGGCAAGGCTTTCCGGTAATCGTCGTAATTCCGGATTTTTTCGAAACCGGCTTGTTTCCCGTAAACGGTTTTTGCGCTTTCGCGGAGAAAACGCATGAGCAGTTCTTCCTGTAACCTGCCGCTGTGCTGCAGTTGCAAGTACAGGCCGCGGCTGATTTTGCGTGCGATGGGAGTGAAGAGGATTCGTCGGAGCATAAGCTGTGTTCAAGCTACGAAAATCTCTGCATGACAACTGCTCCGAAGTGAATAAAATTTAATTGAAGGAAACGTATGCTATCGGTCCGAAGGACTCCTTCGGAGGATTCTCAAGTCCAAACGTTAGAAATATGTTCGTTAAAAAGAATACAGCAGCGAATAATTTTCTAACGCTTGATTTGGGTTAAATTTACATTCCTTATGTTGAAACGGGCAAGCAGTTGTTTATTGTTTTTGATTTCGGCAATTTTCTGCGGATCGCTGCCCGCGCAGGAACCGGTTTACACAAATTATACGGTAGAGGACGGCCTGCCTTCCAACGAAGTGTACGATGTTTTTGAAGACAGCCTTGGGTACATCTGGTTCGCGACCGACCACGGCATTTCCCGTTTCGATGGTTACCGTTTTACCAATTATTCCACCGGCGACGGTTTGGTGCACAATACGGTTTTCGGTTTTTTCGAAGATCAAAAACATCGCGTATGGATGCGCACGTTCAACAGCGCATTGTGTTATATGGAGAACGGGCGCATCTTTCCGTATAAGTATAATGACAGCCTTCAAAAGTTTCTCGGTCGCAATTTCATCCAGAATTTCGCCATTGATTCCGCCGGTGATTTATGGTTCATGAACATCCGCAGGCCGCTCGGTCTTTACCGGCAGGATCATGTATCCGGTAAAATCGAACGGATTCGTTTGCGCCCCGGCTTCAATGCATTCATACGCGAACTGGGCGGCGGTGTTTTTATTTCCGGCATCGATATGGACAACGGCTGGAATGAACAGGACGATCCCGGCGACAGCCTGGTTTTTCATGATCATACCTGGCTTTTCCATATGCAGCAGAAAGCGGGACCGGATACCCGGGCCTTATCGCGTGCGGCCCGCCGGCATAACGGAACATATATGTTCAGCTATGAGAATGCCTTTGCCGAACTGCAAAACGGGAAAATCACCCGGAGAATATTTTTGCCTGCCGGGGAACTCATCGCGAATGTTGATGTACATGCGGACGGAACATACTGGATCGGCTCGCGGGGCTTGAGACAATATATTCCCGGCAGCGATGAAGTTTTGCAATACTATAATAACATGCAGGTCAACGCTTCACACATGGATCGCCGCGGCAATTGCTGGATTGCCACCGGTAACCGGGGCGTGTTTTTTATTGCGGATATCGGGATGTTCAGGCATCAAAAACTTGCAGGAGAACTTACTCTTGTGAACGTGTGCCGGGATAAAATTTTTGCCGTTGACAAAAGCAGTGCGATTTACCACCTTTCATTCCGTGCAGGAGCGCCGGATTCCGTATCCCGGGCATTCGGACAAATGATTCGCGGAAGTGTAGTACACGATCTTTTTGTCGATGAAGCGAAGAACCGAATTTTTTTCAGCGGTATTATCTGTGATGCGGATGAGTTCGTGAGAAAAAACCATGCTGAGGATATCGGGAAAGAGATATTTTTATACAGGGACCTGGATTTCATCCGCAGTGCACGGCTTGCCGGGAACAAATTCCTGGCGGCTTCAAATTCCGGTTGGGGGATTTTCGACAGCACGCGGACACTTATCTACGATTCGAAAAAAGAAGGGTTTAAAAAATTCTGCACGGCGGTCGCTGCCGATAACAAGGGCGTTTACTGGATAGGAACGACGGACGGTTTGTATTTTTTTAATAACGGGCGCACCGTTCCGTATCGCCCGGATGATTCTTTGTTCAGGCAACGCGTCACCAGCATCGGCCAGTTACCTCGCGGACCTTTGGTGGTTTCCACGCGCGGCGGCGGGTTGATCATTCTTGACGGGGACAGTATTTATAACCTGCTTGCTTCATCGGGATTAACATCGGATCTCTGCGGTCGGCTCGCGCTTGAAGACAGTATTATCTGGGTCTGCTCGAACAACGGGCTCAACCGTATAGCCATAAAGCGCGAAGGCCGTTCGCTCCGTTTCAGCATAAGCCGGATCAATACTTTTCACGGGTTGCCTTCCAACCTGGTGAATGATGCTGTTCGTTATAAGAATATCCTGTTGCTGGCCACCGGCCGGGGACTAGCCTGGTTCGATGTGCATAAAATGAAATTCAATCAGCATGTACCGCCTGTTTATATTGATGTCGTGCTGGCCAATGAACGTTCGTTCGAACCGGGAGATAAACTTTTGCATAATGAAAACAACCTTGCGTTCAGTTTCATCGGTCTTTTATACAACAGCCCGGGCCAGGTAAATTACCGCTACAGGCTTGACGGTTATGAAACCGACTGGCATTATACCGGGGAAAGAACGGTGCGGTATTTTAACCTTCCGGCCGGTGATTACCGATTCCTTGTTTCGGCGATGAATGAAAACGGAACCTGGAATGCGCAACCGGCGGAGATGGCGTTTTCGATCCCGCTGCATTTTTCGAAAACATGGTGGTTTCGCGGCATGGTCATCTTGTCGGCACTGGTACTGATCTGGCTGGCCGTACAATATTACCTGCGCCAGCGGAAAGAGCGGGAACGCATCACGTCGGATATGCTGCTGGCGGAACTGAAGACGCTGCGTTCGCAGATGAAACCGCATTTTATTTTCAATTCGCTGAATTCGATCCAGCATTTCATTCTCGAGCACGATGAAGAATCCGCGCACCTGTACCTCAGCCGTTTTTCAAATCTCATGCGGAAAATCCTGGAGAACACCCGGCAAAACACGATCAGCCTGGCCCGGGAAATTGAAACCCTGCGGCTTTACCTCGACCTGGAGAAATTGCGTTTCGGGGAAAACTTCATCTATACGATCGACATTGCTCCCGACGTTATTACCGAAGCGATTGACATTCCGCCGATGCTCATCCAGCCGTATGCTGAAAATGCGATCTGGCACGGACTTCTTCTCCGCAAAGATCAATCGCCGCGGCTGCAGTTGAAATTCTGGCTGGAAGGCGACGAACTGGTTTGCGTGATCGAGGACAACGGCATCGGCAGGAAAAAAGCGCTGGAACAGAAAGCAGGGAAGCAGCATGAGTCTACCGGCATGAAAAATATCGAAGAACGTATCGATATCCTGAACCGTGTAAGCAAACTGAACGTTACTGCTGTGGTGGAGGATTTGCACGACGACCGGGGAGAAGCCTCCGGCACCCGTGTAACCATCTGTATTACCGGCGTTATAACTATAAAAGACAATTGAAAAACGAGCATGAGAACAATCCTGGTTGATGACGAAGAAAAAAGCGTGCGCGCACTGAGCACCCTGCTGCAGCGCTATTGTCCCGAAGTGGAAATTATCGGCGAAGCGGGATCGGCGACACGCGCCGTGGAAATAATCGAAGAAATGAAACCCGAGTTGGTTTTCCTCGACATTCTCATGCCCGACGGAACCGGTTTCGATGTGCTGGAAAAGTGCAGGGACAGGTCATTCGACGTGATTTTTGTAACGGCGTTTGAAGAACACTCGCTTCGCGCTTTCCAGTTTTCGGCTTTGCACTACCTGCTGAAACCGTTGAATTTCCAGGACCTGCAGGCTGCGGTAAAACGTTTCCGCGGGAAGATTTCGCGGGAAGAGGAAACCGAACGCGATCACCGGATCGATATTGCGCGGAAAGCGTTCAATCACAAAACTTCGGAGAACATCGTACTTTCTTCCATCGATGGGTTCACAGTCGTTAAAATCGGCGAGATTATCCGCTGCGAAGCGGATTCGAATTACACGAAAGTATATTTCACAAACGGAAAAACATTTCTCGCTTCCCGCAACTTGTCGCATTTCGAAGACTTGCTTTCCGGTCTTTTTTTCGTCCGTACCCACCACAAACACCTGGTGAACCTCGCGCACGTAAAGCGCTACATCAAAGGCCGCGGCGGTTTCGTGGAAATGGCCGACGGAGTACAGATCGAAGTTTCCGCACGCAAGAAGGACGAATTCATGGAACAGATGGCGGGATTTGCGCGCGGGGTGTGAGGTAAAATTCCCCACAATTACTTTTTTAACACGCTTACGCAATTGCCATACACAGTTGCGCAGGGGAGGTTTTGTTACTTGTTTTCCGGGAGTATGTTTATGCTGTATACCGGAAAATATTGAAAAGCCGGAAGAGAGTAGAAATATAAAACCTGGAAAAATGAAAACAACATTTAAAACGATTGCCCTTGCAGCGACAATCATCGGCATTAACCAGACATCGGATGCACAGACACTTTATACACCGGGACCGGTACAAAGCAGTACAACTTCGGTGATTGGAATCGGAACATCGGTGCCGCGCGGAAACCTGGAAATTTTCCCGATCTGCAGTTCAGGCGGAATTACTCCTTCACTCCTGCTGAGCAAACCGGGGAGTTTTGTCTGCACAAATCCACAGGTTTTGGGCAACTACCTGGAAGTAAGAGAATACAATTACAATAACACGTCCTTTACAATGCCATTCATGATCGCAAACAACGGAAGAATAGGTTTAAATACTACGGCGCCGCTGACCAAATTTGATTTGTACACGACTGTCGCAAATGATGGAATACGGATTACGCAAACAAGCGCACATGGTGCGGTACTTGGTTTGTATAATACGACAGCAGGTGGTCATAACTGGACGTTGTTTTCAACAGGTAACGGTAACACACAAGGATCTGGAAATTTTATGATTTATGATTATTCCGCTCCGGTTAATCAGAATAACCGTTTTCTGATCCAGGGAACAACGGGTTACGTTGGATTGTCAATGCTCGGTTCAACTGCTCCGACTGCCAAACTGGATATTAATGCAATCGGTGGACACAAAGGAATCAATATTACGGCTGATCGCCCTGACTGGTCGTACGGAATTCATTACCAGCACCAGGGGACAAACGGATTGTGCAAAGCCATAGCTGTGAGCAAACAGGGCCAGGATGTTTTTGTGGTTCATTCCAATGGCGCAACAGTAATCGGTTACGTAGCTAACGCGACAGGCATTGCGGAATCAAATCCCAATAACAGTGCATACAAACTTTATGTGGAAAAAGGAATCCTCACTGAAAAAGTAAAAGTGGCGCTGCAGGGAAGCCTGGATTGGTCGGATTATGTATTTGCTCCAGAATATAAAAGAAATTCACTCGATTATATTGAACGCTATGTAAAAGAGCATCAGCATCTCCCCAATGTACCGGCTGCCAGCGAAGTTGTTGCCAATGGAATTGATCTCGGGCAAATGGATGCTACCCTGCTTCGCCAGATCGAAGAGCTGTGGCTTACCGTAATCGATCTGAAAAAGGAAAACGAAGAATTGAGAAAATTGATCAAACAATAAGACGTCGGGCCATGAAAAAAATTATACCGGTTGCACTCCTGTTAATACTCTGGACAGCAACCTCGCAGGAAACTCATGCGCAGGCATGTGCGATAGAGGCAATTATATATGACGAAAATGAAACATGCAACGAAAACCCATGGGTGCTTGTGTTGGATGACGAATTTAATGGAAATCAACTTGACCTGACCAAATGGATGCCTTCCGTTTTAGGACTCCACAGTTCCGGGAATCATTTCTCACATTTTGTTGAAAATAATGTCGTTGTCGCCAATGGAAAATTGAACCTGATGATTGATGACGACCCGGTTTGGGGGTATTATGATGAATACAGTAACGCTCCTGACCCACCGGATCCCAATTTGATGATGCCGGATGGATTACATAATTACCGGCAGTTTCCATATTCGGTCTCCGCTATTACTTCCAGGTATCGGTATGATCACGGCAGATTCGAAATCAAGTGCCGTATACCAAATACGAAAGGATTCTGGCCGGCATTCTGGCTGAATTTTCATACGAGTGCATTTGATGGGGATAAAAGTAATTATAATGAAATTGACATATTTGAATTTTGGGATTACGAGTACACAAATCAGTGTATCACGATCCATCATGATTATAATTCAGGGGGAGGTGGCTGTCAGCAATGCATTACCGGGCCGGATTTTTCGGCTGCTCAGCACAAATTTGCCGTCGAATGGGATCAGTATGAAATGCTTTTTTTTACCGACGATATATTAGTACGTCGTTATCCTCGATACTTGTCTTTCCCTGTCCCGCTTTTCCCGGTGCCTTGCAGTGCGCTCAATTCTGGACCTTTGCCGGTGTATAAGGCGAAAGCTTATCCCACAGGCGAGCCTATGCACATTATTGCAAACACAGCGCTTGATACCCGGGATGCAGGCATATATTTACCTGATGAATCAACAATATTCCCGAATAAAATGGAAGTAGAGTACATCAAATGCTGGATGAAAAAGCCGTGCAGCGGGGATGTGTTTCTGAATAATCTTGATCAGTTTGATATGTCGTATGTGTGGCAAAGTCCAATAGCATCTTCTTACAATGTTCAAACCGGTGGAAGAATACAAACAACCGGCAGCAATATGTTCGTTCCGGAATTCAACCAATTGGAGTTGCGCGCATCGCAAAGTATCACCATAAATCCCGGTTTCTCCTGCCAAAAAAAAGCAAACCTGCTCTTTCATATCGATCCGCAGCTTTGCAATTCGGGCCAGCGCCTGGAAGGACCGCCTGCACCTGCTCCGGCAACACCGGAAATTTCGGATAAGCTGATCAGGATGTATCCTAATCCAAGTACCGGAAAGTTTAAAGTTGTTTCAGCAAATTCGCTGATCAATTTAGAAGTATATGATGCGCAGGGCCGGGTGGCGCTCTCTAAAAAATATTTGGGCAATGAGCAGGAAATTGACCTGTCGCAATTTCCCAATGGTATCTACTACCTAAGAGCCACGGATGTTAAAGAACACACTTTCAGCGGCAAGCTCATTCTTCAACAATAATCGTTTCTCTTTGATCGTGTAAAAAATAACACCGGGCGCTTCGCAGGTAAAGTCTGAACCAAACACGCAGTCCCGACTCACCGAGTCGGGACTGCGTACACTTTAGAAAATACAATTCACTCATTCCCGCACCAACCTGATCGCCCGGTTTTCCATTTCCCCGGAAAGGCGAAGAACATAAATTCCCGGCGGCTGTGCGGAAAGATCAATGAACGTTATTTCACCGGTTATTTGCTTTTCAAAAATCCGGCGTCCCAGCATATCCGTTACTTCAAGCCGGAGTAATTTTTTCATACTTCCGTTGAGATGAAGCGTAAACTGTCCTGCAGACGGGTTTGGAAAAACGGTAACGTTGATCTGCGAAGCGGGTGCAGCAGCAATTCCTGTTCCGATGCAAAGATTTGTAAGTCCCGTCGCCTGCAGGTTCGACGTTTGCCAGAGCGTGATGCGCGCGGGATGCTGGAGCGCCGCGTACATGCGCGTCGCCTGTCCCTGTGTAAACATCCGGTAACAACCGCTCGTACCGCTGTAGTCCATATAGTTTTCCGCGTTGACTAAATTTCCGCAACTGATCGGTGTGCTGGCGGTGCTCGACGGATGACAGCCGTAATTGTCCAGGAAATAATCACAGGGCGGCGTATCGCTTACATTATCGTTATTCCCTGTGCAACCTCCGTCGAACGTGTGAATAAGATTAAGCCAGTGACCGAATTCGTGCGTGAGCGTGGATGCAAATTCCGGTTGCCAGCTGTTACAGTTTACGCCAAGGTAAGCGCCGTTATAAACTATACGCGCGAGGTTATTGTTGCTCATCCAGCTGTTCGGGTACCAGGCGATGCCGGAATTATTCGTTACGCCGTCGTCATACAAATCGTTCATGACATAAATGTTCATGTACTTGTAATTATCCCAGGCGTCGGCTTGAATCAGGGAATCATAACCCGAACCGTTTCCGAAACCGGCAGCTACCGGGTGATTGATAATTCCGGTTGTCGCATTTCCCGAGGGATCGATCTGCGCGAGTGCAAAAATAATATCCGGCATAGCTGCGCGGATGCCCATGAACTGGGTGTGCACCGAATTGTAATCACTGTTGAGTCCGTGGAAATCGTCGTTTGCCATATTCAGCGCGCCCTGTATGATGGACAGGTTGACCGGGTAACCGCCCTGGGTAGTGCCGTAAACATGAAACACAACGGGAATGACATAACAAACGCCCGCCGCCGAAGCAGGAGCCGGGAATGATTTTGTAAATTCTTCGAAAGCTTGCTGTTCACTTTTAAACTCCCGGTGTTGTTCATAAAACGTTGCGGCTGCTTCGCTGGTTCTGCAATGATGAAAGACCGGCTGCTGAACGGGCTGGCCATGGGAAAACCTGCTGCAGCATAAAACGACAACAAAAAGAAAAAGTATCCGGCTCATGGTGAAACGTATTCCTATTGATGTTTTTTCAGAAATCAGTGTGATAAGGTAATTCTTTTTTTGGAGAATGTTTTCCTCGTCGTTTTGGTAAATGTCAAATGCAAAATGTTAAACGCTAAATATCAAAGGCAACCGAACTTTGAAAATTGGCATTTAGCGTTTTGCCTCTGATAGCTATCGGATTGATATTTTGAGCCCCGGCCGGAAAAAGAAAAAGCCGCACGGAATTCCCGGTACGGCTTTTTGTATTACTCAAAAAGATTTTGATTTACTCACTCAAATCAAAACTCTCCAAAAACTTCGTGGTGTAATTTCCTTTCAGGAAATTCTCGTCGTTCATCAGGCGCAGGTGAAACGGAATCGTCGTCTTCACACCTTCCACGACGAATTCGCTAAGCGCGCGTTTCATTTTGGCGATCGCTTCTTCGCGCGTTTGTGCCATGGTGATCAGCTTGGCGATCATCGAATCGTAATGCGGGGGAATGGTGTACCCGGCATAAATATGCGAGTCCACGCGTACGCCATGCCCGCCGGGCGTGTGCAGCACGGTGATCTTCCCCGGCGAAGGACGGAAATTGTTGAACGGATCTTCCGCGTTGATGCGGCATTCGATCGCGTGCAGTTGCGGGTAGTAATTTTTCCCGGAGATCGGAACGCCGGCGGCGATCAGTATCTGTTCGCGGATCAGGTCGTAGTCGATCACTTCTTCCGTGATCGGGTGCTCCACCTGGATACGCGTATTCATTTCCATGAAATAAAAATTCCGGTGTTTGTCTACAAGAAACTCCACCGTTCCCACACCTTCATACTGCACAGCCAGTGCGGCTTTAACAGCAGCATCGCCCATCTTGTCGCGCAGTTCGGGCGTCATGAAAGGCGAAGGCGTTTCTTCCACGAGTTTCTGGTGGCGGCGCTGGATGGAGCAATCGCGCTCGCTCAGGTGACAGGCTTTCCCGTACTGGTCGCCGGCAACCTGTATTTCGATATGGCGCGGTTCCTCGATGTATTTTTCCATGTACATCGCGCCGTTTCCGAACGCGGCTTCCGCTTCCTTGCTCGCCGATTCGAAATTCGGTTCGAGGTCTTCTTCTTTCCAGATGATCCGCATGCCGCGTCCGCCGCCGCCTGCAGTAGCTTTGATGATGATCGGGTAACCGATTTCGATGGCCGTGCGTTTCGCTTCGTCCATATCCGTGATCAGGCCCTCGCTGCCGGGAACGCAGGGAACACCGGCTTTTTTCATCGTGTCTTTCGCGTTCGACTTGTCGCCCATCGCATCGATCTGCTCGGGCGTGGCGCCGATGAATTTGATGCCGTGCTCTTTGCAGATACGCGAGAACTTCGAATTTTCCGAAAGAAATCCGTAGCCCGGGTGAATCGCATCGGCATTGGTGATTTCCGCCGCCGCGATGATGTTCGGAATATTGAGATACGATTCGCGGCTGGGCGGAGGTCCGATGCAAACGGCCTCGTCGGCAAACTTCACATGCAGCGATTCTTTATCGGCCGTGGAATAAACCGCCACGGTTTTGATTCCCATCTCCCGGCAGGTGCGGATGATGCGCAGGGCGATCTCGCCGCGATTGGCTACTAATATTTTCTTGAACATTTTGTCTTTTGCCATAAGGAATAACGTTTAAAAAACACGTATCCGACTAAGCCGTACAATATTCGAAAACCAAACAGACGAACAATTACCTGTTTTGTACAGTCCCGTCATATCAAACGGAGTATATAGCTGTGCCGGGCCGGCTGATACCGATTACCGCGTCAGGTCGAGCGGTAGTCGAGACCCGCGGTTTTACGCAGGCTCTACCAGGAACAGCGGCTGGTCATACTCCACCGGCGTGGCGTCGTCAACCAGCACTTTTACGATGCGGCCGCCGATTTCACTTTCGATTTCGTTGAACAGTTTCATCGCTTCGATGATGCAGATGACTTTGCCCGCTTTTATCTCGTCGCCTACGTTTACGAAAACGCCTTTGTCCGGACCGGGTGAACGGTAGAATGTGCCGATCATCGGCGACTTGATGGTGACTAAGTTTCCGGCGTCCGCTGAAGCGGAATTTTCCTTCTTCGTTTCGGGCGCTTTGGTTTCTGCTGCCGGTGTGTTTTGTACTGTCGGCTGCACCTGTGCAACATGATGCGTCACCGGCTGAACGGCGGGAGTTGCCGGGTTAAAAACCGCGGGAGCATCGCCTTTCGACGACTTGTTCCCGTTGTTGGTTTTGATGACGATCTTAACGTCTTTGGTTTCCAGCTCTACTTCGCTGACCCCTGATTTGGCCACGAATTTGATGAGATCCTGGATTTCAGTAAGTTTCATCGCTCTGCGTTTTAATTAAGTGAAATTTATGCGAGGAACTATGTTGATTGTATAAAACTGAGATTCTGTAAACGAAAGATTCTATTGCAGTATGACCCGTGACTCATTTTCGATTTGCGATTGCCGATTTGTGATTTTAGCGAGGGCAAATCGGCAATCGCAAATCCAAAATCGGAAATCATATTCAAACGCATTTCGAAGTAACTGATCATTCCTGTAACAGTATGCTTTGAGAAATTTTAAACCAACCCGTTAATAAGCCCACTTGATATACACCGCTCCCCAGGTAAAGCCGCCGCCGAAAGCAGACAGCACGAGGTTGTCGCCTTTGCGGAACTGTTTCTCGAAATCCCAGAGCAGGAGCGGAAGCGTACCGGCCGTGGTGTTGCCGTAACGCTCGATATTCATCAGCACTTTTTCTCCCGGAAGTCCCATGCGCTGCGCCGTGGCATCCACGATGCGTTTGTTCGCCTGGTGCGGGACAAGGTAATTGATATCGTCGGCCGTGAGTTTGTTGCGTTCCATGATCCGCACGGAAACTTCAGCCATATTGTAAACGGCGTGTTTGAAAACAGCCTGCCCTTCCTGCTTTACGAAATGCATTTTCTGGTCAACCGTTTCATACGAAGCGGGATATACCGACCCGCCTCCGCGGCAGTTCAGGTATTGTCCGCCCGCGCCGTCGGCATGCAGCACAAAATCCATCACGCCATGCTCTTCTTCGGTCGGTTCTAGCAAAACCGCTCCGCCGCCGTCGCCGAAAATCACGCAGGTGGAACGGTCTTCGTAATCGATGATGGCCGACATCTTATCGGCGCCGACAACGATCACTTTTTTATAGCGGCCGGTTTCGATGAACTGCGAACCGGTGGCGAGTGCGTAAATAAATCCCGAGCAGGCAGCCGTAAGGTCGTATCCCCAGGCGTTTTTCATGCCGAGGTTGGTGCAGACGAGATTCGACGTGGACGGAAAAAAATAATCCGGCGTAACCGTTCCGACGATCACCATGTCGATTTCCATCGGGTCGATGTTTTTCTTTTCGAGCAACTGCCTGACCGCATGCGTGCAGATTTCCGAAACGCCGCGTTCCTTGCCTTTCAGGATGCGACGCTCTTTGATGCCGGTGCGCGAAAGAATCCACTCGTCGGTCGTATCGACGATTTTTTCCAGGTCGGTATTGCTGAGCACATCTTCAGGTACCCATCCGCCCACAGCCGTAATCGCAGCCCTTGTTTTTTTCATCTTGCTCAGAACGCTTGTTTGATTTTTTCCGGCAGCTTTGCTTCAGCTACGCTGTGGGCCAGTAACAGCATGTTTTTGATGGCAAGCGGACTCGAAATGCCGTGACCGATAATGACGTTCGAATTGATTCCCAGGATCGGTGTTCCTCCGTAAATCTCGTAATTAAACCGGTTGAAATACGCATCGTCGATCCCGCGCTTCTTTATAATCGTGTAAAAAGCTTCGGCTTCTTTAAGTACGACATTGCCGGTAAAGCCGTCGCAAACAATCACATCGACTTTATCATCAAAAATATCGCGGCCTTCCACGTTACCGATGAAATAAAAATCTTTCGAATCTTTCATCAGTGCATAAGCCGCCTGCGCAACGAGGTTTCCTTTTTCGGATTCTTCGCCGATATTGAGCAAACCAACGCGCGGGTTGCTGATGTTATAAACGTACTGGGCGTAAAGACTTCCGAGGATACCGAACTGGTAAAGCACATCGGGCTTGCAGTCGGCATTCGAGCCTACATCGAGGATAAGCCCGAAGCCGCCCGATTCTTTCGGAAGCACGGAGGTGATGCAGGGACGAATAACACCCGGGATCGATTTGACGGTGAACATGGATCCGACCAGCATGGCGCCGGTATTTCCGCAGCTGGCGAAAGCATCCAGTTTGGCTTCCTTGAGCAGTTTGAAACCGGTTGCAATACTCGAGTTCGGTTTTTGCGTGAGCGCTTTGGTGGGATGTTCGCCCATGCCGATCACGTCGGGAGCATGCACGATTTCAACGCGTGAAGGATCGAATCCATGCTGTGTGAGCAGGGAAACGATCTGTTCGCGGTCGCCGATAAGAACCAGCGTGACCGCAGGGGGTAAAGCATCGTAAGCGAGGCATACGCCGGAAACCGTGGCATCCGGTGCAAAATCGCCGCCCATGATGTCAATCCCGATCTTCATCCGAGGAAGAATGGATTAACCTTTCTTTTCCATCACCACTTTGCCCTTGTAGTAGAGGGCGCCATCGTGCCAGTAGGCGCGGTGCCAGAGGTGTGCTTCGCCGGTCACGTTGCAGGTAACCACGTTGGGTGCTTCAGCTTTATAATGCGTGCGGCGCTTGGCGCTGCGGCTTTTCGAGTGGCGGTGTTTTGGATTCGGCATTTTATTTTGTTTTTAAAAAATTTGCATTCAGTTATCGTCGAATTTCAGGCCTTTCAGCGCGGCCCAGCGCGGATCGGAAGGAGCGAGGCCATCCTGGTCGTCTCCTACCTTTAATTCATTCAGTTTTTTAATCACTTCCGGATCACAGCCCGATTCGCCGTTTTCATCTTCGGGATGAACGCGCCGCTGCGGGGTAAACAGGACAATGAACTCGTAGATGTATTTCGTTCCTCCCCGCCGATATGGACCACCAGCCTTCGGTGCCCGCTTACCGGCTGACGGTAAAGGTCGCCGCAACGGTCGCAGGTGAGTTCCACTTCGCCGGTAATGTTGAAAGCCAGCGCCAGCATCATCGGCTGCCGCTGAACCTCCAGCTTTACCGCCAGGGATCCATGCGTGATTTCCGTTTGTTCGAAGTGTTCAAAGAACGTATCATCCACTTCGAATTCATATTCGTAACGTCCTGGTTTTAAACTGGAGAACGAAATGATATATTCTCCAAGACCTTTCTTCATGACATTACAATTTTTGAAAGAGCGCAAATGTAAATAAATCCGCGGAACTGCAAGCCTTTTGCGGGCGAAAATCCGGGTAAAAATGAATGAATTAAACGGGAAATCGGGCAGAAATTCGCCTTTTTGGCTAAAAATGAGGCATAAATCAATCATTTTGAGCGATAAAATAATGCCTGATTTGCCCTTTTTACCCCAAATAAACGGCCTGATTTTTCGCCCTGCACCATGCCAATGGCTTTTCCGAAAACCGCTAAAAGGCAAAAATAATGATCCCAAATTGCAGTTTCTGGTCAAAAAACTGCTCAAAAACCGCCTTTTTGAATAAAAAAATAGGAATAAGTGGTTTTCGATTGCCGATTTTGGATTGGTAATTTACGTTAGTGTCTTCGCGCCTTAGCGGTAAAGTTTGTATTCCAGGATTTTCACGACGAGGGCACAAAGGCGCTAACGTTTATCCGAAACATAAATCGCTAATCCCAAATCGGCAATCGAAAATGAGTTTACCGGTCCCGGTCCCTGGGTTTTATCGGTTGTATTTTCAGCGGGTTGGCGCTGATCACCGCCCAGTTGTTGCGGATGCGGAAAGCATCGATGGCGAGGTAGAGGGCATTGCGGAAAGATTCTTCACTGGCCTGGTTTTTCCCGGCCATGTCGTAGCCGGTGCCGTGATCGGGAGAAGTGCGGATAACGGGAAGTCCCGCCGTATAATTTACTCCGCCATGAAAAGCCAGCGCTTTGAACGGCGCCAGTCCCTGGTCGTGGTACATGGCGAGTACTGCATCAAACTGCCGGAAAGTCCCCGCTCCGAAAAAACCATCGGCAGCATACGGACCGAAAGCAAGCAGGTTCTCTTCTTTCAGTTTTTCAATCGCGGGAAGGATCACCTGTTGTTCTTCCTGTCCCAGGGTTCCCTGGTCGCCGGCATGCGGATTTAAACCGAGTATGGCGATTTTCGGCCGGCGGATTCCAAAATCTTCCACCAGCGCTTTGTTCAGCAGCCGGACTTTATCGATGATTTTTTCCACGGTGATTTGCTGCGCGACATCCTGCAGCGGCACATGGCCCGAGAGTAATCCCACGCGCATATCTCCGTTCACCATGAGCATAAGCGAATTTTTCGCGCCGAATTTTTCCTGCAGGTATTCGGTATGTCCTGCAAAGCGGAACTCGTCCGACTGTATCGTATGCTTGTTGATCGGCGCAGTAACGAGGATGTCGATTTTTTTCTGCTGTAGTGCGGCACAGGCGGCTTCAAGCGAAAGCAGCGCATATTTCCCGACGGCCGGGTTGGCTTTACCGAATTCTACCGGCGCGTCGTCTTCGTAAACGTTAATGAGATTCGGCCGGCGCGGATTCAGGTTATCGAGATCGCGGGCGATATTGAAATTGAATTCTTCCAGGCCCAGGGCCTTTCGGTGAACTGAAGTCGTTTTTTGCGAGCTGAACAGCACCGTGGTGCACAATTCGCTGAACATGGGTTCATTCAGCGTTTTCATAATCACTTCCAGCCCGATCCCGTTGATATCGCCTTGTGAGATTCCTACGCGGATGCGCTGTTCTTTTTGTGGTGTGTCAGACATACGTTGCAAAGTTAGCAGTTATCCGTAGTATCCGTTACTATCCGTAGCATCCTTTGCTATACGTAGTCGCCGACTACGTATAGCAAAGGATGCTACGGATAACCGAATACTACGTAGTAAAAGTTTTTGGTTTTCCAACGAGAACAACCCACTTTTTTTCAAAAATTTCCCATTTCAACTGTGGGCCGCATCACTGCTGAAAACCACCCCAGTTATTAGCCGTTATCAACATTTGCCATAACGTTAGCGTGTTTAAAACTTTGGGGAAATGTTAATTCTAAAGACTTGACTTAACCAGTCCTTTTGCAAAAATTTGTGAACCGCATAACCAGAGCGGTTTCTTTTTCTAAGTCGCTCAAACCGAGTTAAATAACGATAAATTACCTAAAAACGCAGGCGAAGGCCTGCTTTTTTAGCCAACAAACAGAACAAAAGGACACCCACACAGCATAAAAAAAGCAAAAGAGGAGGCATTAAATTTATGGCAGAATCAAATGAGCCATTGCTCGAAGAGAATAAAGACCGCTTCGTGCTTTTCCCGGTCAAATACCGTGACATCTGGGAAATGTATAAAAAGGCGGAAGCCAGTTTCTGGACCGCGGAAGAAATCGACCTTTCTCCGGACCAGGTCGATTGGACAACCAAACTGAATGATGATGAGCGTCACTTTATTAAGCATGTGCTCGCATTTTTCGCTGCCAGCGACGGTATCGTAAATGAAAACCTGGCCGTGAACTTCATGCGCGAGGTTCAGTTTCCCGAAGCGCGCTGCTTTTACGGTTACCAGATCATGATCGAGAACATTCACAGCGAAACATATTCGCTGCTGATCGATACGTATATTAAAGACCCGGCAGAGAAAGACCGCCTGTTTCATGCCATCGACACGGTTCCGGCCGTATCCAGGAAAGCCGCCTGGGCGATGCGCTGGATCGGTAACGGCAACTTTGCCGAGCGTCTGATCGCTTTTGCAGCGGTAGAGGGCATTTTCTTCTCGGGATCATTCTGCTCGATCTTCTGGCTGAAGAAACGCGCCCTGATGCCCGGTCTTGCTTTTTCCAACGAACTGATTTCGCGCGACGAGGGTCTGCACTGCGACTTCGCCTGCCTGCTTTATACCAAATACCTGAAAAACCGCCTGCCGGAATCACAGGTGCGCGACCTGATCACCGATGCGGTCAACATTGAAAAAGAATTCGTTACAGAAGCGCTCCCGGTCAAGCTGATCGGTATGAACGCCGAGCTGATGTGCCAGTACATCGAGTTTGTGGCCGACCGCCTGCTGGTGGCCCTGGGCTGCAGCAAAGTGTACGATGCCACCAACCCGTTCGATTTCATGGAGCTGATTTCGCTCCAGGGCAAAACGAATTTCTTCGAAAAACGGGTAGCTGAATACCAGAAGTCGGGCGTTACGTCACAGCGCGACCAAAACGTATTCAACCTCGACGCCGATTTTTAATGGAACAGTGGAGCAGGGAATTTCGTATACCGTAACACACGACATATCCGCATAACCACACCAGACAACACACACCAGTAGCAGTTCAATTCATTCAAAAGGATCACCCACCCATAAACGCGGAAAATTATGTACGTTATCAAGCGCGACGGAAGCAGAGAGTCGGTAAAATTCGACAAGATCACCGCCCGTATTCAGAAACTGTGCTACGGCCTCGAGCCGGTTCACGTTGGCCCGGTTGATGTCGCTATGAAAGTTATCCAGGGCATTTACCCCGGGGTAACCACCAGCGAACTCGATAACCTTGCAGCAGAAACGGCGGCATCACTCACCACCAAGCATCCCGATTACGCTTTGCTCGCGTCGCGGATCGCCATTTCGAACCTGCACAAGAATACGCTCAAGTCGTTTTCAAAAACGATGGAGATACTCTATAACTATATCGATCCGAAAACCGGCCAGAAAGCCGCGCTCATTTCGGACGAAGTGTACGAGATCATCGAGAATAATGCACAACTGCTCGACTCAAGCATCATTTATGATCGTGACTTCGGTTATGATTACTTCGGCTTCAAAACGCTGGAGCGTTCATACCTGCTGAAGATCAACGGCAAAGTGGCCGAACGCCCGCAGCACATGCTCATGCGTGTCGCCGTAGGTATTCACCGCGCCGACGTGGAATCAGCTATCGAAACCTACAACCTGATGAGCGAGCGCTGGTTTACACACGCCACGCCCACGCTTTTCAACGCAGGCACGCCCAAGCCGCAGATGTCGAGCTGCTTTTTGCTCCAGGTGAAAGACGACAGCATCGACGGCATTTACGATACGCTGAAAAACTGCGCCAAGATTTCACAAAGCGCCGGCGGTATCGGTCTCAGCATCCACAACATCCGCGCAACCGGATCGTATATTAAAGGAACGAACGGAACATCGAACGGCATCATCCCGATGCTGCGCGTGTACAACGATACGGCCCGTTACGTGGACCAGGGCGGCGGAAAACGGAAAGGTTCTTTCGCGATTTACCTGGAACCCTGGCATGCCGACGTGTTCGATTTCCTCGACCTGCGCAAGAACAACGGAAAAGAAGAAAACCGCGCACGCGATCTTTTCCTCGCACTCTGGATTCCCGACCTGTTCATGAAACGCGTGAAGGAAAACGGCGAATGGTCGCTGTTCTGCCCGAACGAAGCGCCCGGGCTGCACGAATGTTTCGGAGAAGAATTCGAAGCCCTGTATGAAAAATACGAAACCGAAGGCCGCGCCCGCAAGCAGGTGAAAGCGCAGGACCTCTGGTTCGCCATCCTCGATTCGCAGATTGAAACGGGTAATCCGTACATGCTGTACAAGGATGCTGCAAACCGCAAGAGCAACCAGCAGAACCTCGGGACCATCAAGTCGAGTAACCTGTGCACCGAAATCATCGAGTACACTGCTGCGGATGAAGTGGCTGTGTGCAACCTCGCATCACTGGCGCTTCCGCGTTTCGTGATCGACGGAAAATTTGATCACCAGAGACTTTTCGACGTTACTTACGCGGTAACCAAGAACCTGAACAAGATCATCGACGGTAACTATTACCCGATCGCGGAAGCGAAAAAATCGAACATGCGCCACCGCCCGATCGGTCTCGGTATTCAGGGACTGGCCGATGCGTTCATCCTGCTGCGTTACCCGTTCGACTCGGAAGAAGCGCGCAAACTGAACGCGGAAATCCACGAAACGATTTATTACGCCTCGATGACCGCATCGAAAGACCTCGCGAAAAAAGACGGTCCGTACGAAACGTTCGCGGGTTCGCCGGTATCCAAAGGCATTTTCCAGTTCGACATGTGGGGCGTTACGCCGTCGAGCCGCTGGGAATGGGATATTCTCCGCGAAGAAGTGAAAACACACGGTGTGCGAAATTCCCTGCTGCTCGCCCCGATGCCCACCGCATCCACATCACAGATCCTCGGCAACAACGAATGCTTCGAGCCGTACACCTCCAACATTTATACGCGCCGCGTACTCTCCGGCGAATTTGTGGTGGTGAACAAGCACCTGCTCAAAGACCTCGTGAAGCTGGGCATCTGGAATGATTCTCTTAAGAACAAGATCATAGCCGCCAACGGCTCTATCCAGAATATCGACGAGATTCCGCAAAACATCAAGGACCTGTACCGTACAGTGTGGGAAATTCCGCAACGCGCCATCATTGACATGGCTGCCGACCGGGGTGCCTTCATCTGCCAGTCGCAGTCGCTCAATCTCTTCATCCAGAATCCGAATTTCGCCAAGCTTACTTCCATGCATTTCTACGCCTGGGAAAAAGGGCTGAAAACCGGGATGTACTACCTGCGCACCAAATCAGCTGTGGACGCCATCAAGTTTACGGTGGACCAGAGCATGCTGCAGCAGCCCACACCCGAAGCACAGCCCGAAGACGAAATTACAGCGGAGCAACGGATGAGCGAGATCGCCTGCTCGCTGGACAATCCCGATGCCTGCGAGTCTTGCAGCGGATAGGTCGCGGCGCGCTGACTTGTTCGATTGCGTTTATGGTTTTGAAAATCAAAGAGCCTTTCCCGGGAACGGGGAGGGCTTTTTTGATGTAGATTTAGGTACGCATCTTTTCCAAACAAGGAACGAATTAACGCTCAAGGCACAATGTCAAACGCTCAACGTTCAATTATCAACCTGCCCGCCGCACAGCTATGGCAGGCGGGTGAATTTGTCCGATGAACATTGTTTATTGAGCGTTTGGTGTTGAGCGTTTTTATTGTTCGGATGGTATAGAAGCCTATATTTATTTCAACAGCAAATGCATTGGCTGTAGAAACGAAAGAATAACAAAACAGAAAAACATACTATGTCCCACACCATCAATCTCGCCATCCAGGTTATCCCGAAAGTGCCCGCCCAAAACCTGTACGCGGTTATCGATAAAGCGATCGAAGTCATCCAGCAGTCGGGCCTGGCGTACAAAGTCTGTCCTTTTGAAACGGTGATCGAAGGTCCGTACGAAAAAGTGATGGAAACCGCCGAAGCCGCGCAGCAAGCCTGTTTTGCGGCGGGAGCCGATGAAGTGCTCGTGTTTATGAAACTGCAGCGGCGGAAAAATGCGGATGTGGCGATGGAGGAGAAGGTGGGGAAATATAGGTAGTCCGGGGACTCACCCCCCCCGGCCCACTCTCTCCGACGTTGTATGTTTTTATAAACAAAAGTCGAATTTGCGACAACGTCGCAAA
>VBWE01000038.1 GCA_006218065.1 Bacteroidota bacterium
GGATACGATGTCCTTGGGTTTGTACAGGATGAAATATTCCGGCAGGTTTTCGGTCAGCAGTTGATCCGACGCGAGCAAAGCGTGCTGGATGCGGCGCGCGTAATTGATGCTGCTGAGGATGTCCTTGTTTTTTTCTTCGATGATGGCTTTCTGCTCGGAAATTTCGGATGTACGTTCTTTTACTTTTCGTTCGAGCACGATATTCTGTTCGCGTATAAGTTTTTCATTTTCCTGCAGGGAAGCGAGTGTTTCCGCCTGCGCCTGCTGCTGGCCGCGCAAAGCGGTATTCAGTTTATCGCCGATGGCGAAGGAAAGGATGATCGCTTCGAGCGCGGAACCGGTGAGCAGCACCACGTTGATATCGAAACCGGTAATGGCAGTCCCGGCAATGCCGAGTGCGATATATACGATCAGGCTGAGCATATAAATGCCGAAACCGAGCAGGTAAAACCGGGCCGGCGAGTACCCGGAACGCCAGGCAAGCACACCCGCCACGATACAGTATATCCCAAGCAGGAGCCCGAGATACTGGATCATGTGCGACCCGAGCAGCGGCCAGAAATAGCTGGAAGGAACCACGACTATGCAGGATATGTAGAAGAAGATCAGCAGGCGGTGCCACCCCGGGCGGATTTTCTTCAGGTCGAGGAAATCCGCGGTGAACAATAAGCCGAATAATCCGAATGCAATCGGGATTAAGGCACTCACTTCGGCCTGGATCAGTTGAATGAAACGGGGAAAATGAGTCGCGTACCCGTTTGTAAAAAGTATAAAGACGCCACAGAAAAAAACATACAGCGCGTAGAAAATATATCCGCGGCTGCGATTGGAAATGAAGAGAAAAAGGTTGTACAGGATCATGATGATCAGGATACCGATATAGATTCCCCCGATCGTACTCGCCGTATGGTCAGCCTTCAGCAGTGCGTTCGCGTTGCCTGTATTAAGCAAAACGAATAAAGGGTAGGTCGATTTTATCCGTACATAAAACTGCGCCGTATCTCCGCGCGCTATATTCAGCGGAAATGCCAGCATGGCCATGTTTAACCCGTTATGATCCTTTGGATTGATGTACCCTCTCGCCGAGGATTTCCAACTGCCGTTTTCAAATGAGAAAAAGCGAAAATCAGTAACCATTTCCGGCGAAGCCTTGAGATACCATTTATCGGTAACAGCGCTGGTGCACTTGAACCTTATCCAGATTGCGGAAGATGTAATGTCAAAATTGCCGATGGTCTTTTCAAATGGACGGAAACGACCGGGAATATCGCCGGAACTGACCTGCATGATGGTCATGGCGGCGGAAGTATCTTCGAAAAATTCGCATTGCAGCACGATATTCCGCAACCCGTCTTCCGGTTTCAGTTCAATGACAGGCTGCGCAAGGGCAACAGCGCCCGGGATCAGCAGGAGAACAAGAAAAAAGAGGCGACGCAGGTCAGACATCCGCAGCCAAGATAATCAAACAAGGCATTTTTCTCGAACAGTTCCTAAAAATGGAATTCCGATGTTTAGTACATTTGCAATCCATCCGAACAGAATAATTCGTTTTTAACCGGTAACTGTCCTTGTCGCCAAAAATAAAAATAGAAGAACACGAACTGGTCGCCCTGCTCAAGGCGCACGACCAGCGGGGGATTCGTATTTTGTACGACAACTATTCCGCGGCGCTTTTCGGGGTTATCAGCCGGATCATCACCGAGCAGGAAACCGCCGAAGACGTACTCCAGGAAACCTTTATCAAGATATGGAACAACATCGGGAATTACGACGCTTCCAAAGGCCGTCTTTTTACCTGGCTGCTTAACCTGGCCCGGAACCTGGCCATCGATAAAACCCGGTCGAAAGATTTTAAGAGTTCCGGTAAAGTCCGCAGCATCGAGGACTTCGTACATAATATTGACCGGACGAGCAATACCTCGTTAGCCGTCGACCATATCGGTTTAAACAAAGTGCTCGATGAATTAATACCCGAGCACCGCGTGCTGATCGACCTGCTTTATTTCGGCGGGTACACGCAGGCCGAAGCCGCCAAAACCCTCGATATACCGCTGGGTACGGTAAAAACGCGGGTAAAAATTGCCATGACCCAATTACGTGAAATCCTGGGGGTGAAGATATGAGCGTGCAAGATTTCATAGCGTCAGGACTCATCGAAGTGTACGTGCTCGGGGCGGCAAACGAAACCGAACAGCGCGAAGTGGAACTTATGGTTTCCCGCCACCCCGAAGTCAAAGCCGCTTTGGAACAGGCCCGCGAAGATCTCGAATCCTTCGTCTCCGTACAGGGTACAGAACCCCGTCCCGAAATGCGCGATCGTATCCTGCAGGCTGTTGAAAACCAGGACAACGCCGAAGAAAAAGGCAGGATCATCCCGCTGAATAACGGCCGCACCGGTTTTGCATTCAGCCGCACAGCCGCCGCAGCAGTCATTGTGCTGCTGCTCGGAAGCGTCGCATTTAATCTTTACCTGTTCAGCGATATCCGCAAGGCGCACGATGAAGTGAACCTCGTCAGCGCACAGGTGAAAAATCTCCGCGATTCGGTAAAAACAACCGCGGAACAAAAACAGGCTTTGCAGGCCCGTTTCGATACCATGAGCGCATCCTTCCGCAATTCCATGGATGCCATGCGCGCACTGGAAAATCCCGCGACTATCGTCATGAAAAGCGTAAAGAACGATGTTCCGCAGGCGCAGGCTGTAGTGTACTGGTGCAGCAACACGCGCCTGGTTTGCATCGATCCGAAGACGCTTCCTGTGCAGACTGAAACCGGGAAAGATTACCAGCTTTGGGCCATCGTGGACGGAAAACCGGTCAGTGTAGGCGTTTTCAGCAACGGTACGGATTCCGAACTGAAAATGATGCGGGTGGTTCCGCAGGCCGAGGCTTTTGCCGTAACGCTCGAGAAAAAAGGCGGGGTCGCTTCTCCCGAAGGGCCGATGTACGTGATGGCCAAAATCTGATCCGGCAGTTGTTTTCCTGCTCTTTTTCTTCCATCCCCCGCAGCATGAATATCGCAGTTTTACGAACCCGGGAAAAATTATTCCACCGATACATTATCATCGGTCTCGCGGCAATATTGCTGTTTCTGCCGTCCCCTGTTTCGGCACAAATGAGCGACGAGCCTTATTATTATGTCCCCAACCCTGTTCCGATAAACAACCGGAATATATCCGACCGCCGCATAGCCTGTCTCTATGAAACACATCGTGTGAAAGCCTGTTTTACCGTGACAACATTTAGCAGGGGCGAGATTACAGACTCGTTATTTATAAACACGTATGCGACTTTCCATCCAAACGGTTTCGTGGATTCTACCTGCAATTACATAACGAAGAAGAATTTTAAATATACCGTTGTCGGCGGGCGCATTGTCAGCGAAATGATTGCGGGTTGCGGCAACGATTCCCTGCTCACAGCCAAAGGCCCGCCGGACGAAAGCATACAAGCGCAGCCTTCTACGAATTCGAGGTTTGTGGTCACCTGCTTTTTTGATGCGAACGGGTATCTCCTCAAAAAAAAGAAAATGGCGAAAGGCCTGCTGAAGCATGAAGATTCATGGGACGGCAGTTGGAACAGCAAAACAGAAGTAAAGATCGACTCATCGGGCAATTTGCTGGAACTGACCCAATACCTTTCACATTGGTGGTTTTTCCGGGCACCCGAACGAAAATTCATTTTCCACTATGATGCAAAGGGATTGCTGACAGAGCAGGTTAAGATTAACTATTCCGGGAGAAAGATTCTTTCCGTAGAAAAGAGCAAATACAGCTACCTGTTCCGGGAATAGACCGCTCATCCGAATATCTTGCCGGGAGGGTATCTTCCGAAGAAAAATGCCTAAATTTGTCATTCATCCCCGGTAATTCACGTTAACCCGGATCAATTCAAGCATGAAAAAATTCGTCCTGGCAGCCCTCGTTATCCCCGCACTGCTGCTCACTACCTGCAAAACAGACATCGATCTTTTAGATGACTGGAAAGAAACAGCCGTCGTTTATGGTCTGCTTGACCAATCCGTATACAAACCCGGAAGCGCTCTTCCGCCCAAGCAGTTCATCCGCATCCAGAAAGCGTACCTCGGTGAAGGCAATGCCCTGGAGATGGCGCAGGTGTACGATTCGATCAATTACATCAACTCGCTGAATGTGAACATCGAGGAATGGAATAACGGGAACCTGCTGAACACATACGTACTGCAGCCCGACACCACGATTATTAAAGACGCCGGGCTTTTCGCTTATCCCAATATGGTTCTTTATGCCACGCTGCCTACAGATACCCTGGATAATCCCACCAGCACATATAAATTAGTCATCCGGAATTCTGAAACCGGCAACGAGATTACGGCACAGACACTGCTGGTCGGTAATTTCAATATCACTGCGCCATCGGGAAGCACCGTCAATATCACCAAACTGAATGCTTCCTACAAAGTTACCGTCGGCTGGAACAGCGCCACCTACGGACGTGTTTACCAGCCTGCGATGCGTATTTTTTACAACGAAGTCGACATCAATAACGTAAGCAGTTCCCGGCTGCTGGAAATGCAGCTCGGTACCGAAAAATCGAACGGTCTTTACGGCGGTGAACCCATGGACGTGTCGCTCGAACCCGGTGACTTTTACCGTTTCCTGAACAACAACATCGCCAGCAATGCGAATATCCTGTACCGGACTTTCGATCATATCGAATTCATCGTTTATGCAGGCGGCGACGACCTGTCCACCTATATTGATGTGAATGCGCCTTCGACTTCCATCGTGCAGGAAAAACCGATTTATACGAACATCAATAACGGGCTGGGCCTGTTTTCTTCACGCTACAGCGTGATACGCGCGCCATACTCGGTAACGCCGACTACGCTCGATACGCTGGCATACAACGCCAACACCTGTCACCTGCGTTTCAAAGACCGGAATGGCGTGATCGGTTTCTGCCAGTAAGGCGTTTTACTTCGCCTGTTTTTGCATCCCGGTCCCCGGTCTGAACTTGTTTTCTCTTCACTTTTTCCGCGCAAAAAAATTCATCCGGCTTTCCTCTTCCCGAGCGTTTGTAATTAGTAATTTTGAAAAATACTTTTCAAACGCTCTATGAAACCAGCCCACAATTTCAGCGCAGGCCCCGGTATTCTCCCGGCCGAAGTGCTGCAACAGGCTTCCGAAGCCTGCATCAATTTCGACAACCTCAATCTTTCTCTCCTGGAAATTTCTCACCGCAGCAAAAATTTCGAAGCGGTGATGGATGAATCGCGTGCGCTGGTGAAAGAATTGCTTGGCATCGGCGACGGATGGCAGGTGCTTTTCCTGGGCGGCGGCGCCAGCCTGCAGTTTGCGATGGTTCCGTACAACCTGCTCCGCACCGAAGGTTACGCCGCTTACGTAAACACGGGCGTATGGGCGAACAAGGCGATCAAGGAAGCGAAGACTATCGGCAACACGAAAGTGATCGCATCGTCGGAAGACAAGAAGTACACCTACGTTCCGAAAGGATTCGAAATTCCCGCCGACGCCGATTACGTACACATTACCTCCAACAACACGATCTACGGCACACAGATGCACGCGTTCCCCCAATCGCCCGTGCCCATCGTCTGCGATATGTCGAGCGATATTTTCAGCCGCCCGGTCGACGGGAATAAATTCGGCCTGATCTATGCCGGCGCACAAAAAAATATGGGACCTGCCGGTGCAACGATGATCGCGCTCCGCGAAGACCTGCTCGGGAAAACCGGGCGCAAAATGCTGAGCATGCTCGATTATGCCGTGCATATCAAAGGCGGATCGATGTACAATACACCTCCCGTTTTTTCCATTTATGTTTCCATGCTTACGCTGCGCTGGCTGAAAAAGAATGGCGGGCTGGCCTGGATCGGGAAACGGAATGCCGAAAAATCGGAAACCATGTACGCCGAGATCGACCGCAACAGTCTTTTTACAGGAACTACCGCGGTAGAAGATCGTTCGCAGATGAACGCCACTTTTGTCATGACCAAACCGGAACTCGAACCGGAATTCGACAAGATGTGGAAAGAAGCCGGCATAAGCGGCCTGCGCGGACACCGCGATGTTGGCGGCTACCGGGCTTCGCTCTACAATGCACTCCCGGTCGAAAGCGTAAAGGTTCTGACGGATGTGATGCAGGCTTTCGAGAAAAAATTCGCCTGAGTCTCATGGCTATTTCCCAAAAACGAAATAAAGATCGCGTCTACCTGGATTTTATTACACAAGTAAGACAGTCCATACAGCGAAGCCGCTACCAGGCCGCAAGACTCGTCAATAAGGAATTACTGCTGCTTCATTTGAAGATTGGAAGCCTGCTCAATGAACGCGTTGATTCGGAGGGCTGGGGAACGATGGTTATCCGAAGAATTTCATCGGATATCCAGCGCGCCTTTCCCGGAATAAAAGGGTTTTCCGCCCGAAATCTTTTTTACATGCTTTTACTTTACCGGGAGTACGCTCCGCAATTAGTGCAGACAGTGTCTGCACTAATTGATAAACCTGCAGCCGGCAAAGAAAAAAAAAGCAAAAAGCAATTAGTGCAGGCAGTGTCTGCACTAGTTCCGGAAAAAAAATTCGCCGCCGCTTTTTTCAATGTGGGGTTTTCACATCACATGGTTATCCTCAGCAAATGCAAAAGCCCGGAAGAACGCATATTCTATATGACCAAAACCGCTGAACAGCAATGGTCGTATCGCATACTTGATCATCATATTGATGCCAAGCTGTTTCGAAAACAAGGGAAACTTCAAAGTAATTTCAGGAAAATTCTTCCTGCTAAAATACAACAGCAGGCAATAGATGCCTTCAGGGATGAGTATTTGCTGGATTTTATCAATGTGCATGATACCGACAACGAAAATGTGCTGGAGCAAAAGATCGTAGGTAATCTCAGGAAGTTTCTGCTCTCGCTTGGAAACGAGTTTGCGTTTGTTGGTAACCAGTACAGGCTGGTAGTGGATGAAGAAGACTTTTTTATCGATCTTCTTTTTTATCATCGGAAGTTGCGCTGCCTTGTTGCTTTTGAATTAAAAACGGGAAAATTTAAACCGGAATATACCGGCAAGATGAACTTTTACCTGAGCGCATTGGATGATCTTGTGCGCATGCCGCATGAAAATCCGTCAATCGGTATTATTCTTTGCAAAGAAAAAAGTAAAACGATAGTCGAATATGCGTTCCGTGATACCTATAAACCAATCGGTGTCGCCACTGTAAAATATACGAAAGAGCTTCCCGGCAAGTGGAAAGGTTTTTTACCCGGTCCCGATGCGCTTAAAAAACTGATGAACTGAATGCGTACCACCGCGATGCACGATATTTTTCAGCCTTACCTTCTCGAAGACGAGAAACTCGAATGGACCGGGCAGCCGAGACAAGGATTCCTTTTTACATTTATCGATATCATCGCCATCCCGTTCAGCCTGGCCTGGTTCGGACTGGCCTGTACCTGGGAATCGCTGGCGCTTTTTGCGGGCGAAAACGAAGGCGGCATGCGCTGGCTTTTCGTACTGTTCGGAATTCCGTTTGTGTTCGTCGGTTACCAGATGCTTATCGGGCGCTTTTTCACCGATCGGAAAAGACGGGCGAACACGTATTACGGCATCACGAACAAACGCGCACTGGTGCTGGAAGGCGTGAAGAAAAAAAGACTGCAAGAATACTTCCCGAAAGACCTGGACGATCTCCGCCTGCAGCGCAGCCGGAAAAAATATCCCAGTGTCGCTTTCGGGTACTGGAAAACCCGCGCACAGAAAAGAAGCATCATCTCGCACTGGCCTTACGGCGTTTTCAGCGGTTTCCGGATGACGGAGCAGGCTGCAGAAGCTTTTCATCTGCTGGAAAAATTGCGTGACATGAAGACCGAAGAAAAAACGAACAAGGCGTCAAACGATTAATTTTACTCCCATTATGAGCAATACCATTCTCGCCAACGACGGCATCGATGCAGCAGGAAAAGCCCTGCTCGAAAAAGCAGGTTTCACGGTGATCACGGAAAAAGTGCCGCAGGAAAAACTGGCTGAAGCAATCAACAGCAACGGTTATGTTGCACTCACGGTACGCAGCGCAACCAAAGTGCGGAAAGACGTGATCGATGCCTGTCCCGGGCTGAAAGTCATCGGCCGCGGCGGCGTGGGCATGGACAATATTGACGTGGATTATGCCCGCAGCAAAGGCATCGCCGTGATCAATACGCCGGCGGCTTCTTCGCATTCCGTTGCCGAACTGGTATTCGCACATTTGTTCGGCGCCGTTCGTTTCCTGTACGATGCCAACCGGCAGATGCCCGCCAAAGGCGATACGGAATTCGATGCGCTGAAAAAGAAATACGCCAAAGGCATCGAGCTGAAAGGAAAGACGATCGGCATTATCGGCTTCGGGCGCATCGGCCAGTCGGTTGCAAAAATGGCGCTCGGCCTCGGCATGAAAGTACTCGCACACGATCCGTTCATCGCCGAAGCCGTAATTGACATTGACATCGACGGCGCTGGAACAGTAAAAGTTCCGGTCAAAACCGTTTCCGTTGACCAGGCGCTCAACAACAGCGACTTTATCACGATGCACGTTCCCGGCGGGAAAGTCATTGCACAAAAAGAAATCGCCGGCATGAAAAACGGCGTTATCCTTTGCAATGCTGCGCGCGGCGGGGTGATCGACGAAACCGATCTTATCGCCGGGCTCGACAGCGGAAAAATCGCACATGCCTGCCTCGACGTATTTGAAAATGAACCCACACCGTCGAAAACGATACTTGCGCATCCGAAAATTTCTCTGACACCCCATATCGGTGCGGCTACGGAAGAAGCACAGGAGCGCATTGGTATCGAGTTGGCGGAAAAAATTATTAGTGCGCTGAAATAGTTAGTTTAGCAGTCATGGCTACTATCGTACCGTTTAAAGGTATTCGTCCCGCAGCAGATAAAGTCCATCTCGTCGCATCACGCACGGTTGACAATTACTCCCGCGCCGACCTGAACGACAAACTTCGCGGAAACCCGTACACGTTCCTCCACGTCATTCATCCCGACCTGAGCGACGGACAACGGACCAAACCCGGATCGCCGGAGCGTCTCCGTAAAGTCAAAGCGCAGTACCGGCAATTTCATAAAGAAGGCATTTTTGTCCGCGATCCCGGGACCTGTTACTACATCTACCGCCAGCAGAAACAGGGAAATACATACACCGGGATTATCGGCTGCAGCAGTATCGACGATTATTTCAACGGCACGATCAAAATTCACGAGCAGACTTTATCGGAGCGCGAAAAAAAGTTGAAAGACTATCTCGAAATCTGCGACTTCAACGCCGAGCCGGTTTTATTTTGTTATCCCGACGATGCGGCGATCGACAAACTTACCGCGCAGGTCACCGCGCGCCGCCCGGAATACGATTTCACCACTACGGACCGCGTCAGGCATACGCTCTGGGTGGTGAGCGATGAAAAGGAAGTCGGGCTGATCCTCGAACGTTTCGGAAAACTGCCTGCTGTATATATCGCCGACGGGCATCACCGTTCTGCGTCTTCGGCCCTGCTCGGAAAATCGCGCCGCGAAAAAAATCCGGGCTTCACCGGCAAAGAACCGTGGAATTATTATCTCGGTATTTTTTTCCCGGAAACGCAATTGAAGATTTACGATTTCAACCGCGTGGTGAATGAACTGAACGGGCTGAGCGATGACCAGTTCCTGGAAAAAGTCGGTGATAAATTTACGATCGAAAATAAAGGAGAAACGACCGTCTGCCCGCAGAAGCTGCACGAATTCGGCATGTATCTTTCGGGCAACTGGTACCTGCTCACGCCGAAAAAAGGCGTAGTTAATAGCAATGATCCGGCCGGTTCACTCGATGCGTCGATCCTTACGCAGCATATCCTCTCCCCTGTCCTCGATATTCACGACCTGCGTACCGATAAGCGCGTCGGTTTCGTTTCGGGCATCAAAGGACTCGGCGAACTGAAAAACCAGGTGGACAACTGGAACTTCAGCGTCGGTTTTGCGCTTTACCCGGTATCGATGCAGCAACTGAAACATATCGCGGATACGAACAGCATCATGCCGCCGAAAACCACCTACGTGGAACCGAAAATGCGGAGCGGACTTGTGATTTATAGCCTTGAGGATTAACAAAAAGCAAAATGCAAAGGGCAAAGGGCAAATAGCAAAAGGCAAAAAATAAAAAGAAAATCAATAATCGAACATTGCCTTTTGCTTTTTTGCTTTTTGCCTTTTCTAAAACGAACTTCTTTTTAACCAGTGACTAATATTGCTAAAAACCTTGCCGATATCCGCAGCCGGATTTTTCCCGGTGTAACGCTTGTAGCCATTTCCAAAACCAAGCCGGTGGAAACCATACTGGAGGCGTATGATGCCGGTCAGCGCGTTTTCGGTGAGAACAAAGTGCAGGAGCTGGAAGCGAAGTACGAACAACTGCCGAAGGATATTCAATGGCATCTCGTGGGACACCTGCAATCGAATAAAGTGAAATATATCGCCCCCTTTGTTTCGCTCATTCATTCCGTAGACAGTCTCAAACTTCTGCAGGAGATCAACAAACAGGCGCAGAAGAACAACCGCGTGATCGATGTACTGCTGCAGATTTTCATCGCGCAGGAAGAAACGAAATTCGGTTTAAGCTTCGAAGAAGCGGATACTTTGCTCGGATCGGATGAGTTCAAAAACATGAACCATATCCGCGTGCGCGGCCTGATGGGCATGGCATCCAACACGGAAAACATGCAGCAGGTGCGCAGCGAATTCGCTTCACTGAAAAAGAAATTCGATCAGTTGAAAAGCAGCCGCACGGATTTCGATATCCTGTCCATGGGCATGAGCGGTGATTATGCGATCGCTATCGAAGAAGGCAGCACGATGATCCGCGTGGGCAGTTCCATTTTCGGGGAACGTTGAAAGGCTTACTCCTTTCTTACCGCTAAGGGGCGCAGAGACGCTGAGCAAACGCAGAGACAAACAGATTATTGAACGACGAAGCTACGCCTGCGATTTTGTAAATCTCTTTCGTACAAAAAACACAGCCAGCAAAAGTCCCAGTAAAATCCACAGCGAAGGCTCCGACATCTGGAATTCATCTTCGCTCGCATCGAGACTTTTCTTCGAGCTCATCGTTTGCTTCTGTTTTTCGAGCAGCGCTTTTTCCTGCGCCTCCGTTTCCACGACGATATAAACGGTAAACGATGAAAGCAGCCTGGTTTTAAAACTTCCGCGCACGATATCGAGCCATTCCGCTTCCGTTTGCTCCGGGTGTAAAACAAGATTCCGGGCAGCGGCTTCCAGTTTCAGCGCATTTTCCAGCGTGGTTCCTTCACCGATTTCACCGGGTTCTTTTACCTCGCTGAAAACAAAGCTTCCCGAACTATCGGCAGGGAGATAATGCGTTTTTCCCGACTGATCATTATACTCATGAACAGGCGGCGACACAATGACCACCTTGCTTTGCGCAGTTTGCTGAACCGGGGCTTCGCCGATGGATTGCGGAACTAGATTCGCTTTTTTATCCAGCAAATAATAGCTATCGGATTCCGGCATTATGAAACGCATATCGGTCAGCGGGCGCGTATAAATCGCTTTATCCAGGCTATCGCTAACCACTATAAATACCGGGCGCCGGTCATTTCCTGTTTTCGAAAAATGTTCCGCCAGTAATCGGCGCATGGCATTTTCAAGATTGAAACCGCCTTCGCAGGGAAAAGCGGAAAGTCCTTCGGTCCACGCCTCACCGATCTCCCAGCTCTGTGCCCGGTAATTGGCGGCAGCAACAACATCCTTTTTCTCCGGGGTATTATGTTCTTTTTCAAACTGCCGGATGCGTTCAGCATAAGCACTCATCTTCGCGGAATTTCCGGCTGAAGCGTCCACGATAAAATAATATGCCGGATCGCGCGTCACCAATTTCAGTTTCTGCTTCGCTTCTTTACTTACGTATTGCATGGACGATCCGGGAAATCCTTGTATTCCTTTTACGTTATTTTTTGCCGGATCTCCCAACTGAACCCGCAGCGAATCCATGTCCAGCACAAACGGCTCGATATGTGAGAATGTAATGCCCGTCTGGCGGATTTCTCCGCCTGAAAAAGGGAATACGCGGAAATCGATTTTCCCGTCGTCGCGGTACCGCAGCAGTCCCGGGTCCTGCGCCCGCCGCACGATTTCCGTGAAAACCCAGGTCGCCGCTTTTTTCTCGGCGAGAATTCCTTTTTTCTTCTGGTCACCGACCACGAGGTAATAATCGCTGATCCAGCAACCGTCGGGAAGAGTAAAAACAGTGGAATAGGTTCGCCGGAATTCCGAAGCCGTATCCGTATTTTCTATTTGCAGGTCGAGCGTGGTTTTCCAGAGTTTTGCCGCCGGATCATATACGCTGCTCACGCG
This sequence comes from Bacteroidota bacterium, assembly GCA_006218065.1. Taxonomy (GTDB): domain Bacteria; phylum Bacteroidota; class Bacteroidia; order Palsa-965; family Palsa-965; genus VBWE01. The sequence goes on from VBWE01000038.1 coordinate 12,391, forward strand.
CTGGTCTTTTATTTTCACCAGGCTGTCTTTCTCCGCGTTCAGGCGTGAAAAGAAACGCGGTCCGTTCCGGTCATCTGATCCGCAAAAAACACGGCGAAGCATATCGGTCTTCGAGCCGGACAGCGTAAGATGATCGAGCACCATCCAGCGGTAATACGCGTCGAGGTACGGCGTACCCTGCGTAAGCCCGGCAAACATATTCGGCCGGTCATTTTTATTATGCTCCACGCGGTCCAGCGTCCGGTTCAGCGAAACCGTATCGATCCGCGGCTGCTCCTGCGAAAAATCCGGCTCGTAAAGCGAATCGAGCGCGTTGTGCAGCGTACGCCGGTCGGTGTAATACGTGATGGAAATAATAACCGGGATAACGGCAGAAGCGGCCACAGCAATACTATTGAGCAGTATTTTCCCATGATGCTGCCGATAGATAAAGGGAAATACGGAACGAAAACGAGAAAGAAATAAACCGTGAACACATAACTGAAACAACGCGCAGCATACAGGGCCAGCCGCAGTTTCTTATCCTGCGGCGATCCGAGGCAAAGTAAAATACCCGTTACCAAAGCTAATATGCTGAACCAGGACGATGAGAAATCGCCGAAAATGCCTACCGCGTGCCTTGCTGTACCTTTCAGATCAAAAATGCCGTTGTTCAGCGCAAGTCCCAGTAAAGGGAAAGCAATAACCAGCGGAATTTTCCAGGCCAGGCTGTATTTTTTGAAGAACTCCGATTTCTTGCTGATGAGCAGGTAAATGGAACGCATCAGGAAGAACAAAAACAAAACCGTGCTCACGATAAAAATGATGGTGAGAATATGCCGCCAGGAATCGCCTTCGAAATCATAGGCGCGGAAAATGTTGATCACGTTGACAAGCAGGTACCAGGTAACCGGGAATGCAAGCGAGATGAGGAAACTCACCCAGCCTTTCGTATGCTGCACATCGGGCGTAAGCCAGTCCACCAGCAGCAGCACAGCGTACAGCAGCACCGGCATGATAAAGGTGTACGCGTACATGTGCAGGTCGCCCTGGAACATCATCCAGCGCGGAATATTCCAGGAAAGAATATCCGAACTTTTTTCAAAATACAGGTAAAGAAAGGACAGGTAACCGGCCAGCAGGAAAATACAGAGCAGCGGGTGAATCGTTTTTTTCGTGAACTGGCAATACACGGCGTATCCCGTAAAAAGCAGCGTCATGCCGCCGAGCCAGCCGCCGAAAAGTTTCCAGTAATAGATATTCTCTTCTTCGAGCAGCGAACCGATTACATTGTACGCTCCTGCGAAAAGGAAAAAAAGTACGATTGCCGGTAACGTAACGAGCAGGTAAATCCAGAACGGTTTATGCAATGTTTTCATAAGGCATTTTTGTTTTTATGCGGTAACGGAGCAGGAAATAATACGCGAGCAGGCAGGAGAAATAAATAAAAATGCCCAACGCTTCATGGGTTTTATGTTTACCGAGCCATTCCACGCGATCGCTGAAGGAAAGCGCGCCGGTTGCGGCAATGATGCGGAAGGCATTCACCAGCACACCGAAACAGTAAGCCGTGAATCCGGTATAAAGCAAAGTAAGAAATCGTTCGCGCATCATTTTTTTCCTGCTCCACTGCATGGAAAAAGCCATCATCCAGGCAATGATGATGAAGTTGATCCCGGCGCAGGTCCGGCCGATGGCAATCACACCGTCCGCGCTGAGGTATCCTTTCGCCTCATCAAAAAAGTAAGGCATACCTGATTGCATCTCCACGATAAACGTCACAGGAGCGAGTAACCATTTCAACTGGCTGACCGGCGCATAATCCGTATGCAGTTTGAGCAGCACGACAGCCGTACCGGCAAAAAGCAGGATGACCAGAGTAGCCGGGGTGAGTATTTTTTTGATCTGCTGATTGTAATAAAGAAACTTCATGCTTTTTTCAAGCTATTGATTTTAAAGAAGAACAAACAACCACAGAGGCACAGAGGACATGGAGTTCCACGGAGACTCTGTGTTTCTCTGTGTGCTCCGTGCCTCCGTGGTCGTTTTTGAAACAGTTCGTTTTGCTGTCTTCATGCGTTTAAGACCGGGTGTAAACGAAATATACTTCGCTTTAGTATCCGTATCGGCGCTTTTTGCAATTTTTCTGAATAACTGTTCCCTTTTTCCGGCTAAGTGTTTTTAACCCGCCATTAAATCCTTTCGTAAGGCGACTTTGCCACTCTTCACTTTAACCCGACTTATGCAGCAGGAATCCGGAAATTGACCGGGGCGCTGCATTAGTCGGGGTTATCCCGATTTAGAAAAACACCATTCTGGTGCAATGAAATGAAGCCGGAATGGTAGTTTTTCTTAATCGCTATACATTAGAAAAAATCTAATGCATTAGCCTTGGATTATGTGTACCGTCAGCTTGCCGCTGTCCTGATAATTTTATCCCGAAATACGCATCAGCGATACAACAAATCTTTTATGGTCTGATGCTATCGGGATTCTCAAATCTAAGCGTTAGAAACCTCTTGATTAAAAAGAAACAGTACGAAAATTTTCTAACGCTTGATTTGGGTTTATCTTTGAACGTTTTATCCGCCACACTATGAAACACATCCTGCTTTCCGCGCTCCTGCTCGCTTCCTTCATGTCAACGGCTCAGAAATCCGCTGACCCTTTACCTACTTTCGCCGCCGAGCGGATGGCCGGGCTGCAAAAGAAAAAAATGCTGGAACAGCGCTCGCTGGTTTCCAATATTGCATTCCGCTCCGTCGGTCCTACGGTGATGAGCGGGCGCGTGGTGGATATTGAAGTCAGTCCTTCCGATCCGACTAATTTTTTTGTCGCTTATGCTTCCGGCGGACTTTGGTTCACCGACAATAACGGCACGACCTTCCGCCCGCTTTTCGACCAGGAATATTCGATGACGATCGGTGATTTTGAAGTGGACTGGAGCAACGAAAAAAATCCGGAGATCTGGATCGGCACCGGCGAAGCGAATTCAAGCCGTTCCTCCTACTCCGGCACAGGCATTTACCACAGCAAGAATTTCGGGAAAAGCTGGGAACATCTCGGGCTGGAAGAATCGCACCATATCGGCCGCGTGATCAAATGCCAGGGATTTAAAGAACCGGGAACGTTGCTGGTCGCTTCCATCGGGCATTTATATTCGCCGGGAAAAGACCGCGGCGTTTACAAAACAACCGACGGCGGAAAAACCTGGAAGCAGACCTTATTCGTGGACGAAAATACGGGCGTGATCGACCTGCAGCAGGATCCGAACAACGCGATGGTTTTTTATGCCTGCACCTGGCACCGCGAACGCCGCGCATGGAATTTCGTGGAATCGGGAAAAGGTTCGGGGATTTACAAAAGCACGGACGCCGGTGAAACATGGACGCTGATCTCCGGCCCGAAAAGCGGTTTCCCGCAAGGCGAAGGCATCGGGCGTATCGGTATTTCTGTTTTTTCGGGAACGGAAGGAAATCCGCACACCACGAGCCCGATCCTGTACGCTGTGGTGGACAACCAGACGCCCAGCCCGGATACTTCGAAACCGGGGGAAGAGAAAGGACTGCAGCCGGATGATTTTAAAAAGATGAGCCGCGAAGCTTTCCTGAAAATCGAAAAAGCGAAACTGGAAAAGTTCCTGGACGACAATAATTTTCCTGCGAAGTATTCCGCCGATTACATCACGCGCAAAGTCAGGAACAACGAACTGAAACCCGAAGCCCTTTCCGATTTCCTGTACGATGCCAACCGCGACCTCTTCAGCACACCGATCACCGGCGCCGAAATTTACCGCAGCGACGATGCCGGCGCCACCTGGCGGAAAATGAACGAAAAGGATATCGATAATTTCTTTTTCACCTACGGATACTATTTCGGCAAGATATGGGTCTCGCCCTGGGATGCCAACGAAATTTTCATTGCGGGTGTTTCACTGAAGCGCAGCGTGGACGGCGGGAAAACATGGAAAAGTATCGACGGCGAAAACCAGCACGGCGACCATCATGCGCTCTGGATCAGTCCCAAACGGCGTGGGCATCTCATCAACGGGAACGACGGCGGCGTAAATATCAGCTGGGACAACGGTGCTTCCTGGTTCAAGGCGAACACGCCGGCTGTGGGCCAATTTTACAGCGTGAACGTGGACTGGGCGAAGCCGTACAACGTGTACGGCGGACTGCAGGACAACGGCGTGTGGATGGGTCCGAGTAATTACGAAGCCGGTCTTGGCTGGTACGGCACCGGGAAATATCCGTACGAATTTATTTTAGGCGGCGATGGCATGCAGGTACAGGTCGATCCGCGCGATAACAATACGGTTTATACCGGCTACCAGTTCGGGAATTATTTCCGTTTGAATAAATCGGAGAACAGCAGCAAGGCGATCAAACCCGCGCATGAACTGGGTGAAAAACCGTTGCGTTTCAGCTGGCAGGCGCCGATCTGGCTTTCGGTGCATAACAACGACATCGTGTATTTCGGCTCGAACAAGCTGCACCGCTCGCTGAACAAAGGCGACGACTGGAAAACCGTTTCGGGCGACCTCACGCGCGGGCCGCGTACAAGCGACGTGCCTTTCGGAACGCTGAGCACGATACACGAGTCGCCCATGCGTTTCGGTTTGCTTTACACGGGCAGCGACGACGGCTACATCCACCTCTCGCGCGACGGCGGAAATAACTGGATACGCATCAGCGACGCGCTTCCGCAAATGCTGCGCGTGAACCGTGTGATCGCATCCGCGCACAAGGAAAGCCGCGTATACGCCGCGCTCAGCGGTTTCCAGTGGGATCATTTCGCGCCGTATCTCTATGTTTCGGAAGATTTCGGCGCCACCTGGACGAAGATCGGGACCGACCTGCCGATGGAACCCGTTAACGTGATCCGCGAAGATCCCGAAAACCCGGACCTGCTTTTCATCGGCACGGATAACGGGCTTTATATGAGTCTCGACCGCGGTAAAACGTGCATGCGCATGACGGGCGGGCTTCCCGCGGTAGCCGTCCACGACCTGGTTATTCACCCGCGCGATCATGAACTCGTTGTCGGAACACACGGCCGTTCGATCTGGGTTGCAGATATTAAAAATGTGCAGCAGTTGCGCGATACGGTACTCGCCAAAACGCTTTTCGTTTTCCAGCCGGAAGCGGTGAATATCGGTCCGACCTGGAAACAGGTGGACGGCGACTGGCAGCAGATCAGGGAAGTATCCGCTGAAATCGGTTATTTTTCGAAGAAAGCGGCCGGCGTTACGATCCGCCTCAAAAATGCCAAGGGTGAAACCCTGAAAGAAATGCCGGACATGGCCGAAGCCGGAGTAAATATGGCCCGGCTCGATCTGCGCCTGAACAAAGACCCGGACATGAAAAAAGCCTTCCCGGCCGAAGGCGAATACACCGTGGAAATTTCGGACGCACAGGGAACAACTACTTCTGCCGGTATTCAGTTGAAAAGAAAACAGCGCTGATTCCAGCCATGTTAAATATTTTAACATGGTATACAAACCAATACTGATAGCCTTTCCGGCAAAAAGGTTCGAATTGTCCTCTATTTTTTTGAAAAAAAATTTTTTTGCTGAAAAAAGCACGATAAATTTGCAGCACTTGCACCGCCCGGTGCAAGAATAATGGCAAGAAGCGATTTGGGTCGGGGTTACCTTATCGCTCTTGCCTTTTTATAAGGGTTCCTGTTCCGTTTTTCAGAAAATGTAAAATGACAAATTTCAAAGGCAAAATGTAAAAGTGCCTGCGCCAATCACTTTGACATTTTACATTTGCCATTTTACATAATTTCTCCCCGGAAAGTCCTTCTTTCTTAGCTTTTTTTAGGAATCCGAGCCATATACTACCGGCATTCTTCCGTATATTTGACCCTTGATGAAGTTTGTCAATCCGTACTTCCTCTTTGCCCTCTTCTCCCTTGCCATCCCGGTTATTATTCACCTTTTCAATTTCCGGCGCTTCCGCAAAGTTTACTTTACCAATGTCCGTTTTCTCCGCGAAGTCAAGCAGGAAACACAATCGCGCAACCGGCTGAAGCATTTACTTGTACTTGCCTGCCGCTGCCTCACACTGATTTTCCTTGTCCTTGCTTTTGCACAGCCCTACCTGCCGGTAAACGACAGCAAAGTCGTGATCGGGGATAAAGCCGTTAGCATTTACGTGGACAATTCCTTCAGCATGGACGCGGTGAACAAAAGCAATACCGCTTTGCTGAAAGAGGCCAAGGACGCTGCCGCCGAAATTCTCGACGCCTATAAGCCCACGGATCGTTTCCAGTTGCTCACGAACGATTTTGAAGGCAGGCACCAGCGCTGGGTGAATAAAGAAGAATTCCTCGAACTGCTCGAAGAAGTCAAAGCCTCGCCAGCCGTCCGTACGCTTTCCGAAGTAGTTTTACGCCAGCAGGACATGCTTTCGAATGCTGACGGAATCCGGTCGAAAAACAAACTGGCATTCCTCGTCTCCGATTTCCAGGAAAGCATCTCGGATTTCAGCAGGATAAAAACGGATACGTCGATCATCGTCCGGCCGGTTCCCGTGATTGCGCAGAACCGCAACAACGTGTATATCGACTCCTGCTGGTTTTCTTCCCCGGTGAGGCGCGTGAACCAGCAGGAAGCCCTGCATGTCCGCCTGCGTAGCCGTTCCGACCAGTCGCTGGAAAACGTACCGATGAAACTGTTCATCAACGGGCAGCCCAAAACACCGGGAAGTTTCAGCATCGAAGCGAATTCGACTACCGATACGGTGATTTTCTTCACGGTCCGGGAACCGGGACTTCAGCAGGCGAAAATCGAGATCAACGATTACCCGGTAACCTTCGATAATTCGTTCTACTTTTCTTTCGAAGTACTCCGGCATATCCCGGTACTGCATATTCGCCCGGCAGCGGCTGCAGGCGGAACGACGGCCGTAAACTTTGACGCCGGGAATTACGTGTCCTCACTCATGAGTAGCGACTCCGCTTTCCGGTACACTGCGGTGGATGAAAACAAAATCGACTATGCTTCGCTTTCGGGTTACCGGATGATCATTCTCGATAACCTGGACGCGGTATCATCCGGCCTGGGCCAGGAACTGAAAAAATTCGTGCAGACGGGCGGAAGCATTTTTGTTTTTCCTTCGGCGAAGATCGAACCGCAGGGATACAACGATTTCCTCACCGGCATGAATTGCAATACGTTCGGCAATTTCGATACCACGCGGATTGCGGTGGACAAGATCAACTACGATCACCCGCTTTATGCCGGCGTGTTCGAGCGCCGTTCGGGAAATATCGACCTGCCGGTGATCCGCGGACATTATCCGCTGGGACGCAGCGTGCGCACTACGCAGGAAGAACTGCTGAAACTGCGCAACGGCGAAATTTTCGCCTGCAGCAATACTTTCGGAAAAGGGAAAGTATATCTCTGCACCGCCCCGCTCGACCCGGCGTACAGTAATTTTGCGCAGCACGCGGTTTTTGTGCCCACGCTTTACCAGGCCGTCCTGTTCAGCCAGCCGCAGAACGATCTTTTCTACACCATCGGCAAAAGCGAAAACATCCATCTTCCCGGAGCATTAGCCGGCGGCGATAATGTTTTCCATGCTTCCAACAAGGCCAAAAATTTCGACGTGATTCCCGTCCACTCCGTGAGCGAGTCCGGTGTCAGTATCAATTTGCACCGGCAGATCACCGAGCCCGGCAATTACATCATCAAAGCCGGCGAGAAACAGATCAGCGGAATCGCCTTCAATTACGACCGCAAGGAATCGGATCTCACCGTTTTATCGCCGGAAGACATCAAGAAAAATTACACCGACGCCGGGCTTACGAATTTCTCGCTGGTGGAAACGGGCGGAAAAGACCTGACTTCCACCCTGGCGGAAATCGATCTCGGTGTTCGTTTATGGAAATGGTGTATCTGGCTCGCGCTGATCTTCCTGCTTGCCGAAGTGCTTTTACTCCGCCTCTGGAACACACAGAAAAAACCAACTGCAGCTGCAACAACCGCATAACGTATGAAAGTCGTACTTCAGTCCGCACGCATCCTCGACCCGCAGTCGCCGCACAACGGCAAAAGCGCCGACCTGCTCATCGAAAACGGCACGATCGTTTCTATCGGGAAAAACCTGACAGGCGACCGGGTGATTTCATCGGGCAACCTCTGCGTATCGCCCGGCTGGTTCGATCTCCAGGTTGATTTCTGCGACCCGGGAAACGAGCAGAAAGAAACGATTTCCAGCGGCGCAGCCGCAGCCGCCGCAGGCGGGTTTACGGGCGTACTGCTCATGCCTTCCACGCAGCCCGTTGTACAAAGCAAGTCGGAGATCGAATACCTGCTGCGCAAAGCGCAGGGACTGCTCACCGATATTTTTCCCGCCGGTGCACTGTCGCACGACCTGCACGGGAAAGACATGGCCGAACTGTACGATATGCATCTTGCCGGTGCAAAAGCCTTTACCGACGGGCATCTGCCGGTGAGCGACGCCGGCCTGGTCGTACGAACGCTGCTTTATACAAAAACATTCGGCGGAAAAATTTTCGCTTCCTGTGATGAACACAGCATCTCGCTCGACGGGAAAATGAATGAAGGCCCCACGAGCACCGCACTCGGCCTGAAAGGTATTCCCGCACTTGCCGAAGAACTGATGGTGGCGCGCAACATGTACCTCTGCGAATACGCCGGCGCCCCGCTGCATTTCATGAACATTAGTACGGCCCGCTCCGCAGAACTGATCCGCGCCGCGAAGAAACAGGGACTTCCCGTTACGGCGGCGGTGAATGTATGCAACCTGGCCTGGGACGATTCCGCCCTCCACGATTTTGATACGAACCTGAAAGTAAATCCACCGCTCCGCAGCCGCACGGACATCGACGCGCTCCTCGCCGCACTCGCCGACGGAACCATCGACGTGATCACGAGCGATCACCGGCCGGAAGACCCGGAATCCAAAGTCGTGGAATTCGATCTCGCCGCTTTCGGCATGATCGGGCTGGAAACCGCATTTGCCCTGGCGCGCACTGCCGCACCCAAATTGCCCATCGAAAAATTAGCCGCGATTTTTTCCGCGAACCCGCGCCGTTTGCTCGGCATAAACGTTCCTTCGGTGAAAGAAGGCGAAACCGCCAACCTCACCGTGTTTGATCCCGATATGGAATGGACATTTACAGAGAAAGACATCTGCTCACTCTCGCGGAATACGCCGGCTGTGGGAATGAAATTAAAAGGGAAAGCGCTGGCTGTTGCCAATAATGGCTTGTGGAATTTTAGCTAAGTAAAGGTTTAAACTCACCCTTTCATCCTGGCAGGGTCTTGTCTCACATCAAACACATCAGTAACATAAACTGTTTTTCCGCTGATGAAATAAATAATCTTGTAATTACCTTCTACAAGATACCTGTGATTTTGCCCAAGTTCAGATAAGTAAGTTTCGACAGATCCCGAACGGGGAAATTTCTTCAATTGCAGGATGCGCCTGTAAATTCGTTCTGCTATTCGTTCTGCAAGGGTAATGCTTGCTCCGGTGGCAACCAGGAATAATAAAGCTTCATTCAAACTTGACTCCGCCTGTTCAGTAACCAGGATTTTCATTTCTTCAACGCTGCTTTAGCGCGTTTAAGAAACTCCTCCGGAGGCATCACTTTACCCGCCTTGATATCTGCGTTTGATTTCCGCGCACGGCGGATCAGTTTTTCCTTCAGTTCTTCTTCTTTCTGAATCATCTTTTCAAGCAAAGCCATTACAGCAGCCAGGTCACGCTCTTCGACCTGATCAATATACTTATGAGCACGCTTTCTTAATGTTGCAATTGTCATAACAATCGTCTTTTCTATAAATTTAAATCCTTCTCCGGATTCATACAAGTTTATCTCGCTATAACCACCCGCTTCGTAATCACAGCACCATTCTCTTGCGAAACAAACCGGAACAAATAAACGCCGTTCTGCAAAGCGGTAAGATCAACATTACCGGTGGAAACAGAACGATCCTGCATCACCAGGCGACCGGAAATATCGTAGCCCGAAAGTGTAAACAATCGGCCGCCGGTATTGATCTGCAATACATCCTGCACCGGGTTCGGATAAATACTTATGCTGTTTTCATCAGCAGAAACCATATTCACACCAGAAACATCGTCCGTAAATCCGAAAAGCGGGCGCATCATCAACGCACCGGGATAAATGGAATTGTACCAGGACGAACCGAGGTTGTAAAAAATCTGGTTCGCTTTATCGGTGTTCAGGTCGAAACCGATATTGTATTGCGGCGCCACATCCTGCATCATGCCGATATAGAACGTGCCGGAAACAACTACAGTTCCGCTATCTATTGTGTATGTAGTAAAACTATTATTCCCTTCCTGGACATACTCGGGAAACTGCGTCATTTGCTGGTACATCACGCTCCCGGGAACATTCCCGTTATTGGCCCAGATCATCAGGCGAAATGTACAGGGTTGCGGCGCGCAGGTTTCCAGGTTAGTAATAATCGGGTTGAAATACATCTGCACCGCCTTCAGCGTATCCGTTACGCCGGCAGGCAGCGTAAAACGGTACGCCAGTCGCGCGTACTGCTGGTTTAAACCGTAGCCGGCTTCCGCAGTGCCGTCGTCATACGCATAGTAATTGTAAAAACGCTGGATCGCACGAACCGAATCGCGCGAATTGGTCAGACCCGAAGGAACCAGTACGTGATCGATCGTGAAAAACGTACTGTCCGTGGGCTGTGTCATGACCGGGAAACTCACGTTGACCGAAACCGGCGGATTGGCGATCGGTGCATACGTATAATAACCCGTTGCATCGAACGGCTGTATCTCGTTGCCGGGACCGCTGGCTGCGTTGTACGGATTATTCACGGCAGCAATAATATTTCCCAGGCGATCGCGCACGGTGTATGAATAACTCGCCACCTGGTGCTGCGTGGTATCGTTGTTGCGGATGAACAAAGGAGCGGTAGCGGCCATGTGCGGCGGTTTGTAGTGCCAGAAAGGCATCGCCCTCCATTCTGTAAGGAAAGAAGGCATCTCGTAGGTAAAACGGATTTCAGGAAGCAGCGTATCGTTCATGTTCCTGTTCTTATCGAGTTCCACTTCGTCGAGGTGCCAGTGATCCACGTTGCCGCTGAGCGTGGCGTAATTGCGGAAACGGAAACGGAATCCTTTTACCATGTAACTGGCGCTGTCGAGCAATACCATCACGCGGTGAAAAGAACTGTCGTTGCTGGACGGATTATATCCTTCCATGTACCAAACCCTTTTCCAGGTTGCGCCCCAGGCCGGGATATTGAATTCGAGCAAAAAAGAATCCAGCGCTTCGGGTGCGTTTCCGAGTCCTTCGGGCTGGTAGTAAAAACTCAGGTAAACGGAATCCGCTACCGACAATGTTCCGAGATCAATCGGTTTGCTCGTAAGATAGTCCGCAGCTCCGCTGCTGGTCGCCCCGGCTCCGAAATTATACGGGTAACCTACGGCGTTTAATCCTTCGAAAGTAGCCACACCGATATTTTTCGGCGCGCGCGGGTAGGTTTGATTGATGTACACCCAGGCCTGCTGGTCGGCCCAGCGCGACGTGTCGGGCGTGTACTGGCCGTAATTGAAATCGTCGTGAAAAGGTAGCGCCAGCGTATCGAGCACCACGGGAACCGTTTGCTGGTTCCGTGCCCGGCTTTGTGCTGCAAGCTCCGCCAGGTGCGGGTTAAACGTAAGTTCTGACAGCTGCTCCTGTGCAAATCCTGCAAAGAAAAGACAGGCAAGCAAAGCGGGTTTAATATGCTTCATCTTCTTCAAATCTATGGATTTTCTCCCGTGCCGGGGCCGGTGGTATCGCCGGGCGCGCGGAGTTTGTTTTTATCGTGCGTGAGAAAAATATCGACCGTGGAGCCGGGACTGAGCAGCCTTTCGGAATGCGGCGGCGGCGACTGACGATATACAACTGAACTGAGCGTATCGAATTTTTTATCTGCGACATCGGGAATCGCCGTCAGGTCCAGCCCGAGATCGCTGAGCCGGGAACGGGCCTGCTTGAAGTTAAGTCCGACAAGATTCGGCACGGAAATATCACCGCCGCCGTTGTTCTCGTTTTTACCGACGATGATGTCGATTTTAACGCCTTTTTCAATCAGCGTTCCCGGCTCGATGCGTTTACCGTTCATGCGCTGCTCGACGACACAGCCGTTGCAGTCGGCTTTTTTCACGATAATTTTCGGAATCAGCCCGTAGCTTTCCGCAACCGCCATGGCCTGCCGGGCCGACATGTCTTCGAGCTTGGGCATGGCGATTTTCGGCGGAACGGTAGACGTAACGAAAAGATAAACGGTACGGCCTTCTTTCACTTTGGTTCCCGCTTCCGGGTCCTGGCTGACTACGATGCCTTTCGGTTTTTTCGGATCGTAAATGGAATCGACTACTTCGTAGAGCACGTCTTTACCGCTGACAAACCCGTCAAGCGCACCGATCTTCTGATCCAGGAAATTCGGCACATCCACAGTTTCGTTATGCCGGGTATACACATCGAGGAACTTGAATGCGCCCCAGATGAGCAACCCGACAAGCAGTATGGCGATACCGAAATGCTTCAGGAAAGTTTTACTGATGAAAAACTTCCCGACAGCGATAAAAAACTGTTTGATTTTACTCATACGGTTATGCGCCTACCGCAGCGCGATTTTTCTTTTTGAACGCAAAATCGAGAATGCGGTCGATGAATTCATAAGGCTTATAATTGTTGATAGCCGCCTGGTGGAAGATACAGGTGGCCGGCGTCATTCCCAAAAGCATCGATTCGTGTATAACCCTCAATATTTAACAGACGTGCGGCTGTGCCAAGGGTTGCTTTGACTTTGTCCGAAATTTTCTGCCGGGCGGCCGGATCGGGCGAATACCTTGCCGGGGTGATGTTCTGGCCCTGCCCGGCCAGGAATTTCTCTTCCAGCGAAAGCACTTCGCCTTCCGAAAGGGCTTCCGAAGCTTCAAACACCTCGTATTCGATTCCTTTTTCGGTGAAACGCGTGAGCATGCCGCCCGTGATTTCCAGGAAATGCGCCGCATCCCGTTTGCTGATCAGTTCTTCGACCAGGAACAGGGGTTTGGACGGAAATTCTTCTTTCGGTTTGATGTGCAGGATCTGTGCGGATTTTTCGTCGAGATCGTCGGTTTTCCGAAAAATCAGCTGCGCAAAAGCGTCGAGTTCTTCTTTCGTTTTGATCTTCCGCACGGCCGAACTGCAGCCGTCGTCAACCGGTTTGGCGATAAACGGCCAGCGGATATTTTTATCGATGGCCTTCAGCACATCTTCTTTTTTCTTCGTCCAGTCTTCTTCCGAAACGAGCATGTGTTCGGCTACGAGCAAACCGTTTTCACGCAGGATGGCATTCGTGCGGAATTTGTCGATCGTGATTTCCGAACTGCTTTTGCCGGAGCCGTTGTACGGCAGGCCGAGCGCTTCCAGCTTTTCCTGTACCGCACCGTCTTCGCCCGGTCGTCCGTGCAGGGCGATGAACACGGCTTCGCAGGATTGCGCGAGTTCTTCATAACTGATCCGGCGCGGTGCAGCGAGATTCTCCGGCGTGGAATACGTGCCGGTGATCGAGGCGCTTTCGCGGATGATTTTCTGAACCACCGGGTGAACATGCCAGTGATCTATTTTTTCTTTGATATCATCAGCATTGTCCTTCAGCAGCACATTCACCGGGATGATGTAAAGCTGGTGATCGCTGCTGTTGCCCGTAAGGAAAACCGGGACAGGCGCGTACTTGGTTGACGAAGCGAGTTTTTCGTAAATATTCCTGCCGCTCTCCACGGAGATGTGCCGTTCGCTGGAATATCCGCCCAGGATGACGGCTACGCGGATTTTCTTTTCGCTGCCCAGGCGCGCATCGTGCATCGCTTTATCCAGCAGGGCCAGTTTCGCATCGTAACGCTGCCCGTTTTTATCGGCGCGTATCCGCTGCTGCAGCGAAGTACGGATGATGTACGTGAGAAACTGCGAAGGATTCAAACCGATTTCCGCCGCCTGGTGAAAGAAGAACGACGAAGGCATCATGCCCGACGTAGTATTCGGATCGTTGAGGAAAATTTTTCCTTCTTTATTGATGAACCCGTCGATGCGCGCATATACGTCGAAACGCAGCGCAATGAAAAGTTTTTCGCATTCCGCCCGGATCGCTTCGATCTGTTCGTCGGGCAGCTGGATGGGCGTGATCTTGCGTGAAAGTCCCGGCAGGTATTTGCTCCGGTAATCAAAAAGTTCCTTGCCCTTGCGGATTTCCGTGGGCGGAAGCGCGATGGCCCAACCCTGCTCATCCTTGACCACGATGCAGGAAAATTCCTTGCCTTCGATGAATCCTTCGATGAGCACGTCGCTTTCTCCGTCGGTAGCTGCAAGTATCCAGCCGCTTTTTTCCGTTGCGGCCGCTTTATCGAGATGCGTGATGAGATCGTCCGGGTGATGGATCAGCGTATCGTTTACCGTCAGCGGCATACCGATTCCTTCGCGGATATCGGCCAGCAGGCGTACGTATTCCAGTTTCGCTTCTGCCGGCATGGCTTTCCATTCGCCCGCATCGAGCCAACGCGTGAAAAACGCTTTTTCGACCGCGGACATAAAAGCGAATTCGCTGTCTTCATGCAGGATGCTGATGCCGATGGAAGAGCCCTGGTTCGCTGGTTTGATGACCATGGGCAGGCCTGCTTCTTTTTTCGCGCGTTCGAAAAGTCCTTTGCAGTTGCCGCTGATATAATCATTGCGGTCGACCGTAAAAAATTTCGGGCTGTTGAAACCGGCGTTTACCATCAGGCGCTTCTGCACGGATTTATCGATCCCGATGGCGGAAGGCAGGATACCCGATCCGCTGTACGGGATACCGAGATATTCCAGCAGGCCCTGGATTCGGCCGTCTTCCCCGAAAGGACCGTGGAGGCAGAGAAAAGCAAAATCGATGAGGCTTTTCAATTCATCCGCAGCGACTTTCCGGCCCAGTTTCCCGATCATGTCCAGCCGGGTGGCCTCGTCGGGATTCAAACTCTCGGCGTACACCTGGAATTCGCCGGGAGAAGGGCGCAGGAATTCGACCGGCGGGTAAAAATCACGGATAGAACCTTTGTAGATATATTGCCAGTCGAGCAGGGCGATATTCCCGAAGCTGTCGATAAAAAGCGGGACCGGTTCGAACAGCGCTTTGTTCAGATTATCATAAACGGTGCGGCCGCCTGCAAAAGAGATTTCCCGCTCTTTCGACTGGCCGCCGAACAGGATACCGACGCGAAGTTTCATATATACACAAAGATAATTGATTTGACTGGGCGGAAAAGCGCGTTATCAATGAGTTTTCACCAGAATTAACAACAAAGTAAGTAGTCCGGGGACTCACCCCCCGGCCCCCTCTCTCCGCCTTCGACATGTCAGCAGAAACGGAAGATCGTTTTGCGTCGAAGACGCAAAGAGGGGGAGCGGGTGAGTGATATGAAGACAGCATTTTGGAAAACCAACGAAACTCACCCGGAGAGAGGGGGCCGGGGGATGAGTCCCGGAAAAATAACTAACATTGGATCAAAATAACATGTATGGGTCTTTTTGATCAAAAAACAGATACGGAATCCGTGATGTTGATGTACCTGAGGAACTGGAAACTCATCAGCATTGTAGTATTGACATGCACGATAATGGCGATAGTCGTGTCGTTTATGCTCACGCCGCGCTACCGGGCCAAAGCGTCTTTTTTCATTCCTTTCAATACTTCGCTGGAACTGGCCAATGAAAATCCGCAATTCGGCTATGACGTGGAAGCCGACCGCCTGTTGCAGATTATCCGGTCGGAACAAATGAAAGATTCGGTTACACAGCGGTTCGATCTGCCCAAATATTACGGTATCGATACCAGCAAATACGGCTGGCAGCAATCGCTTTCCACTATTTATGACCAGCGTATTTTCGCCAACCGCACCAATGTGATGGCTATCGTGATCGAGGCGGAAATGCACGACCCGCTTTATGCAGCGAAAATCGTAGATTATATCGTCGGGCTTTCCCAGCGCATGCGCGAACGGATTCTCAAAACCAACAGCCTGCTGGCCGTGGAATCTTTCAAAAAGGATTTTCTTGCGAAGCAGGCGGAAGTGGATACTTTGCAGGGAAAAATCCTGGCGCTGCGCCAGTCGCTGGGCGAAAGCAATATATCGGTCGTGAACGCGCAGATTATCGTGAACAATAAAATTTCCGGGAGCAAGCCCGAACTGCAGTTGCAACTCGAAGCGATGAGCCAGGCTTTTATCAACGAGCAGGAATTGCTCAGCGAACTGAAAGCCAAATACGAAATGGCACAGAATACCTGGATGCGTCCCATTCCACAATTTTATGTGCTGGACAAAGCCACGCCGATTTACAAAAAATCGTACCCGCTTACCATCTTTAACGTGAGCGCCGGTTTTTTCGGCTCGCTGCTGGTGATGCTTGCCGGCTTGTACCTCAAACATGTGATCCGGGCTATCCGGAAAAACAACCTGGCGTAAGTGTTCCGATTTTTCCAGATAAACTATGAACGTATACTGGTAGCAATATCCCTGCTGCTTTTCATGGTATCCATGTACAGCATTGCCGCCGGGAATTACCTGCTGACTTACGTTACGTTTATCCTGGGATTTACGGCCCTGGTAGTCGGGTATGTCGTGCTCAACCGCGCACAGCTTTTCAAAATGGTTTTCTTTTTCGCCCCGCTGTCGGTTTCCATCGGTATCGGCGGCGATTCGGAAATACAACTGCCCACAGAGCCGCTGATCGGCCTGCTCACGGTCCTGCTCTTCCTCTACATGTTCTCGCTGCGAAGCGAGCTCAAAGAAATATTTAGTCACCCGGTCAGCCTCCTGCTGCTTGCCGAAATCGGCTGGATGATCGCCTGCACGTTTACCAGTGAACTGAAACTGGTTTCCCTGAAATACATCCTGATCCGGGTTTGTTATATCAGCGTCTTTTTTGTTTTGGGCACACTGCTGATGAGACAGGAGAAAAAGCCCTGGATATTTTACATCCTCTACGCCGTGGGTATGATCGTGCCGATCATCAACGGGATGATTTTCCATGCGAAACTGGGATTCCTGCAAAAAACATCGTACGTGATGCCCCAGCCTTTTTTCAACGATCATACCGTTTACGGAGCCTGCATCGCGTTTCTGATCCCGGCTGTAATGGCCATGGCTTTCCGCAGCAAAACATTCATCCCGCATCCGGTTCACCGCTTCCTCGTTCTGCTCCTGCTCGCCCTGCTCCTGGTCGCCGAATATCTTTCGTATTCCAGGGCCGCGTGGCTGAGTCTCGGCGGAGCGTTCGGACTTTACCTCCTGCTGAAAATGAAATTCAGCGGAAGGGCGTTTATTATTTCGCTGCTATTGCTCAGCACAGCCGCCTGGTTTTTCCAGGATACTATCTACCGCAGCCTTTCCGAAAACAATGCGATCAGCAACAAGGAAAACCTCGAACTGCAGATCAAATCGATCACCAATATCAACACCGACGTTTCGAACAAGGAACGCCTCAACCGATGGAAATGCGCCATACGGATGGGTGAAGAACGTCCCGTTTTCGGTTTCGGACCACGGACGTATAAATTTTTCTACGGCAATTACCAGCAGCGCAAGGACATGACGTATACCAGTACGTTCAATGGTACCAAAGGACATGCACATTCCGAATACCTGCAGTACTGGGCCGAAACGGGGATACCCGGATTCTGCCTGCACGTGTTTTTGTATATCGTAGTCATGTTCAAAGGCATCAACGTATTCCAGCGTGCGCGCGAACAAAAGAACCGGGTTTTTGCCGGCATGGCCGTTCTCGGGTTCACCACGTATTTTATTCACGGCGTATTCAACGGGTTTATGGATGACGAAAAAATGGCATCGCTGGTTTTTATCAGCATGGCCGTGATCGTGTATCTCGACCTGGATGAAAAGCGGGAAAGAGCGGGACAAAAAACGATCGCGGATGAAAACGGGAACTGAGCAGGATACCATCGTGGTTTTCGACGCCGGCGCCCGGAACGGTTTCCGTGAAATTCCGCAACTGCACAGCCGCACAGCCCTGCACTGTTTTGAACCGGAGCCCGGATCATTTTCGGAATTGCAGAAGATGTATGCGGAACACGATTTCCGTTCCGTCCGTTTATCTTCCTCCGCACTTTCCGCCCGGCCCGGCAAAGCCCTGCTGCACCGCGCGAAAAATGCCGGCATGAGTTCGCTGCTCGAAGCAAACCCGGAAAGCTATGACCGGAATTTTTCATTGATCGAAGGCGGGGAAAACTGGAAAAACAGCATCCTTCCCGTGGACAGTATCGAAATTACCTGCACCACGATCGACGCGTACATGGAGCAGGAAAAACCGGGACGGATCGATTTTTTGAAATTGGATACGCAGGGAACGGAACTGTTTATTCTGCAGGGCGCCATCGAAACCATCCGCCGGAAAAAAATCAGCGTCATCAAAACCGAAGTGATGCTTACCGATATTTACAAGGGCCAGTGTTTCTTTTCGGATATCGATATTTTCCTGCGCGGACAGGGCTACCAGCTTGTCGATTGCGACTTTTACACGGACGTCAAAGCGCGCGACCTCGTGGTTTCTTCGAAAAACCGGGTACGTGAAAAACCGAAGTCCGGTCCTTCCGGCGACGCGTTTTACGTGCTGAATTTTGCGGGCTACGAAGCGCCGGGAAAGCAGGTTCTGCATGCCGCGGAAATACTGGCGGCTCTCGGTTTTTACAGCAATGCCGCGCACCTGTACCGCAGCCTTCCGGGGAAAACGGAAGCCGGCGCGCTGGATTTTGTGCGACCGTTTGCGCAGCAGTCTTTTGGAAAAAGAACACGGCAGTTCATCAAAAAATTCATACCACCGGTTTTCCGGCAATGGTACCGGCAGCTGAAAAAAACGAACCGATGAAAGCGAACGGGCTCCTGCGTTTTTTCAGCATCGATACGGTTCCTGGAAACCGGAACTTCGGGCTGGATGTGATGCGTGTGATCGGGTTGCTGATGGTTTTCTGCGGGCATTCCGTCCACTTTTTCGAATCCTGGTTCCCAAAAATTTTCCGCATCTCGCATTTTGTGATCAACGGGATCGAACTGTTTTTTTCGCTGAGCGGTTTTTTGATCGGCGGGCTGCTGATCAAAGGTATGATCGAAAAAAACAGGTACACGCCCGCAGCGTTCTTCGACTTCTGCAAACGGCGCTGGTACAAAACACTGCCCGTGTACTACCTGGCGGTGGGCATCATTTATTTATCCGGTTATTTCATCACGGGTTTTCATGCGGATTTCAATTTCCGTTTTCTTTTTTTCTCGCAGAATTTTTTCCGGTCGGAAGGCTGGTTTTTCCCGGTGAGTTACAGCCTCGCCATCGAAGAATGGTTTTACATTTTGTTCCCGCTTCTCTTCCTGCTGCTCGTCGCGTTATTCCGCAGGTCGCAGAACCCGTACCGCTTGCTGCTGGTCACGGCTTTGATATTCGTACTGGTTTCACTCGGCATCCGCAGCTGGCTGTATTTTGAACAGCACGCGCACTGGGACATGGTCATGCGCAAGTCCATCATCACCCGTTTCGACAGCAGTGTTTACGGCGTGATGCTGGCCATATTGTTTTACAGGTTCAAGGATCGCCTGCTTGCGCAGGCAAACCTGCTCCTCTTCGCCGGGCTTGCGCTTCACGCGCTCAGCCTGTTTTTCCGGTTGAAATACAGCGAGGGGTATTTTTATCACGTCATTTATTTCACCACCATCCCGGTTTCGTTTGCGCTGATGATTCCCTGGTTTTACCGGCTGAAAGTAAACTCTTCTTTCCTGCTGAAATTTTTTACCGGCCTGAGCCTGATCTCGTATGCGTATTATCTCATCCACCTCAGCCCGCTGCAGGAAATCATGCTGCATTACCTGCACGATGTTTCACTTCCTGTGATGAGCGCGTGGTTTCTCGTTTATACCGTTGTCGGATTTTCGCTGGCGGTCTTGTGGTATAAGTATATCGAGAAACCGTTTACGGATTTGAGGGATAAATAGCCTGTTTTCCAAAAGGAATTCATTCCATTTGACGCTGCTCTTTGTGATTCTTCGTGTATTTGTGGCGACCTGTACAGTTCTTGCCACAAAGGCACCAAGACACAAAGTCACACAAAATGGATTCAAACGGAGGCCTTGTCTTTCTGTAAACACTTTTGCTTTTCTGCCCGCTTTCCCTATATTTGAAATAACACAGGCAAACGTTTTACCGGCATTCACTTAATCTGTTACTCATGCGTCCAGGTCTCTTCACCAGGCTGACTTGCGCCATAAGCCTGCTGGCATGTCCGGCTTCGCGACTGGCTGCACATACACACGAAACCGAAAAGGTTAAAAATCTCCTGGCTGTTACAAGCGGTATCACCGGTTTCGAAGAAAATAAAGGCCAGTTCACCGACCAGGAGGACAAACCTGTTCCCTTCGTCCTGTTTAAAGCCGGCGCGCAGGGAGTCGACTTCTACATTACGGAAAACGGGCTCACGCTGGTTTTGCTGCAGAAAGAACACAAAGCCGAAAACGGGAAGCATGCCGATACGCCGGTTGAATACGCCCGCATCGACATGAAACTGCCCGGTGCACAGATCCGCAAAGAAAATATCCTGGCCGAACTTCCTTCGAAAGATTTCACCAATTACTATTACGCACACGCGCCGCAGGGAATAAAAGAAGTGCGTAAATACGGACGCATTACCGTGCACAATATTTACCCCGGCATCGACTGGGTTTGGCATGCGGATGCAGCACAGGGTATGAAGTACGATTTCGTTGTACATCCCGGCGCCGATCCCGCGCAGATCAAAATGGAATACCAGTGGGCCGACATCATTCCGCAGGAAGGCAATTCCAGTATCCGCCTGCACACCCCGCTCGGCGACCTGCTGGAAGGCGGGCTTCGTACGTTTTGCGGCGAAAAAGAAATTCCTTCTGCGTATACCGTCAAAGGCAAAAGCGTCAGTTTCCGCATCGCCGGCTACGACCGCAGCAAAGACCTGGTTATCGATCCGCCGCTGACTTTAATGTGGGGTACTTATTTCGGCGGAAACAGCTAGGAAAAAAACACAGATATCAAACACGACATCGATGCGCAGGGAAATATTTTCGTCACCTGCAATACGATTTCGAGTACATTCCCGACGGTAAATCCCGGCGGCGGCGCATATTTCATGGGGTTCTACAACGGCGGCATGGCCGGCATCCAGGGAAAAGGCGGCGATGTAGCTATGCTCAAATTCAGCAATACGGGTGTTTTGAACTGGAGTACGTATATAGGTGGAACCAACGATGATAACGGTGTAGCCATCGCCTGCGATGCCAACGACGAAGTCTGGGTAACCGGCTGCTCGCAGTCCACCAATTTCCCGGTGCTGACCTGGGGCGGTGCATATTACCAGCCGGCTTTCGCAGGCGGAACAACAGCCACCTACGAAGGCGGCGACGTGATCATGATGAAATTCAGCAACAGCGGTGTCATGCAATGGTCAACATACCTCGGCGGAACAGGCAGCGAAATGGCTTTCAGTATGGACAACGATCCGTCGGGCAATATCTGGGTTACCGGGCGCACGGCCTCGACCAACTTTCCCCTGCTCAATGCAGGAAGCGGCGCGTATTACCAAGCCACACCCGGGGGCGGAGACGATGTGTTCGTGCTCAAGTTCAACAACCTCGGCGTGATGCAACATTCCACATATTACGGCGGAACTGATTTCGATCACGGGGAATATCTTATTTGCGACGATGCGGGCGACGTGTATGTCACAGGCGCCACCGCATCCACGAATTTCCCGCTGCTGGATATGGGTAGCGGCGCGTATTACCAGGCCACGCATGCAGGAACAGGAAGTACGGGCTGGGGAGGCACATTTTACTACCGCATGGACTACGGCGATGCTTTTGTACTTCGCTTCGCAAACAGCGGACAACAAAAATGGGGTACTTTTCTCGGCGGAAGCGATAATGATGCCGGGCGCGGACTAACCGTAAATCCTGCCGGGCAACTGTACGTGATCGGCGATACGAAGTCGGGTAATTTTCCTGTGCTGCAGGGAACGGGGTATTGGCAAACGATGAACGGTACCGGGTCGACCAGCGCCGACGATGCGTTCATCACGGTATTTTCACCGGCCGGTGTGCAGCAGCACGCTACGTATTACGGAGGTTCGGGCGACGACCGTGCAGGCGCGATCCTGGCCGACGACTGCGGCCACATTTACGGAGCCGGGCATACCTTCTCGCTTGATCTGCCCACGGTCGACCCCGGCAACGGCGCCTATTTCATCAATGCGCTCGTGGCCAGCGACGATGTTTTTTTCTTCCAGCTCGACAACAGCAACAGCCTGACCTGGTCCACTTATAATGGTTGTTCCGGCTTCGATGAAAAAGGGACTTCGCTGCGCGTCGATCCAAGCGGAAGATTATTTGCGACAGGGTACTGGTGTTTTTACAGTACGAGCAACGGCTGTTATAATCCGGGCGGAGGCGCTTATTACAAAACGAATATCGATGCTGATGATTTCTTCATCATGAAATTCGACGCACCGGCATCCGGTGTGCTTTCCTCGTCGCTGGTACCCACCAACATCAGTTGCAACAATGCCTGCGACGGACAACTGACCGCCAGCGGAAACGGATCCTGCTTCCTTCCTTACACGTACTTGTGGCTGCCTTCGGGAGATACTACGGCAACCATCACCGGACTTTGTCCCGGAACGTTTACCGTAATTATTACCGACGCGAACGGCGACACGGTAACGGCGACAAGCACGCTCAGCCAGCCGCCGCCCGTAAGTTTTTCAGTCAATGGAAATCTCACTATTTCACCGGGCGACAGCACGACGCTTTCCGTCAGCGGCGGATCAACGTACCTGTGGAGCGATAGCAGCACGACTTCGAGCATAACCGTTTCACCGCCTGCCACTACTTCCTATACCGTAATTATAACCGATGCGAACGGATGTTCCGATACGATCACCGTTACTGTGAACGTGGATGATTCGACACCGATTTATATCTGGATACCGAACGTATTCACGCCTAACGGCGACGGCAGCAACGACGAGTTTTTGGTTACCGCGACCGGTTTCAACGAACTCCAGCTCTGGATTTACAACCGCTGGGGACAATTACTTTACGAGTCGGCGACTTTCCCGGTGAAATGGAACGGCTACAATATGCAGAACAAACTCTCCTCCGACGGAACCTATTACTGGGTGGTGAAGGGCGTGCAGCAGGACGGTATTTTGTATGAAAACACGGGATTCCTGACGCTGATTGACGGCAGGCATTGACGACCGGTCGCTATTTCTTTTCGAAATAATCCGGCTCCTGCCCTACCGTCTCCCGCACCGACAGCGGAACAGCGAGGTTTTTTTTCCCGGCCATACTGTCGATATAATACCGGTAATACGAATCGCCGAGGAAAGGAAATTCCTCGTAAACGTGCGTCTGCAGTTTCGCCGTTTTTGTTTTCACGGCCAGCGGATCCATCTTCCACTCCGCTTCAATCCGCATGGCGGCCGGTTCCATAAAACTGATGTAAAGCAATTCGCTGTACGTATGGTCCTGCTTTTTCGTGAAATCGATTTCCGATTGCAGCTTCGCGCGATAGTCTTCCAGTCTTTTTTGCATCACCGAACGGCGGCGTTCAAACTCTTCGTTACTCATCATCCGTTCCACGGCCCGGTTTTCAAAAAACAGCGGCTGGATCACGATCTCGTGGCACCAGAGGCATTTCGACGGTTTTCCCGCCTTGCCCAGTTTCGACGGGCTTCCGGGAATTAGTTTTCCGTTCGCATCATACACGGCAAAACGCAATTGGCCGTTCGGCATAAAATCCATCGCTTCGTAAACGGCTTCGTGAAATCCCGGTTTGCTGATCGAATCTTCCGTTTCCACGGCATAAAACGCCGTCTGCATAATATCGGCCGTATCGTTAAAGCGTATGACCCGGTGATGTTCCGCCACGCATGATTTCGTTACGCCGAATTCCAGCGGCTGCTGCAGCCTGTATTTTTTTATAAATGCCGCGAGATCTTTTTCCACGCCCGTGATCCGGTAATAATGCCAGCTAGAATGTAAAGTCAGCACGAGAAAACGGGAAAGGTCTATGCCCTGGTCGCGTTTGTATTCCGGCGTTTTTTTGATACTGTCGCAAACCAGGTCGAGCGCCTGCAGGGCCGGTTCGTTAAAACCGAGCAGGCTGTAATCCAGCTGCAGGCTTGTGCTGTCGGTGCGTACAGTTGCTTTTTCCCAGCAGCCTTTCGGCAGATCGGCGCCGAGAAAAGAAAGCGACCAGAGCAAACCGGTTTTTACGGCGGACCAGTTTTCGGCCGGGTAGGCTTTATGCCAGCGCAGCACGATGGTATGATCAGGCAGTTTTTCCTGGCAGTTCATGGATGATGAAACCGCGAGTGCAACCAGCGAGGAAAGAAAGAGAAAAAAGACCAGCCTGCGTTTCATATCATCGGTTTTTCACGAGCGCTTCAAATTCTTTCACCGGCATGCAAAACAAATTATACAGGCCTGCGCCGCGTTTATAATCGGAAAGAAATACAACCGTGTCATTCACGCGGGTAAATTGTTTCGCCTGCCAGTGACCGGGCAGAAAAATTTCCTGCGCCTGGTTCAGCCGGTGCAGCATAGTATCTTCATCCTGCCGCAGCAAAGGTTTATCCGCGTGCTTTTCCTGTTGGGCGCTTTTATTATCCCAGTACGTGTATTGCAGTCCGGCCGGATCAAGCCGGTAGCGAAACACATAATGTTCCCTGATTTTTTCCGGCGCATAATAACTTATCGCAGGAATGTCTTTGGTATTCATCGATTTCGCCAGCAGGAAAATGCCGGAAAATCCCAGTACATAAAATCCTGCGACAGGAATGCTGAAAATCGCTTTGCCGTCGCGAAACTGCAAAAACAAAACAGCGAGGAACAACCAGAACTTATAATGCGCCAGCAAAACCGGCCAGCCGTCGAAAAGGCGCGGCGGAAGCGCGAAGGCAAGAGCCAACAGGAAAACCGAAATCCAATCTTTCCGCGAATTCACCGCCGGAAAAAATGGGAATAGCAGCAGTAAAGAATACGTTGACATATAACCGGAACTAAGGTTGAGAAACAGGAGCAGGACAAAAATACCAGCCGCCGGTTCGTTCCACTTTTTCCATACCAGCGAAAATGCGATCCAAAGCGTGAGCAGGCTGATCAAACCGCTTACGATGCTGATCCAGGCGCTGCCTGCGTCGGACAAGGCCTGCGGATTGAGCAAGGCATCGGGAGAAAATAATTTCCGCAGGATGACAATGAAACCGTGAAACGAGGTGGAATACGGGTCGCTCACATACCCGTCACTGATCCGTGGAAAAATATGCGCATAATAATTATACACCGTTTCGAAACCCGTCGCAGGAATCGTCAGCGCAAGGAATAGGAGACAAATAAAAACCGTTCCGATTACAAACCGCCAATCCTTTTTCAGGATAAAGTACAAGAGTAAAACAAGCGGCGTGGTTTTGAGCGAAATCACCACAGCCAGCAGCAGCGAGGCGGGCAGCCATTTTCCTTTTTCGTACAGCAGGAGCATACCGATCAGCGCAGCGGCGATATATGTGTACGACTGCCCGAAAGCGATATTATAATAAAAAGGGATCAGCGCCGGGATGGCGAGCAGGTACAAACCCGTTTTCGATTTCAGCAAAGGCGAACGCAGCAAACGGTGAAGCGCAAAAACAAAAAGTAAAACGCCGAAAAGATTGAACAGGAACCTGGACAGGTAAACATCTTCCGCAAAACGGAAAGGCAGGTAAAACAGCATGCTTTGCGGCGGCACCGGGGTGTGGTTCAGGAAAACACCTTCGCCGCTGTACTTTACATTGAAGGCGAAAACATCATACACATTGCTCCACACTTTGTCACCAAAAGCTTCGCGCGAAGAGAAAAAATAATTACCGAAATCGGAAACGGGTTTATGATACGCATAGATCGCAAAACCAAGTCCGGCCAGTGCAAACAGCAGGCAAAGCACTGTATCCAATCGCCTGTTCTGTATTTGTCCCGTCACGTTTCAGCTGGTATTATGCGCGTGTAAATATTTTCCCCGGGTTCAGGATCAGGTGCGGATCGAAAATCTTTTTGATTTCGCGCTGCAGTTCCAGGTGCTTTTCCGGCAGCGCGATGTGCATGTACGGCTGCTGCACCAGGCCGATGCCGTGCTCACCCGAAATGGTTCCGCCGAGTTTCACGCAGAGTTCGAAAATTTCCGTAATCCCCTTCGGAAGTTCATTATTCCATACCGCATCCGGCAGGTCGCCTTTGATGATATTCACGTGCAGGTTGCCGTCGCCGGCATGACCGTAACAAACGCTTTTGAAACCGTATTTTTTCCCGATCGCTTTTACTCCGGCAAGCAGTTGCGGCAATTCAGCGCGGGGAACAACGGTATCCTCTTCTTTGTAAATACTGTTCGATTTCACCGCTTCCGCCACTTTGCGCCGCATTTTCCAGAGCATCGTTTTCTGGTCGGCGCTTTCGGCGAAAAGAATTTCATCACAACCGAACTGCGACATGAGTTCACTGATCCGTTCACAGTCTTTATAAAGTACGTCGGGATCATTTCCATCCACTTCCACCAGCAGGTGCGCCTGGATTTCGTCCTTCACGTCGATATGGATATCGGTTTCGAATTTCCGCACCCAGTCGATCGCGTCACGTTCCATAAACTCGAGCCCGGAAGGCACGATGCCGGCGCGGAATACGGCGCTCACGGCTTCGCAGGCTTTTTCGGCGGAGAAGAACGGCACGAGCATCACCAAATTATGCTGCGGATACGGGATCAGCCGGAACACGATTTTCGTGATCACACCGAGCGTACCTTCACTGCCGATCATGAGCTGCGTGAGGTTGTAACCCGTGGAATACTTCAGCACATTCGCGCCGGTCCAGATGATTTCACCGGTGGGCAGCACCACCTGGATATTGAGTACATAATCGCGGGTGGTTCCGTATTTCACGGCTTTGGGTCC
This sequence comes from Bacteroidota bacterium, assembly GCA_006218065.1. GTDB lineage: Bacteria > Bacteroidota > Bacteroidia > Palsa-965 > Palsa-965 > VBWE01. Next base: position 39,407 of record VBWE01000038.1, read on the forward strand.
GCCGGAACTGTGCGCGAGATTTCCGCCGAGGAAACAACTGCCTTTGCTGGCCGGATCGGGCGGGTAAAAAAGTTTTTTTTCTTTTACGGCATCCTGGAAAACTTCGTTGATCACGCCCGGTTCGACCGTAGCCTGCAAATTACGTTCGTCGATTTCCAGTACCCGGTTAAAACGCTCCATGCTCAGGCTCACGCCTCCGAATACCGGCAAAGCTCCGCCGCTCAGGCCAGTTCCTGCGCCGCGGGGCGTAACGGGAATATGATTTTCGTGACAGGTTTTCAGAATGGCGGAAACTTCTTCGGGTGTTCCGGGTTTTAAAACGACAACCGGTTTGTAAACGAGGTCTTCCGTTTCATCCTGGCCGTAACGTTCGAGCGATTCTTCGTCGGACAGCACGTTTTTTTCGCCGAGCAGTTCCCGGAATTGTTCCAGCAGTTCTTTCGAAACGGTTTTGTAATCCGGCATGTGTTTAATGAATAACCAGGAATTTTCCCGCAGCCTGCGCATGATCGCCGGTGAGCCGGTATGAATAAACGCCCGCCGCAAGGTCCGAAATACCGATGCGGTGATTGCCGTTTGCTTCAATCAATTCTTCGCGGATCATCCTGCCCTGCGCATCGAAAATACGGAAACGGGATTTTTCGTTCGCACCGTTCACGCGAAGCAGCAATTCTTTATCTGCGGGATTCGGGAAAACCTGCACGATACTTTCTTCCGGCTGCAACTCATTCGTCCCCACAAAGCCGCTGATGCTGCCCGTGCGGTAAATGATCGAGTTGGTTACCAGATCGGTGTACACAAAATGGAAAAGCCCGTTATGATACGCGAGGTGCACATTGTTTTGCGTTCCGCCATCGTTCATCGAATCGTTCACCTGCACGAGCGTATTCAATCCCGGCACACCGCTGATCGAAATGCTCATCCAGCAATCCACGTTCCCGTTGCGGAGATCGTCCCATACAACTGCAAGAGTATCGTTACTTCCTGCAACAGACGGGTGCGCCTGGGTGGTGGCCGGCGGATTCGGGTCGGCAAAACGGTTCCAGCCGAACTGCTGCGTAGCGAAATTCCAGGTTCCCGTAAAAATTTTGTTGGTTGTTCCCGAACGCGCCGCCCACACCGCCTGCACGGAATCTCCCACCGTGATCATGTCGGGTGCGGAAGAAGGACAGTTCGTAATATTCCAGCCGGAAAAATCGATCTGCGAAGGCAACTGAAAACTGTTTCCCGAATTGCCGGAATACGAGATATAACATTCGCGGATATTGCTCATGTTGTTCCGGAAAAGCACCATCACCGAAGTATCTTTTACCGCGAGCGCCGGTGTGCAGCATTCGCAGGGCTGACCGAGCGCAGGTGAACTGGCGACAACTTCCGGCGAAAAACTCGTTCCGGCATCGGTTGACCGCGTGAAAAACTGGTTTGGAGAACCCATGCTTGGGGTGGCCGCTTCATAAGCTATATACGGATTGCCGCCCGGCCCGATTTCCACCACGGGAGAATAGGAATCGAGCGAATCCTGCTGATCGACGCGAAGCGTATCACTCCAACTGGTTCCGCCATCAAAAGAACGCACGAGATAAACTTTCGAATCGCTGGCTGAAAAGTACGTTACATAAACCGTATCGCCTTTCGCCGCGATATCCGGTCCTTCGGGCAGGCCGGAATAGATGGAGACGCCAACCGGTGAAATCTGTACCGGGCTTGTAAAACCGCTGCCGTTCCATTGTGATACAAAAACGGTTGTTCCTGATTTTCCCCAGCAAACCACCGGTACGGAATCGTGCGCGAGGGCAATGCGCGGGCGCGTTGTTCCGTAAGTGCTGCCGCTGGTAACGGTTACCGGCGCCGAAAGGGTTACGGCCAGTTGCTGGGCTTGCAGGCCGGCGGGGAGAAATAAAAGAAAAAACAGAGGCAACTTTTTAGTCATAATGGTGTCTTTCAGAGGCTGAATTTACCGCTTCTCCCCGATAGCACCAGCAGTTTGCCGATTAGTTGTTATTTTCAGGCTCTCAAAAACAGCAAACACGCAATGAAATACAGCGCCAGAACTGCCATTTTCCTGCTCCTGGTCCTCTCCCGGGCGGCATTCGCACAGCAAGCCAAAACAATCAGTCTCGAGGATGTCTGGGGACCGAAACCGGTTTTCAAGCCGGAAACAGTAGTGGGCATGAATTCGATGAACGACGGGATTCATTATTACGCCAAGACCGCGGAAGGGGACCTGGGCAAATACGAATACAAATCCGGCAAGATGGTCGGTACCATTTTCAAAGCGGGCGACCTGGTGGATACCGACGGGACGAGGATAGACTATACGGAATTCACGCTGAGCCCGGAAGAAGGAAAAGTGATGTTCAGCACGCAGGTGGAACATATTTACCGTTATTCTACCATCGAGTTCAATTACATTCTCGACCTGAAAACCAAACTGCTTTACCCGCTTTCCGCCAACGGCAAACAACGGCTTGCTGCTTTTTCTCCGGACGGGAAAAAAGCCGCTTTCGTGCGCGGCAACAATATTTTCACGGTCGACCTGAACAACTGGAAAGAGGAACAGGTTACAACCGACGGCGAGATGAACAAGATCATCAACGGCGCTACCGACTGGGTTTACGAAGAAGAATTCACGCTCAAGACCGGCATTTCCTGGTCGCCCGACAGCCGGAAAATCGCCTTCTACCGTTTCGACGAGAGCCGTGTAAAAGAATTCGTCATGCCGATGTACGGCTCACTTTATCCTTCGGAGTACCGTTATAAGTATCCGAAAGCCGGGGAAGAAAATTCCGTCGTTTCGATTCATGTGTATGATCTCTCCACGAAGAAGACCACCACGGTGGATGCCGGCCCGGAAAAGGACCAGTATATCCCACGCGTCAAATGGACCAAAGACCCGAACCAGCTCAGCCTGTACCGCGTGAACCGTCTGCAAAACAAAGGGGAACTGCTCCTCGCCGATGCAACTACAGGACAATCGAAAGTGATTCTCACCGAAACAAGTCCGCAGTACATCGAAGTGTATGATCACCTTACTTTTCTTTCCGACGGAAAAACGTTCATCTGGAGCAGCGACCGCGACGGTGGTGTGCAGTTGTATCATTACGGGATCGACGGAAAACTTATCCGCCAGCTCACCCGGGGAAAATTCGAGGTGATCACCTATTACGGCTACGATGAAAAATCAAAAACGATCTTTTACCAGTCGAACGAAGAATCCGTCATCACGCGCACCGTGTACAGCATTAAGATCGACGGCAGTGACAAGAAAAAATTATCTCTGCGCAAAGGCACCAACAGTGCGCAGTTCAGCACAGGCATGAAATATTTCATCAACACCTGGAGTGATGCGAATACGCCTGGGTATATATCCGTGCACGATGCCACGGGCAAGGAGATCAAGATGCTGAAAGACAATGCAAAACTGCAGGGTCAGGCAAAGGAATACGGCTTTGTAAAAAAAGAATTCTTCACTTTTAAAAACCGCGCGGGAACCGAACTCAACGGCTGGATCATGAAACCCGGCATGTACAACCCGGACGATCCTACGGCAAAATACCCGGTACTCATGTTCGTTTACGGCGGCCCGGGACGCAATACCGTTTCCGACGAATGGAGCCTCAGCAGCGATTTTTACTGGTACCAGATGCTTTGCCGGATGGGTTACGTGATTGTTTCGGTGGACAACCGCGGTACAGAGCACAACGGCAACGATTTCAAAAAATGCACGCACAAACAGATGGGCAAACTCGAAACGGAGGACCAGGTCGACGCTGCCAAATACCTCGGCACGCTTCCTTTTGTCGACAAGGATCATATCGGCATCTGGGGCTGGAGCTACGGCGGGTACATGAGTTCGATGTGCCTGATGAAAGGCGCCGACGTTTTCCGCATGGCGATGGCCATTGCCCCGGTTTCCAACTGGCGTTATTACGATTCGATTTATACCGAGCGGTATATGGGTATGCCGAAGGACAACGGATCGGGCTATGATGATAATTCACCCACAGGCAATGTAAACGGCCTGCGCGGAAAATTTTTCCTGGCCCACGGTACCGGCGACGACAACGTACATTTCCAGAATTCGGTGGAACTGGTGAGCGCGCTTCAAAAAGCGAATAAGCAATTCGACTTTTACATGTACCCCGATAAAAATCACAGTATCCGCGGGGGAAACTCGAAGCTGCACCTGTACACCAAGATGACGGACTTTATCCGGAAGAATCTTTAACAAAAGTTCGGAGCGTTGAGCGCGCTTCGCTTGAGTCCGGAGCCTTTTATAGACATAAAGGCTCCGAACTCAAAGCTCCAAACTCCGAACCCGTTTAAAACAAAAAACAATATCTTCGCAAACCAACAAAACTAAACCAATGAGCGAACAACCGACGACGGCAAGGCATCCGAAGGGATTATACCTGCTTTTTGCCACCGAAATGTGGGAACGATTCAATTTTTACGGGATGCGTGCCATCCTTTCGCTGTTCCTTGTCAATGCGCTGGCCTATTCCGATGCCGAATCGTCCGTGATTTACGGCGGATTCCTCGGGTTGTGTTACCTGACCCCGATGCTTGGCGGTTTTGTAGCCGATAAATACCTCGGTAACCGTACCTGTATCCAGCTCGGCGGTTTAATGATGGGCGTAGGCCAGTTACTCCTGTTCTTCAGCGCCACAGTTTACGCGAGCAACGTGGAAACAGCGCGCATGATTCTCTGGACGGCGCTCGGTATTATCATTCTCGGTAACGGTTTTTTCAAACCGAACATTTCCTCGATGGTCGGCAGCCTCTACCCGAAAGGCGATTCCCGTCTCGACTCGGCCTTCACGATTTTCTACATGGGCATCAACCTCGGCGCATTCATCGGCATGAACATCTGCGCGATTGTGGGCGACGTGAAAGACAAATCAGGCATGCGCGACATCAGTGCATTCAAGTGGGGTTTCCTCGCCGCATCCATCGCCATGATTCTCGGGGTCGTTATTTTCCGACTCTGGAAACACAAATACATCGTTACACCCGAAGGCAAAGCCATCGGCGCAAAGCCGAGCAAAGCCGGTGAAGACGGGCATATCGAACAGGCTAAGTTTACTTCTACGGCCGTGATGATGGCAGTAGGTTTTGCCGTCGGACTGATCTGTCTTTTCCATTTCGTATTCGGGCAGAACTGGATCTATGCATTTATCTACAGCAGCGGTCTTGCACTCGCCGGTCTCATCATGACGGACAAGTCGCTCACCAAAGTAGAACGCGACCGTATCCTCGTCATTTACATCATTGGATTTTTTGTCATCTTCTTCTGGGCTTGTTTCGAACAGGCCGGTTCATCGCTTACATTTATCGCCGACAAGCAAACCGATACCAATATACTGGGATGGCAAATGCCGCCGAGCCTGGTGCAGAACTTCAACTCGATTTTCGTAATTGCTTTGGCGCCGCTTTTCGGTATTCTCTGGATTGCGCTCAACAAACGTAAACTGGAACCGATCTCGCCGGTCAAGCAGGCTATCGGTTTGTTTATCCTCGCACTCGGTTATTTACTTATCGCTTCACAGGTAAAAGGCCTCGGTGGAACCAAACTCGGTGTGATCTGGCTCATCCTGATGTACTTTTTGCATACGATTGGTGAACTTTGTCTTTCCCCCATCGGTCTTTCGCTGGTATCGAAACTTGCGCCGGCGCGTTTTTCCTCGCTGCTCATGGGCGTCTTCTTCCTTTCGAATGCTTCCGGTTACGCACTCGCCGGTACACTCGGCGCACTGTATCCGCCCGATGTAGCCGTAGAGAAGCAACTCGAGGCAAAAGAATTTACGTACCTCGTCGCTCCCGCGCATGACACTGTACCCGAAGTAAAAATGAATGTTAAAAACGACAGCGCTTTCTTCGTCAAAAATGTTGGTGAACCGTTAGACGTATTCAACAAAACGTTCGACCAGGTACTTCCTGCAGGCCAGAAAGATTCTGTACTTATGCTGAAGCCCGGCATCGCTTCCTGGACTTTCGATACCCTTTCTGTAAAAGACGAAAAAGGCAAAACGAAAATCGAACTCCGGGGCCTGAAAAATAATTTTGGCGCGACAACTGCCAGCATTCCGCTGTACAAGTTCAAGCAGATTGCCAACGTATATTTCGAGAAAGTAAAAGGCGACAATGCCGCTGAGCAGGCCAATATCGATGCAAAATGGACTTCCTCTACCGATGAGCGCCGCTCGCAATTCGGCTTTTCGTCCGACGGAAAAACATTCGTGGTTTGGGAAAAAGGTAAAATCACGCTCTGGAACCTCGATCCGCCGAAACCGAAATTCATGGGCTTCGAAATCCACAACCTCTACGAATTCTTTATGGTATTCGTTCTTCTTCCCGGCATAGCGGCATTGCTCCTGTTCCTGATCTCGCCCCTGCTGAAGAAAATGATGCACGGCGTTCGTTAAAACAAGCATTACCGATTTGGAAAAGCGCCTTCCCCCGGAGGCGCTTTTTCTTTTCCATGATATTTCTTCGATATTTACCGAAAGCCTAAAAACATGTCAGAACAGAGCGAATTCAAACCCTACGTCGGCGACGATGTGAACATGCCGGAATTCACCTGGCGCGCTATTATTTTCGGTTGCGTTTTCGGGGTGCTTTTCGGAGCGGCCAACGTGTACCTCGCACTCAATGCGGGACTCACCGTTTCGGCATCGATCCCGATCGCCGTGCTGGCCATCTCGCTCGGGCGGAAGTTTTTACGCACTTCCATCCTCGAAAACAATATCATACAAACCACCGGCTCCGCGGGCGAGTCGATCGCGTCGGGCGTTGTTTTTACGCTGCCCGCGTTCCTTTTCCTTTCGCCCGACAGCAACGGTGAAGTATATTTCAATTACTGGACGATCCTGGCCCTGGCCGTGATCGGCGGATTGCTCGGCACGCTCATGATGATCCCTTTGCGCCGCTCACTCATCGTAAAAGAACACGCCACGCTTCCTTATCCCGAAGGCACAGCCTGCGCGCAGGTGCTCGTGGCCGGCGATAAAGGCGGAAGTTTTGCCAAAACGGCGTATATCGGTCTCGGTGTTGCTTTTGTATATGCCATCCTGCAGAAAGTATTCAACGTCATTTCCGATGTTCCCACCTGGCTGTCAGCGCAAACCAACAAGTTCTGGCCATCGGCGCGCATCGATGCCGAGATCACGCCGGAATACATGGGCGTGGGCTATATCATCGGGCCGCGCATTTCCGGGCAGCTTGTCGCAGGTGGTGTGCTGGCCTGGCTGGCGCTGATCCCGCTGCTTTCTTTTCTCGTTCCCGCCGATGCGATCGCGCTGCAACTGGTGAAACTCGGCCTGCTGAAAGACATCGCCATTGCCGGCGGAGGTTTCGGCTGGGACCCGGTTACGCATACGTTTGCCGATACCGCCGAAGCCGTTTACCGCGCATACGTGCGGCAGATCGGTGCGGGCGCTGTGGCTGCAGGCGGTTTCATCACGCTGATCAAAACACTGCCGACTATTATTTCCTCTTTCCGTGAAGGCCTCACGTCCATGCGCAACCCGCAGGCAGCCGATAGCGTGCGCAGAACACAACGCGACCTCTCGCTGAAAGTAACGCTGATCGGTTGTTTCGTACTCGTGCTCATCATGGGATTCCTGCCGGTTATTCCTTCGGCGGGCATCGGTGGAAAATTGCTGATCGGCGTACTCGTAATCGTCTTCGGTTTTTTCTTCGTTACCGTTTCGAGCCGCATCGTCGGTATAATCGGGTCGAGCAACAGCCCCGTTTCGGGCATGACCATCGCCACGATCATGGGAACTTCACTCGTGTTTATCGGCTTCGGTTTAAGCGGATCTTTTTACGAACCGATGGTCCTCGTAGTCGGCGGACTGATCTGCATCGCCGCGGCGAATGCCGGGAATACGTCGCAGGATCTGAAAACGGGTTTCCTGATCGGTGCAACGCCGCGCAGCCAGCAGCTCGCGCTTTTTATAGGTGCGATCGTTTCCACGCTGGTCATCGGTTTTGTGGTCAAACTGCTCGATACGCCGACCGCTGCGCAGGAAGCAGAAGGGATCAAACACGCCATCGGGACTACTTACAATGCTCCGCAGGGCACGCTGATGGCCACGCTTATAAAAGGACTGCTTTCATTTAACCTTGACTGGCAGTTTGTACTGGCGGGCGTGTTTCTCGCCGTTACGGTTGAACTCTGCGGTGTGAACTCACTTTCTTTTGCTGTTGGCGCTTACCTCCCGCTTTCGACCACCCTGCCGATTTTTGCCGGCGGCTGTGTAAAAGGTGCAGTGGACTGGAGAGCGAAACGCAAAAAAGAAAAAACGGAAGACGCCGAACTGGGCAAAGGCAGTTTATTTGCCACCGGGCTGGTTGCGGGCGGGGCGCTCATGGGCGTGATCATCGCGATACTTTCCGTATTCGAATCCACGAATAATTTCCTGCTGCAGCTCAGCATGGAAGAGTTCCTGAACAAAACACTCGGCTCTGGCGGTTATATGCTGCTGGGCGTTGTGTTCTTCGTGGGACTGGGTTATCTGCTGTATCGCATCGGCGTGAAGAAGGACCCGGAAAAGACCCAGCCCTGATTTTTTGTACCTTAGTAGTTCAAATCATGAACCGATGAAACGAGTATTGCTTATCGGAATATTGGCCACCGTTTTTTTGGGGACAACAAGTTTCCGCCCGAAAGGCGGGGACGCTTCCCCGATCAAATGGTACACGCTTGCCGAAGCCCAGAAGCTGAGCGAAACCAAGCCAAAGAAAATTTTCATGGACGTGTATACGAGCTGGTGCGGCTGGTGCAAGGTGATGGACCAGAAAACTTTTTCGCACCCGGTGATCGCGGCGTATATGAACAAGCATTTCTATCCCGTGAAATTCGACGCGGAAACCCGCGATACGGTTTATTTCAACGGGCAGAAATTCATCAACGACGGACCACCGAACCGCGGCGCGCACCAATTTGCCAGTACGGTGCTGCAGGGCCGGCTCTCCTACCCGTCTTTCGTTTTCATCGACGAAACCCGGACGAACTTTACCATCATGCAGGGCTTCCAGGAAGCCAAAAACTTTGAGCCTTACCTGCATTATTACGCGGAAGACAAGAACAAAACGACCAGCTGGGACGATTTCCAGAAAACGTTTAAAGGCGAAGTCAAATAATTTCTCCGGAATTTATGGACGAGCATACTCACGAAACAGAAGGCCCTTCACTGAAAGAACGGATTGTCGCCGTTCTGCGCGCGAAAAACTTTTCCTACAGCGAGCTGGTCAATTATCTCGGCACGAGCGAAGAAGCGCTGGACCAGGCCCTCGCCGACAGCACCATCGAAATCCGCACGCTCGAGCAGATTTCAAAAGAACTGCGCATTCCGCTCTACAGCTTTTTCCGCGACCCGTCCCTGCTGGGCGGAGACGAGTCGGATGAACAGGCGTATTACAATGTCAATATCTGGGCGCCATCGGAAATCCAGTTGCTCACCGAAAACGATCGCCTGCGTAAAGAAATCGAGCAGCTTAAACTCGAACTGGCGAAAAAAGAACTGCTCATCCAGTCGATAGAAGAACAATTTAAAAACCGTAAATAATTTTTCCTGCCATGAAAAAATCAACGCTCCTTTTCTCTTCCGTACTGCTGATCGCTGCACTCGCTTTTTCATCCTGCGGAGATGCCAAAAAACCTGATCCTGCTCCCGACAGCATGATGAAGAAAAATGACAGTACTGCGCAAGCTTCCGCTTACGTCTGCCCGATGGGACCGGAATGCGGCAAAGGAGATGCGCCGGGTAAATGCGCCGGCTGCGGGATGGATCTTGTGGCCAGCAAGAAATAAATATCAAATGACAAATTTCAAATGCAAAATATCAAAGGCTGATCACTTTAGCGTTTGACATTTGAAATTTG
>VBWE01000039.1 GCA_006218065.1 Bacteroidota bacterium
TTACTATAAGTTGTGGCTCCCCCTCTTTGCGACGTTGTCGCAAACTCGACTTTTGTTTATAAAAAACGTACAACGTCGGAGAGAGGGGGCTGGGGGGTGAGTCCCCGGACTACTTACTATTTACACCTTACTAAAATCTTCCTCACCACTTTTTCCGGGGACAACAATACTTCTTCATTCCCGAACCGTATCACCGAAATCCCAAACAAATCCTCAAGCAGCTGATCCCGCTCCTTGTCCTTCTCTTTTATCCCGTCATGGTATCCGCCGTCAACTTCAATAACCAGGCGGTGCTGCGGGCAATAAAAATCAGCGACCAGGAATTGTTTTTTATTCCTGTAACTGCTATAAATAAAAACATGCTGCCGCAGGAACTTAAGATTCCCCGCCTGCCGGTTGCGCAGCAGTTGCCAAAGTGCAGCCTCTGCTTCCGTGGGATATTTCCGCTTTTCACGCGCCAGTTGCGTAGGAGAAAGCAACATGCTTTTCATCTGGGTAAAGAAGTAAGTAAGTAAGTAAGTAAAAGTAAAAGTAAAACTGCGAAGCAGTTTATGTTAACAACTTCAGCGCAGCTGAAGTTGTTATTTAAGGAACCAATTTCCCCCCTCTTTGCGATTTCGCAGGAGTATAAGACTAAAATTGAAAGCGGATCGCTGCGAAGTCGGAGAGAGGGGGCCAGGGGGTGAGTCCCCGGACTACAAACTCCCCGCTTCCACCCCCGGACTAATCTTCTTCACCAGTCCCTGCAGCACTTTGCCCGGGCCCACTTCGATGTACTGCGTGGCGCCGTCGCGGGTCATGTTTTCTACGGTCTGTGTCCAGCGTACCGGGGCGGTGAGCTGCGCGATGAGGTTCTGCTGTATTTCTGCCGGATCGGAAACCGGCTGTGCATTTACGTTCTGGTAAACCGGGCAAACCGGCGTTTTGAAATGCGTGGCGTTGATGGCGGCTTCCAGTTCCACGCGGGCGGGTTCCATGAGCGGGGAGTGGAAAGCGCCGCCCACCGGGAGCATCAGCGCACGCCTGGCGCCGGCGGCTTTGAGCAGTTCGCAGGCTTTGGTTACACCCGCAATGCTGCCGGAAATAACCAACTGGCCGGGACAATTGTAATTGGCCGCAACCACGATCTCGTCGGTGATGGAGGCGCAGATTTCTTCTGTTTTTTTATCGTCGAGGCCGAGCACGGCCGCCATGGTCGAAGGATTCATCTCGCAGGCTTTCTGCATGGCGAGCGCGCGTTTGCTCACCAGCACGAGCGCATCTTCGAAGCTCAGTGTTTTATTGGCAACGAGCGCCGAAAATTCACCGAGCGAATGACCGGCGACCATATCCGGTTTGAAATTATCGGCCTGCGTGGCGGCAAGGATTACCGAGTGCAGGAAAATAGCGGGTTGCGTGACTTTCGTTTGTTTCAGTTCTTCGTCTGTCCCGGCAAACATGGTGTCCGTAATGCGGAAGCCGAGAATATCGTTCCCCTTTTCAAAAAGTTCTTTCGCCAGCGGCGAGTTTTCGTACAGGTCTTTGCCCATACCCGGAAACTGCGATCCCTGGCCGGGAAATACATATGCTTTTTTCATAAGAAGAAGGTTTGATTGAATCGAAGGCGAAGATAAATACTTCTTTCAATCGTTGCCTTTTTCCGAGGCCAGCAGAAGAACCACTGAAACACCGAAATGCGAAGGACGCACTTTGAAATAATCACGGCTTAGTCCTGTATAGCCCGGTTTATCGAGATAGTACCACAGTTTGTCGATTTCGGCCTGCCCGACGGAAAAATGATAATAGCCGGTTATGCCGAGGTTGAACCGTTTCCTGAGCGGGAGAAAGCAGGCGCTCGCCGTAAAACCTGCGGTAGTCGTGCGTTCGAAATGCGTGTACTTTTTTGCGGAAGCCAGCCGGGTGAGTGTCTGGAAATACGTTACATCGAAAGAAAGTCCGCCTCCGAAACGCGATCGTTCCGGGTGGTAACGCGCTTCTGCCGATACGATGCCGTCGCGCGCGCGCAGGTAACGCGTTTCCGTATTCCCGCTGGGCGGCGTACCGGTTGCGCTTACCAGGGTATAATGACCGGTCCAGCGCGCTTCGGCCGTGATGTTTTTGAACTGCCTGCCGATCCCGGCCTGCGGACCGTGCATCAAATGAATTTCATCCAGCGGATCATCGAGCCAGGAGCGGGAACTGCTGTAATTCTTTACCAGGATGTCCAGGTTATCCATATTGTAATACCCGGCATCGTAACCCATGCGGAGGTAATATTGCGCATGCGTTGCCGTAAACAGGGAAAGAAAAAAGACAAAGAGAATCAGCCGCTTCATTTCTCGGAATCAGGAAGGTCAAAAATAGGTTTTTACAACTGACTTTAAATAAAAAGTCCCCCCGGGTTTCCGGAAGGGACTTTTTAATTTTGATTTACCTGGAATCTCTAAAACTTAGAAGTTCGAGGCGAACGAACGACTGAAAAGCGCAGTTTGCTTTTGTAAACGAGCATTTTCAGTCGGAGTTCAACGATGAAATTCGCAGTTTTAGAGGTTCCTATTTACGATTCCCGAGAAGACGAAGCAGGAATAAAAACAGGTTGATAAAGTCAAGATACAAAGTCAGCGCGCCCATGATGGAAAGCTTGCCTGCTTCGTGCGAGCCGTGTTCCATGCCCATGCCGATGCGCTTGAGTTTCTGCACATCGTAGGCGGTGAGACCGGTGAAGATGGCCACGCCGGCGAAGCTGATGAGATAATACAATGTTTCGCTGTGCATGAACCAGTTGACGATCATCGCGATCACCATACCGCCGAGGAACATATAGAGCATCGCGCCGAATTTGGTCAGGTCAAGGTTGGTTGTATAACCCAGGACAGCCATCACGCCGAACATACCGGCTGCAATGCCGAAGGTGGCATAAATGGAGCCTGCCGTGTAGGTGAGGAAAATAAAACTGAGGCTCATGCCCAGCAAAGCGGAATAAAGAATGAAAACCGCCGCCAGCACCGGCCTGGAAAGTTTCTGGTAGCCCAGGCTCATCAGCAGAACGAGGCCAAGCGGGGCAAGCATCACGACCCAGCCGAGCGTGCTCATGCCCAGGCGTCCGTTTGCTTTTTCCACGATCAATAGCTGTAAAAGGCTGTCCATCGTTCCGAAAAGATAAGCGGTAATCGCAGTGATCATGAGCGCTCCGAACATCCAGGCAAAAACGTTTGCCATGAAAGTCTTGGCCATTACACCCGTTACATTACCCTGGTTCGCAGTATTGTTGCCCTGGTTGTAATTGTTGGGAGGAAATTGCTGATTGAAATTGTTCATGTTTTTACGGTTTGTTTTTAGCTCCTGTAAAGGTACATTATTTTCGTTTCGGGCTTTGTTAAGGCCTGTTAATGCAGGCTGCAGATCACCGCCGCAGATTCACGCAGATTTTTTGGTGTTAAACTGCGGTTGTCCGGATCAGTACCAATTCAATCTGCGCCAATCTGCGAAATCTGCGGCTGACAAGGACCAATTCAATCTGGGGCTGTTAATGCAGTTTCGTCCCGATCAGGCTGATGAATTCCGAACGCGTGGTTTCTTTCAGGAACTCGCCCGTAAAAGCGGAAGTCGTCGTTACCGAATTCTGTTTCTGGATACCGCGCATCTGCATGCACAGGTGCTGGCATTCGATTACCACAGCCACACCCAGCGGGTTCATGGTTTCCTGGATGCAGTCGCGGATATCGGTAGTGAGCCGTTCCTGTACCTGCAGCCGGCGCGCAAAAGCATCCACCACGCGCGGAATTTTGCTCAGTCCTACGATACAGGTATTCGGAATATACGCCACATGCGCTTTCCCGAAGAAAGGCAGCATATGATGCTCGCAAAGCGAATACACTTCGATGTCCTTCACGAGCACCATCTGCTTGTATTCTTCTTTGAACATGGCCGAGCGCAGTATTTCCGCAGGATCCAGGCCATAGCCGTGCGTGAGATAAAGCATGGCTTTCGAAACCCGCTCCGGCGTTTTCAGCAATCCTTCGCGTTTCGGATTTTCGCCGATTTCCGTGATGATGTTTTCATACCGGAGCGCGAGCGTATCGATAGTCGTCTTTTTGTATTTGTCGATTTTAATGTAACCGAATTCATCTTCCATAAGTTCCATGGCATCGTTCGTTATTCGCCGAAATACTCGACGTAGTTGTTTTCTGTTTCCACCAGTTTCACGCAGTGCAGGCTGCAGCCCAGCGCCCGGATATGCGGATCGAGCTGCCGCCAGATGGCGATGGCTACATTTTCGGTACTGGTCATCACGTCGCGCAGAAAATCCACATCCACATTCAGGTTACGGTGGTCGAGCCTGTTCGTAATATACGTACGGATGATGCCGCTCAGATCTTTCAGGTTGATGACGTAGCCCAGCTCGGGATTGACGTTCCCTTTTACGGTGACAAAAAGCTCGTAGTTATGACCGTGCCAGTTCGGGTTGGCGCAGCCTCCGAAAATTTCGTTGTTTTTTTCTTCGCTCCAGTCGCTGCGGAACAGGCGGTGGGCGGCGTTAAAACGCTCGCGGCGTGTGATGTGAATCATGGGATGCAAAGGTAAACAAACCAATTCTTTTAATGTTTAAACATTAAACGTGAAACAATAACTTTGCGAAGCATGAAAATCCTGCTTGTCGCCGCTACCGCCGAAGAAATCGCTTTACTGCTCTTTACGCGCGGGCTTACGTTTGTTGAAACGGAAGAAAAGCACCTGAAACGGTATCATTTCGGATCGCTCGTTGCGGATGTACTGGTCACCGGCGTGGGCATGACGGCAACCGCGTTCTGGCTGGGCAAAACCTTGTCCGAAGGGAAATACGATGCCGCGTTCAACCTGGGCATCTGCGGCAGTTTCGACCGCAAGCTGGGGTTGGGTGAAGTTGTTCACATAACCAGCGATTGTTTCCCGGAACTGGGTGCGCAGGACGATGAAAAATTTATTTCCACGCAGGAGATGGGCCTGCAGCGCCCGGATGAATTTCCTTTTACCGGCGGACGGATCATCAACCGGCACCTGCCGGAAATCATGAAATCATCCGGGCTGCCTTCGGTGAGCGGAATCACGGTGAATACTGTTCACGGGCACGAAGCGTCCATCGATGCGATCCGCGAACGTTTCCATCCGCAGGTGGAAAGCATGGAAGGCGCAGCATTTCTGTACAGCTGCCTGCTGGCCGGGGTGCGCTGCGCGCAGGTCAGGGTGATTTCCAACTACGTGGAAAAACGAAACCGCGAAGCCTGGGAAATAGAAAAAGCCGTCCGCGCACTGAACGAATTCGCGATTTCTTTGTTAAAGAATATGCAATGAACAAATCCCTGGTACTTGGTTTTTCTCCCTGCCCGAACGATTGCTTTATGTTCGACGCCATGATCCACGGGCGCATCGATACGGAAGGACTTTCGTTCGACCTGTGCATGGATGACGTGGAAACCCTGAACCGGCGCGCTTTTGCCGGCGAAGCGGATATTACCAAACTGAGTTATCATGCTTTCGCGTACTGCACGGATCAATACGATTTGCTGGATGCCGGTTCTGCGCTCGGGCGGAATTGTGGTCCGCTGCTGATCTCGAAACGGGACATTTCGCCTGATGAAATCCGTTCCGGGAAATTGCAGATCGCCATTCCCGGCAAATACACCACGGCCAATTTCCTGCTCGGACTTGCTTTCCCGGAAGCGGCAAACAAAACGGAACTGGTTTTCTCCGCCATCGAAGACGCCGTGCTGAACGGGAAAGCCGACGCGGGACTGATCATCCACGAAAACCGTTTTACCTACGCCGCCCGCGGACTGAAAAAAATAATCGACCTCGGTGAGTTCTGGGAAAGCGCCACGGGCCTGCCGATTCCGCTCGGGGGCATCGCGGTACGCCGCAGTCTGCCTGGAGAAACCAGGGAAAAAATAAACCGCGTGCTGCGCAAAAGTGTGGAATTCGCTTTCGCCAACCGCAGCGCGAGCCTGCCTTTTGTGAAAACGCATGCACAGGAAATGAGCGAAGAGGTCATGTACAAGCACATCGACCTGTACGTGAATAACTTTTCCGTTTCGCTGCGGTGAAAACCTTATTCGCAAAAGCTGCGGAATTGAATCTTGTACCGGGGTTAAAAGAGCCGGTGATTATTGGTTGATATGACTATTACTCCCCGGCAGCGAACGATGAAGTTTACGAGGGCGAATATGAGGCAGCCAAATAGGCTCGTACTCCTCATCCTGACTCTTGTTTTTTTAGTCGTTTTTTTTCCAACCAGTCTTCCTGAATTAAAAGGTGTATTCCGTTTTCTACCTTTCTGTGCTATCGTTTTCATAGGTTTTTTTGCATTTGGTTTTGAATTGATTCAGCAAATCATAATTGGTCGTGACGGTATTTACTTTATAGGACTCTTTCGGAAAAGGTATATCCCCTGGGAAAAAGTAAAATCTTCAGGCGTGCTGCGAATAACAAAATATTCAAAAGAGGAATTACTGCGTGTGAATTACAGTAGGTCTTATTGGTCTGGAATTAAGATAACCTACGTTACCGTAATAAAAAGATATACTCCAACAACGATCGATATGTTATTAAATTCTGCCGACGTAATCACTTTCGACTACCGGAAAGAAGCGCAGGAACTTGTTGAATACTATATCCTGAAAAATCACCCGCACTGAATTAAATTTTCCCGCGCGGCAATGAAAATATCCCCGGCATCCACACGCATGGAAATGCCGGGGCAAGCACTGGTGTGAGTACCCCCTTGACGCACACCGCATAGCAGACGGGATTCAGCGAAAGGGTTGCCCGGTTTCGTTGCTAAAAAATAAACAGGCGTCATCCTGAGCGGTAGTCGAAGGGTGTGTACCGTGAACTCTTTGTACAACGGATTCTATTACACACCCTTGAACTACCGCTCCCGGTGATATTATTCTTTATTATTTTTCAAGCAACCTTTTTCATCTTTTCAAGACTTCTTTTCAGAAAGGACTTCGTGATGAAAAAATATGCCTGGATCGTTTTGATTTTATTTTGCTGCGCCTGGAAAAATCCGGACACAAGAGGAACGCTGAAAGTCCGCGTGTACGGTTTGCGCAACGCGTCGGGTTTTGCGCGGGTCAGCCTGTACAATAAACCGGATACATTCCTGCAGGAAAAAGGAGCTTTGTGGACAACGATCGCGGCCATTTACGGTAACGAAGCGGTGATTGTTTTTAAAGACACCCCCGCAGGCGGGTACGCCGTTGCTGTCCTGCACGATGAAAACGCGAACGCGAAGATGGACTATAACTGGCTCGGCATTCCCGCCGAAGGCTACGGTTTTTCACGTGTGCACGCACCGGTAATCGCGAAACCTTCGTTCGTGGAATGTAAACTCACCGTGGAAGCCGGGAAAGAACTGACCACGCTGGTGATGGTGGGGTATTAGTATGGTTATCCGGCCTCGCCTCTTTCCTGTCCGAAGGAGAGGATGCCGGTTCAAATGAAGCTGACGTTTCTTTTTTGAGAAACAAAAAAAAACGTCAGCTTAAGGCGTAAAACCATCCTCTCCTTCGGACAGGAAAGAGGCGAGGCATTCCTCCCCGCATTTCGTAACTTTACCCGCACATTCCAACGCATATGATCATCGTTACCGGCGCGGCAGGTTTTATCGGCTCCTGCCTTGTGAGCAGGCTGAACAAAGAAGGTTTCCACGATATCGTGATCGTGGACGATTTCTCCGACCCGGAAAAACTGAAAAACCTGCAGGGGAAAATGTTCTCGCAGCAGGTGCATCGCGACCAGTTTATCGGCTGGCTGCGGGAAAATCACCGGCTGGTGCAGTTCGTTTTCCACATCGGCGCGCGGACGGATACGACGGAATTCAACAAAGAAATTTTCGATCGCTTAAACCTGAATTACACGAAAGACGTTTGGAATACCTGCGTGGAATTTGGGCTGCCGCTGGTGTACGCTTCATCAGCCGCGACCTACGGCCTGGGCGAATACGGTTATAAAGACGATCACGATCTCCCGGAAAAACTGAAGCCGCTGAATCCCTACGGCGAATCCAAAAACAATTTCGACAAGTGGGCGCTGAAGCAGGAGCGGAAACCGTATTTCTGGGCGGGACTGAAATTCTTCAACGTCTATGGTCCAAACGAGTACCACAAAGGCCGCATGGCTTCCGTGATATTCCACGCCTTCCGGCAGATCGGCTCCTCCGGCGGCATGAAACTGTTCCGCTCGCACAAACCGGAATATAAAGACGGCGAACAGCTCCGTGATTTTATTTACGTGAAAGACGTTTGCGAAGTCTGCCTTTTCCTGATGCATCACCGGAAAAACTCCGGACTGTATAACCTGGGCACCGGCAAAGCCCGCAGCTTCCTCGACCTGGCCCGCAGTTCCTTCGCCTCCATGCAGAAACCGGAAAATATCAGCTTTATCCGAAGCCGATATGTCGAAACTGCGGAGCATCGGTTACGATAAACCGTTTTACACGCTCGAAGACGGCGTGAAAGATTACGTCCGCACCTACCTCGCGATGGGGAAGTATTACTAAGGTTTTTTACCGCGAAGACGCAAAGGCGCGAAGGAATACTTTAGCGCCTTTGTGTCTTCGCGGTAAAGAAAAAGGACAACGGCTATATTTATTCGGAATTCGCCATTCGGAAATAAAAAATATCCGTTTGTAAACGTTTGTTCCGGACTAATTCCCCCGTCAATGCGTATTCTCGCAGTTGAATCGATGATTATGGGAACATTCAGGTGTAAAACGGGGACTGACGGACAGTTTTATTTCAGTTTGCTTGCTGCGAATAACGAAGTGATCCTTTCCGGCGAGGGTTATAATTCCAAATCGGCTTTGCTGAACGGGCTCGCCGCGGTGCGCAGGTACTCGCTCGACGATCGTTTTTTTATCCGGGAAAATGCGGCCGGCGGACAATGTTATTTTATCCTGGTCGCCTCCAACGGCGAAACCCTGGGCAGAAGTGAATTGTACAATTCCGTCGCCGCCCGCGAAAACGGGGTGAAAGCGGTGATGCAGGAAGCGCATTATGCCGTAATACGGGAGGAGTAACAAAAACCAAATCAAAAGTAAAAAATGAGTTTAAAAATCTGTGGAAACAAGACTTCGCTAGTCGACGTCTCAGAGGTCGACTAGCAGCGACTCAGGTACCCGAGACCCTGTTACCATTTTTGCTTTTGATTTGGTTTTTGGAAGTTATTTCTTCTTCTTATTGTTCTTCAGTTTATCCTGCTGCTCGCGCATTTGTTCCATGCGGGCTTTCTGCGCTTTTTCGAGGCGATCCATGAAGCCGGATTTTTTGGCGGGCTTCTTTTTATTTTCCTCGATCTGTTTTCGCAGTTTCACATCGTCGATCATGAACTTGCGCATGATCCACATCTGCAGGAAGGTGATCAGGTTGCTGAGCAGGTAATAGTAGCTCAGGCCCGAGGAGAATTTGTTCAGGAAAACGAGCATGAACACCGGCATGATATACAGCAGGTATTTCATGGCCGGGAACTGGTTGTTCTGCGGCATCATCTGCTGGTTCAGCCAGGTATAAATTACCGTGGAAATGGTCATCAGCAGGGCGAAAAGGCTCACATGATCACCGTACGCGGGAATGCTGAACGGCAGGTTCAGTACCGAATCGTAAGTAGAAAGATCTTCCGCCCAGAGGAAACCCTGCTGGCGCAGCTCGAACGAAGCGGGGAAGAAACGGATAAGTGCAAACAGGATCGGGATCTGCAGCAAAAGCGGGATGCAGCCGGCCATCGGGTTTACACCTGCTTTTTTGTACAAAGCCATGGTGGCCCGCTGTTTTTCCATCGGGTCGCCGTCCTTGTGCTTGGCGTTGATCTCGTCCATCTCCGGCTTGAGCACGCGCATCTTGGCGGATGAAAGGAACGATTTGTACGCGATCGGGAACAGTACGAGTTTCACGATGAACGTGAGCAGCAGGATCACAAGGCCCATACTTACTGCACCGAACCAGCCGTTCAGCGTATTGAATACCGGGATGATCGCGTATTTGTTCAGCCAGCCGAAAATCCACCAGCCCAGGTTGATCTGCTCATCTAAGTGAAGTCCTTCGTACGATTTCAGGATCTCGTATTTATTCGGCCCGAAGTAAAAGCTCAGCCGGATGCTTTCGTTCGCCCCGCGGTTGAATGTCAGCGGCAGTGCGGCATTCATGCGCTTCACGTAACGCGGATCGGTGGAGAGGAAACTGCCCACGGTGGAACCGTTCTGGAATTTGTCGTGCGCCACGAGGATGCTGGAGAAAAACTGCTGCTTGAACGAAACCCATTTCAGGTTGCCGGTAATCGGTTTCTGCTCTTCGGTGGCTTCGCTGATGTAATCCACTTCGCCGTTGTCGAAATAGAAATAGGTGGTTGCGACCTGTTTTTCGTTCTCGATGTTTTTTTCCTGTTTCGGCGTGGTCATTTTCCAGGTCAGGTTCATCTGATCCTTGATCACGTCCTGCATATTCACCAGGTTCACGGTGAAGCCCGGCATGAAACTGTTGCCGCGCAATCCGTAGGCGTATTCGATGTATTTCTTTTTATCCGGCGAAGCGTAAAGCCGGAATTTCACGGTATTCGTGTCCTTCCCGGTTACGGAAAACGATTTTCCTTCGGGTTCGAAATAAAGCGAGTCCGTGGAAAAGTTCTGCGCACCGGCTATGGTCGAAAGCTGGAGCCCCATCGCCGAAGAGTCGGCATTAAACAGGACCAGCGGCTGCTGCGTATAAGTTTTGTACTCTTTCAGTTCTACCGAGGTGATGCGTCCGCCGCGCGGGTTGATATGCGCTTTGATATGTTCGTTCTCCATCACGATATCACCCACGATGGGCATCATGCCGCTGATGAAAGGACCGTATTTCTTTTTGCGTTCTTCGGTGCGGATCGAATCGGTATTGAGTTTGCCCTTCGTTGTATCGGCTTTGACCAGCGTATCGGCTTTCCGCATGCTGTCGGCTTTGGCGCGGGCCGCCCATTCCTTCTTCGCTTTTTCCACTTTCTCGATTTCAGCGATCGAATCGGCCTTGTGCTTGGCTATCTGCGCTTCTTTTTCGGTTTGCGTGGTGGAATAATAGCTCCACACGGTAACCATAATACCGATGATGAGGAAGCCGATCAATGTTCTGCGATCCATGTTCATGATGGACAGGGCGTATTTGAATTGGTGAAAAGTGGGCAAAGATAATACTTTACGCGGGAGCTTCCGGGTAGATTTTCAGTCATCGCAATCGCTTTGTAAGAGAGGGGCTTCAAAATGTACCACGGAGGCACGGAGAACACAGAGGAACACGGAGTCTCTGTGGTTCTCTGTGTTCTCCGTGCCTCTGTGGTTGTTTTTGCTCATAGGAATTCCCGGGTTTCAGTTCTTAAAACAGGATTGTGCCGGAAGGCGCCATATTACCTGTAGTCGTCCGGGATCGTCCTTTTATTTTAAGAGGCCCCGGAACCGGGAATTTTACTAACTTCACATTCCTTTTACCGGCACGAATGCTGCGCAGCCTGTATTTCATCGCCCGTTTTTCCCTTTTGCTTCTGTTGGTTCTTTCCGCGGAAGCAGCCGGCACTTTTTTCCGCACCGCGCGCAGCGAACCCAAAATCGACGTAAAACTTCCGCAGGCTAGGCTTCCGAAACCGCCCAAAGATTCGGTGGACGTACTGTTTTCCACGTTTCTCGGCAATGAGAAACGCAATTATTACGGCGATTCTGCCGGCGATTCGCTGCAGATGGCCTGGCGCTGTTTTCTCGGCAAAGGAACCACGATCGTTTCGCGCGAAAACGGGATCGAAGAATGGTACGGCGCGGGCTGGACCGGGCAGCCGCTGGTGGTCAGCGAAAAAGGGAAACATTTTCTCATCCAGGGATGCTACGACCATCACCTGAAAAAAATCGACGCGGAAACCGGCGAAGTCGCCTGGCAATATGAGTACGACGATATCCTGAAAGGCACCGGCACGATCTGGAGAAACGACAGCGCGGAAGCGCCGGAAAACCGGCTGGTGATCCTGCAGGGCAGCCGCATCGGCGTGGGCAACGGCATGGCTTCGCCCGAAGTATACAGTTACCGCGCGGTTTCCTATTTCACGGGCCGCGAATTGTGGCGCATGAATGTAAAACGCGGCCCGAGCTACAGCCGCGACGTGGACGGATCGGCGCTGCTGCTGAACGATACCGCCTACCTCGGCCTGGAAAACGGCTATTTCATTTCCTTCGACCCCGGCCGGAAACTGCAAACAGCCTGCGACAGCGGGTCCTGCAAACGCCCCGTGATCCATAACGAACTGCCGCTTTTCGAAGAGCAGGACAAAGCCCGGCACGGCGGAAACTTAGTAACGGAAGCATCGCCGGCCCGCATCGGCGACCATATTTACCTCGCTTCGGGTTCGGGACATGTGTACGGGTACAACTTAGTAACGAAAACCATCGACTGGAATTTTTTCACCGGTTCCGATCTCGACGGATCGCCGGTGGTTACTGCGGACAGCTGCCTGCTGATCGCCGTTGAAAAACAATATATCCCCGGCCACGGCGGCATACTGAAGCTGAACCCGCGGCGCGCTCCCGGAGAAAGCGTGGACTGGTTTTACCCGACCGGCGATTTTAATTTTTCGAAATGGATCGGCGGGGTGATCGGCAGCGCTTCGGTGAATGATGCGTATAACGACGGCATGTACCCGCAC
The DNA here is from genome assembly GCA_006218065.1 of Bacteroidota bacterium. Lineage (GTDB taxonomy): Bacteria > Bacteroidota > Bacteroidia > Palsa-965 > Palsa-965 > VBWE01. The sequence goes on from VBWE01000039.1 coordinate 12,667, forward strand.
CTGGCGGCGTTTACGGGCATCGACGGATGGCTCACGGTAGTGAAGTACGACGAACTTGCCGGCGATACGCTGGTTGCCGGTCCCGACGGCGCAACGAAATATCCCAAACCGCGCACTGTTTTCCGCACGCACATCGGCCCTTCCATTTCCACGCCGCTGTTCGTGCAGAACAAACTGGTTGCGGCGGGTTATAATGGCATTACGCTGTACCAGTTCGATCCGCAGTGCGTTTTCACGCGTAAAGATCATTTCCCCGGCATTTTCGAATCGACGCCGGTGGCCGACCGCGGGCGGATTTACATTGCTTCGCGCGACGGGTACCTGTACTGTCTCGGCGATACGACCGTGAACAAACCGCAGCCTTTCCTCGCACAGGCCGGCGAAAGCCTGCTGGACGGCGTGCGGCATCCGCTGATCCGTCCCAGTTACAAAAATTCGTCGCCCGTGCTGGTGGCCGCTGTTTTGCCGAAGAGCAAACCGGTTTTCCGCGAGGAGCCGAAAGTAATTCCGCTGGCCGGCGCGATAGAAAAAGAAATCGTTTTCACGGCGCCGAAGAAAAAAACGGATATGCCCGCACAAACTGCTGCACCCGAAATAGAACCGGAGTTTCATGACGGATCGTTCCGCCTCGTGGCCGGCGTGTTCAAATCGATCGACAACGCGGAACGTACCATGAAAAAGATCAGGGGCAAAGGCGTGGATGCGCAGATCTGCCCGGCTTCGTCGATGTATTACGTTTGCGTGGGCAGCGGAAATTCCGAGGATGAAATGGAAGTGAAGCGGAAAAAGATGCAGGAAAAACTTGGCGTGGAAGTGTGGATGAAGAAATAGTACCGGTTCGGAGTCGGGGATGGGTAATTGACCAATTCATCGATTTGAAAATTTGAAAATGCCCACCGCCTGCCATGGGGAAAACGTGCGGTGAATAGTGCGCATTTTCAAATTTTCAAATCGGTTCAATTTTCAAATCAGCCCGGTTATTCATCCCAAACTCCGGATTTGTACGGACAGAATTTTAAACAGATATAGTGTGCGTTACATCAGTGCGATAATTTTGTTTTTCTTTTTCCTCCTGCCGGAAAGAACGGCGGGGCAGGAGAAAGAACGCATGCCTGTAAACATCCGCGCCAATTACCATTACGGTGTTATGCTTCCCGAATATGCATTCATGAATTACCTGTCGGAAGATTATTCCAGCGGGTTTGAACTGAACTACGCCTGGCAGACTACCGGGAAGTCCATCTGGGAAAAGCTTTACCGGTATCCTGCTTTCGGGATCGGGTTTTATTACAGCACGCTGAGCAACGAAGTTACCAGCTCGGAACGGGTCTGACCTACGCCACGCGCAAATTCGATTTCAATAACAATGCCGGGAATGTGGCTATCGGTTCGCACATGAACATTCACTTCCACACGAATTTCGAAGCGAAGTACCGGGTGTATAAAAACGTATTCGTCAACGGCGGGATCGCATTCAACCACCTTTCGAACGCCAACCTGAGCGAACCGAATCTCGGCCTGAATTTCGGAACGCTGTTCGCCGGGATAAGTTATACCACGGGTTCGCCCGCCGCCAGGAACCACGAAGAAATAACGCCGCTGGAACCGGGTTTCGAATACGCCGCCACGTTTTACGCAGGCATGAAACATACGCGCACCTTCGAATCGTTCCAGTACCCGGCTTTTTCGCTTTCGTTCGATGCCTGCCGCCGCACCGGTCACAAATTCGCTTTCGGCGGCGGCGCGGATTTTTTCTACGATTCATCCGTGGAAATCCAGATGCTGCGTTTGAACAAACCGTACAATCCGTCGGATTCGTACACCAGCGGACTGCATGCCACGGCGGAGTTCGTGTACAACCGTTTCTCGCTGATCCTGCAGCAGGGCGTTTTCCTTGGACTTACGGATAAACTTAACGGCCGTTCGGTGTACAACAGGTCGATCGCGCGGTTCCGTTTTTCGAAACACCTGTTCGCCTCGGCAACGATGAAATCCTATTTTGTTATCCTCGATTTCCCGGAAATTGGAATCGGTTATCACTGGTAAACGATGAAAGGAAAAACGATACATCGCTTTGATGATCTTTCCGCAGAGCCCGTTCGCGCAAGCAGCGTGCGGATTTCTGTTGACAAAACAACCACAGAGACACGGAGAACACAGAGAACCACGGAGACTCTGTGTTCCTCTGTGTCCTCCGTGCCTCCGTGGTTTATTTTTAAATCTCTCTTTTTTTCAAAGCAGTTGCTCGTCGGCAGGATATGTATGCTGACTCTTTGTTGCATCGTTCTTTTCGCCTCCTGTCGGAAAAGCGACGAGGACAAGGAAATGATCTCGCGCAGTTACGCTGTGAATGAGTTCCGCACGATCAACGTGAAAGGCGTAGCCGATATTTATTTAGTGCAGGATACCCTGTACAGCGTGGAGTTTCGCGGTATGCGGTATGTGCTCGACGGTTCCGGTGCCGTTTCCGAAAACAATATCCTCACGCTCACCAGCAAACCGAAAGGCGCCTACCTCCGGCCCGGCGATCCGACGATTGAAATGTACATTCATGTGGATACGCTCGAACGCATCAACATCATGGAGTCGTGCAATATCCGCACGATGAACGCGCTCACCGGGAAAGAAATCGGGGTAGTAGTAGATACCAAAATGAGCCGCGCCGACCTGGAACTGGCCTGCGAAACGTTTTATTACTGGAACAATCCGAACGGCTATACGATGAACCTGCGCGGACAGGTGGATCAGCTCAAAGTCTGGAATTCGGGGCTGGGGAATATCGACGCGAGCAAGCTGTATGCCGGCTACGTGGAAGTGGTGAACGGCGGCCACGGCGATTGTAAAGTGCGCGCATCCGGCAAGATCGTTTACAGTCTTACTTCGGTAGGCAATATTTATTACTACGGAAATCCCGCGCAGCTGGAGCCGGTGCTGGTGAATTCCAGTGGGCAGCTTATTAAGGCAGATTGAGGTACGGGCGGTTTAATGTAATGGGTACGGTAGGTGGTTCATCGTAACGGGTACCATGGGGCGATTCAATGAATCGCCCCTACAAGTGTGTGGTGCGGGGTGAGTTTTCAACAGGTCTTTACTTTTTACGTTTAATGCGTTAAATTGCATGGTCATTTCTTATTCGTGTAATTAACCCTGTACCGTTATGTGTAATTGTAATAAATCCAAAAAGAGCATCACGGCTCCTGCCGTACGCCGTTCGCAGCCCCGCCCGGAATACGCTAACGCAGGTCCTCCCGAACTGACCATAGAAGAAGGGGAAACCCTGGATGAAAAATGCCGCACGATGGGCGAGTACCTTGGCCTGGGCGGACCGGTGCCGGTGCAGATCATGATCGCGGCGATTGAAAACCCGAGTTACGCCTACCGTTTGCTCGACAGCACGAATTCCCCGGATGAAATCCGGCGCCTGCTCGACAACCCGCCGCCGGTGCGTCAGCGTTCACATACCAATATGGAACTGGTGGCGAAAGCGGGCCGGGCCTTGGTGCGGTGGGGACTGAGCGGCTTTTCCTCGGCCGGCGAAGACATGCTCCTGCGGCGCGAAACGGCCTGCTTAGCCTGTCCGCACTTAGCCGCGCCCAAAAAAGTCCTGCAAAAACTATCCGCATCGGCCAAACCGGTAAACGAAACCGGCAAACGCACCGGGAATAAAATCTGCACCATTTGCGGCTGCGTGGTGAAAAACAAAATGCGGCTGGCTACGGATACTTGCCCGGATGAAGTTCCGGAGACACCGGGGGTGAATAGGTGGGGGGAGGGGTTGGCGGCTGGGTAATCCTGGATAGGAGGTTCGTTAATACATCTGGAAGTGGTTGGATTGGAGAACTTTTGAGAGTGAAAAGGTGCGTGTATATGAACTATACTTTAAAATATGAAGACTTCAGTGGAAAGAAAAACGAGCCATAACAGCAACTATCCACTATATAATAGCGGCTATTATCCCAGTGCGGCTGTGTAGGCGCTATTATGTAGCGGGTATATGTTAGTTAGCGGCAACTTAAAGACCGAACTCTAAAAAAGCTGAAATGACAATTAACTCAATAAAAATAGTCTTACTAATTTTTGTATCAGGTAACTTCCTTTCTTGCAATGGACAAGTGAAATCTGAACACAAACAGGCTGAAACAAAAACTCTCGAAATCGGCAAGGAAGTTTCTGAACTCGATAATAATATTTGGAAAATATTTCAAGACTCAAAAGGAAAATATTGGTTTGGTAGTAATGGAAACGGTATCTATTATTTAGACGGAAGCCAGTTGAAACTATTTACAACAATAGACGGATTAGTGAACAATACAATACGTGGTATTCAAGAAGATGTTGACGGAAATATATATATTGAAACACCCGAAGGAATAAGCAAATTTGACGGAAAGCAATTCACTACTTTAAAGGCTATAAAATCGTCTTATAACCAATGGAAACTGAATCCTACTGACTTGTGGTTTGGTTACAATGTAAAGGATTTATATCGTTATGATGGAGATTCTCTTTTTCAATTAAAATTACCACGAAAAGATTTAAAAAAAGCGTTTGGAATTGACACGCTAATTAGCTTTAATAGAGACAATCCTTATGCCGTTTTCGGGGTTAACAAAGACAAAGACGGAAATATTTGGTTTGGAACCGTTGTGGCAGGTGCTTTTCGATATGATGGAAAATCTTTTTTGTGGTTTGATGAAAAAGAACTTTCAATACTTCCAGATGGCAGAGCGGGTGGAGTGCGTTCAATGATTCAAGATAAGAACGGTTATTTTTGGTTAAGTAATTTTTATTATAAATACAAAATTAACCCAAACCTACCCAAAGGATATGAAAAGATTAAAGCTGTTGATTTACCCAAAGGGATCGCAAAACTCTGGGTATGGAACTCATCCACCAATAGCTATAAACAAAAGATGGATGATAAAATACTTGGCTTTAACGCTGGAATAACTGACAAGGAAGGAAATTTATGGATGACTATGTACGGTGGTGGGGTTTGGAAATATGACGGAAAAATACTCTCTAACCTTGAAATAAAAAGTGATAAAGAATATGTCTTGTCACTCTGTATCTGCCAAGACAACAACGGAACAATTTGGCTTGGAACTGAGAATGACGGAGTTTATAAACAAAATGGAGATAAGTTTGAGAAGTTTAAACTAAAAAAATAAAAGCAGCCGCTAACAGCACATTTGCAATAGGCGGGGTGACGTGCTTCTATGACACATTTGTGGTTAAAGAAAGTTCTGTGCTCCGAATAAACATTCGTGGTAAAAAGCCCGCCCATCGCAAATCTGCAAAACGTTATGCGGTATTGAAAGGAACATAGAAATAAATGGGAGAACATTCTACGACAATAAGTTTAAGTCTGATTGAATTCTTGACCGACTTAGGTCATGGCTTGAGATATCATACGGATACAGAATATCCAATGAATGAAAAGGCATTTGGTGGACAAGCTATTGATATCGCATGGTTCAATGAAAGTGGAAGTAAATTTCCATTATTCATCTTTGAGATTGAAAGTACGAGTAACAATTCAATAGCAAATAACCCAACGAAAATTTTCGGGAAAGAAAGTATTGTATTTGAAAAGCCACTATTTTTCTTCCACATAATTATTGATGGAGCAGAAAATTCAGAAAAATACTCCGACCTAATGGGGCTTTTTGGAAAGTATAACTACGACATTTTTAGAATCAACAATAGTGAGGTTGAAAGACTTTTGTTGAAAATTATTTCGCAGCATAGAAGAATTCATAATGAAGTTAATTTGAAGTATTTTATACGCTTAATATATAGTTCCGATTTAATTAAATCTCAAATTGAATTTGAAACATTCCTAACCAATGCTGAAAAGTTAATTCACGAAAACCAGTTCTTTCATCTTGGTCAAGTGTATGCTGACATTGCATCACGTGAACAATCTTTTCAAGTTCAGTATGTAAAGTTCTTACATCGTGTTTTAATAGAAAAGAACGGCACCTATTTGAGCTACGAAGATTACTCTGCAAGTATTTCCTCTGAATTTATCAATCTAGGCATATTGTATTCAAACTTAAACAAAGAACTAACTGCTTTTGACTTTACTGACATGCTTAGGGAAGCTCAGAAAACAGAAACGTTTGATAAAATTGAATATTTGCCTGGGTTAAATCAAGACTATGATATTTTCATTCATGACCATGTGCCTTTTTATCTTGCACTTACTTTCTTCTTATTCGAAGGAAATTTAAATGCTCAGAGATATATTATTGAAATTGTAATTAAGATTATCAGAAAACTGGGTGTAGCAGATGACTACATCTTTGAACATCATATATCATGGGGACTTCTAATGTCCGCTAGCCATGAAGGGTTTTCAAAAGAATATGATGAATTGAAAGAGTTGACAAATCTAAGAGGTGGAATTCTAAACACAATCATGTATTGTCCCACATTTATAAATGATCATCATACGCTGCCTAATTCCTCAACAATTATTGTACCTGACAAGAATAAATACATTGTGGAATTAAAGCAGGGATTTGGGCATTTAAGTGACGACAGTAATATTAATAAAATTGCTGTAATGAGTTTATCAGTGGACTGGATAGACGAAATAGACTATCATGTAAACTTGGGAGTTGAGTTGACGAACTTTGTCACGAAAAAAGTATTATCAACTCGACAAAACGAGATCAACACCGCATAACACGGGTTTTGCGTCAGGCGGGCTGACGTGCAAACTTGGAGCTTTGCGCTTCTATTGAACATTAGTAATAAATTGAAACTTTGTGCTCCGAAACCCGCCCGATCGCAAAGCCCGAAAACGTTACCCCAAAGAATAAAAAAACCATGCCCACCAACATCTCCACAATCACTATTAACGCCCCCGCCCCAAAAGTATGGGACATCCTCACCAAACCGGAATTCGTAAAGCAATGGCAGTTCGGCAGCGACCTGGTCACAGACTGGAACACCGGCAGCGAAATCCGTTTCAGGGCCGAGTGGGAGGGAAACGTATTTGAACAATGGGGAAAAGTGCTCGATGTGCAAACCCATAAGCTGATAAAGTACAGCCTGTTCGCCCCAAGGCCCGGCCTGGAGGATCGCCCGGAAAACTATTTTGTGATGACCTACGTGCTCACTGCCGCCGACGGAAAAACCAAACTGGAGATCATCCAGGAAGACAACCGCCCCGGCGCCAAACAGGAAGAACCGCAGGGAGAAGAAAACCCTGTTTTGCAATCCCTGAAAAAACTAGCGGAAGCTGACTGAGCGCATATAAAGCCGGAATTAAATCAGTATGTGAAGCCGCCAGGCTTCGCATAAAAAAAGTACGGAGGAAACGTCAGTTTCCCGTGCCGAACCAATTCCCCTCTCTGCCGGAGAGGGGTTGGGGTGAGGTCTTACGTACCCTTTTGCTAAAATCGTGCAGCTTTATTTTGTAACCTGGCCGTTGCGCCTGGTTATCAGCATTATAAATCAGCACGTAAACTGTAACATATCCGGGAATCAAATCGTCTTATGCAAAACATAATAAAATAGGGCATTTATGGAAAATAAAGTAAGCTCACTAAAAAAGACAGCAAGATTTGCCGGCCTGCTGTATCTTATTTGGATAATAACAGCCATCTATGGCCTTATGTATGTTCAACCGCAAACTATTGTAGCGGGTGATGTTGTTGCCACTGCCAATAAGGTTCTCGCCAATGAGTTTTTATTTCGAACGGGTATAATTAATAGTATTATCAGTAGCACAGTATGGCTCTTAATAGGTTTGACACTGTACCGGTTGTTCAAACAGGTAAACGAGCACCAGGCTAAACTATTGGTTACACTGGTTGTTGTGCAAATTCCTGCCGTATTTTTTATGGAAGCTCTTGATATTACTTCCCTGATGCTTTTCAAAGGCGATATTTTGAAAACATTCGAACTCAGTCAGAGGCAGGATTTGGCAATGTTATGTTTAAAAATCAATAACTATACAACAATTATTTTAGAAATGTTCTGGGGGCTTTGGCTCTTTCCATTTGGTATGCTGGTTTACAGATCAAGGTTTATTCCTCGCATATTGGGTGTGTTTTTAATTCTAAATGGAATAGCGTACGTCATACATTGTTTTACTCATTTGCTTCTTCCCGACTACCAGGCTCTTGTTTTCCAAATAGCAACGCCCATATGGACTTTAGGCGAAATTTCAATAATGCTATGGCTTTTAATCAAGGGTGTTAAAAATAATATACAGACAGTCGACCAACAATAACGGGCGCAAAATATCGGGAGCGGAACCCGCCTGAGCGCATATAAAGCCGGGATTAAATCAGTATGTGAAGCCGCCAGGTTTCGCATAAAAAAGTACGCAGGAAACCTCACGCGCAAGTACGCATTCCAAAAGTTCCCGGAAAAGTATCCGAAAAACCCCGAAGAAACGTCAGCTTAAAGCCGAACCAATTCCCCTCTCTGCCGGAGAGGGGTTGGGGTGAGGCTTATTCCCCCAACCCCTTCCGGATATGCTCCACCGACTCAATCAGCAAGTCCAGGTCGAGGATATGGAACTGGACGCTGCTCGCGCTCTGGATCAGCAGCAGGTTACTGTCGCTGCCCGAAGAGAGGAAATCGGCTTCGTTATCGTACGAGTTCACGATCAGCAGGTCTTTCGACGATTTATTGTCCTTGGCACCGCGCGCGTCTCCCAGGCTGGCCTGCCCGTCGTAGCCGCCGGTGGCGAGGAAAAGATTTCCGTCGCGCATCGTTACAAAATACAGGGAAACGATGGCGTTGCTGTGCTCGATACGCGGCATCTGCCGCCCGGGATGATCGCCGCCGGTTTCCACGCCGAACACATGTCCCAGCGTATCGCCCCAGGCTACCCAGCCGTTGGCTTTGTTCAGGGCCAGCGCGGTGGCCTGCGCCTGCGCTCCGTATTTGCTGCGCGTGATCTCGCTGATCTTCACCGGCTCTTTGCCGCCGCCGATCTGCCACACGGATACGCGGTTGCTTTCCGCCACGGCGGCATAATCATCGTCGAGCACGGCGATTGAAGCAGCTTCGAAGGGCTTGCCGTGCCGGCCTTTCAGTTTGAACGTCGGAATATCATATGTTTCAAACCAAAAAGAATGATCGGTTTCGCGGATGACGTGCAGCGCGTTTTCGCCGGAAAAACTGATCGCGTGAATCGTACCGGTACTGGACGCGATGACCTGTTTCGGATTACCGGGATTTTTGTTCGGATCGAATACGAAAAGTCCTCCCATACTGTCTGCCGCGGCCAGCCAGCGATCGCCGGGACTCATGGCGAGCATGCGGATCGAATTGGGAAAGGCGGTTGCTTCGCGTGAAAACGAAAACTGTTTGTCGTAGCTGAACGCCAGTTTATACAAACTGTCGCTGGTAAAACAGATCGCGGCGGGCGATTTGCGGAAGGCGACCAGCGCGTGTATCGTATCGATCGTATCGCCGGGTGTGAAATGCGAATGGCCTTCGTGCCAGAAAATCTTGTCCAGCGCCATATAATTCACGCCGTCGAAGTAATGCGTAAAACCAGTACCGAGTATGGTTTTGTATATGCTGTCCATATCACGCTGCGCGCCCAGCGACAGGGTTGCCGCCATGAGCATGATCTGCGGCGATTCCTCGTGATCGGCCATGTTCAGCGCTTTGAATGCGCGCGACCGGTAAATTTCCAGCTGCCGGGCCTGTTCCGCGGCTTGTTTTTTATACTCTTCTTCCACGAGGTACGTGGAGCCCGCCGAAATGGCGCAGAGCAGGAGCACAGCCAGTGCGGAGAAAAAGATCAGCCGTTTCTGTTTGCGTTTTTTTCTTTTTTCCTGCCGTTTTATCGCTTCCTGCCTGGCCGCTTCACTTTTGTCGAGGAAGCTGATCGCGAGCGCGTACTGGTCGTTGAATTTTGCGCCCCAGGCTGCATTCGGCGCATTTTCTTTCCGCCAGCGCAGGGCGAAATCCAGTTCGGGGCTGCGGTAAAAGCCTGCTTTGTTTTCGGCATGAAGCCGTGCCGCGTTCAGCAGGTTGAGGTAAATCTTGGCCGACTCGGCTTCTTCTTCCACCCAGGCTGCGAGGCGTTCCCAGACGCGCATGAGGCTTTCGTGCGAAATATCGACGATCGTATCTGGCTGCAGTGGGGACGGCCAGGGCGGAACGAGGAACGAACGCTCCGGCGTGCGGAATGCTTCGATCACCTGTTTCACTTCTTCCGTAGTCGCGCCTGCAATAGCAGCGAGTTCCGAAAGCTGCGAAGGCCGCCGTGTGCCGGGCGTATTGGGTCTTTTCTCGGTGAGCGATTTGAAAACGTATTCGCACACGCGTTTCAGTTTATCCGTGCCCAGCGCATGGTACGCTTCTTCCGCATGCAGCGAAAGCGCGTTTTTCATCGTGCCGATCGTTTCGTAATGTTTCAGCTGCAGCGGTTCCCCCGGCTTACGCTCCTGCTGCCAGCATTGCCAGGTACGCATCAGCGCATGCTGGAGAATCGGGAGCTGGTCGGGCGAATCGCCTACGTCGTTCAGCAACTGCGTTACCAGCAACGGCGAGATCGTCGCGCCGCCCACGGCCACAGGACCGGTGATGGCCTGCCGGATATCGTCGCGCGTCATGCGCGGGATGAGGTAAAGTCCTTTGTTTATCGCTTCGGGCAGGCCGCGGAATTCGGTGCAGCTCGCCAGGAAATCGGAACGCATGGTGATGATCACGTAAACCGGGACGTCGGTTTGCGCGGCGGCTTCCAGCAGCAGGCTTACGAAAGTCAGCGTATCCCGCCCGCTTTTTTTCGATTCTTTTTCGTAGCGGCTGTAGCGGAATAATTCTTCGAACTGGTCGACCACGATGAGGATATTGTCCTGGCCGTTCCGCAATTGTTTTACTGCGTCGGTCAGCCCGCTGCGGCCACGCCGTAAAACGGATTCGGTGATCATGCGCCGGCTGCCGTCGGTATCGTCATCGGCCGAAAGCACACCGGGCGCGGAAAGTGCGGCGGCGAGATTGCCTACCGGGTCGCTGCCTGGACGCATCAGCGCAATACTCCACGCCGAGCCGGCCCCGGTCATGAATCCGCGGAAAAGTCCCGGCATCAGTCCCGATTTGACCAGCGACGATTTCCCGCTGCCCGAACTCCCGATGACGGCGAGAAAACGGTAATCCGATAATTTCTGCAGCAGGTCGTCCGCCTGGCGTTCGCGTCCGAAAAACAAATGCTCTTCTTCTTCGCCGAAAGCGCGAAGCCCCGGGAACGGGTTGCCTGCCTGGTCTCCTGGAAAATCGCTCATGTCTTGTTCACTGTTTTCAAAAATTCGTGGAGACCCTGTTCATTTTTTCCGCCGAGCCCGCTGATCACGACGGCTTCGTGTGTGCGGAAACGTTCTTTCTGCGGCGATGCCGGTCCCGCAACGTACACGGCTTTTTTATCGAGCGGGCTGCTGCGCCCGTAACCGGCTGCTTTCACCAGGTCGCGCATCATCGAGCGCAGCCAGAGTTCGTTGCCCTGCCCGTAATAAATAAGCACGGCGTCGCAGAACTTCAGGTTTTCCTGGTGATCGTTGCGGAGCTGCGCCAGGTCGCCTTCGAAAACCGGCAGGATCACGTCGCAGTTGTTGTTGAACAGGAAATCCTCGATCGGGCCGGTTTCGCCCAGGTCCTGCTTGTCGCAGATGAGGTAGATGCGTGAAGGTGCGCCTGCAGCCGGTTGCGCCGCGGGGGCGGGTTCGGGCTGCGCGGGTTTGTCCAGGCGCTCGAGCTTGTCGCGGACGGTGAATTTGAAATCCTCCAGCGACGCTTCCACGATATCGGCATGCACGCACAGTTTTTCATCCGTGCGCAGCAGGCTGATAAACTGTTCCTGCCGCTGGTCCTGCGGCGCGTCGCCCGAGAGCCAGAACAGGCGGAGTATATTTTTTTCGCGGCTGACTTCAGCAGAAATTTCCGCCTGCAGCTGCGTGATCGACTTTTCGCTTTCTTCGGGCACCACGCCGTAGCGGCCGCCGGCAAGGTGGAGGATGAGTTTGCATTCGCGCATCATGGCTGAAACGGCTTCCCTGTACAAACCGGCTACGAGCGGCAGGTTGCGGTCGGGCAATACCTCGTAGCCCTGCGCCAGCAGTTCGCGGCGGATCGCTTCGCGGTTTTCCGCAAGATCGTAAGCGGCTTCCGCGAGATATACTTTGCCTTTGGATGCGGGCGCAGCGCCGGGAACGTCGGCCTGTTTTTTCATTTCTTCGAGGATCGTGGCGATATCCTGCGCGATATCGTTCAGCCTCGTCCAGTATTCGATCTGCGCCTGCTGGCCGAAAACGCGGCTGAACTCGCTGACCTTTTTCCGTTCCGGATCGAGGCGGAAAAATTCGTAGCCGAGCACTTCGCGGATGGGAACCGGGTGAAGGTCGAGACTCACCGGCGTTTTAATCGCTTTAAAAATCCGCGACCTGTTCTGTATCGTGAGCCCGATATTTTTCATCGAGGCGTCGATGAACTCATGCACTTCTTTCACGCACCAGTCCGATTGTACGTACCGCGGTGAGATAACGGAAATCATCACGGCGATTTTCGGGAACTGGGAAATAATTTCTTCGCTGAAAACATGGTTGCCGTCGAGGTCGGTGTCGCGCCATATCTTCGGTTTGTAGCCGAGCAGTTGGGCCAGCCGCACTTCCAGGCTCCGGTGAAATTCCGAAACCCATCCGCGCTCGCCTTCCACCAGCGGCTCGTCGTCGATGTGCGCGTAACTGATGAATATGTCTTTTTCGAAAGTCAATGTACGTTTCCCGTTTATTGATCGCGTGACGTTTATGGCGGAGTGAGTTTTTTGTGAAGTGAAAGCAGCATCGGGATGACGAGGAAAATATCGAGGTCCTTCTGCGCGTTTTGCTGGTCGAGTTGCTCGAAACCTACGAGCTGGTCGTGCAGCTTGATGGTATCGCGTACCAGCGTTTTCGTCGCTTTATCACCCGCAGTTATTTTGCCGGCGGCAAAACCCGCAGCCAGTTTTTCGGCCGACCAGCGTTTGTGTTCCAGCGGCGCAAGGATGTGGAATTGTTTTTCGAGTACTTCCGGTGTGATTTCTTTCGCGCCTGTTTTTGCCAGGTAGTGCAGCTTTTGCCCGATATGCCGCACCACGTAACGGTTGCTGTCTTTTTTTCTTTCGGTGAGCGCTTCCCAGCGTTCCGAAATGCCGAGATATTTTTTTACCCGGTAGCGCGAATTTTTGGTCTGCGCCACGATTACGGACAATACCATGTCTTCGAGCTCGGCCAGCGGTGTCGTGCTTTTCGGGCGGAAGGCGACGATCTTGTTCTCGATTTCCTTCAGGAGATTAAACGTATTGGTCTGCCTGAATTCCGCCTGGAGCAGTTGCCCGAATTCGTATTTGACGGAGTAAAAATAATTCACGGCCATGGCCAGCTGGTTGTTCAGCTCGCGGCTGTCCACTAAATTTCTCACCGTGCAGGTATCGCTGATCATGTGCACGAGGTGGAAGTTCACTTCTTTGAAAGGGAACGAATCTTCGCCGTGATGTGAATCGGCGCTCATCATGGATCGGAGCGCGATATTTTCAGGCAGGCAGATGGTAAACGGAACGCGCCTGACCTGCTGCGTGTGTATGCAGATGAGCTGGTGAAAATGCTGGGCCATCCGGAAAACGAGCGAGTCGTCCTCACCAAAACAATACACCGCGTCGATGGAAGGCACGGCTTCGAGCAGCACGGCATCGCGCGACGGTGAAAGGGAAAATGTATAATCCCGGAGTTCTACCGCGATGATTTCCTGGAAATCTTCAATGTAGGGACATTCCCGCACCAGTTTTTCCCGGCAGCCGGCGGCATCTTCGGCGATGAGGTATATTTTCATCCGGCGTTTCCCGGGATAAGGACTGAGGATACAATTCTCCACGAGGAAAAAACGCGCCGTTTCATTGTAGCCGATCACGCAGATGCTTTCTTCGTTCTGCCCGCGCATGTCGCCGTTCAGCGTACGGTAGGGCGGGTTGAGATCGAAGACCTGCTGCGCGGCGAGCATTTTTTCGTTGAAGGGAATGACTTCCGCGCTTCCCTGTTTATTCCCGGGAGGCATGTAGTCCTTCATCAGCGAAACGCTTTGCGTGTTCTGGATATGGACCAGGATGCGCAGGCGGTGCCGCGGGAAACGGTGGTGCTTGATCTCTTTGAGCAGTTCGACGATGTTCAGGTTGTCCGCGTCGTTGCCGGTGGCGACTAAGCTGGTTTGCGCATGGGCGATGCCGGATTTGACGAGTACGTCGCTCCCGGTTTCTTCGGAGACGAGTACGATGACGCCGCGCTTGCGCAGCATTACCGCTTCGGAGCGGAGCTTGCCCGGCGCGATGACCGTTACTTTCCGGCCCTGTGCGGCGAGCTGCGAAGCCATCTGCATGGCGATCCGGGTGAGGCCGATGATGACGACGTAATTCCTGCGCAGGTATTTTCCCCGGAGCAGGGCGAACTGGTTGCGCAGCGAGCGAAACGAGAGTACGACAAGCAGGATGACCAGCAATAAAGGCACCAGCATCTCCAGCAGCGTAATGTCATCCCGGTAAATATCGTTCATAAAAAAATCGGTTCTTCAGTATTGGTTTCAGATCAGGGCGTCGGGCCGTCCGGGCGTTTTTTCCGGAACATCCGGAACAGCAGGGCAACGACGATGCTTCCGGCCACCGCGCCGGTGATGAATACCGCGGACGTTTTATTACCCGGTGTAAAAAACTGCAGCAGGAGCATCACGCATAAGCAGGCGACGAGCATCACGATGTAAATGAAATAATCTTTGCTCAGCACCACTTCGCGCACGGATTCGTAAAACATGGAAATGATGAAGCCGACGATGGCGAAGCCGAGCAGGGCCAGGAGTGTGAATACCGCGATGGCGCCGAAATTTTTCTTCGGGATTTCGAAAGGTAACGGAACAGGATAGGAGACTCCCGCGGATTGCAGGCTGATGTCGCGGGTGGCTGCAGTAAAAACTTGTTTCTGTTTTTCGATCACGAGTTCGTTATGCGCGATGGTGGAATCTATGTTTTTTGGTCCGGGTGTATCGGCGACGGCGGTATCGGAAAATTTCTGCTGGAGCAGGCGCCAGAGTTCGGGCCGGCCGTTTTCATAACCGAGCGCCCAGATGCCTGCTCCAGCCAGCATCTTTTTCCGCACATAGTCGTATTTCATGCCGAGTGTTGTGGTATCGTCGGCCCAGATCTGTTTCCAGCCCGACTTGTCGCGGACGGCGCAATAGATCGCGTTTTTGGTTTTATCCGCTTTGAAATTATCCCACGACCCGTACACCTGCTGCAGCAGTGCATAGGGCCTGATCTGCACCGGGTCTTCGCCGACCGTGAGCCGCGTATCGGCGCCGATCTTTTCGTCCACGGTTTTCACTTCCTTGCCGAACCACGGAAGGCAGAGCACGGTTTTTTCGCGCGGCATGCCCTGGTCGAGGTAATAGTTCACGCTGTGGTCGATGGAAAAAAGCGTGAGGTTGGTATCGGGGAAAAGCATCGTTACCGGGCCGGAAGCGCTTTTGTTGTCCATGTTGTAATCGTACCCGGTAATGATGAACAGGTCGACATAATTCCGCAGCGAATCGATTTCATAGGATTTTGTCGGGTCCCAGAGCGGTAAAACCAGGTTGATGTTCAGGTGCTCGCGGCGGCCGGAAGCGTCAAGGGCTTTGCGCAGGTGAAAAACAAAACGCGTCAGTTCTTTTTTGGCGTTCACGCCCGCCCGGAATCCCTGGAAGTCGAGCGTAATGCCGTCGCCGCGGTAAATGCTGTCGCCCATGCCGTCGGAATGTTTCAGGCTGAGCAGGTACACCAGGCTGTCGAGCAGGGTTTGCTGCGCTTTTACGTTGTCTTTCGCGAGCAGGCGGCTGGTGGCTTGTGCGCCGTAACAGGTAACCACGAGGTCCACTTTACATGCTTTATCGTGCGCGCGCTGGTGGAGCGGCGTGTTTCTCCAGCTGTGTGCCATGAACGGCGCGCGGCTGCGGCCCGTGGCGGGATCAACCGGGTAAGAAAAATACCCGATGCGCGAGAGCAGGTTGAAATCGTAAGCGTAGTAGGAGTTCCCGTTCCAGAAGGGATGAAAACCGTAAACCGTTTTGCCCGGTTTCAGTTTGTAAATACCGCGGTAGCGTGCGCCGGGTGAAATGGCTTGGACATCAACCCACTGCTGTTCGGACAGGTAATGTTCCTTGTTTTTAGACTGGCGAAGGGCGGCGAGGTATCTTTTCTCCTCCCGTTCGTGGATGCCCGGCCCGGGACCGCGCATAAACTGCGGAAGCACTTCGAGGATGGCCCTGTTTTTTATGGAATCGAAAACGACGACGAACGGGTTTTTAAGCGTATCCGAAACACCGACGCTGTTCAGCCACTGGCCGTAGATGTTTTTGACCAGTCCTTTTTTTTTCGGCTGCTTTGCGGAATCGGCCCCTCCCTGGGCGAATGTGCGCGAAAAAGCAGCGAAAGCGAGGAGAAAAAACAGCGCTGCGGATAACTCCTTAAATCGGCACATCAGTGTTTACAGTGATAAAATTCAAAGCCGTTAAAAATAAGCTAAAATTCATACTTTTAGAAAAAAATAGATTTATTAAAAAGTGTTATATATAAACTGTTCCGGACGGTTATTTATAAGCTGCGTATCCGTTGTTTCGATAGCGCTGTTTTTCAGCCTGCTGAGCGGTTGCAAAGCAGGACCGGAGGCGGCCGGAGCCGAACTGGCCGATTCCGTGGCGTACTATACGCAACTGGCGAAAGACATGCCCGCAGAACCGGTTGTTTTTTATAACCGCGGCATTTACCTGTTCCGTCTCGGCAAGTACAGCGAAGCGCTTTCCGATTTCTCCAATGCGATCCGGATCAATCCCGGTTTTTATGCGGCTTATCTTCCCCGCGCAGATTGTCACCGGGTGATGGGCAACGATGCCGAAGCGGTGGCCAATTACGATACATTTCTCGTCAATACCGGCGGCAACGCGTACCTCTACCGGATGCGCGCCTGGTGTCATTTCAGGCTGAAGCAATATCCTGCCGCCGTTTCGGATTATTCGAAACTGATTTTGCTCGGGGATACCAATGCGATGACCTACGGACAGCGCGGTCGCTCCCGGTTTTACAACCAGGAATACGCAGCCGCGACAACCGACCTGCAGAAAGCTATCCAAATGGCGCCCGATTCGGGTATGCTTTACCTGTGGCTGGGCAATGCGCAGTACAAAGAAGGGCTCTGGAACGAATCGATCGCGAGTTACCTTACGGCGATTGAAAAGAAAGCGAATTTGAACGAGGAAAACTTCGTAGCCCAGGCATACTTTGAACGCGCCAAACTTTTATGGCCCGACGATCTTGCCCAGGCCCTGAAAGATATTAACGAATCCCTGGCGCGCGACAGTGCGAATGCCGAAGCATATTTCACCCGGGGAATGATTATTTACGACCTGGGAGAGGCCCAGCTGGGATGCGCCGACCTGCGGAAAGCCGGTATGATGGGCTATGTGGACGCATTCGAGATCATGAAAACCTGCTGCCCGCCCGTGAAATGATTCACGCTGCGGAAAACAACCGTGAAGAGATGTTGATAAATAATAAAAATACGCTTTCCCGTCCCGCTAATATTGTCTTAAATTTAGTCAGCAATTATACAGCCAGATGAATTCAAAAAGTCACGACACAGGCAGCCAGGCGAAGCAGCTTCGTTCTTCTGCGGAAAATGCAGCCGGTAAAAATGCAGGGCTCGGTTTTTCATCCGTGAACCCGGTACAGAAAAAAGACGATCCCGCCCAGCTGCTCGATCCTGAAAAAGAGATGGAGGGTGCGGCGTCGCTGAAAGCCGATCCTGCGCAACTGAACAAGGAAGAAGACAAACTGATCTGACCAACAGCTACCCAGTATATGCAGGAGCGCAAGCCGGCTGAAAAAAAGAATACGCAGCCCGCTGCCGGCACAGTCGGCGGAAAATCTTCCGCGCACCAGTTCAAACCCGACGATACGCATAACGGCATCAGTTTCGCTGAAAACGAAACTGTGCGCGAACTTTCAGGCGGCAAAGTCGATTTGCATGAGTCGGGCGCGAGCGTTCAGCAGACTTCGGCATCCGACTCGCGCCTGCAAAGTGTCGGCGCGCGTTCGATGGCGGCCGGCGGAGAAGCGCTCATCGGCGACAGCCGGGACCGGGGACATGAAATCTGGCACCTCGCGCAGCAGCATATGGACATGGTAAAACCGACTACCACGGTCAACAATACGCCCGTGAACGACGATCCCGGCCTGGAAAAAGATGCCGACGATAAAGGCGCGAAAATCATGCAGGCGAAAGCGACCGTGCCTTTCGCGCAACAGTTCACCGCTCAAAAAAAAAGTAGAAGCGGAACCGTCCAAAAAAAAAGTAGAGACCGTACCGTTCAGCGCCAGGTTGTCCGCGGCGCCGACAATGAACAGAACACAGTCAACCTCACGCGAACGATCATGAACTACCATGATTTCGGTACTACGTTCGTTTCTCTGAACGGCACCGAATTCCCCGCAGGAAACGCAGATAACGCCGTGAATGATCCTGCTTTGCTCATGCGCCCG
Source organism: Bacteroidota bacterium (assembly GCA_006218065.1). Lineage (GTDB taxonomy): Bacteria > Bacteroidota > Bacteroidia > Palsa-965 > Palsa-965 > VBWE01. The sequence goes on from VBWE01000039.1 coordinate 31,232, forward strand.
ATGCAAAACGGAAATACCGCGGTAAGTATCGCTGCCGAACCGGTCAACCAGGTTTCGAGCCGGATCGAATTGCCCACGGCTCCCCTGTGGACGACCGTTTCAACACTCGGGTATCTCAACGGGCGTATTTTCGGCACGGGCGACGGCTTTTCCATCAGTGAGCATATGCTTGAAGGAAATGAAGGAGCTGCGGCCACGCTCGAAGTTTGCGGTTTGCCGAACAACCCGGGTTTTGCGGGATTGGTCCGGCAGCATGAACTGCATCATGTGGATGATATCGACACCATCATCGATGAGGAATTGCGTCCATGGGATACTGCGATCCACAATGCCAGGCTGGAAGGATTGGAAATCAACAGGGGATCGGCGGAGGAAGCGAAAGCTGCGTTCTATGCACACCTCGGCGGAACACCCGCAGAGATCGGGAACCGGTTCAAAAACCGCCTCCGGGTCATGGGACTGACCTATCATCAAACGGAAGAAGGCTCGTCGCCGAAGATTAACAACCTGACTACGCACAGGACAATGGGTGGTGGCTTTTATGTGAGGGTTTACTTCAAGCATCCGATGGGATAAATCAAAGTAAGCGGCTATGCGTATTATTTCGGTAACCGCAACATGTTGAACGGATAAACATGCAGGCTCAACAACAACAGGCAAAAAATAATGCTGTTCCGGCGGGGAGCCGCTCACCAGGCGCTGTGAGCATAAAGTCCCCGGCGCAGTTTCAAAAAAGCGAAGAGTTACCCAAAACGGAATCGCTTTTTCCTGCGCGTAACGAAAATGAAGTTTCTTTTTTCCAGCCGCCGCTGCAGCGGAAAACGGGCAGCGGGAACAGTGTGCCTGTTTTCCAGTTTGTCCGTGCTGCCAACGCGGGCGCCTGGAACGCAGCGCTGGCCCTGCGCACCCTGCAGGCCACCAACGCGCAGCAGCAGATCAATACGCTGGTGACGAACGGGCTGCAGCTCGCCACCACACGGGCGGCAAGGGGAGAACTGGCGAATAAACAAACCTTGTTCCGCAATACCTGCGAGTCGATCAGGGACGGGCGCATGACGCTGAATGTGCTCACGCAATCGCTTTCCTGTCACCTCACCCCGCATAATTACACGGAATGGGCGATCGGCAGTTTGTTTTATAACCGTGTTCCCGAATCGGCGCGTAACGGCAATTTGTTTTTCGACAGCCAGGTGATTTACCCGAACAACGGTGTGAACCAGGCTGCTGCTGCCGGGCTGGATGAAAACCATCACAATAATTTTATCCGCAGGGGATCGGAACCTGCACATACGGATGGCAAACAGATCCGGCTGTTTATGCCCGACGGAGCGACCTGGCTGAACAATAACGATATTCTCAAAACGATTATCATTCATGAAGGCCAGCATGCCATCGACCGCCATGACGCCGCCCTGCCCGGAAATTTTGCGGATGAACGCATGGCGGATGTTGGTCCGAACCAAACTTATGGCGACGTGGCCAACCGGTACAAAACAGAGTTCAGGGCATACTGGCTCGGTGAAAAACCCGGCGGAAATTTCGGATCCTCCACAAAAAGAGCGAAGAATAACCGCCGCCCGGAAACAATCGACCGCGATGATGCCATGGGTGTTTCATTCATCAGCTCCGCCACATCATTTCAGAATGAGCGCCAGGAAAATATTTTCTGGCACCTGGTTGATACCAGCTACAAATGGGTCGAAACGAATTACGCGGAGTCGGAAAAATTCCGCACGATGGTCGATGCATATTCGGAACCGACGGGAGGCAACCTGCTCAACTCGACCCGGATCGATCATTATGCGCAGCAGTTGAATTTCAATAAAGGCAGTATCGTGCGGATGGCGGCGGCGCCTAAAGCGGGGCAGCGCGCGGCTTTCCTTAACCAGTTAAAAGGTTTGCGCGGCACGTTCCTGCCGCTGGCGATTGCGCTGGATGACAATGACCGCGCTTTCCTCAGCAGCCCGGAACTTTCGCAACCCTTCTGGCGTTTCTTCGATGCGGTTTTCCCCGACCTGGGCGACGAACATTTGAATACGTATCACCAGAAAACCAAAACGGCACTGAAACGGAATATGAATATTGATTAGGTTTTGTTTTGCTTCAATCGCAAAACAAAGAATCAGCATGAAAAAAAATGAAAGACCCGCGCAATGAAAACAATAACCGCTCAACAACATCGAACCCGGAACAGGGCGCAAGCAAAAACGGAACCGTGCAGTATCCCGCGCAGTTCAAGTTGAAACGCTGGAAGCCGGAGAATGAGCCTAAAAGCGAAAAGGAAAAGCTCGGAGACCTGGGGGCAAACATGGTATCGACTGCGGTGGACGTGGCGCATGAAGAATTGGAGAAAAACGATCTTACCGATGCTTCACCAGCTTACCAGAAAGTTTACCTGTTGCGCCTGAAAGAATTGAAGGACGGCAAAAAAAGCATGCATCCTTCCACGGCTGCCGGTTATATTATCGAAAGTAAAGTCACCAACCGGATGGCCAGCGAGCCAGGTTTTAATTTCCAGGATACCGATATTCTGCCGGGCACGCGGCCCGACGTTACGATCGACCTTGGTGACGACGAACGCGCGCTGGTGGATATAACGGCGCAGAAAAGTCTCGGTCATATCTTCAACAAAAAAGGAAACTGGGGAGAACACAAAACCATTCCCTATGTTGCCGAAGCCTGGTACCCAAGCATGAAATTTATCGGCGAGGAGATCAAACTTTCGCCGGAGCAGATCAAACAGGCGGAAGAAGCGGCTGAAGAAAAAGAGGACCTGAGGATGGCGCGACTCAGGGAAATGATACAAATCAAGACCGACGAGTTCTTCGAAGTACAGGAAGAAGTGATGTCGGCCCTGATTGATGCCGGAAAGGGTGTTGCTTTGTATATCTCCGAAAACCGGCGCCGACTTTTGCCTTTGGAGAAGGTCGGGATCGACATTACAATAAAGACAGTTTCGAAAAAAGAAATAGTTTCGAAATTGTCTATCCCTGATCGGAACGATCGCATCGGAGTGGCCAAGATGGTCACAGAAGAGTCGCCCGTACCGGATTTCGAGAAGAGTAGAGACAAAGATGCTGCGTTGTCCACAATTAAACATGCCAAATATTGGGTGACGTTGTACCGGTCGAAACCGAAGAGACCGGGGAAACGCAAGCGTAGGGATATGGAGGCAGATGATATTGGGGATGTACATATTGAGATGGGAGATACTTCATTGGTAGAGTAGGCGCCTGGATTTGTACACCTTCCCGCCACCGTGATTTTCCTGTTCTTCCGCTGCGAAGCTTTAGTCGCTGGAAATGCCTGTTAATATCAATTGAATAAAAGAATACGAATAACATTCATTAATAATTGACGGTAAAGCTATCTTTCGCTTATGGTTTCCAATACGCAGCAGCGGCAAACGGGCGCCCGGTCAAATGTAAATTCAACCGGAGCGAAAGGAATTTCACTATCTGCACCTGCGCAATTCAAAGAAGAAGAAAATTTTTCGGAAGAAGAACCGCTTACCTCGCTTGCCGGAAAAGAGTCCGCATATTTCCAGCCCCCCGTTCAGAAAAAAGATGCCGAACCAAAAAATGAAACCGGTATGCCCGATAACCTGAAGTCGGGTTTGGAATCGCTTTCCGGTTTCGATCTCAGCGATGTGCGCGTGCATTACAATTCGTCGCAGCC
>VBWE01000040.1 GCA_006218065.1 Bacteroidota bacterium
CTTTCGGTACAACGAATGAAAAACTAAAGTCTCCGTTCACTACTGAAACTTTGCCTTTGAAGAGAATATTTTTCTGCAGGCTGAAATTGAATACACCGCTGCCGTCATTATTCAGCGTAGAAATATTCGTGTATTTATCATAAACCGTGGGATAAATAACACCGTTGTAATTGCTCAGGATATTCCCGGAAGTGTCCGAAACAAAACCTTTGACTGTAATCCTGCTCAACGCGCGCATCGTGTCGGGTTGGCTCATGTTCACCGGCACGTTATTCACATGCGTAGTCGTAACGCGGTGTTCCGGGTAAGCCAGGCGCAGGGCGGGATCGCCGAGCATGGTAAATGTCCGCGCGTTCGGGTCGGAAAAAACGCCGTTCTTGGTAGCTAAATACACGTCGCCGAGCCGCGGCATCGCCCCGTTTACTTTTTTGAATACATTCTGGTTGAACTTCTGGTTGAGCGCATAATTATTCGGCGCAAAGCACAAACGCGTTGTCGTGAAAAGCGCGATTCCTCCTCCGTCCGGGTTCAGCAAAACATATTCGCCTGCCGACGTTCTTCCCGGGTCGTCATACCGGCTGAACTCGCAGGTAGCAGTGACGAACAAAGGCATATTGCATAAATTTTTCCAGCTGTTGATCTGCCCGACTTCGAGCACACGTTCATGCGCAAGCCCGACTTCGCCGCCGTGACCGGTGTAGTTTATAATCAGGCAGCCTTTTTCCACGCGCTGGTTGATCGCCTCGTTCACATCAGGATAACGGTCGCCGCCCGAAGTATGTTCTTCAAGATACGCATCCAGGAAAATTTTGTCCAGGTTATACTGGTGATACGTCGTATCGATATACGTGGCAAGCCGGTTGGCCTGGTCCATGTACTGGTTCCCGTCTTCGTCATCCGCGACAAAAACCACGCGGCTTCTCCAGTCCCCGAAAACAGAACAATCGTCGGTCGTGCAGGTACTGGTCACGCCGGTGGATGGCGGTTTTTTCGACGTGTACTTTTTAATTTTATCGATCATCGTCTTCGACTGATCGTTGCTCTGTACCGGGAAACGACCGATGGCGATATCAAGAAATGCGATGTCGTTACTTTCCCAGGTTCCTTCGGTAATATCCATGAGCCCGTAAAAATCATCCGAGATGTACGAGCTCACCGGCGAAAGCGAATTGCTCGATTCGAACGTCGGGACGAAATTCGTATTCCCCGCCAGGCGGCGTTTGTTATCGTAGGAACCGTCGCCGTAAAGCAAAAGGTATTTCGGCTCTTCGCCCGGGCTGGCGCGATCATAAAGCATCCTGACGAAATCGCGGATGGCCGTAATATCCTGCGCACCGGAAGAAAATTCATTGTAAACCTGTTGCGGCGTAACCACGATCGTCGTCAGGCCGTCATTCACCTGGTGAATCTGCGCGAGTTCGTTTGCATCAGCAAGAAACGAAGGATGCGACACGATCACGTAATCGGTCTGACCTGTGCCGTGAAGATTCTGATTCGCCACCGGGCCGAAATAATCCGCCTGGTAAAAACTGTTTCCATCGAAAGCGGCAAATTCTTTGAGCGTATCGGCATTCTGCGTGAATGTAAACATCTGGCCGTTCAGCGTACCCTGCTGCGCCATCACGTTTTCAATATCGCTCACGTCCCAGACCGTATATGTCGACGGTACATTTCCAAGCGTGTATTGCGCGATATTTCCTGCGCCAACCGAAGAAATATCCCGGAATAAAACCTGCTGACCGTTTACCATCTGCAACTGGCGGCGTGCATTGATTTCAATAAAATTGAGCCAGCCTACCGCGGCAGCGGTTTGTTTGATGATGCTCACGGAAATGGTGGACGCTGTTGCCGTGAAGTTTTGCACCAGATTGCCGGATGATGCATACGTAGCCGTATAATTGGCCAGGTCGACCATCGGCGTTTTTAATGTACCGACTGCAGAGCCTGAAGTTACCTGGTAAAACGTGGAATCGGAGTGGCGGGAAATCATATCCGTTTCCACGCTGACCGGGCTTCCGCTGACAATATTCGGAAACGTGAATACAAAAGAATAGGAACTGAGTATTTCGAATTTTTCGCCGTACCATTCGCGCCCGGATTTCACCATATTCTCGAGATCTTCTTCGTGGTACAGGTAATCATCAAAACTCGTGACCGTGTGCGTGGGCGTTTGCGCGGATGAGCCCTGCGGACTGATCCGCTTCCCGGTTCCGAGATCCCAGTTGACGAAATAATATGTGGTATCGGAATAATAATGCATCTGGTGCTCAAAGCGCATAACCGTTGTATCTGCATTGTATTTCCAGCGGTGCGGAGATACACCGTAAAACAAAACGTAATCGCCTGCGTCAAAAACGCCGTCGCTTTCGCCCTGCACGTGGATGGAGTATTCTTTCAGATCGTCGTAATGCGCTGCGCTGTTCTGAAACGGAAGCATCCCGTGACCGTTTCCATACAAGCGGATATTGCGCGGATCGATGGATGACGGATCGACGCCCATCGTGTTCATGAAAAAATTATAATCGAGTTTTACCACGCCGGTTTTCGCAACCCCGATGCGGCGCCAGGTATCGCCTGTTGCGAGTACGGAAACCGTTGCATTGGCGCGTGTTCCGGAAACAACGCTCCTGTTCCCGGAACTGCTGCTTTCCATTTCGATTGAAAAGCGGACTAATTTTTCGACTTTCCCCGTCACCGGGTTTTTCCGGAAAGGATAAACGACTATGCCGGCATACGGTTTTTTGCGGTCGTAGCCGACTATGGCTTTTACTTCGACGCGCGCGGTGAATTTTGCCGCTTCTGATCCGAGCAGGGCCGTTGAAGCGGCATCCAGTTCTTCGAAAACAGTGTTGGTCAGCGTTGCGCCCGCACGGTCATGATTTGCCGGCAAGGGCCGTTTTTCGCTGTAAAAAGGCATATCCTTCCGCGCAGGATCATATCCGCAGCCGGGAAAAGCCATCATCTGCTTCTGAACGCCGGGGGAAATCCGTACATGTTGAATGGGCTGCCATGCAATTACGACGGCAGGTACAGGCGCCTGGCGGGTATTTTGCGCGCGGGCCCCGGTTGTAAAAATACCGGCCAGCAGGCATGCGGTAAGCTGTATAAAAGTGTTTGATTTCATTTTTGCCATAACAAGTTTACGACTTTTAAGGCCATCAGATTTTGATTTTTCATATAAACTGCTATATATTTGTAATTAGCCGGCTTTTTCGGCGGCCCTGAAAAGGCCGACGGAATAACGGCTACTGGCAAACATTATTATCCGAAACACCATCAAAAACTTGGTTTTTGCAACCGGATTGGGTAATATTTCGTATTATTGTAATCTTACTTAATACCACACACTGCTATGATTAAGCGTGTACTGATTGGCGTATGTCTATTGGTATCAGCATTTTCGAGCGAAGATCTCCGCGCTCAGGATCCTGAATTCACTCAATTCTATGCCAACCCCCTGTATCTGAACCCGGCTTTCGCCGGTACAGCCCGCTGTCCGAGAATCTGCATGAACTATCGTAACCAGTGGCCGGGAATCTCGGGCACTTTCGTTACGTATAGCGCATCCTACGACCAGCACATCGATCCGATTTCCGGGGGTGTAGGCCTTCTTTTCTGGAATGACCGCGCCGGGCAGGCAACACTGAACACCACCAACATCAGCGCGATGTATGCTTACCAGCTCAATATCACGCGTGAATTTTCCATGAAACTGGGCATGGAAGCTACCTATGCACAGAAAAGCGTGGACTGGAGCAAACTTAACTTCGGCGATATGATTGATCCCCGCAGGGGCTTCATATACAATACCGCGGAGGTTCCCGGCGTTACTAGTAAGACGAACGTCGATTTCTCGGCCGGTATGCTGGGATACAGCAAGCGTTATTTCTTCGGTTTTGCTGTGCACCATATTACCGAACCCGATGAAGGATTCCTCGGACCCAGCAAGCTCCCGATGAAATACACTGGGCATGCCGGGGCCGTAATTCCGCTCGATGGACGTAATGGTGAAACAAGCATTTCACCGAACGTTCTTTTCCAGAAACAGCAGGATTTCCAGCAGTTGAACCTGGGTCTGTATTTCAACAAAGGCCCGATCGTCGGCGGTCTCTGGTATCGTAACCAGGACTCCTTCATTCTTTTGCTCGGATTCCAGCAGGACTTGTTCAAGTTCGGCTACAGCTACGACGTAACGGTGTCGAAACTCACCAACGCCACGGCTGGTTCACATGAACTCTCTTTCCAGATGCAGTTCGAGTGCAAACCGAAAAAGAAAAAATTCAGGACGGTAAGCTGCCCTTCATTTTAAGCAGTTTGTTACTTTTACCTTCCTTACCGATTATAGATTAGCATAGCATACTACAAAGGGAAATTACCAATAACCGGAAACAACTAAGTACTAAAGGAAACCAAACAACCAACAACCAATGAAGAAAGCAGTGAAGCCGTTGTTGCTGATTGCGGGTGGAGCGATGATTATGGCGTCTTGCCAGAAAGAGCGCTCCAACGTAACAGGCTGGAACTACAACGACAGGAAGAACGGGGGTTTTGAAGTGGTGCCGTACGAAGAGCAGGAAACAGGCCCCGGCCTTGTGTTCATTGAAGGCGGCACATTTACAATGGGTCGTGTGGAACAGGACGTCACGTTCGACTGGAACCACGTACCGCGCAGGGTAACCGTTTCATCTTTTTACCTGGACGAAACCGAAGTGCGCAACCTTGATTATCTGGAATACCTCTATTGGACTGCCCGCGTTTTCGGAGCGAACTACCCCGAAATTTATACGCAGGCTTTGCCCGATACATTGGTATGGCGTGAAAAACTGGCTTATAATGAGCCTTACGTAACGTATTACCTGCGCCACCCCGCATACCGCGATTACCCGGTTGTGGGCGTGAACTGGCTGCAGGCAAGCGACTTCTGCAACTGGCGCAGCGACCGTGTAAACGAGTTCATCCTTATCCGCGAGGGTATTCTTGAATTCGCCCCGGATCAGCGCGACGGGCAGACGTTCAACACCGATCGTTACCTGACTGGTATGAAAGCCACCACACCTTATGTGGGCGCTGTTGTACAAAATATTCCTTCGCTGAATCCTGACCAGGAAACACGTATGGTTCGTATGGAAGACGGTATTCTTCTCCCGAAGTACCGCCTGCCCACAGAAGCAGAATGGGAATATGCATCGTTCGGCCTGATCGGAAATACCATCGGCGAACGTATCACCGACCGCCGCCTTTATCCCTGGAACGGACATGCTGTTCGTAACCCGGATGAGCGTTACCTCGGCCAGATGCTTGCCAATTACAAGCGCAGCAACGGTGACAACATGGGTACTGCCGGTATGCTGAATGACGCCGGTGATATCACTACTCCCGTTTACTCTTACTGGCCGAACGACTACGGTCTGTATAATATGGCCGGCAACGTTTCGGAATGGGTAATGGACGTTTACCGTCCTTCTTCTCTCACCGATGACGATGACTTCCGTTCTTTCCGCGGTAACGTATTCACTACACAGAAGCGTGCTGATGATGATCCGAACCTGATCCTGGTTAACGAAGACTCCGTGCTTCGCGACAAAGACAGCAATATCGTGAGCATCCCCGGCACCATCCGTTCACGCGAAGTTAACCTGGCTTACAAAGAAGATAAACTCGACAAGCGCCGTAACTACAAGTATGCTGACAATATCAGCTTCAAAGACGGTGACGGAATGTCTTCGATTTATTACGTCGATCCTACCGCACAGCAGCCCAATAAACTGATGTACGAATATGGTATCACGTCGATGCTGAATGACAAGGCCCGTGTGTACAAAGGCGGCTCCTGGAAAGACCGTGCTTACTGGATGGTACCCGGCACACGCCGCTACCTCGACCAGAACCAGGCAACGGCATTCCTCGGTTTCCGCTGCGCGATGGACCGCGTAGGAAGCCCGGTCGGCCTCGGCAAATAAACCGGTCGAAAACTTTTTTGACACGCTTAAAAAGCGCCCCGGGTTACGATGTAACTTGGGGCGTTTCTTTTTATAACAACTATGCCTGCAGCAACAACCGAACAGGTTTACGATCTTTTCAAACGGCAGTCCCGGGTTTGTACGGATACGCGGAACATTATTCCCGGCAGTATTTTCTTTGCACTGAAAGGCGCGAATTTCAACGGGAACAGTTTTGCCGCCGACGCCATTAAACAGGGCGCCGCTTTTGCCGTGATCGATGAGGCGGCGTACGATACCGGTGATCATTGCCTGCTCGTTCCGGATGTGCTTACTGCGTTACAGGATATTGCGCGCCTGCACCGCAGGTATACAAAGATCCCGGTCATTGCCATTACCGGCAGCAACGGAAAAACAACGACCAAAGAACTTGTCGCTGCGGTACTTTCCAAAAAATTCAAAACCCTTTTCACGCAGGGCAACCTGAACAACCATATCGGTGTTCCGCTCACGCTGCTCCGGATAACGGTGGCGGATGAAATGGCCGTGATTGAAATGGGCGCCAACCACCAGCAGGAAATCGCGTTGTTATGCAGTATCGCAGAACCGGATTCCGGCATGATCACGAACGCGGGACTTGCGCACCTCGAAGGTTTCGGCGGACCCGAAGGTGTATTGAAAGGCAAAACCGAACTTTTCGATTTCCTGCGTACAAAAACAGGAACCGCTTTTGTGCTGTCGGATGATCCGCGTTTGACCGAACGGGCAAAAGGGATTCAGAAAATAATTACGTACGGCGTAAAAAATGAAGCGCAGGTGCGCGGAACATTGATTGCTGCCGATCCTTTCGTTCGCTTTCGCTGGAGCAGCCCGGGCATATCCACGCGCGAGGTCGCTACACAGATGGTCGGCGATTATAATCTGCCCAATATGCTGGCCGCCATCAGCTGCGGACTGGAATACGGCGTTTCGCCGGAAGATATCGATGCTGCCGTTGCCGGTTACATTCCCGACATGAATCGCTCGCAGGTCATCCGCAGGGGCAGCAATACCATTATCATGGATGCGTACAACGCCAACCCGTCGAGCATGACCGCCGCGCTGCGCAATTTTGCGGGAATGGCAGGAGAACATAAACTGGTCATCCTGGGAGATATGCTGGAACTGGGACAAGATGAAAAATCGCTTCACCAGCAGATCGTTAACCAGCTCAGCGAACTGCAGTTGAAAAACGTTTTGCTCGTCGGGTCGATTTTTTCCGGATGCAGTTTATCCCCCGGTACCGTTTTTGTAAACGACAGCGGAAAAGCGACCACGTGGCTCAAAGAAAATCCGCCGCAAAATTCCCTGGTCCTCGTCAAAGGATCACGCGGCACGAAACTCGAGAAAGTACTGGACGCTTTATAAATAACAAAACCGGCAGTTGCGTAACCTATTGGCAACTGCCGGTATTTGTATTTCTAAAACTTACTGTGTGAGGATCGAACGGGAGATCACGATCTTCTGCACTTCCGTTGTCCCTTCGTATATCTGCGTGATTTTAGCGTCGCGCATCAGTCGTTCTACATGGTATTCTTTAACGTACCCGTAGCCGCCATGCACCTGCACCGCTTCAATGGTAACATCCATGGCTACTTTGGAAGCGTAAACTTTGGCCATGGAACCGCTCAGGTTATAATCCATGTGCTGGTCTTTGTGCCAGGCGGCTTTCAAGCAAAGCAAACGCGCCGCTTCGATTTGTGTAGCCATGTCGGCCAGTTTAAACTGGATAGCCTGGTGCTGTGAAATGACTTTGCCGAAGGCTTTACGTTCTTTCGAATAGGCGAGCGCAAGTTCATACGCGCCCGATGCGATTCCAAGCGCCTGCGAAGCGATGCCGATACGTCCGCCCGACAATGTTTTCATGGCGAATTTGAAACCAAAACCGTCTTCACCGATTCGGTTGGCCTTAGGTACTTTCACATCCTGGAACATGAGCGAATGCGTGTCGGATGCGCGGATGCCCATTTTATTTTCTTTGGGCCCGACGGTAAAACCGGGCATTCCTTTTTCAACGATGAGGGCGTTGATTCCTTTATGCCCTTTCTCGGGATAGGTTTGTGCGATGACCAGGTAAACCGAAGCGCTGCCGCCGTTGGTAATCCAGTTTTTGGTTCCGTTCAGCAGGTAATAGTCGCCCATATCCACGGCGGTTGTCCGCTGTGAGGTAGCATCCGATCCGGCTTCCGGTTCGGAAAGACAGAAAGCGCCGATGATTTCGCCTTTGGCCAGCGGTACGAGGTATTTTTGTTTTTGTTCTTCGGTGCCGAACTGTTCGAGTCCCCAGCACACCAGCGAATTATTCACCGACATGACCACGGAAACGGAAGCGTCGATTTTCGAAATTTCTTCCATGGCCAGTACGTATGAAATGGTATCCATTCCGCCTCCGCCGTACTGCGGGTCGACCATCATGCCGAGAAAGCCGAGTTCGCCGAGCTGCTTTATTTCAGCTGCCGGAAATTTCTGTTGATCGTCGCGTTCAATAACACCGGGTTTCAATACATCGTTCGCAAAATCGCGAGCCGCTTTTTGAATCATCAGGTGTTCTTCGGTAAGTTGGAAAAGCATTTTCTGAAATTTTTGGTTAGGCCCCGGAGGGACGCAAATATAGGGTCTCTGGCCTGATTTTGCCATAAAAAAAACAAAAAAACAGGTTCCAGGGCCTGCTTAAAATCAGGATTATAGAAACAGGAGTAAACGATTCGATAAGCTGTTGCACCAGTTTGGAGTTCGGAGCTTCCCAACTCCGAACTGGTGCAACAATTTATTCCGGCAGGATGCCGATATTTATCGGGATTAAACGATTTCTAAAAATAATCCTGAAATTGCCCCGATGACAGCCTTGCACATTTTAGGTTTGATGTCGGGCACTTCGCTCGACGGTTTGGATATGGCGCTGTGCCGTTTTTACAAAGAAAACGGGGCATGGAGGTACGAGGTGCTTGCCAGCGCATGCGAGGATTACCCGGCAGCGCTGAAAAACAAACTGTCGCAACTGCCCGCTGCAGGCGGCGAAGAACTGGCCCGCGCACATGCGGAATACGGACTTTATCTCGGGCAGGCGATCAACCGTTTCAGGAAAACGAACAGCCTGCGGATCGATCTTGTTTCTTCTCACGGCCATACTGTTTTTCACCAGCCTGAAAACGGTTTCACTTTCCAGCTGGGCAGCGGGGCCGCTATTGCCGCTACCTGCGGGATTGATACGATCTGCGATTTCCGCACGACGGATGTTGCGCTCGGCGGGCAGGGTGCACCGCTTGTTCCGGTCGGTGACGAACTTTTGTTCGGCGATTATGATTACTGCCTGAATATCGGCGGCATTGCGAATATTTCCTATCATGAAAACGGGAAGCGGGTTGCATTCGATGTTTGTCCCGCCAATATCGTGCTGAACGGGCTGAGCGAACTGCTTGGCAAACCGTACGACGATTGCGGCCGTTTTGCACAAGCCGGGAAGACCGATAAAAAGCTGCTCGAAAAACTCGATGCCCTGGATTATTACCATACTGCCCCGCCGAAATCCATCGGGCGCGAATGGGTGGACGCCGTTGTTTTTCCTTTGCTCCGTTCATCCGGGTTATCCGTGCATGACCAGCTGCGTACGTTTACCGAACATATCGCCGCGCAGATCATGCGATCCTGCATTCATCCTGTGATTAAAAAAGGAATGCTGGTAACAGGCGGCGGAGCCTTCAATACATTTCTCGTGGACCGGTTGAATGCCGGCAAACCGGAATTGCATATTGCAGCCGGCAAACCGGAAACTGTAAAATTCAAAGAAGCGATCATTTTTGCTTTTCTCGGTTTGCTGCGTCATCAGCACGAACCGAATGCATTATCGTCCGTAACCGGGGCCAGCCGGAACAGTATCGGCGGATGTATTTATTCGGGCAAATAAAAATCCCGCACAGCCGGGCCGCACGGGATAAGAAAATTAAACCGGGTAATACTCAGAAATTATCCTCCTGGTAATAACCATCGTCCTCGTCATCGAGATCGATGTCCTCAAAGTCGAGGCTGTTGTCGATTTTCAGTTTTGATTCGTCCAGCAGGTCGTCATCTTCTTCCGTCTCTTCTCCTGCGTCATCCTCTTCTTCCCCTTCCTCGTCATCTTCATCACTTTCCTCTTCTACGGGAAAATCCTCGTCGTCGTCATCTTCTTTTTTACCTTTTGTTTTTGAAGATGCTTTTACGTCGTCATCGTCCTCCATGTCGTGCGACTCCTTTCCTGCTTTTTTTGTTTTTGCTGCCTTTTTCATGTCGGGATGAACTTGTGCAGTAAAGTTAATTGCTTTTTTTCTTTTGTTGAACTTCTGCACAAGTTTAAAATTTTCTCTTTATCTAAACAAAATTTTGTGCTATCGTTTTTTTTGTACGCAGGCCTGCACCACAATCTTTTATCGCCAAACTGTCTGCGCGCAGCACGAACTTTAGAACGTTTTTAAATTACAGGAAAGTATCCCGTGGCAAAGTAAATCATCCGGAGTAAAACGAAAGACCCCCCCGGAAACCGGGAGGGTCTTTGGTATTTCTTATTCCAATACGCTTAATAAACAGCGACTTTTTTCACGGATTCTTTTTTGCCGTTGGAAACTTTCAGCATATAAATTCCGTTGCCGTTTGAAGCGAGATTGATCTTGCGGGAATAGTTTCCTACAAAATTATTTGCCTTCTCTTCGTAAACAACCTGGCCGAGCGTGTTGTAAACCGTGATCGTATAATCATCGCGCAGCGTAGTGGTGAATGCCAGGTCGAATGATCCGTTGTTCGGGTTCGGGTACACGTTGAAATTACCATTATCGAACAGATCATCGAGTCCTGAAGAGCAGGGATAAACGACTGCAGTTACCGGCGTACGGCTGGTATTGCAAACGATATCCGTGTACTGCCAGTCATAGAAGAAGTAATAATATCCCGGCGTACCGGCATTGCTGTTGGTGATGTTCACACTTGGCGATGTGTACGGGTAAACCGCTCCGGACGAATTCCGGTAGAGATCGACAAGTCCCCTGCACTTGATGAAGTAATTATTCCCCGGGTAAATCGGGAGGTCAAGTGTAACCTGGGTTCCGCTCGGTGCGGCCGGAATGTTTACTGTCGTATCGATATACACGTTGCCTTGCGGGTCGAGGATTTCAATCGTTCTGTCGCCGGCTACACCGGAGTATACGATCACCGAATTGAGAATGATCGGGTTGATCACATCGAAGTACAATCCGCGGATATCGTTTGCTGTGAACTGAGAACCGGCGCCCAATGAATTATCCGAAGGACCGACTGCTCCTGTACTTCCGGCGGGAAAATCTTCATCGACATAATAAGTCGTTGTAGCGGCGATGTTCGGAGAATACGTGGGACCGGTAGATACCATACTTCCGCCGCCGGCAGCATTCCACCAGCGCAGTGTTCCGAGACCGGTTCCGGTAGCCGACATGTTGACCACGCCACCCGGAGAGCATATGGAATCACCAACTGTTGTCGGCGCAGCATACGGACTGGATGCAATGGTAATGTAATTGGTCAGCGTAAGGGTATCCGTTCCGTTCGAGTTGCTTACGATAAGCGTTACGTTGTAGCTTCCCGGGTTATTATAATACACCAGCTGGTTTTGCGAAGTGGATGTGGCAGGGCTTCCGCCCGGGAAAGACCAGTTCCAGGAAGTGGGCTGACCCGGTGAGTAATCGGTGAACTGAATTGCCGTACCGGGACAATCGATCAGTTTATCCGTTCCCAGGTTGGCCACAGGAGCGTAGTTGCCCGCAGTGTAGAAACCGGATTCCCACATACCCCTGCCGTACGTGGAAGCACGAATTTTATTTCCCGAGTAGAAAATTTCGAGCTGTGTAACCACCACGTTCGGCAAACCGGTAGAGAAAGGCTGCCATACGGAAGTAGTCGCATCTTTATAAAACACACCGACATCCGTTCCGATATAAAGTCCGTCGTTGGTTCCATTATGATACGTGATACAGTTTACCGGCACGTTCGGGATAGAACCTGAAAGGTTTGTCCAGGTTGTTCCCTGGTCGGTAGTCTGGTAAACTTTGTTGGTGTTGGTATATCCCGAATATGTAACCCATACTTTATTCGGATCGGTATCGTGGCAGGCGATATACGAAACGTTACCTGCGGGCAATGAAGTGATCGCTGTCCAGCTGGTTCCGCCGTTGGTTGTTTTGTACAGGATAGATCCTTTGGCAGCCCATACAACCTGTGTATTGGATGGCGCGATCGCGATGGCCTGGATCGTGCTTGTGCCCGGCAGGGAACCCATCACACTCCATGATGTTCCTCCATTGGTGCTTCTCCACATGTTTACAAAACCGGCATACAATGTATTTGCCGTAGCCGGACTTTCGCGCCAGGGAGTAACCCACGCACCGACTTCGGTGATACCGCCCATAGCGGAAGACCAGGAATTTCCGCCGTTGGTGGAACGGTTGAGCGAGCCTTCGTACTGCGAGCCCCACATGTTGTTATCGTTGAATGCGCTGATAAAGCAAAGCATACCGTCACCGCCCATAACTTCGGCCCAGCTTCCGTTGAAACGGTTTGTGCCGTTGTCCTGCCAGCCCTGTATGAGCAGGTTGGGATTTGTAGTCGACTGGCCGAAACCATACATCTGGGATATGGCAAGATCGTTACCGAGATCGGTCCACGAGCCTCCGCTGTTGGTTGTCTCGTAAACTCCGCCATCGCAGCTGAGGTAATAGGAAGTTGCGCCGGTAAATACGATATCGTGATAATCCACATGCGTACCGGATCCGTTATTGGACCAGCTTGTTCCGCCATTAGTAGAGCGCAGGAATTGCGTTTGTCCGCCGATAACCACTTCATCCCTGCTCGTGGGCGACATCGCGATGCAGAGGTCGTACCACTGCTGGTTACCGATATTCGGCGTGCTGCGGTTGGTCCAGCTTGTGCCGGCATTGGTGGAACGGTAGAAACCTTGTGTTCCATAGTTGGGAGCGGGCAGACCCACGATCATATACAGGTAGTTCGCATCGGCGGGCGATACGGCAATGGCCATACGGCTTACGCTTGTAGCTACGGGAAGGCCGCTGGTGATCTGGGTCCAGGTTTGTCCATAATCGGAGGAGCGGTAGAATTGTGTTCCGCAGGCGAAGATAGTGCTGGGATTTCCCGCCATAAATTCCATGTCTTTAAAAGAACCGGCCTGCGACAGTGTAAATGTTGCGCCTGCATCCGTGCTGCGGTAAATGCCTCCAGAAGTAGCCACGTGAATGGTGTTTCCGTTGCTGGGATCGACAAGTACCTTGCTCATCATGCGGGTTTGTGACGCATTGAATGAAAGGCCGGTCGTATTCCATGTTGCTCCGCCGTCTATCGACTTAAGCAGACCGACCGAGTAGTTGTCGCCAGCATCACCGTCGCCGGTTGCCATGTACATAATCTGCGGGTTTACCGGGTCAAATGCAAGATCGGTGCAGCCGATAACCTGGTTGAGCTGGTCAGTATTTGTCGTCCAGTTTGCGCCGCCGTTGGTTGATGTCCACAATCCGCCGCTGGGTGAGCCGACATAAATTGTGGTCGGAGTAGTAGGATGAACCCGGATGAAGTTGCAGCGTCCGTTACCGCCGCCCGAGGGCGTGGTTTGCGGGCCGATGAAGGTCCAGTTCCCGGCCATAAAACGACCGGTTTCCTGCTTGTATTTTTCCATTTCTTTCCAGGCTGTGGACGGATCAAAACGCTCCCCGGAGGGAGAAACGCGGGGCTGCATGAACCATTCCCAGCGTTTGAACTGCTTGTATCCCGGGATTTTTACTTTCCCGTTCTGATCCCGCAGGGCAAGCGGATCCTGTTCCAGCTGCTGCCGTTTTGCATTGGCGTAGCTGTAGAAAGCCTGCTGCGTTTCAAAAAAATTCGCTTCTGGATCCTGCATCATGGATACCCAGTCCTGGTTTTGACCAACCAGGGAAATGCTGCCGAAGAGCAGGCTTAAGAGCGCGAGGCGCAACTGTAGTTTTTTGAGCATGTTGTTTTTTGATTTTGTTCCCGCAATTCTGAAGATTCGTACCGTTGAAATCAACTGATATACAGAATCCTGACAGGTAAATATCGCTCAATAATACGAAAAAGCCCAGCTTTTTCTCACTTTCCCTAAATATTTTAAATACAGTATGTTAGGTTTCTTTGCGGGGCAGCGGGCAAAAGGAATAATGATCTCTGCAGCGAAGGAATCCATCACTCGGTTTCAATTTGTAGTTTTGCAGTCAAAACCGGATCGGTATGATGCAGGCATTGCTGGAAGCGTATGAGAACAAACGCCCGGAGATTATTTTTGAGTGGAAGGATGCAGAAACCGAGGCCGAGGGCTGGGTAGTCATCAATTCGTTGCGCGGCGGGGCCGCAGGCGGGGGAACACGGATGCGGAAGGGCCTCGACCGCCGGGAAGTGGAATCGCTGGCCAAAACGATGGAAGTAAAATTCACCGTTTCGGGCCCGGCGATCGGCGGAGCAAAATCGGGGATCAATTTCGATCCGAACGATCCGCGGAAAAAAGGCGTACTCGAACGCTGGTTTAAAGCCGTAGCTCCTTTGCTCAAAAATTATTACGGAACCGGCGGCGATATGAATATCGACGAAGTACACGACGTGATCCCGATCACCGAAACGCTCGGCATCATGCATCCGCAGGAAGGCGTTGTGCGCGGCCACTTCGGCACGAATAACCCGGCCAACCCGCAGCGTATTTCGCAACTGCAGCGCGGCGTGAAAAAATTCGTGGAAGATCCGCGCTACGCACCGAACAACCATTACGTTGTTGCCGATATGATAACCGGTTACGGCGTGGCCGAGTCGGTGAAACATTATTATAATATTTACGGCGGCGAGCTGAAAGGCAAACGCGTGCTGGTACAGGGCTGGGGCAACGTAGCATCGGCGGCGGGATACTACCTCACGCAAATGGGTGCGCGCATCACCGGCATTATCGATCGCGACGGCGGGCTGATCAGCGCGGAAGGTTTTGATTTCGAAAAGACGAAAAAACTTTTCCTGGATAAACAGGGAAACAAACTGCAGGCGGCGGATATCAAACCTTTCGGCGAACTGAATGAAACGATCTGGAACAACGGCGCTGATATTTTTATTCCTGCGGCTGCTTCGCGGCTGATTACACGAAACCAGGTCGATCAGCTGATCGCGGGCGGACTCGAAGTAATTGCCTGCGGAGCGAATGTTCCTTTTGCCGATAAAGAAATTTTCTTCGGCCCGACCGGGGAATATGCCGACAACCAGGTGAGCATCATCCCGGATTTTATTTCGAACTGCGGCATGGCCCGTGTGTTTGCTTACCTGATGCAGGGCAATGCGGAGCTGAGCGATGAAGCGATTTTCAGCGATGTTTCACAAACCATCCGCACTGCGCTGGAGAAAGCGCATACATCCAGTCCATCCAAAAAAGGTATTGCGCAGCATGCGTTCAGTATTGCGCTGCGCGAGCTGATCTAACGATTTCGGATTTGCGATTGCCGATTTGAGATTGAATCATTCGGCAATCCAAAACCGGCATTCGCAAATCGCTAATCCGACCAGTTATTTCCCCGGAAAAACCAGTTACCAAGAACATTTCACTTTATTTGGCGGGAAGCAAACTGCTGGTCTACATTTGACGTAGAACCTTCAGATAACGCATGATTACACGCTACTAATTGCATCCGAAAGATCCGAAACCGCCGTCGCCGTACATTCCCCGATGCACATCCCGCGGATCAGAAACCCAAACGATGTAATTGCTTTTTCACCTGCGCAGGGAAAAAGAAAGTAGCTGAATTCATGTCTAACCAATTTAAACTCTCATCACATGAATAACCAAAACGATTCTCCCCAGAGTCTCGAAGAAATGGTTTTCGAGCACCGGAATAAATCCTACGGGGCGTATGTCATACGGCGACAGTACGGCAATACGATGAAACGCGCGATGGCTTCCATGTTCTGTGTCGCCGCCTTTTTTGCCGGCGGAATGACCTGGAATATGCAGAACCAGGAGGCTAGTCTCGATGAAGATTTTGTTGTAACTCCTGTTACGCTGGATCCGAACATTGAAAAGCCGAAAGAGCCTGAAAAAACAAAACCGGCCGAAGCCGTAAAACCGCCTGAGCAACCCAAAAGTCCGGTTGCCAACAACCCGGTTTACAGCCCGACGCAACAAGCAGAACTTACCGATCCGCCCGTCATCAAGGATACGGCAAGCACACCTCCTGTTGCTGCGGTTGCAGGCGGATCACCGAACGCAAACCCGGGCGGAGCCGGCAGCGGACCGGCACAGCCGGCGGATACTACCGGTACGGTTGTACCTCCTCCTCCTCCGGGACCGGTAACGATTGCCGACGTTGCGCCGGATTGCAAAGGCCTGCGTCCTTACCTGATGAGTTCGCTGCGTTACCCGCAGATTCCGAAAGAAGAAGGTATCCAGGGAACTGTAGTCCTTTCCTTCGTGGTGGACACCAACGGCGACGTGAAGAATCTTGCTGTTGAAAAAGGCGTTCACCCGGCGCTGGACAAAGAAGCGCTTCGCGTGGCCAGGGGCATGCCGAAATGGATTCCGGCCATCACCAAAGGACACAAAGTGAGTTTCCTGTTCAGGCTGCCGATCAAATTCCGCCTGGATTAAATAACTGTCAACAGGCGCTTTCGGGCCTTTTGACTCTTAAGAGTTGTTAAAACCCCGGACTCCCGCGATGGCCATCGCGGGAGTCTTTTTTTTGCACCGGCCCCGGAATAGCGCCGGTATTCACATTTTGATGTTGACAAACGGGCTGAAGGCTCGCCCCGCCGTGGCTGCGGCTGGGATAATTTAGCATGAATATTTCCGTTTCAAATCAAAAGACCAACCATGCTGAATTTCATTTTTCTCCAGATCACGGGCTCCACAGGAACCGCAACTGCCGATACTGCAAAAAAAATAGCCGCAGCCATTCCGCCCGTAACCACACCCGCAGTCACCGAAATAAAAATGTCGGTGATCGACCTGATCATGAAAGGCGGCTGGATCATGATTCCGCTGGTGGTCTTTCTTGCGCTGGCTATTTTCTTCGCGATCGAGCGTTTGGTCGTGATTGCGAAAGCGGCCGGGCACAACCGGATGCTTATCCCGAACCTGCGCGATTATATCCTGAACGGGCAGATGGATTCGGCGCGCAATTTATGCCGCTCGATGAACAGCCCGGTGAGCCGCGTAATCGAAAAAGGAATTTCGCGCATCGGCCGCCCCAGCCGCGAGATCGAGGATG
Organism: Bacteroidota bacterium; assembly: GCA_006218065.1. GTDB lineage: Bacteria > Bacteroidota > Bacteroidia > Palsa-965 > Palsa-965 > VBWE01. The sequence goes on from VBWE01000040.1 coordinate 17,240, forward strand.
CGATGGAAAAAGTGGGCCGCCAGGAGATCGGGCGGCTGGAAAAAAATCTTTCTATTCTTTCGCTGCTGGCACGGCTTGCGCCGATGTTCGGCTTCGTGGGAACGATCATGGGTGTAATTACGATTTTCTTCCAGATCGCTTTGCAGGATAATATCAGCATCTCGGTTATTTCTTCGGGACTTTACCAGAAGATGATCACCAGCGCCGGCGGACTGATCGTGGGACTGATCGCTTTTGCCTGCTATCATTTGCTGAACAGCTGGGTGGACCGGATCGCCATGCGCATCGAAAAAACGAGCATGGAATTTATCGACCTGATGCACGAACCGGCAAAATAAACAGGGAACTATCACGTTTTGTTAACAGCTGGTGGATAAAAACAACCTTCACCGCACAATAAAAAGCCAACATGCAGTTACGCAGAAAACATAAAGAAGGAGCGGAAGTGTTCACCGAAGCGCTGAACGATATCATGTTCTTCCTGCTGCTGTTCTTTTTGATTATCGCCACGATGGTCAGCCCGAGCGCAATCAAAGTGAACCTGCCGAATTCGAAAGCGGCGGAAACCGTAACCAAGGACAAAGTCGTTTTATCCGTTACGAAAGAGCACAAATATTTTCTCAATGATATTGAAGTACGGTATGATATTCTTGAGCCGACTCTTCTTGCCGAAACCAAAGCCAAAGGCACCGAATTTGTCCGTCTCCGCCTCGACCAGGAGCTGACTATCCAGGATCTGGCAGACGTTTTGCAAATAGGAAGTAAATTGAACCTGAAAATGGTGATCGCCACACAGGGCGCTAAAAAGTAATCCCTAAAAAACGCGATATGACAACCACGATGAATCATCCGGAAACGAAAGACCGAAATGCAGTTTACATTGCGCTCGGCAGTGCGGCAGTTATGATGGGGTTGATCCTGGCGCTTTTCTGGTACATCACCATCGTTTCACCTGTTCCGCCTTTCCCCGAAGCAGCAGAAAATGTTGAACTGATTGCCGACAACGGCATTTCTGACGAAAACGGCGGCGGGTACACTAATCCCGGCGGCGGATCGACGCAGGGCGACGGCGGACAAACGCAGACCAGCGGCGGCTCCCCGGATGTAAAAGGAAACCCGGACCCGAACGCAGGCGGCAATATCACCAACGACGCCGATCCGACGATTGCCGGTTCCAGCGGAACAAAACCGAACAACACACCCGAAGCCAGCGACAAGCTGAAAGAACTGATGAACTCGCTCGGGCAGAATAATAATACAAGCACCACGCCCACCGGTAACAACGGCACCGGCGATCCGTACAGCAGCGGAGGCGATGGCGGCGGTAAAGGAAATGGTAACGGTCCGGGCCTCGGACCGGGAACCGGCGGACCTACCGGCGTTGGACCGGGACTTGGATTCCAGCTCCGCGGACGCAAAGTGGAAAACAGGCCCACGCTGATCAATCCCACGCAGGAAGAAGGACTCGTAAAAGTGGAGATCGTGGTTGACCGCACGGGCCGTGTAATCCGCGCCACACCGCTTTCCGCAGGCTCCACGACAACCGACAGCAGGCTGCGCGCGCTGGCCCGTCAAAACGCATTACAGTGGCGCTTCGATCCGAATCCGAACGCGGAAGAAGAACAGATCGGCAGCATTACATTCAACTTTGTGCTGAAATAAAAGCGCAAATTCCGGGAGCTGTTTCTTGGTTTTTGGAAACTGAAAGTTGAATTTTGAGCCATACATTTTCCGGGATGGCTTCCTATAAAGAAACTTTAGAATACTTATTCCGCCAGTTGCCCATGTTTCACCGCGTGGGCGCTGCCGCTTATAAGGCAAACCTGGATAATACGCACGCGATCTGTGAGCTGCTGAAGCACCCGGAAAAAAAATTCCGCAGCATTCATGTCGCCGGCACGAACGGCAAAGGTTCTGTCTCGCATATGCTGGCGGCTATCCTGCAGAGCGCGGGATTCAAAACCGGTTTGTATACGTCGCCGCACCTGAAAGATTTCCGCGAGCGCGTGCGCATCAACGGGAAAATGATCCCGCAAAAAAACGTGATCGCTTTCGTGCAAAAACACCGCCGGGCTTTTGAGCGGATACAACCTTCTTTTTTCGAGTGGACGGTGGGACTGGCTTTCGATTACTTCGCGAAGGAAAAAGTGGATATCGCGATTATCGAGGTGGGCCTTGGCGGGCGGCTGGATTCCACGAACGTGGTTATGCCCGAAGTTTCTGTGATCACGAATATCAGTTACGATCACCAGTACCTGCTCGGCGATACGCTTGAAAAAATCGCAGCGGAAAAAGCGGGGATCATCAAAGCCGGTATCCCGGTAGTGATCGGTGAAACACAGGCGGAGGTCAGATCGGTTTTCGAAAAAAAGGCCCGGGAAAACGGGAGCGAACTGTTTTTTGCTGACCAGCTGATTTCCGTTAAAAAACCGAAAGTGAAAAACGGTTTCCTGTCGGCGGAAATCGATCTTCCAAAGCACAAAACAAAACCGGTTACCGTTTCCTGCGACCTGGCCGGGCTTTACCAGGTTAAAAATATAGCGACTGCGGTCACAGCAAGTTTGCTGCTGGACGAAGAAAAATTTCCCATCCCGGCGAAAGCATATAAAACAGGTTTGCGGCAGGTTTGTAAACTGACCGGTTTGCAGGGGCGCTGGCAAACGATTGCCCGGAACCCACTCACGATTGCCGACACCGGTCATAATGAAGCGGGAATCCGGGAAGTTTTGTCCATGCTGAAAAGCACCCCTCACCGGAAACTGCATTTTGTACTTGGCGTGGTGAGCGACAAGGATGTGCGCAAAATCCTGGAGATGCTGCCCAAAAATGCGGTGTATTATTTCTGCAAAGCGAATCTCCCGCGCGCATTTGATCCCTTTGAACTTGCGGCGACTGCGCGGGTTTACGGCTTAAAAGGCGATGTATTCCCAACAGTACGAAAAGCCCTGAAAGCCGCGCGTTCGGCTGCCGGGAAGGGCGACCTGGTTTTTATCGGGGGCAGCACTTTTACTGTTGCCGAAGCGATTTAGCCGATTTTTCTTCTTTTTTTTGCAGAATTATTCAATCTATCTATATTTGCAACCCCTTATCGGGAGCATAGCTCATCCGCCTGCGCACTGCTTCGGCGGACGGGGCTGGCAGAGAAAGTAAAAAGTAAATATTGGGAGCATAGCTCAGCTGGTTCAGAGCATCCCGACTTTCGTCGGGAGGGTCACAGCAGAGAAAATTAAATATTGGGAGCATAGCTCAGCTGGTTCAGAGCATCTGCCTTACAAGCAGAGGGTCACAGGTTCGAACCCTGTTGCTCCCACAAATCCTCACTTTCGGGTGGGGATTTTTATTTAGCGATCATGAGTTGGGTATATATTCTTTTTTCTGCGGCGAAAAACAAGTACTACGTCGGATTCACGAACGATACCATCGAAAGCAGGCTCCGAAAACATAATTCGAACCACAAAGGATTTACGGGGAAAACGGGAGACTGGGTACTGGTGTATTCGGAGTTTTTTGAAAATGAACAGGATGCACGAACAGGGAGCGAACCATTAAGAGATGGAAAAGCAGAAAATTGATTGAAAAACTGGTACAGAGTACTGCTGGTTCAGAGCATCCCGGCTGAAAAGCCGGGAGGGTCACAGGTTCGAACCCTGTTGCTCACACAAATCCTCACCTTGTGTGGGGATTTTTGTTTCTATTATCTTTGCATTTCCCGCGACGTTAGCTCAGCTGGTTAGAGTATCACCTTGACATGGTGGGGGTCACTGGGTCATTACATTTTTATGGCTTCCGTTTACATTTTGTATTCGACATCAATTGATACGTTCTATATCGGGAGCTGTCAAAATCTTGAAGAACGTATCAGGCAGCACAAGGATAAAAACTTTGAAACTGCATATACCCGGCAAGTCGACGATTGGGATTTGTTTTTCTGCATAAACAACCTGGAATATCAACAAGCCAGATCAATTGAATCTCATATCAAAAACATGAAGAGCCGGAAATATCTTCATGATCTCAAACAGTATCCCGATATGTCCGTTAAATTAGCCGATCGCTACAAAAACCAATAGTCCTTTTTTCTACTTTTGTAACCTTCCCGCGACGTTAGCTCAGCTGGTTAGAGTATCACCTTGACATGGTGGGGGTCACTGG
>VBWE01000070.1 GCA_006218065.1 Bacteroidota bacterium
TGCACGTAAATCAAACCTATCCCGGCCTGCTGGGCAATATCCCGGTGATGCTTACGGCTGTTCCCGGGGATACGACGAACATGAAAAACTCATTCCAGCATCTCGACGAAGCGTTCACCGGTTTTGAAACGCGTTATGGTCCGTACCGCTGGGATCGTGTCGGATTCTGCCTGGTTCCTTTCGGCAGCGGGGCGATGGAACCCGCTACCAATATTTCGTACCCGAGAACCGCAGCAAACGGAACGCTGACTTACGAAGCGAGTCTCATGGCGCATGAATTCGCGCACCACTGGTGGGGCGATCTCGCTACCTGCCGCACACAGGAAGACATGTGGCTGAACGAAGGCTGGGCTACCTATTCGCAATATGTTTTTTCGGAATGGTATTATGGTCGTGCTGCCTACCTGAACAGCGTGCGCAGCAATCATGAAGACATGGTGCACAATGTACATCTCACAGAAAATGGCTACCGTGCTGTTTCCGGTGTTCCGCACCAGTACACATACAGCGATCATGTGTATGTAAAAGGTGCGGACGTTGCGCATACGCTGCGCGGTTATATGGGCGATTCGCTTTTCTGGCTCGGGCTGCAGTATCATCTTAACCAGAGCCAGTTTACGGACGTCAGCAGCGCCGATTTCCGCGACAACCTGGTCACGGCATCGGGCCTTACGAACCTGAACGATTTTTTCAACGACTGGGTTTTCAACGGGGGCTGGCCGCATTTTTCGATCGACTCGTTCAGTGTTGTACCGAATTCGCCGAACTACGACATAACGCTTTACATGAAGCAGAAACTGGACGGTGCGCCGAATTATTACACCAACGTGCCGCTCGACATTACCTTCCGCGACGCCGGCTGGAATACGGCAGTGCGCCAGGTGATGGTGAGCGGACAAAACACCACCGCAACCGTTTCGATCCCGTTCAACCCGGATTACGCAGCCGTCGATTTCGATGAAAAGATCAGCGATGCGATTGCCGACGAATGGCGTGTGATCAGCGCTCCCGGCACGTTCAACATGAACCTCGCGCGCTGCACGCTGAACGTGGTGAACATTACGGATTCCGTTCTTTTCCGCGTGGAGCATAATTTCGCTCCGCCCGATTCGATTGTGAACAATACGAACAACTACCGCATTTCGGATTACCGTTACTGGAACATCGACGGACTTTTCCCTTCGACTTTTTATGCCACGGGACGTTTTTATTACGACGGGCGTAACGGATCCGGTTATACCGGCAACCTGGACAACGGGCTTACCGTTCCCAACGGCGACAGCATCATCCTGCTTTACCGGCGGAATGCGGGCGACAACTGGCAGGAGTATCCGCATTATACCAAAACAATTATCGGCGCGCAGGCTACATCGAAATACGGTTATGTTGTTGCGGATTCGCTTCAGCCGGGACAGTATGCTTTCGCCAACGGCGTTTCCACGGTGCTTAACGGCATGAACGAAACGCGGATGGAAGATTACCGCCTCGCGGTTTTCCCGAATCCTGCCGGTGATGAAATTACACTCAGCTGGGAAAATTTAGTTTATGCGGATGCGCGGATTTCGATTTACGATCTGCACGGGAAACTGCTGAAACAAAACGGCTGCCAGGCGAACCAAACCACGGTAGATGTTTCCGGTCTGCCCGCAGGCATGTACTTCGCCGAAGTATGGACAGGAGAAACGATGCTGAAGCAAAAGTTCATCAAGAAGTAAGAGGCGATAGCATCTGTTCAAAATGTTCAATGCCAAATGCACTCCCGATAGCTCTATCGGGAGATCAATATTCATCGGGCAAAGTTAATTGATGATTGTGCGTTGTACGTTTGACATTGAGCGTTAAAGCCATACAGGAATAGCAACAAAACAATACACCACATGAGTGAAAACCAGGATCGCGATTATTCCAACGGTGAAATCACCGTACACTGGAAACCGGGAAAGTGTATTCATTCCGCTGTTTGCGTAAAAGGCCTGCACGCCGTTTTTAATACGAAAGCACGTCCGTGGATCAATATGCAGGCGGCAGATTCCGGGACAATCCGGAAACAGGTCAGCCAATGCCCTTCGGGCGCGCTTAGTTTTTCTGAGGATACAAAGTAGGAATGTTGGGCGTTCTCCAAGTGCGGAACCCTGCTCTACATCTTCACCATCTTCACCACCACGCCCCTGCCCGTCTGCACGCGAACCGAGTAAATACCTTCCGAAACGTTATCCAAAGGCAGCCGGACTTTATTCTGTGAAGCCGTTACCTGCATGCCGCGGATGACGGCCCTTCCGGCAGCATCAAACACGTCGATCAGCGCATCCTGCGGACTTTCAAAATTGAAAACCACGAAAGTACCGCCGTTCTCCTGCGCAACACCGATATGATTCACCGGCGATTCCTGCAGCACGTTTGCCGGATCGATCACCACAAGTACCGATTGCATCGTATCTGTGCATAAACTGTCGGTTGCCGTCAGGGTTACCGTATATATTCCGGACGTAGTATAAACATGAAACGGGTTCGCAGAAACATCAGCCGGTGATCCGTCACCGAAATTCCAGCTGTAGCCGCTTCCGCCGGAAGTATAATTCGAAAAAATGACCGTATTGTTCACGCCCACATACACGGTATCGTCGCTCATCGTAAACGAAGCGCTTAAAACCGATTGCTGCGGAACAGTATAATACAAGGTATCGCCGCAGCCGTTTGCATCGGTAATGTAAAGCCAGTAGTTCCCTGCGGCAAGTCCGCTGATCGTATTCCCGTTATCGGTTGTGGACCATTCGTAATTATACGGCGCTGTTCCGCCGAGCACTAAGCTCACACTCACCGAACCGTCGGCATCGCCCGGGCAGCTCGTACCGGTTACACTGGCCGACGCCTGGAAACCGGAAGGACCGTTTACATGAACCGTATCCGAAACCACACCGCAAAGCCCGTTGTTCCCGGCAATAGTAACCGTATAAACACCGGCAGGAATATTCGGCAAAGAATCAGGCCCGTTGATGCCGGTGTGCGTGGCGAGCGGGTTGCCGGAAGCATCTTCCCAGCTATAATCCCAGGGTCCGCTGCCGAGTCCTTCCGCAATCGCAATGCCGTTGCTGCCGCCGGGACAAGTCACTGCAACCGACGATTTGGTGACCGGTACACCGAGATGCAAAAGGAAACGCGGAGCCTGTGTCGTATCCGAAAGCGTGAAGGAATAACTCATCGTGCTCGTCAGGTCGGTCATCACGCCGGTTTGCAGATCTTCGAGCACCACGCACATGCTCTGCGGAATGTTCATCGTCGTATCGCGGCTGATGACGTATGTACCGGAATGCGTGCGTGCAGCCAGCGCGCGGATCGGGATGCTCGTGCTGGATGTCGGAAGCGGGATGCTGTTGATCCCGTAATCCTGGCTGCTCATCACCGAAGAAATGCTGGGTACGATGGAATCCGCAGGGCTGAATAATTTGTATGCATCGTAATTCGGATCGAAACCGGTAGTGGCTGACGGATCGAAATGGATCAGCGTCTCGTCGCTGTAATTATTTCCGTCGATGTGCAGGCGCAATGTTCCCACGAGTTGCTGCGAAGACATGCGCAAAAAAGCCTGGTCGGTTGCATTTTTTACTGTTGCGCCGAAACTCATCACCGGCGACGGGGCAATCGCGTG
>VBWE01000041.1:0-12904 GCA_006218065.1 Bacteroidota bacterium
GGACTACCAGGGTATCTAATCCTGTTTGATCCCCACGCTTTCGTGCCTCAGCGTCAGTTACAGTTTTGTGAGCTGCCTTCGCAATCGGTGTTCTATGACATATCTAAGCATTTCACCGCTACATGTCATATTCCGCCCACATCAGCTGTACTCAAGACTGGCAGTATCAATGGCAATTTCCAAGTTGAGCCTGGAGATTTCACCACTGACTTACCAATCCGCCTACGCACCCTTTAAACCCAATGAATCCGGATAACGCTCGGGTCCTTCGTCTTACCGCGGCTGCTGGCACGAAGTTAGCCGACCCTTATTCTTACGGTACAATCAGCCTCGATACACGATCAAGGTTTTTTTCCCGTACAAAAGCAGTTTACAATGCATAGCACCTTCATCCTGCACGCGGCATGGCTGGATCAGACTTGCGTCCATTGTCCAATATTCCTTACTGCTGCCTCCCGTAGGAGTCTGGTCCGTGTCTCAGTACCAGTGTGCCGTTACCCCGCCAACTAGCTAATCGGACGCATGCTCATCTGTAACCGAAATTCTTTAATTAAAAGAAGATGCCTCCTCTTAATATTATAGGGAATTAATCCGAATTTCTTCGGGCTATGCCCCAGTTACAGGTAGATTGCATACGTGTTACGCACCCGTGCGCCGGTCGCCGGCAAGTATTGCTACTCCCGCTGCCCCTCGACTTGCATGTATTAGGCCTGCCGCTAGCGTTCATCCTGAGCCAGGATCAAACTCTCTTGTAAGTTTGATCATTTGGCTTTCATTGCAAATTAATGCAAAGTGAACCGATATTTATAGATTTACTACTCAATCCCGGCCTACAGCCGGGAAGGGATGGTTTGCTGTTTTTACCTATTCCCAATCTTTCAAAGAACTTTCTGACTATATAATTTACCTGCTTGCGCAGGCTGAATCAGGTCATTTTATAAGAACGAATCGTATTGTTTTCCCGAAACGGGAGCGCAAAGGTACGAACGTTTTTGAATCATCCAAACTTTCTGAATTTTTTTTCGAAAATTCTTGCCTGAAAAAAGAACGGCGTTTGGTGAAACGGGCTGCAAAGGTAATCGGGGTTTTCAATCCACCAAAATTACTTTTGATTTTTTTGCTTCTGCTCAGTGCTTCCGCATTATTCAGCCCTAGTTTTAATGAACGTGCCCCGGTTAAAGGGGGTGCAAATGTATATGGATACTCTTAACCCACAAAATTATTTTATCAAATTCAGCCAATAATTACATAATATGCTGTTAACCAATGGGTAAATTCTATCCGGACGAATCAGGGTGTGCTTAATGCTACGGGCAGAACCTTCCCGTTGAAGAATTTTTGCCCGTTTACGGCAAACCAGGCCAGCATTTCGCTCATGTCTTCGGCAGACAGCGGAGCCTTGTACCCGGGAAACGCTTCGGCCAGCATATCGGTCTGGGCCGCACCAAGGGCCAGGCAGTTAACCGAAATCTTCTTTTCCTTCAGTTCTTCGGCCAGCAATTCCGAGAGGTTGGCCAGCGCGGCCTTGCTCGAGCTGTATGCCGAAAGTCCCGGGAACTTGCCGCTTCCCTGGAAACCGCCCATACTGCCGATGTTGACGATATGCGCCGATCCGGAAACCGGCATTAAAGGCACAATCAGCTGCATCAGCCGGAAAGGAGCAAAAACATTGGTCGTGTAAACCTGCATCAGTTCTTCCGAGGAAATATCCGCAAAAGGCTTATTCACGAGGAAGCCGGCATTATTAATAAGGATATCAATATGCGGGGCAGATTCCCGGATACGCGGAAGCAGCGTTTTCTCCAATTCTTCGTCTGTAATATCAAAAGGCAGGGTAGTGATCTGCGCCCGCTGGTTATCGAGCATGACTCGTTCCTGCAGTTGCCTGAGGCCGGATACATTTCTCGAAACAGCCAGTACATGATGCCCCATCGCACAAAGCCTCACCGCCGTTTCAAAACCGATGCCGCGGGAAGCGCCCGTAATTACAATATGTAAAGCCGTATTGCTCATAATAGAGGAACAAATGTAAGCTTCTCCATCCAGCCGAAAAACCCTAATTTTACAGAGATGAAAAACAATACCCTCGTTGCCATTGCTTTTTTATTCATGTTCACCGCCCGGGCCCAGGATTCGGCTTCTTCGGGCGGACTCAATCCCCGCACAAAACCTCCGCGCGAACCGTGGTACACCAGGCTGGTTTACGGCGGTAACGTCGGACTGCAGTTCGGAAACGCCACGCTGGTCGATGTTTCACCGATAGTCGGTTACCGGGTGACCGAACGGCTCGTTCCCGCCGTGGGCATTACATACCAGTACATCAATATCCGCTTCAATAACGGCCAGCGATATATAAATACGATTTACGGATGCAGCGGCATCCTGCGGTATTATTTCCTCGATAATCTTTACGGGCATGCGGAATACCAGAAACTGAACGGGCAATGGTTTCCCTGGCAGCAAAACGAACGCTACTGGATTACCGGGCTCCTGGTCGGCGGCGGCTATCGCCAGATGCTGGGCGCAAATGTGGGCCTTGGCCTTACGGTACTCTGGAACCTTTATGATACACCCGAATGGCCCTATCAAAACCCGATCGTGCGGCTGGGCGTCGGGGTGGGTTTTTAGACGGATTACTTGCTTTTCGGGGCAAAAAACGTAAAATTGCCGTCGAACCTATTGACTAATTCATCGAAATGAGAAAGCTGTACATCTTACTTTTACTGCTCTTTACCGGTTTAGCTATCCAGGCGCAGAATAAGGCAGACAAACTACCGGAAAATCCATACGCAACTGCATTCGCAGAAGCCTACATGAATCACCCGGAAATGCCCCGCGGGATACTGGAAGCGGTAGCTTTTACAAATACGCGTTTTCAGCATTTGAACGGATCGGAAGCGGAAAGTTGTACCGGTATGCCGAAAGCGTACACAGTTATGGGTTTGATTGCAGATGGAAAAGGATGGTTCCGGAATAACCTCGCCCAGGTAGCCGACCTGTCTGGGTTAAAAACAGAAAGTATGCTGAATAATCCTCAAACAGCCGTCCGGGCATTTGCAACGGCATATGATCCGCTGATGATCGGCAGTTCACTTTCTGAAGACATATTAAGAAGTGCTTCATTCATTGCTTCCAGGCTGGAACAATTGAGCGAATTGCCGCAAGCCTCAGGAAAAGATGCACCACAGGATTTTCTGCAGAAGCGTTATGCTATGGATTGTTACCTCTATTCTGTCTTTTCTTTTTTAAATGACGAGCGCTGCGCCGCGAAATATGGTTTCACTCAACACAATTATGATTTAAAAAGCCTTTTCGGCGACGATAATTATCGTGTGCTTTCATCCGGTTCCGTGCATATCAGCGCTTCCGGAATCCAATCCCGCGAGGGCAATACTTATAAAAGCAACAGCAATTCAATCACCGTTCAATCTCCCGACTACGGCCCCGCGCTCTGGAATCCCGCCGCATCGTGCAATTACAGTTCGCGTAACAGTGTAGCTATTTCTGCAGTAACGATTCACACCGTACAGGGAACTTACGCGGGATGCATTTCCTGGTTCCAGAATTGTGCTGCGAGCGTTTCTGCCCATTATGTTGTCCGCTCGAGCGACGGACAAGTCACACAAATGGTTTACGAATCACTGAAAGCCTGGCACGTGGGCAGTGAAAATCCGTACACCGTAGGCATTGAGCACGAGGGGTACGTGAACAATCCTGCCTGGTACACCACAGCCATGTACACCAGTTCCGCCGCACTCACGCTCGATATCTGCAACAGTAACGGCATCGATCCGAACCGCACCGGCTGGTACCCGTGGATGGCGACTACGTATTACAATCAGTCTTCCATTCCCGGATCCTGTACCAAGGTGAAAGGCCACCAGCATTACCCCAACCAGACGCACAGCGACCCGGGCGTGAACTGGAACTGGGAATATTTTTACCAGCTGATCAACGCTGCGCCGGCCGCTACGGTTTATACGGCAGCTTCGGGAAATTTTTACGACTCGGGCGGAGCGGGCGGAAATTATGCGGATGATGAACGTTACGTGTGGACGATCAGCCCGACCAACGCGACTTCCGTAACGGTTACGTTTACCAGCTACGCAACGGAAAACACCTGGGATTATCTTTTTATTTACGACGGCGCGGATGTGAATGCCCCGCTGATCGGTTATTATACGGGCAACAACTCGCCGGGAACGATTACTTCGAGCGGCGGTTCGATTACGTTTGAGTTCCGTTCCGATTGTGCGACCACGGGCACGGGCTGGGAAGCGAACTGGTCGGGATCGATACTCGTTCCGCCGAACCCCGATGTTACTTCGCCCGGAACGCAGGTCAGCGTGAACGGAACCTGGCAGACACAGAATTTCACGGCGAGTTTTACGGAGAATGATAACGTAGGCGGAAGCGGTCTCGAAAAAAGTTTTTACCAGGTGATCGATTACGACGGGGCCGACTGGCGCGCGAATAATACGCAGGGATTTTTCAGCGACAATTTCGATCTCGGAACCATTCACCTGGAATGGACGAGCGTAACGGGCACCTGGGCGATCAATAACGGTGCGCTCGAGCAGAGTGACGAAGGCCAGACCAATACCAATATCTACGCGGCGCTCACGCAGAATCTTTCGAATAAATATTTGTATCACTGGGCCGGAAAGCTTGACGGAACAGGCAGTAACCGCCGCGCCGGTTTTCATTTTTTCTGCGACAACCCGACGCTCCCCAACCGGGGCAACGGGTATTTCGTGTGGTTCCGCATCGACCAGAGCGCGCTCGAATTTTACAAAGTAACGAACGACGTTTTTACGCTCGAGCAAACGGTGACGATGAATACGAATATCGCGCAGTGGTACGACTGGAAAGTAATTTACGACCGCATAACCGGTGAAATTGATCTTTACCGCGACAATGTTTTCATCGGGAGCTGGACGGATCCTTCGCCCTACTCCACCGGCGATTACATTTCTTTCCGTAGCGGTAACAGTAACTGGCAGATCGATAATTTCAAAGTATATCGTTCCCGGTTTTCGAATACGCCGGTGACAATTTCGGTGGGTAATTGTCCTTCCTGCGAGCTGCGTTACCAGAATACGAATCCGGGCACGCCGGCCGGTCGTGTAAAATCCATCGTGCGGGATACGGCTTACAATCTTTCTGCTGTGGCATACCAGGATATCAACGTGGACTGGACGCCGCCCACTTCGATCGATACGATCAACGACGGACTTTCTGCGGATATCGACCTGAGCACTTCGGCCACGACGCTGGAAGCAAACTGGAGCAGCAGCAGTGATCCGCATTCGGGATTTTCAAGTTACCGGTACGCGATCGGAACAACGCCGTGTGATTCGGATATCGTTGCGTGGACGGGCAACTGGGGGTATGATACCGCGGTGGTGAATACGTTATCGCTGGTAAACGGGCAGACCTATTATTTTTCCGTGAAAGCTGAAAACGGAGCAGGATTGGTCACGCCCTGCTATGTGAGCGACGGCGTTTATGTTGATCTCACTACTGGAATCAATCCAAATACGCCCGGCATGAATCTGCAGGTTACTGCGAATCCGTTCGATGAGGAGACGACGATTCTTTTCGGACTCGCACATGAATCGGACATTGAAATCACACTCACGGATATGCTCGGGCAGTTGGTGTATCGCTCTCGGGAAACGAAAGCCGCCGGAATTCACAGGCAAACGATTGATCCTGTATCTTTGAGCCTCGGCAGCGGCGTTTACCTGCTTCATGTGCAGGCAGGAAATAACAGCGGTACGCTGAAACTAATCAAACGATAAAAAATCACATGAAGAATTTTTGTGCTGGAATTGCGCTGCTGTTCAGTCTTACCCTAAGCGCACAGTGGGATGCGTTGAATACCGGAACGAACGCTTACCTGGAAGGTGTTTCATTTCTGAATGTAAACGTGGGACTTACCTGCGGATACGATACGACAAACAACCGCGGAAAAATCCTGATCAGTTCCGATGCCGGGAATTCCTGGTCGGCAGCGGCCGTTGCCGGTTCCGTTTACCCGCGCCTGCACAGCATTACGTATGTGAACAGTAACGTAGCCATAGCCGTGGGCGACAGCGGCGTGATCCTCCGCTCCACCGACAGCGGGCTGAACTGGGATACGCTGCCCCGTTTTTCATCGAAACAACTGAACCGCGTTCATTTCGTAAATGACACGCTCGGGTTCTGCGCCGGAAATGGCGGCATTTTATGCCGGACATCTGACAGCGGCGCCAGCTGGGATACGCTGAACAGCGGTACCGTGCTCAACCTTCACGATATCGATTTTATTTCAACCACCACGGGCCTGGTAACCGGCGACGGCGGATGGATTGCGAAAACCAATGACGGCGGCGACACCTGGACGCTTGCGCCGAACCAGCTTTTCGGATTCTTCAACGGGCGTTCCGTTGATTTCCGTGATGCCGGGAATGCGATCTGCGTCGGACAATACGGCTATGCACTGAAAAGTTTCGACGGCGGAAATTCCTGGCTCGACATCAGCTCTTTGCTGGGTACAAACAACGACCTGAACAGCGTTCGTTTCGTAACGCCGCTCGGGGGAATTATCGCAGGAGCAAACGGCGCTATTTTCCGGACCACCAACGGCGGACTCAACTGGAACGAAGAATCCGATTCGACGCAGGCAAGACCTTATTATGATATCAGTTTCTCGGATGATACTACGGCCTACATCTGCGGCGCGACAGGAAAAATGGTAACCAACCGCTTCGATATTTCATCGGTTGTCGCCTATGCCGCTCCTGCGCTTGATCTGAACGCGTATCCCAATCCGTTCAGCGACCGGATCACGATCAATTATTCTTCTGATGAAAATGCGGAAGCTTTTATCGATGTACTTGATCTCACAGGCCGTTCCCTTGTGCGCATAAATGAAGGCGGGCAATATCCCGGGAACCATGCCGCCACACTTGAACTTTCGCATTTGCCGGCGGGCGTTTATATGCTGCGCGTTTCGTGCGGGGGAGTTGGGGTGGTGCGGGTTGTAAAAAACTAGTACGCGTTACCTAAGTAAAAGTTACTCCAGTAATCGTTACTTCGGGGCGATTCAATGAATCGCCCGTACGAAGTCGCTGTACATAGTATCTGAAAAACCCGGAAACAGCGATTCGATGAATCGCCCATACGTCTATTTTCCGCATATTGTAATTACATCTTTTTTGGCTTCGGGGTGGCCCATTTCGGCGGCTTTGTTTAAATCTTCACACACGTTTTTCTTGTGATTCAGTTTGTGGTGACATTTGCTGCGCAGGTAGTACGCGTCGGCAGTGGCTTTGATTTTAATGGCTTTGTCGAGCGACGCGATGCTTTCTTCAAATTTATTGTTCTCGAAAAATATTTGTCCCAGTCCATACGCCGCATTCACATTATCCGGATCGATCCCGAGCGCTTTATTGAAATCCTGCTGGGCCATCGGGTATTTGCCTTTACCGAGCGCGAACTGGCTCTGGCCGCGGGAAGTCAGGATAACGGCATCGTCTTTTTTGAACGAGAGCGCGCGGTTGTAATCCTTGATGGCATTTACATGATCGTTGCGCTGCCGGAAAAGATCGCCGCGTGAACGGTAAATCTCCGGGTCTTTCGATTTGAACATTTCGATGACCGAGGAATAGTCGCGGATCGCTTCTTCGTTTTTGCGCAGCGCGGTGTACGAAACTGCGCGCAGGTGGTACACTTCTTCGCCGGGATGTTTCAGCGTAATGGCTTTGGAATAATCGGCAACGGCAAGTTCATGCTGGCGGCTTTGCGTCGCGTACAATTTACCGCGTTCGAAAAACGCCCTGGTCATAAGCGGATCGATCTCGATGGCAGCGGTCAGATCTTTCATCGCTTCGTTCGTTTTTTTCATAGCCAGGTAAAGCAGGCCGCGCTGGTAAAAAACTTCCGCGTTCTTCGCTTTCAGGCTGATCGCTTTGTTGAAATCGGCAAGTGCAAGATCGTTCTGCCCCGTTTTGAAATACAACTGCCCGCGATAAACATAGGTGTCTGAAAAATCGGGCTGCACCTGCGTGATTTTCGTATAATCCTCGATCGCTTCTTTATCTTTTCCCAAAGCCGAATATACTTTCGCTCGCTCGAAAAATCCCGGCGCATATTTCGGGTTGAGCTGCACGGCTTTGCTGAAATCGGCCATCGCCAGGTCGTTTTTATTCAGCGCGACGTTCGCCCTGCCGCGATCGATATACGCTTCAAAGTAAGTCGCATCAGCCTTGATGGCCTTGTCGAAATCGAGGATCGACTCGGCGTATTGTTTGTTCTTCAGTTTCTGCACGCCTTTTTCGTGATGGATATACGCAGGCTGCGCGAAGGTGAATGCAGGGAAAATAAAGAGGAACAGGGCGAGCAGGTTTTTCATATACAAATATAGGTACAGGGGGCGATTTCTGGTACGTGGGATCACGGTACGTGGGGCGATTCGGTGAATCGCCCTTACATAGATTTCAGTACATGGGATCGTGGTTGTGGGACTTCGGTACGTGGGATCGTGGTACGTGGGACTTCGGTACGTGGGGCGATTCACCGAATCGCCCTTACATAGATTTCGGTACATGGGATCGTGGTACGTGGGACTTCGGAACGTGGGGCGATTCACCGAATCGCCCCTACATTGTTTTGCTACATTTGTGAAAAATCAAACCATGAAAATTCTGAAACGTATACTCATCGTGCTTGTGATTCTTGCGGCCATCGCTGCAATTATTCCGGCCTTCCTCGGTTCGCATGTGCATTGCGAACGCTCACTTACCATTTACGCTCCTGCGGAAAATGCGTATTACCTGGTTGCCGATTTCAAAAACTGGAACCAGTGGAGTCCCTGGCATAAAATGGATCCGAACTGGAAACTCACACATTCCGGCCCCGACCAGGGAACCGGGTCATCGTATTCCTGGGAAAGCCAGGTGGACAGCGTTGGAAGTGGCAGCATGACGATTGCTTCGTGCAATCCTGCGGATTCCATTTTTGTAAACATGGAATTCAAAGGCATGGGACCGGCTACCTGCAGGTACCGTTTCAAACGTACAGGCGACAGCACTAAAATTACCATGACCATGGATACGGATATGCCTTACTTTTTCCGTGTCTTCGGCGGCATGATGAAAGAGAACGTAGAAGGGAAATACGAACAAGGCCTGAAAACGATCAAAGCCATATGCGAAGACGTTCCGAAGAAAAAACAATACGACGTCATCGAATCCTCGCAGAACGAGCAGCCTTACCTGAGCATCCGCGACACCTGCACCATGGCCACTATCGGCGCGAAATACATGCAGAATTTCCCCGCAGTTTTTGAAGCAGCCGGGAAAAGCGGCAACATACCCGCCGGGCCTCCCTTCGCCATCATTCACAGCGATACGGCCATGACGATCATGGATATCGAATGGTGTGTGCCTGTGAGCAAACCGGCAACGGCCAGCGGCAATTTCAAAGCCGGCTCGCTCAAAGGCGGTAAAATGATCAAAGTGGAGTATTACGGTCCGTACGAACAAACAGCCGGTGCATATGGCGCCATGGAACAATGGCTGGCATCCAAAGGCAAAAAACGCGCCGGGAAATGCCGCGAAGTATACATCACCGATCCGCAGGGTGAAAACGGTAAAATGGATCGTGTGCTGACGGTAATCGTTGCGGACGTGGAATAAAACACCAGCGAAAAGTCTGTAAACAGGGCTTAATGGTACATGTGGGCGACCCGATGGGTCGCCTGTACCATTTATAAGGAGCCCTGTCCGCTGGTGTAAAAACCGTCACCGTTTACCAAGCTCTACTCGTTTTAACGTAAACTTGCAGTATGGAAAAAACGCCTTTTTTTAACCGGTACCTCGAAGCCGGTCGCGAAGGGAAAAATGACTGGTGGCGCTATCTCGTCGGCATACTGCTTGTTTTTTTTATCGGCTATGGCCTGGTCGGGCAGATCCCGATCCTTATCCTGATTTTCTGGGGAATAAAAAACGGTTATATCAGTTCCATTGCCGACCCGGAACTGCAGTCTAAAATATTCAACCCGGAGGTCATGCATCTCTCGCCGCATGTGATCATGCTCACGCAGATGGCGTTGTTCGTGGGCGGCATGCTGGTACTCTGGATCGTCGTGCGGTTCATGCACCGGAAGCGCTTCATGTCGATCGTGACCGCTTCGCGGAATGTGCGCGTCAGGCGGATCGGGTTTTCCTTTATCACGTATATCGGTGTGATGCTCGCCACGCTCACCATCCAGATGCGCGCCGATCCGACCAACTACGAATATATTTTCCAGCTGAAACCGTTCCTCATCACCATCCTGATCGGGCTCACGCTTTTACCGATCCAGACTTGGTGGGAGGAATTTTTCGTACGCGGATATATGCTGCAGGGCTTCGGGCTGGCCGTGGGCAAAGCGTTGATTCCTTTGCTGACCACCTCGCTGCTTTTCGGCCTGCTGCACATGATGAACCCCGAAGCCCAGAAATACGGCTGGGAAATCATGTTGCCGCAGTACGTGATGCCCGGCCTGATTTTTGGACTGCTTACCGTGCTCGATGAAGGGCAGGAACTGGCTATGGGTGCGCACTGGGCGAATAATTTATTCCTGATCTCGGCCGTTACCAGCAGCGATTACGTGATACAGGCTTCGGCCATTTACCGCGTCAAATCGTTCGACCCGGTTACGGAATTGTGGATCGGCGCGTTGCAGTTGTTCACCTTCCTGGCCATCATGTGGGCGACGTATAAATGGAACCCGAAGAAACTGTACAAGTGATACACAAGCGGTTCATCCTGTTCGTTTTTGTTTTCGGGCTGCTGATCCCGGGAACAACCGCTTTTGCGCACAAAGATGAACTGCCTGCTTACCGGTTTACCATCGACCTGACGAAAGTAAAAGACGACAAGCTCCCGGTTGAACTGATCGTACCCGGGGTTTCGCAGGATGAGATCACATACTATATGCCTGCCATTGTTCCGGGCACTTACGAGATCTACAATTTCGGCCGTTTTGTTTCCGAGTTCAAAGCGTTTGATGCGGAAGGAAAAATTCTGCCGGTAACTGCAACCGACACCAACAGCTGGAAAATTTCGGAAGCGCGCCGCCTGCAGAAAATCACGTACCGCGTGGAAGATACCTGGGATTCGAAGATCAAAGGAGAAATCGTTTTCGAGCCGGGCGGCACCAATATCCAGGCGGATACCAATTTCGTGATCAACACCTATGGTTTCTGCGGGTATTTCGAAGACATGAAACTGCGGCGCTACGAACTCAGCTTCATCCGGCCGCAGGGATTTTACGGATCGACGAGCCTGAAAGGCTGGAGTAAAGACAACAGGGACACGTACATTTCGTCGTCATACATGGATCTTGCCGATTCGCCGGTCATGTATTGCAAACCCGATACGACGCATATCGCCGTGGGCGGATGCGATGTACTCGTCTCGGTGTATTCGCCGCACCAGCTCATCACATCGAAATTCGTGGCGAATACGATCCGCGACCTGCTCGGCCAGCAGAAAGAATATCTCGGCGGACAATTGCCGGTTGACCGTTACGCTTTCCTCATCTACCTTTCGCCCGACGGTTTTGCTTCGGCTTCCATGGGCGCGCTGGAGCATTCGTACTCTTCGATGTACTGCCTGCCGGAAATGACGGAATATTATATCGGTCCGAAGCTCCGTGATTTCGCAGCGCACGAATTTTTTCACATCGTTACGCCGCTCAATATCCACAGCGAAGAAATCGGCGAGTTCGATTACAACAAACCGAAAATGTCGCAGCACCTCTGGCTGTACGAAGGACTTACGGAATACGCCGCGGGATTAGTGCAGGTGAAATACGGCAAGATGACGCTTGACGAATACATTCACGTGATTTCGGACAAGATGCAGGACGCGTTGAAATACCGCGACGATCTTTCTTTCACCGAGATGAGCAAAGGCGTGCTCGACAAATACAAAGACCAGTACGGCAACGTGTATGAAAAAGGTATGCTCATCGGCATGTGTCTCGATCTGAAACTCCGGAAATTGTCGGACGGAAAATACGGTGTGCAGGAACTGATGCGCGATCTTTCCAAAACATACGGAAAGCATAAATCATTCAAAGACGACGAACTGATCCCGCAGATCACCAAACTGACCTACCCGGAAATCGGCGAGTTTTTCAGGAAACATGTCCAGGGCGCCGAAAGGCTTCCTTTTGCCGAACTGCTGGGCGATGCCGGCATTCACTACAAAGCCCGGCAGGAAGATAAAAAACTGACGCCTTTCGGCGGGCTCAACCTGGTGATCGACCAGGACAACGGCGAAGTGATTCTCGTCGATCTCGGCGGATCGACCGGCTTCGCGAAAGAAATGGGTTACAAAGAAGGCGACATCGTCCGCACGCTGAACGGGAAAACACTGAAAGGCAACGAAGCCCTGAAGGTGATCGCAGAAATCGTGAACGACGCGCGCGAAGGCGATAAAATAAAAGTGACCGTCGACCGCAAAAACGATTCCGGGAAATACGAACCCATGACGCTGAAAGGAAAACTCCGCTTCGTGGAAACGGTGCTCGAAAACGTGATCACCGTTGCGGAAAAACCGACTGCACGGCAACTGGAACTCCGGAAAGCCTGGATCAACAAATGAACCTCATGTCCAAGCGCAAACGTTTGTACTGGATTTGCCAGGGTGGCGGGTGGCTGCTGTACGTGCTGCTGATCTGGATATTTCTTTACCTGAGCGGTTCGTGGCGGAACGAAATGGCGCCCGGCCTGATCCTGATCCTCGGCAGCGGCATCCTGCTCACGCAATTGTTCCGCGCCATCGTGATCCGTTTCGACTGGCTGCGCATGTCGCCGGGAAAAGCGGCTTTGCTGGTCATCCCGGCCAACCTGCTGATGGGTGTGGC
>VBWE01000041.1:12915-33107 GCA_006218065.1 Bacteroidota bacterium
ACCTGCTCATGGGTGTGGCGATGGTCCTGCTGCAGGGTTTGTTCGAACGCATCTTCGACATCAGGCTTCCGCGCAATCTTTCGGGCGACGTGGATTTCGTGCGCATGTCGATCAACGTGCTCAATTTTTCATTTTCGTTCCTGTTCTGGTCGCTGATTTATTTCCTGGTGCATTTCATCGAGAATTACAAGAAAGCGGAAATTGAAAACCTCCGCAGGCAGGCCGCTTATAAAGAAATCGAATTGAACAAACTGAAGTCGCAACTGAATCCGCATTTCATGTTCAATTCCATGAACAGCATCCGCGCGCTGGTGGACGAGGATCCGCAGAAAGCGAAAAATTCCGTCACGCAGCTTTCCAATATCCTGCGCAATACGCTGCTGATGGGCCGCAATAAAGTAATCCCGCTGGAAGACGAATGCCGCATCATCCGCGACTACCTCGCGCTCGAATCCACGCGGCTGGAAGAACGCCTGCAGGTGGAATGGAATATCGATCCCGCCGGCGAAAAATTCGAAGTGCCGCCGCTCATGCTGCAGACGCTCGTGGAAAACGGCATCAAGCACGGGATTTCCAAACTGCCGGGAGGCGGAACATTGTCCATTTCGGCGCACCAGCTCAACGGCGGACTCGACGTGCAGATCAGGAACAGCGGCTATTACGATGCAACGAGCAAACCGGAAACCGGCTTCGGCCTGATCAATACCGTGCAGCGGCTCGAACTGCTTTATAACGACAAAGCCAGTTTTTCCATTTCGAACGAAACCGGCGAAAAATCAAACACCGTACTCACCCATTTATTCATACCACCATATATCGAATAACCATGAGAGCAATCATCATCGACGACGAAAGGCTTGCCCGGCAGGAATTGAAATCGCTGCTCGCACCTTACCATGAAATTGAGATCATCGGCGAATGTGCGGATGCCAAATCGGCCATCGACATGATCGAGCAGCTGCACCCGGAAGTTATTTTCCTGGATATCCAGATGCCCGGGAAAACCGGTTTCGAAATGCTGGCCGAACTGGGTAACGTTCCACACGTGATTTTCGTGACGGCGCATGACGAGTATGCGCTGCGCGCGTTTGAAGTGAATGCACTGGACTACCTGATGAAGCCCGTACAGCCGGAAAGACTGGCCGCGACCATCAACAAGCTCATTGAAAAACCGCAGCAACAGGAACAAAAACAGGAAGTTCTGCCCACGGGAGTGCTTTCGGAGCAGGACCAGGTTTTTGTGAAGGACGGGGAACGCTGCTGGTTCGTCAAGCTCGAAGAAATCCGGCTTTTCGAATCGGAAGGGAATTACGTGCGCGTGTATTTCCAGAACAACAAGCCGCTCGTACTGCGTTCGCTGAATTACCTCGACGAGCGTTTGAACAACCGCACTTTTTTCCGCGCCAGCCGCAAACATATCGTGAACCTGAAATGGGTGGAGAGTATTGAAAACTGGTTCAACGGCGGTTTGCTCGTAAAGCTGCGCGGCGGCGAGCAGGTGGAAATTTCGCGGCGACAGTCGGTGAAACTGAAAGAGATGATGAGCCTGTGAGCGAAACGAACTGGAAAACAAGCTGGGCCGATCGCCGTTTCCGGCGGCTGTTACCGGTTTCGCTTGTTTTACTCGTTCTCGTTTTAACAGCGCTTACGTTTATCCTGTCGTATGCCGAAAAGCGCAGCGGCATCGTGATCGAGAAAAACTGGCTCGGCCGTTTTCCCCCGCAGGATTTTTCCCGGATTATTTTTTCAGCTACGTATGGTTTTGCCCTGGCGGGAATCATACTTTGCTTCCGCCGCCCGTCCACTGGGCTTTCGCTGATACAGGGGTACACGATGATCAGTTTTCTGCGCTGCGTCACGCTGCTGCTCGTTCCGCTCGATCCGCCGGAAGGAATCATACCGCTTGCAGATCCTTTGCTGCAAAACAGTTTTTACGCGGGAAGAGTGAACCTGAAAGATTTGTTTTTCTCGGGGCATGCCGCAACCTTGTTCCTTTTTGCTTTCCTGCTGAAAAACAAAAGCGTAAAAATCGTTTTTTGTGCGGCGGGTTTGGGGGTCGGAATCCTGCTGGCGCTGCAGCGGGTGCATTACGTCAGTGATGTGCTGGCTGCACCGGTATTCGCGTACGCCGCCTGGTATTTTACGCAGCGATGGCCGGCGTTTCTTCGGTATTGAGCTCTTCTTCTTCCTCTTCAACGGGATCGTCCACACGGACTTCGAACGGGACCATTAATCCGGCCAGCAGCAAAAGCGCGACGACGAAAAACATCAGGAAAGCATCCAGCATACGGGACATTGTTTAGGTTTTGCCAAATTTCGCCTGCCGGTATGACCTGATTATGAAGAACGTGTTATTTCGGGATTATGGCGTTTTTAAAAAATCCGCACAATGCCGCTGCAGTTCGGGAAAGAACAGTTCAAACTCCTGTCTGTACGAATCATAATCCTGCTTCAGCGCTTCCGCCGCTTCTTCCATGTGCGATTCAAATTTCGTGCGGCGCGACATCCGCAGGAAAATGCCGTGCATGCCTTCCAGCGTGGCATAATACAGCAGCCAGTTCTCGCGCTTCATGTGCGGAAGCATTTTTTTCGTGAATTCGGGGAGCAGGTTTTCGTTCTGCGCGAGCAGGTTGTACACATGATCAGCGTAATTTTTCAGCGAAACAGCCGAGTAGTTTTTCCATCCTGCCGCCAGGAAATGATCGTAGAACACATCCGAAATCACCGGCGCATATTTATGGAACTTCGGCCGCAGGCGGGCTTTTGTTTTTTCCACTACCGGGTGTGTATCGGTAAAATGATCGATGGAAAGATGCAGTCTGATTCCCCGCTGCACGCCCGGCGGAAAGGTTTTCGCCTCGGGACCCGTCACCGCATCCGCGATGAAATTCCCGATAAGAAGTTCGGTATCATCGTTGCCGGATAAATAGAGATGCGCAAGAAAATTCACGTTACAAAGGTACAAAACAACAAGCCCGGCACACCGTTTAACCGGGGCCGGACTTGTCTCCACCGCTCCACCACACGCCCGGAGGCAATCCTGCGCAGTTGGTTTTACCGGGTAAATACTCCCCCGCCCTGCTGTCTTTTTTCCCAAACTCCGTGGACATTGACCAACCCGTTCGGTCTTTGCTTCCGGGACAGCGGGCGGGGGAGGAATGGTTATTGAATGGTGATCATTATAGAGCTCAACTTAACCGGCAAACCATCAGGTCCCACAGCAGTAAGATTATCAAAGAGTACTTTAGTGCCCCTTCTCAATGCCCTCAGTTTATTCTGAACATCAGCATTAAAAGAATTTCCCGTAACATGCGGCGGGTTGTAAACTACATTCCTGTTTTCAAACGCTGTGATATCGAATCCTGTTATTTTCGGAGTCGCCTTGAAATCAAAGTTTTCATAATACGCCTGGATTCCAAGCTGAGCGCCGAGTTCATTGGCCTTCATTTTACCGTCAGTAACGAGGCTACCGATTTTGGCCGTAGGCTTAGGCAATGGTTTTACACGAAACTCCATTCTGCCCATAGATCTCGTTTCGCCATTTTCCAGCTTTGCCGACACATTCACATATGTTTTCCCGATCCGCGAATTAACAACTTCAAATTTTCCGTTACCGAGATTCTTAAGGCTCCCATTATCTATTGTTACCGTAAGATTTTGATTGGCAACTCCGGGTACCGAAACCGAAATCGGATTATCAAGTCCCGCATACATCACGTTCATCTTATCCGCACTCACCGTCAGCGCCGGGCGGGCGACAATGTACTCGGACTGGAACGGGAACTGCAGCGTTTTTCCTTTCGGCGTTTTCATGTTGATCACACCGCTGTATTTTTTAATGCCTTCACTCTGCGCGGGAACATTGTAGCGGCCCACGCCGTGATCGATCATCAGCGAATCATACGGCCCGATGAATTTTGATCCGGCCATATCGTAATCGCCCACGAGCACCTGGGGCTTGAGCGTTTTATTGAATGCCGCGAGGAAAATATCCGCTTTGTATTCTTCGCCCATCAGTACGTAATTGCTTTGCGCAACTACACGCGCAGCAACCGTATCGAAAGGAATCACATCGGCGTCCACGTTTTTCAGCAGCGCATCAACCACATCAGATTCGGCGGTTTTGATATCGGTCTGGATTTTCGAAAGAATTGTCACCACGGCGACCAGCGGGGAATGGTAAAAATTCATCATCTCCCAGGTTTTCTGGTCTTCGTCGCCGTTTTTCGGATCTTCCGTATCGATCGTCAGGTTGATTTGTTTACGGTCGGCTTCGGGCAGCAGGTTGAGCATGTCCTTCCTGAAATTGATCAGTTTCTCTTTCAGTATCCGCGCTTCACCTTTCGAACCGTCTTCACTGTCCCCGATCAGGATATGGGTCGACACGTCGTAATTATCCTGCATCTTGACGAAAGTGAGCTGGATCGTATCTTCTTCCTTCTGATCGAAACCTTCCGTTTCGCGGATGAGCTGCCGTTTCAGTCCTTCGACATACGCACTCAGTTCTTTCGCCATTTTCCGGGCCTGCTGGGCTTTTTTCCAGTTTTCCATCACGCGCAGCGGATCGATCGTTTTCTTCTCGTCGAACCTGGCGTACAACTGGTCCACTTCTTTGTTGAATGTTTTTTCCGTGTTCATCAACCCGTCATTCACCACGATGAAGGCCTTGAGGATATCCTTCGACACATTGAGCGCAAGCAGTGCAGTAAGCACCAGGTACATCATGCCGATCATTTTCTGACGCGGCGATATTTTTCCACCAGCCATAGTCCGTGCGTTTTAAAAAGTTTGACTTCTGTGATTTTGCCCGTCCTAATGCCGGGAAAAAAGAAAAGATACAGGGCGCGGAAAAATATTTTGCCTGGCAGGCGTTAAGTCCTGAAAACACAGTGTTGGCAACTGTTACTTCGCAGTAAAACGGAACAGGATAATTAATTTGCGGGCGCGCTGTCCGTTTCGGGTTTGCTTTTCGCCGTTTCGAAAAGGGTGTTCAGGTTCAGCCCGTAGCTGATGCCGACTACAAAGTTCCGCCCCGGATCGGGCAGGTTGTACTCGCGCTGGTAGAGATAAAAAAGTTCGAAATTGCTCAGCTCGTTCTGCTTGAATTCCAGTCCGCCGCAGAAACGGATATTATCTCCAAGCCCGGTATTCAGGTTAGTAAAAAACTCCATATAAACGAACGGCCGGATACGCCGCTCGCTGTTATACTTAAACGTAAACCGGTTCCGGAGATAATTGGAAGCGGTCGGCTGATCTTCGTCGGTGAGGCCGGTTTTATTTTGTGTCTGCAGCCGCATGCGCCAGATCCCGGTCAGCTTCCACAGTTTTCTTTTATAAGACAGGTCCATATACCAGCGGCTGCGCCCGGTGTACATATCATTCCATGCACGGCGGCGGACATACCGGTAATTCATCCCGGCCCGCAAACCGGGAACAGGTAATTTATAATCGAGACCGAGGTCGGTGAAATAGGAACCCAGTTCCGTGGCATTTTCATTGAAACGCAATTCTTCCGAAACATGCGCCGAGAACCTCTCCAGGAAATCGTACTCGGCCGAAAGGCTTGTCCAGATACCAAAGTCGTTCACCTGCGAAAAACCGGCAAATGAAATCCAGAGACTCAGTATGGTCAGCGCTTTTTTCATTATTTCACGATCGTGATTTTCGGAATTTCCACCGTTTGTTTTTTATCCGTGATTTCGAGGTCCTGCACGATCGTGATATCGCCGGACGGAGACTGCATGGTGGAATCTTTCGAATACACGTACACTTTATAGCTGCCCGGCCTCAGGTATTTGAATTCAAATTCGCCGTTATAATTTGTTTTGATGCGGTCGCCATAATTCACTTCATCTCCGTAAATGATGAATACTTCTTCATCATAGCCTGCATACTCGCCGTTGAGTACGGTGAAATTCTGGTTATAATCACGTACCCAGATCTGTCCTTTTACAGACGAGTTACCGCCTTCACCGGGTCCTTTTTTGCAGGAGGACAGGAAAATCAAGGTAAGTGCTATGGCCAAAAGACTTGCGTTTTTCATAAGCTGTCTGAAAATTTTACTGTTGATTGTTGGTATAGATCAGTTTGGCTGTGCTCATATAATCGTCGCTGCGCATGACAACGAAATACAATCCCTGCCGGAGGCTGAATTGTTTCGGATCGAGCGTGTACGTATGCGGTCCCTGGGGAGTAAAAGCATCGTCGTTCACCAGTTCGGCTATTTCACGCCCGGTCATATCGTACAGTTTTACGGAAACCTGGTTTTCTTCCGGCAACTGGAAATTGATGTTGATGGATGTACTGAACGGGTTCGGGTAAACCGAAAGCAGGTAATCCGAAACGGCAAATACGGCGCGGAAAGTCTGGCTGGTATCGATATTCAGCGTGATGGAACTGCTGCTATCAGTCAGTATAACCGGCATCGTTTCCCAGTGTGAAAACTTGTAACCGGGTTTGGCCATCGCGGTCATCGTTACCGGAACGCCGTCGAAATACACGCCTGTCCACGGAAATGAATCAGGAATGATGGTGCTGATTTTTATTTCGCCTGCATCCGCCGGGTAAACGTCGAGTGTAACATCAACCTGCTGCGCAAGCAGCCATTCCTGCTGTATGTAGTTTCGCGCATATGCCGGGCGGGCAGCGATAAACTGTTGCAGGATCGTGTATTCATTTTCCCACATGGGCACATTCAGGCTGCTGCCGAAACCGTACGGATTCGTATTCGGAATTCCCCACATGGCGAAGTGACGCTGCATTTCGGGCGCAAGATCGTCGTGGATACGCTCCGCAAGCCTGCCGAGCTGGTTCACATGAAAAGTAGTATTGATCAGGTCCGCATACCGGTTGATGAAAAAATGACGGAATTCCGTATTCCGGAACAGCGACTGCATCATGTACGAATGCGGGTTGCCGAAATACTGCGAAGTCGTGTCCGTATTCGTTACATACGGCAGGAGATTATCCGTTACGCTGCTGAACAAGCCCAGGCCGCCGTCCATATCCCAGGAAATGTAGCGCCACTTGCCCGGCGGATCGTTCACGCGCCAGAATTTGATATTATTTCCCAGCCAGTCGGGATTGGAATAATAAATCTCGGAAGCGAAATAATCCACGATATTCGGAATATCGAGCAAATGGTTTTTAACCGAATCGTAATTCGCCTGGATGCTCATGTCGTTCATCACGATGAACGTAGCCATATCGATAAACCCGGTATTCGTTCCGGATTGCGCTTCCCCGTAAAAACGAAGCAGGTCGATTTTTTTCGGATCGACGTTCATGTTCTGCTCGATGTAATTTTCGTCCTCCCGTTCGCGCAGCTCGTACACGCCCCAGTACATGCCATTCAGGAACAGGATGCAGTTCCGGTGGTCCATGATATCGCAGTTCGCTTTCCGCAGCGCACGGTTCATCAGGCCGTCGCGGAAATGCGTCGTATTCCAGTCGATGCCGGCGTTGCGGATATTGAACGCCTTGAATTTCGTAATGTCTTTCTCAGGGAAAAGGCGGTAATCGATAAACGACTGGCCGAAATCGTCGTTCGCAAGCACGCGGAAACTGCGCTGCGGGAAAGCTTTCGACCAGTTGCCGTGAATTTTAAACCCGTTGTCCAGCTCGAAAGCCTGTGCGCCGCCTTCGAAAAACTCGCAGTGCGCATACTTCTCCATACCCGCCCAGAAATTCGCACCGTAAAACGGGAATGCCGTATCCGCATTCGGACCCATTACGTACATGCCGTTGTTCCAATCCCAGAGATCGTAAGGGTTCACGGAAACGGAAACCACCGGCAGCGTGACATTCTCATTGATGAAATACGTATTGGTAGATGTCAGTCCGGGCAGCATGCCTGCACTTGACGGGAAACTGCGCGCACGCAGCACACGCGTGGAATCGATGAGCACGGCTGCACTGTAAACGGGTGACGAAATCACCGGCACGCTGCCGTCGAGCGTATAACGGATCGTTTCGCCGGGCGCTGCAGTAATGCCCGCCTGCTGCGCACTGCTGTAAAAACCGGCCGGCAACGTGAACGAAGGCGACGAAGCATAACCCGTGTACGGAATCGCCACGTCATTCGTATCGTTCGGCGTCGGCGTATTGAAGATCACCCAGTCGCTGCTCCCGTCGAGCCGGCGGCCACGCGAATGGTCCGTGCCCATCGTTTCGAAAACATGCGTATCGATCGTATCACCGGCAGGATCGGTGAGCGAAAGCCGGAAACCTTTCGACGATAAATTAAAATTAGTATGCAGCGAAAGGTTCGAAGCGAGCGGGAAATACGTCTGGGAGGTGTCGCTCACGCCGGTTATAAAATGCGCGAGGCTGGTCAGGTCGCTCGAAAGCGGGTCGAGGTTATGTGTCTGGATGCAGAACACATTGTTTCCCTGGAGCAACGCAGAGTTCAGTGTTTCTTTCGTGATAAAAAATCCGGCGGAAAAATTACCGTTCTGGTAATACTGCGCTTCGTGTTCTTCGTAAGCGGGTGTTCCGTAAGGCGGCGGAATTCCCTGCACGCCCACGTTCTGCCGCGCGATCTCCACGCCGTTCAGGTAAGCCACAAAACCGTCATCGAAATCGGCGAGCAGCAAGGCGATCGGAATTTTAGATGTATCCGGTACGGTGAATGTTTTCCGCATGTATACGGTCATCGTTTGCGGAATCGTCGTCAGGTCGTCGCCATCCCCGTAACCGATACTGCCCTGCCCGAGCGGCCAGCTCGCATCATTGTAATTCATATTCCGCCAGGCGGTATCGGGTTCCGATCCATACCAGTAACGCCAGAAATCGTTCCCGTAAACCGAAACTTCAAAATGATCGATCACCGATTTCCGGTCCTTCTCCGAAGCAAAAACAAGCAAGTGACCGTTCGGTTTGATGAAAATCTGCGGGAAAGTCCACACATGGGGCTTGTCGTCATAATACACGAGCGAATATCCCTGCAGATCGATCGTATTCGCTGTCGTATTATAAAGTTCGATCCAGTCTTCAAAATTTCCATCTTCATCTGCGAGCAGCGCATGACCGGTACTGCTCAGTTCGTTGATGACGATCTGCGCACGAAGCGGGAAAACAAAAACGAGAAGAAAGAGGAATATGTAAAGTCTTTTCAAATGCCGTTTTGCCTGGTTAAGATAAAGTTAAGAAAATTTAAAGTCCGGTACTGCGACCTTTTGACTAAACATTATACATAAGGTTTAAACAGATCATTATAGGCCGGAACAGGTCTTGTCGCAGGAGGCAGCGGCATTTATTTTGCCGGGAAATCCACACAACATGCGAAGCGCATTACGTCGACTGCTGCTGCCGACTGCCACTGCCGCTTGAACAAAGGACTATTCCGAAGGAATTTAAACCCAACTCAGAATAATTCCAGCTGCCCGTTTTTCTTCCGGTGGTCCTCTTCTTCCTCAAAGCCGGAGAGACCGATGCCGAGGAGGCGGATTTTTTTCTGTCCCGCTTCGGTGAGTTGCAGGAGTTCGAACGCGGTTTGCAGTAAAATTTCTTTTTCCCTGACTTTTTTCGGCAGGGTTTTGCTCCGGGTCACCTGCTTGAAATCGTGATATTTGACTTTGACCGTTACCGTGCGCCCGTAAAGCTGGTACTTTTCCACGCGGCGGAGCAGGTTTTCGGCTAATTGCGTGAGTTCTTCCTGCAGGGCGGAAACATCAAGCACATCTTCACTGAAGGTATTTTCCACGCTTACCGATTTCGTTTCGCGTTCGGATTCCACGGGACGGTCATCTATGCCGCGCACGATCTTATAATAGAAGTGACCCGATTTCCCGAAGTGCGAAACCAGTTCTTCCCGGCTGAGTTTTTTCAGGTCGGCCCCGGTGAAAAACCCGAGTTCGTTCATCCGTTCCGCTGTTTTTTTACCTACTCCGAAAAAATCACGGACCGCGAGCGTTTCCATGAACGCTTCCACTTTGGAAGGATGGATGAACGTAATCCCGTCCGGCTTCTGCATACCGGATGCGACTTTCGCCACGAACTTGTTTACGGAAACGCCGGCCGAAGCGGTGAGCTGTGTTTCCTCGCGGATGAGTCTTTTAATTTCCTTCGCGATTTCGAGCGCCGAGCCGATTTTCATTTTGTCTTCGGTCACATCGAGATACGCTTCATCCAGCGAAAGCGGTTCCACGAGATCGGTAAAGCGATGGAATATTTCGCGCACGATGCGGGATGCTTCTTTATAAGCCGGGAATCGCGGCGGCACAAAAACAGCCTGCGGACATAAACGTTTCGCTTCGCGGCCGGGCATGGCGGAACGTACCCCGAATTTCCGCGCCTCGTAACTCGCCGTCAGCACCACGCCCCGCCCTTCCGGCGCACCCACGACAACCGGCAGGCCTTTCAGCTGCGGATTATCGCGCTGCTCCACCGACGCGTAGAAAGCGTCCATATCGATGTGTATGATCTTGCGCAAGGGTTCTTCTCTTTCGGAAATAAATTTACGCAAAGAAATGATGGACTTTGCCGGGAAGAATGACAGGCATGTGCCGCGTTTTGCTTAAATTTAGAAAAACGTTTAAATCATTTCCTGTGAAATCTGTCTCCATATTCTTCTTCCTGCTGTTTGCGCAAATCAGTTCCGCAACGTCATACGAAATAAACGTAGTTGGCTGGAACAACTCCAACCCCAGTTTTGACACGTCTATCTACGTCACTACCGGGGATACGCTCGTCTTTACAAACCATACTGTCGACACAAGCAACTTCCGGATTTTTGTAAACTACGTCAGTATCGACACGGTAACGAATATCCCCATTGGCAGCACCATTTACCAGGATGAGATTTCATTTACAGATACGCTGATCACGGTTTACGTATGGACGCAGGCGCTGACTTATGGACTGCGTTGTCATATTCACTTTATCAACGTTGGAATTTCCCGCCCGGACGCCGCAATTTTTTCCGTGGTGCAGCAAGGAAACACCCTGCATATCCGGACGCCTGTTCCCGCTACGGCCTGCATCCTCGATATGAGCGGAAGATTATTGCATGAAGAACGGGTCGGGGAATCTTATTCGCTCGATATTTCGGGACTTGCGGCGGGTTTGTATTTCATTTACCTGCGCGATGAGAAGTCCGTTCTTTCCGGCCGCAGATTTTGTAAAACGAATTGATCGCCTCCCGGCATTCCGCGTATTACAATCCCAGTCTTTCCAGTATCCCGATCGATCCGGGTAAAATATAATCGGTAACAAATACGCTGAGCAGGGAAAGCAGCCACAGGGCGGAGAAAAATATTTTCCCGGCTGCGCCGAGATCCTGGTGATATCGCCTTTCCAGCAGGGAACGGATCGCCTGTATCTCCATCGCATTCGCGTTCGGAAAAATGCGGAACTGGTCGGGCACGATATAGTTGTACGAATTGCTGTACGCGGGCAGCGCATCACGCATCAGCCAAAAATCGCGGTCGCTGAGTTCATCGTACGTTTTCCGGTAATCGACATGCTGCTGCTTCAGCGCTTTGTAAAAAGCCTGCGCGCGATATTGGTTGTACAGCGGGCGTCCGAAAAAAACGACCAGCAGCACAACCGTCGTCAGGTTCCCGCTGAAGATCAAAAGCAGGAAGCCCAGCGAAACGACGGCAAAAATGAAATACGGCACAAAACCCGTCCGGAAAAACAAAGCGCGGAACAACTGCCCGCCGTCCAGCGGAAAAAACGGCAGCAGGTTGATCACGTTCAGGATGATGAAAAGCCGTGCGATCCCGTACATCAGCGGATCCGTTATGGAAAAATGTTCCGTCGAAACCGAACCGTCATTTGTAAAGAAAGGAATTCCATCACCGATACTCCCCACGGACAAAAACAGGAGTACGTATCCCAGCAAAATTCCCGGCAGCGGTCCTGCAAGCAAAATCACGGAATCTTCCTTGTCCGAAACATCCTGCTTGTTTCCCATAGCCACCGCACCCATCAGCGGGATGAACAGCATGCGCAGTTTCTGGTACCCGTAAAACCACATCGCGGCGAGGTGACCGGATTCGTGGATGAGCAGCACGATCACCAGCGCAACCATGGTAACCACCGATCCGCCGCCGAGCATGTAGCCGAACGCGGCATAGAGCAGCAGGGAAATAATGGCGGAAACGTAGGGATTGCTTTCGCGGTCCTGCACAAGCGGTTTGGGCGGATAAATTCCCTGGTCTGTACTTTCAATCATACTGGTTTCATTTACGGGCATTTCTAAAAACAAGAAGTTCGAGGCGGACGAACGATGAAATTCGCCATTTTTAGATATGCCCTGCTATGGAAGTTCGGCCATTAAAATAAACAGTCGTTCAAATTTTGCTTTCAGCTGTACCGTTTCCCAGCCCGTATTATTTCCGATCATGGCAAAAGTCATCAGCTTCCCGCTTTTCGAACGCACGTAGCCGGCGTACGCTTTCACGCGGCTCATCGTTCCGCTTTTGGCGCGCAGGTTTCCTTCGGCGGCGCTTTCCTGCGCCAGTTTGCTGATGGTTCCGCTTTCGCCCGCCACGGGAAGCGATTTGTAGAAGGTTTGAAAAATGGACGAATCCTTCGCGATATAATTCAGCATACCGACGAGCTGTTTCGTGGAAACCGAATTGTACCGCGAAATGCCGCTGCCGTCGGCCATATAAAATCCGCGCAGGTCGATGCCTTTGTCTTTCCAGAAACTGATCACCTGCGCAATCCCGCCCGTGGTGCTTCCGTAGCCGGTACGTCCGTAGGACAAGCCGCGGAGAATCGCTTCCGCATAAAAATTATGGCTCACGTGGTTGGTATGAAAAATCAGTTGGCCGAGCGAAGGCGAACCCATCCCGGAAATCGTTTTGCGTTCCGATTTTTCGCGCTTGATTCCCTGCAGCCTGATCTTGCGCAGCGTGGTGGCCGAATCGCGCACACCGATCCCGCTCTCTTTTAATTCACTGAGCAACTTCTCCGCGCAGAACAGCGGCGGATCGGGAATGGCGCTGCGCGCTTCAAGGTACGACGACACTTCGCCCATCACCACGCGCTCGTCCTGGAAAGGTGCGCCAGCCACGTAAGCATAACTTTTTCCGACCGAAGGCGAATGAATGGCCTGGTTATAAAGTTTCATGCCGGGAATACGCGGTTCGGTTTTCAGTGAAACGCCGGCAGCGGAAGCAGTCATATATAAATCGTACGAATTTTCGTGGATTGAGAGCGCCGTAGGGCCGATGCCGTAGTCGCTCTGGACATCTTCCCAGGCCCAGCCGAGCGGGATCGGGTCGCGTTCCCAGGCTTCCGCATCCGCGATGATGCAGCCGGCCACGCTGTCGATGCCTGCACGTTTAACGGCTTCGCGCCAGTTGCCGATCACGGCGTTCACACTGCCTCCGAATGTTTCGGAACCGAGCGCAGGATCGCCGCCGCCGCGGATGTAAATATTGCCTTCCAGGATTTTCGTGGCGGGATCGATTTTACCGTCGTACTGCAGGCTGGTGGAAAAATGATGCCCGGCGCCGAGCAGGGCCAGCGCAGTTCCCGTGCTTACCACTTTCATCACCGATGCGGGAACAAGCCCGGTAGTTATGTTGTGTGAATAAATTTCTTTGCCGCTGTCCACTTCCACCAGGTAAAAACTCCAGGAACCGCCCACCAGCTCACGCGCGTTCGTGATCGAATCGGCGCAGGCCAGCAGGCGACCAAGCGCGGTAGTATCCATAGCGACAACGGTATCTGCTGCTGCGCTGTCCTTTTTCACGCCGTTTTTGGCAATAACCGGTTTCGGGTCGGACGGAGGAAGAAAATATGTTGCTCCGAACGCGGACAGGCCCATCCCTACAATCACAATAGCGGCGACCTGTTTGACGGAGATCTGCTTGTTGAGGAGGCGTTTCATGGGGTAAAGATAGATTTTCGGCATCAGGCAAAGGATGCTGTTTTTTAAGTTTTCAATGCTGATTTTCAACAAAATACCCCGGTTACCGGTTTAATTTAAAATATTTGCACTGGCTTCCGCGACCTTATGTCTGTGAAGCCCGCAGTAACAGCAAGCATAACGATGGCCGAAGCGCAAAACGAACTGCTCGAGCAGACGATGAAAAAAGAACGGCGCAAGCTGCTCGATTTCATCCGCAGGCGCATCCCGGCCGATACCGACCCGGAAGACATCGTACAGGATGTGTTTTTCGAATACACGCAGAATCTCCGGATGGAACGCGTCATCGGCCAGGTATCCTCGTGGCTGTACCGGGTAGCACGCAATAAGATCGCCGATATTTTCCGGCGGCGGAAAACGGAATCGCTGGAAGCGCATTTTGCTTCGGAAAATGAAGACGGGGAAGAAGGACTGGGCATCAACGACCTGCTGCCCGATCCGTCTGCAGGTCCCGAAGCCATATACACCCGGCGTGTGCTGATGGACGAGCTGATGAGCGCGCTCGACGAACTGCCGGAAGAACAACGCGAAGCATTCTGGATGAACGAAGTGGAAGGCAAAAGCTTCCGCGAAATTTCAGAAGAAACCGGCGTACCGCTCAACACGCTGCTTTCCCGGAAACGCTACGCGGTACTGTTCCTGCGCGAGAGGCTTCGCGAGATTTACAATGACATGTTGAACAACTAAAAACATACGATCATGAAATGGATTTTTAAAGGAATTTTAATCGGGCTCTGCGTAGTAGCGTTTATGTTCGCCTTCGGCTGGGTGGTGATGTGGCTCTGGAATATGCTGATCCCCGCGATCTTCGCCGGGCCGGTTGTAACCTACTGGCAGGCCGTTGGTCTCCTGGTCCTCGCCCGCCTGCTGGTGGGACGCGGATGGAGCGGCGGCGGCGGATGGGGACATCATAAGAAACAGTACTGGAAAAAACGCTGGCGCGAAAAACTCGACAATATGTCGCCCGAAGAACGCGAGAAATTCCTCGCCAATATGAAAGGCCGCTGCGGCTGGCATTTCCGGGGCGAGTTCGGAGATAAGAAAGATGACGAAAACAACAACTGCTGAGCAGCTTTCCGAACAAAAGCAAGTACAAAACTGTTATCTTGTTGAATGAAATTTAAGTTTGATTAGTTGGGGGAAGGTTGGTGAATGAAAAGGCGGTTTCGGTTTTCCGGATCCGCCTTTTCGGTTCAGGGCATCTCTGAAAACTGCGAATTTCTTCGCTGGGTTCCGGCTGAAAATGCTCACTTACACAAGTAAGCTCCGCTTTTCAGCCGGAACCCATCTCGAACTTCTGGGTTTTGAGAGATGCCCTTTTGTAAAACGTTTGAGTTGGATTAAATTTCCAGAAGGGGTAACTTTGAATAACAGATGAAAATCAGAGATAAAATAAAAGATTTTATGCAGCTTCACTCTGAAGCCGTTTCCCAAAAACATCAAGAAGAAACTTTCAAAAAACAGCGAAATATTTTCGGCAAGGAAGAAACTTCTGGTGTTAACAGGAAACCGATTCTTGTAGCCGTATTAGCTTATCTGGTCGTGTTTACCATTTTTATTTTGTTTACTGGATTTAATACAAGATTGATTTTTATCGCTCTTGCTTTAGGAATGATCTTTTTAATCCTCTATACTTATTATCCAAGAATATGCCCGGGATGTAAGAGAAAGATGAAAGCCGATTACCTGAACGGAGGGATACCCGAGAACTATTTTTGTAATAAATGCGGTCTTTACAGCAGTACCGGAATAAAAAATAACGATCAATAAAAACTTTATCCATAATGGGCTACACCTTCTACGAATACCTCATCCTCATCGCCCCGGATTCGGATGCGACGCTGGAAAAACTCAAAATAAAGCTGGAAGATTTCTACAAAAACGATGAACGGAAAGTGCAGATTACCTTATCCGATCGCACGATTACGCTGAATATCGACGGGTACAATTTGTATGTCGGGTATT
The DNA here is from genome assembly GCA_006218065.1 of Bacteroidota bacterium. Classification (GTDB taxonomy): domain Bacteria; phylum Bacteroidota; class Bacteroidia; order Palsa-965; family Palsa-965; genus VBWE01. The sequence continues at coordinate 28,766 of VBWE01000041.1, forward strand.
CCGATGCGGAGCACGTCCAGGCGGAATCGCAGGAGATTGCGGAAAGTTCCGCAGAAGGAAAACCGCAGCAAAGCGTAATCGCATCCTGCAAAGCCCGCTTCGAAATGCACGGCGACGATGACGAGGATATGGATTATTTCAACGACAGTTTATACGTGCAGGAAGAAATCGAAACGTTCAAAGGCGTTTTTGTTTTTGACAGTTTTAACGGGGAGTTCATGAATGTGTGAAACGCCGCGGCAGTAAAACCCATTGTAGTAATTGTGAGCAAGTGAAACATAACTTTGATTTGTAAAACAATCTGACGCAGCGCGGCAATCGCTTGCGAAGCGTAACGTTGCGCTTCGCAAGCGATTGCCGCGCTATGCCTCCGGCTCCGCTCGCAATGACTTTAAAATTTGCGGGCACGCTGCAAGTTCATCTTGCTTTTCTCCCTCCCCTGCCCTATCTTTCCATTGGCAAATATTTTTTAGAAACACCAACTCCAAACCGCGATGCTGAAAACCGGTCAACGGATTTTGCTTTTCGCTTTTTTTCCGCTGACCCTGGCTGCGCAGCAAACAACGCCCGTGCAGCCCGCAGGATTTGTCGCGCCCGTTCGCGGCTCTTTCGTGGAAACCGCAAACGGCAGCCGGCTTTTCCATCATGCCCTGGACGACAGTTGCGAACTGGTGATTTCCCGGAACGGGGGCAACCCGCAAAATCCCGGCGCGGCCCTGGTGCTGCGCGACCGGCACGATCAGTTCCTCTGGTCGCTCGAATGGATGCCGGCCAATCCTTACTGCGATTATATCTGCATCACCAGCACGTTTACCGACGAAACAGGAAATATTTACGCTTCCGGCCGCTTCAAAGGCCAGGTCGATCTCGATCCCGGGCAGGATGTGCAGTTTGAAAAAACGGCGCACCCGGATGCATCCGACGGTTTCCTGATCAAGCTCGATGAAACGGGAAAATTCCGCTGGGCAAAAACCTTCGGCGGACAAAACAGCGCCTACGCTTTCTGCGATTTGTACTGCGGCGCCGGGACAGCCGACGGAAATATTCTCTTCATGGGCAGTTACGCCTGGTCGGTTGATTTTAATCCGGGTAATGAAGAACAGGTCGAATTTTCCGGCTCCGCTGATCCGCATCCCTTCATCCTCCGTCTCGACACCGCCGGGCAATTACTCGACGTGCACGTGGTGGAATGTTCCGCCATCGCCGGCATCAACAGTTACTCGATAGACGAGGAAAACAATTATTACATCACCTATTACTTCCACGATTCCATCAACCTGAGCCTCGATAAATCCGCCCCGCTGCATTTCGTTTCCGCACACGATTATTACAATACCTGCACCGCGAAGTACAACAGCCGTTTCGAACTGGTCTGGGCCAGGCACCTCGAACTGGATTTCAACAGCCCGGTGATTTCTACCAAAGAGCAGCCGTTTTTCCCGCTCGCACACGCGGAGATTCGCAAAAGTCAATTGGTTCTTCACAGCTCCTTTTTCTAACCGCGGAGTTCACAGCGGCATTCGCAGAACACACAGCATTTATCTTAATATAAAACAGCTCCCGGTTCCGATAGCTATCGGAACCGGGAGCTGTTTTATATTATTCAAATAAGAAAAAGGTACTTGTCACGTCGAGCGGCAGTCGAGACGAGACGCAATACAATACGTAATACCAACTACCCCACCGCTTTCTTCTTCGCCTTCCTTGTCATCGTATAAATCACCGCACCTGCGCTGATTGCGGTGAGCAGCATCACCAGGAAATCGCCTTTACCTGCACTGGGAATCGTAAAGAACGAACCTTGTTTTTTGCCTTTTCCGCCGGTATCTTTTTTAATGTACTGGTTGTATTCCGAAGGATAGTCCGCATGCGCTGAAACATCCCAGCCGGTGAGACTTGCCAGGTTGTTCAGTTCTTCCTGGCGGCGTTTCTGCAAGCCCATGAGATACGTGTTCGCATCTTTACATTCGAAACTGCTCGAGGCGGGATAATGCAATACATAACGCGCCTGGTAATTCGCTTTGTTCGGTGTTTCCTGGAACATGAGGTCTTGCGGAAAATGCGCACGATCGTACGTTACATGCAAACGCGAGAAATACACCTGGCCCTGGTAACCGCCATGATATTGCTGCACCCAGTTCACACCGGCAGTCATCAGGTCGGCGAGCATGGGCGGAGGGCCTACGCAGGGATCGCAGCGCTGTGAAATACTTCCGCTGATATCCCAGGCGTATTCGAGGAATACGTTGTTCTTGCCTTCTTTTTTGTACACGTTCATGTACAGGTCTTTGTAGAACTGGCCGAATTTTTCCTGCACGAAAAGCGGAACATCCTGCCCGGTGGGTACTTCGATCGTGCGGTAATTGGTTACTTCCGTGCGGCCCACTTTGGAAATCGAGTACACGATCATATCCTGCGCTTCTTTCGCATTGGCCATACCGAGACGGATCGGCAGCATGAATTTCGGCGAATCGTAACTGATCTGGATTGGGCGAAGCTTGTCCGTATTCAGTTTTTTCATTTCCTCGGTATTCGCTTTCACCACGAAAAATTTCAGGTTACTTTTCACATACGGATCAAGCACTTCCTGCGCGCCTTCCGGGAGTTTGTACCCGTTGTCGGTCAGCCAGCGCTCGAGCCCGGTGGATTCTTTCGCGGAAAGGATAAGAATATCGTACTCGCCGACCACGTACTGCGCTTCGATTTTCACCTGGTAGTTGGTGGATTTGTTGACCATCGAGGTTGTGGCAATATCCATCGAAGCGCTGTTTTTGGCCATCGAAGGATAAGCGCGAATGGGAAGCTTGCAGGGATCTTCATCGTAATACGAAACAAGACGCGGCCCGGAATAATCGTCGAGTTTCCGGAAAAGATTTGCTTCAACTACTTTGATGTCGCTTTTCTGAAGTACCACCGGCACGGGGACCACGATGGCGAAATCTTTTACGTCGCCTTCAAAGTCGCTCGACATGGTGATCGTACTGCGTTCGCCGTTGCGAACCATGATCACTTCCGATGTTTTGTTGAACAGTTTGGCATCCGCCTTCGCCACGTAAAACCCACAAAATGCCATCGCCTGGGAACTGATCAGCAGCCCGGCTGCAAGTAAGGTGTAGAGTCTTCGTTTCATTTTATTTTTTCTTAGGTTGAACGACGCAGGATTCTTTTGTTTTGATATGCTTCCTGCCAGGTAGATTTTTTTGCCTTTTTCAGCGAAAAAGACGTTCTCCCTTTCGCAAAAATCAAGCCAAAGGCCTGCGTGAAAGCGCAAAAATGATCATACCGAGACTAAATATAGTCAAGAGTATGGAACCGAAGTTTTCCGAACCTGCTTTTCCTATGGAAATGAAGCTGCTTTCCGACTTATTTTCCGTCGTTCCGACTTTGATATGTTTGTTGTATTCGGAAGGATAATTGGCGTATTTCGCAACATCCCAGCCGGCAAGCGCCACCAGGTTATTCAGTTCTTCCTGCCGGCGGCGCTGCAGTTCCACCAGGTACCCGTTCGACTTTTTACAATCGAATTTACTGTTGGGCGGATAATGGATCACGTAACGCGCCTGGTAATTTTCTTTGTTTGGTGTTTCCTGGAACTGTAAATCCTGCGGAAAGTTCGCGCGGTCATACGTTACATGCAGACGCGTGAAAAATACGTTTCCTTCATAGCCGGTGTGGTATTGTTTCACCCAGTCCACACCGGCGTTCATCAAATCCTGCAGCATCGGCGGATCACCCACGCAGGGATCGCAGAACTGCGTAACGGCTCCACTGATATCCCAGGCATATTCGAGGAATACGGATTTTTTACCGTTACGCTTATAGCTGCGCGTGAAAACCGATTTGTAAAAACTTCCGAATTTATCTTTCACGAAAAGCGGTACGTTTTTATCTGTCGGCATTTTCACCGTGCTGTAATTCGTCGTTTCAATCCGCCCTGATTTGGTGAACGCGTAAATCACCATATTCTGCGCAGCAGTAGCGTTGGCCATGCCGAGGCGGATGGGCAGCATGAATTTCGGAGAACTGTAACTGATCTGGATCGGGCGCAGTTTATTGGTGCCGAGACGTTTCATCTCATCGGTATTCGCTTTCACCACGAAAAATTTCAGGTTGCTCTTGATATACGGATCGAGTACTTCTTTGGCGCCTTCGGGAATTTTATAGCCGTTGTCGATCAGCCAACGCTCCAACCCGGTAGATTCCTGCGCGGAAAGCACGAGGATATCGTATTCGCCAACGGAATATTTCGCCTCGATTTTCACCTGGTAGTTGACGGAAGTTGCACTACCGGTAGCGAAACCCCAGTTCCAGGTCGTTCCGTTCACCACACCATTGATGTCGG
>VBWE01000071.1 GCA_006218065.1 Bacteroidota bacterium
GACAGCATTTTGGAAAAGAGACGAAACTCACCCGGAGAGAGGGGGCCGGGGGGTGAGTCAAGGACCATATTCCTTAACTTTACCCCCGAACCTGTAAACATCCTTTTTCATGAAACACCTCTTACGCAGCATTGTTTTACTGACCGTTCTTTTTTCCGCCGGCCGGCTTTCCGCACAATGCCAGGCCGCATTCACCTATACAAACGCGGGAAATAATTTCACGTTCACTGATGCATCTACGGCTTCTTCGGGTACGGTAACCACCTGGCTGTGGAACTTCGGCGACCTTACCGCGCCGTCCACTGTTCAGAATCCGCAGCACACATACGCAGCATGCGGACAGTACATCGTAACGCTGAATATCATCACCAGTACTTTCTGCACCAGTAGTTTTTCAGATACGATCCTGGTAAACGGCGGAACAAATCCTTCGTTTACAGCAAACGTGGATACCGTTACAGGAAATGTGAACTTCCAGGCGCAGCCGGCTTCGCTTGCGCTTACGTACAACTGGACTTTTGGCGACAGCACTACGGGAACAGGTGTAGCTGTGGCGCATCAGTACGCCAGTTCCGGGACATATAACGTTTGCCTGGTGGTGGCCGATACGGCCGGAATCTGCAGCGATACTATTTGCGATACGGTTGTTGTGAATATTGCACTGCCCAGCTGCAACGCAACATTTACCAATAACCCGGTTTTAAATGTGCAGACATTTACTGCTACGCCGGCGAATTTCAACTGGACATACACCTGGGATTACGGCGACGGAAGTCCCACGGCCAACGGGATCATCACAACGCATACGTACGGCACGCCGGGAACATATACCGTCTGCCTCACGATTGTCGATTCGTCAACCAGTTGCACCAGCACCTTCTGCGATACGGTCATCATTCCTGCGCAGACCAGTTGCCCGGTTACTTTTACGAACCTCAACCTCGGGTTGATACAAACGTTTACCGCTTCGCCGCTCAGCATCTTCAATACGTACAGCTGGGATTTCGGCGATGGAAGTCCGTTCGGAACGGGAACTGTCGCCACACATACATACGCAACGCCCGGCACATATACGGTTTGTGTAACGATGACCACGCCGCAGAACTGCACCAGCACGTTTTGCGATACGGTGCAGATTCAGCCCAACGGCATAAACGATTACGCTGCGAAGCAGATGAACCTGGAACTTTATCCCAATCCTGCGCAGGATTATACCGTAATCGGTTTTGATCTGACCGCACCGGGAACAGTTTCGGTACTCGTGTACGACGTGCTCGGAAAACAGATCCTGGAAGTTTCTCGCGAACGCATGAACGCCGGGAAACAAACGCTGACGCTGCCTTTGGATAAATTGTCGCCGGGTGCGTATACGCTGCGCGTGATTACTGAAGGGCAAACCGCTACGACGCAGCTGGTCCGTTTTTGATCCGCTCCATCCGCTGCCTGAACCAGCCGTTGGCCAGCACCGTGGCGATAATAACTACGGTACATAAATAAAAAGTCAGCGACATTTTTTCTTCATCGCCGAAAATAAAGTAGGCGAGTATGATGCTGTACACGCTTTCCAGGTTCACCGTCAGCACGAGCGTGTATGGACTGATTTCTTTCATGATCGAAACGCTGGTCACAAAAGTAAACGACGTGCATACCAGCGAAAGCGTCAGCAGCCAGCCCAGGTCGGCAGCGGACATGGCGATTTTACCTGCTTCGAGATCCCCGGTAACAAGCAGGAAAATGGTCATGATGCCGAAACCCGCGAGCAGTTCGTAAAAAGAAATTACGCCGGCATCGTGTTTTTTCACCAGCAGTCCGTTCAGCACACCGAACAGTGCGGAAGTAAATGCCGCCACGATGCTCAGCAGGATGCCCCAGGTATATTTCGCTTCCACGTTGGAGATCATCCAGAGGCAAACGATTACGATCGCGCCGAAAAAAATCTCGTACAGCCGGATGCGTCTTCTGAAAAAAAACGGTTCGATGAATGCGGCGAATAAAGCTCCGCAGGAAAAACAGGCGAGCGCCACCGACACGTTCGATACTTTGATGGCTTCGTAAAAAGTAATCCAGTGAAGCGCAATGATCGCACCTACTCCCGCAAATTTCAGAAAGGCATTTCCCGTGATCCGCAGCGATTTTCTTTTGAATAAAAGCCACACCAGGATGCCCGACGCGGCCAGGATTGTTCTGTACCAGGTGAGCTGGTAACTTCCGAGCGAAATCAGTTTCCCGAGAATGCCTGTAAAGCCCCAGATAAAAACAATCAGGTGAAGAAGAAGAAAACTACGGCGGACGTTCGGCACAAAAATGACGTGATCTGCCGCAAAGTTACTTTGATATTTCCGCGCCCGGATGAAAAAAACAGGAATTATATCGACTTTTTGAAGCGAAAAAACAAAATTGGACAGGTAAGATAATCAGGCATTTTACGCCACGAAACAAGCCGTAATTGTGCCCGTATTTTCATTGAACGCGTAAGACATTCGCATTTTCGTTTGTTGCTTCCATCCCGTTATTACATTTTTGTATCAGCAAATCCATGATGACCATGGCACAGCGAGTTCTGAAAATAATCGGCATACTGTTAGCCTTCGCCTGCCTGCTCGTTGTAAGACTGGCAGCACAGCCCGAGGCAAGTGAACAGGATGCAAAAAAGATACTGGTAAAACAACCATAAAGATCGTTCTTTCCTCCCCCGCTTGTTTGTTTTTGGGGTAATTTCAGAAGCGCACCGACGGGAGACGGTGCGCTTCTTTTTTATAAATGCCGGCTCGTGAATTTCGAATGCCGAACTCCGAATGTCGAATGCCGATTTTGGATTGCATTCACTTCGGCTTTCGGAGTTCGGCATTCGCAGTTCGATCCAGTATCTTTGCATTTGGATGCAGCCGCTCATTTATCTCGATCACAATGCCACAACTCCTGTCGATCAGCAGGTGCTGGAAATCATGCTGCCTTTTTTTTCACAGGATTTCGGGAACGCCGCGAGTCTCACGCATACTTTCGGACTTGCAGCTGCGCGTGCGGTTGAAAAGGCGCGCGGCCAGGTAGCGGAATTTATCGGCGCTGATCCGCAGGAAATTACGTTCACTTCCGGCGCCACCGAAGCGATCAACCTCGCCATCAAAGGCGTGTACGAAACGTATGCGGGAAAAGGAAAGCACATCATCACCGCGCAAACCGAACACAAAGCGGTGCTCGATACCTGCGCGTACCTCGAAAAAAAAGGCGCCGGAATAACCCGGCTCCCGGTCGATCGCGAAGGCCTCGTCGATTTACAGGAACTCGAAAAAAGCATCCGTCCCGATACGATCCTCGTATGCATCATGCTGGCGAATAACGAAACAGGTGTGATCCAGCCGCTCGCCGGAATTTCAAAAATCACGCGCAGCCGCGGATGTATCCTGATGAGCGATGCCACGCAGGCCGCCGGGAAAATACGCGTCGATGTAAATG
>VBWE01000042.1 GCA_006218065.1 Bacteroidota bacterium
GCTTACTCGTACAACTGGACGCCCGGCAACCCGACTGGTGATGGTACTGCTTCTGTTACTGGTCTTACTGCCGGTACATGGACCTGCACCGTGACTGATGCAAACTCCTGCGTAGCCACACAAACATTTAACATCACGCAGCCTTCCGCGATTTCATTAACCGCAGCATCGCAAACAAACATTGCCTGCTTCGGCGGATCAACCGGTGCTGCTTCAGTGAATGCCGCTACCGGCGGTGCCGGTGGATACACATACAACTGGACACCCGGTAACCCGACAGGCGACGGAACAGTTTCCGTTACGGGACTCATCGCCGGAACATGGACGTGTACCGTTACGGATGCAAACAGTTGCACAGCTAACCAGACTTTCAGCATCACACAACCCGCAGCCATTACAGGCAGCATCAGCTCTACTCCTACCGCATGTACTTCCAACACAGGAACAGCAACAGTTTCCAGTGTCAGCGGCGGAGCAGGTTCTTATACTTACAGTTGGGCGCCGAGTGGCGGAACAACGGCATCGGCAACAAACCTGGCTGCAGGAAATTATACCTGCACGATCACTGATGCCAACAGTTGTATTTTATCCCTCACAGTAGCTGTAACTACGGTCGCAGGGCCTTCACTGACGGCAGCATCGCAAACCAATATTTCCTGCAACGGCGCATCGACCGGCGCAGCTTCGGTTAACGCAGCAACCGGCGGAACTGGTCCTTATACCTACAACTGGACTCCCGGCAACCCGACAGGCGACGGAACAGTTTCTGTTACCGGTTTAACTGCCGGTACATGGACCTGCACCGTGACCGATGCAAACAGTTGCACAGCCACAGTAACATTTAATATCACGCAGCCTTCCGCACTGGTTGCTTCGGCGCTTTCACAAACGAACATTTTGTGCAACGGCGCATCAACCGGCGCTGCTTCGGTTTCCGTAAGCGGTGGAACGACTGCCTACTCCTACAACTGGACGCCCGGCAACCCGACCGGTGATGGTACTGCTTCGGTAACCGGTCTTACTGCAGGAACGTGGACTTGCACGGTTACTGATGCAAATTCCTGCGTAGCCACACAAACATTCAACATCACACAGCCCACCGCGCTGGTTGTCTCTGCTGCATCGCAAACGAACATCTCCTGCAACGGCGGTTCGAACGGCGCGGCTTCCGTTTCTGTAAGCGGTGGAACAACAGCTTACTCCTACAACTGGACGCCCGGCAACCCGACCGGTGATGGTACTGCTTCGGTAACTGGTCTTACTGCCGGCACATGGACTTGCACAGTTACCGATGCGAACTCCTGCGTGGCAACACAAACGTTTAACATCACACAACCCGGCGCACTGGTAGTGTCGCCTGCTTCGCAAACAAACGTTGCCTGCTTCGGCGGATCGAACGGCGCGGCTTCAGTAACAGTAAGCGGTGGAACTACGTCTTACTCATACAACTGGACGCCCGGTAACCCGACAGGCGATGGAACAGCTTCTGTTACCGGTCTTACTGCCGGTACATGGACCTGCACTGTGACCGATGCGAACTCCTGCGTAGCCACACGAACATTCAACATCACGCAGCCGCCCGCACTTACAGCATCCATTTCATCCCAGGTGAACGTAACCTGTAACGGCGCTTGTAATGGATCCGTTGCACTCATAGTAACCGGGGGAACACCGGCATATACTTACTTATGGTCTCCCGGCGGACAAACAACTTCATCCATAAGCGGACTTTGTGCCGGAGTATATTCATGCACCATTACTGATGCCAACGGATGCGTTACAATGGTAGTGATAACGATCACTGAACCGCCTGTGCTGTTGGCTTCTGCTGCATCACAAACGAATATTTCCTGCAACGGGGGATCGAACGGCGCGGCTTCAGTAACAGTAAGCGGTGGAACGACAGCTTACTCCTACAACTGGACACCCGGCAACCCGACCGGCGATGGTACCGCTTCGGTAACCGGGCTCACTGTCGGAACATGGACCTGCACGGTAACGGATGCCAACAGTTGCGTTACAACACAAACGTTCAACATTACGCAACCGGCGTTGCTGGTAGCCAGCGCTTCTGCTACACCTTCAACAATCTGTGCAGGATCAGGTACAAATGCATCGGCATCGTCAACCGGCGGAACGGGAGTTGTTACATTCAACTGGATGCCCGGAAACCTGGGCGGAGCAAACCAAACCCTCAGCCCGACAGCTACGGAAACGTACACGATTACCGCTACGGATGCAAACGGATGTACTTCTGCTGCTACGCTGACAGTAACCGTAAACTCACTTCCCGTAGTAACGCTCAGCGGAAATGCGAATTTCTGCACAGGCGGCAGCACCACGCTCACAGGAAGTTCGGGCGGAACCAGCCAGTGGTACCTGAACGGCGTCATTATTCCGGGCGCCAATACGAATACGTACGTGGCCACTGTTCCCGGTGTGTACAACATGACCAAAACCAATGTTAACGGTTGCTTTGACTCGGCTTCTGTCGGAATTACAGTTACGGAAATCCCGCTGCCGGTAGTCAATTCGGTCACGTCCACTTCACCGTCGTGCAACGGCGGAACAAACGGTACAGCTACGGTAAACGCCACCGGATCCGGTACGCTTTCATACAACTGGATGCCCTCGGGCGGAACAGCGGCGATTGCAACCGGTCTTACAATGGGAACATACACGTGCACCATCACGGATTCTTTCGGATGCTCGTCAACAGCCACCGTCAGCGTAACCGAACCTGCCGTACTCGCTGCAACGGCAACATCCACGGATGTGCTTTGCAACGGAAACAATGATGGAACGGCCGTAGTTACCGCAAGCGGAGGCACACCCACCTATTCCTACTTATGGATGCCATCGGGCGGAACATCAGATACGGCTACCGGGCTTGCTCCCGGAACGTACACCTGCACCATTACGGATATCAGCGGATGTACAACCACACAGACCGTCGTTATTTCCGAACCCACCGCCCTTGCCGCTACATCATCGCAAACAAACGTGAGCTGCTTCGGAGGCACAGACGGATCTGCAACAGCAAACGCATCCGGCGGCACAGCGCCTTACAGTTACTCGTGGGCGCCGACAGGAGGAACGGCACCTACCACATCAGGATTAAGCGCCGGTTGCTATACCTGCACCATTACTGATGCCAACGGTTGCACCACCACTGTTGTTGTTTGCATCACCGAGCCCACGGCCTTGTCTGCTGCAGTCGATTCTACTTTGAACCCGTCAGCCTGCGGCGCGACGGACGGTATGATCGCCATCAGCACAAGCGGCGGAACAGGCGGTTATATGTATCTCTGGAGCGACAGCAGCACCAATGAAGATCTCTCCGGTGCCGGAGCCGGCGGATATACCTGTACGATCACCGATGCAAACGGATGCACTACAACAACCGGTGCAACGCTCAACGATCCGAACGCACCCACGGTTACACTTTCCATCGCGGTGGATACGCTTTGCCTTGCCGATGCCGCTGCGATGCTTACCGGTGAATCGCCTGCAGGCGGTACCTGGAGCGGAACAGCTGTTACCGGCAACATGTTCGATCCTGCAACTGCCGGTACCGGTGCGCATGTAATTACGTACACATATACAGATACCGCCGGATGTACCGGAACAGCTACGGATACAATCTGGGTGGACGTATGTACAGGACTTGCTTCGAACCTGTTCAGCGGCCAGGTAAAAATTTACCCGAACCCGAATAACGGCGAGTTCACCCTCAGCATTGATTTCAACGGCACATTCGAAATGCTGAACAGCCTCGGGCAGGTAATAATCCGCAAACAGGTTATTGCCGGTGTGAATAACATCAGCAGCAGTGATCTTGCAGACGGTATTTACCTCGTGCGCCTGGCCAATGAAAACAAGCAGGTAAAACAGGAAAAAATCATCATCCGGAAATAACCGGTTTGAACCCGAATAATAAAGAGGCCGTTCGTGAAGGAACGGCCTCTTTTTATTTGAATCCAACCTGTAAAACAGCCCGCGAAAGCCTTTTCGCAAATCAGTTTTTCTTTTGTATGTTTGCAGCCTGTTTTTCAAAAACCAAGCACTGAAAAACCGATATAAGTACCTGATTATTAACAAATAAAGATTAAAAATGAACGAATACGTTCTTTATCTCGTCCCTGCACTCGGAATCGTGGGATTAATCGTAATGGCTATCAAAGCAGCCTGGGTGACAAAGCAGGATGCGGGCGATCAGAAAATGCAGGAACTGGCCGGGTATATTGCACGCGGCGCGATGGCTTTCCTGAAAGCAGAATGGAAAATCCTGAGCTATTTCGTAATCGTAGCCGCGGCCCTGCTCGCATGGAGCGGAACCATTCATGAAGTGAACGGGATGAAAATCCATTCACACTGGCTCATTGCTGTTGCGTTCATCATCGGCGCAGTATTTTCCGCCACAGCCGGTTATATAGGAATGAAAATCGCGACACGTGCCAACGTGCGCACCACGCAGGCTGCACGCACCAGTCTTTCCAGGGCGCTTAAAGTATCCTTCACCGGCGGCACCGTTATGGGACTTGGAGTAGCGGGTCTCGCAGTATTCGGTCTCGGCTCGCTCTTCATCGTATTCTATACCATGTTCGTCAAAGACAGCGCAGTGAGCGGCGAGGAAATGAAGCGCGCCATTGAAGTACTTACCGGTTTCTCCCTCGGTGCCGAATCGATCGCACTTTTTGCCCGTGTAGGCGGCGGTATTTATACCAAAGATCGATGCGTCTGCCGACAAGTTTGGCGGCCTCTCCCCGATCCTGCTGCCCATGGTGATTGCCGGTATCGGGATTATTTTTTCCATCATCGGTACGTTCTTCGTTCGCATAAAAGGTGAAAAATCGAGCGTACAGGCTGCACTCAACATGGGCAACTGGTCGTCGATCATTCTCACCGTTATCAGTTGTTATTTCCTCGTGATGTGGATGCTGCCCGAAAAAATGGCGATCCGCGGGTACGAATTCACGAACGTCAGCGTATTCATCGCCATCGCCATCGGTCTTGTGGTCGGCGCTTTGATGAGTATGATCACCGAATTTTATACTGCGATGGGAAAACGTCCCGTCAATTCCATTATCCAGCGTTCAGCTACCGGTCATGCCACCAACATCATCGGCGGTCTTTCGGTCGGAATGGAATCTACCGTAGTACCTATTCTCGTACTGGCTGCCGGTATCATGGCTTCGTATTTCTTTGCAGGGCTTTACGGTGTGGCAATCGCCGCAGCCGGCATGATGGCCACAACAGCCATGCAGCTTGCGATTGACGCATTCGGACCGATTGCCGATAACGCGGGCGGTATTGCCGAAATGAGCCAGCTTCCGCCGGAAGTACGCGAACGCACCGACAACCTCGACGCCGTGGGCAATACTACAGCCGCAACAGGTAAAGGGTTCGCCATTGCTTCGGCAGCGCTTACGTCACTCGCACTTTTTGCAGCATTCGTAGGCGTTGCCGGGATATCGGCCATCGACATCTTCAAGGCGCCTGTGCTTGCGATGCTCTTCGTGGGCGGCATGATTCCCTTTATTTTCTCTTCGCTTGCGATTGCCGCCGTAGGCCGTGCAGCGATGGACATGGTGAACGAAGTTCGCCGCCAGTTCCGCGAAATTCCCGGTATCATGGAATACAAAGCGAAACCGGAATATGAAAAATGCGTGGCCATTTCCACCAAAGCATCCATCCGCGAAATGATCCTGCCGGGCGCCATCGCGCTGCTCGTACCGATCCTCGTGGGCTTTGGTTTCAAAGGCATGTTCGAGAATGCATCTTCCGCGGAAATGCTCGGCGGACTGCTTGCCGGTGTTACCGTTTCCGGCGTGCTTATGGGTATCTTCCAGAACAACGCCGGCGGCGCCTGGGATAATGCAAAAAAATCATTTTCAAAGACACTTCCGGTCCTTCGATGAACATCCTCATCAAACTGATGTCCATCGTTTCGCTGGTTATCGCGCCGTATATCGCTGTTCAGTCGGCACACGGAACGGTAAGCGCCGGGGATTCCGCTCCGGGTATTGTACTCGCTTCCGGGAATTACGCTTTCGAAAATTCCAATAACCTGCTCTGGACGGGCAAAAAACCGACCGGGCAGCATATCGGAACCATCCAGCTTGCTTCCGGCAGCCTTACGATCGACAGCGCAGGAAATGCCAAAGGCAGTTTTGAAATCGACATGCGCACGATCGTCAACACCGATGTAACGGACAGCACCTGGAACAGGAAGTTCGTGGATCACCTCAAAGACACGGCATTCTTTGCCGTGAACCAGTATCCCACATCGAAGCTCGACATCATCAGCATCACACCGATCACGAAAAACAATTACATGGTGAAAGCGAACCTGACGGTTAAAGGCATCACCAACGAAATCAATTTCCCGGCAACGATCACCATCGACGGAGCGAACATCGGGGTTGTCGCCGACTTCCAGGTTGACCGCAGCAAATGGAATGTCCGTTATGCTTCAAAAGCGTTCTTCAGCGACCTGGCCGACAAATTCGTTTATGATAATTTCGGAATCGCCTTCAACCTGAAAGGCACGAAAAAATAAATCTTCACCGCATTAAAAGAAAAATCCCTTCGGTTAAGTTCGAAGGGATTTTTCTTTTAATAAGACTCTTGTTAGTACGAAGACCTGCTTTTCCTATCGTCCGAAGTCGTGTCGAAATGAAGTGTCAACATAATAGCGAACCCCAGGCCTGTTTTTCGATGTCCGGCCAACGATTTCAAAACCCGCTCTTTCAGTCAGCAGGCTCCCATAGTTCAATCTTGTTGCCTTCTGCGTCCATGATATGGACAAATTTGCCATAGTCGTAAGCCGCAATACTGTCCAGTATGGTTACTCCGTTTTCTTTGAGTTTGTTTACAAGTCCTTCAATATTCTGAACCCGGTAATTAATCATAAAATCTTTTTTGGACGGGGAAAAATAGTCATCTCCTTTTTTGAAAGGCTTCCATTGCAGCGAATTTATCTCGTCAGGCCTGTCAACGTTCCTGGATTCAAAACTACTCGAACCCCAGTCATTGATTTCAACTCCTAAATTTTTGGCATACCATTCTTTCGTTTCCTTCGGATTGTCTGAAAAAAAGAAAATGCCGCCAATTCCTGTCACCTTTGGTGTTGTATCAACAGGTGAAGTTGAACTGTCCGTTTGATTTTTTTGGTTTTCCATATTGCTTGTTTTTTTAGTTGTCGAATCACAGCTTGCAAGAAGTGTTACAAGCGAAATTATTGTCAATACTTTTTTCATCCTGTTTTATTTTCTATTCGTAATACGTTTGTGCTGGCGGTCGATACAATGATCACTAACTAACGCACTGACGCTGCTCCCTCAAATTTACAAATCCAGGCTCAACAGAGCAACCGGTAATCACACACCTTTAGTATGAATGAAAAAGCAGTTAGAACGTTTGCCTCATTTCAAGCGACTGCCCGCCTCCTCCGCCCGGGGCGGAGGAGGCGGGCAACCGTAGAAAACAAAGCCGGTTTACGATCTTATTATTTCGAGCGCAGGATAACTTGTCAGTTCGAGCGCAGCCGAGAACTAAAACAACCCATTAATCTCCGCATTGATCTTATTGATAATCTCGCCGAGATGCTCCGGGTTATCATGAAATTTATTCTCATCCACATCTACGATCATGATTTTGCCCATCTCGTAGGTGGAAGCCCAGGCTTCGTAACGTTCGTTCAGGCGTTTGAGATAATCGATACGGATCGAGTTTTCATAATCACGCCCGCGTTTCTGTATCTGGCTGACGAGTGTCGGCACGGAAGCGCGGAGATAAATAATCAGGTCCGGAGCCTGGATAAGCTGTTCCATCAGCCTGAACAATGAAAAGTAGTTTTCAAAATCACGCGTGGTCATCAATCCCATCGCATGCAGGTTCGGCGCGAAAATATGCGCATCCTCGAATATGGTCCGGTCCTGGATCACGTTTCGCCCGCTCCGGCGGATATCGAGCATCTGGGCAAACCTGCTGTTCAGAAAGTAAATCTGCAGGTTGAACGACCAGCGTTGCATATCCTCGTAAAAATCGTTCAGGTATGGATTGTCGTCCGCATCTTCAAAATGAGCCTGCCAGCCGTAATGCTTGGCTAAGAGCGTCGTCAGTGTTGTTTTTCCTGAACCGATATTTCCTGCAATGGCAATATGCATAAATGCGTGTTATTAAACTTGTGTGTGTGAGCTAAAATAGAAAAAAGGACTGTGCTGACAATACAATCAGGTGCCCATAATTGCATCTTCATCCGACATTTTGGAATCGATCGCGTCGCGCAATCCGTTCCCAAGAAACATAAAGGCCAGCACGATCAGCATGATGGCAAGCCCCGGCACAATAGCCAGGTAAGCGGCATCTACCAGGATATACCCCCGGTGATCGTTGATCATCGCTCCCCACGAAGGTGTGGGCGGCTGCGCACCTATGCCGAGGAAACTCAGGCCGGCCTCGATCAGGATCGCATTGGCAAAATTCATGGCCGAAATCACGACAACCGGTCCCATGACGTTCGGCAGTACGTGGCGGAAAATAAGCCGCATATTTCCAAAACCAAGCGATCTCCCGGCCTCGATATATTCCTTTTCACGCACGCTCAGGATCTGCCCGCGCACCACCCGCGCCGTTTCTACCCACATGGTCAAACCTACTGCGATAAATACCTGGATAATGCCTTTGCCCAGTACGAGCGTGATGGCGATCACCAGCAGCAGGGTCGGTATCGACCAGACCACGTTGATGAGCCACATGATAAAATCGTCGACCCAGCCGCGGAAAAAACCGGAAAGCGCACCCATAAAAATTCCGATGACCACGGAAATCAGTACGGAGACCAGCCCGACAAACAGCGAAATCCGCGTTCCGATCATCAGCCTGCTCAGCATGTCGCGGCCCTGGCGGTCGGTACCGAGTACGAATTTTTTCTTCTTCAGGTTCAGCTTCACTTCCGCCTGGAGTTCCTTCCTCGTTTTACGGATCTTCGTTTTCGACCCGAAAGCGTAAAATTCCATGACGCCGTTCTGCACATCGTTTACAACAGGAAAAGTCGGGTCGATGGCGTAGGCAACATCGGCGAGATTCAGGTGCAGTGTGGTACCGTTGTTCGGGGTAGTAGCCGTGTATTCTTCAACCACAATATCGTTGTCTTCAAAATAATACCCGTAAACAGGAATGAGCTTATAATCACTCTGCTCACCCCAGATCATTTTATTAAAGAAATTGGTTTTATGGCTTTCCTCGTTTTTCCGCTCGTACAGGATATCGCAGGTAAAACCCGGTTTCTGGATAGCCAGCTGGTGTATCTGGATATCGGTATCCGGCGAGGAATCGGGAGTAATCAGGTATCCCAGCATGGAAATAATAATGGCGACCACGATGATGAACAAACCGGTCATAGACAGTTTGTTCCGCCTCAGGCGCTGCCAGGCAACGCGTGAAAGTGAATAGGAACGTTCTTTCCCGGATTTTTTCGCTTTAAGGTCTCCCTTCATCATGGGTTTTCAGCTCATTTTTTTCTGCTGCTTCTGCCCTTCCAGGTATATCTGCCTGTCAAACCACCCAACGTTGCCGTAACCAGGTAAATCGAATAAAGCAACTGGGCCGGGATAAAAAAATGAAGGAGCCGCGGCTTGCGGAAATACAAAGCGGCTAAAGATAAGAACAAAAAATCAATGGCGGATTTGATCACGACCAGCAGCAAATACGGCAGGATAAAGCCATGAAAAAAGAAGGCTAACACCGGCCCGGCCAGGACCAGCAGGTTGGTCGCAAAAACGATGGCAGCCGTAACCCGCAAAGGCAAAGAACGCAGCGCCGAAAATTTCGAAACCCACCGCCTGCGCTGCTGGAAAAATGCCCGGAGATTTTTTTGCGCCGAAGTATAAACAACGGCATCCGGGCTTCCGGCATACGCCACTTTTCCCGCCTGCTTTTCCAAAATACGCTGCAAAAGCAATACATCGTCGCCCGAAGCCAGCCCGTCGCCGGTATATCCACCCACTCTATGAAAAACATCTTTGGTATACGCCAGGTTTGCGCCGTTGCACAGGATCGGTTTACCCGACGCAGCCGCAGCACCGGTAACCAAAGCAAGTCCCGTAATTTCCAATCCCTGCAGGTAATCGAAAAAATACTTTTCATTTTCAAGAAGCACGGGAGCAATCACGAAATCCACTTTCCCGTTTTCAAAATGCGCGGCCAGGGAACGGATCCATTTTGGACCAGCGATGCAATCTGCATCCGTTGTTACTATGACCGATCCCCGCGCCTGCTCTACGCCGTAGCTTATCGCGGCTTTTTTGCCGGATGTTTCCCCGTTTTCGGACAGGCGCAGCAAACGGAAATTCCGGAACTTTTTCCGGGCGGCGGTTTCCGAGGCGACCCGGCATGTTTCATCTTCCGAGAAATCATCCACCACGATAACCTCCAGCAAATCTTCCGGGTAATCCTGGCTCATGGCCGATTCGAGGCAACGCTCCATATTGGCCGATTCGTTGCGCACGGGAATGATGATCGTAACAAAAACAGGCGCAGATACTTCTTCCGTTCCTTTTTTTGCCCGCAGCCACATCCAAACAAGACGAAGCATGACCAATCCGTAAACGGTCATCGTTACCAGGGCCAGCGCCCATTCGATATAAATGCTAAGTCGTCCCATCTTCTTCCCGCTTTCCGAAAAAACGCAAACGGTAAATAAAAACAATTCCGGCCAATGCGGGTATTACGATATTGATAAACCAGATAATGAGCGATGCCGCCAGCGCGCCCGCCGGATTCTGAGCCGGTTCGCCGATAAATACCATAGCCGCCGAACCGCGTACCACCACTTCGCTGAGCGCAAAACTGGGAATTACCGTTACCGCAAAATACGTTACGGCAACCATCGCATATGCCTGGTACGGATCGAGCACAACCCCGCAAAGGCGCAGCAGCAGCACAAACTGCGTGGCATACGCGAGGTACCTCAGCAGCGAAAACAGGAATACGGTGAAGTGTCCGCGCAGGGTCATCTCCGAAAGAATATCGAAGTATTTTTTATACCGCCGCAATCCCGGGAGATTGAAAATAATCACGCGCCAGGTTTCGACAAAAAGCAGCACGAGGAAAACAAGTACCAGCGCAAAAAGAAAACCTAGCAAAAGCCATACCCAGTACTGGTCATTAAACAGCGGAAGCGTGAACCGGTTTTTCAGCACGAGGAAACCGAGCAAACCCATTAAAACAGATACGAGGAATTGTGCAAAACTGCCTACGCCGGCCAGGACCAGCGCTTCGCCTTTTCGTTCGGCGGAAAGTGAAAAAATACGCGAGAGGAATTCACCCGTACGGTTCGGCGTGGCCACACCCAGCGCCACACCCGCCAGCACAACCTGCACCGACTTCGAAAGTGAAATACGTTCGACGGGAGCCACCAGGAAACGCCATTTCTGCGCTTCCAGCATCCAGTTGATCGCACCGAGGAGCAGCACGGGAATCCACAGCCACCAAAGGTTTTCAACGGTCAGCTGGGCGGAAAGCAGGTCGAAATCGTGACGGTGACGATAAATTTTGTAACCGATATAAACAACCGCGAAAACCGCAATGGCTGTTTTGATGCAGTAACCTGCTATCCTGTATTTCTGCTTTCGGTCCATACCTGCGGTAGTCTAAAAGTAAGCAAAATGAACAGTTCCGGCTTTCCGTTATTTGTATCTTCGCAGGAAGCCTGTTGCAAAAACAGGATCACCCGGTTCCGCACGTGAAAAAAACAAGCGCTCAGAAAAAATCAACGGATAAAATCATCCTCGGCATCGATCCGGGAACGGTGATCATGGGCTTCGGCGTTTTGCAGATCAGCGGCAGGAATATGCAGCTCTGCGAGATGGGTGTAATCAAACTCGACAAGCTGAACGACCCGGCCCTGAAGCTCAAAACCATTTTTGAAAAAACGGTTGAACTGATCAACAAACACCTGCCGGACGAGTTTGCCGTGGAAGCGCCTTTCTTCGGCAAAAACGTACAGTCGATGCTGAAACTCGGGCGGGCGCAGGGTGTGGCCATTGCCGCAGCGCTCACGCACAACATTCCCATTTTCGAATACAGTCCGAAAAAAATCAAGATGTCGATCACCGGGAACGGGAACGCGTCCAAAGAGCAGGTGGCGGCCATGCTGCAAAACCTGCTGACCATACGGGAAATGCCGAAATACCTCGATGCTACCGACGGGCTCGCGGCAGCCGTGTGCCATCACTTCCAGCACAACGGGCTTTCCACGGAGAAAAAACACAGCAGCTGGAAATCATTCCTGGCCGATAATCCCGGGCGAAAAGCCTGACCCGCGCAGCGAAAGAAATGCCTCGCGGATTTCACGCGCCGTAGCTTCCAGTTCTTCTTTCGACGGTTTCAGTTTCTCTTTCGCAAAATTGATATCGCCCACCGAATTGATCGGAACAAGGT
Organism: Bacteroidota bacterium; assembly: GCA_006218065.1. GTDB lineage: Bacteria > Bacteroidota > Bacteroidia > Palsa-965 > Palsa-965 > VBWE01. Next base: position 12,448 of record VBWE01000042.1, read on the forward strand.
GAATATGCGCATGCGGAACCTCCAGCCCGATCACAGCAACGCCAATGCGCATACAGGGTACAGCCGCTTTGATCGACCGCGCTATTTCTTTTGCAAAAAGATGCAGCTCCGTAAAAAGCTCATCCTCGATATCAAAAAGGTAATTGATCTCCTTTTTGGGAATAACGAGCACATGCCCGCGGGTCAGCGGAAATACGTCGAGAAAGGCCAGGCAGTTTTCCGTCTCCGCAACTTTATGCGACGGAATTTCACCCGAAACGATTTTGGAAAAAATACTTGCCATTGGTATCGGTATTATGGTTGTTAGTTCTTCAAAACAGTTCGAAACAATGTCGAACGCCAAATGTCGAATAATGAATTACGAAGTCCACTCTTTCAACACATACACTTCGGCATTCGGCATTCGGAGTTCGGCATTCGGAGCCCGGCATTCGAAATTCAGTTTTACTCCCCCGAAGGGTTAAACATCTGTTTTTTTGCTCCCGGTTCGAGACTGATATTTTCGTCGCCCGTTTTGTACGGAAGATAATTGATGATGAACTGGAACATTTCGTCCGTGGTACGCATACTTCCTTCCCGCTCCGATACGGTTTTCGGCGGGTGATTCGGGTTCCGCGGGTTATTGACCGTATTGTCGAAAACACCAATCGCTACAATGGTCGAGCCCGCCGGGATCTTCACCATTTTCGGGAAGGTATAAAAATATTGCCAGCGGAAATCCCATTGCGGAATATGAATCAGCGGAATAGTATCCCCGTTTGGTTTTATGGCGAAACCGGTAAAGGTTTTTCCCAGCAGGTGCATGTGCGGGTTGATGGTAACAATGGAAATATCCTCGTTTATTTTCTGGCGCGTTGTAAATTTTTTTACCGAATCGGGTGGGATCACCAGCGGCGGAACGATCGGCGCCGAGCCCCAGGTGCCGAGCTGCAGTTCTTTCAGCGGCCGCTTGGGCGGATGCGGCATGAAAAAGAAATTGAAATACGAACTGTCTTCCCCGTCCTTCACCGAAGGGCCGTAGTGGATGTCTTTCAGGAAAACAGCGCCGTGACTTTTTACACGAAGTCCGCCGACTCCTTCCGGGTAAAAATACGGCAATACGCCGGGCAGGTAATTCACTGCAGACGGTGTCAGCATCGGGTAAGTTCCATCCGCATAGGCCAGGTGCATTTGCTGGTACGCCGTTTTGAAATCCGTTTGCTCGGCATCCGCATAAAAATCGCCGCCGAAAAGATCGTGCGGTTTCTGTTCATCATACTGGAGCAGAAAACCGTTCACATGATGCACTGTTTTTTTATTGTTCGGAACAAATTCGATCGCCCGGAGGAAAGTATCCTTCCCGATTTCATAAGGCAGTTTCATCAGAAGGAACATGTCGCGGTTATTTCCTTTGATGCGTACGGTCTTCTGCATTTTCACCACGAGATCCGGCTTTCCGAGCATCGATCCTTTCGGAAACCCAGGCCGGGCGGGCATTTTAAGGCTATCGCCTTGCGGACAACCCAAATCGATCCAGCGGCACAAAAGCGCGATCGATTCTTTCGGCAGTACTTTTTCCCCGATAAAATGCGTGTATGAAGGATCGGCGGGCCAGGGCGGCATGATGCGGTTGGAAACCACGTAACGGATCGTTTTCGCTTTCTTTTTTACATCCTGGTACGTGAGTAACTGGAACGGGGCAACGCCATCCGGACGATGGCAGGGAGAACAATTGGTAAAAATAACGGGCGCCACGTGTTCGCTGAATGTAATTTTAGCGGGAAGTGTTTTCACTATGGCAATGGAATCGCTGTCCTTTTTATTTTTTACCGCATCGCTGTCGTTGCCCGGCGAGCAGCAATAAAACAAAACAGGCAGGCAGGCTGCAGCGATCAGTTTACGGTTCATGATTTTTCGATAAAACATCCGACAGGCACAGTTTCCGGAACGGATACTTTGCGGCCGGAACATACTTCACGGAGCGCCTGCCGGAGGTCGTGGCGGGTCGGAGCCGGTTTTTTCCTGCCGATATCGTACATCCAGTCGTCTATCCTGCCCCGGTAAAGTATTTTGCCCGACACATCCATCACGAAGGCTTCCGGCGTAACTGTTGCCCCGAGCGTATCGCAGAGCCACATCCGCTTGTCCTGCACGCAGGGAAAACGAACGGCGTATTCCGACCGGTACGCTTCGATTTCTTCCGGCGTATAAAACGAACCCGGGAAAACCCCGAACAATTGCATCCGGCAGGCTTTTATACTGTCGCTCATCCCGCTCAAAAGGCTGGTATACGACTGGCACAGGGGACAGTCGGGAGATAAAAATACGAAGACGGTTGTTTTGGCCGGATCAAAATTTACGCCGAGCGGTTTTCCTTCGAAATCCGTAAGTTCCCCGGGTATTTTTTGAAAAAACGATCCTTCTTTTTTGCCCGCCGCGGGTTTCGTTTCTTCCCCGCATCCCGCCAACAAGCAAACAACCGCCATATAAAAAGCGGTTGTCCGTGGTTTTAGCCGGAAAGACATCATGTTACCGGGAAATCTCCAGTATCTCAAAATGCAGCGATCCTGCAGGAACGGTGATATCCGCTTTGTCGCCTACTTCTTTCCCGAGAAGTCCCCGGGCAATAGGCGAACTCACGGAAATTTTACCGGTTTTCATATCGGCTTCATTTTCAGGAACCAGCGTATAGATCATAGTCTGGCCCGTTTTCACATTCTTGATTTTAACTTTGGAGAGAATAAAAACCCGTGAAGAATCGAGTTGCGATTCGTCAACCACGCGCGCATTGCTGATGGTTTCTTCGAGTTTGGAGATGCGTAATTCGAGCAAACCCTGGGCGTCTTTGGCCGCATCGTATTCTGCGTTTTCAGACAGGTCACCTTTATCGCGGGCTTCTGCAATTTGCCTGGATATGGAAGCTCTTTCCTTGGTTTTCAGGAAATGCAGCTCATCTCTTAACTTCTGAAGGCCTTCTTCGGTAAAATAATTTACTTGTGACATGGTAAACAGTACTTAAATTATATGTATTCGTAGTGTGATTTAATACAAGAGGAGAATCCCGTTTCCGATAGCTATCGGAAACGGGACTCTCCTTTCTTCTATAAAGTTATGAAATTTTGACGAAACGGCGCAAATGCCGTATGCTATCAGAGATTGATGCGGGCGCCGAAGCTGTGAACACCCTGGAAGGGATTCGTGGCACGGTACGAGTAATCAATCGCAAATGTAGATTTCTTTTCAGTGAAAGGCAGTTCGATGGAAATGCCGGCAGAAGGACCTGTAAATACGGTGGTGCGATTCTCCTGGCTTGTGATACCGTCTTCGTAATTGTATCCGCCGCGAACCATCACCAACGATTTCCAGGCGTATTCAACACCGAAAATGAACTGGTCTTTTCCGAAAGAGTTCGATGTGAAATTACCGGCAAAACTGACGCGGTGATTTTTCATCGTCGTGCTGTCTTTCGAAAAATAGAGGTCATATCCTGCACCGATATTGACCAGTGAAGGCAATTCGAATTCTGCAGAACGCTGCTCGAGGGTCATCGAATACGAGTTGTTCGGCGATGTGCCGCGGAAAGACAAGCCGTCGCCTGTAAAACGCATGCGCGGTCCGACGTTCTTCAGCGAGATGCCGAATTTCACGTTTTCATATTTCCCGGTTACATACTGGATACCGGCATCAAGGGCAACACCGCGGGCCGCCACGTCGGGAAGCGCTTCGGAAATACCTTTGACTGTCAGACCACCGTAAATGCTTTCGGAAAAACCTTTCGCATACGAGAGGGCGATGTTTGTAAACTGCGGCGAATAGGTTCCGAGTCCGCCTTCCGGCAGGTCAACTGTAGTGATCGGAATATCGCCGAAGTCCATGGACATCACACCGAGCCCGATCGCACCCGTTTCACCGACACGCTGGGTCAATCCGAACGAGTTGATGTTGATTCCCGCACCCACCAGCCAGCGGGTATGGCAGAAAAGCAGTTCGGTTTTCCTGGTGAAAGCGGTTCCTGCAACGTTGAGGAATTGTGCTTCCAGTCCGCGTACACTGGCTGAATTGGCGCCTCCCCAACCTGCGCTGCGTGCCCAGGGATTGATCAGCAGTTCGGTTGCCCCGGCCTGCCCGGCACGGTCTTCATTACCTGCCTTGCTGGTTCCGTAAGTGCCCAACATCATGCCTGCCGTAAGAAGGCCTGTCAGTATCTTATGTTGCTTTTTCATATCGCTTGTATTCCGTTGAGAGAAAATTGTATTGGTAAATTACTGCGATTCCGCTTAGAAAGAATCCAGGTCGATCGGGCGCATAACGCCGAACCATTTCAGGATTTTTTCACCGACTCCCGGAACATCCACGTGTATGATGTACATACCGCTCGCTACCGGAATCCCAGCCTGGTTTTTCAGATCCCAGTCCACGTAAGTCTGTGGCGAATCCTTGGTGATCTTCCTGATCTGCGTACCATTTACGGTATAAACCCGTACAGTACATTTTTCAGGCAGGTTGGTGAATTTGATGCGGTTGTCGAGCTGGCTGGTTTCGTATCCCGAGAAAGCATAGTACGGGTTCGGAACAACGTTGATCAGGTCGAGGGCATTAACCGCCGATGCATTATCATTCGTTGTAACCATCAGGTCGCTCGTATTGAACGTATAGTACGGGTTGTTTCCGTTGGCATTGGCTATCGATGAATCGGGCAGGTTCAGTGCGTTCGCGTTATAGTTGATATTCGCGTTCACAATCGGGCTGTAGTACTTGTTGTACTGCTTGGCCACCCGCAGGCGGATCTTCGCTTCGCAGGGCATATTGCCCGGATCGGTGAATTCGAAACGGTCTTCCGTGATCATCGGGATGTTAACCCACATCACATCGTTAAGTACTTCGCGCATTTCCGACACAACACCGGTACCGGTATATGCACTGGTCGAAGTCATGATCGTTTTGATCGCTGCGCACTGATCATAGGCGGGCATGTCTTTGCGTTGCCCTGCAAGAGCCGCCGGTGTTGCACCGTAACGCTGGTTGCCGTTATGTCCCCATACATAAATGAAATGCATACCGCCCCAGAGATCTTCGAACAGTTGTGACGTGCGCGAGGTGGTCGGATTCCATTTCATATCGCGTCCGTTCTCGGCAACGAGTGCGGAGTTTTCACCGAAAGCGATATTCAGGCGCTCACCGGTTTCTACGTTGATTGCATAACCCGGGAACCAACCCATTCCTGTACCGGTTCCGTCAGGATTACCGTTCTTATCAACGGACTGTCCTGCACGCATGCGCCATTTTTTCACGGCGCCTTCGTTAAGACCGGCGTTGGGACCTGTTTCAAGGACTATGCAGCGGCTCCATTTGTTCTTATCCGGCGTGAATACGATGTCCACGCTGGCCATAGCTTCAATTTTATTCAGTGTTGGAATATAGCCCGGATGGCCGGGTCCGATAAAGCAGTTCTGAGCGTCATCTATTGAAGCGAGGCGGAAAGGTGCCCAGGTGCCACCGAGTACTTTTTCATATTCTCCGTTCACGTCCAGTGCGGCGACATCGCCTGCTGCCACATCGCAACCAGCTGTTCCTGCAGCGGTAGAACCTGCACGAATCCAGTTGTCATTGCTTTGTCCGTCAGCATCTTCAATACCGCTCAACCAGTTCTTGGTCGGATCAGTGAATGTCATCGTTGCCTCGAGGAAACCGTTCCGGGTCGGAATATTATCGTTACCGATCGTATTCTGCTGCGTAATGCTGATGGAAAGACCAAGTTCAGGAATAATCTGTTCGTTTGCATTATGCATGAGCAGAACAGTATCCGAATTCCAGGAGCGGCTTACCGGTGAAGTTTGTGTCAGTACCCATGTCGCAGAATCCGCAGTAACAAGATCAAGGTTGTTACCGATAGGATCAGTATTCAGGAACTTAAGTTCAAAATTACCTTCGGGAACGTTCAGCGGATCGACCACTTTAATATTTACCGGGCCTCTGCCATTCAGGTAAGAAATCTGATCGGCGCGTGCATTTCCACCCAGGTCAACGGAAAGTGCCGACAGGATTGCATTTGTCGAAGCATCATCCAGATCGAGTACATTACCGCCGTTACCGTTTCCTTCAATACGGGTGAGTTTCGGTCCTGTTCCGTAAGTTCCCTGCTGGTTGGTACCACCGGCTTCCGGGCTTGGAATATGCGGGATAGCGCTGTATACCTTGATGTTTTTACGTCCTGCTTTATACGGTTTCTTCTGCCCGTTTACCGAAGCGGCAAGCGGGTTTCCGGGTGTAGGCGGAATATCATCCGCATACGGGATATACTGGTTAAAGCCGTAAGACAAGGCGAGGAAATAGTATGTCTTGTGGTTTACCAAACGGGTATTGCCGCTGGCAAAGGCATCATCGGTTATTTTGAATGAGTGAGCTATTCCCACGTCATTCGCTTCAAGGGTCATATCCTTGGGAACGTTTGCCTGCAGGGCCTGGTCAAATTCAAAATTGATCAGTTGCGTGTACCCGTTACGGACATCGCACTGGGCGACAAGCCGCGCCTTATCTGCATCGTACAGATCGGTCGTGGTTACTGTCGCATCTTTCAGCTGGAATATCTGGTATCCTTCAAAGTTGTATGTACTGTCGAGGCGGATATTCTGTGCAACCAGTGTAGAATCGTTGCTGAGCGGGGAAATCAGGGGATCGATCTCGTTATAACGCTCAAGGTAGTTATTGGAGTTCGGCTTGTTACTGAGATACAGAATGATTTCCTTATCCAGTTCCTGTAACGTCATATCCGGAGCATCCGGTCCGTTCAGCACCTGGAAACAGTTGTTGAAGAGCGCCTGCGCTTTGTCGTCCGTTACACGCATCAGGTTAACCGAAGCGGTCGGACCACCTGAAGTGGCACGCGCCCAGACAACACCGGCAGTAACATAGTTAACTGCACCGGGCTGAAGCGTAAATGCACCGGCCGACTGGAGGAAACGACGATCGGCAGGAACGTTGCCTTCTGTAACTTCATCCCAGGGGCTTTGCGGCTGGAAGTTCGTACCCCAACCCAGCGGGTCGCTGCTTCCCGGGAACATGAAATCGCAGGGCTGTGTTCCGCCGTAACCTGTCTGGTCATAAGTGAACGGAGTTCCGTCTTTCCACAAACCAATCAGGTAGTTGTAAAAATGAGTCGCATTTTCCGGGTTACCGGTAATCGAGAAGTCGTTATTATAGTAAAGGAACTTCGACATGATGATCTGCTCGCCGGTTTCATCCAGGGCTCCATCACGATCATTATCAATACCATCTCCTGCATCAGCAAGCGGTCCCTGGAAAAAGTCAACACCCAGTGCAGGCGGGTTGGCGCCATACGTACCGGGCTGTGCGCTTGCACTGGAGCCGTCGTTTGCATCTCCATTATAAGTGTAACCAAGACCACGGCCAACATCGCATCCGACATAGTCATCGTCGTATGCACCGAGATCCGAGTCAACCCAAACTCCGAAATAACAGCTGTTCAGCGAAATAGTCGAGCGGTTAATGACCTTATACTTATAGAAGGTCATGTTGTTGATTTCGTCGTTCGTAGCAAATGCAAACGCTTGTGCCTGGAGTTCCAGGCCAATGGCCTGCGCACCGGTTTCTGTATGTACGTTGCCTTTGTCGTTAAATACCCACCAGAGCGTCTGGTCACCGAAAAGCTGGTCTTTTTTACAATCAACATTACCGCCGAGTTCATACCCGGGATAATCGCCGGCTGAATAGTTGTAAATACCATCGCCATCGGCATCATGGAAAGGAGCGAGGTAACGTCCCTGGTTCCTGCTGGCGTCCCCGTTACCGGGCCAGGTTGTGATCGACTGCGGAATAACGTATCCCGGGGTAGCATTGCCTGCGAGATACTCTGCGTAGTCTTCCACTTCTTTGCGGGTGATTTTCCAGTGTTTGTCGTATGCATCGCAAACATCCTGATCAACCGATACGTTTACAGTGTCCAGTGGTCCCGGCCAAAAGTCGTTACCTGTCTGACGGTAAGTCATACCGGCTACTTTAAGCTGTCCGCCCGCATCCAAACCACCGATCCAGAGTGAACCGGCAAATACGGAATGTGCTCCACCGTCTTTAGGTACTTCGTATTTTGCACTGACGAGATCCCACCACATATCACCGCCGGCAAGAATCGTTGTCCGGACGTTATTGAAATCGAGGTCCGTTTTCGAAGTCGCAGGTGTACACGAAGCCAGGAGTTGGTTTGACGGGTCTACATTACGCTGACTATTCGGCGTCTGGGCCTGTCCGCGGGCACCGTTTTCCCTTGCATCCGCATGGATGCTGAAGAGAATCGCCGTTGCTACGGGAATTGCTAAGAGTTGACGCTTGATTTTCATGTTGCTTCTTTTTTTACTGTTCTTAACTTCTTTTTTTTCTCCTGTATTAGGATTAATCACACGTCCAGGTTTTAGAAGTCGAGCATTACGCCCAAACGAATCCTGCGGGGAATGCTGTAGTTGCCCGGGTTATTGATCTTCACGTTGTAGAGATCAATAAAGGACTGGGGATCTGTTTGCGAATTGATGGCAACCTGTGAAGAGGCTGCATAGAGATAACCGTCATCGTTGGCATTACCTGTGTAGCGGTAAACACTTACCACGTTTTTGGTATTGAGGACGTTCAGGACCTGCAGGTAAATATTGAGTCCTGCCATTTTCTTATCACTGCCGTCTTCTTTTTTGCCGCCCCATTTCAGGTCCACGTTTTTGTCGATGCGAAGATCCATACGAACTTGCCAGGGAAGGCGTGATCCGTGAATAGAACCTTTAAGTGTGGAACGCTGGGCTACACCGAAAGCGCCATCCTGTGTAACGTTGAACTGGCGGGAGTAAGGAACACCCGATCCGGCACGTACAACCACGTTGGCGCCAACGTTATCAAGCACACGGACTTCTTTTTTCTTGGTTTTCCAAACAGGACCATGATAGTTCGATCCTGATCCGAAACGGTAATCCACGTTGGTTACAAGCGCATGGCGCTGATCGAAATCAAGCGGAATAAGGTTACGCAGGTTGGGCTGGCCGGAGTTGAGCAGGCCTACCTGTTCTGTAGCGCTTGATCCTGTTCCATCAGCAAACTGGAGTGTGTAGCTGGCTGTCAGCTGAACACCGCCGGTGCGGCGCAGGTCATAGGCAACGGTAAATCCTTTTACTGTACCGAAGTCAATATTGCTCAGGGTAAGGTAGTTTACCGGGTAAGCGTAGTTTACACTGATCGTCTGGATCATGTTACGCATTTCACGGTAGAATGCACTCAGGGTAAGCGCCGAGTTCTTACGCTCATTCAGTGTTTGTGTGAAACCGAGTTCATAGTCCGTTGTACGCTGCGGCTTCAGGTCAGGGTTGTTGACCAGCTGGCCCTGGCGGCTCGACATGTACAGATACTGTACCGGGTCGAGGCGGTAGCCTGTGGAAGGACGCTGTGTCAGTACATCGTAGTGCGCGAAGAAGTTGGCTTCATCCGAGATCGGGAAGGCGAAAGCGATACGCGGCATGAAGTTGAGCTGCGGTTCGTAATCCTTGAACGCTTTTGACGTTACATCGTCATTGCTCGGATCAAGCAGCCAGGGAGTGATCTGGCCTGTTGTTGTGGACTGGGCAAGAATTTTCGGATCGGTCAATTCGTTTCCGGCAGCATCGTACCAACGATCGCCATTACGGTAACCTACAATCTGGTGCAGGCTCTCATCGTTCACATAAACAACATAATCGCTGCCCATATTGGACGGGTGCACACCATACGGGTTGTAGGCCGAACCGTCAACTTCACCAACCGTTGCAGCTTCATAAAGCAGGTACTTGTCCTTCAGTACATACTGGTTGGCATCGAAACGGTCGACACGCAGACCCAGGTTGAACTTCAGATCTTTGAAGTCGAATTTGTCCTGGATATAACCGGCCATGTAGATCGGGCGGAAAGCGCCGATATTGCGGGTATAGTTCCCGTCAGCATCTTTCTCGGTGAAGAAATCGTCAAAAGAAGGATTGGACTTCAATTTGTGTCCCTGTGCATCATAACCGTAATATCCAACGATGTTATTTCCATCCAGGAGCAGGTCTTCTGCGCTGAACATATCCAGGCCGCGCTCACCTTCATAGAAGAAATCAGGATCATACGAGTTGATATCAATCCAATCCGTGCTGTTTACGGCAAGGCCGAGTTTTTCGCGAACCTGCTTATCGAACCAGCGCTGTGAAGCTGCATCGTATGCACGGTTGTAGTAAAAAGCATCGTAGGTACCGGCCGGAACAAGGATCGGGTTTTCAAGATCGAGCTGTGTCAGGTGATAGTTTGCCAGCTGGGTCATGCGAATCCATAGATCGAGCGGGGAAACACTCCAGAGTCTTTCGTTACGCTGTTCAAACTCGAAACCGATCTGGATCGCGTGATCTTTTACGTCAGCAGAGAAGTTTGTAAATACGCGGAACTGCGAGTTATCGGTAATGTTGTACCCGTTGAACTGGCGGCCTGTATTGTACCAAAGCGAATACACGTTCGAAGGGCGATACCCGTTGAGCAAACCGAGGCTTGCCAGGACGTCGTCGCCGGTTTCAATATTCTCCTGGCCTTCGTAAGCATAAACCTGTGATGTGTAGTTGGCCATAAGCGGGTTCGCAGTTCCCGGCTCGAAGGTGAGCGCGGAATCCGTAAAGGCAGCCTGGTAATATCCGAAAACAGTATCACCCTGGTAAACTACATTCCCCGGAAGGAAGAGACGCGACTTGTACTGTGTGAATTTTCCAATATGTCCGTAATCATAAAGACGGTCTTTATGAGTATCGTCCTGCTGGATATTATACACTTTGGTATAACCTACCTGCAGGGTATAGAATGCGTTCTTGATATTGGATGCTGATTTTTCCGATTCATCCTGGTTTTGAGCCGAGCCGAATTTCTGGGTCAGGCGGCCGTAAACACGCCAGGTCTGGTCAATCGACTGCGGGTTGTTTACCGGGTTGAAAAGTGCGTATTCATAAATATAGTCGTGGCGATTATTGTAATCGACAGATCCTCCGAATGTAAGGTTGAGGTTCTGCGTGGGTTTGAAATCAAGTTTCGCATTCAGTCGGAGTGAGCGGGATGCTACGTTCTGACGTGCTTTGATCTGTTCGAGGTCGCTGGCGTGGATACGTTCTGCCGCCCTGACGAAACCTTGTCCGAGCGTAGCCGGGATAAGCGGTGTGTTTTCCAGCGAAAGCAGGACTGAATCTTTTACTTTATAAGTAGGAACAGCTGACGGATCAGGATCTTTTTCCGAAACGGCTTCACCCGAGAGGATAAAACCGAGTATCGGGGTGCGGTTGTTTGCCGAATCTTTTTTCATCCAGATCGGGCCGCCGACGCTGAAGCCTACGAAATTGTATCCGTAAGAGTCGAGCAGTTCCGATGTGATCAATTCCACACCACCGAAGTAGGCGCTCTGCGGGCCGCGGGTGGTGATGTTAACAACACCGCCGGTTGCGTCACCGAACTGAGCAGGTACACCGCCTGTAATTACGCTTACCTGTTCGATTGATTGCTGGGGCAGGCTTGCAGAACCGATGACACGCTGGCCATCGATAAAGTATGCTGTACCATCGGCGCGCTGACCGCGGACGCTGAGTGCGCCGCCTTCATCTCCCTGGTAAACACCTGCCGTGGTCGCAGCTACCGAGTTAATGTTTTTGGAAGGCATGGCGAGGAATTCCTCGCGTGTAACCGTACCACCCGATTTTGTATCCGGGTCGATAAGCGGTTCTTTATAACTGACGACTTCCACCTCGCTGAGTTCCACCCCGGCTGAAAGCGAGATGGGCGGATTCTCGAGGTATGTTGTTTTCGCTTCCGAAACAACTACACCTTCCACGGCAGACGGCTGATAACCTACGTACGAGGCTTTGACCGTGTATTTACCGGGAGCAAGCGGTTTGAT
>VBWE01000081.1 GCA_006218065.1 Bacteroidota bacterium
TCGTTTTTCAACTGGATTTGGGCAGGTTTTCCTGCGGTTTCGCGAACATGAAAAACGGCGCTTTTTCCATCCGTTCCCGGCATGGCTGATACAAGGACAATATTTTCGGGCCAGCCTGAAATCAGCGGGCCTTCAGCTTTCCCGCCGCCGCTGCCGCCGCCCGGTAAAACCCTCGAAAGGAAAGGCACCATATTTTCCCAGCCAAACCGGGTAGCTGCTGTTTGCGAATTTTCTGCCGCGCTGCTGATGGAATAACTCCATTCGAACCCGCCATGTTGCTCGGCATTGAAATTGGTTACCCAGTAATTGTTCATTGGCCAGCCGTAAATATGGGTAGTTTCGGGTGTGGCTCCTGCTTTGTACCGCCCTGTGTTAATGCCGCCAAACTGCATCAGCGGCGTTTCCTTTGAATTCGACAACCGTGCATAATTCTGTACCGTGTTCCAGTCGTTCGACGAACCCGGAATCTGATCGATGCCGGCTTTTATTTCACCACCCTGAACATCGAAGGCCAGCTGGCCGTTTTCGAGTGCAAAAGGGAATGCGATGTAAATTCCTTCAGGCTCGATAACCATTTTCTTTTCGATGAAATAAGCCAAATCAACGCGTTTGCCGGTATTGAACAGCCTGATTTCGAAAGTGTACAATCCATCACCGTTGGCAGCTTCGGTATTTCCCCTGAAACGAACGGTATTCCAAACAGCCCCTTCTTCATAACTATCGAACCAAACCTTATTTAAAGGTTGACGTTTGTAATTGTCAAGTTTTTTCGATTCCATCTGCGAGCGGTTGCCGAGGGTTTCATAAATAAATTCACCCAGTTTCCATTCAGCTTTCGGGTCAACCAATTCCTTGTTTATTTCTTTGTCGTACAGCCCCGAAATGGCCCCTTTTTCTGTGTCGATGGAAATGCGGTACCACTGGTTTTCAAAGGTGGTGATTTCGTTCTTCTCTCTGTCCTGCATTTGTTCCGGTGCATCTGCTTCCACCTGAACCAGGTATTTTTTAAATCCAAAAGCAGGTACGTCATCGGCCCAGATTACCCAGTAAGTTCCGTCGGAATGGTGTTCAACAGCCTGTGCTTTTGCTTCGCTGCCGTTTTCGTTTAACAGCCTGAAATTTTTATAACGGGGTAAAATCTGGTGGTCGATATAAACTTTAAAAAACCCGCTGCGGCTCCAGTTGAGCGTGTTATAA
>VBWE01000043.1 GCA_006218065.1 Bacteroidota bacterium
CTTGTAGCTGTAACCGGTGTAGCCCAGGCTGAAACCGACCGCAACCGGCAGTTTCTTGAAATAAAAACGCGAAACCAGCCGGAGATCATAAACTAATCCGCCGCCCGAAAGCATATTGCTGCCTGTGCCGGTAAGCCCGTTACTGTATTTGAACTGCGAATACCCGGCATTGATGCTGACCAGGAAATCGCTCCGCTCGCCGCGGGCAAAATGTACATTCGTCAGCGCCATAAAATCGAAGCTGGCTGCGTTGGGTTCTGCACCGGTACCCGAATCGACCTCGGTGAAATAATTGGCCAGCTGAATTTTTGCTCCCGCACCCAGCCAGTTGGTCAGCCCGCGCTCGTAGCCGATGGAAACCATATTCGCCGCGGCATCGCCGTCGTCCTGATCATTGTTTTGCTGATCGACGGATTCTGTTTTATAAATCCCCAGCCCGGCATCGATCATAAAAACATTGTCATTTTTTAGAAAGGATTGCGCAGATATACCGGCCGAAAAAAACAGGCAGGCGGAAAGACAGGTAAGCAGGTGTTTCATAATTCCGGTTTGTTATTCGAAGATAATCAACTGCGGATGATTTGCAGCACATTGATGCGTCTCATTTCCGGCAGCGTTCATTTGCTTAATTTCGTACGCATGCTTTCCGATTCCTCCCGCGCGAAAATCAGGTTAATGCGCAACATGCTGCTGTTTACCCTGGCGCTGACTGTGATCAAGTTTGCGGCCTGGCTGTTCACGAATTCGAATGCCATCCTGACCGATGCGCTGGAAAGTATCATCAATGTAGTTGCCGGCGCTTTCGCTTTGTTCAGCACCTGGTACGCGGCACAGCCGCCGGACAAGGAACATCCGTACGGCCACGGAAAAATAGAATATCTCTCGGCCGGTTTTGAAGGCGCGCTCATTTTCCTGGCCGGTATCACGATTTCCGGGAAAGCGATCTATGGTTTTATTCATCCCACGGATATTGACAAAATCGACCTGGGGGTTTTGCTCACCGCGATAGCTGCGCTCGGCAATTTTTTCATGGGCCGGGTACTGGTGAGCCGCGGAAAGAAAATGCACTCGGCTATTATGATCGCCGACGGGAAACACCTGCTTTCCGATACGCTTTCCAGCGCCGGGCTCGTGGTTGGGCTGGCGGTGATGTATTTCACGAACTGGTTCTGGCTCGATAATGTGCTGGCCCTGCTGCTCGGCGCAGTGATCATACGTATGGGCTGGAAACTTTTCCGCGAATCGCTGGGAAGCTTGCTCGACGAAGCGGACCAGGAAAAACTCGAAAAACTGGTCGGCCTGCTCAACAGCAAACGCCGCCCGCAGTGGATCGACATGCATAACCTGCGCGTGCAGAAATTCGGTTCGCACCTGCATATCGACGCACATATTACGCTGCCCTGGTATTATTCACTTGAAAACGCGCATGCCGAAGTGGATGCGGTTTCCAAAGCCGTGAGTCAGGAAATGGGGCAGGAGCTGGAGTTTTTCATTCATGCCGATCCCTGTATTCCTTCGTCCTGTTCCGTTTGCAGTCTCCACGAATGCGCGGAGCGCAAACATGCGCAGGTTTCCACCATCACCTGGACGATCGAAAATATGATCCCGGATAAAAAACATACTTTATTATGATGATCATCCCTTCGGGAGAGATGCACTTAAAAATAATGCCGAATGCCTAATCATGAAGTACTCTCCATTTAAATAATGCACTTCGATATTCGGCATTCGCAATTAAATCTTTCCCGAAGGGAGAACCACTTTTATAAATCACCATACCATTCCGCGCACGAATTCACCGTTTCGCGTAAAACAAGATGATGAAGCCGTATGTCGGGCGGTAGTTTCTTCGCGAGTTTTTCCGCAAAAAGAAGCACAAGGTTTTCCGCCGTCGGTTCTTTATCGAGCCAGGTGATTTTTCCGCGCATGGATTCCGGGATGCTTTGTTCATCGTAATAATTCCGGTTCAGGATCAGCGCGTGATCAAACCCGTTTATGATTTCGGTGTTCACGATTTCTTTCAGGCCGGCAAAATCCATCACCATGCCTTCGCTGCTGCCCGGCGCCTGCTGCGGTTCGCCTGCAACGCTTACTTCGAGCACATACGAATGCCCGTGAATATTGCGGCAGGCGCCCGTATGATGAAAAAGCGCGTGCGCCGCTTCGAAACGGAAAATGCGGGTAATGCGTATCACGTGTTTGAGTCTGCAGGTGCAGTTTGTTTTCCGAAAAGACTGATTTTGTGAAACCAGAGCGCGGCAATCTGCACCCCGCGGGCCTTGGCTTCTTCGGCTTTTTCCCCCGCAAAATGTTCGTCGACGGTTGACGTGAACAGATCCGCCCAGTGGAGGAAATGTTTTTTTTCCATCGGCGACTGCTGGTGTAATTTATAATGCGGGGCAAAAGGCGCGCCGTGATAAGCATGCGTGCCGAGCAGGACGCTTCCCCAGAAAGCATACATTTTTTCCAGGTGCATGTCCCAGTTCACTTTGGCCACATCATTGAAAAAAAATCCGATCACGGCGTCGCGTTTTACTTTTTCGTAAAACGAATCAACCAGTTTTTTAATGTCGTTTTCCGACAGGATATCTGTCTTGTTCATCGGATGAGCAGTAAAACGGATTCGGTATCGGCAATAAGCCCGTGCGGACTGTGCGCTTCAATGGGGTGCGTGGCGCCTGTTCCCAGTTCCTTCTGGCCCGAAGTATCACAATAGCGGATTTTCCCGCTCAAAATAACGAGCAGAGCCGGCTGGTTTGAAATGTGCTCGGGCAAACTGTCGCCCGCAGGCATGGATATACGCGTTACACCAAAAGTATTGCCCGAAAAAACCCGCTCCGAATGCCGCTTGGTTATGGTAGAATCCATCAGTATTGTTTTTGCAAAGCACGGAAGAAGTGCAGCTCCCGGCAATGATAAAAATCATCGGATTCCTGTTTTCGCGGCATACCATTCGGACAGGTTTTGCGTTAGAATAAAGAGTATTGGGGAGTCCCGTTTGCTGCCCGGTATTATTTTTAACAGTTTCTCAACAATCGTTTGGAAATCAACGGTATTTGACCTATAATTGCATGTCAAACACTCAAAAAACACAAAGAAATGCTCAACAAAGTTCGTCATTTCGCGCTCGGCAAAGCCATCATGATCATGTTTGCTTTGTTTTCTGTAGCCCTCGTAACAGAATCCTGCGGCCAGAAAAATGCCTGCGGATCGAAAAGCCAGAAACGCAAGCGTCATAAGCGCATCAAAAGCAATACACATTTCATGACCTACTAAGGTCTGTAAAAGTCTTTGTCAAGGCGCATTCCTGCTTGCGGGAATTGCGCCTTTTTTCTTTTAATCGCCAGGATAGCCAGGCTTAAAGCGACTGTGTAAAAGAGACTGAGTAAAACCAACTTCGCTAGTCGACGTCTCCCAGACGTCGACTAGTAGCGACTATACTAGCGACTAGTAACGACGACTGTAACACATATTGCCACCACTACTTCTTCTCAATCAGCGCGCTCCTTGTATAAACAGATCATCCCAGGCATGCTGTTTCATAGTCTTTGAGTTTTAAATGCCGTTAAATCTTAATTTTATTATTAACAATCAATTAATTATTGTTTTAACAATAATTAATTGATTTTTTTTGTATTATATATCTATATATTGCGACATAACTAATACACCTACACTATGAAAACAGTAACAAAAATTGCCCTGTGCCTGGCATTTGCCGGCACATTCGGCACAGCTTCCGGGCAGGACTATGTCGTGCACTTCGACGGAACAAATGACTACATCGATGTCGGGACATCAGCCGGTAACGGCGTCCGCACAGTTGAACTTTGGTTCAAGCCGGATGTAACACTGAACGCTTCTTCCGTTAATGATTACATCGCACTGATTGCGCGTAATGATAATACACAGGACAAAGAATGGGGACTTTATTTCAGCAGCCTGGGAGCGCATGATGGAGAGCTGGTCTTCTTTTGCCGCCAGAGCGGTACGCTTTATGAAGTGTATTCCAATTCCACCAGTTGGACAGCAGGCACATGGTATCATGTAGCGGGTGTGATTGACGGCAGTACCGGCATGAAAATGTATGTTGATTGCAGCCTGCAAACATCTACAAACGCGGGTAACACAGCAGCTACGCAAACAGACAATACGAATTACACCGCTATAGGCCGCTGGGGTAATTACGGTGGGCGTTACTTCGACGGCTGCATCGACAATGTCCGCTTATGGAGCGGCGCTTTAACTTTAAATAATCTCTGCGACAAGTGCGGAGGCCCTGCCTATACTACCGGTTTGCTCGCTGACTGGAGAATGGATGACGGAACCGGAACCACGGCCAGCGATGATTCGGGAAATAACTATGACGGTACGCTGACCAACGGACCCGCCTGGGAACTCGGATCGGCCTGTCCTTGGGTACTTGAACTGGACGGAAGTAATGATTACGTTGATCTTGGGGATGTTGTCGGAGACAGTTTGCGTACAATCGAAATGTGGTTCAAACCGGACGGCAATATCAACAGCGGAACGCTTTCGGGTTATGTAGCGCTCATTGCACGCGACGACAATACACAGGATAAGGAATTCGGACTCTACTTTTCCAACCAGTCACCCAATTCCGGGAAGCTGGGTTTTTTCTGCAGGCAAAGCGGAACATTGTACGAAGTGTTTTCCAACTCCAGCAGTTGGACAGCAGGAACCTGGTATCATGTGGCGGGCGTAATTGACGGTTCGAACGGCATGCTTATGTACATTAACGGCTCTGCCCAGACAGATACCGAACCGACGCAAACCTCCGCTACCATGTCTGCAACAGAGATCACGGCATTGGGCCGCTGGGGCGATGAAAATATCCGGTACTTCGACGGCCGCATTGAAAATGTGAGACTTTGGAGTTCAGCCAGGAGTTCAGGCGATATCAGTACATACCAGTGTACAGAAACAGGTGGCAGCGCAAGCGGCCTGGTCGCGTAGTGGAAATGCAACGAGGGCGGAGGCACCACCATTTATGACGAGACGGCCAACAACTATGATAAAACGGTTTCCGGTGCAACCTGGGCGACCGACGGTCCCTGCGGCTGGTATCCCCGCCTGGAAAACCCGGATAATACGCAGGCTCCGGTAACTCCTCCGCCGGCCGACACACCTTTTGATTTTATCCTTTACCCGAACCCGGCCGGTAATACACTGAACTTCGAGACCAATGCAAAAGGAATCGTACTTGTAGAGGTATATGATATGGCCGGGAAGCGGATTCTCGAGACAAATGAAACGACTATAGATCTGCAGAAAATAGCCCGCGGCGTTTATTTCGCGCGGTTGACGGATAACCTTGGCGCAACCAGGATCCACCGCTTCGTTAGAGAGTAAATAAACAGAACCATGCGAAAGAGGCTGCCTGCGGGCGGCCTTTTTTATTTCTTCTCAATCAATGCGCGCTCATACATAAACATCTCATCGCGCAAACGCGCCGCTTCCACGAAGTCCATGTCCCTGGCCGCCGCTTCCATGGCTTTCCGGGTTTTTATGATCGCTTTTTCAACCTGTTCGCGTGTCATGAGTTGAATGACGGGCTCGGCGGCGATGGCGAAATCATCGCTTTCCGCGTACGCGCTGCCTTTCGATTTCTTTTTGCTCCGGGTTTTTTCCAGCACTGAATCCATCGAGTCTTTTCTTTTCACGATCTGGCGGGGCTGTAGACCGTGCTCGAAATTATATTCGATCTGTTTTTTACGCCGGCGATCGGTTTCATCCATCGTTTTCTGCATCGAATCGGTTACCCGGTCGGCGTACATGATCACTTTACCGTTCACGTTACGCGCCGCGCGGCCTACCGTCTGTACCAGCGCACGCTCCGAACGGAGGAAACCTTCCTTGTCCGCATCGAGGATCGCCACCAGCGAAACTTCCGGCAAATCGAGTCCTTCGCGCAGCAGGTTGATGCCCACCAGCACATCGAAAAGGCCCAGGCGCAGGTCGCGCATGATTTCCACGCGCTCCAGCGTTTCCACGTCCGAGTGAATATACCGTGCGCGGATGCCGAGATTGACAAGGTACTTGTTCAACTCTTCGGCCATGCGTTTGGTCAGCGTGGTAACCAGGACACGCTCGTCCCGGGCAATTACTTTTTCAATTTCGTCCAGCAGGTCGTCCACCTGGTTCTGGCTCGGGCGCACTTCGATGATCGGGTCGAGCAGGCCGGTGGGACGTATCAGCTGTTCCACCACCACGCCTTCGCTCCGCTGCAGTTCGTAATCCGCAGGCGTGGCGCTCACGTAAATCGTATCGGGCTGCATGCTTTCGAATTCTTCGAATTTCAGCGGACGGTTGTCCATCGCGGCGGGCAGGCGGAACCCATATTCCACCAGGTTTATTTTCCTCGAGCGGTCGCCGCCGTACATGGCGCGCACCTGCGGAAGCGTAACATGACTTTCATCGATCACCAGCAGGAAATCTTCCGGGAAATAATCCAGCAGGCAGAAAGGCCGCGAACCCGTTGCACGTCCGTCGAAATAGCGGGAATAGTTTTCGATGCCGGAACAGTAACCCAGTTCGCGCATCATTTCCATATCATACGTCACGCGGTCTTCCAGGCGTTTGGCTTCCGCTTCCTTGCCGATGCTTTTGAAATATTCCGTTTGCTTCAGCAGGTCATCCTGGATATGCATGATCGCGCCCTTCATCGACTCCTGCGAAGTCACAAAAATATTCGCGGGATAGATATTCACGCTTTCGTATCCTTCTATTTTCTGCCCGGTGGACGTTTCGAAGGCTTCGATTTCCTCCACTTCGTCACCCCAGAAAACGAAACGGAGCGCGTAATCCGCGTAAGCGAGGTACACATCGACCGTATCGCCCTTCACGCGGAAGTTCCCGCGGTGAAATTCATCTTCCGTGCGTGAATAAAGTGCGTTCACCAGCTGGTGCAGAAATTTGTTCCGGCTCAGCGACTGGCCTTTTTTGATGTGCATTACGCTGTTGGCGAATTCGCTCGGGTTACCGATGCCGTAAATGCACGAAACCGATGAGATCACGATCACGTCGCGTCTTCCCGAAAGCAGGGAAGAGGTGGTGCTCAGCCGGAGCTTTTCAATTTCATCGTTGATCGACAAATCTTTTTCGATGTACGTATCCGTCGTCGGGATATACGCTTCCGGCTGGTAGTAATCGTAGTACGAGACAAAATATTCCACGGCATTCTCCGGGAAAAACGCCTGGAATTCGCTGTAAAGCTGCGCAGCCAGTGTTTTGTTGTGGCTCAGTACAAGCGTCGGGCGCTGCACTTCTTTAATTACGTTCGCTATGCTGAATGTTTTCCCCGACCCGGTAACGCCCAGCAAAACCTGGTGATGCGCATCGGTTTTCAGCCCGTGAACAAGCTGCCGGATCGCCTCAGGCTGGTCGCCGGTGGGAACAAAATCGGAAACGAGTTTGAATTCCATCGGGCAAAGGTAATCAGTTAACCGTTTACAGTTAGCCCGTTTACCGTTTACAGTTCGTTCGTAGTTTACCGTTTCCTGTTACGGGTTTACCGTTGAAAATTATTGTGCTATAGATATCTCCCAAATAATTTGCAACAGTAAACAGGCTAACGGTAAACGGTAAACGGGTAACGGTCCATGCTTTGCAATACGGCGTACATTGGTATCTTTGTGCCCGTTATGATTCTCGGCAAAAAACTCGTTGTGGTGCTGCCGGCTTACAATGCCGAGCAAACGCTGAAACGCACGTACGACGAAATCCCGTTTGAAATTGTGGATGAAGTAGTGCTGGTCGACGATGCCAGCAGCGACCGTACAAGCGAACTGGGTCATCAAATCGGCATCCGCCACGTGATCCGCCATGAAAACAACAAAGGTTACGGCGGAAACCAGAAAACCTGTTACGATACCGCCCTGGGACTCGGCGCGGATATCGTCATCATGCTGCACCCCGATTACCAGTACACGCCCAAACTGATTCACTCGATGGCATACCTGATCGCCAACGAAGTGTATCCCGTTGTGCTGGGCTCCCGTATCCTGGGCAAAGGAGCGCTGAAAGGCGGCATGCCGATGTACAAATACATTTTCAATCGTTTCCTCACTTTTTCGCAGAATATCCTCGTCGGGCAGAAACTTTCGGAATACCATACCGGCTACCGCGCATTCTCGCGCACCGTACTCGAAGGGATCAACTATAAAGTGAACTCGGATGATTTTGTTTTTGATAACCAGATGCTGTCGCAGATTATTTACGCCGGTTTCGAGATCGCCGAAGTAACCTGCCCGACCAAATACTTCGAAGAAGCATCGTCCATCAACTTCAGCCGCAGCATGAAATACGGCCTGGGATGCCTGGGCGTTTCGTTCAGGCACCGCTTCTGCAAATGGGGATTGATGCGCTCCGAATTGTACGCGAAACCGAAGGTGTAATCAATATTCTTCAGCGGCATTAACGCTCAACGCCAAACGCCCAATGCTCAACTCACAATGAATTTGTCCGATGAACGTTGTTCATTGAGCGTTTGGCATGGAGCGTTCTTTTCGATTCTTTCCTGCGCATAATCTTCTCTTGAAATAGGAGTTCCGACTCTTTCCGCCATCGCTGGATAGATTAATTCCACTGCATTTCACGGATATCCCTGTTTAGAAATACAATTTATTCCCGGCCGCTCCTTGCCGATGCGCTTCGCCTTGAATAAAGTTGTACCAACCAAAATATCCGATTCACCCATGAAAAAAGTACTCCCTGTAATTGCCGGTTTGCTTTCGGCCACCGGCCTGATGGCCCAGCTTGCCAACGGAAGCACGGCGCCCAATTTTACGCTCACCGATCTGAACGGAACATCCTGGGACCTGTACACCGTACTGGGCCAGGGTAAAACCGTATTCCTCGACGTGTCGGCTACCTGGTGCGGCCCGTGCTGGAGTTACCACAATACGCATGCGCTGAGAGATGTTTACGATCATTACGGTCCCACTGGAACCGTTGCACCCAATTCGGTGATGGTATTTTACGTGGAAGGCGACGGCGCCACCACCTTGCAGGACTTGCAGGGAACCGGCGGAAACACGCAGGGCGACTGGGTAACCGGAACGCCATACCCGATTTTTAATCCGAATACTTCGCAGGTAAACACGTTCAATTCGAATTTCCAGATCGCTTACTTTCCCACGATTTACCGGATCTGTCCCGATAAAAAAGTATTCCTCGCCGGCCAGTCAACGGAATCGGCTTTGCTGAACACGATCAATACCTGCGTGTTTACGCTGGATGCCGGTGTGCAAAGCGTTTCCGGTATTCCGACCATCACCTGCGGATCCACGATCACGCCCACGGTTACCATCCGCAACGGCGGAACAACCACGCTTACTTCATGCACGATTACGTATGATGTGGACGGAAGCAGCCCGCAAACTTATAACTGGAGCGGATCGCTGGCCAACAATGCTACGGCGAATGTCACGCTTCCCGCAATTACTGTTTCAAACGGTACGCATGCTTTTCACGCCATCACCTCGGGCCCGAACAGCGGCACCGACGGAAATGCGACGAACAATTATTCCACGGTGAATTTCACGGCAGCGGGCAGCGGACCGGGAGTTGCAACACCGGTAACCGAAGGTTTTGTAAGCAGCACGTTCCCGCCCGCCGGTTTCTCCATCGGTAATACGGATAATGGCATCACCTGGGCGCGCAGCACGGCGGCAGGCGGTTTCGGCAATTCGATGAACTCGGCGAAGATGGACTG
The DNA here is from genome assembly GCA_006218065.1 of Bacteroidota bacterium. Classification (GTDB taxonomy): domain Bacteria; phylum Bacteroidota; class Bacteroidia; order Palsa-965; family Palsa-965; genus VBWE01. The sequence continues at coordinate 9,737 of VBWE01000043.1, forward strand.
CTTTAATTATGCCACAACCGGTGAAAAAGATGAAATCGTGATGTCGCCGGTGGACCTGGCTTCCGTGTCCAATTCAACGCTCACGTTCAACGTAGCGCATGCGCAATACAGTGCATCGTATACCGACCAGCTCGAAGTATTCGTATCCACGAACTGCGGCACTACCTGGACGCAGGTGTACAACAAATCCGGCTCGACGCTTTCCACGGCGCCGGCAACCACGAATGCATTTACACCGTCCGCTTCGCAGTGGCGCACCGAAACCGTGAGCCTGAATACGTACATCGGCAACAATAAAGTATTCGTGAAATTCGTCAGCACAAATGGCTACGGCAACAATATTTATCTCGACGATATAAATATTACCGGGACTACGGGAATCAATACGGTCACGCTTCAGAACGGATTCCAGGTGTATCCGAACCCGGTGAACGGGCAGGCGACAGTCAGTTTTGCCCTCGCGAATGAATCCGATGTTACGATGCAGGTATTCAACCTGGTAGGCGAACTGGTGCAGGTAAAAAATCTCGGAAGCGTAACATCCGGCAATCACCAGGCTGTTTTCAGTTCCGAAGGACTTTCCAAAGGCGTTTATTATATCGAGCTGAATGCCGGCGGACAAAAAGCGGTGCAGAAAATTATAGTTAGCGAGTAATAATTTCAGTAAGGGTTGTCAGCCGGGCCGGTTCTGCAAAGAACCGGCCTGTGTTTTTTAGCCGGTCTGTGGGGCAGAAAAAGTGATCCGGAAAATAAAACCAACCATCCCCCCGGGTTCGTATATGGACTGATATTAAAATTCCAGGCATATATGGCTACAAATATTTACGAACCCTGTACCAACCCGATTTCGGGAGAAACGTTCCGGGCGATATCCTTCGACAAGGACGCTTTTGTTATGCAGTGGACCGTGCAACCCGAAGGATATGTTCCTTTTGAGCACGTTCATTTGAACCAGGACGAAATATTCCACGTCAAAAAAGGGGAAATGAGGGTTGTGATCGCCGGCAAGGAACAAATTGCCAAAGCCGGTGAAAGTATAACCATTCCCAAAAGAGTAGTCCATGTCGCCTATAACAACAAGGCAGAAGTGCTGGACTGCATCGTAGAATATAAGCCCGGGTTGGATCACGACGTTTTTATGCAATGCCTCTGCGGCCTGACGAATGACGGGTTGAACGATAAAAAAGGAGGCATCAGTATTCCGCGTATGGGGTATTTTCTCGCCAGGATGAATGCTAAATGCATGGCAAGACCGACAGAAATACCGGCCCCGCTTTTTAATATTGCCTTGCGTTTTTTTTACCTGCGGGGAGTTTTGAGCGGTTGGTCCAGATTGTTTGAAAAATATACGGCCGGCTGATTCTCCGTTAACGGATATTTTTTTCAATCCATTTTACTGATCAGGTCGGTTCTGTAAAGAGCGGATCTGTATTTTTTGGATTAATAATTAAAGTAGAGAAGGGAAGTGATTCCGCCGCGTCCCGATAGCTATCGGGACGAACGCGATGTTATTATACAAAACCTTAAAAGCGTTTTTTAGCGATAAAGTTGAAAGTTGGATTGTGATCCCGCCGCGACTCGAACGCGGAACCGTCAGCTTAGAAGGCTGATGCTCTATCCAGTTGAGCTACGGGACCAAAATGAATCAGAAAAATAAGTCGGGGTGACTGGACTCGAACCAGCGACCTCCTGCTCCCAAAGCAGGCATTCTAGCCAACTGAACTACACCCCGGTCCTTTATTTTAGGGTTGCAAAACTATCATTAATCCGAGGATAAAGCAATTATGAAACGGTAAATGTAGCGTGTGATTCCCCGGAAAAGCCCGGGCAATTGTTGAGCAGAATTGCCTTTGGAGAAAGCGTGACTAAACCAGTCGCTTCTTCAGCGCCAGCATTTTGATCGCGGTAATGGCCGCTTCATCGCCTTTGTTGCCGTGCTTTCCGCCGCTCCGCTCACGGGCCTGGTCGATATTGTCGGTAGTAAGTACGCCGAAAATAAAAGGTTTGCTGCAACTGATGCTGAGGTCGATCAGCCCCTGCGCCACACTGTTGCAGATAAATTCGAAGTGACGTGTTTCGCCCTGGATCACGCAGCCCAGGCAGATCACCGCATCGGCATCGCTGTGATCGGCCAGCCAGCGCGCGCCCAGCGGAAGCTCGAAACTTCCGGGAACCGCATGTATTTTGATATTTTCCCGTTTCGCGCCGTTGGCGACCAGTGTGCTGACCGCGCCTTCGCATAAAGCGGAAGTGATTTCTTCATTCCATTCCGCAACCACGATCCCGAATGACCAGTTTTCCGCCGAAGGAATTTTGGAAGGATCGTAATCCGAAAGATTTTTCAGTGCTGTAGCCATAAACGAAAAGTACTTAAAAAAAGGTAAGCATTCCTTCTGGACAAGGAACGCACAATATCAAACGCTCAATGCTCAATGACCAACTTATCCGCCGCATCCACCTGGCGCGGAGCATGCTCCTGAATTTGTCCGATGATCGTTGCTTATTGGGCGTTTGGCGTTGAGCGTTTTCATTTTAGGGTTCTGATGGTATGGACACCTAAAAAAACATCCCGCGAAGGGCGGGATGTTTTACTTATCAGTTTGTGCCCTCTGTGGTCCGGGCAATGTACTTGTCAATCTGCTGCGCTTCCTGCGATTCGCTGAACTCGGTTTTGATCTGCTCGTAGAGTTTGCGTGCATCGGCTTTTTTACCCATGTCTTCGTAAGCCATAGCGGCTTTCTTCAGGTAAATGGGCGAAGTGAGCTTGTTGCTGTTTTTCTGTGCCGCCTTCAGGTAATAGTTTACGGCTTCTTCTTTATTGTTCAGTTCCATGTACGCATCGCCGATGCATCCTGTGGCCACTGCGCCGAGGAACTGGTCGTCCGAGTCGAATTCTTTCAGCTCGTCAATCGCTTCCTGGAATTTACCGGTATGCAGGTAGCTTACGCCGAGATAATAACGGGCCAGGTTTCCTGATTTGGTAATGCCGTAATCCTCAACAAGCGCCGCAAACCCGAGCGTGTCGGCTTTCCCGTTGATAGCCAGCTTGAACGAGTCGTTCGCGAAAAACATTTCCGCTTTGTACATGCTCGCCTGGGCTTCTTCTTCTTTCGGATTCAGGTAAAGGAATTTCCATCCGAAATACAGCCCCACCAGGCCGATCACGGCGCCGATGATAATGAACAGGCTTTTCTTGTTCTCTTCGAAATAGCGCTCCGTTTTATCGTACGCTTGTTCTACGTCGATGATCGGTTTGTCGCTGCTTTTATCTTTTACTTCTTTGGCCATCGCTGGTCGTATTCTTTTTATTGGCCTGCAAAGATATAAAATTGTATAAACCTACGGGGGCGCAGTTTAAAATTCCTCCGCAGAGCCGTTTTACAGGAAAACTGTTGCTATACGTCGGAATAGATCCAGCGGCAGGAGGCAGTCGGCAGGAGCAGCCAGCCGGTTTAAACCCGGAGCAGGTAAATTTTGACGACATCCCTGTAATACCAAGACTGCCTCCTGCCGCTGAAGTAAGTACTATTCCGAAGGAATTTTATGCAGACTAACTGCTTACCTTTGCCCGAAATGTTCCTGCAAAAGCTTTCCCTGGTCAATTTCAAGAATTTCGAAGAAGCCGAACTGGCCTTTTCCGATAAGGTGAACTGCTTTGCCGGTCCCAACGGCTCCGGGAAAACCAACCTGCTGGACGCCCTGCATTACCTGGGCCTTTGTAAAAGCTACTTCAACCCGTTGGATAGCCAGAATATCCGGCACGACGAAGGTTTTTTCGTGATACAGGGAACTTTTATTGCCGACGACGGGGCCGAAGAGCAGGTGTATTGCGGCATGAAACGCAACCAGAAGAAAGTTTTTAAACGCAACCAGAAAGAATACGAGCGCCTGGCGGATCATATCGGTCTTTTCCCGCTGGTCATGGTTTCGCCGGCCGATGGCGTGCTGATCAGCGGCGGAAGCGAGGAGAGGCGACGTTTTATGGACAGCGTGATCGCCCAGTACGATAAAAATTACCTCGATTCGCTGATTGCATACAACCGCGTACTCTCGCAGCGGAACGCCCTGCTGAAACAATTCGGCGAAAACCGGAATTTCGATGCGGCTGTACTCGAAGTATTCGATGCGCAACTCGCCGGCAAAGGAAAACCCGTTTATGAAGCCCGGAAAGCTTTTATAGCGGCCTTTACGCCCATTTTCGCCGATTATTACCGGCACCTGTCCGGCGCAGCCGAAGAAGTAGCCATTACCTACCAGTCGAAACTGCACGAAACATCGTTTGAGGACCTGCTCATCCGGTCCCTGCCGAAAGACCGTATCATGCAGCATTGCACGGCAGGCGTGCATAAAGACGACCTCGAATTCGGCATCGGTGGCTATGCCATGAAAAAAGCCGGTTCGCAGGGCCAGCAGAAAACGTTCCTCATCGCGCTGCGGCTGGCCCAGTTCTGTTTCATCCGCGATACGGGCAAGCGCATGCCGGTACTCCTGCTCGATGATATTTACGACAAGCTGGATGAAAACCGGGTGAAAAAGCTCATGGATGCGGTTTGCGGCAAGGGTTTCGGGCAGATATTCATCACCGATACCGGTGTGGGACGCATACAAGAGCTATTCGAAAACAGGGGAATTCCTTTCCGGCTGTTCGAAATACGTTCGGGGAAAGTGAATAACCAGCTAAAGGAACTTCCTTCGGAATAGTACTCTTGCGTTCAACGTTTCAAGTTTAAAGTTCAAGGTTTTAATCGCTCATCAACCTGAAACTTTAAACCTGGAACATTAAACTTTGAACCTGAGATTGTAGAAAAGGCACGATTTTAGTGGTGTTAAAAAGCAGTTTTTCGCCGACAGAAGGCGGAATTCCTTAGATTTGTTGTCTCAATCTTGCACGATTATGATCAAACGATACTTTTTATCAACGCTGGCCCTCGGTTTCGTCCTTGCCCTTTCGGCGCAGTCTACCGCGGAAGAAAAGCTCAAAAAAGGCGATTTTAACGGCGCCTTGGCTGATTTTACCACACAGATCGACAAATTCGACGCGGAAGCCCAGTCATTGGTGAAAAAACGCGCCGAATATGAGAAAATGAACGAATACGAGCGGGCGCTGGTTGACGGCGCGCAGTTGCTCGAATCGAAAAGCGACTGGGCCAAGCTCTATTTCGGACGCGGGCAGGCGCATAACGGCCTTATTCACAAAGCCGACGCTATCAAGGATTTTTCCATGGCCATCGCACTCGACCCGAAAATGGGCGATGCGTATTACGAACGCGCGGTGCTCACTGCTACGCCGGACAATAAAGAGAACGCATGCGTCGATATGGCCACCGCTTCTTCGCTGGGCAATGAAAAAGCACAGGTACTGTTCGACGATAATTTCTGCTGGAACCTTGCACTGCAGCACTACAAAGAAGGCGCGTCCAAAGTCATGCTCCGCGATTATGAGAACGGGCTGAAAGAACTCAGCCAGGCCATCCGCCTCAGCCCGGATTCGGGACGTTATTATTCCAAGCGCGGCCAGGCTTACCTCGGCCTGAAGCAAAACACCAAAGCCATCGCCGATTTCACCAAGGCCACCGAAAAGCAGCCGAACAGCCCGGACGGATATTACCAGCTCGGCCTGTACTATTACAACCAGGACGATCACGAAAAATGCCTGGAGTATTTTACCAAGGCGGTTGAAAAAAATCCGATGATGTATGATGCGTACATGTACCGTGCGCAGGCCAACGAGCGCCTGAACAAAACGACTTCGGCCATTTATGACTGGGGACGCTGCGTCAATATCCGCCCGAACGATGGACAGGCATACTACCGCCGCGGCCTGCTCGAAAAAGACATGAAAAACAACATCGACGCCTGCAAGGATTTCAATAAAGCGGCCCAGTACGACCTTCCCGAAGCAAAAGAACTTGCACAGGAATGTCTCGAGCCCGGCGCCAAAAAGCCCAAGCAACCGAACGACAAGAAGAAAAAAGAAGAGGAAGAAGAGAGCGGCGAATAATTCCAGCAAAAAAATCACAAGCTCCGTACCGGTAACCATCTGTACGGAGCTTTCTTTTTAAAGAGATGCCAGGGTATGACGGAAGAACAGAACGGGGCCGGGAATAATAATACCGAAGCCAGCTTTTTGGATGGACCGCGGTCACGCTGGCGCGAATTTGTTTTTACCCTGCGTGTACTCCGGGAATTTATCCGCGGGTTTCGTGCGCTGCATTTTGTCGGGCCTTGTGTGACCGTTTTCGGGTCGGCGCGTTTTAAAGAAGGACACCGGTACTACGAACTTTCCAGGGAAGCCGGGGCCGAACTGGTTAAAATCGGTTTTACCGTAATGACCGGCGGCGGGCCGGGTGTGATGGAAGCGGCTAACCGCGGTGCAAAAGAAGCGGGCGGGAAATCGGTGGGCTGTAATATCGTACTGCCGCATGAACAGGAGCCTAACCGGTACCTGGATAAATGGGTCGACATCCGCTACTTCTTTGTCCGGAAGGTCTTGCTGTCCAAATACTCGTATGCTTTTGTCGTGCTGCCGGGCGGGATGGGAACGCTGGATGAATTGTTCGAGGCCGTTACGCTCGTCCAGACGGGAAAAATAAAAAAATTCCCGATCGTGGTGATGGGCGTGGAGTATCACCGCCATTTCCGCGCGCATCTCGACCTGATGGCGGCCGAAGGAACCATCGGGGCGCATGATCTCGATCTGCTCCTGTTTACCGACGATGCAAAGGAAGCTGCGAAACATATAGCTGGCAATGCGATCAAGCAGTTCGGCCTCACGCGTCCGCCCAAACCGATGGGGATTTTCGGGGAGAAGTAAACCGGGAAAACGGTTTCCGAAAAAAAACTATCCGAATTTTTCCGGATCGAGATCGGTGAATTTCTTTTTCTTCCGCAAAAAATAATCGGCCACGATATTGCCTTTATACACGGCGCTGGTGGTGAAATGTTTGATCCGCTTTTTCATCTCCTTCCTTTTCCTCAGGGTAGATCCCATCATGCCGTAGAAACTGAAATGCGCACGCTGCACAGCCCAGAAATGCGCCACGCCGTTGGAGAAAAGAAATTTGGCGCCGGCAATAAAGTCCATGCACATCCGCAGGAAAAGTTTCAGCCAGAAAAATCCGGGCGCATGGTTTTTGGCCATCAGCACCAGGTTGTTCCGGAAATTCAGGAATGTTTTCTGCGCGCTCTGCTTCGACAAGGTTCCGCCGCCGACATGATACACTACCGATGAAGGGCAATACATCACGCGGTATCCCGTATTTTTCAAACGCCAGCACAGGTCGATCTCTTCCATGTGTGCGAAAAAATCTTCGTCGAGCCCGCCCACTTCGTTGAATGCTTTGCTGCGAACAAACAGGCAGGCGCCGGTAGCCCAGAAAATTTCACAGGCATCATCGTATTGTCCTTCGTCTTTTTCATAACTGTCGAAGATCCGCCCGCGGCAGAAAGGATATCCCCACTTGTCGATAAATCCGCCGGCAGCGCCTGCATATTCAAACTGGTCGCGCTGGTGGAAAGCGCGCAGCTTGGGCTGGCAGGCTGCGATAGCGGGATCACTGTCCAGCATTTGAATGACCGGTTCGAGCCAGCCGGCGCTCACTTCCACGTCGGAATTGAGCAGCACGAAATAATCGGCGCTCACTTCTTTCAGCGCGTCGTTATAACCTTTGGCGTAACCACCGTTCACGGCATTGCGGATGATGCGCACCTGCGGGTAATGCTGCTGCAGCCAGGAAACGGAATCGTCGGTGGAAGCATTATCCGCCACGATAATTTCAGCGCCTGCGGAATTATGCTGCAGTACATGGGGAAGAAACTGTTCGAGAAAAGCCCGGCCATTCCAGTTCAGAATGACCACCGCAGTAGTGGACATATCTGCAAATTTAATAAACCCAAATCAAGCGGTAGAAAATATTTAAGCGACGGTTTTGGAGATACTTGCTGATTTTCTGGCGCTTAGAGGCTGTTATGAAATTATCCTTCCGGCTTTTTAGGAGCCTTTTTTGCTCACTCTTCGTTGCTTTTTTCG
>VBWE01000072.1 GCA_006218065.1 Bacteroidota bacterium
ACGTTTACCGGGTAAAAGTGCGTTCTACGGACGGCCAGACGGCCGAGAAATATGAAAAATTAGTTATTCTGAATTAGGTTACAATAACATCCCCAGGACTTCGTTATAAGCCGGTTTCTCCCACCGGGTAGCCGGGTCAACATCCCGGTTTAACAATCGGATATTGCTATATTTGAAGCTTATCCATTTGGGTTCAGACACTTATGCGTCATTACATATTCGTACTGCTGATTTTCAGCCTCATCGCTTGCCCGGTGCCGGGTCAAACGTCACTTCGCCAACCGGTTGAAGGCCAGGTCATTTTATCCTGGAAAGCGCCGGAGCAGGTGCAGATGACCGAGACCGAAAAACGCAGTTTCCTGGTCTTCCAGGATGCGCAGTATGATGCATCCCGCAATTTTATTCCTTACTACAGCGACCGGAAAGCAATTCCTTCCGGCGGAAATACGGCCTCGGTAACGCTGGCAAATACCGTTTACGAAGAAATGGACGCCGCTTCTGTAAGCCTGCTCGGGCCGGAAGCATCGAAATTCGGAAGACAGGCCGAGGCGCTTGTGTCCGTGGGCTATGAGCGTAAAAAGCCGTATGCCGAAATCAAAGTATATCCTTTCCGCAAAAATCCGGCTAACGGAAAAGTGGAACGGCTGGTGAGTTTTACCGTTAATCTCGAAACCAGCCGCTCTGCGGTCCCGTCGCGGGCGCAGGTGTATGCTACTACGTCGGTTTTATCCACCGGCAGTACCTGGCGGAGGATCGGGGTGGCAAAGACCGGTGTTGTCAAACTGGATCATGATTTTTTCAAGAACATGATCGGCGTTGATCCTGCGACTATCGATCCGCGCAACATACGTCTTTACGGAAACGGTTACGGCCAGATTTCCTACAAAAACAATATTCCGCACTTTGACGATCTGAAAGAATACGCCATCCAGGTACAGGGTGAAAGCGACGGCGTTTTTGACGCGGCGGATTTCGTTTTGTTTTACGGTGTTTCCCCGCATCGCTGGACGTATGATACAGTCGATCAGCGGTATCATCACAAGGTGCATGCATACAGCGACACCACGTATTATTTTTTGAACTGGGACCTGGGCACGGGAAAACGTATCGGCCTGCAAAGCTCGGCAGCGCTCACGCCCACGCACACGGTAACGAGTTTTGACGATTACCTGTACCACGAACAGGACCTCGAAAACCTGATCAAGTCAGGCAGGGAATGGTACGGCGAAAAGTTCGATATCCTGACTTCGTACGGGTTCAACTTTACGTTTCCGAATATCGATTTGAGCACGCAGGTTTATCTCCGGACCGATCTCATTTCGCGCGATGCCGTGAACAGTATTTACCAGCTGAATGTGCAGTCGCCTCCGCAGTCGGCCACAAGCAACATTACCGTCGGCTCGGTACCGGTAAGCTGTTATTATTGTGATTATGCTTCGTCTTCAACAAGTACGTTGCTCGTTACCCCGGGTTCTTCCAACATTACGGTTTCGCTCAGCAAGCAAACATCGAGCGCCATAGGCTGGCTGAATTACCTGGAACTGAATGCGCGGCGGCAATTGCAGGTGGTAAACGCCGGTCAGCAACTCGCTTTCCGCGATAAATTGTCGATAGGTTCCGGGAACATCGCCCAGTATAGTGTCGGCAATGTAAATGCTTCAACCGTGATCTGGGATGTGACCGATCCCGAGAATGTGAAAATGCAGCAGGGTACGGTCGGCGGCAATACGTTCACGTATATTCTCCCGGCAGATTCGCTGAAAGAATTCATTGCCTTTGACGGAGCGGGTTTCAGCCCGGTAAGTTATTTCGGCGAGGTGGCGAACCAGAACCTGCACGGCATCGGCCAGGTGGATAATATCATCATTGCGCATCCCTGGTTTCTTTCTGACGCGAATGAACTGGCGCAGCTTCACCTGGTAAACGACGGGTTGATTTCTGCGGTTGTAACGCCTCAGCAGGTTTACAACGAATTTTCTTCCGGTGCGCAGGATGCTACAGCCATCCGCGATTTTGTAAAAATGTTTTACGACCGCAACCCCGGGCAGGAACCGAAATACTTATTGCTTTACGGCGACGGATCGTATGATAATAAGCACCGGCTCCCGGGAAATACCAACTTCATTCCCACGTTCCAGAACCTGAATTCGCTCGCACTTACGGAGTCGTACGTGTCCGATGAGTTTTACGGTTTGCTCGACGATACCGAAGGCACCTGGGACAGCGGTGCGGACATCGGTTACGTAGATATCGGTATCGGGCGATTCCCGGTACAAAGTGTCGACCAGTCGAAAGCCGTGCTGGAAAAAGTAAAAAAATATGTTTCCAAACAGCCGCCTTCACTTACCACATCCACCTGCTCTACCGACGCGTGTTCCGTTTTCGGCAACTGGCGCACCTGGATCGCGTTTGTCGGCGACGATGAAGACGCCAACGTACACGTCAGCCAGTCCGACCAGTTAGCCACACTTGTTGATACGACTTACGATCAGTACAACATCGATAAAATATACATGGATGCGTACCAGCAGGAAGTAACATCCGGCGGCGACCGTTATCCCGATGTGAACAAAGCCATCACGCAGCGCGTGGAAAAAGGCTGCCTGATTATAAACTACACCGGCCACGGCGGGGAAGTGGGACTTGCACACGAGCGTGTCGTGGAAACCACGCAGATCAACAGTTGGGTGAATCCCTGCAACCTGCCGCTCTTCTTCACAGCCACCTGCGAGTTCAGCCGCTATGATGACCCGGGAAGAACGTCGGCAGGCGAAGATGTGCTGCTGAATGCGCAGGGCGGGGGAATCGCTTTGCTCACTACCGTGCGGCTGGTATATTCCACGCCGAATTTCAACCTCAACAAAAAATTCTACCAGTGTGTTTTCGAACCGGTCAACGGCGAAATGCCGCGTATCGGCGATGTGTATCGCACAACAAAAGTCAACAGCGGAAACAATACCAACAACCGGAACTTTACCTTGCTCGGCGATCCCGCTTTGCGCCTGGCTTACCCGACGCATAACGTAATTACCACGCACGTGAATAATGTGCCGGTGAACATGAGTCAGCCGGATACTGCGCGCGCACTGAGCCTGATCAGCGTCAAAGGTTTTGTAGCCGACTCGCTCGGGAATAAAATTACCACGTACAACGGTGTGATTTACCCGACGGTTTTCGACAAGCCTTCGTCCATTACGACGCTTTCGAACGACGGACCTTCTTTCAGCCCGCCATATACGTTCAAACTGCAGAAAAACTTTTTGTACAAAGGCAAAGTTTCAGTAGTGAACGGAGACTTTAGTTTTTCATTCGTTGTACCGAAAG
>VBWE01000044.1 GCA_006218065.1 Bacteroidota bacterium
GTAACTGTTGCAGAACCGGTACATTGTCCGTTACATAAAATGTTTGTTTGTCCGCCGGTGGTGCTCAGTGCCGGTGGTTGTGTGATCGTGAACGTTCGTGTTGTTGTGCATCCGCCGGCGCCTGTTACCGTCACAGTATAAGTTCCCGCGCATAAACCGGTGGCCGATGTTCCTGTTCCGCCGCTTGGCGCCCACGAGTAGGTGAATGGACCGGTGCCTCCTGTCACGGTGACCGTTCCTGATCCTGTACATTGACCATTACATAGAATATTGGTTTGTGCGCCTGTTGTGGTAATTGCACTTCCGGTGCTTGTGACGGTGACAACAGCGGTTGATGTTGGTGAACAGGATAACGCATCCGTTACAGTTACGGTGTATGTTCCGGGGCAAACGTTATTTACGGTTGCAGTTGTTTGTCCGCCCGGCGCCCAGGAATAAGTAAAAGGTCCGACACCGCCGGTTGTTGCTACACTCATGGTTCCGGTGCAACCCGAACAACCGGAAGGAGTCATTGACGGGGTTAACGTAAGTGCGTTTGAACAGGCCAGGAAATCGACGAATACGCCGGAATCATAAAAACAGTCACCGGCATCGGCGATAGCCAGTTTAAAGTGATACGTCTGGCACGGACAGAGTGAAATGTTCCGCGTGAGTATCGTTGTAAAACCATCGTATTGAATAGTTGCGCCGCCTGTATTGTTCACATAATATGCACTGTTCGTCGTTGGACTGACGTTATCGATACTAACAGGCGTAACGTTGTTTGGCAGTGTGGCGACGTTGGTGTTATTGTAAAAACCCGGTTGGCAGGCAGGCCCGGGACCGGTGATGAAAAATCCGAAGGCATCGTTGAACGAGGAGTTAACGAACTCCGGGTATTCTTCCGACCCGAAAACGAATGTGATCGTCAGCGTATTGCACTGCGGAACGATATCGAATTCGAGCACGCAAAGATCTTCGTTCGCCTGCGGGTCAATGGTAGTCAGCTGCGGGTCGCTGCCGGATGTTCCGTTACAGGTACCCAAACTTGTACTGTTGTTTGGCCCGATCGCATTGTTGGCAGAACCGGTAGTCAGCAGGATACCGTTGGAGATACCCATGTTCGTGGTATTACCATTGCTGAATGTTCCGTAGGCATTGGTTGCGCAGTTCAGGTTGACGTTGCTGACTGTAAGACCTTGCCCTGCAAGTGCAGCCAGCAAGGCTGCTGCGGAGACGCCCTGGTTAACAACAAGCTGAGCCTGTAAACCGAGAGAGAGAAATGTAAATACGGCGACAAGAGAAAAAATCCGGCGCAATATTTTTCCAGGAGAGAACGGGTAAGTTTGGGTCATGCGTAGTGTGTGAAGTGTGTTCGTTTGCCTAAAACACAGATAATGAACCAAATATAATGAACGGGGAGCAGAAAGTCAAGACCCGGTATGGAAACAATGAACTTCCCCGGTTTATTGAGAAGATAGTAAATAGTTTTTTTTAGATATAAGTCTGTTTTATTAAGACAAACGAAGATTTTGTATAGACAAAAGAGGCTCCACCGGAGCCTCTTTTTTTATTGACAATCCATTAACGGGCTATTAACGCCTACCGTTTTTTGTTTTTCCCGAGCAGAGTTACGTGTCCGAGGTACATGTGTTCATTTCCGGCGAAATCGTTGCACACGATTTTCCAGACATAGACATCTTCCTGCGCCATGTATTTTCCGCCGTTCGCGTGCCCATCCCAGCCCCTGTTGATATCATGCGTCTCGAAGATGAGATTACCCCAGCGGTCAAAAATGTACATCACGAAGTTATTATTGTCTATTCCAACGCCTACCGGGAAGAAGTATTCGTTCTTGCCGTCGCCGTTCGGAGTAAAACAGTTCGGCGCGAACAGGATATAATCCGGCCTGATGATTACTTCATCCGAAACCGTACTCGTACAACCGTAACTGTTGGTTACCGTGAGCGTGATAGTATATGTTCCGGTATCGGTGTAGGTGTACTGCGGATCAGCCAGGTTGGATGTGTCCGCGCTGCCCGGTGCACCGAAGTCCCACTCCCAGGTATTGTTGCCTGAAGAGCCGTCGATGAAGCTGATGGTGGAATTGACCAGTGTGGCTTCGTTCGGTGTGGGTGTAAATGCGGCTACCGGGACCGGGTACACTTCTACAAGTCCGGGCTGCACCACAACGGTTGAACAACCTTGCGCTGTAACAACGATCAGCGTTACATCATATACACCAGCATTGTTGTACGTGTACGATGGCGTTGTTCCGCCGGCTGTTCCTGTACTGTCTCCGAAATCCCAGATGTACTGCGTTCCTATATCACTGAACGCCTGGAAGTACGTTGTCAGCGGCGCACAGCCTGCTGTATCTGTTGCACTGAAGAACGCAACCGCAGTCGGGTTCACAATGACAACAGTCGTGTCGGATACTGCATCCGAGCAACCGTCATCGATCGTAACAATAAACACTGCCGGCGACTGGCTTGTATTTACAGTTACCGTTTGTGTCGATCCTGTAAAGCCGTTACTCCAGGTATAAGTATAAGGTCCGCCGTTACCGCCGCCGCCGGTCGCTGTCAGTGTTGCCGTCTGGCCGTTGCAGATCGTTACCGTTGGTGATGTAACAGTAAGTGCAGGCAGTACGACAACTGTAACCGGCATAGTCGGCGACTGGCAGCCGTTCGTATCCACTACAAATACGCTGTACGTAACGTTCGTCGTGCTGTTTACAGTAAACGGTCCGGGTGTGGTATTTCCGTTATCCCAGAAGTACTGGTATCCCGGTGTTCCGCCCTGGCCGGCTGCCCATACCTGCGTAACCTGGCCGTAGCATACGGTATCAGGCGGGCTAACCAGTACGATCAGCGGAGCGGGTTGAGTTACGTTAATTACTGCCGTTACCGTACAACCGTTTGCATCGGTGATCGTGCACGTATATGTTCCTACGCCAAGTCCGTTCGCCGTATTGCTGGTTTGGTTCGTCGGTGTCCAGTAGTAGCTGTAAGGCGGAGTACCGTCTTTAACGATAACGGTTGCAGAGCCTGTCAGCGTACCGTTACACAGCGGTGCGCTGAAGAAAGTGGAATCGATAGCGGGAGATCCCATATCGATCACCGTTGCCGAAACAGAACCCGTACATCCGTTCGCATCGGTAATGATGCACGTATATGTACCGGCGAAAAGATTTGCAGCGAGCTGTGTCGTTTGTGCCTGCGGATCGTTCCACTGGAAAGTATATCCCGGTGTTCCGCCCGAAACGGCCAGGTTGATTTTACCGTTGTTGCTTCCGCAGGACGCATCGGTAACAGCAGGTATCGCCGTTACAGGAGTCGGTTCTGTAATGTTGTACGAAGAGTTGAACGTACATCCGTTCGCATCGATGATCTGCAGTGCATAGGTTCCGGCTGCGAGGTTGAATGCCTGCGGTCCGCCGCTGACGTTCGGTGTCCACGAATATGTGTATCCCGGCGTGCCTCCCGATGTGTTTACCGAAACCGATCCGTTGCTTCCGCCGTTGCACGATGCATCAGTTTGAGAAACAAGCGTTGCGGTTACCTGTGTGGGCTGCGTGATGGTTGCAGTAGATGTAGCCGTACATCCGTTGGCATCTGTTATGGTAACGATGTACGATCCCTGGCAGAGTGCAGTTGCTGTCTGGCTGGTCTGTGCACCCGGATCATTCCAGGAGTACGTGTACGGTGTTGTTCCGCCGCCGGCGCCTACTGTGGCGATACCGTTACACGATCCGAAGCAGCTGGCGTCGCTCGTTGAGATAATCGCGGAGAGCAACTGTGTCGGTTCGAAAATATTTACACTTGCCGAAGCAACGCAACCTGCAGCATCCGTAACCGTTATGGTCTGCGGTCCTGATCCGAGGTTAGTCGCGAATGCGGAAGTCTGACCGTTCGACCAGAGCAGGTTGTAAGGCTGTGCGCCGCCGCTGATGTTTGCCTGCGCAGTACCGTTGTTCGCACCGAAGCAGGTTACATCCGTAACCGGGTTGATGTTTACAACCGGTGCAGCGATATCGTTTACGTTGGCCACACCGATCGCCGAACAACCGTTCGCATCAGTTACGGTTACCGTGTACGAGTTGCCCTGGATATTGTTTGCGCAGGAGGTAGTCTGCTGCGCAGGATCATTCCACGAATACGTGTACGGACCAACGCCGCCGATGATCTGCGCGCATGCACTTCCGTTCGCCTGTCCGCAATTCGACGGCGAAGTGGTTGTGATGTTCACACCGAGAATAGTCGGCTCGGTAATAGCGATCTGGTTTGTTGAAGTACAACCGTTCGCATCGGTGATCGTTACGCTGTAAGTGCCGGCGCAGAGGTTCGTAACGTTCGGCGTAGTCTGGAATGCAGGATTCCAGAGGAATGAATACGGGCCTACACCGCCGTTATAGACAACTGTTGCAGTACCGTCGCAGGTACCGTTACAGCTTGCGTTTGTTCCGAGAATACTGGTTGTAATCGCAATCGGTTCGGTGATGGTTACTGTCGTCGTTGCCGAACAACCGTTCGCATCAGTTACGTTAACCGTGTATGTACCTGCGCACATATTGTTCACCGATGCGGATGACTGGTTGCCCGGCAGCCACATGAATGAATACGGTGCAGTACCGCCTGTTGTTGTCGCTGTTGCAGAGCCGTCGCAGGCGCCTGCGCAGGAAACGTTCGAGGATTGCGAAATGCTTGCCGCAAAAATGGCAGGCTGTGTGATGGTTGCTCCTGCCATCGCCGTGCAACCGTTGAAGTCGGTTACCGTTACAGAGTACGAACCGGCGCACAAGTTACCGGCCGTCATCGTTGTTTGCGTGGAAGGATCGTTCCAGAGGTATGTGTACGGACCTGTTCCGTTGATCACTGTCGCTGTTGCCGTTCCGTTGCATGCATTATAGCAACCGACGTTGGTAACTGTTGTGTTGGCGATCATCACCGGCGGATTGGTCAGCGTAACGGTCTGAGACATCACGCAGCCATTTGCATCGGTAGTTGTTACAATGTACTGTCCTGCGGAAAGACCGGAAACAGCCGGCGTGGTTTGACCGCCCGGAGACCAGCTATATGTATAAGGAGTGGTTCCGCCGTTTACACTGATGGATGCCGTTCCGTTCGACTGACCGAAGCAGGACGGATCTGTACTGATGAGGTTTCCGGCAAGCGCGTTCGGTTCGGTGATGGTTACCGATGTTGAAGCAACGCAGCCGTTCACATCCGTTGCAGAGACGGTGTACGTTCCTGCGGTAAGGTTTGTCGCGGTGCCTGTGGTCTGCGCATTGCTCCATACGTATGTGTATGGCGCTGTTCCGCCGTTCACGCTGATCGTCGCATTACCGTTGTTGCCGCCGTTACACAGTACATCGACCTGCGAAGCGATTGACGCTACAGGACCTGCAAGGTTGGCGATGGTAACGCCGATCGTTTGCGAGCATCCGTTGGCATCCGTTACAGTAACGATATAAGTACCTGCTGCAAGTCCGTTTACGCCGGGCGTCGTTTGTCCGCCGGGATTCCACAGGTATGTGTAAGGCTGAGTGCCGCCCTGTGCAGTCACTACTCCGCTGCCATTCGACTGGTTACAGTTTGCATCAACATGTGTTTCCGTGAGGACGATGCCGCCGGGCTGCGTGATATTTACAGTTGCGGTAATCGAACAACCGTTGATATCGGTAATCACGCAGGAGTATGTTCCGATGCCCAGGCCGGTAGCTGTTGGTGTAGTCTGGTTGCTCGGCGACCACAGGTAAGCATACGCGCCTGTGCCTCCCGACGGGTTAACCGTAGCCGATCCGTTGGATGCGTTATTACAGTTTACGTTGACCTGCGTGCTGGTGTACGTGATGGCTGTCGGTTCAGTAATCGTTGTTGTTGCAGAAGAAGTGCATCCGTAAGTATCCGTAACGTTCACGGTATAAGTTCCCGGAACAAGGTTGGTCGCTGTTGATGTGCTCTGGTTACCGGGCTGCCAGTTATACGTGTACGGCGGGTTGCCGCTGATCGAAACAGTTGCCGATCCGTTGCCCACTCCGAAACAGCTCACGTTGATCGAAGAAGAGATCACCGCTGTGCCGCCGGTATTCTGGCCGACGTTTACTGTTGCTGTCGTGGCGCAGCCGTTGGCATCCGTAACGTTCACCGTGTAGCTGCCTGTCGGAATATTCGATGCGGTAGATGTTGTTTGCCCGCTCGGGTTCCAGGAATATGTATACGGTCCTACACCGCCGCTGACAACAACCGAAGCCGATCCGTTCGATGCGGTGCAGGTTGCGTTGGTTGAAGAAGTAACCGTGCTGAGTACAAGCGGTTGCGTCAAAGAAGTGTTTGTCGCTGTTACGCATCCGTTCGCATCCGTGATCGTGCAGGTGTACGAACCGGCTGTGAGACCTGATGCAGTTGATCCTGTTCCGCCACTCGGTGTCCAGTTGTAGCTGTACGGACCCGTACCGCCGGTTACCGAAACCGTGATGGCTCCATTGCTGCCTGCGTTGCAGGTAATGTTTGTCGAACTGGTGATCGAACTTGCAAGAACAGCAGGTTCTGTAATCGTTACTGTGATCGTTGTCGAACACGCGCTTGCATCCGTAATCGTACAGGTGTATGTTCCTGCGGCGAGTGCGTTGGCCGTAGGCGCAGAACCGCCCGACGGAGCCCAGCTATATGTGTACGGCAATGTGCCGCCGGACATGCTTACTGTTGCCGATCCGTTGCTGCCACCGTTGCACGATACGTTTGTAACAGACGCTATGGAAGCCGTACCGCCGGAAATATTATTGATTACCCCGGAGCCGTTTACCTGGCAACCGTTTCCATCGGTAACTATTACGTTGTATGCACCGGCTGACAAACCGGTAACCGTTGCTGTTGTCGCACCGCCGGGGGACCAGAGATATGTGTACGCCGGCGTACCTCCGCCGGCAGCTACAGAAACCTGGCCGTTAGGTTGTCCGCAGGTAGTATTCACTGCGGTAACCGTTGCGGTAAGTTGTGTCGGCTGCGTGAGTGTAACGGAAGCAGTGATTGTACAACCGTTTGCATCCGTTGCGGTAACCGTGTATGATCCTGCAGTCAGGCCGGTTGCGTTCTGCGTCGTTTGTCCGCCGGGGTTCCAGGAATACGTGTAAGGTGATACACCGCCGGTAACTGTAACTCCTGCCGTTCCGTTGTTTCCGCCGAAGCAGTTCACATTGGTCAGGGATGTTGTTGCAGAAAGCGCTGTCGGTTGCGTGATGCTTACCGTGCTTGTCGTTGTACAGTTGTTGATGTCGCTGATCGTTACCGTATAACTGCCTGCAGTAAGACCTGTGGCTGTTGTTGATGAACCGCCGGCTGGTGTCCATGTGTACGTGTAGCCCGGTGTTCCGCCGCTTGCAGTTACCGTAGCCGAACCGTTGTTTCCTGCATTGCAGGATACCGGTGTGCTTGCCGTGATGGATGACGTAAGCAGCGTAGGTTCTGTAATTGTAACAGTGGCTGTCGTGGCACAACCGACTCCGTCTGTAACGGTTATCGTGTAAGTGCCGGCTGTCAGGTTTGTTGCGGTTGCAGCTGTTCCGCCGCTCGGTGTCCAGGCATATGTATAAGGTAAAGTACCACCGACCATAGTTGCCGTAGCCGAACCGTTGCTTCCGCCGTTGCAGGTTACCGGGGTAGAAGCGGTGATCGAAACGTTACCGCCGGATATGTTGGAGATGTTTGCGGTATTGCTGGTTGTACAACCGTTGCCATCTGTAACGGTAACGGTGTAGTTACCGGCCATGAGGTTGATCACTGTAGCGGTTGTTTGCCCGCCCGGAGCCCAGAGGTATGAATACGGTAAGATACCACCTGATGCTGTTACCGAAACCTGTCCGTTCGCCTGTCCGCAGTTTGAACTTACCGATGAAGTTGTGGTGCTGAGCAGGGCCGGTTGCGTGATGTTGAATGTAGCTGTGTTCGTACATCCGTTCGCATCGGTAACCGTGCAGGTGTATGTGCCTGCATTCAGGTTCGTTGCTGTAGCCGTCGTTTGTCCGCCGGGGTTCCAGGAATAAGTATAAGGTCCTGTACCGCCGCCCGCGTTAATTGTTGCAGAACCGGTTGATCCGCCGCTGCAGACTACGTTAACCTGTGATGAAACGAGCGAAACCGCCGTCGGTTGTGTAATGCCGACGGTGCTGGTTGTTGTACAACCGTTGATATCCGTAATGGTAACGGTGTAGTTTCCGGAGATCAATCCCGTCGCAGTTGCTGCGGCACCTCCGGACGGAGTCCAGTTGTAGTTATATCCGGGCGAACCACCACTTGCAGATACGGTAGCTGTTCCGTTGTTACCCCCGTTACAGCTTACCGGTGTGGAACCTGTGATGGTTGAAGTAAGCGCGGCCGGCTGGGTGATTGTGCAACCAACAGCATCGGTAACGGTTACAGTATAAGTTCCTGCAGTAAGGTTATTGGCTGTAGTTCCTGTTCCGCCGCTGGGCGACCATCCGTAAGTGAACGGACCAGTGCCGCCGGACATGGTTACAGTAGCTGAACCGTTGGTGCCACCGAAGCACAACACGTTTGTCGAAGCAGAAATACTTGCCGTGCCGCCGGTAAGGTTGCTCACTGTAGCTGTAGCAGTAACGGTACAACCGTTTGCATCAGTAACTGTTACAGTATAAGTTCCTGCAAGCAAACCGGTAACAGACGAAGTGGTCTGTCCGCCGGGCGCCCAGAGGTATGAGTAAGCAGTCGTTCCACCGGAAGCAGTAACCGAAACCTGTCCGTTTGCCTGTCCGCAGTTGGTATTCACTGCGCTTGCTGAAGCGGTAAGTTGTGTGGGCTGCGTGATGTTGAATGTTGCCGTAGTGGTACAACCGTTTGCATCGGTGATGGTGCAAGTGTATGAACCAGAAGCAAGACCTGATGCAGTTGAGGTTGTTTGTCCTGACGGATTCCAGAGATAGGTGTAAGCCGGGGTGCCGCCGCTTGCATTCACAGTAGCCGAACCTGTGGTTGCTGCGAAGCAGGTAACGTTAACCTGTGAAGTTGTTGCAGTAAGTGCAGTGGGTTGTGTGATGCTGACCGTACTTGTTGCAGTACAACCGTTGATGTCTGTGATCGTTACAGTGTATCCGCCTGCTGTAAGTCCGCTTGCGGTGGATGATGCACCGCCGCTGGGCGCCCAGTTGTAAGTATATCCGGGCGAACCACCGCTTGCAGACACGGTAGCCGTTCCGTTGTTACCTCCGTTGCAGCTTACCGGTGTGGAACCTGTGATGGTTGAAGTAAGCCGTTGTTGTACATCCGCCGACAGTTGTTACTGTTACGGTGTAAGTTCCTGCGGTCAGGTTTGTTGCTGTCGCAGCGGTTCCGCCGCTCGGGGCCCAGGCATATGTATAAGGAGTAACGCCGCCGCTGGCTGTAACGGTTGCACTGCCGGTACTTCCGCCGTTACAAAGAACAGGAGAAGAACTTGCAGATGCCGTTACCGCGGTCGGCTGAGTGATTGTTACTGTTGCCGTGGCGATGCAGGAAGATGCATCGGTTACGGTTACCGTGTACGTTCCTGCAGCCAGGCCCGAAGCTGTTGCAGCGGTTCCGCCGCTGGGTGTCCAGGCGTATGTATAAGGAGAAGTGCCTCCGCTTACGTTAACCGTAGCCGAACCGTTTGTTCCGCCGTTGCAGGTTACGTTTGTCGAAGCAGAAATAGTTGCCGTGGGGCCCGAAGTATTGTTTACTGTAACAGTATTTGTTGCCGTACAACCCGAAGCGTCGGTCGTGGTTACTGTGTAAGATCCGGCGAGCAGGCTTGATGCTGTTGTGCCTGTTCCACCGCTCGGCGCCCACAGGTATGTGTAGCCGGGGTTACCGCCGCTCACGCTCACGCTTGCCGATCCGTTCGAGTTTCCGCAAGTGGCATTGGTGCTGCTCATGGTCAGCGTCATGCCTGTGGGTTGTGTGATGGTAACTGTCGCAGTGCCCTGGCATCCGACACCGTCGGTGATTGTAACGGTGTATGTACCGGCAGTAAGGTTGTTTGCTGTTGCGCCTGTTCCGCCGCTCGGTGTCCAGTTGTACGAGTAAGGTGCGGTTCCGCCCGAAGCCGTTACTGTAGCCGATCCGGTGTTGCCGCCGTTGCAGGTTACGTTCGTAGATGAAATGGTTCCGGTTACCTGCGTCGGCTGCGTAATGGCAACCGTTGCCGTACTCTGGCACCCGGAGGCAGTGGTAACTGTTACTGTATAGTTTCCTGCAGCAAGTCCGGTTGCGCTTGCACCTGTACCGCCGCTCGGCAGCCAGTTGTAAGTATAAGGAGATGTTCCTCCCGCGGCGCTTACCGATGCGGAACCGTTCGTTCCTCCGAAGCAGGTTACGTTATTGGATGAAGTAACCGTAACAGTCGCAGAACCGGTATTCGCTACGTTGACTGTTTGTGTTGCGGTACATCCGGCGGCATCTGTGATCGTGCAGGTGTAATTGCCTGCTGCGAGGCCGGTAGCTGTTGCGCCTGTTCCGCCGCTCGGCGCCCACGAATATGTATAACCGGGCGTACCGTTGCTTGGCGTAACCGTAGCAGAACCGTTATTGCCTCCGCAGTTTGAGTTCGTTGAACTTGCTGTGCTTGTGATCTGCGTAGCCTGCGTGATGTTGAAGGTTCTTGTGGTTGTACAACCGTTAGCGTCGGTGATGGTAACAGTGTACGAACCGGCTATAAGTCCTGTTGCTGTTGAAGCAGTACCGCCGCTGGGCGCCCAACTGTATGTGTACGGGCTTGTTCCGCCGCTTGCCGTAACTGAAGCAGAACCTGTCGATCCTCCGAAGCAAACTACGTTTGTCTGAGAACTTGTTGCTGTTACTGCGGAAGGCTGGGTGATGGTGAGCGTTTGTGTTGCGGTACATCCGCCGGCACCGGTGATTGTTACCGTATATGTTCCCGCTGCGAGGCCTGTAGCTGTTGCACCTGTTCCGCCACTCGGTGTCCAGTTGTAAGTATAAGGACCTACGCCGCCACTTGGGGTAACCGTAGCAGAACCTGTTGATCCGCCGTTACACAATACGTTTGTATGGGCTTCTGTGGAAGTAATTGCAGTCGGCTGCGTAAGCGTTACCGTCGCAGTGGATGTACATCCGCTGGCAGTAGTTACAGTAACCGTGTAAGTTCCCGCAACCAGGCCGGTTGCACTCGAACCTGTTCCGCCGCTCGGTGTCCATGCGTACGTATAAGGAGTAGTTCCGCCGCTGGCTGAAACAGTTGCTGTTCCGTTATTTCCGCCGAAGCAGGTAATGTTCGTTGAAGAAGTAATCGTTACAGTCGCAGAGCCGTTGTTGATGACCGTTGCTGTTTGTGTAACTGTACATCCGCCGGCTCCTGTTACAGTAACTGTATACGTTCCTGCCCCGAGACCGGTGGCTGTCGCACCCGTTCCGCCGCTGGGCGCCCAGGAATAAGTATACGGACCGACACCGCCGCTCGCGGTAACGGTTGCTGTTCCGTTGTTACCGCCGCAGTTCGAATTGGTCGTTACTGTTGTGGCAGAAAGTGCGGTGGGTTGTGTGATGGTAATTGTGCGCGTAGTAGTACAACCGTTTGCATCGGTGATGGTAATGGTATACGTTCCTGCTGCGAGACCTGTAGCTGTTGCGCCTGTTCCGCCGCTGGGCGACCAGCTGTACGTATAAGGACTGATTCCGCCGGAAGGAGTAACCGTTGCAGAACCCGTTGCTCCGCCGTTACAGGCTACGTTTGTCTGGGCTGTTGTTGCACTTACCGGGGTGGGTTGCGTGATGGTTACTGTTTGTGTTGTTGTACATCCGCCTGCGCCGGTTACTGTGCAGGTATATGTTCCTGCCGCGAGACCGGTAGCTGTTGCGCCTGTTCCGCCGCTGGGTGTCCAGTTGTAAGTATAAGGACCGACGCCTCCGCTCGGGGTAACCGTTGCAGAACCTGTTGATCCGCCGTTACACAAAACGTTTGTATGCGCTTCCGATGTAGTGATCGCGGTGGGTTGTGTAAGTGTAACGGTTGCCGTTGATGTACATCCGCTCGCTGTTGTTACGGTAACAGTATATGTTCCGGCAACGAGTCCTGTTGCACTCGTTCCTGTTCCGCCGCTCGGTGTCCAGGCGTACGTATAAGGAGTGGTTCCGCCGCTGGCTGAAACAGTTGCCGTTCCGTTATTACCTCCGAAGCAACTGATGTTTGACGAAGAAGTAATCGTTACAGTCGCAGAACCGTTGTTGATAACCGAAACGGTTTGTGTCGTTGTACATCCGCCGGTGCTTGTAACAGTAACGGTATATGTGCCTGCTCCGAGACCGGTAGCTGTTGCACCTGTTCCGCCGCTGGGCGCCCACGAATACGTATAAGGACCGACACCGCCGCTGGCTACTACGGTTGCTGTTCCGTTGTTACCGCCGCAGTTTGCGTTGGTTGACGAAGTTGTTGCAGAAAGCGCCGTGGGTTGTGTGATGGTGATCGTTCGTGTGATCTGGCAACCGTTTGCATCGGTGATAGTAACCGTGTACGAACCTGCTGAAAGACCTGTCGCAGAAGAACCTGTTCCACCGCTGGGCGACCAGCTGTATGTATAAGGACCAACGCCGCCCGAAGGTGTAACTGTTGCAGAGCCTGTTGCTCCGCCGTTACACGTTACGTTTGTTTGTGCGGTTGTTGCCGTGATGGCCGAAGGCTGTGTAATGCTGAATGTTTGCGTCCGGGTACAACCGTTTGCATCCGTTACGGTAACGGTATATGTATTTGCAGTAAGGTTGGTTGCGGTAGAACCTGTTCCGCCGCTGGGCGCCCACGAATAAGTATACGGTCCCACACCGCCGCCGACTGTAGCAGTAGCCGATCCGTTGTTGCCGGCATTACATGAAACGTTCACCTGGCTGGGTGTAATCGTAAGCAGGGGCGGCTGTGTGATGGCCACTGTTGCCGTAGATGTACAACCGTTCGCTGTAGTTACTGTAACGGTGTAAGTACCAACCCCGAGTCCCGTTGCTGATGCACCGGTACCTCCGCTGGGTGTCCATGCGTATGTGTAAGGTGTTGTTCCGCCGCTTGCCGTAACTGTCGCGGAACCATTGTTGCCCCCGTTACAGCTTACATTCGTGGATGAAGAAATCGTAGCTGTTGCTGCGCCGATATTCGTGATCGTAACGGTGCGTGTAATTGTACAGCCGTTGGCATCCGTTACTGTTACGGTGTAGGTTCCCGCGCCGAGACTGCCCGCCGTTGCACCCGTTCCGCCAGAAGGAGCCCAGGAATACGTATAAGGCGATGTTCCGCCGCTGGGCGTAACTGTTGCAGATCCGTTATTGTTTCCGCAGGTTGCCGTAGTGGTGCTGGTCGTTGCTGCAAGTGCGGGCGGTTGCGTGATGTTGTATGTTCTTGTGATCGTACAACCGTTCGCATCCGTAACAGTAACAGTATAAGTACCTGCACAGCGGCCGGTCGTAGTTGCACCGGTTCCGCCGCTGGGCGCCCACGAATACGTATACGGTCCGACACCGCCTGCCGGCGTTACTGTCGCAGAACCTGTACAACCACCGTTACAGAGCACGTTGGTCTGCCCGCCTGTTGTGGATAATGCGGGCGGCTGTGTAATAGTGATGGTTCCTGTGGCTGTACAACCGTTTACAGATGTAACCGTTACGGTGTATGTTCCTGGGGGACGGTTGGTCGTGGTTGCACCGGTTCCGCCGCTGGGCGTCCAGTTGTAGGTGTAGCTTCCGCCGGGAGTAACGGTTGCTGTTGCAGAGCCCGTGCTTCCGCCGTTACAAAGTACGTTCGTACCTGTGACTGTTACTGTCGGTGTGGGGTAAATGGTAATTGCCTGTGTATAGGTCGAGGTACAGGAACCTTGCGTAGTAGTGAGCGTAACGGTATATGTACCTGCTGTGCTCCAGGTTACGCCAGTCGGGTTTTGTGCCGTGGAAGATGGCGGAGTACCGCTGGGGAAGGTCCACGCATATGTAACACCGACGCCGGTTGTACCGGTATTGGTGAAGCTGAAACTGTTCCCGGATAAACACTGGTTGGCAACCGGCGCAAAACTGGCCGTTACCGATCCTGAAGTGGCTACCGTAACTGTGGTTGTACGGATACAACCGTTGGCATCGGTTACAGTTACCGTGTACGATCCTGCGAGAAGCCCTGTTGCAGAAGATCCTGTACCGCCGCTCGGCGCCCAGCTGTAGGTATATCCCGGTGTTCCGCCTGTTGCGGTTACCGTTCCCGAACCGTTCGCCTGTCCGCAGGTTGCTGCCGTTGAAGACGGCGTAAGACTTATCTGTGTCGGTTGTGTGACTGTAATGGTTTGTTGCGTGGAACAGCCGGAGCCGTTTGTAGCGGTAACCGTATATGTTCCTGCCGCAAGGCCGGTTGCTGTCTGGTTCGTTCCGCCGCTCGGCGCCCAGCTGTAAGTATAAGCTCCCGCCGGGTTCGGTGTGATGGTTGCCGAACCGTTGGTGCCGCCGAAGCAGCTCACGTTGGTATGACTCTGCGTCGAGGTCGGGCCTGCAACAGTAAAGTTGATGCACGCAGGAGGTCCGACGTTGCCGCAAAGATCGGTTACCGATCCGGAAGCATTCGTAAGACAAAACGTGTACGTTCCCGCAGCAGTTAAAGCGGGACTGACGGTCATGGTAAATGTGTTGTCATACGTCGCACCGGAAGAACATCCCGCGGAAGTCCAGCCGGAAACAGTGTAAGGTCCACCGGGACCGGTCAGTGCGAAGTCGCCGTTCTGTACCGTATTGCAAAGAATATTTTCATCGAAATTAAACGTGATCGTAGTCGAACCACAGGTTGGTGTCGGGACAAATGACAAAAGGTTCGGCGGGTTGTTATCGAAAATCTGTGCGGTAGATGATCCGAAGTTGATCGTGTAACCGTTCTGCGAAGAAGAGAAGTTGGAAACGTTGATCACATACGTCTGTCCGGCAACAACGGGAACAACCACGTTGTTCTGTCCGCCGCAGGGGCCGGTTGTATTGTTGTTCGGTCCCGTGGTTCCGCCGCAGCCCAGGTTGGCAGAAAAGTTACAGCTTACTTCCAGGCCGGCATTGGTATAAATATCAGAGCAGTTGTTGTTGGTCAGGTTGTAAACGGCCCAGTCGTAATCTTCCGTTCCTACGTTCGGTGTGATGGTGAAGTTCAGGTTACCGCTGGTTTGTACGGTGAAAGTGTACCATACGTCGTTCAATTCACCGGCACCGAGACAGGAAGGGCCGGAGTTGATCTCGTTCAAGATATTTCCTTGGCCGACATACGAAGTTGTTGTAGAGTAAGTATTCTGACAAATCGGAATCGCGCCGAGACAGTCCTGGGTATTCGGAACGGGAATAGTAACGCAGAGCTGTCCTGTACCGACGTTGTTATTGCCGTAATCCCACACCATGATGAAAACGGTGGATCCGGGCGTGAGCCCCGTAAAACCGAGCTGGGGCATAAAACCCGGGCCGCTGTCGTCGTCGCAGCCAAGCAATGTGAGCGAACTGCATGAACCGGTATAAACGGCCATGCCGCAGTCGGTCAGTGTGCCCGCAGTCGTCTGCAGGTTGATTGCGCCGCCGGCAGGAACGGTGACGGAATACCAGATATCACCACCGCTGAATGACGCGCAGCCCGGGGCAGGAACGCCCGGGGCAAGTGTCGCTCCCGTGTTGTTGAACGTGGTATTGACACAACTGGCGCTTGCTGTCAGTGGTGTCGCGCTGCACGGGTTATCATTGGCCGGTTGTGCAAATGCCGGGAATGATAAAAGCAGTGCGAAAAAACCAGGAAAAAAATTCCGGATTTTCTTTCGTGAAAAAGTGCGTAGCGATTGTTTCATGATGATCGGGGAGGAAGAGTAGGTCTGTGTAGATTATTCGTATTTCTCGGTGAACGCGGAGATATCCCCGTTATGGGCGACGATCACTTTTTTAAGATGTTCGGGCATCACGCCTTTTTTGGCGGTAACTACAATTGTTCCTGTAGCAAAGTCGGTACTGCTGGTAAGCACACCGCTGATCCCGAGCAGGTCGTTGTTCAGCTGCGCTGCATCCTGGGCGGTTTGAAGCCCGGTGATCACCAGCGTGTAGGTATGCACGCCTTTAACATTGTTTCCCTGGTTCGACGCCTGCGCGCTGGCTTGCGTACTGACCAAAAAAGAAATAAACAGGATAACAAAAGATACCCTGAAAAAGAGTCGACTTTTTCTCATGATTAAGCTGGTAAATGTGTTACTGAAATTGTGTTTGCCTTATTGTTTACAAAGCTATAACAATTCATCACGTTTCAAAATGTCCGAATGGGTTTTTCCGGCCCACCTAAATCGTTTCATGTACCGATGTAACTGGTTAATTTTCAATGCTTTCTACGAACGGATGAATAACATCCATGAATAATAGCAAATGTCCGACGAATTTATATTTTTGAAAGACCAGCCCGGAAGGAAAATGCCGGTGGAATGAGTTTTCAAAAAATATCAGCATTAAATCAGGATCATCGGGAACCCGGTCTTCGGATTGTTGCGCGTAAATGACACGATTTACTGCTGCCGCATGAACATTCTTTTCCTAATTTAGCTGCCGTTTTCACACAGGAATTAACGACGACTCAAATCCGTATATCATGAAAATAACCGTAGTAGGCGCCGGCAACGTAGGCGCTACATGCGCCGATGTTATTGCGCACAAAGAACTGGCCAACGAAGTAGTGCTGGTCGATATCAAAGAAAACTTTGCTGAAGGAAAAGCGCTCGACATCTGGCAGACAGCGCCCGTCAACATGTACGATACGCGCCTCCGCGGCTCCACGAATGATTATTCGAAAACGGCCGGATCGGATGTTGTGGTCATTACTTCCGGGCTTCCGCGCAAACCCGGCATGAGCCGCGATGATCTTATTTCAACCAATGCGGCGATCGTAAAAAGCGTGACCGAACAGGTGGTGAAATATTCGCCTGATACGATCATCATCGTGGTATCCAACCCGCTCGATGTAATGACGTATTGCGCATACCTCACCGCGAAAATCGATCCTTCGCGCGTTTTCGGTATGGCCGGCGTACTGGATACTGCGCGTTACCGTGCATTCCTCGCCGAAGCGCTCAACTGCTCACCCAAAGACATCCAGGCTGTACTGATGGGCGGCCACGGCGATACGATGGTTCCGCTTCCGCGCTATACAACAGTCGGCGGAATCCCGGTTACCGAACTCATCGATTCCAAAGCGCTCGACGCCATCGTCGACCGTACGAAAAAAGGCGGCGGTGAAATCGTGAACCTGCTCGGCACTTCGGCCTGGTATGCTCCCGGCGCTGCTGCCGCACAAATGGTAGAAGCCATCGTGCGCGACCAGAAACGTATTTTCCCCGTTTGCGCATGGCTGCAGGGCGAATATGGCCTGAACAATATTTACATGGGCGCACCCGTGAAACTCGGCCGCAAAGGAATCGAGCAGATCATCGAACTCAAACTCAATACCGCCGAAATGCAACTCGTAAACGATTCTGCAAAAGCGGTAAAAGAAGTCATGAGCGTACTCGACGGTATGAATACGACTACCGCTTAAACTTCTGCGCATTTTAAAAACAGGAAGGTTGGGCTTTTCGTCCAACCTTCTTCATTATCCATACTCCGATTATGATCACATCAGTGCCCATACGCTTTCTCAAGATCGAGCATGACGGATTTCACCTGCTGATCAAAACGCAGATCAACGGCAAAAGCGCCAGCATACTTATCGATACGGGCGCATCCAAAACCGTTTTCGATAAAGAGCGCCTGGCGAAGCTCATCAAAACGGAACTGATCCGCGAGCACGACCGGCTTTCCACCGGGCTGGGCACAACGAATATGCAGAGTCACCAGGCCGTGATCAAAAAATTCAAACTCGGTGACCTTGTCGTGGAAAATTACATGAGCGTGGCGCTCGACCTGAGTCACGTAAATGAAACCTACGCCCGGCTCGGCTACAAGCCGATCGACGGCGTGCTCGGCAGCGATATTCTCAAAGAATACAAAGCGGTGATCGATTACGAGAAAAAAATATTGAAACTGAAGTTTTCCAAAAAAAAGTAAAACCGATTGTAAAACCGATTTGAAAATGACTCAATTTGAAAATGCCCCCGCCCCAGGTCATCTTCTCAATTTTCAAATTGGATAATTTTCAAATCGGAATTCCAACGATTAAGACAGGAATTTCTTCCTCACCTCCGGCGTCGGCACCATGCACGATTCCTTTTTCCCCCACCAGCGATACCGGTTTTTGGCGATGATGTTGTAAACAATATCGCGGATGAAGGGCGGAACGATGATAAATCCGTACATCAACGGCCACAAGCCGTTCAGCCGCCGCGCAATACGCAGCGCAGCCGTCGTTTTAAAATACGATTTCCCGTTTTCAATTAAGATTATGCTGTCGAGAAATTTTTCGGGAATCTGAAATTTTACTTTCAGTTTTTCGCCGGCTTCGGATTGCAGCGGCGTGAAACGGAAATAATCTTTTTTATCGTGACGGATAATAAAGTTGATCGAGTTGTTGCAGAAATTGCATACGCCGTCAAACAATACGATCCGCCCGGGTAATTCTTCTTCGTTCATTAGTATTGCCCGGTTAAAATAAAACGGTCATTCTTTTGGACCAGGCGGGGAGACGTCCACGAAAAGTGCGAACCGTTTCGAGCCAGCCTGCTGCAGGAAATTTGCAGCTTCGTCGTGGCAGCGGTAATCAGTGAAATTATTGCGCCGGATAATGACCGGCGAGAAAGGGTTGGTTTTCGTGGCGCCTTTTTTTGCTTACTTTTTTGGGCGAGCAAAAAAGTAAGGCACAGACTCGTGAGTGAAAAACGCCGCTTTTGAAAATCAAACTTCATGTTTGTAAAAATTGGTTCAAAGACTTACGAACGTTGATTTTAAACAAAACCTGATTTTGTAATAGCGGACAACAGGTTCGTTCATCTCCTGTAAGCCGCAGAATACGGATCCACGGACAACTCAATATTCTTCCCGGGAACAAGCTGCAGCGTATTCATATCGATAAACGTCACATACCCGTTTCGTCCGCCGCAGGCCGTGCTGTGGTGCGGCGCCGGTCCTCCCGATGTTACATTCCTGTTCGCCACGATCACTTCGTTGTTCGAATCATTTACGGCCAGCCCGTGCGGCTGATGCCCGGCATAAATACTTGCAACCACCGTATTCGTATTATAGTTAATCACGTATACCGATCCGTGTTTTCCCGGAAAACTGATGCTGTCATCCATACAGGTAACAAAAAGATACGGGTGATTGTTCGAAAAACTCATTTCCACCGCGTCCATGCCGATGGGGATAACCGCCATCAGCGTATCGGTTGCGGCGTCAACCACGCGTACTTCGCCGCTTCCCTGGCAGGTTACGAAATACCGGCTGCCGTCAGGTGAAAAAGCGACTTCATGGATTTTCAGATTCGACGCGTCGTTCTGCGGCATCCCGTCGAGCGTGATAAAATCGAAACTCGCCGCACCGATAATGGAAACGTCGATTTTGGTGATATAATTTCCTGCCTGCGCGGTGACGTACAGCGTATTTCCGTCAGGGCTCACAAACGATCCGTGCGGCTGTGTCAGGATTCCACTGCCCTGGTACGTATCCACCACCTGCATTGTATTGAGGTTGACGCGCACCACTTTTCCCTGCGTGGAAAAATCGACAGCGTAACCGTACAACCCGTCGGGAGAAATGGACAGCGTATTCCAATATCCCGCACCGATGATCGCCTCACCCACGTAACCTTCATCCGCGCAACGGTATTTTTGAAGCGAATTTCCGCCGAGTGAAACCACGTACCAGTAATTTTCGTCGGGCGAAATTTTTACGTTGTGCGGCGCTTCCACCTGGTTGCTGTTGCCCACTTTGATGTACCGCATCTGCAACCCGGTTGCGGCGTCGAGCACGGCGACCACGTCGCAGCCCTGGTTGGTGACGTAATATTTTTTCCGGAAAGGATTGTCCGCAAATTTCACTTCACCCCGCGCATTCGGCGCACCCGAGGCAACCCAGTTCAGCAGTGTGCTCACTTCTTCGGGCGAAAGCGGTTCGGCGTTCAGCGGCATCGAAGGAACGGCCGTTACGCCAAGCTCCGGGTAAATATTCGAGTAAAGGCAAAGCGAACTGAATTCAGCGGCGTACGGAATAGTAACTGCCCCGTTCCGGCTGCCTTCGAACATATTTTCCCAACTCATGAGCGATAAACCCGCGGCAGCTTCCTTGCTGATATTATTATGACAGCCGCTGGTTGCACATTTGGCGAGGATAATTTTTCCCGGCTCTTTCGGATAGCTGCTCGATTCGAGATCGTAAACGGGATCGTCTTTCCGGCAACCCAATTGGAAAACAACAAGCATCAACAGGCCTGCAGCCAGTGATAAGGAAAAACAGCGCATCCGCATATTCATATGTTATAAAGGTACGAATTATCGGAAGTACAATCCGGCGCACAGCGGTTCAGGTATCGCTTTTGTCTTCGGCAATTTCATCCACGAAAAATGTTTTCCCGTCGAGCGAACCGGATGCCGTTACTTTTTTCCCGAGCCATGTTTCGAAAAACTTTCCCATGAACGGATTTTCCCCCGGCTTGCGCAGGATGTAGCTGTCCGTGGCGGTTTTCAGCAGGAAAGCCGCATGCTCGCTTTTCGAACCTTTGAAAACGGTGTCGCGGATAACCGTGCCGGTAAGTTTTTTATTTGCGCTCATACAAACGGACGATTATATCGTCGCCGGTTTCTTTGAAAACAAGAATCCGCGGATGATGTTTTTTCCTGCCTGCGTGTTTCTTTTCCAGGTAAAAATAATGTTTTTCATTCCCCGTTTTTTTGTTGCCGAAGCTGAAAGCCACGGAAGAAAAATCGCGGAAACCGAGCTGCCTGACCAGCGGCGAAAAAAGTTTATGGCGCCCGGCGGAAATTTTCACGGTTTTTCTTTTCGGCAGTTCGGTCGAATCGCCGACGCGGTTGCCGTTTTCATAAAGCTGTTTGCGGCGCGCTTTCCGGTACGCGTTTATTTCGGATTCGCTGACGTACCTGAGTTTCCCTTTTGCAAATACGGTTGTTGTCCGTTCATGGTCCACCAGGTGAAGCGACGGATCACCCAGCAGCAGGAACTGCATGATCGTTTTCAGCTCCACCGCATCGATGCGCGGTCCCGAAACGTTGATGAATTTCTGCCGCGCTTCAAGAAAAGCCCGCCCGGTGGAATACCCTTTCAGCACGTTGATCACGAAATACTGGGTGATCAGGTCGGCGCCGCCCTGGCCTTCGGTCGGACCATAGGCCACGGTGGTGCTGCCCACGTAAGCCACGGCGTTCTGCAGCAGGTACTTGTTCGATATGCTCATGTCCTGGCCCTGCGCCTGGTCGAAAAGCTCGGCGCCGTAGCAGCATTCCGCCGCGACAAAAGTTCCAGGCTTCAGTTTTTTATCCAGGAAAGCCGAAGAAAAAGCGACCGGGTAATCGTCGCCGTCCTGCCCGTAAAAACGGGAATCACGCAAACCGCCGTGACAATTGAAAAAATGCACGCGCGTTTGGTTCAGCTGCCCTTTGGCGGGCGGACTGATAAGCAAACCGGACGTGCTGCTGAAAATATTCGCCACCGAAACAGAGGAAGAAGCGATCCATTCTTTGGCCGTAACCGCAAGCCAGTCGGCATAATCTTTCCGTTTCAGCTTTTGGGTCCCGGCGATGTTATCGATAAGCCTGGTGAGATAGGTGTGATCCCTGCCGCCGGTGATGTCCGGCACCCGCCCGATGACGCGGGTAGGAGCGAGAAAATTCCGCCCGTCGCGCGAATACCCGTAATCGGAAGCATACGGCAGATCGCTGTCGATGATGGTACCGTCCTCGTCGTTGGTGAGATTCGTGAGCTTGATGTGCGGAACCACATCGCGCGCGCCGAGCAATAACAGGTAATCGGGTTTGAAGTAGCGGAATATTTTGTCGACAGTGTCTTTATTCTGATGGCCGTTGCTTGCCGAGCGGACAGGAACGGCGCCGTATTTTTTCACAGTGGCATCGTCGAGATAAACTAATTTCGTGGTCATGCCCCGGGCGGCGTCGGCGGCAATAAAATTTGCAAGACTGTTCTCGACCAACGAAAAATTGACGCCGTATTTTTTGCGCAGTGCGGATTTGTTCGTGACAATAATTTTATCGACAGTTGCCATAGCATGAAGAGTTTGTTTCATGCTAAACTAAATGTTTAATTCCTCTTTGTGAAGAGTTGTTGAAAACAAACCGGGGATGTGCGGGATTCCCCGGAGAGCGTATCAATCATTATGCTCATGTGCTGTGCCCGCTTGCCAGGCAAGATTCTGCATACCCGATTATTTCCTGGGCTTCAAGTTCGTCCAGTTTTTGTTTTATGTTTTTATAGTTTGTGTTTGCCGGAACTTCCATGGAAAAATACCCGTCGTTTACTCTTTCGGAAATACAACCCAATTCGCTGAACAAGTCGCGAACCTGATTGATGTCCTTGGTATCGTCCATAACTATAACCTGGATCGTTGAGTTTCCTGAATATTCAACTGTCCTGCGATAAGTCAGCATCTGCTCTTTTTCATCATGCTCAGCAAAGACAATATCGTCTGAGGCAACCAACGGAGCATAAAATGGAATACTGTCGAGTTTGAAAAGTCCTTTATCCCGGTCAACAATTATCGCCCACATGGTTTCAACTGTTTCTTCGTCCAGGATATCGCTGTGAAAACGGAATAATATTTTAACGTGATTGTTGTTTGTGATTTCCATTTCAGTCCAAATGTTTCTGATTTATTTCGTGCGTTTCCTCTTTACCCGGCACCATTTTTAGGTGGATGAAATTGGGGATATTAGAAACTCTTCTCTATTGCTAAGCGGATTCAATAGCGTTCGAAATTAAGTCAAAAAAACAGCTTGGATTGAACGTTTAATTATTCGGCGCCCCGCTATCAATCCAGCACTTGATCTTGATCCGTTGTTCACGATTCAGCGGCCCCGAAGGCGGCATATCGCGTTCCACGATCACCCGGCTCTGCAGCCTGCCGTTGTCCGCAACCGTTTTCAAACCGGCATACGTCGTGAAATCACCGTTGGATGAACCCGTGCCGTGGCAGCCGGAACTGTTGCAGTTCGCCGTGATGATCGGTTTAATATCCGCCGCATAATTGGAAGTCGTCGTGCTGCAATCTACGTCATCCAGGTCCTTGTCGCAAGCCGCCCAGCTGAGCAGGAATACGGAAGCGACAAAAGTCAGTACGATAGTTTTCGGTGTGATCTTCATGCTATCAAAACGCCGTGAATACGAATTTACGTATTCACGGCGTATGATTGTCCAATTAAATGTTAGAAAAGTCAGATAACTGTGCCGCCGGAACGGCGAAATAAAAACGCACAACGCCAAACGCTCAAGTATCAATATTCATCGGAACAATTCATTGATGATTGTACATTGTGCGTTTGACATTGTGCGTTCAAATGCCCGGGAAAGAGTAAAGACTTCTGTCAATGCTGCTCTATAATAATTCCTTCCAGGTCGTCTTCACCCGCTTTTTTAACCGGCGCTTTTTTGAACGTGAGCGGAACAAAAATCTTGACCGTGAAATTCCGGCCCGGACCGTAAATGCCTCTTTTCCCGTTCAGCGGATTTTCCGGCGCATATTTCAGGCGGCTGAGATGATCCTGGTACATGGCATCCTTGATATTGTTCACGCTGAACAATATCGTGAAGCAGTTCTTCCCTTTCGCCGTTACGATATCCGTTCCCGCGCCGGCGTGCAATAACGTGTACGCCGCAGTAGCCGTTTCCGTTCCGAAAGCGCTGTAAAAATTGTTTTGCGCAAAAGCATGATCCGTTTCGAATTTCAAAAACAGGTTCCGGAAATATTTTCCGCTCTTCTCGAAATGCGCGCGAAGTTCCGCACGGTAACGCGGAGCCGGCGTAAACGGAATCGTCGTCATGCTGTCTGCCTGGTCCGCGAGTGAAGCCATCACCAGCGCGAACGAGTTTTCGAAATGCAGCCAGTCCAGCGGATGCGGGTGAAGATCAAAACTGATTTCCCCGCCGAACCGTTTGGCATTTCCCTGCACGTAGCTGAATGCCGGTGCAGGATCGGAAGGATCGGGAATGGAATCGCCGCCGTTCGCGCTGCGGAGCTTTTGCAGGAAAATAAAATCGCGGATCGTTCCGGCAAAACCGTCGAGCTCGAGCGAAATATGACGGCCGTCGAAAATAAATCCTGCATCCAGCTGGCGGCCGCTTTCCGCACGAAGGTTTTCGTTGCCGTACTCGTAACGGAAAGCGCCTTCATGCACGCCGTTCGAAGCAAGCTCGGCCAGGTTCGGCGCGCGGAAACCGAGCGCACCGTTCAGCTTCGCGATCAGCCGCGAAGTGATTTTAAACGAAAGCCCGAGACTGGCCGACGGGCTGTTGAAATTCCGTTCAAGCGCGTGGAATTTTACGGATGAAAGCAGTTCCGGCTCCGTGGTCGGCTGGTCCAGGCTGTCGAGCCAGAGCGATTCCCCGCGCAGCCGGCGCTGGTCGAAACGCAATCCCGCAGAAAAAAACCAGCGGCCTGCAATACGCTGCGTAACGAGGTACGCGCCGGCATCGAACAGGCTGTAGTCCGGGATCAGTTGTTCTTCCCCGGCATTCGTATTTTGCTGGTACATGCCGTTTGCGCCCGCGCTCGTTTCCCAGGTTCCGAAAATCGATTTCGTCCAGCGCAGATCGTAGTTCGCGGTCTGCAGCAAAAATTCCAGTTCCGTCGCTTCCGGGTTCAGCGGGTCGGCGAATTCTTTCCGCGTGTTCTGCTGGTATGCCGCGGAAAAAGAAAGCTTGTGCTGCCCGATGAAAAACTTACTGTCGCTCTGGATGCGCAGGTGACGTACATCCTGCCGGGGAATATCCGTTTCCCGTTTGTCGAGATCGGTTTGCGTGGCGGCGACTTCTTCCACGGTGCTGTCGTTTATAGCGACGAGTTTGATGAAGTTGCCGAGACTGTCGCGCTCGCCTTCAACCAGCCCCGGCTGCTGGTGAAACGAAGAAAAACGCAGGTACGTGTATCCCCATTTTTTATTTACGCCGGCGTACCCGTTCACGTTGAATTCGCTGAAACCGGAATTGTACACGCGTCCGTCTGTTGCGTTCGTGAAATTCCCCGCGCTCTTCTGCGAGGCGCGCAGCAGCCAGTTGAACCCGTCCAGGTTCCCCTGGTTGAGCGCCGACCATCCGTACAGGCGGCTGTTGCTTTGATATTCGCCGGACAGATTTCCTGTAACTGTTCCCGGCTGCGCGGAATTGGTGGAAATAAAATTCACCACGCCGGCAAGCGCATCCGATCCGTACATCAAACTTCCCGGTCCTTTGATGATCTCTACCTGCTCCACGCTGTTCGCGTCGATTTCCACGCCGTGTTCGTCGCCCCACTGCTGGCCTTCCTGGCGGATGCCGTCGTTCAGCACGAGTACGCGGTTATAACCGAGACCGCGGATCACCGGCTTGCCGATGGACGCGCCGGTACTGATCTGCGAAACACCCGGAAGCGCACTGATCGCCGCCGTGATATTGGTGGTGGCCGACTGGCGCAGTTCTTCGATGCGCATCGTGGCTACCGGTACCGGGTTCAGCAAACGCTGCGTGGCGCCGGTGGTGCCGGTTATGGTTACTTCGTTTATTTCGGTGGCTGCGTGATGCAGTTCCACGTCGAGTTTGCTTTTCCCGCTGATGCTGATCACTTTGGTTTGCGGCGAATAACCGGTGCAGCGCACTTCGATGAGAAAAGAACCGGCGGGCAGATTCGTGATATAATAATAACCCAGCGAATCCGTCAGCACGCCGCGTTTGAGATCGTGCACGATGACCGCTGCGCCGCGGATACCGTGGTGTTCTTCACTGTCGCTGATTGTACCGCTGAGCATATTCTGCCCGTGAAGCGGTATGTGGCCTGCTGTAATGAAAAGAAGAAACAGCAGAAAGGGATGTTTCATAAGGCTGTTTTGTTTTTGTGAAATGTCCGTGATCATTCCGCAGGTATATGCGAAATGCAGCAATGCTGATCCCCGAAAAGGGAAACAGGGTTGCTAAGAAAAATTCGGGTAAATCAGCAGGCGGGCGGGCCGCGCAGCGCGGGAAGGTTGAAGTCGGTATAATAAACTTCAGCCGGGGAAGAAATGGAATATTGAAAACCGATTATCTGTACAGCGAAATAAAACGCGTGATCCTCTGCAACGAAAACCGGCGATTCGATATTCAGGATTTCGCAGTGCGTATGTTCTTCTTCAAGCGAAATACCCGCGGTGATGTGATCGTGATGCGTATCCTCGTGATCGTGAAAAGCATCGTGCAGGAATTCCCTGGGCAGGATCGCCAGCGAGAATGCGGCGAGCAGGAAAAGCGCAAGACCTGATTTTAATTTTTTCACGGCGGATTATTGACGGACAAAGATGCGGATATTTTTCAAATGTTTTTATGGCAGTTTACCGGTTTGCAGTTTACCGTTTGCAGTTTACCGGTTTGCAGTTTACCGTTTGCAGTTTACCGTTTGCAGTTTTGGTATTACAGGGACGTCGTCAAAATCTGCGTACTCCTTGTTTAAACAAGTCGAACTGCCAATTGCTAACTGCAAACGGTAAACGAGTTCCATTCCGACGAAAAACGATCCGGGTTTGTAACAGGTACGCGGAGGATCCTGATCGGGATTAAACAGATCTTAGTGAACCTCGACAACCACGTGCCGCTCGCCTTCGCCTTCCTGTATATCGTAGGAAATTCCGCCGCCGAGCGTATCTCCGGCCAGCGTATCCACGCCAAGCACATAAACATAATAGTATCCGCGGCGCAGGTTGATGAACGTGGCGTGCCCGCCGAAATCGGCGACTACATTTTCATCGTAAAGCCCGGTATTCGGTCCGGGGTAATCCTGCGCATTGTACTTCAGGTAAACCTGGCTGCCGGGAACTGTTCCCACGCCGCCCTGTTTCAGAATATGTACGTTGAGAATAGCTTCTCCGCCCGTTCCGCCTTTATGGCAGGAGGCAAAAGTAAAAATGATACATGCGGTAAACAGGAGCAGGCGTTTCATATGGGATCAGCGCTGGAGGATTAGTTTACGATGCGATTTCTTTCCGTTAATCTCAACGGCGCAAATATACATGCCTTTTGCAAACCCGTCGAGGTTGAGCGTGGTGCGCTGCATGTTTACCGGCTGGCTCAGGACTTGCTGTCCGACGGCATTGTACATCACCAGGCGGATATCGCTGAACACACTGAAGCCGGGAATATTAACCGTAACTGATGCGCTGGCAGGATTCGGGTATAGTTCGAAACCGGCGTCATCCGCAGCAACCAGCGAGCCGGTCGATACGTTGTTGTCTCCGTAAAACAGGGAAACACCGCCCGAATAATTGCCCAGTGCGAGGTCCATCAGCCCGTCGTTATTCAGGTCGCCGCCGTTCAGGTACGTGCGGCTGCCTTCGCGGAGACCGAGGTACGTGGAATCGACCAGGTTGAATGTCCCGGCCAGGTTGCCGTCGATATTGTCGAATTTCCAGAGGTAACCGCTTTCCGAACCGACGATCATTTTATAGCTGCCGCCTTCATCGTACATGAACGGGGCGCTGTAGCCCGTACTGTAAAACGGTGCGCGCACATCAATGCCGCCGAAAGTCTGCGTGGTCAGTGCAAAGTTGGGCGAACTGCTTGTGCCGATATTATTATAATAACTCACAAACCCGTTCTGCCTGCCGATCAGCAGATCCAGTTTCCCGTCGCGGTCAACGTCGATCAGCTGCGGGTTGGCGAAACTGCCGATATCGATGCCCTGGTAATTCGCCTGCGCGAGGATAAAATTGTCGGGATTGCCGGCCTGTTTCTGGTAGTAGTGAAGCTTGCCGTTGTAATCGCCGATGAGCATGTCCTTGTCCCCGTCGCCATCCAGGTCGCCGAATGTAATGGCGATGTTCAGCAAACCGCTTCCTGAGGCGAAAATGCCCGCAAAATCTGTAGTCTGAAGCGTAAACGCAGGATTCGAAGCATTGCCGGTATTTTTGTAAAGCGCGATTTTCGAATGATAAAGCCCGCTGTTGTAATACCCGTAATTACCCACGAATAAATCCTTGTCGCCGTCGTTGTCGTAATCGAAAAATACCGGGTAAGCGCCTTCGCCCACTTCGATCATATTAGCCTGCAGGAAATCATTCTGCTGGAAACTCACCCGTGTACTGTCGGTTGCGTACAGGTTTTCATAATACCAGATGCTGTGAAAGTTTTCCGCCGCATTCGATACGTTCGGGCTGAAGAGCAGGTCCTTTTTATTGTCGTTGTTGATGTCCACCTGGTACCCGCAGTTGAAAATATTCTGCATCACGGTCGTGCTGTACGAGGGGTAAACCGCATCCACGGAATCCATATTGGCCGAAGCGGGCGTTCCCCCGTTGCGCACCATGGTAACGCCGTTGTAGCTGATGTCGCCGAGCAGCACTTCCTTGTCGTTATCGGAGTCGATATCGATGCATTCGATGCAGGAGCCCGCGTGAAGCAGGTCGGGCGGGGAAGGACTGTTCTGCAGGCTTTCGTTCGGCGAAGGAGCGGCTATGCGGCAGCTCTGGTTGAGCGCGATACTTGCATTCAGCGAGTTTTCGGCAAAATTTCCCCAGCAATAACTGCCGAGATCGAACTGGATGGTATCCTGGCAGCCTACGCCGTTTTCCACGGTCATATTAATATGGTGTTCGATAAAGTTGCCGAGGATGCTGAACGTAAGGATGTCCAGGTCGCCGTCATTATCAATGTCCCGGATCGCCGGAATATCCACCAGGCTGACGTAGAGGTTGACATTATTCGGGGTTCCTGTCGGATTGTAATCGGAATAAATCAGGTTATACCGGAGTGTGAACTGCAATCCGTTCGCTACCGACGAAGTATTCCGGAAAACCCGCATGCCGGGACTTTGGTAGGTGAAAATATCGGCTTTCCCGTCGCAGTCGTAATCGCGCAGCAAAACCCAGTCGTGCAGGTCGGACGGAAAAAGCGCCTGGTACTGGGGTGCATGCACATAATCCACCTGGTTGGCCGTGCCCTGGTTGAGAAACGTTACTACTTTATTGCCTGTACGGTCGAAAACGAATAAATCCTGTATCCCGTCCATATCCAGGTCGATCTCCGAAAACTGGCAAAAATTCAACCCGCCGGCCCAGGGATAGATCAATTGGCTCGTATTGGTTACCGGAACAGAGTCGACGCGGACAAAACCAGGTTGTGCGTAACTTATATTTATAGCCAGCAAAAGCACTGGAATCAGGCGAAAAGCGTTCATGCGTACTTATTTTAGGAATGTATTTGCCCTGCCGGGGAGAACGGCTCATACAAATATAAGGAAAGCTGAGTAACTGTTTGAAATTCCTCCGGAGAGCCGTTTTACAGGAAAACTGTTGCTATAGGTCGGAATAGATCCAGCGGCAGGAGGCAGTGGCAGCAGCAGTCAGCCCGGTAAACCCGGAGCAGGTAAATTTTGACGACATCCCTGTAATACCAAGACTGCCTGCTGCCGACTGCCGCTGCCACTGAAGTAAGAGCTATTCCGAAGGAATTTTATACAGACTCCGCGTTTCGCCAAAAAAGGGAATTGGTAAATCACAACTGAAATTCTATATTTGCACCCTCAATTTTGGGACGGTGTCTTTTGTCGTCAGACTTTCGGCTGAAAACCCCAACCCGCAAGCAATAATTAACGAGTAAAAATATATATGCAAAACATCAGAGGCGCAATCCGGGCTTTTGCCATTCTTATGGCCGCGTGCTGCCTGTATTACCTGTCGTTCACCTGGGCGACAACCAGCCACGAAAAGAAAGCCGATCAGTATGCGCAAGGATACGTCGGTTCAAAGGCCATCGTTGAAAAAGCAAAAGCTGCAGCAAACGGAGATCCGCTCAAAGAGCGTGAATTTCTCGATTCGGTAATCGACGCACGTACGCGTTATTACCTCGAGGATTCCATGCCTTCGAAAAACATCTGGCTCTGGCACACCTACCAGCAAAGTAAAGACAAAGAGATCAACCTCGGTCTTGACCTTAAAGGTGGTATGAACGTTACCATGGAGGTCTCCGTTGTCGACATCATCAAAGCGCTTGCAGGAAATCCGAATACGCCCGAGTTCAACAACGTGATGAACCGTGCGCTGGAGATGAGCAAAACGAGCAACGATAATTTCGTTACCATTTTCGGAAGAGCCTTTGCAGAAAAAAATCCGAACGGCAGCCTGTCGAACCTCTTTCACGCACAGATGAAAGACAAGTTCGAGTTTAACGCTACGAACGATAAAGTGCTCGATGCGCTCCGCAAGGAAGCCGACGATGCCGTTGACCGCGCCAAACTGGTACTCGAAAAACGTGTCAACAAATTCGGCGTCGCCCAGCCCAATATCCAGAAACTCGAAAGCTCGGGCCGCATCCTGATCGAATTGCCGGGTGTGAAAGATCCCAAACGTGTACGTAAACTGCTCCAGGGAACAGCGAACCTCGAATTCTGGGAAACATATAATAACGAAGAGATCATCCAGGGCTTCGTTACGGCCAACGAGAAACTCAAAATCATGATGGGCCTGGCGGTGGATTCGACAGCAATCGATTCACTCGCTAAAATAACAGCCGACTCGACAAGGAAAGCCGACTCTTTAAAATATGCCGGCAAATCGAAAGCCGATTCGATCAAGATCGCCAAAGCCGATTCCGTTAAAAAAGATTCGATCGCCAAAATCGCCGGCAGCAGCCTGCTCAGTGATCCGAAAGACACCTCGAAAGCCGGCAGCAAAGACCGCAACCCGCTTTTCGAAGTCATGCAGCTCATGGCCGACCAGAAACAGGTTTTCCCCGGTCCGCGTGTCGGAACTTCCCCGCTGAAGGATACTGCCAAAGCAGGCGAATACCTGCGCATGCCCGAAGTGAAAGCCGTTTTCCCGGGCAACCTGCGTTTTGCCTGGTCCGTGAAACCGGTTACAGACAATAACGGCCGCGAGTTTTACGAACTCATCGCACTCAAAGCAAAGCCTGACGGCAGCGCTTCCATGTCGGGCGACGTAGTTATCGATGCCAGCAAACAGTACAACCAGATGAGCGGCGCTTCACCCGAAGTTTCCATGGAAATGAACGGGCAGGGCGCACAGGAATGGAAACGCCTCACCGGTTCAAACGTCGGTAAATCAATTGCTATCGTACTCGACGGTTACGTTTATTCTTACCCGACCGTGCAGGGCGAAATCGCCGGCGGACGTTCTTCGATCACCGGTAATTTCACTTCGCGCGAAGCGGATGACCTGGTAAACGTGCTCAAAGCCGGTAAACTGCCTGCTCCCGCGCGTATCGTGGAAGAGGTAGTCGTCGGTCCCACGCTGGGCGCCGAAGCGATCAAGGCCGGTGTCATTTCGTTCCTTGTCGCGCTGCTCGTGGTACTCATTTACATGGCGTTCTACTATAACCGCGCTGGTCTCGTTGCCGACATCGCGCTGTTCGTGAACGTGTTCTTCGTGATGGGTGTACTTTCCTCGCTGGGCGCCGTACTTACACTGCCCGGTATCGCAGGTATCGTACTCACCATTGCCCTTTCCGTGGATGCGAACATCCTGATCTTCGAACGCGTGCGGGAAGAATTGCGCGCAGGCAAGGGAATTTCACTGGCTATCGCCGACGGCTACAAACATGCCATGTCGTCGATCCTGGACTCGAACCTCACGACGCTTATCCTCGGTATCATCCTGTACTCGTTCGGTACCGGTCCGGTGCAGGGCTTCGCCACTACGCTCATCATCGGTATCCTCAGCTCGCTGTTCTGCGCCATTTTCATCACGCGCCTCGTGTTCGACGGCATGCTGAAGAAGAACAAAGACATCAAGTTCTCGGTTAAGGCTACGGAAAACGTACTCCGCAATACCAAAATTGATTTTGTCGGAAAACGTGTTTACTACTACCTGTTCTCCCTGGCTATCATTACAGTCGGTGTTGTTTTCTTCTTCAAGCACGACAGCAAATTCAACCTCGGTATCGATTTCTCCGGCGGACGTACCTATACGGTCGGCTTCAATAAAGAAATGAGCCAGGACGCAGTACGCGATGCGCTTGCTGTGCAGTTCCCCGGCGCTTCGCTCGAAGTTAAAACAGCCGGATCGTCGAACAGGCTCAAGATCACTACAAACTACCGTATCGATGAAAAAGGTACGGACGTAGACGACCAGGTTCGGTCAAAACTGGATGACGGTCTTACGAAAACAGCCGGCAAAGGCGGGTA
The DNA here is from genome assembly GCA_006218065.1 of Bacteroidota bacterium. Taxonomy (GTDB): domain Bacteria; phylum Bacteroidota; class Bacteroidia; order Palsa-965; family Palsa-965; genus VBWE01. The sequence goes on from VBWE01000044.1 coordinate 32,239, forward strand.
TAAAGTAGAAGGCTCCATCAAGGTGGAAGCCTCGATCGCCAAAGACTTCGTATCGAAATCCTATCTCGTCGTGATTATTTCCTGCCTGATGATGTTCATCTACATCCTCTTCCGTTTCCGGAAATGGCAGTATGGTCTCGGTGCCGTAGCGGCCCTCCTGCACGACGTACTCATCGTACTTTCCTGTTACGTAATATTCGACGGTATCCTGCCCTTCTCGCTGGAAATTGATCAGCACTTCATTGCGGCGGTACTCACGGTAATGGGTTATTCCATGACGGATACCGTAGTGGTGTTCGACCGTATCCGCGAATTCCTGACGGAGAAAAAGCAGGAACTTGCAACCAGTGAAAAACGCAGCCTGATCAACTACGCACTTAATGCGACGCTCAGCCGGACCATCAATACCTCGATGATCACTTTCTTCGTACTGCTCGCCATCTTTATTTTCGGCGGCGATACGATCCGCGGCTTCTCCTTCGCCCTGCTCATCGGTATCGTGATCGGTACGTACTCTTCGCTTTGCATTGCTACGCCGATCGTTATGGATTTCGATCGCCGTTCGGCTGCAAAACCGGATGCTGCGAAAAAAGCCTGATTGTAAATCATTCCTTTTTAAAAGCCCTGTTCGTAAAGAACGGGGCTTTTTATTTTGCCTAACTTTGCAGCGATGTTGCCGCAAATCATACTCTTTCTGAATCTCGGGGCCGGTGAAATTTTCCTGATCATCCTCGTGGTCATTATGTTTTTCGGCACCAAGAATCTCCCGCAGCTTGCCCGCGGATTAGGTAAAGGCATTCGTGATTTTAAAGAAGCCGCCGGCAATATCCAGCGCGAGATCCAGACCAGCGCCGACGAAATCAGGCAGAACACCAACCTCGGCAAAGAGATGCAGGAAATCACCGAAGCAGCAGCCATCATGCAGGGTGATATCCAGGAAGGCCTGAACAATATCGATCGCCAGATTACGGAGAGCGCGAAAGAGGAGGAGAAAAAAGAAACGGATCAGCTTCCTCCTGCAGACCCGGAACAGGAAGGCGAAGCGGAAAAAACGGATACGGAAAACACGACGCCCGAAAATAATACGCAGGATACCGATACGGACAACCCCATTCCCGGGTCTATCAAGCGAGGTTAACTCAAGTCCTTATATATAGCCCTTTGTAATTACTCCGCTAGTCGACGTCTCCAGACGTCGACTAGTATTTACTCCTTTCCACAATCCCCTTTCCACAATCCCCTTTCCACAATCCCCTTTCCACAATCCCCTCACAATCCCCTTTCCACAATCCCCTTTCCACAATCCTCTTTCTACAATCCCCTTTTCATAATCTCCTTTCCACAGTTTTCCAGGGTTTCCTTCCGCATGCTCCCTTTGTTTTTCAAAAAACGGTCTCCCGGGTAAATCCTGCCCCGGATTTTGCCCATGCTGTCCGAAAAACTATACTTTTTTAGAGCATACCCCTTGTTTTTGGTGCCTGTTAATAAAAAAAGATGCATTTTCCCGGGAGTACCCCCCTAAAAATAGATATCTTCGCGCAGGAAAATCATAAAATCACAATCTCAGCACAAAAAAACAGCAAAAAATGGCCATTATCCGCTTCAAAGCACTTGAAGAAACCCTGGGCCGCCGCCCGGTAGCGGTGGAAACCCCGGCAGCGACGGTTGCCGCCTATTTCGGTGAAAATGTTTTCGGTATCGACGCTATGCGCCAGTACCTTTCTTCCGACGGGTACGGAAGCGTACTCGCCGCCATCCAGAGCGGCGCACGCATCGAGCGCAAACTGGCCGATGAAATTGCCGCAGGTATGAAAGCCTGGGCCACGTCGAAAGGCGCCACGCATTATACGCACTGGTTCCAGCCGCTTACCGGGACGACGGCGGAAAAGCACGACGCTTTTTTTGAACCCGTGGAAGGCGGGCGCGCCATCGAGAAATTCGGAGGCTCGCAACTGGTGCAGCAGGAGCCTGATGCCTCGAGTTTTCCGAGCGGCGGTATCCGGAATACTTTTGAAGCGCGCGGCTACACCGCATGGGATCCGACCTCGCCGGCTTTTGTGATCGATAAAACGCTTTGTATTCCTACCATCTTTATTTCCTATACCGGCGAAGCGCTCGATTACAAAACTCCGCTGCTCAAAGCGCTGAGTGCACTCGATAAAGCCGCCGTGGATGTTTGCCAGTACTTCGATAAAAACGTAACGAAAGTAATCGCCACACTCGGCTGGGAGCAGGAATATTTCCTGGTGGACAGTGCGCTTTATAATGCGCGTCCCGATCTCGCTTTTACAGGCCGCACGCTTTTCGGCGCATCGCCCGCAAAAGGCCAGCAGCTCGAAGATCATTATTTCGGTTCGATCCCGATGCGTGTGCAGGCGTTCATGCGCGATCTCGAAATTGAAGCGCATAAACTCGGCATCCCGATCAAAACGCGCCACAATGAAGTCGCCCCGAACCAGTTCGAATGCGCGCCGATCTTCGAAGAGATCAATCCTGCCGTGGACCACAACCAGCTGCTGATGGATATTATGGAGAAAATCGCGCAGCGGCATAATTTCCGCGTACTGCTGCATGAGAAACCTTTTGCAGGCGTGAACGGAAGCGGCAAGCACAACAACTGGTCGATGGCCACCAACACAGGCAAAAACCTGCTCAGCCCGGGCAAAACACCGAAGACCAACCTGATGTTCCTGACGTTTTTTGTGAATATCATTAAAGCGGTTTACGACAACGCTGACCTGATGCGCGCTGTCATCGCATCGGCCGGCAACGATCACCGCCTCGGCGCAAACGAAGCCCCGCCCGCCATCATTTCGGTTTTCCTCGGCTCCCAGTTATCCGCGATTCTCGACGAAGTGGAGCAGAAGGTGAAGAAAGACGGGAAGATGACGCCGGAAGAAAAAACGCAGCTCAAACTGAACATCGGCAAAATTCCGGATATCCTGCTTGATAATACCGACCGCAACCGTACTTCGCCGTTCGCATTTACCGGCAATAAATTCGAATTCCGCGCGGTCGGTTCATCCGCCAACTGCTCGGGCGCGATGACCGTTATAAATACGATCATGACGGATCAGCTCATCCGGTTCAAAAAAGAAACCGATGCGCTCATAGCCAAAGGAAAAGACAAGGACGAGGCCATCCTGCAGGTGCTTCGTAATTATATCGTGGAAAGCAAGGCCATCCGTTTTGAAGGAAACGGCTACGGCGATGAATGGGTAAAAGAAGCGAAAAAACGCGGCCTGAATAATTTCAAAACCACGCCCGAAGCGCTCGAAGCGTTTAATAATAAAAAATTCATTGCGCTTTTTGAAAGACACAATATTCTTACCGCGCGCGAGCAGCATGCACGTTACGAGATTTACCTCGAGACGTACGTGAAAAAAATACAGATCGAAGGGCGTCTCATCGGTGATCTCGCCACGAACAACATCATACCTACAGCCATCCAGTACCAGAACAGGCTGATCGAAAACGTACGCGGGCTGAAAGAAATCCTCGGTGTAGCGGAATTTAAAAAAGCAGCAGCCACGCAGCTCGAAATGATCATCGAAATTTCCGAACACATCGCCGGTATCCGGACCAAAGTGGATGAAATGACGGAAGCGCGCAAAAAAGCCAACGCCATGACCGATTACCATGAAATGGCGGAAGCGTATTGCCACAAAGTGAAACCGTATTTCGAGGTGATCCGCAAGCATGTGGACGATCTTGAAATGATCGTGGACGATGAGGCCTGGCCCTTGCCAAAGTATCGTGAACTGCTGTTTACGAAGTAAAACGGGAATATGTATTTCAAAGCAGCCTGTCCATGCCGGGCAGGCTGTTTTGTTTGCAAAGGATTAAGAAGCTGTTTAAAATTCATTTCAAATGTTTGTTATGCGCCTTTTTGAGCCATACTTCGTTATGTTTTTTGACCGTAGCAGCTACGCTATGGCCTACAAAACATGCCTCGCCTGGCTCAAAAATGCATCATAACATTCCAAAGAAATGAAATTTAAACAGCTTCTAAGGATGGATTTCTACCTTTGTTAACGGCAAACAGACTTCCCGGATATATGCACGATTTGAAACAAGAATTGTTTCTTCGCAGGTTATTACTTCTTCTTTTCTCCTTCACCTTATTTCCCGGGATTACGATTGCGCAGAATAATTCCAGCCTGGACTCGCTCTGGAAAATCGTGTACAATTTCAAAGGCCGCGACAAAGAAACCCTGAAGAAGAAGAAACAGCAGCTTTCCGATATGTTCGGCGTTGCGATGTACGGCGATATTCCCGAAGCGCTTCGTGTTGCGGATTCGCTTGCTGAAACCTGCAGGCTGCTCGGTGATTCGATGGCCTATTACGAAGCGAAGTACCGCCACAAAGCCAATGTGTACGAATCGGTTTACGACCACCGGAAAGTTTTTGAAAATCTCCGCAAATATGCTGACGCGGTTACCCGGCTTGGCGGAACGAATGGTTATGCTTATGTGGATATCGGTAACCAATACTTCAGCATGTCGCTGAATGACATGGCCCGGCAGTATTACCAGAAAGCGGACGAGATATTCACGAAAGAGCATGATTTCGGAGGCAGTTGCACCGTACTGGATAACCTGGGCCTGATCTGGCGCGAAAAAAAGAACCTGGATTCCTGCATGCATTATTATAATCGCTCGCTTGTGCTGCGTCGCGACAGCATGAAAGACCCGTACCTGGAAGCGTATACCTACCTGAAGATCGGCAATGCGCTGGGCCAGTTCGATCGGAAGGAAGAGGAACTGGACTATATGCAGCGTTGCCGATCGATTTTCGACCGGCCTGCTTTTGAACAGTACAAAGATTTCGTTTCGCTGCGGGAATCGCATATTGTCTGTTATCGCATCCTGGGGAAAATGCAGATCGATAAAGGAAATAAAGACAGCGCCCGGTTTTTTATAGAAAAGGCGGATGAAATGACAAACCGGTACGATGCCAAACGTCAATTGCCGCTTGTATTTGCTGTGAAAGCGAGCCTGATGCTGCTCGAGAAAAATTACCCGGCAGCATGGGAACTGATTCAGAAAAGCGAGGTCCTGATGAAAGAACGCGGCGACGGCTGGGGTTTGCTGGATAATTATAAACTCAAGATCGCGTATTATGAACAGCGCGGCGATTTGCGAAATGCGAATTTGATCTACCGGCAGCGCGAACAGTTGCTCGATTCACTGAGCCTGGTTACGAATGACGACCAGATGCTGCTGGTGAACAATGCCATGCTGCAGTACGATAATGATTCAAAAATCGAAAAACAGAATAACGAGATCCTGCGGAAGAACGAGCAGGTGGAACAGCAGCAGCGGGAAAAATATTTTCTTTTTGCCATCGTTGCGGCGATGCTGCTGGTGATCTCAGGCGGTTTTTATTTTTTCTTCCAGATCAGGCGCAAGAACAGGCTTATTGAAAAATATAACAGTGAGCTGGAAGTCGCCAACTCGACGAAGGAAAAATTTCTTTCCCTCATCAGTCATGACCTGCGCAACCCGTTCAATACGCTGATCGGCATGTCGAACCTGCTGGTGGCGAATGCGCGGAATAATGATCTCGCACAGGTGGTTTCAAATGCCGAAGTCATCAATGAATCGTCGCGGAAAGCCTATGTGATGCTGGACAACCTGATGCAATGGGTGAGTCTTCAGAAAGAAAAAATACAGGTAAGAAAAGAGCATGTGGATATTCATGTCCTGGTAGACGAAATCATGCTGCTGTTCAGGAACCAGGCTCTTGCACAAAGCGTAACGATTGAAAAAGACATCCGTGTCCGGACTGTTTACACCGATCGTAACCTGGTCCAGGTGATGCTGCGCAATCTTTTGTCCAACGCTATCCGCCATATCCCGGCAGGCGGGAAAGTTATTTTGAGGATAACCTGCGAAAATGAACAGGTTACGATCGAAGTGGAGGATAACGGCACCGGTTTGGATGAAGAAACGCTGAAAACGCTTTTCGGGAAAAAGAGCGGTATGGGTATCGCGCGTAAAGGCGGGGGATTGGGGCTTGAACTGGTGCAGGAATTCGTGCATCAGCTCGGTGGAACTATTCATGCGGAAAACCGCCAGGGCGGAGGTGCGCGTTTCATCATTGTTCTGCAGGCGGCCGTTTCCGGGGAAGAGAAGAACAGGGCTGCTGCGGGATCAGCATATGCTGTCTTTACGCTTTCACCGCAGGAAAAGCAAATATTACTTCCGCTGGCCGATGAAATGATGCACTATGAAATTTTTGATACCACCGAATTGCGTAATTTGATAGATGGTTTTCCGGATAAGGATTTTGTTGCCGTTGCAGAATGGAAGCGTAGAATGCTCCAGGCCGTTTTGCATACGAATACCGGCAAATATGAAAGTTTGTTGAAAATGATCAGGGACTGATATGGAAATTTTTGAAAATAAAACGATCCTTGTTGCCGATGACGATTCCGGAAACCGGGAACTGGTTGTCAGTACGATGAGTGGTTTGTCCAGGAATATTAAAGTGCTTTCTGCTGCACACGGCGGCCAGGTTTTCGATGTGCTGGAAAAACGCAAAGTGAACGTGCTCCTGCTCGACTGGGAGATGCCGGTGATTAACGGTTTTGAAACGCTTATAAAGATTAAAGAAAACGAGAAATGGAAAAACCTGCCGGTACTGATGTACACCGGCGTAATGACCGCGACGGAAAACCTGGTAAAGGCACTGGAAGCAGGGGCGGCTGACTTTATCCGTAAACCTGCTGAGCCTATCGAACTTATTGCACGGATAAAATCGGTACTCACGCTGCAGGAAAATTTCGAAGCGAGAATTCTTGCTGAAAAAGAAATATCCGAAATACATCGCCGCGAGAATGACGGGCTTAAAGACGAACTGAATAGCTATCTCGTGCAGCTTTCCCGTAAAAATGAAGTGCTGATCGAACTGCGTGAAAGATTAAATACCGGCGAAAAGAACAACCAGCTCGTTACCTATATCGAAAGCATCGTCAACGGCGAAAATTACTGGGACGATCTTTTTCAGCGCTTCAGCCGTTTCGACAAACAATTCCTGGATAAACTTCACAAAAAGCACAATGATCTTTCTCCCGCAGAAACCAGGTTCTGTCTCCTGATTAAAGCCGGTATGACTTCAAAAGACATCGGCAGCCTGATGAACGTAACTGCTGCAGCTGTAGAGAAATCCCGCTACCGTATCCGGAAGAAACTCGGACTTCAGCCGGAAGACAGCTTTGAGAAATACATTTTTTCGATCTGAGAAACTGTTAGAATAAATTATTGTACCCGTCGAACAGGTGGATGTACGCTCAACTCCGGGCAGGCGCGATAGATTCTTTGTATCTGCTACCCGAATACCATGATATTAATTTAAACCTCACCCGGAAGACTCCGGCTTTTCCTGTTAATCATCGTTATAAACGTTGTTGTCCGGTTTTTGTCCGGGGTCCCGATTCTTATTTCCGGTCGCTTACAGGTTAGTTTTGCCCCGCTTTAACTACAGACCCGTAGCAATTATGAGACATAGACTAACTATTTTATTTGCCTTGTGGAGTTTTTTCACGTTCGGGCAAGTAATCACACCGTTTTCTATTCGTTACCAGACTACCCAGAAAGGAGGTATCCGGTACATTTCAAACACCGCGGTTACCTGCAACGGCGGTGGCGGCTGCGGGACCGCACAGGCGCAGAATCCTCCGGCCGGTAATGGTTACGATAATAATTTTACGGCCGCGTATACGGATATTGACGGAGACGGGACAACCTTCCAGTCTTCATCGGATAGTCTTGCACTTCCGCTTTGCAGCGAAATTTCCTGGGCCGGATTATACTGGGGTGGTGAAATGACCGCAGCCGGCGCGCAGTATGCTGTGCGCAACCAGTGCCGGATTAAAGTCAATAACGGTGCGTATCAGAATCTTACTGCTTCCGCACTGCAGGATAATACGGTTGGTTTTAATACCTACCACTGCTTCCTCGACGTCACCTCGATTGTCCAGGCTGCCGGTGTCAATGCACGTTTCACAGTTGCCAACGTTGCTGCCCGCGTAGGCGGAACAAACCGTTTTGGCGGATGGACAATCGTCATCGTGTACAAAAACGATTTACAGCCCACGCGTAACCTGACCGTTTTCAACGGCCTGTCGAACGTTTCAGCAGCTAACCCGAATACGGATATTACAGTAAGCGGTTTTCTCACGCCGGTATCCGGACCGGTGACCTTTGAAGTCGGCGATGTTACTTACGACGGTGATCGCAGCCTCACTGGCGACCAGCTTTTGTTCAATGGCGGCAGCGGTTTTGTGAATATCTCGGATGCGGATAATAACGCCAACGATATTTTCAACAGTACGCTTTGCTATAATGGAATAGCTAAAACCGCTCCGTTTATCAATCCCGGTTTTCTCAATACACTGGGATATGATGCCGACATTTTTCTCCCGAATAATGCCGCACTGAATTATATCGGCAACAGCGCCAATACCGCAACGCTGCGTTTGACAACCGCAGTAGGCGGCGAAACGTACCTGACCCAGGTCGTTACCATGGCGATCGACGTATACGAACCGGATCTGCGCGCTGCTGTCCGCGCACTCGATATCAACGGCGGATTGGTTCAGCCCGGCGATACAATTGAGTACACGATTGTCGGAAAAAATATCGGATCGGATCCGTCCATCAACACGTTCATTACGGATACACTCGAACCCAACGCAATCTACGTACCGGGATCACTCCGTATTACATCCGGACCGAATATCGGCGCAAAAACGGATGCCGCCGCTGATGATCAGGGCGAATACGATGCCGCACTGCGCTACATTAAAGTGAGGATCGGAACAGGCGCCAACGGAACTACCGGCGGAACAGTGCTCAATTCGCCACTGGGAGTGGACAGCACGCAGATTAAATTTCGCGTTACCGCAACTGCCGATTGCATTATTCTTCTTTGCGATAATGTTGTTAACGCGCGTGCATATATTTTCGGAACCGGTAACGTTTCCGGAAACCCCTGGTCGAACGGAAGCAACCCGGATATTTTCGACGGTTTCGGTTGCCCGATTGCCGGAACAACCACTACGCCGATCCAGGCTGCTATCTGCCCGGCGGTCACCGCATCGAGTAATTCACCGGTATGTACAGGCGGAACAATCAATCTCAGCTTATCATCGACATCTACGTACGCAACATACTCCTGGACAGGCCCCGCAGCCTTTACATCCACATTGGCGTCGCCGTCGAGGACTGGCGCTACCGGTGCAATGGCAGGTACATACACCTGCGTAATTACCGTTGGTGTTTACGCGTGTTCATATACAGTTACCACAACGGTTGCAGTGAATGCACCACCTACAGCTGCGGCGGCCGGTCCCGATCAGGTAATCTGTTCAACCGCAGGTTCGGCAACCATGGCCGGGAATACGCCGGGAGTCGGAACAGGAGCCTGGTCGCAGATAAGCGGACCGGTTTCAGCTACGATAACCACACCGGCCTCGCCTTCTACCATCATTACGGGAATGACTACTCCCGGAACATACGTATATCAATGGACAATCACGTCGACCTGTGCAAACAGTACGGACCAGGTCCAGGTAACGGTAAATGCACCGCCTACAGTATCCGCTGCAGGAACTGATGCAAGTGTATGCGGATTGACAGCAACATTCGCAGGCAATACGCCTGCAACAGGAACCGGTACATGGACGCAGGTTGCAGGCCCGGGGACAAGCGTTTTCAGTAACGCAAACTCGCCCACATCAAACGTTACTGTTTCCGTAGTTGGCGCTTACACTTTCCGCTGGACGATTGCGAATTCACCCTGCACCGCTTCGCAGGATAATGTGATCATCACATTTGTCGCAACGCCGACAACCTCGAATGCAGGACCTGATCAGACTATTTGTACTACCAGTGGATCGGCGACAATGAACGCGAATAATCCGGCTGCCGGTACAGGAACCTGGACACAGGTCAGCGGTCCCATCACGGCAACGATCACCAACCCGTTGCTGCGCACTACTACGATCACCGGCATGACAACCGCCGGAACATATACGTTCCAATGGACGATCACCAACGCGCCTTGCGCAGCTTCCAGCGACCAGGTTGTCATAACTGTAAACGCACCACCCACCGCTTCCAATGCAGGACCTGATGCAAGCGTTTGCGGATTGACAGCAACACTCGCCGGCAATACGCCTGCAACAGGAACCGGCACATGGACACTGGTCGCCGGCCCCGGTACGGCAAGTTTCAGCAACGCAAACTCGCCCGCATCAAACGTTACGGTTTCCGTAGTCGGCGCTTACACTTTCCGCTGGACGATTGCGAATGCACCTTGCACCGCTTCGCAGGATAATGTGATCATCACATTTGTTGCAACGCCGACAACCTCGAATGCAGGACCTGATCAGACCATCTGTACTACCGGCGGATCGGCGACAATGAACGCGAATAATCCGGCTGCCGGTACAGGAGCCTGGACACAGGTCAGCGGTCCGGTCGCGGCAACAATCACCAACCCGTTGTTGAGTACCACTACAATCACCGGTATGACAACCGCCGGAACATATACATTCCAGTGGACAATTACCAACGCGCCTTGCGCAGCTTCCAGCGACCAGGTTGTCGTAACTGTAAACGCACCGCCCACTGCTTCGGCTGCGGGATCTGATTCAACAGTTTGCGGATTGACAATGATGCTCGCCGGTAATACGCCTGTAACAGGAACCGGCACATGGACACTGGTCGCCGGTCCGGGTACGGCAAGTTTCAGCAACGCAAACTCGCCCACATCAAACGTTACTGTTTCCGTAGTCGGCGCTTACACTTTCCGCTGGACGATTGCGAATGCACCCTGCACCGCTTCGCAGGATAACGTGATCATGACATTCCTCGCAGCGCCCGCAACATCGAACGCGGGTCCGGATGACAGCATCTGCGGCCTGGCCGCGACACTGGCGGGCAATACCCCGGTAACCGGTACAGGCGCATGGACATTGATCTCCGGTCCCGGCACAGCAACATTTACCAATGCAGCGCTGGCGAATTCCGATGTAACGGTTTCTGCAAGCGGTGTGTATACATTCCAGTGGACGATCAGCAATGCTCCCTGCTCACCTTCGCAGGATAATGTCGATATTACTTTTGTTCCGGCTCCGACAACTGCGGCAGCCGGCGGCGATCAGGCTGTCTGTGGATTGACAGCCGTTTTCACCGGGAATACTGCAGCAGCAGGAACCGGAACATGGATACAAATCAGCGGACCGGGAACAAGCAGTTTCAGCAACGCGAATTCGGAAACAGCTACGGTAACAGTAACAGTTTCCGGCACTTATGTTTATGAATGGACGATTGCGAATGCGCCTTGTGTTTCATCAAGCGACCAGGTGCAGATTACGTATTCGGATATACCTACTGTTTCAGCAGGAGGTTCCGATCAAAGTGTCTGCGGTCTCACGGCAACGCTGGCTGCGAATACGGCTTCTGCCGGCACCGGCGGATGGTCGATGGCTGGCGGTCCCGGAACGATAACATTCACCAACAGCGCATCGCCTGTTTCTGATGCGACTGCATCTGTATTCGGAACGTATGCGCTCGTCTGGACCATTTCGAATGCGCCCTGTGCTTCGTCAACGGATACCGTACTGGTCACGTTCGTGGATAATCCGACAACTGCATCTGCCGGAATGGATTCTGTAAACTGCGGACTGCAGATGAATCTTTACGGAAACGTACCAACGGTTGGAACGGGAACCTGGACAGTAATCAGCGGTCCCGGAACCGTCAGCTTTACCAATGCAAACGCGGCGAACACTTCAGCAACAGTTACGATTGCAGGAACCTATGTACTGGAATGGACGATTTTCAATGCATCGCCTTGCGCAGCTTCCGCAGATCAGGCCACGATAACTTTCCAAACCTGCGACCACGACGGCGACGGTATTCCGGATAATATCGATGTCGATGACGATAACGACGGTATCCTGGATACGATCGAAGGATCGGCCGACACCGATGGTGACGGCATACCGGATTATTTCGATCTCGACAGCGATAACGACGGCATTACTGACGTTATCGAAGCCGGCGGAACAGATGCTGACGGCGATGGCATCATCGACGGATTCACCGACCTGGATGGAGACGGTTTAAGCGATAACGTTGATCCGAGCCAGGGCGGCACACCGCTGCCGGTACCGGATACCGACGGCGACGGCATACCGGATTATCTCGATCTCGACAGCGATAATGATGGCATTACCGATGTTATCGAGGCCGGCGGAACGGATGCGAACGGCGATGGTATCATCGACGGGTTCACTGATGCGGACAATGACGGCCTGAGTGATAACGTTGATCCCACACAGGGTGGAACTCCGCTGCCCACACCGGACAGCGATGGCGACGGTATCGCGGACTATCTCGATCTCGACAGCGATAATGACGGCATTACCGATGTAACGGAAGCCGGCGGAACGGATACGAACGGCGATGGTATCATCGATGGATTTGCAGATGCGGATAATGATGGCCTGAGCGATAATGTGGACCCGACGCAAGGCGGAACTCCGCTGACCACACCCGATACGGATGGTGACGGTATCGCCAACTATCTCGACGTCGACAGCGATAACGACGGTATTACCGATGTGATGGAGAACGGCGGCGCAGATGCAAACGGCGACGGACAGATCGATGGTTATGCCGATACCGATGGCGACGGGTTGAGCGATAACGTTGATCCGGACAACGGCGGAACACCACTTGTGGTCGGTAACATGGACGGGGACAGCGCTCCGAATTATCTCGACATCGACAGCGATAACGACGGCATCACGGATATTATCGAAACCGGCGGAACGGATGCGAACGGCGACGGCATGGTGGATAATTTCACCGACACCGATAACGACGGCCAGGCCGATAGTGTTGATCCGAATAACGGCGGTACTCCGAATACATCCACAGGCGCAGACACGAACAACGATGGCCGCCCGGATTCTTATCCGAATGATAATGCCGATGGCAGCGGCAATATGGATTACCTCGATATCGATGCGGACGATGACGGTATCGTGGATAATATCGAAGGCCAGTCAACATCGGGTTACATTCCGCCCACAGGCAATGATACCGACGGCGACGGACTGGACGATGCGTACGATGCGAACAGCGGTTTCGGCGGAGCAGGCGTAGCGCCTGTGAATACGGACGGAACGGATGCGCCGGATTATCTCGATACAGATACGGATAACGACGGAGTATCCGACCTGGTGGAAGGAAATGACTTTAACAACGATGGTCAGCCGGATACGCAGCCTTCGGGTAACGATACCGACGGCGACGGATTGGATGACGCTTACGATAACGTTTCAGTCAGCGGTGTAAATAACGTAACGAACAACGACGGTCCTCCGACAGGCACGACTTTCCCGAACCTGGATAATAGTACGACTTCGGAACTCGACTGGAGAGAACAGCTCGACTGGGACAACGACGGCATCGGAAACGTAGACGATATCGATGATGATAACGACGGCATTACCGATGTTGTTGAAAACGCTACCGCTTCGAATGGCGGCGATACCGACGGCGACGGAATTCCCGATCAGTTCGATCTCGACAGCGACAACGACGGCATGGCCGATGTAATCGAAGCCGGCGGACCCGATCCGGATAACGATGGCATTGTGGGCACAGGTCCGATCACGGATGCAAACAGTGACGGGCTCAATGACGCGCAAGGCCCGAACGGACTTACTCCGCCTGATTTCGACGGCGACGGAAATCCGGACTTCCAGGATCTTGATTCGGACAACGACGGCATCAGCGATCTCATCGAAAGCGGACGTCCTTCGGCAGACGATGCCAACAGCGACGGCGTACTCGACGGACCGGATTCCGATAACGACGGTATCCTCGACCAGGCCGATACGAACAACGGCGGATCATTCGTCAATGCGCCTCCCGATACCGACGGCGATTCACATCCCGATTACACGGACCTCGACAGCGATAACGACGGCATCAACGACATCATCGAATCGGGTAACGAACTGGCTGATGCAAACAGCGATGGAGTAGTTGACGGCGCCGATACGGATGATGACGGCATTATGGATGCAGCCGATGGCAGCAGTTCATACGGTGACGCGGCATCCACAAGCGACGACCCGACAGATACTGACGGAGACAACGTTCCGGATTACCAGGATCTCGACAGCGATAACGACGGCATTGACGATATCATCGAAGCCGGTAACATGGCGCTGGATGCCAACAGCGACGGTATTGTAGATGGTATCGATACGGATAACGACGGCATCATCGACGCAGCTGACGGCAGCAACGGTACTTATGGCGATGCGCCTTCCTCTTCGGATGATCCGGTGGACACGGATAACGACGGCGTTCCCGATTACCAGGATCTGGATGCGGACAACGATGGCATCGACGATGTGATCGAAGGCGGCAACGGCTCGCTGGATGCGAACGGCGACGGTATCGTGGATGGTGTGGATACTGACGGCGACGGGATCATTGATTCGGTTGACGGCAGCAACGGAACTTTCGGTGATGCGCCAACTACCGGTGATGATCCCGCGGATACCGATGGCGACGGCATTCCGGATTACCAGGATCTCGACAGCGACGGTGACGGAATCAGCGACGTAATCGAAGGCGGTAACGGTGATCTGGATACAAACGGCGACGGTGTGATTGATGGTGTGGATACCGACGGCGACGGCATTATCGATTCGGTTGACGGCAATAACGGCACATGGGGCGACGCTCCGGGCGCCGGCAGCGATACGCCGCCTGATACTGATGGCGACGGTACACCGAACTATATCGACCTGGATTCGGATGGCGACGGAATCAGCGACGGTGTGAACGATGAAATCCCGGCTGAAGATTGTGACGGCGACGGTACCAACAACTACCTCGATCCGGATCCCTGCGACCTGGTTATCCCGCAAGGCTTCTCCGTGAACGGCGACGGCATCAACGATTACTTCGAGATCAAAGGCATCACGGCTTACCCGGACAATACGATCACCATCTTCAACCGCTGGGGAAATATCGTGTACGAAGCTGCCGGCTACAACAACGGCTCGGTTCGCTGGGATGGCGCCAACAGCAACAAGCTGAGCATGGGTAACGGTTTCGCGCCGGAAGGAACGTACTTCTACGTACTCGATCTCGGCAACGGTTCACCGGTAAAAAGCGGGTACGTATACCTGAACACGAAATAATAAACAGTGAATTCATTCTCCTGCTGCGGTTTCGGTAACTATCCGGGCTGCAGCAGGAGAACAAAAAAATAAAAAAATGAAAAAGTACATCAGCATCGCGATCTTCATTGTGGGAGGCCTCCTGCTTACGCCGGGATTATATGCACAGCAGGATCCGCAGTTTACGCATTATATGTACAATACGCTGTCCGTAAACCCGGCTTACGCCGGAAGCCGCGGACTGCTGAACATCAGCGCGCTTCACCGCCAGCAATGGATCGGCCTGGATGGTGCGCCGATGACACAAACCGTTTTTGTACACAGCCCGCTGCGCAACCGCAAAATGGCCCTCGGTTTTTCGGCGGTGAACGATCGTATCGGTCCGCTCAACCAGACTTTCCTTTACGGAGATTATTCGTACACCGTGAAACTGACGGAACTGCTCAGACTTTCTTTCGGTGTGAAAGCCGGCGTACACTGGTTCCAGCCGAAAATTTCCACGCTCAGCACCATTGCTGCCAATGATCCCTCATTCGTCAACAGCACGGTAGAAAATACGATCAAACCGAATGTCGGCGGCGGAATTTACCTGCATCACGAAAACTGGTACTTCGGAGCCAGTTCGCCGCGTATGATCGAGAGTAATTTCAACCTGGGCAACAGCTCTTCCGGCGATACGACACAGATCAGGGAACTGCGTCACTATTTCTTTATCGCGGGCGGCATATTCCCGGTAAGTCCGGCCATTAAACTCAAACCGACGGCGAAACTGAAAATGGTGCAGAACGCGCCGTTTTCTATCGATGCGACCGTGGAAGCGTTGCTGGATAATCGCTTTTCCATCGGCGCCGGTATGCGGCTGAATGATTGTTTTTACGGGATGGTGGGATACCAGTTCTCCGATCAGTTTAAAGCAGGCCTGTCGTATGATTTCAGCACGACAAAAATTCAGAAAGTCAGCAACGGCACGGTGGAAATCATGCTCAGTTATGATTTCCTGTTCAATAACAACAAACTGAAATCACCGCGTTATTTCTAAATCAGCATAACTGCATGACCATGAAAAATTTCATTCTCCTGTTCACCTTTTTTCTTTTTGCCGGCGGATTATTTTCGCAGGATATGATGCGGAAGCGCGCCGATAAATATTACGATCGTTTCGCCTATTCGAAAGCGGCCGGCATCTACGAACAACTTTCAACAGCTCCCCGGACCGATGAACAAATGATGCGCCGCCTCGGCAATTGTTATGTAAAACTCGGCCAATGGGGCAAGGCGGAGCAGTGCTACGCAAAGCTGGCCAACGGCGCGAGCCCCGATGCCGAAATTTATTATAACTACGCGCAGGCCCTGAGAGGAAACGGCAAGTATTCCGAAAGCCTTCCCTGGATGGAAAAATTCAGCCAGGCGCAATCCGCCGACAGCCGCGGTAAAGCGTATTCGCAAAGCGCCAGCTTCATTGAAGCGATTGAAAAACAGCAGCCGTATTTCGAACTGCAGCCGCTTGACATCAACAGCAGTGAAGCCGATTTCGGCGCCGCTTTTGATAACGGGAAAATCGCTTTTGCTTCCGCCCGCGGCGAATCGCCTTCGGTGAAAACATTCCATACCTGGAATGGCCGCCCTTTCCTCGATATTTATGTTGCCGACCGCGATCCGCAGGGAAAACTCAGTAACGCATCCACACTGAACAAAACCGTAAACACGAAATACCACGAAGGCCCGGCCTGTTTTTCCGCCGATGGCAACACCCTGTTTTTCACGCGCAACAATTATTTCAAAAAGAAATACGGTAAAGACGCGAAAGGTGTCAATAACCTGAAAATTTTCCGGGCCGTTTTAAAAGATGGCGCCTGGACAGAAGAAAATTTGCCGGTGAACAGCGACGATTATTCCGTGGGACACCCGGCGCTGACCGCCGACGGACAATGGCTTTATTTTGTAAGCGATATGCCCGGCGGGCGCGGCGGCACTGACCTGTACCGGATGGAAGTAAAAGCGGACGGCAGTTTCGGAACACCGGAAAATCTCGGCGAAAAAATCAATACCGAAGGAAATGAAATGTTCCCGTTCGTCGATGCGGACAATAATATCTTCTTTGCATCGAACGGTCATGTCGGTCTTGGCGGCCTGGATATTTTCTACGCTTCTGCCGGTCATAAAGGCGGCTTCGGAAAAATCATGAACGTAGGTAAACCGGTGAATACGCAATGGGATGATTTTGCACTGGTGCTCGACAAAGAAAATAAATCCGGTTACATCAGTTCGAACCGGGAAGGCGGAAAAGGAGACGATGACCTGTATGCGCTGAACATGCTCCGCCCGCTTCGCGTTTCGTATATGATAAAAGGAATTGTAAAAGATAAAAACGGCGGCGCACCACTCGAAGGAACTGTTGTTGTACTCAAAGACGAACAGGGTAATACGATTAAAAATCTTACCACAGGCCCTTCCGGCGAATATGCTTTCGACGTGGAACCTGCAAAAAACTACACACTGGATGTAACGAAAGAAAAATATTTCGAAGGGAAAAACCTGTTCAATACAAATGAACTTGCCGAAAAAACGGAAATGATCCGTGACCTGGAACTGGAAAAAGATCCGGGCCTTTCCTTGTACTGCCTGGTTACCGATAAGCAAAC
Source organism: Bacteroidota bacterium (assembly GCA_006218065.1). Classification (GTDB taxonomy): domain Bacteria; phylum Bacteroidota; class Bacteroidia; order Palsa-965; family Palsa-965; genus VBWE01. The sequence continues at coordinate 50,104 of VBWE01000044.1, forward strand.
CAAAGCGCCGCTGGAAGGAGTAAAAATTACGATACTCGATAATATGAACGGGCAGAACTTCGCCGATTTGTCCACACCTGTTTCGGGCGATTTTCGTAAACCGGTCAACGGCAAAAAAATCGGCGACCGGCTGAGTTACCAGGTCAGGCTGGATAAAAACGGTTACCTCGGCAAAACAGTCGTGTTCAATACGGAGATTACCAAAGAAGGCGAGATCAAAGTACATGAGGCGCTCGATCTTACGCTGGATAAAATTGCCGTCGGCGCCGACCTCGCAAAAATTATCGATATCAAACCGATCTATTTTGATCTCGGGAAATGGAATATCCGCAAGGATGCCGCGATTGAACTCGACAAAATTGTGAAAGTGATGAAAGAAAATCCCGGTATGATCATCGAACTCGGCTCACATACCGACTGCCGTTCCAGTGCACAGTCAAACCTTGTACTCAGTGATAAGCGTGCAAAAAGTTCGGCTGCGTATATTATTTCGAAAGGCATCGAAAGTTCACGCATCTCCGGCAAAGGTTACGGCGAAGCCAAACTGATCAATGGCTGTGCCTGTGAAGGCGCTGTAAAATCAACCTGCAGCGAAGCCGAACACCAGGCCAACCGGCGTACGGAATTTATTATTGTAAAAATGTAAGTTGCGGATCCCTCCGATCAAGCCCGGTTTTTTCGAAAACCGGGCTTTTTTGTAGTCCGGGGACTCACCCCCCGGCCCCCTCTCTCCGCCTTCGACATGTCGGCAGAAAC
>VBWE01000045.1 GCA_006218065.1 Bacteroidota bacterium
GACAGCATGAACCTGCAGATCAGGAAAATTCCGCTCCTGTCAAAATACATAAACAAAAAACTTTTCCCGAAAGGAAACGATACGCTGCTGATCGCCAACGTAAGCCTGGAGATTTTCGAAACGAAAAAAAATAAACTGTCCGCCCTGCTCGATACGCTGCAGTCGGGCACACTTACCGACATGGTGCATGAGCACGGCAACAACTGGTGGGTTGCCAACCCGGTAAAAGTGACCCTGGTAGATGTGGAAACCGGTGAAAAGCAAGATACTTTTTCTATCCGCGGCACCCGGGTCAATTGTCTTTACTACAAAAACGATACGCTCTGGCTGGGCTGTCTCGACGGGCTTTGGATCAGGGTGAATAAAAAACTCGAGTTTCTCGGCCAGCGTTTTCCTGCGCTCAGAAACAGGATCGACGATATTGAAGAAATCCGCCCCAACACGCTGGCGCTGGCCACGCGCAGTTCCGGCGTGATCATATTCGACCGGCGGACCTGCAAAATGATCGGCACGGCCGAAGGCTTGAGCAGCCCGATCTGCCGGAGCCTGCTTCCCGCAGGGCTGAACGAAGTTTGGGTAGGAACGAATAACGGGCTCAACCTGCTCCGTCTTTTACCGGTTCCGCACGTTTCGCGGCTGATCTCTTCGGGCGACGGGCTGACGGCGAGCGACATCGCGCAGATGTGTTTTTCGGGCAGGAAATTATGCGCGGCGACGACCAACGGCGTTTTTGTTATCGATACGGTGGATTGTTTCCAGGTGCGCGATATCGCCCCGATCATTCATATGAATGCCGTACTGATCCGTGAAAAAGTCACGCCGCTGGACAGCTCATTCGATGTGAACTACGACCAGAATACCGTGCAGTTCGATTTTCTCGGCATCTCGTTCAAGAGCCGCGGCCGCATGCTTTACCGGTACCGGCTCGAAGGACTGGATACGGCCTGGACGGTTTCCTCCTCCACTTTTGCCCGTTACGGTTCGCTGGCGCCGGGCGATTATCGTTTCGTGGTGTATGCCGTAAACGGCAACGGTTTATCGAGCAGCCTGCCGCAAATGGTTTCGCTGCATATCCGCAAACCGTACTGGAGTACCTGGTGGTTTATTTCCGGGAGCATTATTTTATTCCTGCTGCTTACCTGGCTGGTGATCCGTTCGCGGGTGAGGCGCGCGCGCATGCTGGCCCGGAAGGACGCCGAGTTCAAACAGCGGCTGGCCGAAACCGAACTGAAAGCGCTTCGTGCGCAGATGAATCCGCATTTCGTTTTTAATGCCATCGGGTCTATTCAGAATTTTATCCTCAACAATAAAAACGAAGATGCCAACAAGTATCTTTTGGTTTTTGCCCAGCTCATACGCAACGTACTCGAACAATCGAAAGAAGAACTGATCACGCTCCAGCAGGAAATCAATACGCTGAAACTGTATCTCGGCATCGAATCGCTGCGTTTCAAAAATAAATTCAACTGGAAGATCAGCCCGGCCGAAAACCTCGACAGCGAAAACATACTCATCCCACCCCTGCTCCTGCAACCTTTCGTGGAGAATGCGCTCTGGCACGGTTTGATGACAATGGAAGAACACGGCGAACTGATTATCACCATCCGCGCCGAAGGTGATAAACTCGTTTGCTTAATCGAGGACAACGGCATCGGGCGAAAAGCGTCGGGCGAACTGAAAAAAAGTAAAAACCTCCGCCAGTCGCTGGGCACCACCATTTCGAAAGACCGGCTGGAAACCATGGAGCTTTTGCTCGGGCGAAAAACAGAACTGGAAATTACCGATCTTTATACGGCAGAGGGACGTGCCTGCGGAACACGTGTACGTATCGCGCTCCCGCTTTTTAAATTATCCTGATGGCTACTGCAATCATTATCGACGACGAAGAACACGCGGCTGAAAACTTAGCCATGACGCTGAATAAAGTAGTTCCCGGGCTGAAAATCGAAGGCACGGCTTACAATGCGCTGAAAGGGCTCGAACTGGTGAACCGCTTCAGACCCGATATCGTTTTCCTGGATATTCACATGCCCGGCAGCGACGGACTCGAACTTGCACCGATGGTGAAGGAAACCGGCGCCAAAATTGTTTTCGTAACGGCGTATGAAAATTATGCCGTGAGTGCGTTACGCATCGGTGCGCAGGATTATCTCGTCAAGCCGGTTTCCGAAGCCGACCTCAAAGCCTGCCTCGACCGGGTGCTGTCTTCGGAGAAAACGCCGGCGCAGCATACGCATGCCGAATCGTCCAAACCATCGGGCGGCATCCTGCGCATCCCGGTGAAGGACGGATTTCTTTTCATCCGCCGCGAGGACCTGGTGCGCGTGGAAGGTTCGGGAAGTTACTCCAACCTTTTCCTGGACAACGGCACCAAACATCTCGTCACCAAAAGCATCGGCCAGCTCGAAGAAATGCTCGGCGACGACAAACGTTTTTTCCGCTGTCACAATTCACATATCGTGCAGGTTCCGAAAATCGAACGGTTCATCAGCCAGGACGGATTATACGTGCAGATGAACGATGGATCGAAAGCGGAAGTTTCGCGGAAGAATAAAGAAGAGTTGCTGCAACTGATCGATAAATAAAAACCGCCGCACCCGTTACAGGTACGACGGCTTTTGATTCAGACAACTCGTTTTAGGTTACCGTTGTTTTTCCATTTTTTTCGTGTCGATTACTTTTCCATCAACCACCAGCGTGTATGTATAAATACCGTTGCTCAGGTCATTGGCGAATACGTTGAGCTGCCCGCTTCCTTTTTCCGTGATCTCAACAGCCTTGATCAGTTGGCCCGAAACGCTGTAGAACAGTATCTGCGCCTTGCCGGTGTTTTCGGGAATATTGTAGGTGATCGTCGTATTTTCCGCGAAAGGATTCGGAACATTCTGATTGAGCACTACGATATTCTTGTCGGAAAGATCGATATTGATTGAGGAACCGGTGGTTCCGGCATTTGAGGGATTTGCAGCACCGGTTTGAATGAGTTGTTTGAGTTCGTTGATCTGCTGTTGAAGGTTGCCTATTTTCTCTTCCTGGGATTCGATGACCTCCTGCTGTTCCTTGATGCCATCAGTAAGAATGGCGATAAATCCATTGTAATTTAATGCCAGGATTTCCTGTGCAGGCATTACTTCATTACCTGCAGAATCAAGTGTCGCACCGTGGCTCATGTTCTTTGTTAGCTCGGGAAGAATTTCTTTGATCTCCTGTGAAATAAACCCGTATTGTTTTTCTGCGGGCAGATTTACGCTTTTAATATTATCCTTGAAATGATACGATACAGGATTCAGCTTTTTGATAATGTCCAGTGATTTTTCGATCTCTTTGATATCTTTTTTCAGCCTGGCATCCGAAGTATAGTACGTGCTGGAACTGGTAAATACATTCCCATTAAAATATCCTGCCCAAACCGGCAAAGATCCGGAACCAAAGCTGGAAGCAAATTGTGAAGAACCGAAAACACCTGCTCTTAATCCTAGTGGAATATAGTTTGTACCCCAACTGTTCGAGCCGATTACTCCGGATACTCCCACAGCAGCAGTAGTTGTATTGGCAGTACTCGGTTCATTGCCTATTCCTATTACGCCAAGGTTATATCCATTTGCATTCGGATTATCGGCTAATCCCCACACTCCTATTGACTTTGAAGCCGGGGTTAAAAGCGAGTTTCTTGAAATGGCATACACACCTTTATTCCAATTCGGAGAACCCTGACTATAAAATAATCCGCCTATTGCTTCGAGATTTCCACCTGTAGCATTGGATTCAATACCATGCGCCCACGTGTTGATCGTATTTACCACGCTTGTCGAAGCTGTAAAATTTCCGCCCCAGGTGTGATACCCATTTGTGCCACTTGCATTAATACCAATCGCGTTCATTACTCCACTGGTTGTAGCGTTCGCATTCCTGGCTAAAGCTCCGGTCGAAATACCATACACATTTGCACCATCACCTAATACTTTGACGTATTCTCCCATTGTCCAGAGATTGGAAGTATTATCCAGATCGACTGTGATTTCTTCTCCATACTGCGCATTGGTTGCAGGAACAGTTTTTATATTTTCCAGTCTTAATGTTTTCTGGAATGAGTTATTAAAGATGCCCGCTTTATAATCACTGGTAAGCTGTGCAGCCGCTGCATTGCTTGAGGGGCCTGGTGCATATTCCGAGATCGCAAATTGCCCGGTCCCATTTACGGCAAGATTTGCTCCGCCACCACCAAAAGTAGTAACGTTAGTGTGATGCAATAAATTCCCGCCCAACTCAACGATATTCGGTCCCGCCAAAGTATTCAAACCATTCTGCGCTGTAACCGATCCGCTGCCGGAAGCAGCAGGAACATAAATTACGTCACCATTCGCATTTACACTGAGTACGCCGGTACCCGGATTAGTTGTTGCAGGTGTTGTCGAATTAAGATACTCGAAACGTAATCCGCTGTTTCCACCGGATGTTGCAGCCGTACCGTTAGGGCTTTGACCGATGATATGCACAGAATTCTGCGGATCGAGATTGGGCAATAAAGGACTTTGATTAAAAAGCGTTCTTCCGTCAATCCCGTCACAACCCATTCGCGCGACTTCAAGTCCGTTTGCTCCGCCGGATGGGATGACTCCATTCCAGGTCGCATAATCAGCATTAAAAACAAATTTAAGCCGATCAGTTGCCGTGCCTGCACCTATTCCATCGTCACCCCAGGCAACCACAGCATCAATGCCGTTGGCGTCTGTTTCTTTTAATCCCACATACATACCATCCGAACTGCTGTTGTAAAATGTGCCAACATTCATCCAGTCGCGATGTGCTGCAAAATTTACACTCCCGGGTTGGCCAAGATGCAGCATAGAGAGCGCAGTTCCGGAAGCACCTCCATTCCATATCCCGACACGAGCTACGTCCTGGTATGCAGGCTGAAACGCATTGGTAATATTCGCCTGGTTGATGTTATCAATCGTGAACTTGGTTAATTGACTGCTGACGCTCAAACCCAGGATACTGAAACGGAATAGTGAATTCTGTAACTGATCAAATTGTGCCTCATTGGTAGCCGAAAGGCCGAAACGGACGCCACCGGAGGCAGTTGTAGCCGAACTGGAAAATCTGAAAAAATTGTCACCAGTACCCGTCAGGTAACTTTGCAGCCTGTCTGCAGGCAAGAATGTTCCCGGCAGGTCATTCCCAAAACCAATTCTTCCGTCGCTCACGCCATTAGCTCCTCCATCCATCATCATCCGGTTGAAACCGTTTGTCTGGTGCCATATCTGTGCGTTATTTCCGGCCGCAAAACCAAAAATATTATTCGTACCCGCGGGACCTGCAAACACATTACCTCCCCGGTACCAGGCTGAATTCGCCCGAACGGTTACGTTACCCACCGGCGGGCTACCCGTAGGTTGAGCTAAAACAGCCGTAGCGGCAAGTATACCTATGGCTGATAATAATACGATTGGTTTCATGACAGAGTTGAATTTTGATGAATTGTTCCGTAAACTGATATACATTCCTGACAAAAGAAAATCAACTTCATTAAAAATGCTCCTCCATTTTATTTTTCGTATGTTCTGTTTTAAATAAGCACCGGGTTATTTGATTTTCATCATTAAAAACCAGGATACCGGTTCGTAAATCAAAACCGCCGCACCCGTTACAGGTACGGCGGTTTTGATTCAGACAACCCTCTTTTCTTATTGCCGGATAATACGTTCCGTTTTTACTTCGTCACCGATCTTCACCTTCAGCAGGAAAATCCCTTTGGACTGTCCGCCCAGGTCGATCTTCGTTTTCATGTCGGTCACATTTTGCAGGCTCAGTATTTTGCGCCCCATGAGATCAAACACGTCTATATCAGCCGGGAGATCGGAACCTTTTTCAAGATAAAAGATACCTTCGGAAGGATTGGGATAAACGACGAAAGCCGTTTTTATTTTATCCTCTTCTTTTGCTTCCGTAATGGTTTCGCGCGCGGCATCCATCATCCATTCCTCTCCCTGCGCACTGCTGCGGAACGTATTTCCCGGTCCGTTGCAGCCGTGGATGTAAGCGTAGAACATCGATGTACCCGCGCTTTGAACGGCTTCAAAATACGACGGGAGCAAATCGATATAATCACCGGCGCGGTAAATAATCGTGTTGTTGTTCGTGGTTAACACGGTTGCTGTGATCGCTTTTTCCACTTCGACAAATTTATCGACCAGCATCGCGCCGCTTTCAATGGCATTGAGGATAGACGGACAACGCAGGTTCGATTTCCACATACCCTGTCCGTATGTTCCGACACGTACTGTGTTATCGCTATAATTGACCCGCAGCTGGTTCATCGCCAGGTTGGGCAGCACGCCGGAATACAAAACCCACGACGACATTGTGGCATTACGATAATACACGTTCACATTGGTACCGAGGTACATCTGGTCGTTGGTGCCTTGCTCGTAAACCAAAGAGATCGGGCTTTCATCTGCAGGAACACCCGTACTGTAATCCGTCCACGTATTGTTTTCGCGTTTGATCACTTTCAGTCCCGGATTTCCGGGTACTTCGCGGAGCGCTACAAAAATCCGGTCGGCATTCCAGTCGCTCGCAGCGATACCGAGGAACTGCACCTGTGTCTCCTGCGCAGGAGTCAGCGGAACAGTAAAAGGAGACAAGGTAAAGTTCGGCGTAATATTCGCCCATGTGCCATCATTGTACCCGGCCCAGGAATTGTCGAAATCAGGCCCGGTGAATGCAAATACTTCCGGTCGTGCAAACTGGCCAGGCGTACCAAAATCACGGCCGGATAAAAGTACGTGTACTTTATTTTTATCCTTCCTGGAAAAAGCGATGCCATTCACGAATTGATTCCACGTAGTCGGTCCTACATTGAATCCTTTTTTAAGCACAAACTTCCGTGTTGAAGGGCAAAATTCCAGCAAACCGCCATTCTTTACACCAAAGTAGATTTTGTCGGGCCTGTTCGGATCCTGGAAAAGCGTGTTAGAACTGAATTCCGGCCCGGGAAAACAACTGAATCCTCCGCAATCAGAATAAACGGAATTGCATATACTGGTTGCTGATGCTACCGGGGCATACGGCAGACTGCTGATAAAACCCGCATTATACATGCCGACTATATTGTTGTTCGAAGCAACGTCGGAATGCATGTAGTTGTTTTTATTGAACTTATCTATCAGGACAATACTCGGTTCTGTTCCGGCGCCGTAAAAAGTAGAAGCGGCGGCGGATGTGATCATCGCACCACCCTGGATATCCTGCTCACCGGTCATATACATCGTAGTATCATCCTCGGCACAACTCAAACCCCAAATCTGTGATACGTTCAACTTGTTGTTGGTACGTGTCCAGTTATTGACATACTCATGCGTGGCGGGCACCGGTATCGTATAGCTGTCGGTATAAAAACCGCCGTCGTTCACATAAATTATTTTATTCAGCGCCGGTAACGTCATGATATCATGATTGTCCATATGCGCAGGATCATTCATATTCATGGAGCAATTAAGAAGAGGTTCCACAATATCCAGCAAGCCGGATGAAACCCTGTAATATCTGTTCATGACCGTATTATATTTCATCAGGCCACCGCATCCGAAATAGGCCACCTGGTCGTGCGCAGCAACGCACATCCGGTCGGTTGAACCGACCGCATCATGAACCAAGCCTATCCCGTTGGCAGTAGCCCCGATATCGTAAACGGTTTCTGCTGTGATGAGTACATCTGTACTCAGCCGAACGATGTGATGATAAGGGATATACCCGATACCCCAGGTGAAGGTGTACGGATGGAATTCCAATACGTCAAAATACACATAGCGCGTACCGGTGGATGAGAAATCGTATGTAATGCTCATGTCCACATAAAAATCGGGCCCTGAAGGATCTTTAAACAGGAGCGACGTAATGCTGGTCTTCATGCTGAACGTTGCACCCATATCCGTCGATACCATGATATTGGCTGCTCCGCATACAAAAACCTGGTAGCCGCCTGTTGCCCAGTTCGCCGGCACAAAATCAACGTTCTCATAAATACCCGTCATGCCCGGAACAAGCGCCCAACTGGTGCCGCTGTTCGTCGATTTATAAAGGCCCGTTGATGTTGCAGCAAAAACGATCGAAGGATTTCCCGGGCAATAGCGGATATGATTTACATAAGTCGGGGATCCTGTTGCTGCAGCAAATCCGGTTGAAGTCCATGTGCTGGTTGCAGGAACGTATTGATAAATATTATCATACTGGTTTTTTACATATCCCGTATTCATTGTGGCAACCAGCATTGTTCCGGTCGATAACATGCACAAGGCCGAAATACCCTGGTATTTTACATGATCCGGGATCGATATACGCGCCCAGTTTGCTCCCATGTCGGTCGTCTTCCAGAGACTTCCTGCAGTCCCGCCGGCATATATCGTTTGATTGGTCGTACCGTCAAAACCATTGTCCAGCGCGATGCAATCCAGGCGGCCTGTCTGAAATAAGTTGCCTCCTGTAAAGTTATTACTCACCGGCCCCACATGCGACCAGTTCTGCGCGGTGAGCGACAATGCCGCTGCAAACACGCAGGATATGGCGAGAAGATTTTTTCTTCGTTTCATAGTCATTTGTTTTTAAATAGGTGAAACGAAAACTTATTTCTTGTCGGAAACCTGTTTCTTCAGCGCTTCGATTTCCTGCTGCTGCGCCTCGAGTTTTTTGTTCTGGTCGATCATGTACAGGGTCAGTTCCTCGATCTTTTTCAGCAGCGTGGCATCCATCTCGGCCACATCAATTCCGCCTTCTTCCACTTCACAGGCGCTGGGAACTTCCGGGAGATGGTTATTGGCATCGATAAATTTTTCCACTTCGCTCAGCGAACGGAGTTTGTAATCATCTGCAAAAACATAATCCGCCCAGTAAATGGAAGTGCTTACCGCTACGCGAACTTTTTCGGCGAGAATGCCGTTCTGCACGTACAGGTTATAATTCCCGGGAAGGTTGGTTACAAAACCAGGATCACCGATCAGCGTTTTTCCGTTCACCGTCAGTTGTGCCGTCGGGTTATCTGTATTCACACCTATTTTTCCATTATTCCCCATGAAAAGAAAATAATTGCCGATCGTTCCCGTAGCTCCGAAAGGCCGCCAGAAATTAATACCGCTCATCGTTGCCGCTGTCGTGTATTCCATCGCCCATTCCACCTGCGTTTGCGTATTCGAGAAAAACAGTTGTGGTCCGCCGTATCCTGGAACTGCGCCGCTCAGCATCAACCCGCCGTCGTGCACGTTCAGTTTCGACATCGCCGCCGGCGTTTGCGTATTAACGCCCACTTCCTGGTTCTGCGTGACTGAAATCGCAGCGATGCCGTTCGTATTGATATCCATCGTTCCGCCGTTCACCGACGTGATGGAATTATTTGTTGTGCCAAAAAACAGCCCGGCATAATCGCCGATGCTGGCGTAGTTATTCAGGCCGCGGATCATCATGTTCCCGTTACCCACTACAAAACGCTGGGTGGGCGCTGTTTCACTGACGCCCACGTTACCCGTTCCGCCCTGGATCAGGAAACGGTTCGCATTGGCGATACTGTCGAAAACGGTGAAGTGTCCGCCGGCTCCGCCGTGGTTGGACGGGCTGCCCGCGCCGGTGGAATAAATCGCGTAGTTGTTGCCGGAATTGTTTTTCATGATGATCGCAGCGGAACTGTTCCCGGATTGATTGATACGCAAACCGTCATTCGTTCCGCCGGTGTATATATGCAGTTTGTTCCATCCCTGTGTCGTTCCGATCCCCGTCAGCGTCCCGCGTGTATGCACATTCGAATTGATAATATTGCTTGAGGTGTTGAATCGCGGCAGGTAACCGCTCGCACCTGAGCCTGTGCCGGTTCCTGTGATCGGTTGTGCCTGCAATGCAACGCCGGTAAGCAGTGCGAAGTAAAGGAAGAGTTGCTTTTTCATTTTGTTTCTCATTTTTATTTGATTGATACGAACTACCGCTTTTCCATGAGCTGCGGTCGTGCAAATAAATGGCAGACCTGGAAAAAGTTTGCAGGCATTTTAAAAGCTGCCGGTCCTGTTTTAAAAAAGCATCGTTTTATTTGATAATGAAAAACCGGTCTGCCGGCTTGCCTGCTTTCCGTTGATCCTTAACTTTGCCCGGAATTAAGACGACCGGTACACGTGAATAAAATATCCGCCAAAGAAATCCGCCGCATGTTCGACAGCTTTGCGAAGCTGCGCGTACTGATTATCGGCGATGTGATGATCGACAGTTACGTTTGGGGAAAAGTAACGCGCATTTCTCCCGAAGCGCCCGTGCCTATCGTTTCCGTTGTAAAAAAGGAAAAGCGGCTCGGCGGGGCGGCCAACGTGGCCCTCAATGTGCAGTCGCTGGGCGCCACGCCTATCCTCTGCTCGGTGATCGGCGCCGATTTTGAAGGCCAGCAGTTCCTCGAACTCATGCAGCAGCAGAAACTCGCGCCCAAGGGCATCATGCGCAGCCGCGAGCGCATCACCACGACGAAAACGCGCGTGATGGGCAACAAGCATCACCTGCTGCGCGTGGACGAAGAAATCGATCACGATATCACCGCGCAGGAAACGCAGCAGTTCATGCAGCGGATCGCCTACCTGCTCGATACGCAGAAAATCGACGTGATCATTTTTGAAGATTACGATAAAGGACTGATCACCGAATCGCTCATCCGCGACGTGGTGAACAAAGCCCGGCGGCTCAAAGTTCCCGTGGTCGTCGATCCGAAGAAAAAACATTTCATGAGCTACCGGAATGTTTCGCTTTTCAAACCGAACCTGAAAGAATTAAAAGAAGGTCTGAAAATCGATTTCGATCCCGCCGATGAAAAAGAGTTGCGCATGGCCGTCGAATTGCTCAAGAAAAAACTGAAATGCGATACCGCCCTGATCACGCTTTCGGAACACGGTATCTATATCCATTCCAAGAAAACCAAAGCGCTGCTGCCCGCACATGTCCGCAACATCGCCGACGTATCCGGCGCGGGTGATACCGTAGTCAGCGTAGCCGGACTCTGCACCGGCGCAAAACTGAAACCCGAAATGGTGGCCGCTATTTCCAATATCGCCGGCGGATTAGTCTGCGAAAAAGTAGGCGTCGTTCCCATCAACCGGGAAATGCTGCTGGAAGAAACCATACGGCTGATCGGGAGGAAATGAATGGCGGATTTCGAATGCCGAATTGAAAAAAATATAGTCAAATCCAAAACTTCGCAATTCGGCATTCGGAGTTCGGCATTCGAAATTCCTTAGTTTGTCATCTTCCGCAGGATTTCCGATTCCAAAACCCCGTTCACTTTTTCATCATTCGCCGCAACGATCAGCGCGCGGGCTACGGTTTCCGCATGGATCGCTTTGTAGCGCGCGGGAATAAGGAAAGCGAAAGTCCGCATAAAAATTTTGCCGATGAACTCGCCGGTGCGTGATTCCGCGCGCGGTCCCAGCAGCATCGACGGGCGTGCAAAAACCGTCTTCGGTATTCCTGCTGCAGCCACTTTTTCTTCCATCTCCCCTTTCGTGCGCAGGTAAAAGTTCCGCGACGATTTATCTGCGCCCAGCGAAGAAACCACGAGCATCGCTTTGATGCCGTTGATCTTCGCCATATCCGCCAGCCATACCGGCAAATCATAATCCACTTTGCGGAAAGCGTCCTGCGAGCCGGCCGTGCGGATGGTCGTGCCCAGGCAGCAGAAAAGCTCGTCGCCTTCCACCATCAAACCGAACGCATCCGGGTCCATAAAATCAACAATATGCTGCTGCAGTTTCGGATGTTTTTTATCCAGCTTCCGCCGTGCGAAAACAACGACTTCGCTGTAACGGGCATCAGCCAGCAAAAGATCAACCAGGTAATTCCCGATCAAACCGGTAGCGCCGAAAATGAGGGCTTTTTTCATCATGTGCATGTCGCGCTGAGCGGCAGGAAAGTTTAACTTATTTGTGCGGATTTGAGATTGCCAGTGGGGTAACGGTTCGTTGCTCTATTATCCTCATGAGTCGAATTTTGAAGCATCCCATTCAACACCGGGAGGAAATAGTTCCGCTTGTCTTTTTCTCATTTCAGCGGCAATTAAAGCACTATTCCCGCCTTGTTCTTCCAGTTTGGAAATAATATTCAGATAACTCTTTTCGTCCCTGTTTTGACTGAGTTTAAACACATTTTCAATTTTCTCCGCTTTGATTTCAAAGCCGACGATCGCCGGCATCATTTTACTCAAAAATTGGTCGGGAAGGTTGTCGTAGAATGTCAAAGACTGTACATTACCTTTTTCAAACTTCAGAGTCAGTTTTCGCATAAACGAAACCAGTTCATCATTGGTCATAAAATTGATCTGCCCGCCAATATGAACACTCATATAATTCCAGGTTGAACCTATTTGAGGATTGCTATACCAGGATGCACTTACATAACACTCCGGACCGGTAAACACAAACAGTGCATTTGGGTTTTCAACGAAAGCCTTGTGGTGGTCTGTATTTCGCATAATGTGTCCCTGTAAATACAGCTCACCGTTTTTCTCTTCGAGCAAAACAGGTATTTGAGTAGCAACTTGCTTTCCTGATAAAAAACTTCCTGTCATAAAAGCAAAGGGATTTTCTTCTATGAATTCTAAAATTGTCTGCCTGTCTTTTTCTTTAAAGTATGAGAAATTGTACATTTTCTATAATTGTTTGTTTGTTGATGTTGCTCGTTTTATAATGATCGCTAACGGTTTCGGATTTTACGTTCGGGTGGGTTTCGGAACACAAAACTGTCAAACTGCACTAAACTTGAATAGAAGCACGAAAATCCGAGTTTGCACGTCACCTCGCTTGACACAAAACCCGTGTTATGTGCCACTTTTCTTGTCATTTGTAATAGTAATACCAATTGCTTTCGTAGTTATTGTCAAAATTTTCTTTGCTGTCAAGGTAAATATTGAACTTATCACGTTTAAAATACCCAAACTCGTTGTATAGCTCTAAAAGGTCAAAATACTTGTCTGCCCAAATTTTTCTTGTTTCGCTATTCTCATATTGTTTGACTTGTTCATCAGTATATAAAAAGAAAGTTGTCCCTGAAAAACATCTTGAAATTTCCCAAAGGTCTTTGCAATTTAAATCTGTCTTTAATTGTATAACCTTTTCTTGCGGAACGCTTTCATTTGCTTCGTCTCTTGCTATCGGTTCGAATGCACTGTAGTAAACCCAAATGTTGTCTGTTTGATATTTAGCTTTTTCTGTTTTTGTCAAGAAATTCAATAGCCCATTCTTTTTAATTAGTCCTTGTTCTTTAATGGTTTGCTTGAATTTATCTGCAATTAATTTTTGTTTCTTGCTGTCAAAATTTCCAACGCCATTATTTTCATTGAAACTTTGCTTTTCTTGTGAATACTCGAAATAAATGCCAATTCTTGGTCTTGTTCCTTTATCAATTGTGTCATACACAATATTAATTGTCTTAACACCAAACGTTCTGTCAATGAAGCCTGCAAGAGGTCTGAAGTCTGGGTTCATAGTCTCCTTACCAAGCATAATTCTTTTCGTTTGTTTATATTCTTTGTCAGAAGGACTTATCATTGGTTCTCTGTCGTCTTAAAGTGGTACCTAACTTGAAAACATACACTACTCCACCAAATATACAAACATGGATTATCAGGTCTGCCTGAATTCGATATACTTGATTAACAGATAAACTAATCTAACAACAATAGATTCACTGAACGGCAGCCGAAGCGCAGCGTTTTTATTTCTCCATCAGCTTCACCAGCATCTCTTTCATCCGCTCGGGGCTGAGGCGGTTGTGCAGTTTTCCTTCATAAGCCACGGAAAGTTCGCCGGTTTGCTCGGAAACCACCACGGCAACGGCGTCGCTGTTCTCGGTAACGCCCACCGCCGCGCGGTGACGCATGCCGAGATGCGCAGGAAAATCGTTGTTCTCGGTAACAGGTAAAACACAGCGCGCAGCGCGGATCACATTGTCCGTGATGATGATCGCGCCGTCGTGCAAAGGACTGTTCTTGTAAAAAATACTTTCGATCATGCGTACCGAAACTTTCGCTTCCACCGGGTCGCCGGTATTGGCGTAAAATTTCAGGTCGTTGCCCCGGGTAATCACGATGATGGCCCCGGTGCGCGATTCGCTCATGTTCCGGCAGGCCTTGATGATGGCGCCGAAATCAAGTTCCTGCACCTGCTCTTCTTCGCCCCAGGACGTGAAGGCTTTCTTCAGTTTATCGCGCCCGAGCAGGTTCGATGTGCCGAGAAAGAGAAAAAAGCGGCGCAATTCCTGCTGGAAAACAACTACCAGTACGATAATGCCCACGTCGATGAACTTGGCCATGATGGAACTGAACAGTTCCAGTTCGCTGAGCCGGATGATGCGGTAAATGACATAAAAAACAGCGATGCCCACGAAAATATTCAGCGCAGGAGTCCCTTTCACCAGGCGATATAACTGGTAAAGCAGGATGGCCACAAGAAAAATATCGACCAGGTCGAGCCAGCGGAACTGTATGAAAAGCGGTATCATAATACGTACACAATATTAACTGATTTTCAATTGCGGATTGTCGATTGCCGATTGCGCACAGTTATATAAATCGCAAATCGGCAATCGAAAATCAAGTCGAATACTTCAGGGCTTCTGCAATCTTAATTGTTTCAACCGCTTCTTTCACGTCATGCACCCGCAGGATAGACGCGCCTTTGAGCAGGGCCACGGTATTTACGGCGGTAGTCGCGTTCAGCGAATCGTTTTTCGAAATGCCGAGCAGTTTGTTCAGCATCGATTTGCGCGACATGCCGGCGAGCACGGGATAACCCGTTTTTACAAATTCGTCGAGCCGGGCAAGCAGTTCAAAATTATGCGCTACGTTTTTCCCGAATCCGAAACCGGGATCGAGAATAATCTGCCTGGCGCCCGCTTTTTCCAGTTCCGCTATTTTCCGCCGGAAATAATCCGCCACTTCCTGCACCACGCCGGCATACTGCGGTTCGTTCTGCATATCAGCAGGCGTTCCTTTGATATGCATCAGCACATAAGGCACATTATTTGCGGCAACAAGCTCCGCCATGCCACCTTCCATCGTCCCCCCCGAAATATCGTTCACGAAGCCTGCACCGGCCGCGATGGCTTTGGCGGCAACTTCCGGACGGTACGTATCCACCGAAATAACCGCTTCCGGCAATTCGCTGCGAAGCAGTTCCAGTACAGGCAGCAGCCGTCCCCATTCTTCTTCCGGTCCCGGGGCTGCGGAGCCGGGCCGCGTGGAGCAGGCGCCCACGTCGATTATCGCCGCACCTGCCCGGACCATTTCCCGGGCGTGCAGCAGGGCGGATTCGGGGGAAGAATACAAGCCTCCGTCGAAAAAAGAATCGGGCGTTACATTCAGTATGCCCATCACTGCGGGCTTCGAAAGGTCGAGTTTCTTTCCCCCGCAGTCGAGGATTTTACCCTGCGAAAAAAACGTATCTTGTGCATCCATTCTCCCAGAAACCGTTATGACGGAAGTTGCCATGACGAAAACGTCGCAGCAATTCGACGCGATAATAAGAAACTGCCGTGACATCTTTGCGAAAAAGATGAAAGACTACGGCACAGCCTGGCGCATCCTGCGCACATCATCGCTCACGGACCAGATTTTCATCAAAGCCCAGCGCATCCGCAGCATCGAGGAAAAAGGTTCCCAGAAAGTAGCCGACGACATCCGCGGCGAATACATCGGCATCATAAACTATTGCGCCATCGCCCTCATCCAGCTCCAGCTGAAGGACGACAACCGCATGGAACTGCCCGAAAACGAAGTCGTGCCGCTTTACGAAAAATACCTCGGCAACGCCAAGTCGCTGATGGAAAACAAGAACCACGATTACGGCGAAGCCTGGCGCGACATGCGGGTAAGCTCGCTCACCGACCTGATCCTGATGAAAATACTGCGCGTGAAACAGATCGAAGACAATAAAGGAACGACGCTTATTTCCGAGGGCGTGGACGCGAATTATTACGACATGATCAATTACGCTATTTTTGCACTGATCCGGATAGAGGAAGGAGCGGGGTTATGATGAAATTTCTGAAAAGCAGGCTGTTTCGCGCAATTGCATCCATCGGACTGGCGGCGCTGATTTACTTTTTATGCCCGCCCTGTTTCAACAGCATGTACCTGCTCGCAGTCCTGGCCGTACTGCTGATCCTCATCAATTTCAATACCTTTTTCGCAAAAATCCCGATGCTCACGCACGTGGCGCGGCTGCTGGTGGGCGGACTTTTTATCTTCTCCGGCTTCATCAAAGCGAACGATCCCGTCGGTTTTTCATACAAGCTCGAGGAATATTTCGAGGTTTTCGGCCAGGGTTTTTCCTGCGAGATGAAAATCGAGAAGAACGACGGGCCGGACTGCGAAGTCAATGAGCAGAAAGCCGCAGCGGCGCCGGCAGCGCCGCAAGAAAGTTTCATGAAACCTTTCTGGGATTTTTTCGCGCACAATTCGCTTTTCCTTTCCATTGTCATCTGCGGGGTGGAAATCATGCTCGGTATTTTCCTGCTCATGGGATTCCAGGTCCGTATTTCGCTCTGGCTGTTCCTGGCGATGATCGTCTTTTTCAGTTTCCTCACCTTCTACTCGGCCTGCTGCAACAAGGTCACCAGTTGCGGCTGCTTCGGCGATGCGATCAAACTTACGCCCTGGGAATCGTTCTGGAAGGACCTGATCCTGCTCATGCTGATCACCGTACTGTTTGTAGGCAGCGACAATATCAAACCGCTCTTCGGAAATAAGATCCTCTTCTTCGGCATCATCGGCATCGGAACGATCGCTTCGTTCTGGTTCCCGGTCCATACGAAGAACCATTTGCCCATGATCGATTTCCGTCCGTACAAAATCGGAACGAATATCTGTAAAGGCGTACAGGTCCCGGAGCCCTGCGTGCCCGACCAGGTGGAAACGATTCTTTATTACAAAAACCTGAAAACCGATTCCATTAAGGCGTTCACCATGAAAAACTATCCCTGGCAGGATACGCTGAACTGGGCCTGGTACTGCACGAAGAACAAACTGATCAAAGAAGGCAATTGCAAACGCGCCATCCCCGACTTTACGATTACCAGTTCCGCCACCGGGAACGATACCACCAATTCACTCATGTGCATGCAGGGTCCGCAGTTCATGCTCGTGATGCACGATATCGACAAAGCCGAACGCGACGTGATGGGCAGCGTGAACGATTTTTACGCGCTCTGCCAGAAAAACAACATTCCTTTCTACGCCGCGAAATTCCGTACGGAAACCAAAGCCATTTACCCCGTTTACAGTACAGACGGTACCGCGCTGAAAACGGCTATCCGCTCGAACCCGGGACTCATTCTTATAATCAACGGCGAAGTAAAAGACATGTGGCATTACAATGATCTCCCGGCATTCGACGACGTTAAAAAAACATATTTCAAGAAGTAAAGCGTGGTAAAATTCGTCTTGCGCAAACTGCTCTATGGTTTCCTCGTCCTCTTCGGGGTGATCACGGTTGTATTCGTGCTTTTCAACGTACTTCCCGGCGACCCGGCCCTGATGATGGTCGGGCAGCGTACCGATAAAGCGTCGATCGACGCAATCAACAAGGACCTGGGCCGCGACAAACCGCTTTTCACGCAGTATATCATGTACCTGAACGATCTTTCGTTCATCTCCGTGCATGAAACGCAAAACACCGATCACCACCTGTACCTCGACCAGCGCAAGTACGGCGACCCGACCGTTCTGTTTACCGTGGGCACCAAGGCCGTGGTATTCAAAGCACCGTATTTCAGGCGATCGTACCAGAACCGGCGGCCCGTTTCCGAGATCATCTCCGAAACATTACCCGAAACGATCGTACTCGCTTTGGCAGCCATGATTTTTGCTTCGGTGATCGGCATCGCGCTGGGGATCGTGTGCGCAGTCCGGAAAAATTCCTGGATCGACCGGACTGTTTTTGTGTTTGCTTCGCTGGGCATGGCCGGACCCTCGTTCTTTATCGCGCTCATCATTTCGTACATTTTCGGGTTCCTGCTCACGGATTATACAGGACTTTCGAATATCGGCAGCCTGTTCACCACGCCCGATTTCGGAACGGAAGAATATCTCGACCTGAAGAACCTCATTCTCCCGGCCATCACGCTCGGCATCCGCCCGCTCGCGCTTATCATCCAGCTCATGCGCAGTTCCATGCTCGAAGTACTTTCGCAGGATTATGTCCGCACGGCCCGCGCCAAAGGACTCAGCTATTATTCCGTACTCATCAAGCACGCGATGAAAAACGCAATGAACCCGGTGGTCACTTCCATTTCGGGCTGGTTTGCGGGATTGATGGCGGGCGCCGCTTTCGTGGAAACGGTTTTCAACTGGAAAGGAATCGGATACGAAGTAGTGCACGCGCTGCAGAGCTATGATTTACCGGTAGTGATGGGCACCACGCTCATCTTCTCCACCTGTTTCGTACTGATCAACATCGCGGTGGACATCACCTACGGCTTCCTCGATCCGCGCGTAAGACTCGCGTAATAAATAAAGTATCCATGCTTCGTCTTTCCATTCTTCCGATTATAATACTGGTTGCAGGCGGCTGCAGCAATTCCCGGAACACAAATCCTCCGGCTAAAGGCGAAAAAAAACTCGTGGTGGATGCTGCTTATTGCGAAAAATACCAGGTTCGTGAAGCGCATTTCAGCGCCAACATTCCCGAAATACTTATTGATGAAGGTCCGGTTGAAGGTGAAGCCAACCCGGCATACGCCTACTATTCGCTGGTAAAACCGCAGGAAGGTGCGTCGGACAGCGTGCAGGCGGAATTCATCAGCATCGGGCCTTTCTGGAACAATTCGGGCGGAATCGCGGAAGAATCGCTTATAAAAAGTACACTGGGACAGATGACCGGTTACCTCGAACAGGCCGGTTATACTTTCAAAGAACAGCAGATCAGCAAAGCGACTTTCAACGGAAAAGAATACTGGCAGTTGCGCGCGAAGGGCAGCGTGGATAATATCGAAACGCGCATGAAGGGCGATTACATTATACTCGCAGTTATTCTTCCGCCCGAAGGCAGTTCGCCGAACGGTTTGTTTATCATGATGGGCGCCAACCAGGATTCACCGATCCGTTCATTCGAAGATTTTGCAGAAAAGGGTACGATTTCGGGAATCTGGAAAACCATCCAATTCAACTAAACTTCTGTTTATTCATGCGCAGGAAAATTGTCGCCGGTAACTGGAAAATGAACAAAACGTACAGCGAAGCCATTTCGCTGGCCGATGATTTTTTCCAGCTCGCTGCGAAGGATCCTTCAGATTCCGTTCTTACGATCATCGCACCGCCTTTTCCTTTTCTCCGCGAGATTTCGAAATGCCTTGAAGGCCAGCCGGGAATTTTTGTCGCGGCGCAGAATTGTCACCACGAAAATTCCGGCGCATTCACCGGCGAAGTTTCCGCTTCCATGATCCGGTCCGCCGACGCCAGCCACGTGATCATCGGTCACAGCGAACGCCGCCAGTACTTTGCGGAAACCGGAGAACAACTGCTGAAAAAAGTAAACCGTGCGCTGGAAAACGAGCTGACCGTTATTTTCTGCATCGGTGAAACGTCGGAGCAACGGAATTCGGATATACATTTCAGCGTCATCCGGCAGCAACTGGAAGAAGTTGTGTTTCATCTCGGCGAAGAGATTCTATCCGCGGGGAAAATTATTCTCGCCTACGAACCGGTCTGGGCTATCGGCACGGGCGTCAATGCCAGCGCAGCCCAGGCGCAGGAAATGCACGCATTTATCCGGGAACAGTTGCGCGGAAAATTTTCTGCTGCCACGGTGAACGAAAAAGTTTCCATCCTCTACGGCGGAAGCTGCAACACGGGCAATGCCGCCGAACTTTTTGCGCAGCCCGATGTGGACGGCGGTCTCATCGGCGGGGCTTCGCTGAAAGCGGCGGACTTCGCGGCGATACGCAGGATCATGATCGGTCAGGCTGGATTGTAGAAGGCTCCGATACGGTTCAGCGTTTTTAAATGCAGGATCAGGTAATTACGTTTTTTCCCGTAATAATAATCGCCGCGCTTCCCCGTTTTTAATCAAACCCTTCTCCCATGAAAAAGTTCCTCATCCCCGCTTTCTCCTGTTTTCTTTCCGGGCTGATTCCTGCGCAGGTTTTAACCGATGCTGTTTATGTCCGCGACGGCAGGCCGGTTGAATACATATCGCCACATTCTCCCGCTTCGGGTGATATCATGCCCTATATTTTCAAAACCTACGGTGAAAAAAAACTGCCGCCGGACAAACAGGGACCGCTGAATCTCAATCATTCCGTTTATTTCGATATGCCTGCGCTCTGGAAACAGCGCGGTCTGCGGGGTGAGAAAGAGGAATACGTGCCGCAGCATCTCGAAGAAATGGCGCGTTCCATCCGTTTTTATCTCGACACGGCGCTGATCAGTTACGGCGATCGGAACGAAAGTATTTACAAAACGATTCCGGATGATGTGCACAAACGGTATGCACAACCTTTCTATTTCCGGAAATACGAAGTATCCAACAACGAGTACCGGCAATTCGTAAACTGGGTCCGCGATTCCATCGCGCATGAAATGCTCGGGCATAAAATGCCAGGCGGCCTCATCGATTGGAAAAAAGAAATCAAGTGGGAAGATTCGCTCGTCCTTAAAAAACTGCAGCCGATGTTCCTGCCCGAAAATCTGCGTTTTTACCGCAGGCGGCAAATCGATGCCTCCAAAATGATCTACCGTTTTACACCGGCGTGCAGCGAAGCGCAGCAAGCCGGCCTGGCCGTGCTCGGTATTTATCCCGATACCACGACCTGGATGGATGACTTTACCTATTATTTCCAGGATCCGATGACGAATCATTACTACTGGCACCCGGCTTACGACAGGTACCCGGTAGTGGGTGTTTCCTGGTGGCAGACGATGGCGTACCTCGACTGGCTGACCGTGGAAATGCAGAAAGAAGCGGATCGCGAAGGCAAAAATACCGTTGTACGTTGTGCACTGCCTTCGGAAGCGGAATGGGAAATTGTAAGCGGGTTGAGCACCGATGAAAAAGGGAATATGAAAATTTTCACATCGCAGTTTTCCGGTGCTTCCGACTATTCCTGGATTACGGATCTTGGTGTAAAGAATGAAACACGTTACCGGGAAGCGCGGTACCGGGGTAAAATGACCGACGGTTCGGATACGTTGCTGCGCAGCATGCGGCCCGACGAAGCCTTCCTGGTAATGAACAACGGGCAGATCACACCGGGGAATTTGATTACCGACGGTTATTTTCAAACTGCACCCTGCGACCTTGTGTCGACATACCGGGGCAAGGAGAAAATACAGGCTTTTCAGCAAACCGATATTACAAACGGTTTCTGCTGCATGGGCAGTAACGTATCGGAATGGATGCGCGACGATTATACACAGTGGAAACCCGCTTTCGAAAAACACGCCGACAGGCTGGAGCTCCTTGGCGGCGAGGATGCGCAACTGGCGCTGGCGGTTGAACGTTATTATTTCAAACAACTGCCGCCCGGCGGAAAACTGGTGCGCGGCGCCAACTGGCACGATGAACGCTACGGTTTTACATTAGGAAAAAATACCGCGGGCATGAACGCGAAAACATTTGTAAAACCCGATGCGAAACATTGTACACTCGGTTTCCGGTACGTGGTTTACGTAACTCCGAAGTAAATAGACCTTTCTTTACCGCAGAGAAGAGAATCTGTTTTATAGAGTCTTCGCTAGTCGACGACTGAGTCGTCGACTAGCAGAGTCTTTTTAAAGGGGACTCGTTGCGTCTCTGCGGTAAAGAAAGGAAACTAGCCCAGTAACGTTTTCCTGCAGGCTTCCAGTATCGCAAATGCGTCTTCCTGTGATTTTGATTCCGCGTAGGTGCGCAGTACCGGCTCTGTGCCGGAAGCGCGGATCATCAGCCATTCTTCGTCGCTGAAAAAATATTTCCAGCCGTCGAGATCGTCCAGGCGCTGCACGGTATATTTTCCGAATGTTTTGTACGCGCCGCTTTTACAGTTTTCCACGATTTTGTTTTTCACCGCTTCGTCGAGATGCAGGTCGCTGCGTTCGAAAGCGAAAGGCCCGGTGATTTCATACACTTCGGCGATCAGTTCTTTCAGCGTTTTGCCGCTCTTGGCCATAAATTCCCAGATGATGAGTCCCATCCAGATGCCGTCGCGCTCGGGGATATGGCCTTTCACGGCAATGCCCCCCGATTCTTCTCCGCCGATCAGCACGTCTTCGGTAATCATAATTCCCGCGATGTATTTGAAGCCGATTTTCACCACTTCGAGCGGGAGATTGTAATGCGTGCACATGTTTTTGATTTTCACGGTCGTGCTGAAAGCCGTGCAGACCTTGCCATCCATCTTTTTGTACTTGCGCATGTAATGGATGAGCAGGAGGATGATATGATGCGAGTCGACGAAATTTCCTTCGTTGTCGAATAAGCCGATACGGTCCGCGTCGCCGTCGGTTGCCAGCCCGCAGTCGATATCACCGGCGAGCCGGATCACTTCCGAAAACTCGCGCAGGTTGCGCGCAATCGGTTCCGGTGCCTGCCCGTCGAACGACGGATTGTGTTCGCAGTGCAGCATCGTCGCATCCGGGAAAAGCCGGCGGATCACGTTCTGTCCTGCGCCGTACATCGCATCATACGCGAGATTCAAACCCGAATTGCGGATGGCGTCCAGGTCGAAACTTTTTTCCACCTTTTCGATATACTGATCTTCCAGCGGCGCATATTCGAACAGACCTTTTTTCCCGAAATCGTCCAGATTCAGCGTGTCGAGCGGTGTTTCGCTTTTGGCGGGAATACTGTCTTCGATCTCCTGCACTTTTTCGGGCGTAAGCGGTCCGCCGTAATGGCCTTTCAGTTTATACCCGTTGTAGGATGGCGGGTTGTGGCTGGCGGTAATGATGATGCCCAGCGAAGCGCCGTAGCGACGAAATTTTTGGCGAGATATACTTTGATGCCCTGGCTTGCGAGGACTTTCGCCACGGTTTCGGCAAAAAGTTCGCCGGCGAAACGGCAATCGTGTCCCACGACCACCGAAGGTTTTTCGAAATTCTTTTTCAGCCAGGCGGCTGTAGCTTCGGTTACGCGGGCTACGTTTTCCACGGTAAAGTCTTTGGCGATAATGGCTCTCCAGCCGTCTGTCCCGAATTTGATCTTCGACATAATACGTATTTAATAAGGAGAGCAAATATAAAGAAGTTTGCAGTTAGCCGTTTGAGTAAAAAAAGTTATCCGAAACCTGTGGCTTCGGATAACCCAATAACTTAAACATACCTTTAAAACCTCTTAATCCAGCGCGAAGCGAATCGGGATATTCATTTCCGCTTTTACTTTTTTCCCTTCCTTGGTTTCGCCGGGCGTCCAGTCGGGCATGCTGTTGATCACGCGCAGCGCTTCGGCATCGAGGCTGGGAGAAACGCTTTTTTTCACCTGCGCTTTGGTCACTTTGCCGTTCTCATCCACGACAAAATTCACGACCACCATCCCGGCGGTTTTTGCTTTTTTCGCGTCCTCGGGATAGTGAATATTGGCCGAAAGAAATTTTACCATGGCTTCATTTCCGCCTTTGTACCCGGGCTGTTTTTCCACCTGGTCGCCCTTCGAAACTTTGACCACTCCTGTTTCTTCCTGGGCCTTGAGCGTAAAACTGCTGATCATCATCGCTCCCGTCAGGAAAGGCACAGCGAGCAGGTAACCGAAAAGCGCAGCCTTCGGCGATTTGGTTTTGTTCATCATGTTAATTCTGGATTGAAGTGAGCCCGGCCGGGAAAAAGAATGCGTGAGGGATGCGGCGGGCAGACCGAGCACATGCGCCACCAAAACACGCTGATAGTGCACCGCATCATCGCCGCAGGCCTGTTCGTCGGCAATAAATTCGTGCGTTTCGGCAAGCTGTTTCCGGGCCAACCGGTACAAGGGGTTGAACCAGGCAAACACGCAGAGCCATTCGTAAAAAAGCAGGTCGAGCGTATGCAGCTGGCGGGCATGCGTACGTTCGTGTTTAACGATGTATTTTTTTTCGCCTTCCGAAAAACCCGGGTGCAGCACGATCCGGCGGAAAAATGAAAATGCCGTTTGCGGGTATGACTCCGGGAGAAAATGCAGGTCCCCGGATTTCTGTGCCTTTACAAAAACAATCCGCAAAAGCCGCGACAAACGGAACAGGAACAATCCCGCGAAAACAAAAACGCCTGAAAAATAAACCAGGCTGAACCAGTCGGTATGCACAACGGACTCCGCTCCCGCCGGGGTTTCCGAACCCGCGAGCAATTCCTTCAGCCAGTAGGCCTGAACCGATATCGTTTCGCCGCCCGCGACGAAAAACGGAAGGACCACCGAAGCCGCCCCGGTGAGCAGCAGGTAAAAACGCTGCCACTGGAAAAACGTAAGCCGGCGGAACAGCAGCAGGTACGGCAGGTAAAGCAAGGCAAAACAGGCTGTCGAGCGGATAAGATATTCGAAGAGCGTCATTGTTTTTTCTTTTTACCGTTTCCTTTTTCAATCGTTTTCAGTATTTCATCCAGCTCGTGCAGGCCGATGTTCTTGTCCTTCACGAAATGCGAAACCAGTTTGCTGAACGATCCGCCGAAATAACTGTCCACCATATCGTTCATCATGAAACGCATGTACTCTTCTTTCGAAACCTGTGGAAAATATTCATGCGTCTTGCCGTACGCTTTGTGCGCCACAAAACCTTTTGTTTCGAGAATGCGCACGATGGTGGATACGGTATTGTACGCGGGTTTCGGATCGGGTAACTGCTCCACGATATCTTTCACAAAACCTTTTTCGATTTCCCAGAGCACCTGCATGATCTGCTTTTCCGCCCGGGTGAGTTCTTTCATTTCCATGAGTTTCGTAATAGTACGCTGCAAGTATAACTAATTTATTAGTTATGAAACTAATTTTATAGGTATTATTTTATAACTGGTCGGAAAACCCGGTTAAATGGCTGTTTGAACGAAGCAGCATCCTTTTTCTTAACTTTAATGTTCTGACTGAAATCACATGAAAAAATTCGTACTCGCTTCCCTCCTGTTTTCCACGATCTGCAGCGCGCAGTCATTCGAAAGTATCACACACGATCATCCGTATTCCTGCAAAAGCCGGCACCGGCTGGCCGACCGGATCGGTGTGCTGCCTCCCACCACCACAGCCACCAACCTGCGCAGCGATACGATCGACATTCTGCATTACAGCATCGCACTCGACATCACGGATTTTACCACCGATACGATCCGCGGTTATACCGATATCCGTTTCACCCCGCTGATGAGTAACGTCAACGTACTCAGCCTCGACCTGCTCGAACTGCTCATTGATTCGATCCGCTACGGAAGCACGCCGCTTGCTTATTCTTATAACGATACGCTGCTGACGGTAACGCTGCCTTTCACGCATAATCCCGGCGATACCACGACACTGCGCGTAGCGTATCACGGCAAACCACAGGGCGACGCTTCGGGCTGGGGCGGTTTTTATTACCAGAGCGGGTATGCATTTAATCTCGGTGTCGGTTTCGCTGCCGATCCGCACGTATATGGTCGTGTCTGGTTTCCCTGCTTCGATAATTTTGTGGAACGTTCCACCTACACGTTTGATATCTCGACCAACAACGGCAGGCTGGCATATTGCAACG
>VBWE01000046.1:0-17224 GCA_006218065.1 Bacteroidota bacterium
GCCGGTTCGAACGGATCAACCGGCGCACAGGGCATTCCCGGTGTAACTGGCGCGACTGGAGTTGGCCTGGCCTGCTGGGATGCGAACGGAAACGGTATCGGCGAAACCGGTGAAGACATCAACGGCGACGGAAACTGGAACACGCTCGATTGTGCCGGGGCAACCGGTGCGACAGGTTCCGGTTTGGCCTGCTGGGATTTGAACGGTAACGGTACAAATGAAATCGGTGAAGACATTAACAGCGACGGAAACTGGAATGCACTCGATTGCATCGGCGCACAAGGCGCTACCGGTGCAAGCGGCCCTTCCGGCGATCCGGGAACTGCCGGAGCAACCGGCCCGACCGGTCCATCCGGTGATCCGGGGCCGACCGGCGCTGCCGGCCTGAACGGCGCAACTGGTCCTGCCGGAACAAACGGGACCAACGGAGCAACCGGCGCAACTGGTCCTGCCGGAACAAATGGAACCAACGGAGCAACCGGTGCAACTGGTCCTGCAGGAACCAACGGAACGAATGGCGCAACCGGCGCAACCGGTCCTGCCGGAACGAATGGAACTAACGGCGCAACTGGTGCGACTGGCGCTGCCGGAACGAACGGAGCAACCGGCCCGACTGGTACTGCCGGAACGAACGGGGCTACTGGCGCTACCGGGGCGAATGGCGCAACAGGAGCTACCGGCACAAGCATTACAGGTCCGACAGGTCCTTCCGGCGCAACAGGAGCCACAGGCACTTTCGGTGTAACGGGAAGTACCGGGCAGACGCTCTACTATAACGGATCGGCATGGGTCGCAACAAGCAACCTGTACAATACCGGGACGAATGTTGGAATAGGAACAACGATTCCCGGGGTTGCCCGCCTGGCAGTAACCGGAACAGGAAACTCAGTCGGAACAGCCGGGCTGAACGTGACCAACAGCCTTGGAAATTCCGGGCTTTTTGTCCGCGACGACGGGAATGTCGGGATCGGCGGAAACATCACGCCCAGTTATCGTCTCGATGTGAGCGGAACCACCCGGACAACCGGTACACTGACAGTAGGTGCATACACGCTTCCGTCAACGGACGGAGGAATAGACAATGTATTATTTACCAACGGGCTCGGCACACTGACCTGGGGACCGGCTGTGCGTTCTCTTTCCGTATCAAACCCGTTAAGCGTAATCATGTCCAACGGCAACGCCAGTCTTTCCATGACGCAGGCCACATCCTCAACGAATGGGTGGTTGTCATCAACGGATTGGAGCGCATTCAACAGCAAACCCGGCGGAAGCGGTTTAACCAATTATACGGCCCGCTGGACCAGTGCGAATACCCTGGGAACCGGCGCGCTTACTGATTGGGGAAGTTCAATCGGCGTGGGAATCGGTGCGGCTTCGCCAAATCATACTGTTTCCCTGCCTTCGAATGCTTTTGTCGGTGTGAATACGCCGACATCAACATCTTCAGGCGGTGATCTGACCGTACTGGGCGGAAACGCTTTCGGCGTGGATCAGTCCGGGGGACGCCTCTTTCTGCGCGCAGGCCAGTCTACAGGAACCGGCGGAGGAAGCGGCATCACGCAGATTACATTCTACACGTCGCCTTCCGGAACCGTTTCAGGAAATTCGCTCAACAACCTGGAAGCGGTAGTCAGTATTTCAGACGAGGGAAGAATGTGCGTATCAAGAAATTTTTCCGGCAACAGCAGCACGCGTTTCTGGGCGGAAACGAATACAGAAACAATCGCACTGCAGGGCACGAATAACTCCACCGGCGGCGGCACCGGTATCAGCGGAAGAGTTTTATCTACTTCCGGTACGAACTATGGTATTTACGGCGAAGCAGCCGGTGGTACGACAAACTGGGCCGGTTATTTCGGTTCCGGTAATGTGTACGTACAGAACCGGCTCGGCGTAGGAAATGTCAATCCCACTTTCCCGGTCGATATTTCCGCTTCCGGCTATGGTTTGAATCATACGGACGGCACAGCCACCATGAGTACGTATGTCGGTAATGGCGGTATTTATGGCGGATCTATCGGTACGCAAACAAACCATCCCTTCTTTATTTACACGAATAACGGCGGCGCCAAACTGATCGTTATGCCGAGCGGGCATGTTGGAATTGGAAGTACCACCGCTCCCATTTACCGTTTGCATGCAATTGATAATACCGCAGGAGCCTTCGTAACCTATTCGGAAAATACGTCTACTGCTGCTGCCGACGGACACGGTCTGCACGGACGTTCGATGAACAGTCCCGGCTACGGTATCGGTGGTTTTACGGAAGGCGCTTATATGGGGCTGTACGGATACGGCAATGGCACTACATATTCAGGAAGCATTTATGGCGTTTATGGAACCGCGAGCGGCACTTCAGGTGTAGGTACACGTTATGGCGTTTTCGACTACGGTGTGTATTGTTCAGGCAGCGGGGGATATACAGGAACCTGGACGCTGTTGTCGGATGCCCGCTTCAAGGAAAATATTCAGCCGCTTACCGGCGTGCTCGACAAAGTGCTGCAACTGGAACCGAAAACATACACGCTGAAAAAAGGCTCGGAATACCGGGACATGAATTTCCCGGAAGGCGTGCAGGTTGGACTCATTTCGCAGGAAGTGGAAAAAATATTCCCGACGCTTGTGGAGCAGTCTTCTCATCCGGGGAACAGGGATGACAAAGGAAGAACAGGCGATCCGATCATGTTCAAAAGTATGAACTATATCGGGCTCACGCCGATTCTCGTGCAGGCCATCAAAGAACAGCAGGCGGAAATCAAAACTCTTCAGCTTACAACTGAAAAACAAGCTGCAGATATCGATCGCCTGATCAAGATGAACGAATCGATACTGCTCGAACTCGAAAAAATGAAAGGGGCACAACCTGTAAAAGGGAATAAGTGATGAGGAGAAAAAACAAGATCATGAAGCGATTGAACCGGGTTCCCGTTTTACGGACCGGCATTCTTGCTTTTGCTTTATTGAGCCTGGTCGTTCCTGCCGCACATGCGCAGGTGAGCAGCCTCACGCCCGTGGTGATCGGCAGCACAGGAAGCTATACGCTGAACACGCCCGCCAACCTGAGCCTTTCCGCAACCTGCGGCGAAGTCGTTATTCCTACGGTAAGCACGACGAGCACCGTCAACAATGTACGCATACTTACGCAGGGATTCCAGCAGCCGCGCACGGCCACCACGCTGGCTTTGACGGCAACCACCGTTTTTGCAAACGTAACCTGTTCGGGCGCGGGCGATGGTACCGCAACCGTTACGGCAACCGGGGGCGGGGGAGGATATACTTACCAGTGGAGCAACGGTGATTCGACCGCAACGGTGGACAGTCTTGTTCCCGGAACGTATTCGGTAACGGTTACTGATGCCGGCGGACTGACCGTGAACCAAACCGTAACGATCAGCGAAGGCACCGAACTCTGCGGAGTATATGTGTACTCGGGATTGACGCCGAACGGTGACGGTCACAACGATTTCTGGTTCATCGAATACATCGACCTGTACATGCCCAATTCCGTTGTCGTGTTCGATCGCTGGGGAACGGAAGTGTGGAGCGGCGAAAACTACGACAACATAAACGTAGTATGGACCGGTAAAGACAAACAGGGAAATGATTTGCCCGACGGAACATATTTTTACCTGATCAAAGTCGGCGATAAAACGAAAAAAGACTGGGTTGAATTAACACACTAAAGGACAAAAGAAATCTGTCATGAAAATAAAATGCTTTGTATCGGCTTTGTTCCTGCTGCTGACCGTTATCCCGGGCCAGGCACAGCAGGATCCGCAATACAGCCAGTATATGTTCAACCCGATGGTGATCAATCCTGCTTATGCCGGAAGCCGCGGGATCATGAACGGTTCGCTGGTGCTGCGCAAACAGTGGGTCGGTTTTCCCGGCGCGCCGTCAACGGAAGCATTCGCGTTCAACACGCCGACGAAAAAAGGTAAAGTCGGGCTGGGCCTGCAGTTTGTCGCCGACCAGATCGGCCCGAAAAGCAGCCTCGGTTTTATGACGGCATATACCTACCGTTTCCCGCTCGGGAAAGGAAAATTCGGTATGGGTATCGGTGCCGGACTGATGAGTTACCGGATTAACTGGAACCAGATCACCTACCGGGATGCCGGCGATGCTTACGATGCGCTGGCCGATTACAAAAAAACATTTCCCGATTTCAGCTTCGGTTTGTTTTACAATACCAAGAGTTTCTACGTCGGCGTATCCACCACGCACCTGAACCGCGGCATTTACGGCGTGCATATCGATTCGCTGAATACGATCACTGCGCACCTCGCCCCGCACAACTTCTTCACCATCGGCAAAGCTTTCGAGATCAACGAAAATGTGATCTTCAGTCCTTCGCTCATGGTGAAATCCGTAGTCCCCGTGAGTATTCCGAACATCGACCTGAATGCCAATTTCCAGTTCAAAAATACGTTCTGGGTAGGCATATCAGGGCGCAGCGACCGGAGCATTGTAGCGCTTGTGCAATACCGCATCGGCGATAAAGTCAAAGTCGGTTATGCTTACGATATGAGCACGGGACGATTGAAAAACCAGAATTCAGGCACACACGAACTGATGCTCGGTTATGATCTCGACCTGTTCAAAGTCAAAACACTTTCACCACGATATTTTTAATCTCCCACAGTACCGTAAGGTAGTTTATGCGCATTTACAACCGAAATAGAAAACACGGAAAAGCAGCTGCAATAACGCTTTTCTTTTTATCGCTCCTCTTTGCCCCGCTTCACGCACAGCGTAAGGCCGACCGGTATTATTCCACCGGTGAATACAGCAAAGCCATTTCCCTCTACGAAAAAAAACTGCGGCACACCACCGATCCCGTCGCGATGGCCCGGCTCGCCGATTGCTACCGCATGACCCGCAACTATGAGAAAGCGGAGCAGTGGTATGCGCAGGCCGTTTCGGGAACCGTGGAGCTCGAACCGATCACGTATTTCAATTACGGGATGGTGTTGAAAAGCAGCAACAAACCGGAGAAAGCGAAAGAACAGTTCGATAAATACATTTCCAAAGTACCCGCCGACAAAGCAGCACAGGTGCAGGTGAAAAGTCTCGCGGATATCCGCCAGTGGCTTTCCGGCAAACCCATGTACGCGGTGAAAAACACAGAATCGGTAAACTCCCGTGAGTCTGATTTTTCTCCCGTGTTTTATAAAAATGGTCTGCTCTTCATTTCAAACCGCGGCGCACGCGACCTGCTCAACGGCGACGATGACGGCGCAACCGGCAAAGCGTATCTCTCCGTATATTTTACGCCCATTAAAGGTGGCGGCGCTGATTCGGCAGCATTCGGTTCGGCGAAAAAATTCTCGAAAAAAATAAACAAGGATTTCCATAACGGTCCCGTTTCGCTCACCGAAGACGGATCGCTGATGGCATTCAACCGGGTCGACGGCATCGCACGTTCACGCGGTGCAAACAAAGTGAACCGGGTGAAAATTTATTTCGTGCAGAAAAAAGGCAACGGCTGGTCGGCTGCAGAACCTTTCCAATACAACAGCAACGATTATTCCGCAGCGCACCCGTCACTTTCGCACGACGGTTCCGTACTTTATTTTTCATCCGATATGCCCGGCGGACAGGGCGGAAAAGACATCTGGATGTGCCGTAAAGAAGGCAACGGCTGGGGGCGCCCGGAAAATCTCGGCGCAGAACTGAATACCGCGGGGAATGAAGTTTTCCCCTGCATCCGCAAAGACGGCATGTTGTATTTTTCATCCGACGGGCATTCCGGTTTCGGCGGTCTCGATATTTTTTCTTCCGGCTTTGAAAACGGGAAATGGACAGAGATCACCAACCAGGGCTCACCGCTCAATGCCGCCACCGATGATTTCGGGATCACCTTCAATGAACAGGGAAGCAGGGGCTATTTTTCTTCCGACCGTGCGGGCGGAAAAGGCGCCGATGACGTGTACAGCTTTACCGTTACCAATAAATTTCTCCGTATCGCCGGGAATATCCTCGCCAGTAAAGATCCGAACGACGTGATGGCGAATACGAAAGTGACCCTGATCACCGAAGACGGCCAGGTGGTGAAAGCGGCGAACACCGATCCCAAAGGAGGTTTCCAGTTTACCAGTCTTCCTTCCGACAAAAAATACCTGATGAAACTGGATGACAACGATCCCCTCATCAGCGGAAGAAAAAAATATTACATGACCGACGAAAAAGGAAACCTGGTTCGTGTAACGGTCGCAAACGGTATCGGTGGAAAATATACGTTTGAAAATATCCCGGTTGATCCGAACGGGTTGCCGCAACTGCTTTCCGACGACGACCTGCTGACCATCGCCGGCAACCTCCTTTCGTCGGGCACCCCGCCGCAACCGCTTTCGAACATGGCGGTGAATCTTGTGGACGACCTGGGCAACGTGGTGCAGGCCACGACAACCAATGAGTTCGGTGCCTTTACTTTTACCCGCCTGCCGCCCGATAAAACCTATATCGTTTCGCTGGCCGACCCGGATATGAAACTCGCTGCGAATTCGAAGATCATCATCACGAACAAAAGCGGGAAAGAACTGATGTCGACCACGCCGGACAACAACGGTAAATTCGCGTTCCGTATCCTGAGCAGCGACCGGACAACACTCCAGGCCATGATCGTGGAAGATCCCGACCTTCGTCTCGACCTGCGCGGCACGCTGGTTGCGGGCGACGGCAGCAATACGCTGCTGCCGAATACCACGATGAAAATCCTCAACGAAAAAGGCGATCTCGTTCAAACCGTAACAACCGATTCGAAAGGCCAGTTCAACTTCATCAATCTCCCGGCGGACAAATCGTATATCGTGATGATCGACACGGAAGATAATATCAAGCTGGCGGCTTACGGTAAACTGTATATCAAAGACGAAAAAGGCCGTGTCATCAAAGAACTGCGCATTGGCCGTTCCGGGAAGTATGAACTGAAGGTGCTTCCTTCCGACCGGAACATGCTCGCTTTCGTTTACGTGGATGATCCCTGGCTGCAGGTATTGCAGATGAAGGAAAAAGCCCGGAAGGACAGCCTGCTCATCATCGAGAATATCTACTACGATTACGCCGACTGGAAAATTCTTCCCGCTGCGGAAATCACGCTGGATAAAGTAGCGCGTGTGATGAGCCTGGATCAGAACATCGCCATCGAGATCAGCGCGCATACCGACTCGCGCGCGAAGAACGACTTCAACCTCCAGCTTTCCAAAAAGCGCGCGAAAACCGTGGTGGACTACCTCGTTAAACGCGGCGTGGATGCATCCCGGCTTACGAGCGTCGGTCACGGCGAATCAAAACTACTGAACAAATGCTCCGACGGCGTGGAATGCTCCGAAGAAGAACACGCGAAAAACCGCCGGACGGAATTCAAAATCAACCGGAAACAGTAGGGGCGATTCATCGAATCGCCCAGCGTACCTTTTACCCTTGTACCTTTTACATCGCCCGTACGATTTACTCCTTCAACGCCTTATTCACCAGCTCCGAAATTTCCTCCGGCCGGGTCAGCGTCATCATATGCGAACCTTTGCCTACCACATGATCGGCGGTTACTTTCCGCACGGGCAGCGTATGATCTTTATTCCCGTGAATATGAATCACGCGGCAGTTTGATTTTTCCGTCGGCCCTTTCCAGCGCACGATCATATCGACGCTGCGTTTCATGAATTTCTTGTCCTTCGAGCGCAGCATGTTCTTGAATATTTTCTTTTCCTTTTTCCGGTCGGGTTCCACCAGCGGCTGCGCGATGAAGGCTCCGGCTTTGATCAGTCCCGCAGGGAAAGCCCGGTAAAGCGGAATTTTTTTCATAAACGTATAACGTGCCGGAAGTTCCGATCTCGAAACCGCGCTCGAGATCACGATCACCCGTTCCGGTTTCAGGAAACAACTCATTTCCGTCGCCAGCATACCGCCCAGCGAAACACCCACGATCGAAAACGGTTTCGTGGTATCGATCTGCGCGGATAAGGTGCGGGCGAATTGTTTCATCGTCTCTCCTTTTTCCGGGACGGAATAACGGATATGGATCGTATCGAAAGCGCTGTCGATTTTCATCTTCCCGAAAATCCGTCCGTCCGATCCCTGCCCGGGAATGAGGTAAACGCGCGGTTTATTATCCTGCGCAGGCGCAAAAAAGGAAAAGAAAAACAGGAAGAACAACGCAAGAAAACTTCTCATCGGGAAAAGAAGTATCAGATTTTAAAATAGCTGCGCAGGTCGATCAGCAGGCGGCGGGTATTGTCGAGGTTTTTCACGCCTTCCGTTTTTTCGATCAGCCCGTGAAGCTTTTCGCGGTACTGTTTCCGCGCAGTCAGCAGCCACTGCGAAGTGTAATAAAATGCTTTGATCGTAATATCGTTCTCCGGGAGCTTCACGCTGGGCGCGGTGAGTTTTTCGTAACGCTTGTAGCATTCCTGCACCTTTACATATTCTTCCAGGATGAAGTACGCCATGATCAGCGTTCCGAAAATGGCATCGTACAAACGCTGGAAAGCTACCTGCTGATAATTGAACAGCGCATTCTCGAGCGTATCGGCCGCTTTGCGTATTTCATCGCGGCTGCCCAGCAACTGGAAGCAGGTATAAATATTAAGCATGTTGATATACCGTACATGCAGACCTTCTTCCCAGACCGTGTTCTGTAAAATTTCTTCGCAGGTTTTTTTGTAAAAACTGAGCTGCTCGCGGATCTCGGGCGAAAGATGTTCGTTGTAATTTTTGCGGTACCCGAACCCGTAATGGCTGATGTAAAAACTCGCCTGGATGCTGAGGAAAGCCACCTGCGCGGTGTTCAGGTAGTTGCGCCAGAACCGCGGCACTTCGCGTTTCTTCAGCAGCACTTCCGATTCGCGGTGCAGGTCTTCTTCGTTCAGCACGCTGAGCAGGTACTTCAGCTTGATGTAATCGATGTTCAGTTCGAAATCGTCGGAGAAGGTAAAAACCACGTACGGGTTTTTCTCCAGCTCGTCCGACAGCGCATTCAGTTCGTCAATCGTTTCTTTCGAATAAAAACGATCGTCGTTCAGGTAACTGAGCGTGTACAGGCAGGCGTAGCGGGCGAGCAGGCGCACGGTAAAAGCGGGATGGTCGCGATACAGCGTGAAAAATGAAAGGTGTTTTTCAATATCGTCGCGATTCAGGCTCGCCTTGTCTTTGAAATGCAGGTTGCGCCGGAGGTAGAGGTAAATATCGTTCAGCACGTGCTCCGCATCGATCACCGCCGCATTCCGCTCAAGATAACGTACCGAATCGGATCGTTTCTCCAGGATAAAAGCCTGCTGCCCGAAATACTGCAGCATGGCCCGCGCAGTATTGAAATCTTCTATTTTTTCCGCTGTATCGAGCAGCGTATCCGCCAGCCGGTTTGCTTCAGGCAGATTGCCCTGGTTCACGAGTATTTCGATCCTGGAAATATTGTGAACGAGATACGAAGGATAATTCCGGCTGAGATGCGACGTGAGTTTGAAAGTATGATGCGCGAGCTGGAAAAATTTTTTCTTCTCCGCCGAGCCCGCTTTGCCGTAGATGGCTTTGCAAAGCGCATCCGAATCTTTTTCTTCCCAGCCGATGCGGCGCGCGGCCTCAACAAGTTTCAACGGAAGCTCAGCCCGGTGTTGTTCCAGGTATTTGCGAAATTCCTGCAAATGATAATCGTCGAGCAATACGACGACTTTCTGAATATTGAGCATGGTTCACCGGCCGGACCTTAACCGGCTCGTCCCGATAAAAGTAACGGTTTTACCGGATTCCAGAGACCTGGGAAAGAATACTTCACTGGTCGACGTCTCAGACGTCGACCAGATACAACTTGTAGATCGGCCGGTTACAGCGCAATCCAGTTGATCGGCATTTTTCCCTGCTGCATGAGCAGGTAATTGGCTTTGGAGAAATGACGGCAACCGAAGAACCCGTTTGCAGAATAGGGCGAGGGATGCGCCGCTTCAAGCACATAATGTTTCGTGGTATCGATCAGCGGTTTTTTATTCTGCGCATGACGGCCCCAGAGGATGAACACGATGCCTTCGCGTTTGGTGGAAAGATTGTGGATCACCGAGTCGGTGAACGTTTCCCAGCCTTTGCCCTGGTGCGACATCGGTGTGTGTGCGCGAACGGTAAGCGTAGTATTGATGAGCAGAACGCCCTGTTTGGCCCAGCCCGTGAGATCGCCGGTGCGGGGATAAGGAACGTTCAGGTCTTTCTGCATCTCTTTGAAAATATTGACCAGCGAAGGCGGATGCCGCATGGCGTTCGAAACTGAAAAGCAAAGCCCGTTGGCCTGTCCCGGCCCGTGGTACGGATCCTGCCCGAGGACAACCACTTTTACCTGGTCGAACGGGCACTGGTTGAACGCGTTAAAAATCATCGGCCCGGGAGGAAAAACAACCGCCTGTTGTTTCTCTTCGATCAGGAACTGGCGAAGTTCCTGGAAATAGGGAGCCTGGAATTCTTCGGCTAAGACTTCACGCCAGCTTTCTTCGATTTGCGGCCCTGCTGTAGCCGCGGGTGCAGAAGTGCTCATAAGTAAAATATATAGTTAAAGGTCAAGTGGGTACAAAAACAATATCAGCGAAGCAAATGTAAAGTTTCCATTTTGAAAAAAAAACCGTTTTGGTTCGTTCAGTTACCGGCAGGCAGTGGTTTATCCCCGACGTATTTTCCGTCCTTAAACGCTTTGATCCGGATCAGGATGCCGTTCGGATCGTAAATATATTGTTCGCCGTCCATGAGTTTCCAGTTTTTAAATACGCCTTTCAGGTCAATCTGCTTTTGTTTATTATAGAGCGTATAATGACCATTGCCGCCGGGTGGCCTGGGATCCGGAGGCGGGATCGGTTCCGGCGGAGGAACAGGATCGGGTTTCTTCCTGATCACGGGCGGGCAATCGTGGCGGATTGTTTTCGACGGATTCAGCATTCCGGCGGAATAAAAACGCTCTTCTTTCAGGCAGCCCGTTTCTGTGTACTCCTTTTCCCAGCCTTCTTCTTTACCATCCTGCATCATTTTCTCGAGATGCAGCTGGCCATTGGGATAATAGTAGCGCTGGAACCCTTCCCGTTTTCCCGTGCCCGAATAATTGAACTCCTGCCGCAACACGCCGCTTTCATAATACAGTTTGTAAGGCCCGACCCAACGGGTTCCTTTCCAGGTACCCGCTTCTTTGAGCTTTCCGTTTTCATAATAAATATTGGCCTGGCCGTTCGGACGGTTATCGCGGAATTCAATCGAACTTTTCAGGCTGTCGTTCGGATAATATTCCAGCCAGTACCCGGTTTTTTTATTGTCGGTATAATGACCTTTCATCACGACCTGGTTTGCACGGTATGCGGGATTTTTCTGGACTGATCCGAAAACGATCCAGTATCCCTGGCGTTTTCCTGCCGAATCGGTGAAGTTGACCGTATCGCCCCCGCGCAAATGCGCCGCGCCCGCCGCTGCGGAAGCAAACAGCGAAAAGAGTATAAGGTATATGAACCGGGCGGTTTTCATCGGTGATGATAGATTAAAGAAAAGATACAAAAACAAGTCAAATAAAATGCCGCCGGAGTACGTTTAATTAATAACAAGAAGGGGTATCGGCCCTGTAAAATGACCGGCCCGCCTTAAAAAAGATGTATTCATATTTGTTTTGGTGCCGGGTTCTGTTATTTTTGCATGGTCTTTGTAACAGATCATGAAAAAGGGGAGACCCCGAACCATCAAAGCCAAACAAACCTAACCAGCACAATGAAAAAGACATTTTTGTTTCTCGCACTTCTCGCTTCCGTAGCTATCGTATCAACAACTGCTGTTTCCTGCAAGTCCAAGAAACAGTGTGAAGCATACGACGCGAAGCACTAACCACCGGGCGCCTGGCGTCTTTCATAAAAACATATAAGCTGGAGTATGCCGCAAGCATATTCCGGCTTTTTTATTTTTGAAAAGTTCATGTTGAGTTGCCGGCAGCCCGCATAAAAACCTGCTTATCGGAATATTTTCCGGGCAATTATCAAAAGTATGCGGCAAAAACCGGGGAGAAATAAAAAATCACTTCTCCGGCCGTTTTTCAGCTTCGCGGCAGGAAATCAGCCATCCCGTAGCGGCACTTCGTGGAGGACAAAACACCTGTTTTTTGTCACTTATCGCCCGCGATTCATTTGCCGGATCAATCGTTCCAGTT
Source organism: Bacteroidota bacterium (assembly GCA_006218065.1). Classification (GTDB taxonomy): domain Bacteria; phylum Bacteroidota; class Bacteroidia; order Palsa-965; family Palsa-965; genus VBWE01. The sequence continues at coordinate 12,155 of VBWE01000046.1, forward strand.
AAAACTCACTTGCTGTTTAATATCGGGGTGCAGGCTGAATGCAACCGGGCAGGTATGCGCGGCATGCTCGAGCAGCTCGCGGTCCTTCGCTGTAAAATTTCCGGGCGGCATCGTAAATTCCACAACAATGCCAATCACCCGCCGCGGCCCGGAGCCCATTTCTTTTGTAATGTCGATACGGGTTCCCGAAAGATCGAACTGGTGACGTTCGGCTACGATACCCATGATCGTCATCATACAGCAACCCAGCGACGTGGCCAGCAGGTCGGTCGGTGAAAATGCTTCTCCCTTTCCATTATTGTCGGGCGGCGCATCCGTAATGATCGTAGTCCCTGAGCGCAGGTGAACAGCGCTTGTGCGCAGTTGCCCGGTGTAAACTATGCTGGCTGTTTTCATGCAACAAAATTGGTTATTGATGCGTTAAATGTTTACATTTGTGAGACTACAAAGTTACAAAATGCAGAAGCGCTTACTTTTCACTTTTACTGCAATTTCCATGCTCGGTCAGCTCTCCGCTCAAAAGGTGGAAACCGAAACGGTGAAAGTGAATGCCAACCTGTATGACGATACCAAACTGCTTTACCGGAATGAAATCAGCGGCGGGCTTATTATTCACAGCAACGGCTTCGGTGCAAACTTCCGCAGGGGAAAACATATCACCGGCACACGTAAAGGCGTTTTCGAATGCGAGTTCGTCAATTATCGTCACCCGAAAGAAGTAAAAACGGTTAATCCCTCTTACGACGCATCCAAAGGATTTTATTACGGCAAGCTCAACAGCTTCCTCATTCTCCGCCCGGGTTTCGGTTACCAGAACGTCATTTTCTCCAAGCCCGAAAAAAGCGGCGTTGAAATCCGCTACGTAACATTCATCGGCGGTTCACTCGGTTTTGCCAAGCCCGTGTACCTGAAAATCCTGCAGCAAACGCCGATCGATCATTATTACGACCTCACCATTGAAAAATACGATCCCGCCATTCACTACACCGATAATATTTTCGGGCGCGCGCCTTACCTGAAAGGCTTCGACGAGTTGAAATTATATCCCGGCGGATATGCGAAACTCGGCCTCACCTTTGAGTACGGTGTTCACGACGATGCTGTAAAAGCGATTGAAACAGGCGTTTGCGTCGACGTTTACCCCAAAGTAGTTCCGATTATGGCCAACCAGCGCAACCAACAGGTATTTGTATCTTTGTACCTGCATTTCCTCTATGGCAGGAAATGGTTCTGATCACTCATGGCCGATTCAATTCCTGGTACGATTACTTCCGAAGAAAAGCCGCGGGCGAAAAAACCCGACTGGCTCAGGGTCAAGCTGCCCACCGGCGAAAACTACCTGAACGTACGCAAACTCGTCGATCAGCATAAACTGCATACGATCTGCGAAAGCGGCAATTGTCCGAATATGGGCGAATGCTGGGGTGCCGGAACAGCCACTTTTATGATTCTCGGAAATATCTGCACCCGTTCCTGCGGATTCTGCGCAGTTGCCACCGGTCGTCCGCTTCCCGTGGATGAAGGCGAACCCGAAAGAGTGGCGGAATCGGTGAAACTGATGGGTGTAAAACATTGTGTCATCACTTCGGTCGATCGCGATGAACTGAAAGACGGCGGTTCCGTCATCTGGGCGCGCACCATCGAAGCCATTCGCAGGGTAAGTCCCGAAACCACGGTCGAAACGCTGATCCCCGATTTTAAAGGAGACTGGAACAACCTGCAACGCATCATAGATGTAAAGCCGGAGATCGTTTCACATAATATGGAAACCGTTCGCCGCCTGACCCGCCAGGTGCGGATACAGGCCAAATACGACCGCAGCCTCGAAGTACTTCGCCGCCTGCACGAAGGAGGCTGCCGGACCAAATCGGGCATCATGCTCGGCCTCGGTGAAACGGAAGAAGAAGTTTTTCAAACCATGGACGATCTCCTTTCCGCAGGTGTGGAGATCATGACGATCGGGCAATACCTGCAGCCCACCAAAAAACATTTACCCGTACAGGAGTTCATCCATCCCGACCAGTTTGCGCGATACAGGGAAATTGGTCTTGCCAAAGGTTTGCGTTACGTGGAAAGCGGACCGCTTGTCCGTTCCTCGTACCATGCGGAAAAGCATAAATAGACCGTTTGTCCCAATTTTCGTTGCCGTATTTGTTTTCTGAAGAACTAGTTTTATCTTTGTTAGGACGTCCCTGATCTGCTGAATTTTAATGCTTTTAATTTTTGATTGATTTTTGAATTGAACAAACGTCAGTATTCACTTCACATCCCCCGGAAACTGTTCAATTTGCAAGGCTGAAAAGGCGGGAAAAAATTATTGCTCCTGTTTTTGATGTTCTGGTAAAAAAACATAGTTTTGGATGCTTCAAAAAAGGCATTCAGGCTTCATTTCAATAATATAAGGAAAACAAACAAGTTAACTACATGAAAACCAACAAGCTACTTTTTGGTGTTATGGGTATAGCCCTGGCGGGTGTTACCTTTTACTTCGGTTCGTCTTTACTCGGCAGCAAGTCGATGTATACGCCTTCGAAGGAACAGGCTTCCGCCCAGTCTGAGGAGATCCAGGGGATTCGCGGATCTGCCGAATGGTTCTTCAATATTCAGAAGAATGCCGCCGGTGTACTGGATGAAGCCGCTATGATTGCCACGCAGCAAGCCCTTGAAGCACAGGATATGCTCCGTCAGAACAGCAGCAGCAGCACAGCTGCTGTTACCATGAACGAAATCGGTCCCGACAACGTCGGTGGCCGTACCCGCGCCCTGTGGATTGATAAAAACAACCCGAACCATATGCTCGCAGGAAGTGTTTCCGGTGGCCTCTGGGTGTCGAACGACGCCGGAGCCAACTGGGCGCAGCATCCGCAGCTGGCTACTTTCCGGAATATCTGTGTTTCCACCATCTGCAGCTCGCAGGGCGGAGAAATCTATTTCGGAACCGGTGAAGGCCTGTATTACCTGCTCGGAACCGGCGCCGGTGGTCTGATCGGCGGCGGAATCTGGAAATCGAGCGATAACGGCGCTACGTTCAGCCGCCTGACAGCTACTATACCTGACTCCAACAGCGTTTCGGGCCAGTGGACCAGCGTGAACAAAATGATCGCCGACCCGAACAACAACAACCGTGTGTATGCTGCAACCAACCGCGGCCTGATGATGACTGATGACGGCGGCGCTACCTGGGCCAACCCGGTAATCGTTAACGGTAACCCGTTCCTGTCGACTGCAAAAGATGTGGATGTAGCTTCCAACGGTTTTGTATGTGCTTCGGTCGGTAACAAGCCTTATACTTCGCCTTCCGGCAACGTAGGTACATTTACCAATGTTGGAGCAAACGGTTCCGGTTTTCCCCAGGGAGCAGGCCGTGCGGAATTCGCTATTGCACCAAGCAACCCAAACTATATTTATGCTTCCGTTGCCAAAAGCAGCCCGGCTACCCTGCAGGGTGTTTACCTGAGCATTGATGGCGGTACTACCTGGACAACGCTCGCCCTTGGCGGAGGTCCCAGCTTCGAACCTTTCGGTACTAACGGACAAGGTGATTATGACAATGCTTTGGCCGTAGATCCCAGCGATCCCGGTCGTGTTATCCTCGGCGGCGTTGAACTTTGGAAATGGGAACTGGTTACCAGTTCGCCTTCTCCGGCCGGACAGTGGACACGTATCGGCCTGGAGTTCCCGAACAGTGCATTCAATCCCTGGTATGTACACTCGGATAAACACATTATCCTGTTCCACCCCACCAATGCGAATACATTCTATGTCGGATCGGATGGCGGTGTCTCTAAAACAATCAACAAAGGACAAACCTATATTTCCTGCAACAAAGGATATAACGTCATGCAGTGTTATTCTGTCGGATTCGACTACATGGCTAATTCGCGCATGCTTGCTGTTGCAGGAACCCAGGATAATGGTACGCAGTTTGTCGATGGTCTCGGCAATACTACAATGTCTGCGGTGAGCATTAATGGCGGCGACGGTGGTTATACCGAGTTCTCTTATATCAACCCGGACGCGGTTTTCTCCACGATCTATTATTGCGACCTTTACCGTTCGGCTAACCGCGGATCTTCGGCTTCGGCATTCTATCCTCCCCGCATTGCAAACCAGCTGACTGCCGCGCCTAATTCCGGACCTTTCGTAACGCCGATCGCGCTTTATGAAAACAAGTATGATGTCAATTCTCCCGATACTATTGCCTGGGTGAACGGTAAAATTGCTCAGACACTGGTGATCGCATCCGGAACAGCTACAAACTTTACCGGAACGATAGTTCCATCGCAGACATCCGCAACGCTTGTCCTGGACAGTATCCAGATCGTTGCCGGTGCAGATACGCTGGAGGTTGATAATGCCGGCAACGTAGTTTCAGGCCCCGGAACAGGAACAGTACAATCAAACGGTGCGTTTAACGTAACCTTCAATACGGCTCCCGCAACCGGTGTTCTTGTAAAAGGAGTTTACAATGTGATGTACAATACCGGGTCGGTATTGATCATCAACAGCACTACGCACAATGTTCCTTTCTCTTATACTACACCGCTTACGATAAACCCGAGCGATACAGCCTGGATCCAGGATGTAGTTCAAAGCCGCCTGGCTGTTGGTACATATACCACTACCATCAGCGGTAATCCCACATTCGGTGTTTTCATGACCAAAGCGCCGCTCGACTTTTCTACAACGCCGGAGTGGGTACTGGTCGGAAGCCCGAAATCCAAGCCGGATGCTTATAGCGGAACTGTTCAGACCATGAGCTGGTCGCCCGATGGAAAACACCTGTTTGTGGCTAATTCCTCAGGCAGCATTTACCGCATTTCCAACCTGCACATGGTGATCGATTCTGCGCAAGCGGATATGGACAGCGTGGGATCATCATACAACACCAGCACACCGGTTACCTGCACCCGTATCGGTGGTTTCAGCGGTTCGGTGGTTACTTCCATCGACGTTGACCCGAACAACGACCGTATTTTCATTACGCTCGGCGGTTACGGTGCAGCAAACTACGTGTACCTCGGCAACAATGCCAGCACGATGCCGAACTCGGGCAACACGTCAAACTTT
>VBWE01000046.1:17328-45285 GCA_006218065.1 Bacteroidota bacterium
GTACTGGTAGGTACAGAATATGGTGTGTACGAGTGTAACGACATCAGCCTGGGCGCTTCCGCACTGGTATGGACGCCGGTAACAAGCGGTGGCTTCCCGCGTGTAGCCACCACGATGATCCGCCAGAGCCGCCACGAACCCTGGGAAGTAAAAAATGCCGGTGTGTTCTACTTCGGTACGCATGGCCGCGGTATGTGGCAGGATGAATCTTCCTTCCAGGCGCCTAACGGTATCGTTGAACCGGGAAGCAGCAGCACCGCAACAGTTAATCTCGACCTGAAAGTATTCCCCAACCCGGTGGTTGAAGGAGCCAGCGTCAGCTTTAAACTGGACAAAGCAGGTGATGTAACGCTCGAAGTTTATGACCTGCAGGGCAAGCGTGTACTCAGCCAGACCCACAAGCAGCTCAGCAAAGGGGAGAACACCATCCGTTTCTCAGCCGAAACACTGCGTGCAGGTACTTACCTGGTTAACGTAAGCGGCCAGAAGCGTGTCGGAACTTCCCGCTTTGTGAAGCTTCGCTAAACCATAGTCATTCTTTTACGGAAAGCCGTCCCGATTAATATCGCGGCGGCTTTCCTGCTTTTGTACATTTGCATGCGCTTGGTCAACAAGAACAAGGTTCATTTGTTTAATGCAAAACCACTCTATGAAAAATATTCGTGTCGCTATCAATGGGTTCGGAAGAATCGGACGCATGACAACGCGTGTACTACTCAAAAGGCCCGGCGTTGAAATAGTTGCAATCAATGATCTTACGGACAGTCCCACCCTCGCGCATTTGTTTAAATACGATTCCGTGCACCGCCGCTTCGACGGGACGGTTTCGCACGATGCGGACGGACTGATCATCAACGGGCAAAAAATCCGTGTTACGGCTGCAAAAGATCCGGCAACATTGCCCTGGAAGGAAATGAACATCGACGTGGTGATCGAATCCACCGGGCATTTCCTGGATAAAACGGGCGCGATGAAACATATTACTGCCGGAGCCAAACGCGTTGTGCTTTCGGCACCGCCCAAAGGAGGCGATATCAAAACGATGGTGATCGGGATCAACGATCATATTTTTTCTGCAGACGATCTTATCGTGTCCAATGCTTCCTGTACCACCAACTGCGCCGCGCCGATGATCAAGGTGCTGGATGAACTCGGTGAAATAGAAGACGGTTATATCACTACGGTGCATTCGTATACAGGTGACCAGCGCCTGCACGACGCGCCGCATAAAGACCTGCGCAGGGCCCGTGCGGCGGCGGTTTCGATGGTTCCCACATCGACCGGTGCGGCAAAAGCGATCACGAAAATTTTCCCGCATCTCGAAAACAAACTCGGCGGCTGCGGCATACGCGTTCCCGTTCCCGACGGATCGCTGACCGATATTACCTGCCAGCTGAAAAGAAATGTCACGGTTGAGGAAATCAATGCCGCCTTTAAAAAAGCAGCTTCGGGCCCGCTGAAAGGAATACTGGAATACACCGAAGACCCGATCGTTTCGGTTGACGTGATCGGCAACCCGCATTCCTGCGTGTATGATGCGGAGTTCACATCCATCGTAGGAAATATGATCAAGGTGATCGGCTGGTATGATAATGAAATCGGGTATTCGAACCGGCTTGCCGATCTCGTGATCAAGACCGCAGAAGGCATTCGCTGATTATTTTTCGAACGTTTCCAGTGTAACTGCCGTTCCGTTGAAGCGGGCGTAGCTATTGTATTTGATCCAATCGCCGAGGTTGATGTAGCGGCTATTTTCACCGACTTGGATATCGAGCGGAAGGTGCCGGTGACCGAAAACAAAATAATCGACCTGCCTGTGTTTCAGTTCCGCCTTGCAATACTGTACAAGAAACTCTTTGTCATCGCCCATGTACCGGCGTTGTTCTTCTTTTTTATCGTAGCCCTTCCGTGAAAAATATTCGGCCATGGCGATGCCGAAATTGGGATGAAAACGGGCATACAGCCACTGGCAGACCTTGTTCCGGAAAATTTTCTTGATGAATTTGTACCCGCGGTCGCCCGGCCCGAGCCCGTCGCCGTGACCGATCACGAACTTTTTTCCGTTCCATTCGCGTTCTACCGGCGCATGATAGAGTTTTACACCCGCTTCTTTTTCGAGGTAACCGAACATCCACATATCGTGGTTGCCGGTAAAAACATGCACGGGAATTCCCGAGTCGGTGATAGCCGCGATTTTACCGAGCAGCCGCACATAGCCTTTTGGCACGACCCGTTTGTACTCAAACCAGGCATCGAATAAATCGCCGACAAGAAAAATTTCGTCCGCATCTTCCGAAACCAGGTCGAGCCAGCGCACGATCCGCTTCTCCCTTTCCAGGCTTGCGGCATGGTCGGGGATACCGAGATGGAAATCGGAAGCGAAATAAATGACCGGCATCAGAAGTCGATTTGCTTGATCAGTGCTGAAGGTGCAAGTTGTTCGAGGCGCAATTCAAAACGGATGGTCTCGGCAAATTTCCAGTCGTTTGCCGTGATCACGTCTTTCAGATCGGTTGACATGATCAGCGGAATGTAAATATTCCCGAACCCGCGGAACAGGGTGATGTTGACGCCCGCATCGAAAATCACGGTTTGCGTATTTCTTCCGTCCGTTTCGCATGCGCCCACGTCAGCAAACAGTCGGACGTTGTTGAGGAATTTTACATCGAAAGGAATATCGGCTTTGACGTTCATCGCGGCGAGCCAGACTGCGCTTTGCCCGAGCGGCGTATATACTTTGAAAGCTCCGTCGCGCTCGGCCATCTGCGCTGCACCCAGGCCGGTGTATTCGCTGCGCCCGAAATAGACATGATCGAAAAGGTAGTCGTTGTACCCGCGCCAGCCGCTCATCCGGAAACGATACGGGTTGGCGTTGGCTGCGGTCGTATTCAGGAACGTTCCGCCGAAAACCCGGATATCGATGCGTTTTTTCTCGTTTATATCGAGCCGGTAATTTCCTGTCAGCGTGATTTTGGTCATCGTATCACCGGTAAGCGCATTTACCGAGAAACCGAAAGGATTTACTTTCCGCGAATTCCGGAAAGAGTAGGTGGCTTCGTAAAACCGCTTGTCTGTTGTGGTATAATTGTAAAGCGGCGGCTCGAAATTCCCGATCTCTGCTACGCCGTCGTTCAGGAGCAGGATACCGCGCAAACGCAGGCCCTGGTTGAAATTGCTGCGCAGGCGTTTCTTTTTGAAGGTGAAATTGATTTCCGGAGCGATTTTGTTGAAGTCGAGATCTTTCAGCGGATCATTCGAATAGCAGTACCGGTTGAAATTTGCGCCGATATCGACCTGCTGGAAAACTTTCCCGGGATTGATGTGAAAAAATACATCGGCATGCCCGGCCAGGTTTTTGTTTTTGAAGCCGTACATCGGGATGAGCATCCATTCGAAATGTTTTTGCGGCGCGACGTGATTATAAACAGCGGCGCCGAGCATGAACCCGTTGTATTTATTCCAGCCCAGTGCCGGCGTCCAGAAAAGCTGCGTGCGCTCCGGGTTGTCTAAGCTGCCGAGAAACTGGATTTTCAGCGGCTCCGTTTTTTTGAAAAGCCCGTGCGTATAAACCCGGTTATTTTTCCGGTTGATTTCGGGAATGTCTTCGAAAAAATCGAGTATGAAATAATCGATATCCGCTTCCGGGAAACCAAGCGTCTGTTTGTCGTCAAATCCTTCGTACCAGATAATCCCGCGGATTTTACCGTCTTTCACGCCGCTGAGCGCAACGGGACCTTTGATCTCGCCGGTATTTTTCACCGTGATCTCCCAGGTTCCGTCGGCTTTTTTGTTTTTGCTGGTGATTTTATAATCGAGGTTTTTATCCGAGCCGATCATATCATCGAAAAACCAGGAGAGGTTTTTTCCGGTCACTTCTTCAAAAACAGCGCGGATATCCGAAGGCATCGGGTGCCTGAAATGCCAGCGATCAAAATACGTCTGCATGCACTTGTCCATCATGGGTTCGCCGAGATAGCTGCGCAGGTAATCGAAAGCGATGGCTGTTTTGTAATACACCATCCCCGCATAGTTGATCGAAGTAAATTCCGCAGCGGGCAGGGTGAGCGACTGGTCCAAATCCTGGCGCGCGGAAAAAGCATACAACTGGTAGTACTGCGCTTTCTGCCGGTAACGCTCGAGGTTGGCGATTTTGGCAAACTTGTTGGGCCCATTCGTATCGCCGACCATTCTTTTTTCCGGGTATTTCGTTTCGATGTAACGCAGCTCGTTATAGGAATTGATCCCTTCATCCATCCAGGCGTGCATGCGTTCATTGCTGCCGAGCAGGCCGTAAAACCAGTTGTGCCCCACTTCGTGCATGATTACGGTTTCCAGCGTCATCGGGTCTCCCGTGGCGCCGATTACCGTAATGTTCGGGTATTCCATTCCCCCGCCCGCGCTCAGCGCACCGTCAACAGCCGTGCAGTGATTGTATGGATAGTCGCCGTTCCACAGCGAATAATAATACAGCGCATCGTTTACGTAAGTCGTTGCATTTTTCCAGACTTTGGTATAACGGTCGGTGAACATGACCCAGGTCGTTACTTCATGGTTGGTGTGCGGAAGTTTAACCGAACTTTTCAGTACGTTGTAGCTTTTGTCGCAAAACCAGGCGAAGTCGTGTACATTTTCCTGGTGGTAATGCAGTGTTTTTGTTTCGGCGGCCGAGCGGACGGAATCGCTGGTCATCCATGTTTTTTTTACGCCCGGCTTTACCGTGGTATCCCTGTTGGCGATTTTTACCTGGGATGCTTTCGCGCGTTCGTCGAGCCATCGTACTTCGTCATCGTTGCCGGTAAGATCGCCGGTTGATCCGACGACATAGTTTTTCGGCAGCGTGATAAAAACATCGTACGTACCGAACTCCGAATAAAATTCGCCCTGGTCGAGATACGGCATTTCGTTCCAGCCATTACGGTCGTATACGGCGGGCTTAGGATACCACTGCGTGATTTGATACTGCTGCCCGATATGCCCGAGCCGTGAAAATTTTCCGCTCGGGATTTTCACATGAAAGGGCGTGGTGATCGTGATTTTCCCGCCGGGCTGCAGCGGCTGGTTCAAAACCAGTTTGATGATGTCGATGTGTTCCGGGTGCGCTTCCGTTTTTGCGGCTTGCCCGTCCACTTTAAAATCGAGCTGATCAATATACCCGCGGTCTTTCCTGTCGCTGAAATGCAGGGCGGTTTCCCCGTTGTCGGTAACCTGTTTCTCGAGCGCAGTTCCGTTCTGTTTGTAGGCGTTCGGCCAGATATGCATCCAGATAAAGGGAAGCGCATCGGGCGAATTGTTCACGTACTCCAGCGTTTCGAAACCGGTCAGTTCATGTTTTACATCGTCGAGCTGCACGGTAATGTTGTATTTCACGTCCTGCTGGAAATACGTTTTACCCTGGGCGAAACCGGTGAAGGGGGCAAGCGCCAGGGGAAGAAAAGTAAGAATCCGTTTCATGAAAAAGGAATACGTGTGTGCGATACGTTATTTGGTTTCGAAAATTTCGGCGAGTTTGTCCTGCAGGGCAATGCCGCGAAGTCCGCGTGCGATGATTTTCCCTTCTTTATCGAGCAGGAAGGTGAGCGGAATGCCCTGGATGCCGTATACGGGAACTACAGACGACTGCCACTGGCGCAGGTCGCTGACATGATAGGGCCAGCTGAGCTTGTCGTTTTTAATGGCCTGTATCCACTGGTTTTTGTCGGCGTCGAGCGACACGCTGAAGACTTCGAAACCTTTGCCGTGATATTTTTTATAGGCTTCCACTACGTTGGGAAGTTCGGCCCGGCAGGGCGCGCACCAGGACGCCCAGAAATCGAGCAGGACGACTTTTCCGCGCAGGGAGGAAAGGGCCACCATTTTTCCGTTCGGATCAGCCAGTGCAATATCGGGAGCTACGGCGCCGTTTGCCAGCGGCCTGATCTGCTGCACCTGCATGGCGAGCAGTTTTACGTTCGGCGCGTCGGGGTACTTCGCCTGGAGCGATTTCAAAGTGGTGTCGAAAATATCGATACTGTTGTACGGGTCGAGCAGGAGGTCGCGGGTCTGCGGCTCGGCGGGCAGGTAGAGCGCGGGAATATTGGCGAGGGATGCGGGATGTTTCAGCACGAACGTGGTGATAAAATTCCGGGCATCCTCGTCGAGTTTCATGGCCGACATTTGTATGCTGTCGTAGCTGTGCGAAATTTTCTTTTCCAGCGAATCCACTTTGCTTTTGTCGCGCAGCAGGTTCACCTGCATTTCGTAATCCTTCTGCATCATCTGCAGCGTGGTTACCATGCCCGCCTTGGTTTTGTGAAAGTTGGTAGCGAAGTCGTTGAACTCCTTGAAGTATTTATTTTCATCCGAGCTTTCCACGTCCCAGGTGTAGGCCATGTTTGTAACGTCCGCTTTGAGCATTTCTTTCCTGTTCGGATCGAGGATGAGCGTTACAAATGTTTTCGTACCGACTTCCAGGTTATAAAACCCGGCTGCGGGAAGCGGTTTCATAAACCCGAAATTTCCCTGCGCATCAGTATAAGCCGTATCGATCGATTCCGGTTTCCCGTTTCCGCCGCTGATGTTCACCAGGTAAAGCGTATCGCCGTTGCTGTTTTTGAGCTGGCCCCTGAAACTGGCCTTGGTCAGGTCGATATGTTCTGCGCTGTCGCCGCCGGAGCAGGCAGTCAGGGCGAGGACGGGAATTGCGAAAAAAAGAAAGTTCTTCATCGGGTCTTATTGTTCGTCAAGCACTTTAGTGAGCAATTGGTTGGCGATTTTCGGATCGGCTTTTCCTTTGGAAAGCTTCATCACTTCGCCCATGAAAAGTCCGTGAACGCCTTTTTTTCCTGCGCGGTATTCGGTTACTTTTTCAGGATATTTCGCAACGGCCTGCCGGATGAGATCGAGCAGCGCGTCTTCGTTACTTTCCTGCACCAGGTTCATTTCTTCGGCCAGCTGCAGGGGTGTTTTCGCGGGACTTTCAATGAGTGCGGGGAAAATACGCTGCGCGGCCATGGCAAAACTCACTTTGTTTCCTTCTACGAGATCGATGAGCGCGGCGAGCCTTTCGGCGCTGACCGGGAACTGGGAAACATGAAGCGCACGTTCGTTGAGGAACGATTTCACGGGACCCATCACCCAGTTGGCCGCCGCTTTCGCGTTTTTGCTGTGATGCAGCACGTCTTCAAAATACAAAGCGACTTCCTTGGTATCGGTAAGCACACCGGCATCGTATCCTGAAAGGCCGAGCGCATCGGTATATTTCCGGAACAGTTCATGCGGAAGCGGCGGCATTTTTTTGCGCACCTCTTCCACGTATTGCTGAGAAACGATCACGGGAAGCAGGTCGGGTTCCGGGAAATAACGGTAATCGTTGGCCGCTTCTTTGCTTCGCAGCGAGAATGTGGTTCCCGTGAGCGCTTCGAAAGAGCGTGTTTCCTGGTCAACGGTGCCGCCGGCGTCCACGATATCGACCAGGCGCGTGATCTCGTGCTCGATGGCGCGTTTCACGTTGCTGATGGAATTCATGTTTTTGACTTCCACGCGCCGTCCGAATTTTTCATCGCCTTTCAGGCGTACGGAAATATTGGCGTCGCAGCGCAGGCTGCCTTCTTCCATGTTGCCGTCGCAGATATCGAGGTAACGAACGAGTTTTCGTATTTCGGTGAGGTAGCGGTATGCTTCATCGGCGCTGCGGATATCCGGTTCGGTTACGATCTCCAGCAACGGAACACCGGCGCGGTTCAGGTCGACGAGCGTATCGGTAGGATCCTGGTCGTGGATGCTTTTGCCGGCATCTTCTTCCATGTGGATGCGCTGGATGCGGATCGTTTTATCGTTCCCGTTATCGTCTTTGATCACCACGAGTCCGTTGGTGCAGATCGGCGTTTTATCCTGCGTGATCTGGTAGCCTTTCGGAAGATCGGCGTAGAAATAATTCTTGCGCGCGTATTCGTTGCGTTCGCGTATGGTGCATTGCAGGGCAAGCCCGAGGCGCACGCCGAATTCGATCACGCGCTTGTTCGCCCGCGGCAGCGTGCCGGGATGGCCGAGCGTAACGGGGCTGACGAGCGTATTGGGCAGCGCGCCGTATTCGGCGGCATCGTTCGAGTACGCTTTGCTTTTGGTCAGTAATTGGGTGTGTACTTCGAGGCCGATTATGGTCTCGTATTTGTCGTAAATACTCACTGTTTTAGCTGGTTACTGGTAACGGGCGAAGGTACGGATTTTCCTTAGTTATCGTGCTTCCCGGAAGGCCGGGCGGCGTCATTTCACCGGCTCGAAATCGACATGAAAATGATCATCATGTACAAGATTGATAAACGGGGGCAGGTTCATGGCGAAATACACGGGATGTTTTTTCAGTTCTTTTCCTGCGGGCGTGGCGAACAAATCATCTTTCAGTTCGAGCATGAGAATTACTTTTTTGACCCGCAGCCCGTTTTTCAGCGCCTGTTTGCGCAGGCTGCCGATATGCAGCGCAAGCGTATTGAAATCGATGGACATAGTCGTGTCGCTTTTCAGCCGGCCCCGGTGATCGAAATCGAGCAGGTAATGCGCGGCGCCCAGCGAATCGGCTTTGTAGCAGGGCTTGCCGTCCTGTACCAGAGGAACCATGAGGTCGACGCTTAAGCCGTGCTGGTGTGTGCGGTGGCCGGGAATATGACCGCCGTGCTCCTGCGAACATTCCATGTACGAAAAAATCCGGCCGGGACAGAGCGTCTCCATTTCGGCGTATGATGCGAGCAGCGTATTCTTCATGCGGTGATTCATGAACGCCCGCCCGCCGAGATAGCTGCCCTCGTCGAAATACCGGTAGTTCGGCCCGGAAAAAGGAGCCAGCTTGGCATGTTCGAGTGCGCCGGCTCCTTCAGTCCCGGTGGATTTGCTCGGCAGCGAATCGCCTTTGTGTTTTTCGTAATACAGGTCGGTTTTGCTGCGCGGCGTATCCTGTTTCGGGTAGGTGTCGCGCGTCCGGCTGCTGCTTTCCATGCAGGAAAAAAAGAGCGGGGCGGTGAACAGCAAAGTAAAAACGGAAGAGGGAGTTGGAGGGATCATGGGATCACGGGAGTTGGTTTAAAATGATTTTCGATTGCCGATTTTGGATTTACGATTTTTGCTCTGCGTAAACTCAGCGTCTCTGCGCCCTGCGGGAAAAAGTTCCTGTAACTTGTTTCACCGCTAAGACGCGAAGGCGCTAACGTTTTACACTTCAATCGCAAATCCGAAATCAGCAATCGAAAATGAACAGGTCTATGAGGTTCAACGAATTTAGTCTGGTTGTGTTGTAAGGTGCAAGCCAACGTTTGTTAAACTAAATTTTCTTAAATTCGTTACAGCAATCACAGCTCCTGTGAACTACCTCTCTCCATTTACTTTGCTTGACCCGGGCGGGCGCGTGCCTTCGGGCGGGGAATTATTGAAACAGGTTCGTCTTGCACGCAAGCGCTGGCTGGTGGAAGCGGATCTTTCGGGAACGGGTTTTGTCGCGATGGGCGGTGCGGATTATTCGAAAGAACAACTGCTCGGCCTGCTCGACGAACTGAACGACAAAACGCGTTTCGCACTTCACCGCTGGATTTACGAGCAGCGTAATTTCTGTCTTTTCCTGGAAGGCGGCGAGGCCGGATTTTTTTACTGGAAGACGATCAAGGATTCCGCCGTGAACGAAACGTATATCCGTTTTGCCGAACCGATTTTCACCCGGCGGCTGATCCAGGCGCACGTGGATGCTTTGCGCAACCGGGATGCCGCTGCGATGTGGTCGCTGCGCGAGATCCGTATTCCCCGAAAGGATGCCGTACTCGACGCACTGTATGATAAACTGCTCGACGTTTTATACCATCATCTCGAAGAGTACCGCATCCGCATCGAGGAACTGGAAAGTAAAGGCACACTGTCGCCCGCACTGGATATCGTTTCGCCTGAACTGGTGAATACGTGGAACGCGCTTCCATCCGACCTGGAATCGGTGCGGGATGACCTGACGGAATTGTACCTGCGCACCTACCGCGCGCTGCACGATCATTACCCCGGGCATTTCATGCTGCAGCAGGTGGCCGATTGCGGTTCGCGGCTGAGCTGCGGAACTACCGGCAGGATCCAGCAGGCTCGGCTGCAGCGCATGCACCAGGAAATCCAGGAACAGCATACCGGCAAAAAGAACGCACCTGAAAACAAAACCGAAACCGAAACCGGGAAACGTAACTCGCGCAAGCTTCCGGAATATTTTCAACCGGGAGAAAAACTGATCAGCTGGGTAGTGACTATTTTATCGCTCGCGGTGATCGGGGTGGTGGTGTATGTGATGACGTATCATCCGTAGGAAGTAATCTTTAAAATTCCTCCGCGTACCTTTTACAGAAAAGTTTTTTATCCATCGGAATCGTTCGCGTTAAGTCGGCAGCGGCAGTCAGCAGTTTTGCAGCAAAAAGTCTGTGTAAATCAGACGCGGCTAGTCGAAGTCTCAGACTTCGACTAACGAAGATCTCGTTACCCAAAACTGCCGCTGCCGACTGGATCTATTCCGATGTTAACGGTTCTTGTTTTGTAAAAGGTACCCGGAGGAATTTTAAACATCGATCAGACATCCTCAAAAGGTTCCACAATCAAACCATCCATACCTAAACGGATTTCCAGTCGTTCCCCTTCAAAATCGAGCATGAGACAATCATTCCGGTAAGTTCCGTTTTTCTCGCGGGCGATTTCCACGCTTTCCAGCCGGCGGCCGGTGGCGATTTCCCAGAGTGCATTACTGCTCATATCGTCGCTGCGGATATCGATCTTTCCGCCGAATTCGTGCAGCAGTCTCAGTCGCGCCGATTCCGCATCGTAGGCAGGATACAGGCAAATCGCTTCACCGTTTTCGCTGGTACCGAAAACAAGACGTCCGTCATCGAAAAGCAATTCCAGTTTATCCAGGAATTCGAGTGTTTCGCCCGGGTTGGTTTTATTCACCCACTCGTGGTAAAGTACGCAGCCGAGTTTATGGCCCTCGGCCTGTTTCATCTGCTGCAGTTCGTCAACGGAAAAATGAGATTGGCTCAAGAGGTTTACGGTGTGATTTTCAGTTTTTGGGCGAGGGCTTTCGGGATGGCGTTTTTGTGTACGAGTATGCTGATGGTTTTATATTCGAAATAACTTTTCGAGCAGTAAAAATAACCGCCGCATTCGTTGCCTTCGCTGCCCCAGGAGTTTTTCACGATATAATATTGCTGCCCGTTCTGGTCTTTTACGATGCCGGTGAGCTGCATGCCGTGATCATCCTGCGTGCTCAGGTTGTCGAATGCTTCCTGCCGGTAGGCCTGCGTGATTGCGCGTTCTTTCCCCGGATTGATGAAGGCGGAATCTTTTTCTCCTTTGCGGAATTTGTCCCAGTCTTTTTCCGGAACGATCGCCAGCGCGTTTTTGAAAGAGAAAGTCGGTTCGCTCACATCGCTGCCCCAGCCTACGGTGTAGCCGGTGTTAATGGCGTTGTCGGTAATCTGTACGAACTCATTGAGCGGTACGTTGTGCATCAGTTCCCAGGCCCAGTTGTCGGGAACTTCGAGCACGAAAGGCTGGTAGAACGGGTGATGCGTGAACGAACTGATGGCGACATAATCATCGGGATTGATGCCGAGGAACTGCACGAATGATTTCGGCGTGTAGCTTTTGCCGTTGTAATCGAATTTTTCAGGAACTGCGCCGAGGTACGCGTCGAGTGCAGCGGTGAAAGCGGGCAGCCAGTTTTTGGAAAGTTTGTGGTCGGGCATTTTGAGGGCGGCGTCGAGCATGGATTTAAGCACGTCGTCCATTTCACCGTGCCGTGGTTTGCCGTCCGCTTCCAGGTTACCCGGGTAAGCTGCGCGGGGAACGATGCCGTATTTACGGATACAGTTGAGCACGTCATGTCCTTCGCCGCCGGGACCGAAATTGGTTTTACCTATCATGCGCATGTACCTGATCGCTTTTTCAATGTAGTTGCAGCGAACGATATACATTTCGGATAATTCGACCTGGCCTTTTCCCATGCGCATAATTTCCGATTCGAGGAACGACTGCGTGGAGAATGCCCAGCAGGTACTCGATTTGAACTGGTCCTTGATGCTGGTCGGGTTGATTTCCTTAACGACCGTAAACTTGTAATTGCTTTCTTTTTTGTTGGTGCGTTCCTGTGCGAAAACACCGGTGCAGCTTACTGCAACCATAGCGGCCGTTATGACCAGGGATATTGTTTTCATGCGGATTTGCTGGTTTATTGGTGGCCCGAAGTTAATAGAAAATCGAAGTCGCGGGTACCGAAAAGTGATGAACGGCGGGGGAAACGGATAAAATTCTTCAGCGATGCCTTTCCAAAAACTGTATAGCATGCTTTCGGAATAAGATACTTTTCCGATTGCCGATTTTGGATTGCCGATTTTCGATTTCACATAAACCCGAACACCTGTTTAAATCGTAAATCGACAATCCAAAATCGGCAATCCTTCTTATTTTCGCTTTTATGAAAATCGTCGGCTGGGGCGAACTGGCTTCCCGTATGGATAAAAGCAACAGGGCATCTGCGCTTTCCTGCTGGTATATGGAAATGCAGGACGGTGCCTGGGAAAATGCGCAGGAGGTACAGCGCAGTTATCCGCAGGCGCGCATCCTCGGCAAATCGCGCGTGCGTTTTGGTTTTGAAGACGGGCTGCAGGTGATTGTACGTTTCAATTTCGGGAGCGGCGGCGCGGTGATTGTTTTCGCCGGAGATACGAAAGCGATGAGAAAATATTCAGCCCGGAAATCCCCAAAGAAATGATCAGACCCATCCGCACCCTGCATAATTATCGCGTAGCGCTGCACAACCTGCTTCGCATTATGGATGCGCCGAAAGGAAGCGCACAGGCAAAACAGGCCGAGGTGCTTTTTGTTTTACTTCGCGATTTCGAGCGCAGTTTTTTCCCGCCGTCTTTTCCCGACCCGGTGGAAGCTATCCGTTACCGGATGAACCAGCTGGGCCTGGTGCAGCGCGATATGGTTCCGTATTTCGGAAGCGAGTCGCGGGCTTCGGAAGTGCTGGGCAGGCAAAGGAAAATGACCGTAAAAATGATCGCCGCGCTGCATTACGGGCTCGGTATTCCATTCGGGTCGCTGATCGTGCTGCCGGCCGGTTCGGCGCGCCGCCTGGGAAAAATAAAACACGACCCGGTTGCGCGGCTGGCCTCGCTGCGTTTGCAGCTGGAACCGAAACGCAAACCCGGCCGTCCGCGCAAGCATGGAAAGAAAACGTTTTCGCCGCGCCGTAAAAAAGGATCGCTTGCACTGGCCGGGCAAACGGATTTACCCGGGCAGGAAGAACGGGATCGCCTGAAAGAACTGATCCGCTTATGGCATAATGAACCGGAACAGGTTGATGCCGTGGAAAAATCGCCGGTGAAAAAGAAGACCAGGGGAAAAAGAAAACCGACAAAGACGAAAAAGAAAACGCGCAGCGGGAAAAACTGATGTGTCTGTTGCGGCGAAGAAAACACGCAGAGGAAAAAATGAAAGTAGTCATTACGAGAAAAGTATTCAACTCATTTTAATCAGCATACGATACTAACGCAGCAAAACAATCGCTTGCGAAGCGTAACGTCACACCTTCGGAAGTGATTGCTTCGCTGCCTGCCAGATACTATTCTAAGGAAGTTTCGATTTCGCAGGCGGCCGCAATGACTACTAACCTGTTGTTTCGCTGAGTTTCTGCTCCAATAATTTAAAGTGGGCGGAAAAATTACCCTTCCACAACAACACCCATTTTGCAGAATTTGTCGATGCGCCGGGTGATGCGTTCGTCGGCATTCACCGGGGAAAGTTCGCCGAGGTGTTTCAGTATTTCGGCTTTTACGGTTGCAAAAATTTCTTCGGGGCTGGTATGTGCGCCGCCAAGCGGTTCAGGGATAATACCATCCACCAGCCCGTGCTGCTTCATATCTTCCGGGGTGAGTTTGAGCGCTTCGGCTGCTCTTTCTTTTTCGTTCCAGCTGCGCCAGAGGATAGAAGAACAGGATTCGGGCGAGATAACGGAGTACCAGGTATTTTCCAGCATCAGCACACGGTCGCCGATGCCGATGCCCAGCGCGCCGCCCGAAGCTCCTTCCCCGATCACGATGCAGATCACCGGTACGCGCAGTTTCGACATTTCGAGCAGGTTCCGCGCAATCGCTTCGCCCTGTCCGCGCTCTTCGGCTTCCAGCCCGGGATATGCTCCCGGCGTATCGATAAAAGTAATGATGGGCTTATTGAATTTTTCCGCCATTTTCATCAGGCGAAGCGCTTTGCGGTACCCTTCGGGATTCGGCATGCCGAAATTCCGGTACTGGCGCATTTTGGTGTTATTGCCTTTCTGCTGACCGATCAGCATCACGGTATGCCCGTCGATCAATCCGAGTCCGCCCACCATTGCTTTGTCATCCTTCACCGTGCGGTCGCCGTGCAGTTCGATAAACGATCCTGCGGTCAGCGCTTCGATATAGGCCAGCGTATAGGGACGATCGGGGTGGCGCGAAACCTGTACGCGCTGCCAGGGAGTCAGTTTGCCGAAAATTTCTTTCCGTTTATCCGCGATTTTCCCGTCGAGCTCCTCCAGTGTCTTGGTTACATCCACCCCGCTTTTCTGGGCTGCGTTCGCCATCTTTTCTTTCTGCTCGATCAGCTCTGCAATGGGCTTCTCAAAATCCAGGTAATTCATGTTCCGGAACCTTGGTTAAAATAGGCGGCTAAAGTACAAAAATATCCTGCGGCCGAACTCCGAATAAAGGCCTGTAAACCAGCCTGCTAAAATCAGATCGTTGAAAATCAATGTGTTGGTGGAATGCCGGGATCGTTCTCTGCCGGTTTGACAGGTCAGTAACTGCTGTTTGGGGGCGGAAAAGTATATGGGAGGGATATGTTCTTAAGGCCGAATGCCGAATTTCGAACTCCGAATGACGAATTACGAAGTGCATTGTTTCAAAAATATACACTTCGCCATTCGGAGTTCGAAATTCGGCATTCGGAATTCCATTTCAGTCGCTGTCCCGAAGGGAGAAATCCCCATTTAAACTGCCTACTTTTGGGCGTACAAGTAAATATACGCTTGCCATGATCGTTTACCCGAACGCAAAAATCAATCTCGGACTGCATGTAACGGAAAAACGTTCCGATGGTTTTCATAATATCGAAACGGTTTTTTACCCGGTGGGCTGGTGCGATATGCTCGAACTGCTACCGGACGAAAGCCGCGAACATGGCATTACGCTTTCTGTTTCGGGACTTCCCGTTCCGGGCGAAACGGACGATAATCTTATTGTGAGCGCGTACCGGCTTATTGCGCAGGATTATGCCGTTCCCGCGGTCAAAGTACACCTGCATAAAATCATCCCGATGGGCGCGGGGCTGGGCGGCGGATCGTCGGATGCGGCTTTTTTCATCAAGGCGCTGAACCAATTGTTCGAACTGAACCTGGCCTGGGGCGAAATGCACCATTACGCCCGGCAGCTCGGCAGCGACTGTTCTTTTTTTATCACGGACAGGCCGGTGTATGCGGAAGGGAAAGGCGATGAAATGGAAACGATCCGGCTGGACCTGTCGGCATTCCATGTTGCGCTTGTTTACCCGGGAATTCACGTGAACACCGGCGATGCCTATCGCGCCGTGCATCCCGCAAAAAAAGAAACGACGCCCGAAGAAATCGTTTTGAATGCAGCTCCCGCGGACTGGAAAAACAGTTTGCAGAACGATTTTGAAAAACCCGTTTTCGAAAAAAATCCGGGCATTGCCGCGCTGAAGGAAAAAATGTACGCAGCCGGCGCGGTTTACGCGGCCATGAGCGGAAGCGGATCGGCCGTGTTCGGAATTTTTGAAAACGATCCCGGGAAAATCAGTTTTGAAAATACGCTGACCTGGCAGGGCTCACTTGGGAGCATTTCGTAGCAGGTAAAGCGCCAGCAAACCGAATATCAGGTTCGGTATCCAGAGCGCGATGTACGCCGGCATTACGCTGGCTTCGGCAAAAGAAGCGAATACCTGCATGAACAGGATAAAGCCGAATGCAATGGCGATACCCACGCCCAGGTGAAGCCCGATTCCGCCCCTGACCTTGCGGCTGGAAAGCGCGACCCCGATGATGGTGAGAATAAACGTAGCGAAGGGATAAACGATCCGTTTGTGTTTTTCCACTTCGAATTTCTGCACGTTGTTCGATCCTTTGGAACGTTCCGCTTCGATGTAGGCATTCAGTTCACCCCAGGTCATGCTTTCCTTCACGCTTTCCGCGCGTTCGAAATCCCGCGGGTTGATGTCCAGCTTCAGCGAGAGCGTATCGCCGGTTTCATGACGTTCCGTGGCGCCGTCGAGGTAGCGGATGAAATATTTTTTCGCCACCCATTTTTTCGTCTGCTCGTTCCAGCGCAGTTCATCCGCTTTCAGCCAGTAATACAGTTCCAGCCCGTTGATCTTGTACATGCGGAAACGGAAACCGGTACTGTCGTCCACGCTGTAATGCTGCATGTAGGTGACCAGGCCCGGCGATACTTCGCGGTAAATGTCGCGGTCCTGCGTGCGTGCGCCGCTGCCGATGTATTTGGCCTCGAAAGCCAGGCGCACTTTATTCGAATGCGGAATGAGCCAGTTGTTCAGGTAAAGCGACGACAGCGATATGATGAGCGCGCCGATGAAGTAGGGGCGGAGGAAACGGCGGAAACTCACGCCGGCATTCAGTATCGCGACAATCTCTGTGCGGTATGCCATCCGCGAAGTGAAAAAAATCACGGCGATAAACGTGAACAGGTGACTGAAGAGGTTGACGAAATACGGGATGAAGTTCAGGTAGTAATCAAAAAAGATTGTTTTAAACCCGAGGTCGTGGCGGATAAAGTCCTCGATCTTTTCGGAAATATCAAAGACGATGACGATAAGGATGATGAGCAGGATAGAGAAGAAAAACGTGCCGAGAAATTTCCCGAGAATGTACCAGTCGAGCCTTTGCATGAAGGGCCGCGTGGCCTCCCGGATTTTTTCGGAGAGCGTGCGTTTGCCGGAATATCCCTGTTCAGGAAGTTCCTTGCCCGCTTTTTTTTCGTCCTCCGGTTTATCCAGGTTCATCTTCGTGTAAGCTGTTTAAAATTAAGTCGTTTTTTCAGAAATGGCTCGTACTCCGGTTTACAGTTTGCAGTTTACCGTTTGGGTATTACAGGGATGTCGTCAAAACCTGTGTACTCCCGTTTGCAGTTTACCGTTTACAGTTTGCCGTTTGGGGATTACAGGGATGTCGTCAAAACCTGTGTCAGGGATGTCGTCAAAACCTGTGTACTCCCGTTTAACAAACCAAAACTGTAAACTGTAAACTGTAAACTGTAAACGGTAAACTGCAAACTGCAAACTGCAAACTGCAAACGGTAAACCGCCCCGGGGACCTATTGAAACAGAAACTGCTTGCTTTCTCATGGACTCAATTTTAAACAAACGCTTATAATCGCTGACTTACTTTTTTCACCATCCCGTCTTTCCAGGCGCTGAAGCTTCCGTCGATGATCCGGCGGCGGGCTTCTTTCACAAGGTCGAGATAAAACCCGAGGTTGTGCAGGGTTGCGATCTGCATGCCGAGAATTTCTTCGCTGTGCATGAGGTGGCGCAGATAGGCCCGGGTGTAATTTTTATCCGCAAAAGACGTGCCTTCCGGATCGAGGGGCGAGAAATCGTCTTTCCATTTTTCATTTTTTATGTTTATGATGCCCTGCCGGGTGAAGAGCAGGCCGTGCCGGGCGTTGCGCGTCGGCATCACGCAGTCGAACATATCCACGCCCAGCGCGATGCATTCCAGGATATTGGCCGGTGTGCCCACGCCCATCAGGTAGCGCGGTTTATCTGCGGGGAGAATGCCGCAAACCAATTCGGTGAGGGCGTACATTTCCTCCGCAGGTTCGCCCACGCTCAGCCCGCCGATCGCATTTCCTTCGCAGCGCTGTTCCGCGATAAATTCCGCTGATTTGATACGCAGATCGGGATAGGTGCTGCCCTGCACGATGGGGAAAAGCGACTGGGAATACCCGTAGCGTCCTTCGGTTCCGGCAAAACGGGTGATGCAGCGTTTCAGCCAGCGGTGCGTCAGGTCGAGCGACTTTGCCGCGTATTCTTTTTCGCAGGGCCAGGGAGTACATTCGTCAAAAACCATGATGATATCCGCGCCGATGCTGCGCTGGATGTCCATCACGTTTTCCGGCGTGAACAAATGTTTCGATCCGTCGATATGCGAAGCGAACGTAACGCCTTCTTCGGTGAGTTTCCGCCGGTGCGAAAGTGAATACACCTGGAACCCGCCGCTGTCGGTAAGTATCGGTTTGTCCCAGCCGATGAATTTGTGCAGCCCGCCGGCCCCGGAAAGAATATCAAGTCCCGGGCGGAGGTACAAGTGATACGTATTGCCGAGAATGATCTGCGCTTTGATGTCGTCCGCAAGCTCGCGCTGGTGAACGGCTTTCACCGAGCCGACCGTTCCCACCGGCATAAAAATGGGCGTTTCGATCGGGCCGTGATCCGTTTCGATCAGTCCTGCCCGCGCTTTGCTTTGCGCATCGGTATGTATGTGTGTGAATTTCAAGCAGGCAAAGATACACGGAGAATTTTCAACGCTCAAAACCGATGCGATTCAGGGCGCAAAAGCAAAACGCGTGCTTCCCGGAAAAACAGGAAGCACGCGTGCTGCGGGGAAGTGAAATTTTTATTTTCCTTTCTTGTCCGGCCCGATGCTGACTTTGATCAGCGAAGTTTCCGAATCGTTGAACTGGAAGTAGATGTAAAGTCCGCCTTTGGCCATCCGGTAACTGTGTTCCATGTAGCTGTCGGTTTTTTGCCAGCCTTTGAGTTTGTTCAGCATGGTGGTGGCGGTAAGCGAACCGGTGACATTGAGTTTGTCTATTTTCAGCGTACCGCTGTAAGTGCCTTTCGGCGTTACTTCATTTGCCTCGGGTGTGTTCAAATAGATCTGGAATTCGGATATGATCCCGTTGGGAACTTTATCTTTCATCGGTTCGAAAAGCACCAGTCCGTTATCATCGTACGTATGCGTTTTATTGTACCCGTCGCGGGTGCGCGACGGTTCACCGAGTGCGGATTTATAAGTGGATAATTTCCAGTCGGGAGCTACTTTCTTTTTTCCGACGGAGATGGTTCCTTTCGAAACCTTGATAACCATTCCGGAATCTCCGGCTATGAAAGAAGACGCCGTAAAGAGAATGGATAGCAGGAACAGGGAGAGCAGGGTACGTTTCATAGGTTGTGTTTGGTTTTTTTCGTTTAGTTATTTGCTGTGCCGATACTTACTTTGCGTAGCTGGTGGCCGCCGCCGGTAAATTCAAAATCGATCGAAATGCCGTCTTTCACAAAATTGCAATGGGTGAGTGAACTGAGCGGCGTGGTTTCCGTCCATGCAGTGAATGTAGCGCGGACTTTCTCGGGAGTAAGTTCTTTTACAATTTCCAGGCCTTCCAGTTTCATTTCGCCTTTGAAAATGGTGCGCGGGTTATCATCCGATGCTTTGCCGAGAATGAGGTGCATTTCAAGCCGGTTTACTTTTCCTGTCGGCTTTTTCTCTTTGTCCAGGTTTTCGAAAACGGTAAGCCCGGCTTTATCGTAAACATAGGCGCGGGTTGTGGCGCTTTCCGTTGCACGGTCCTGCGGACCGAGGTATTCTTTTACAAGAGAAACCGACCAGTCGAGGTTCACCTGTTTTTTACCCAGGCTGAACTTCGATTCTTTAACGGTGATGTTTACTTTCTCGGGATCGACGGCTTTGAAAGCAGCCGCCGTCAGCAAAGTACCGGCAGCAAGCGCCAGCAAAAGGTTCCTTCTCAGAAAAGATGTCCTCATTTGATTTCAAAGTTAAAGGTTATGGTGTTGTTTCAAATACGGGTATTGCCGTATTTGAATACACGAAATAACGAATAAAACCAATCGGGATTTATTCCCTAACGCCCGCAGGGGCCAAATGTTGCAGAAAAGTTATCGACAAAAGCCGGAAAACTGACTTCCCGGGACAGAATTCGTAAAGATTCGCAATTCGTATGATTCGTTAATCCGTAATGTTAATTTCTTTGTTGAAAGTCCCGGTGAACACCGGGACAAGCCCGGCATCCATCGGGCTACTTTTGCTGTGTATGAACTGGAATGATTTTATAATCCCGGGCCCGGCCATGATTGTTTTCTGGGTCTTTGCTTTTGC
Organism: Bacteroidota bacterium; assembly: GCA_006218065.1. Classification (GTDB taxonomy): domain Bacteria; phylum Bacteroidota; class Bacteroidia; order Palsa-965; family Palsa-965; genus VBWE01. Next base: position 37,502 of record VBWE01000046.1, read on the forward strand.
ACTGATCATCCAGTTGTTCTTTTTCCTTTTCTATTTCCTGCGGCTGGTTTTCTACAAACGCCCGGCTGTGCTCGCCGATGATGAACTGCCCGCGGTTTCCATCGTGATCTGCGCCCGCAACGAAGATGATAACCTGGTTGAATTCCTCCCGTCGGTTCTTGCGCAGGAATACCCGGAATTCGAAGTGGTGGTGGTGAATGATTGCTCTTTTGATAATACGGGCGACGTGCTGAAGGAATTCGCCTCGCGCCATCCCAACCTGAAAATCGTTACCATCAAGGAAGACGAATATTATTCGCACGGGAAAAAATTCGCGCTCACGGTCGGCATCAAAGGCGCGAAGTACGATCACCTGCTGCTTACCGATGCCGACTGCCGCCCCGCCGGCCCGCACTGGCTGAAGCACATGACGCAGCAGTTTGTAAAAGGGAATGAACTGGTACTGGGCTACGGCGCTTTCCTGCGGACAAAAGGATTGCTCAATAAAATCATCCGCTTCGATGCGTTTTTCATCGGCCTGCAGTATTTTTCTTATGCGCTTGCCCGCTATCCTTATATGGGCGTGGGACGTAACCTGGCGTATACGAAAGAAGTGTATTACCGGAACAAAGGATTCAAATCGCATTACCATATTCCTTCAGGCGATGATGATTTATTCGTGAACCAGGCCGCCAATTCGAAAAACACGCGGATCGAGATATCGCCGGAAAGTTTTACGCATTCGAAAGCGAAAAAAACACTGAAAACCTGGTGGCGGCAGAAAAGACGTCACCTCACTACGGGAAACCGGTACCGTGGCGGACATAAATTCCTGCTCGGCCTGTATGTCCTCAGCCAGTGGCTTTTTTTCGGTTGCTTCACTGCGCTGATGATATACTGGTTCCAGCCCTGGATCGTGCTGGGAATACTGGTTTTACGCATGATGTTACAGTTTCTCGTGTTTAACAATACGATGCGTAAGCTTGGTGAGAAAGATTTATTGGTATATTCGCCTTTGTTCGAATTATTCCTGATGTTCTTCTACCTGGCAACAGGAATAGCGAGAATATTCCAACGCAGGAACAAACGATGGAAATAGCCGGCGACAATCTTTCCGAAAAAGCCAAGCACGATTATAAGCTTGTGCAGCGTGCGCTGAGCATGGGCGATCAGAAAGCCTATGCCGAGCTGGTAGCGCGTTACCGGGAATCGGTGTTTTACATGTTGCTCAAAATGGTGAACAACAAGGACGACGCCGAAGATCTGACCATCGAAGCCTTCGGTAAAGCGTTCAAACGCCTCCACCAGTACACACCGAATTTCGCATTCAGTACCTGGCTCTTCAAGATCGCTACCAACAACTGCGTCGATTTCCTGCGCAAAAAGCGGAAGGATACGCTTTCGATCGACCGCACTTTCGAAGATGACGAAGGCGGCGAGATGATGATGGATATCCGTTCGGATATGCCCGACCCGGAAGAAAACGTGATGAAGAAACAGAAGCTGCTTATGCTCCGCGATATCGTGGATAAACTGAAGCCGCGTTACCGTACGCTGATCGAGCTGCGTTATTTCGAAGAACTTTCGTACGAAGAAATTTCCCAGCGCCTCGAACTTCCGCTCGGAACGGTAAAAGCGCAACTCTTCCGCGCACGCGAATTCCTTTACCAGATCATGAAAAACATGCAGGGGAAACTCTGATCTTCCGTTTCATGTTCAACGTTTCACGTTTAAAGTTTCATGTTTTAAGTTAAGCTTGCGGCTGCATTTGAACATCATACTTTAACAGGAGATATTGAACAAGAAACTTTAAACGTGAAACGTTGAACATTGAACATTATTTCCCGGGCTTATCCGCTGAACAGCAAAAACAATTTTCCGCGCTGGGCGATCTTTATGCGCACTGGAATGCGCAGATCAACGTGATTTCCCGGAAAGATATCGACCAGTTGTACGAACGGCACATCCTGCATTCCCTGGCTATCGCCAAAGTACATACGTTCAGCCCGGGCGAAAAAGTGATGGACCTCGGCACGGGCGGGGGATTTCCAGGCATACCGCTGGCCATACTTTTCCCGCAGGCGCATTTTCACCTGGTCGATTCCATCGGCAAAAAGATCAAAGTGGTGGAAGAAGTCGCGAAAGGAGCGGGCCTGCGGAATGTAACCGTACAACATATCCGCGCGGAAGAACTCAAACAGAAATTCGATACCGTGGTTACCCGCGCAGTCGCCCCGCTTCCCGAACTGCTCGGCTGGACAAGGCGCAACCTGAAACCCGGCGGAAAACTCATCGCGCTCAAAGGCGCACGTAAAACTTTACCCGGTGAGCGACTGGTTCGCGGAAGATTTTTTTGCGGAGAAAAAAGTACTCGTGTATTCCGACTTCGGGAATTAGCGGGTTCACCGGTTTGTTTTCATCAGGCCTGGATTTCGCCCGATTCAACCGTATCATCAGCATCATCGCCCGCAACCGCCGGCGACCCGTTCGAATGGCGGAACTGCAGGTTCACCAGGCCTTTGTAAATGCCGTTTTCCTGTGCCATCAGCTGGTCGTGCGTGCCGGTTTCCACCACTTCGCCTTTGTCGATCACCACGATTTTATCCGCGTTGCGGATGGTGCTCAGCCGGTGGGCAATCACAAAAGAAGTACGGCCGATCATCAGTTTATCCAGCGCTTCCTGCACTAAGCGTTCGCTTTCGGAATCGAGTGAGCTGGTGGCTTCGTCGAGGATGAGGATGCTCGGATTTTTGAGCACGGCGCGGGCGATGGCGATGCGCTGGCGTTGTCCGCCCGAAAGCTGGATGCCGCGGTCGCCGACTTTGGTTTCGAATTTTTCGGGAAAGCTTTCGATGAAATTAAGCGCGTTGGCTTTGCGGGCGGCTTCGATAATTTCTTCCGCCGAAGCGTCCGGTTTTCCGTAGGCGATATTTTCTTTGATGGTTCCGCCGAAGAGCAGCACATCCTGCGGAACGATGGCCATGTTTTCGCGGAGTTCGGTCAGGTCGTAATCCGCCGCAGGCTTTCCGTCGATCAGCAATTCGCCGGAGTCGGGCGCATAAAAACGCATGAGCAAACCGGCGATAGTCGATTTTCCCGACCCGCTTTGCCCGACCAGCGCAATGGTCTGGCCTTTATCGGCGCGGAACGAAATGTTTTTCAGTACGGCGAATTCCTGCCGCGTAGGGTAGGAGAAAGCCACGCTGCTGAAGGTAACTTCACCGTTCACTTTAAGCAAACCGCGCCGGCGCGAATCATCCATGTTGATCTCTTCCGTTTTTTCGCCGAGAATTTCAAAAACACGTTCCGATGCCCCAACCGCGCGCTGTATCTGGGCATATTGTTCGGGCAGTCCGCCGATGGAAGCAGCGACGAAAAGGGTCATGAAAAGAAACGTGACCATGTCCTTCGAGCTGATGTCGCCGTTAGCATATAAGGTTACGCCCGAGTATACGATAAACATGATGGAGCCGAAAAGACAAAAGATGATGAAAGCGAAAAACAATCCTCTTGCACGGGCGTTGCGCATGGCCATGCCGATGATCCTGTCGGCTACGTTTTTATACCGGCGGGCTTCGTAGGCTTCGTTCGTGAATGCTTTTACGTTGGTTATTCCCTGCAGGCTTTCCCCGACGATCAGGTTGGATTCGCCGACAAGATCCTGGACGGCGCGGGCGATTTTGCGTATTCTCCTGCCGAACACCATGGCCACAATGGCAACCGGCGGGACTACGGCGAGCATGAGCAGGGCCAGTTTCCAGGAAGTAAACCCGATAAACAAAACGCCTCCGACGATGATGATGAACTGCCGGAAAAATTCAGCAAGGGCCATCGTAAACGTTTCACCGATCTGGGTAATGTCGGCGCTGACGCGGCTGTTCAGCTCGGCGGCCATATTTTTCGAGAAAAACGTCATCGGCATGCGCATCAGCTTCGAAAAGGTGGAGAGCCGGAGCGAGGCGAGCATGTTTTGTGTTGCGCTTTCGAAGAAATAAACGCGGAAATAAGAAGCGACCGCCTGCGTAGCCAGCAATACGAGCACCCAAAGCCCGTACTGGTCGGCCGCATCGAGAAGCTGGTGCTGTGTCAGGCCCTTGTCGCCGATGCTTCCGAGCAGGTTGCCCATAAGCCTTGGAAAGATGAGGGCCGTGGCGCCGGTTGCGATAAGGAAAATAATGCCTACATAAAATTTCCACTTGTGGCGTCCCATGAAGGAGAACAGCCGCGAAGCTTTCCGCAGCGATTCGCGGTTCAGCTTGGCTTTGGGCATTTCTTCCTCGGATTTGCCTTCCGTACGTAATCTTCCTTTTTTCGCCATGGTGGAAATGAGCCTGCAAAGGTACTATTTGGGAGTCGTTTTAAACGGGAGTTTTATTTTACATCGGGGCGATTCGGGGAATGGGTCACGGGTTCAACGGGGCGATTCTATGAATCGCCCGTACGAAGTACCAGTTCCAAGAGACTGTATTACAATGCTGTACGGGCGATTCATAGAATCGCCCCGTTGAATTATATACCTTCCGAAAAAATGTTTGCTGATTTGAAAAAGGTACTTATCTTTGCCCTCCGATTAAAGAAGATTTGTTATGAAAAGGACTTTCCAACCTTCAAAACGCAAGCGCCGCAACAAGCATGGCTTCCGCGAGCGTATGAGTACTGCAAACGGCCGTCGTGTGATCACTGCACGCCGCAAGCGCGGTCGTAAAAAACTGACTGTTTCGAGCGAAGGACGGCATAAAAGCTAATCCGGCTCGTTTCGATAGAAACTGAAAGCGTCCCGATACTTGTCGGGACGCTTTTTTTATGCTCAGCGGACCAGTTTTCCCAGGTCCGGCGTTTTATGCAGCGCCAGTATAAATTCCCTCACATACGCAGAAGCCTGCACCATGCCTTTCCAGTTGATCCGGTCCGTGTCGTCTTCCGGTTTATGGTAATGCTCGTTGATGCCCGTGCTGAACGAAAGGCCGGGGATATGCTGCTTTTCGAAATTCCAGTTATCCGATCCGCCGATGAAAATCGGGTCAACTTTCCGGACTGCAAAAGGCTGCAGCGAATCCGGTGGAAGCATTTTATCAAAAACCGGGTATTCCGACAGGCCTTCTATTTTTAAGATGGGCTTCAGCGTATCCATCCGGCCCACCATATCGAAATTGAGATAACAGGCGATTTTTGCAGTATCGATCAGGCCGCTTTCGAGAAATTTTCGCGAGCCGTATAGCCCGTCTTCTTCCGCATCGTAGGCGATAAACACCATATTATACCGAAGATCCTTTTTATGCGCCTGGCACCAGCCGGCAAGCCCGAGCAGCATGGCTACCCCGCTCGCATTATCATCGGCGCCATTGTGAATCGCTTTGGTGAAAGGTGCATTGGAATGGTATTTTCCCCAGCCGAGGTGATCGTAATGTGCACCGACCACGATGGTGTATTCGGATTTTGCGCGGATCGCACCGATGACATTTCCGGCGGCATGCGTCATCACCGAATCCGGGTTTTTGTAATCGAAAGGGAAAAGAAATTTTTTTTTCTGAAGCGGTTTGCAGCCGGCTTTTTTCAGTTCGCGGGCAATAATGGCTGCTGCATCTTTTTCTCCCTGGGTTCCCGGGAGGCGGCCTTGCATACTGTCGTGTGCAAGTGCGGTAATAACCTGCCGGAAATAGTTTTCATTGCAACCGGGTGGCGGAAACTGTGCGTAACCGCGGATCGACAGTGCCAGTAAAAAAAGTAAAATCATCCCGGTCCGCATCGCCACGAATATAAACCCAAATCAAGCGGCAGAAAAGTATTCTATACTGTATTTTTCGCCCCGCATTTTTCTGACGCTTAGATTTGAGAATCCCGATAGCATTAAACCATAAAAGGTTTGTTCGATCACTATGCGTATTTCGGGATAAATAAAAACGCCCCCGCACAAGGCAGAGGCGTTTTCAAAATCTATTTCCTGATGATTACTTGCGATAGCCGCGGCCTTCGCGCTCAAGCATCATTGTTTTCTCTTCGCGGGACAGTGAAGGAGGAGTAGAGAAGTCCAGCTTGCTGCCGTTCCACCATACGCCTTTGCCCGACTGTTCTTTGTTGCCGTCTCCGAACATCACGCCCTGCATGTTGTCCTTGAAGTTAGCCTGTAGAAGCTGCGCAGGAACTTCGGTCGCGCCATCTGTACGTTTACCTGCAGCGATCCAGTTGAAACTGGTAGCAGATGTTCCGCCATTAGCTTCCGCTACGGTGAATCCGTTCTTGTCAACGCTTACGATGTAGAGATTAGCCCATGATCCGACCGGTGAAACAGTGATGGTCGGCATCTGGCCTTCTGCGATCATAGAAGCGAAAGCAGCGTCGAAGTTTACGTGAACGGTTCCGTTGTCCAGCTGCGATGCACCGTCAGTATATACTTTGCTGTCGGTAGAAGTCATCGTGTAAGCAGCCACTTTGGTTCCGTTGCTGGCAGTGATCAGTTCGATCTGTTTGCCTTCGGTGTACTCGTTACCAACGTTGTAGCTGGAGAACATCGTACCGGAAGTCATAAGCCCCATGATCTCGCCGCGAACCCAGCCGCCCATCAGGTCACCGTAGAAGCCGCCGCCGATAGAAGTTTTGGTTCCGTCGGTCTGGCGTCCGCCGCCTGATGCATAAGCTGCGTTACCATAAACACCGTAGTTCAGGAGAGCCGAAGAACGGTAGCCCATAGAACCCCAGGCTGTGCCGTTTACATCAGCGCCCAAAACACCGCCGCAACGGTCATAGTCGTTATAGTTCCAGCCACCAACACCGAAGGTGTAAGTATCTCCCCAGAAGTTATATCCGCGGGTCGCGTCATTGGCAGAAATCTGTGCGTAAGAAGTACCGTCGTTCCGGCTGTCGCGTGTACGGTAACCGTACATGGTTGCCTGGCCGTCACCGTCAACAGTGAGTTGCTGACGATAAACATAGAACTGGTAAATAGGAGAAGGTGCAGTTAAACCGGCAGAGATCGATGTGCCGTTGTCCTGCATCAGCGAGTTTCCGCCGCCGGTAGCCGAAGTAAATTTGACGATGTAGTTGGTGGTACCAAGAAGTGTTCCCGGGCCTGTCGGACCAGTAACGCCGTTGGCACCAGTAACGCCTGTAGCACCATTCGCACCGGCTGCGCCAGTAACGCCTGTAGCACCATTCGCACCGGCTGCACCAGTAGCGCCCGTTGCACCATTCGCACCGGCTGCACCAGTAGCGCCTGTTGCACCATTCGCACCAGCTGCGCCAGTAACGCCTGTAGCACCATTCGCACCGGCTGCACCAGTAGCGCCTGTTGCACCGTTAGCACCGGCTGCGCCAGTAGCGCCTGTTGCACCATTCGCACCAGCTGCGCCAGTAGCGCCCGTTGCTCCGTTAGCACCGGCTGCGCCAGTAGCGCCTGTTGTACCATTAGCACCAGCTGCGCCCGTAGCACCCGTAGCACCGTTGGCACCGGCAGGTCCAGTGTCACCTGTAGCTCCGGTAGCGCCGTTTGTTCCGGCAGGACCTGTGTCGCCAGTAGCGCCAGTAGCGCCGGCAAGACCCGGATCACCGCTGGGGCCGGTCGGACCTACGGGTCCCTGGCCGTTGCCTGATGTTTCGGCATACAATGCGTAGGGAACAGAGATCAGTTCCGAGGTTCCGGCAGCGGTATAGTTTGTTCCGCCGGTTTCGTCCATTTCAATTTCAAGATAATGGGAAGCAGTGCCCCATGTGATGGTATTAAAAGTACCTGTTACCGGTGTTCCGCGGCCGATCTGTACGGTATAGAGGCCGAAGTTGTTGGTTGTAGGAGAAAATGTTTCCTGGTAAAC
>VBWE01000073.1 GCA_006218065.1 Bacteroidota bacterium
TATTCCGGTTTTTACCGCGGAGGCACAGGGACGCAGAGTTTACGCAGAGATAAATCCCAAATCGGCAATCTAAAATCGCAAATCAGTTTGTGGGCTTGCGCAGCATCCCGAATACAGCCACAATAACCCAAACGCCTTCCAATACCACGAAAGGCCAGGCTTTGATGAGGAACGAACCGTAGCATGCCAGGCCGGCGCCAACGATATTGATCAGGAGATAGGATTTTTGTCCGGCGGTTACTTTTTTCATCTGGAGCAGAAGGAATGCGAGCAGGATGAGACTTACGCCGGCGGTGTTGATGAGATCGGGGAGGAGCATGGTTTTGAAAGTTTAAAGGTGCATGTTCGTGAATGAACGCCAAATATCAAATACCAAATGATAAAGGCTAAAGTGTATTGTACTTTATTATTTGGCGTTCGGCGTTTGTTATTTTACATTTTTCCGCGGACAACACCGGAATAAAAAACCGGAACCCTTTCCAGGACTCCGGCTTTCACGATTTGTTTTAACAGGCGGTTACGCTTCCACCGCTTTCAGCCGCGGAGCAGCGCTCAGTACTTCTTTGCTAACGCCGCTGGCATACTGGTCGAAATTTTTGACGAAGGATGCGGCGAGTTTCTGCGCAGTTTCTTCGAATGCGTTTTTGTCGGTCCAGGTATTGCGCGGCTCGAGAATTTCGGCGGGCACGCCGGGACAGCTCTTCGGGAAACGCAGCCTGAAATACGGTGTTTCGCCGTACTCTACGTTGTTCAGTTCGCCGTTGAGTGCAGCGGTGATCAGCGCGCGGGTGTACGACAGTTTGATGCGGCTGCCCACGCCGTACGCTCCGCCGGTCCAGCCGGTATTCACCAGCCATACGTTGATATCGGGATGCGCGTGGAGTTTTTTGCCCAGCAGTTCGGCGTATTTGCCCGGGTGCAGCGGGAGGAAGGCTTTACCGAAGCAGGCCGAGAAAGTGGTCTGCGGCTCGGTAATACCGACTTCGGTTCCGGCTACTTTGGCCGTGTACCCGGAAATAAAGTGATACATGGCCTGCTCCACGGTCAGTTTGCTGATGGGAGGCAGTACGCCGAATGCATCGGCCGTGAGGAAGAAAATATTTTTCGGCGGTGCGCCTACCGACGGTTCCACGGCATTGCTGATGTGGTCGATCGGGTAAGCGACGCGGGTGTTCTCGGTTTTCTTCGTGTTCGTGTAATCAACCGTTTTGGTACCGGGCAGGAAATGGATGTTTTCCACCAGGGCGCCCGCTTTGATAGCTTCCCAGATCTGCGGTTCTTTTTCTTTGGTCAGGTCGATGCACTTCGCGTAGCAGCCGCCTTCGAAATTGAACACGCTGTCGTCTGTCCAGCCGTGCTCATCGTCGCCGATCAGCCCGCGCTCGGGATCTGCCGAAAGGGTTGTTTTGCCCGTGCCGGAAAGACCGAAGAAAATGGCGGTATCGCCTTTTTTACCGATGTTGGCTGAGCAGTGCATGCTGAGTACGCCGCGTTCCTGCGGAAGGATATAATTGAGCAGTGTGAAAATGCCTTTCTTGATTTCGCCGGTATAACCTGTTCCGCCGATCAGGATAATTTTGCGTGTGAGATTGAGTATGGCGAAATTATGCTGGCGCGTGCCGTCGGTTGCTGCATCGGCGCGGAAACCGGGAGCGCAGAGGATATGCCATTCCGGCTGGAAGTTTTCGATTTCAGCAGCGGCCGGGCGGAGGAACAGGTTATTGGAAAACAGGTTGCTCCAGGGAGTTTCCGTAACCACGCGGATGTTGAGGCGGTGGCGCGGATCGGCGCAGGCATAGGAATCGCGGATGAAAATATCTTTTCCGCCTAAGTAAGCGGTAACACGATCGTACAGTTTATCGAATTTAGCCGCATCGAAGGGGATATTCACATCGCCCCACCAGATGGTGTCTTTGGTGATTTCGTCTTTCACCATAAACTTGTCCTTGGGCGAGCGGCCTGTAAATTCGCCGGTATCGACGGCCAGTGCGCCGGTGTCGGTAAGCATACCTTCGCCGCGTTCGAGGGTTTTTTCCACCAGTTCGGCGGGACTCATATTCCAGTAAACATTCGCTGCGTTTCCAAGCCCGAGGGAAGCAAGATTGGCATTGGAAGCCTTTTTACCGTATTCGGTCATTGCTATTGGTTTTGGTTAGAAAAAAAGAAGCTCTTTCCTTTCGAAAAGAGGCCACAAAGGTAGAAAATCCGTAGGAATGATGGGCCTTTGGGGCTTTGTTCACCGATTATGAACAGGTTGGTGTTTTGCAGCGCCATGATCTAACTGTCTGCCAATCAAAATAATGCAAATCTTAAAAAAAGAAAGACTGAATTTTTTTGTTGATAACTCAAGCCGGTTTCAACCTTGTTTATCATCTTTCCAAATACGGTACATGGTGTTTTACAAGGACTGGTGAAAATGCGGCCTGTTGGTATCTTTTTCAAGGCTATCTTATTTTTAATCAATGATTTAATTGAAAAATCGGGAGCTACCTTCTTTTTTAACACCCAAAACTTGACAGCAGGCGGATCGCTTTCGTAAATTGCTGATGGTTTTTTAATAACCCCGATATTCCATGCGTACAGAAACCCTGACTAACGTACATACGGCGGCTCTCCGGAAAGAAATGGACTGGCTGACCCGTCTCATCGAGTTCCGGCTGGCCCTTCGCGACAACCGGGAGTACTCGGAAGCAGACCCGTTAAGCAAGGAATGGGTCAAGCGCCTGAAGATGGAACAAGTCGCACCGCAGGAAATACCGGAATCGGCACTGGGGCAATACTACCTGGAACATCCCGGCTTTGAATTTGCCGACCGGGTTCTGGTTGCGCTTGGCCTGGCGGTACATATATGTCCGCGGGCTTTTGCCAAGATACTTCTGTACCGTGAGCGCGATGAAATCAGCTTATACGAAGCCGGCGGAATAAAATCGAGCCAGTACGACGGTTTTATCCCTACCGGGATGACCTGGCTTTGGTTAGTCAGCTCGGGAAAAACGGACGAATATGCCCGCCAGCTTGCGCGACTCTATAAAAATCACCCGGTGCTGGAAAGCGGCATCATCCGATTTTCCGCATGGAATGATTCCGAACCGTCGGGCAGCGGTGCGATTATGCTCGACAAGGATTTCCTCGTAAAAGTTTTAGGATAATTAAAAATAGTCTCACCATGTTCCACAGCCCCGTCCACCGAAAGCAAAACAGCTATCAAAATCCTTTTGGGGAAC
>VBWE01000047.1 GCA_006218065.1 Bacteroidota bacterium
GTTGAACCTCCTGTAGTTGTTGTCGTACTGCCACCTGTTGTGGTTGTTGTTCCTCCAGTTGTACTTCCACCGGTAGTTGCAGCAACATCAGTTCCGCCAGTCGTAGTTGAACCTCCTGTAGTTGTTGTCGTGCCACCGCCCGTTGTGGTTGTTGTTCCTCCGGTAGTTGTAGCGACATCAGTTCCACCAGTGGTAGTTGATCCGCCGGCTGTCGTTGTTCCGGTACTTCCCTGCTCCACTTTTGCCGTCGCAGCCGAAGCCTGTTCTTCTTTCTGCGTTACAAGCGCATCCAGCACATCGATCTGCTGTTGGATTTTTACTTTTCGCTTCGGGTCTTTTGTTTTGTCAAGCTCGTCTTTTTTCGCCGTCAGTGTGCTGTCGAGGTCTTCCGCCCAATTGGTCAGCAATTCCGCTTTTGCTTTATTCTTTCCGGGTCCGTCGGGCATCTGGTCGATGACACGGTCCTGGTCTTCGTAACGATCATTGATTGCGAGTTGCGGATTTTCTGCTGCCTGCTGATCTTTCTCCGTCTTCGCTTTAGCGGCGGCTGTTTCTGCGCTCTTCTGTTCCTTTTTTACTTCGGCGGATTTCGCTTCAAGTTCTTTGATTTCTTTTTTCAGCGAGTCTTTCCGGGCTTTGTCCTTCTCCGCGGCAAGTTCGTTTTTCGTTTCGGCGATATCGTTGACTATCGCCACATTCCAGTCCTGGAAAAGCTTCGCACGTTTTACTTCACGCGCATATTTGTCCGGTGTCGAATCTGCCGAAGCCATTTCCGTCGTAAACTTATCGTTGTACGATGGTCCAACCGGGTCGGATGAACTTGTTCCACCGGTAGTCGTGGCCACATCCGTTCCACCGGTGGTAGTCGTTGTTCCGCCGGTCGCCGATGCAGTCTGCTGTTTGATTTTATCCGCATTATTTTCACTGGTCCGCGCGAGTCCCTGGTTCTCCGCTTTCTGTTTTTCCAATTCCTTTATGCGGTCGCTGATGACTTTCTTTTCATCGCGGTTCTTTGTTTTGGACAGCTTCTCTTTTTGCTTCGCGATTTCCGAACCGGTGGCCTGCACCCATTCGTTGTACACTTCAGCCAGTTCCGATTCACGTTCGTAAGGATCTGTTTTCGCCGTCGCCGTTTCTACCTGCTCGCTGAAACGGTTTTTCAATTCCGTCGCAGGATCAGCATCCGTTGAAACCGGGTCAGTACCTCCGCCGGTTGTAGTTCCACCCGTAGCAGCGACATCCGTTCCGCCGCCGGTTGTTGTCGTGCCTCCTGTTGTCGCTACGTCGGTTCCACCGGTAGTGGTGGTCGTTCCGCCTGTAGTACCTGCTGTTGTGGAACCGCCGGCAGGCCTGATCACGCGGGTTTCGGGGCTTTCCACAATCTCACGCTGGTAGTTCTTTACGTCGTCCTGTATCTTCTGGCGATCGGTAGCGGCGACTATGGGGGCGGATGTTCCGCTGTTTTTCTGGTCAACGAGTGCGTTCACCGCGTTTACCTGTTCGTTTACACCGGCCAGTTCGGATTCGAGTTGTCCTGTGCGCGTTTCTTTTTTATCGAGTTCTTTCTGTTTTTCTTTTTTCTCTTCCTGCAGATCGGTGACCTGCGCGAGCATGCCGTCTCTCAGTTGCGGATCTTTTTCATTCTTCGCATCCGTTTCCAGTTTGCCGATCTGGCTATCTATATCCCTGATCTCTTCGCGGACATCTTCGGCGGCGGCTTTCGCTTTGGCGAGTTCCCCGGCTTTTTTCTCCGCTTCGGCCTGCAATCCTTTTACGGCGTCATCACTTTCATTGGAAGAACCGGCGTACTCTTCCATTTTCTCGCGCTGTTTTTCCAGTTTATCCTGTTCAGGCCCGGATTTGATTTTGTTTTTTACAACATTTTCAAAACGCTTCGCATAATCATCAGCGAGTTCCGCCTCTTCGCGCTTGCGCTTTACATCCCGCTCCGCACTTTCGTGAACGCTCCAGGCGGCTATCGTGGCATTTTCAGCAGCGTTGCCTTCTGCGCGAAGATCATCCGCTTTTTGCTGTTTTATTTTTTTCTGCTCCGGGTCGCTTTCTGCATCGGCTTCTCTTTGCGCTTCGTCGGCGGCATTATTCTTCGATTTCGCTTCCTCGTTTTTCTTCACGGCAAAAGCCAAAGCCTGGTCGCGCAGGTTTTCTAAATCTTTTTCTTCGGCACGAAGGTCGGAGGCATTGTCATACGCGGTTTTCACCATGTCGGCTTCCGAAATGCCCGTGCTTGTTCCGCCTGTCGTGGTAGTCGTTCCTCCGCCAGTAGTTGTCGCAACAGGATCCGATCCGCCCGATGTTGTGGCCGTTGTTCCGCCTGTAGTAGTGGTCGTGCTTCCACCGGTTGTCGTTGTTGTTCCTCCGCCCGTCAGGTCGATGGCGACTGGTGTGGTTACCGGTTTATCAAAATTGATTTCCAGCTTCGCTTTTTCTTTCAGGAAATCGGAAGAGAGGAAAGCGGTATCGTTATCAAACAAAGTATTGACATACAGTTTTTGACCGCGCTCGGTATAGCCCATCTCCTGCCGGATGGTTTTGATTTCGTACTGCGTGGGCACGAGCATCAGCGCGGTCTGCGTTTCCATGCCGCCTTTTTCAACCGTAACGTTGAACTTTCCGCCGTTCGGCAGGTTCATCAGGTAATCGCCGGTCTGTTCGTTGCTTTTGAATATGCCGACGAGTTCATCGTTCTCTGCTTTCTTCACGATGATGCGCGCCTGGCGGTTGCCGTCTTCTTTCACTGGCTGGAAAACGCCTTTGATGAGGCAGAGTTCGACCGGGCGGCGATCCACGCGCACGCGGTAAACCGTCATTTTTCCCGAAGGGCTGCTGCGTGATGATGAAAAGTACGCGGTCTTCCCTTCGTAGTCGGTGATGTACAGGATATCGTCGTCCGGCGTATTGATGGCGAAATCCAGGTTCACCGGCTTGGTCCAGGTATTCGTTTCTTCGTTCAGCGTCGATTTGAAAATATCGTAACCGCCCATGCTCGTGTGACCTTTCGAGCAGAAGTACAACGTTTTTCCGCTGGGATGCAGGAACGGGTAATCCTCATCGTATTCGGTATTGATCGGGTAACCGATATTGGTGGGCTTGCCCCATTCACCGTTGGGCAGGCGGCGGGCTACGTAAATATCTTTCCCGTTGCTTTCGTCGTTTCCGTAACTCGAGAAATAGATTTCCGTTTTTTCCGTGGGAAGAAAAATCACGGAGCGTTCGTTTTTCTTTTTGTCCAGCGCCGTTTTAAAATCGTCGGGCTTCACGAGCAGTTTCCCGTTGTAATCGCTCAGGTCGTATGTCCTGAAAAATTCACTTTCGGAAAGTTCTTTTTTCTCGAGTACGGTGAGGTCGGTAATGGACTTGAGCAGTTTGCGCCCGGTGCGGCAGGATGCGATCTGGTTATCGACCTCCATTTTTTCCGCTTTTTTCGGACCGGCGACTTTTTTGTAGGTATCGTATGCTTTTATCGCATCCTCGAACCGGTAGTTCAAATGATACGCGCGGCCGAGGTAGAAGAAAACTTCTTTTTCGACCGAAGGATCTTTCGACGCTTTTTCGAGATAGCTCAGCGCCTGGTCTTTATCGCCCTGCGAGAAGAGCATACAAACGCCGAAACGGTAATTGTAATTCGGATCTTTGGGATACGTAGCCAGCAACTGCGAATACAGCTTAAATGCCTGGGGATAATTGCCTTCGGTGAAACTGACTTCGGCGGCTTTTTTAACCTCTTCTTCGGTGCCCGGTTCTTTCTGGGCGGCAAAAACCTGCTCACCCGCCGACCAGAGCAGAATGCCGAATATTGCGGATAAAAGTAGCCTTACACGCATGGCTATGGGTTAGACCCTTTAGCAGCGAAGTTTCCAGGTTTCGTCAGCATAAGGCCTATCTAAACAAAGTTAAGACATTTAAAGGCAAGTTTTTACGCCTTCCGGCGACTTTTGAACTACCCGTTGTGAAAGATGCGGAAAAAGTGATTTTTCCATACAAAAAGCCCGCGAAAATGCCGAACTCCGAATGGCGAAGTTTAGCTGTACAATTCACCATTCGGAGTTCGGTATTATTTTGCATCTTCGTTAAAACTGATTGTTATGGCAAACCTCCAACTGATGAATGTGGCCCAGGCCGGCGAAAAAATCATTTTTGTTTATGCTCCCTGCCCGCCCCAGCAAGTGGCTGACGCCGCTGCAGCCCTCATGCACCGGGAAGGATACCGGCTTGAACAGGGCAACCTGATGAACGGCGTTTGGGGAATAGGAAACAAAACCATGCGTATTCTTTTCGGGGCGTTTGTAAAGCGTTTTTCCTTTCATATCATGATCGGTCCGGGACTAAACGGTGAAGTGCAGCTCGAATTTTCCAAAGGCATGTCGGGATTCTCCGGCGGCGTAATCGGGATTGCGAAGCTGAATACGGAGATGAACAGGATGCAGCAGTTGCTGCGGGGATTGTACTAGGTAGCCAGATTATATACCCGTTTCCTGCTCCACGACGGGTTTTTCTTTCTTTTTCAGCAGCCGTATTTTCGATTCCTGTTTCTTCAGCAGGCGTTCGATGTTTTTCTGGTGCGTGATCAGGATCAGTACGGCCACCAGGGCGGAAAACAGCACCATGGAAGGCAGCGCAGAATCACGAAAAAACAGGGTGATGATAAAGGGAAATGCGATCCCGGCAGAGATCGAGCCGAGCGATACGTAGTTTGTGGTCAGGAAAACAAGCAGGAAAACCGACGAAGCCGCCAGGCAGGCCATCGGGTGAACGGCCAGGATCACGCCGAACAGCGTGGCGATTCCTTTTCCGCCGCGGAAGCCCACGTAAACCGGGAAAATATGACCAAGTACCGCAGCCACACCCAGGGCAATCTGCATTTCCACGAAATCGTTCGTCTGCACCTTGTAATCGCCGGCGAGCATAACCAGGCTCACGGCCCCGAAACCTTTGAGAATATCGATGAGCAGGACCGGGATACCGGCTTTTTTGCCCAAAACGCGGAATGTGTTCGTTGCCCCGGCATTCCCGCTGCCGTGTTCACGGACGTCAACCCCGTAAAAAAACTTACCAAGCCATACCGCCGTCGGTATCGATCCGATCAGGTAGGCGGCAAGAAGCGCCAATGCTGAACTTGTGGTAATCATTTTTTATGTTTTCGTCCGCTCCCGAAACCGGGAACGATCCGCTCGTTTTAATTTCCGCCCCCGTCGCCGGGTTCGCCGGACTGCTCGATCCGGAGCATCTTCTTGGTAAACAAGCCTTTATCCGCGGGATTACCCAGGATAAACCGGTAGGGCTTCCCTCCTTTTTCGGCTTCTTTTCTCCGCTTTTCGTCCTTCAGTTCCTTGATGATATTGTTGAAGGCATCGTTCGAAGAAATCGCTGTCATTACCCCGTTCACGTACTTGAAGTAATACCAGTTTCCGCCGTCCAGTTCGAAATAAATATGGAGTACATCGCCCCCCCGTTTACGTTCCAACTGGACCTTTCCGTCCACAAATTTATTAATTTGATTCTTATTAATGTTACCCAGGCCCAGTTTACCTACCGAAATATACGACTTTGAGGCCTGGTGCCACTTCATTTTCAGGTCGTTAAAGAATAATGCGTACTTCAATTCGTCCGGGAATTTGCGGGGCGCTCCGTACAGGTTATACTGGGTAATCAGCTTGTCGGCCTTGTCTTTGCCCATCAGTTCGGTCAGGGCCCGCTGGAAGGTTGTGCTGGAGAAATCCGTCGGGGGCAGCGCCGTATTCGCATTGATCGCATCGGCCATTTTCTCCAGGCAATTGTCGTCGAAGAAGAAATCGACCACCATCACCATATTGAACACGGTACTGTCGGCGATGCTGAAATTGGTGGCATTCCCGATCGGCATGAGCACTACCTGCCCGAGGTCGGCGCCGAGGTTCATTTTTCCTTCGCCGGTAACCGTGCAGTTGGTGGTATGGAAAGCGATGTAATTGCCCGGCAGCGAGCGTTCCACCAATTTTTCCTTGTTCGAAATACGGTATTCGCGCGAGTTTTTATCGAAAACCAGGAAGCCGGTGGCGGTAATCACTTTTACGTCGCTGCGCGCGCGCTGCGGGGAAAGGAACGCGGAATAGATATGCGTGGAATCCACGGTACTCATGATACCCAGCGCGACGGGCACGTTTTCTTCGTTGGCCGGAACTTCGCCCACAGGGATCATGATCTGCAGCGGATCCACCTCGCCTTTGAACTTCATGCGGCTTTTCCCGATGGAGCAATCGTGCTGGAGCTGCGTGGTTCCGTCGAATACGAGGAACTGGTTATTCGCCGCCAAGACCACTTTCCCGCGATAGTCGAACGCCGGGCTGAGCATGAATTTCGCGGTATCGGCGATCGATCCTTCAGCATACGTCTGACCGCTGGTATCGGGCGTTACTTTGGCGAAATGGATAATCTGCTCGCCTTTATTCTCGTCAATATAAGCGTAATCGGCGACGGCTTCGTATGATTTTTTCGCGTAAATATTTACGGTCGCGTTGAACAGTTTGTGGTACCGGGTAATGGCGTTGGCTGTGATTTCTGCGCTTTCGAGTGTTTTCATGTGCGCGTTCTTTTCGATGATCACGTCGCCTTTGTACGGTTTGATCTCGGCGTCGGCCACGAGAATCTTTTTTACATCTTCTGCAGAAATGATGTAGTTCTTCAGATCGTATTTCGCACGCGGAGCGTTGAAGCGCAGGGAATCCTGTTTCGGGTGAATGGAAATGAATTCCGGTCCTTCGATATTGATTTCCGCCTGGCTGGGTTTCGGTTTTCCGCCCAGTTCGATTTCGCCTTTGTCCATAAACCATTTGAACTGGTCCATGTAACAGATGTACTGGTTCACGGGGAATTCCACGATCGATCCTTTTCCGTTGGCTTTGAATTCGCCTTCGCGTTTTTCAAAATCGAGATGCGCATTCATGTTCTTGGTATCGAACGCGAGTCCCGCCAGTTCAAGCGCTTTCAGGCGGAAGTTGGCCGTGTCGGCATCCACCACGTGCTGTTTGAACACCATGTCTTTCGAATCCATTTCAGCCGTGGCGAATTCCAGCAAACCGTTGCCCGAAAGTTCCTGCGGGGTAAGCGTAAGCGTTCCGCCGAAAGATGAACTGCCGTCGTACATGCTGAATTTTTTCTCTTTGCTGGTCACCTGCATATTGTCTCTCTTCGGCAGGTAGTGCAGCTGCACGTTTTCGCCTTTCACGTTCGGGTATTCCGTTTTCCCGCCCTTCTGTTCTTTCATATCGAAAACCTGGGCCACGCCGTTCACTTCGTCCGGGAAGAACAGGAAGTCATTCGATTCCACGTGCGAAGTCAGGTAATCGATAGAACCTTCCCCGTGAAGTCCCTGGTTACTGAGGTGGAACGTATTGTTGAATTTCGCTTTGCTGCCGTAGTTGGCCAGGCCCGCCGGCGGCGATTTCCGGTCGAAGCCCAGCGAATAATCGGGCATCAGGCGAAGCGTATCGCGCATTTCGGGGAAAATACCGGCCGATTTAAACGTACCGAGGAACTTCAATCCTTCGTTCGAGAAGTTATCCAGCGAGTCGATTGTAAACGGATCGAGTTTGAAATAAAAATCATCGCGTTTGTACACGCTTTTGTGAATAGTCGGCCGGTCGTAATAAACGAACGATTCTTTATTCGAAGTGAACGTCGGGTATTTCGCATACGGTTTCAGTCCTGATTTATTCGCGGGCAAATCGATGAGCAGTTCGCCGTTCAGGTTTTCGATCACGCTTTTTACTTTTACCTGGATGGGCCGGCCTTTGGGATCGTTCGGGTCGGGTTTGTCACCGTCCACCCAGATCCGCACGGAATCCACGTTGTCCAGCTTGAGTTTAAACGCATCGTAGTCGAACAGGAACTGCTTCCCGTAATAGTCGAAACGGCCGGCCATGATGGAGCCCTGGAAGGTGAAGTTCCGGTTCTTCTTCAGGATGAGTTTATCCTCGGCGGGGAAAACCACCACGTTCTGCGAATCGCTGAGCGCGACTTCTTTCACACCGAAAATCGTCAGGTCGTTGTTCAGCAGGTTTAGCGAGGCGTTTGCCGTTCCGGGCTGCACTTTCGAACGGAAATCGAGTACGTCGTAATCCACCTGCTTGGCGCGGGCCAGCGTATAACTGAAGAGTTTATCCTTGACCGTGATTTCGTCGTCGGGAATATCGAACATGATAAAGCCCGCATTGGACAATGGAACCAGCGCCGGGCGTAAATTCTCGGGCGTGATTTTCCAGAAGCTGGCCAGTTGCAAAACGGTGAATGTCCGTACATCGCCGTTCTTCTTCACGAAGTCGCGGATACGGATCAGCGGGTGCACGGCATCCATGCCCTGGAGCTTATCGTACAGGTACTGGCGATAATAATTACTAGACTGGAACTGCGCTTCACCGAGCGAACTGCCCGGCGTGGTTTGCAGGATGATCCGCGGTTCGTCCGTTTTCCAGACGATACGTTCCACATCGATATCCACCTGGTGGTAGGAATCGTAGTACGGTGTTGCCGTCGCCCCATCGCCGCTGCGGTACAGGACAACCTTATTGCTGTCGATGAAATATTTGAAATCGAGGCCGGGGTGGAAAATGGAATCTTTATCGAGGCTGAACCGCACCGAAGCATCCGGACAGGTCAAACGTTCTTTCGTAATCACAAAACTTTTCCCTTCCAGGCGGAGGAAGTCCTTGTTGTTGCGTTTGAAAACGACGAAAGCGCGGTTCTCTTTATTTCCCGAGCCGATAAAGCGTGCACCGACCTGCGTAAAACCGCCTTCAAAATCAACATTCGGGAAAAGCGACTTGATCTGGTAACGCTGCGAATACGATTCGAAACGCGGGTAACTCGCATTTTTATCGGAAGCGTCGGCCACTATTTTTTCGCTGAGCTTGCCGAGCAGCGGCTTTCCCTGGAAGTAATTTTTATTGTAGAATATGGCCGAATCCGCTTCGTAGCCGCCGCTTTTCAGGGTGATCCTGTAATTTTTCAGTTCGGCTTTCAGTTCCTCTTCCGGGATTCCGACGCGGCGCCAGTTTACTTTCCCGTTTTTCCCGACCCAGGTTCCGGTTGACGGGAAATACGTTCCCGAAGTATTGTAAATGATGGAACTGTCGCCTTTAGCTAAGCATTTCAGCGTGAGCGAACCGAATTTCACCATGGGTACGCTGTCGCAGATGATCATCCAGTTGGCGTTATCCGCTTTCCACAAAGTCGTCTGCGATTTGTAAAACGTATTGTCGGCAAAAAGCGTTTCGCTCATGGCCAGGTAATCCGCAAAATATTTATTCGATTTACCGGCTGCCAGCTTATCGAAGCAGATCTGCCAGTCGTTCCAGCTTCCGCCGGAAAGATTATTGTCCACGAAGGATTTGACCGCGTTCAGGTAGTTGCGGAACTCGGGCGTAGGCTTGAAACGCCGTTTGAGCATCTGGTTGCAGTTGCGGTAGATGTACTGCTTTTTATAATCGTCTATTTTATTGGTAATCCAGTAGAGTTTGCTGAATTCCTCGACGTAATCTTTTCCTTCTTTTTTCTCGGCAGACTCAAAATAGCTTTGCAGTTCCTCGATAAACTTTACCGGGTCTTCGCTGAAACTTTTGATTTGTGACTGGGCCTGCAGGGCGGGGATTCCGCTGCAAAGCAATACCAGGGTTACAATCGCCTTCCTTATCATACGCCTCTTGTTTTTTCAAAATAAAGCATGCTCCAGTTGTTCCGCGAATTCCGGTCTTTGATGTGCAGGCCGGATGCCTGGGCTGCCGCGATCAGTTCATCTTCATCGGTAACAAAAAATCCGCTGATGGCGAGCGCGCCTGCTTCGCTTAATGCTTCCGCATACCGGGAGATACTTTGGAGTAATACATTTTTATTGATGTTAGCTAAAATTACTTCAAAGTTCCGGCCTTCGAGCAGGCGCTGGTCTCCTTTTTCAACAGGGAAATCAACGTTATTCCGCGAAGCATTTTCCCGGGCGTTTTCCACGGCGTTTTCTTCCACGTCAACGCCTTGGGCCGCAGCAGCGCCGAGCCGGAGCGCCAGGATACCGAGAACGCCTGTTCCGCAACCCATATCCATCAGCGTTTTCCCGGCAAGTTCCATTGTTAATAACTTTTCAACCATTAAACTGGTCGTTTCGTGGTGGCCGGTGCCGAACGACATGCGCGGCTCGATCAGCAGGTCGAATTCCACGCCATGATCCGGCTCATGAAACGGGGCGCGGATACGGCAACGGCCGGCGACGAGTACCGGTTCGAACTGGCTCTCCCAAACACTGTTCCAGTTTTGCGCGGGGATGGTGCGGCGGGTGTACGTTATCTGCGCCAACTGCTGGTCCCAGCCGGTGAGCGGCTGAAGCGCCTGTTCCGTAAAGTTTTCCGCGACGATATAGGCTTTCAGGCCCTCTTTCGTTTCATCAAAACTCTCAAAACCCGATTCGGCCAGTTCGGTCATCAGGATATCGCCTGCGGGAATGCGGGGAGTGATTTTTATATCTAATTCTATATAGTCCAAAATGATGTATCGTTAACTGATTTCCGATTTGGGATTGTTGATTGCCGGTTTTAAGAAATTGTGCGGCTGGTTGTGCGCAATCGAAAATCGGAAATCCCAAATCGGCAATATAAAGTATGACGCACAAAACAACGCTTTGTTACGCTACCCAATTGGGCGCGGGCCGGGATTTTTTCCACAAGACGCACTGCATGAAGGAACCCGGAATAGCTTATTCGTAACTTTGGATAATCATGACATTGCCTGCACTGGATAAAAATTACTGGAACGACCGCTACCTGAACCGCGATGCTGCCTGGGATATCGGCTATCCGTCAGGGCCGCTCAAAGGGTATATCGATCGGCTTACGGATAAGAATACCAAAATACTTATCCCCGGCGCGGGGAATGCCTATGAGGCGGAATATCTTTGGAATCAAGGCTTTACCAATACGTACGTGATGGACATCGCGCCGGTGGCTTTGGAACAATTTCACCAAAGAGTTTCCGCTTTCCCGGAAAAGCAGCTGATCTGCGATGATTTTTTCACACATGCGGAAACGTACGACCTCATTCTCGAACAAACCTTTTTTTGCGCGATCGATCCTGCCATTCGCCCCGCTTATGCCCGGAAAATGGCGGAATTGCTGAATCCCGGCGGAAAACTGGCCGGCGTGCTTTTCAATGATGCGCTGAATACCGATAAACCGCCTTTCGGCGGAAGTCCGGCGGAATATGAACCGTATTTCAAGCCGTATTTCAACTTCGGGGTTTGGGAAAGCTGCCGGAATTCGATTGGTCCGAGGGAAGGAAGAGAGTGGTTTATGGTATTGAGTAAAAAGTGAAGTAAGTACTTTAATATAATGATTTTGAATATTTTAAGTAAATATAAATTGGCCAGAATACGCTGTACACGGGCTCCGGGTTCTTCGGGCGATTCGGTGAATCGCCCCTACAGTATCCGGAAAGCGGTTTTTGTGCTGCTGGCCTCTTTTATTCTTTCCTGTCCGTTTGCTTCCGGGCAGACGGATACTTTAAAGGCTGTGCCGGTTCCTGTGATCACCGACAGTTTGCGGAATTATTACAGCCGCTTCGGGCTTTTCCCGGATTCGGCGGAAAGCCGGGTATTGTATTATCATGTCCACGACTGGCTGGGGACACGGTACCTGCGCGGCGGGCATACCAAAAAAGGGATCGATTGCTCGGGGTTTGTAGCAAAAATGTATGGCAACAGTTACGGGCTTCTTCTGCAGGGCGGCTGCAGTAATCTTTTCCCGCTGACCGATACCGTCTCCAAAAAAAATCTCCGCGAAGGCGATATGGTCTTCTTTAAAATCAAGAAAGGACGAATATCACATGTCGGTATCTATCTCGGCAACAACAAGTTTGCTCACGCTACGGTACACGGCGGCGTGATGATCAACGACCTGGACGAGGCCTATTACCGGAAATACTACTATTCCGCAGGCCGGCTGAAGGAAAGCTGTAAGAGGAAGGTCCTTTGAACCAATAAGAGAAGCTCTGCAAGCAAGGAGTTCGAGGCGGGTGAATAGCTGAAAAGCGCAGTCTGCCTTCGTAAATGAGCATTTTCAGCTATTCGCCCAACGATGAAATCCGCCGTTTTCAGAGCTTCTCTGAAACAAGAAAGCCCTTCGGATAACCGAAGGGCTTTCACATTTCCTGCGAAAAATCGCTGGTTACTTCATATGTTTCAGGTTCAGGCCGTAGAGGACCACGAACAAAATCGGCAGTACGAATGTGCTTGCGATCATCATGCCGCCTTCCATAGCGTAGCCTGTTCCAAGCAGAACGATAGCTGCGATGGGAGCGCCGAGTTCACCGGCAACATAAACATAGAAACCTGTTTTCTTAAGTTTCCACATCATAACCGATCCTACGATGCAAAGGAGAGCGCAGATAATACCAACGATCAGGTAAGTACCAAAATTAGCGGCTACTTTATCAACTTCGGACATAGCTTTGCTCATTTCTGCCGATGCTGCGCTTCCGCTTTCGCCAGCTGACTCGGCCATAGCTGCGCCCAGGTTGCCCATTGCTTCGGCTCCTGATGATACTACTGAAAGTGCTGCCTTTGCAAGAAAAAGCATGACAATTGCGATACCGCTTCCTACCCATGTGAGAATGCAAAGCACTGTCAGAAGAGTCGGTCTTGCCGGTGCAGCGTTAGCTTGTTGTTCCATAGTTGTTCTTTTTTGGTTGTTGGTTTAGATTGGTTGGTTTTGAATCTGACTGCTAAACAAGCCCTTTTTATACAGTTTTCAAATAGGTAGGTGTTAGGACTTATTAACAACTACAAAATCTGTTGATATACAATGATTTATTGTCGTTTAGAAGCTGGAAACGGTACGTTTTCCACACCAGTTTTGCCAGGAATCGGTTTGCACGACACTCATTTGGTCGGCTTTTTCGACTTTACAGACCGGGTAAAACGTCTTTTCGGCGATTTCCAGTTTCAGTACCTGGACTTTCCCGGCGGAAGAAATGACGAGTTCAGCGGGCCGTTTTCCAAAATAGCGCAGCCATTCCGCCAGGTCGGCTTTTACCGGCATACCGTTTACCCCGAGAATGTCGTCGTTCAGCGCCAGGCCGGCTTTTTCGGCCGGTGAGCCGGGATAAACAGCCGTTACCCGGGTAATTCCGCCCGGTTCGGCTACTTTAAAGCCGAAATAATGCTCCTGCAGTTTCGATGACGGCCGCATCACCAGCTTATGCCCGATATACGCAAGCGCATCTTCCAGCGCAGGCGTGTAATCGGAAGCGGCATTGATGTAGCTATCGAACAAATCCGTAAAATCGGTACCGGATACTTTTTCCAGCAGGGCTTTATAGTCGGCTTCGGTGTAGCCTTTACCTTTTTTCGCGAAGTCTTCGTAAAGCAGGCGCATTACGTCATCCAGCGACGAATCGTTGTTCGTGGCCCGGCGGATGCGGATATCCGTTATAAAAGCGAGCAGGCATCCTTCGTCGTAAATGGACGTTTTGCGGCCCGGCGCACCGGGAACGTACCCGTCGAGCCAGGTATCGAAGGAACTGTCGGCTACCGACAGGTTGTACCGGCCGGGATTATCGTAATGTTTCTGCAGGCGTTCTTCAAAAGTGGGCCAGTATTCCTCTTCCGAAAAAACGGTGGAACGCAAAAGCATCAGGTCGCCGTAATAAGTCGTTACGCCTTCGCAAACGTAACCGGAGCGCGAATAGTTTTCTTTCGTGAAATCGTAAGGCAGCATCTCGGCGGGACGAATGCTTTTGATGTTCCAGGCGTGGAAAAGTTCGTGCGAACTTACACCGAGCAGGTCGTGGTAAACATCCGTCATCAGTTTATAACCGGGCCCGAGCGCGATCACGGTAGAATCCACGTGTTCCACGCCATGGTAAAAACGGAAAGGCACGACCTGGAAAAAGAAATGGTACGCATGCGTGGGACACGATGAGCGAAACAGCATCATCTGCTCGTTCACGAAAATAAAAAAGTCCGCAATCAGTTTTCCCCAGTCGGGTTTGCATTCGCCCTGGAACCAGAGGTGGAATTCCACGCCGTCGAGCACAAACCACTGGTGTTTCAACGTGGCGCTGCAGATGAGCGGGCTGTCGGCCAGCCGGTCGAAATCCGGCGCGACGAGCGTGCGTTTGTCTTTTTTCGTAAGCGCGCAGGCGATCTCGTAATCTTCGGGCAGCACGAATTCGAGCACATGCTCCTCTCCCATCCGCTCCGGCACATACACGCAGCAGTTCACCGGGTTCATGTAAAGCTGGAACTCGTCGAGATACGTCGAGCCCGCGTTGAGATCGGTAGCGAAGTATTCGTAACAAACCCGGACCGTGGAAACGCCTTTGCAGGAAACCGACCAGCAGTCTTTGGTTATTTTGGTATGCTGCAGCGCATTTCCTTTTTCGTCGGAAACGCGGAACCCGCGCACGTTCTTCGCAAAATTACCAAGCTCATAACGGCCGGGGCGCCAGGACGGAAGCTGGATGAGCAGCGCATCTCCTTTTACTTTGCCGATGGTACATTCGAACGAAATATAATGCTGCTGCGGATTGGTGTAGGATACTTTGTAGTGCATATCGGCGTATGGATTGCTTCCGTCCAAAAATATCCATTAAATGAGAACGATCACATCCCGGTAAGAAGAATAGTATTCACATCGCATCGTTGATTAGAATTCAATAGTTTTGCGTTATGGATGACCAGGAGCCGAAACGTCCCCGCCGCATACGCTACAAAGGCACGCATCCCAAATCCTTTAAAGAGAAATACAAAGAACTGCAGCCGGAGCAATATGCAGATGATGTTGCCAAAGTGATGCAGCAGGGTCGCACTCCGGCAGGCATGCACCGTTCCATCTGCGTAAACGAAATCATGGAATTTCTCCACATCCTTCCCGGGCAAACCGGCCTGGATGCTACGTTGGGTTATGGCGGGCACAGTTCTGAAATGGTTAAACGTGTGCTTCCCGGCGGACGCCTGTATGCCATTGATGTGGATCCGCTGGAACTGCCCCGGACGCGCGATCGCATGGCCGCACTGGGTTACGGACCGGATGTCCTGGTTATCAAAAAGCTGAATTTTTCCGGTATTGATCAAATTGTCGCCGAATCCGGTCCGCTGAATTTTGTACTCGCGGACCTGGGTGTTTCTTCCATGCAGATCGATAACCCGGAACGGGGTTTTTCATTTAAAGTGGAAGGTCCGCTGGATTTACGGTTGAATCCCAAAACCGGGAAATCCGCCGCCACGCTTTTGAAAACCATTTCGCGGGATGAGCTGGAAGAACTACTCATGAAAAACGCCGACGAACCGTATTACGATCCTATTGCCGAAGCCATTATATCCCGGGTCAAAAAAGGAATCGCGATCGAAACCACGACACAACTACAGGAAATCATTAAAGAAGCGCTGGAATTTATTCCACAGACAAGCCGGAAAGAAGAAGTTAAAAAAGCCTGCCAGCGCTGTTTCCAGGCCCTGCGCATCGAAGTGAACGACGAATTCGGCGCGCTGGAAAAATTCCTGGAAAAACTACCCGATGTACTCGCACCCGGCGGACGCGTGGCCATACTTTCCTTTCATTCGGGAGAAGACCGGCGCGTAAAAAAATCCTTCCAGCGATTATTCCGTGAAGGCATTTACAGTGAAGTCGCCCCGGACCCGATACGGCCATCAGCGGAAGAATGCAATGCCAATCCGCGCGCGCGTTCGGCGAAGCTGCGTTGGGCCATAAAAGCATAAGTATGTGATTCTTTCCGACGACGGAACGCACAATGTCAAACGCTCAACGCTCAATGATCAATTAATTTCTCCGATGAACCTTGTTCACTGGGCGTTTGGCATTGATCATTAAAATGCCCCGCAGAAAATCAGGCTCAGACCACTTTTACTACCCAGCCGTGCTTGTCTTCTGCACGTCCGCGGCGGATATCGTCGAGGGCTTTGCCTACTTTGTTGGAGAAGTAACGCTGCGGAACGGGCGGCAGTTCGTAATCTTTTCCTTCGTGGCCGATGGTGGAAATCTGCGCAATCGTAGCGGCGGTGCCGGTTCCGAATGCTTCCTGGAGATGCCCGCGGGCGTGTGCGTCGAAAATTTCATCCACGGCGATGCGGCGTTCCTGGACTTTCATTTTCCAGTCGCGGGCAAGCGTGAGTACGCTGTCGCGCGTGATGCCGGCGAGAATGGTATCGCCGAGCGGGGGCGTGATCAGCACGTCGTCGATCACGAACATGAGGTTCATCGTTCCCGATTCTTCCACGTAACGGTGCGAGCTGGCATCCGTCCAGATCAGCTGGTCGTAGCCTTTCTGTTTGGCGAGCTGCGTGGGATAAAGCGA
The DNA here is from genome assembly GCA_006218065.1 of Bacteroidota bacterium. Lineage (GTDB taxonomy): Bacteria > Bacteroidota > Bacteroidia > Palsa-965 > Palsa-965 > VBWE01. Next base: position 16,351 of record VBWE01000047.1, read on the forward strand.
ACGGCCGTAGTTCCCGGAAACTTTCGTAGAACCTACTCCGCCCTGCACGGCACGGAAAAACTGGGTTTCCACCATCACGCGAAGCGGTTCGGAATAATAATGTCCGACCGGCGTGGTGATGATCATGAATTTATATGTATCCGATGCTTTTACACCGATGTATTCATCGGTAGCCATCTGGAACGGGCGGATGTACAGGGAATGTCCTTCGCCGTCGGGAACCCAGTCGCGATCAATGCGCACCAGTTCGAGCAGGCTTTCCATGAAAAGATCTTCGGGTACTTCGGGCATGGCCATCCGGCGGGCCGATACGTTCATGCGCTTCTGGTTTTCAACCGGGCGGAAAAGCAATATCCCGCCGTTGTCGGAGCGATACGCTTTCATGCCTTCGAAAATCGACTGGCCGTAGTGGATCATCGAACTGGCCGGGCTGATCGGAAGATCACCGTAAGGTATGATTCACCTTCTGCACCGAAATATTCATTGTAAGGCTCGCCATACCCTGAATTAAAAGTTGAAATTACTTTAGTGATTTCCTATGCTCACAAAGATGTCGACTATTTTTTGAATTCCCTACCCTGCTTTGTGCTTTTTTCGACGGGTCTACATTATTCTACGTTCACTGTTCGCCGTTTACCGTTTACTGTTCTCCCGTTCACCGTTTACTGTTCTCCCGTTTACCGTTTACTGTTTAGTATTTAACTGAAAACGGTAAACAGGTAAACGGGCAAACGGATAACGGAATATGCGTTAACCTTAATTAACCATATTCACGGGCCTGTTAACCTGCCCCGGGAACAAACTGAAATACTTTTGTTCCAGTTCAGAGTCGGGAGCTTTGAGTTCGGAGTTTTGTATTAAGTCGGTCTCGTCTCCGCTCGACCTGACAAGTATGTGTAAAACTCGAACTCAAAGCTCCCGACTCTGAACTGATACACGGTTTATTCCGGTAGGAATTTTAAACAATCATTAATATGTTCATCATGCTGAAACGCTTTATCTTTTTTTTCCTTGTTGCCGCACCATCTTTTCTTTCGGCGCAAAATGGTTTTGTCGGCGGAACGCTTACCGATTCATTGAATCGCCCGGTTGCCAGTGCAACGGTCACTTTGCAGAACAGCAAAGATTCTTCACTGGTCGGTTTTACGCTTTCGCAGGTCAACGGCAGTTTCCTGCTTAAGAACGTTCCTGCCGGATCGTACAGGATACTGATCACGCACCTCGCGTTCCACAGCATGAGCCGGCGTTTTACACTTACGCCTGAAAAACCGAATCACCAGTTCGATACGCTCCGCCTCTTCGATAAAGCGCAGGTACTTCCCGAATTCGAAATCGCCGAAGATGCTCCGCCGGTTACGCTGAAAGGCGATACGCTCGAATTCAACGGCAGTTCTTTTAAAACGACATCGAATGCTGTGGTGGAAGATTTGCTGAAAAAACTGCCCGGCGTGGAAATCCAGTCCGACGGCTCGATCAAGGTAAACGGGCAAACGGTGAACAAGGTGCTGGTTGACGGGAAGGAATTTTTCGGCGACGATCCAAACATCGCTACGCAGAATCTTCCGGCGGATGCGATCGACAAGGTGCAGGTTTTCGACAAGAAAAGCGATAATGAAAAACTGACGGGCATGGACGACGGGAATACCGACATGGCCATCAACCTGAAGCTGAAGAAGGACAAGAAAAAAGGCGCCTTCGGAAATATCCAGGGCGGATACGGGTACGAAAATAAATACAAAGGCAAAGTCAACATCAACCGTTTCGAAAACGGCCGCCAGTTCGCGATCCTGGCGAATGCCAACAACATCAACGAGCGGCCGTTTTCATTCCGCGACATCATGAGCTTTATGGGCGGCATGGGCATGTCGACGGGCGGCGGCGATATGCAGGTAACGCTTACCGACGATGGAAGCAGCGGACTGAGCAGCCTGCTTTCCGGGCAGAAAAAAGGACTGAACGACAACTGGTCGGCCGGCACGCATTTCAGCGACGACTGGGGAAAGAAAAACCAGGCAGAACTTACCGGGAGTTATTTCTACAACCGGCTGCACCCGGTGATCAACCAGGTTTCGGACCGCCAGTATTTTTTGCCGGACTCCTCTTTCTTCACTTCCACGACAAGCAAAAGCGAAGGATATACCGACAATCACCGGCTGAACCTGCAGCTGCGTTACAAAATCGATTCGCTGAGCCTGCTGCGGATTGCGCCGGCGTTCAACCTGCAGAACGGCCGGACGAGTTCGTACGACGTATTCCGCACGCTGACCGGCAGCGGGTTGTACAGCAATTCGGGCATACGCGGCGTACGCAGCGGGAACGACGGCTATACGTTTACCAACGAGGCGCTTTACCAGAAATCGTTTGCGAAACGGGGACGCAGCTTCAGTCTTTCGCTCAACAGCAATTATAAGGACGGTGATAATTTCCAGTACAACGATTACCAGACGACGTTCTACGATTCGGCCGGCGCGACGACGGACAACCTGCCTGTAAAACAAAAAGTAGCGCAGGCCGCCATCCAGCACGATGAAACCGCGCGCAGTTCGTGGACCGAGCCGCTCGGGAAAAAATCGCTGCTGGAAATTTCCGCCAAAGGCTCCTGGTCGATGAGCGAAAACAAACGCGAGACTTTTGATTTCAACAGCGCCAGCGACGATTACGATTTGCTGCACGACGTGTACAGCGGGCATTACCGGATGGATTTCCGGTACGGCCAGGGCGGTATCCGGTACAAACGCGCCGGTGAAAAGCTTTCGTTCACGCTCGGTTCTTCGCTGCAGCAGTCGCAGCTCAGCGGCGGCGTGCCGGGAAATGCAACCGATTTCGGCAGCAAGTTCACGCACGTGCTGCCGTATGCGCAGATCATGTACGCATTCAGCAAATTCAGGGACATCCGCATTTCGGGAACCAGCAATGTGATTGCGCCTTCCATGGGCAGCATCATGCCGGTGATCGACAATTCGAACCCGCTGTATATCCGCACGGGCAATCCCGCGCTGAGCCCGGAACAATCGTACTCGGCTTCGCTTGATTTCAAACTGATGAACCCTTTCGAGAACAAACATTTTTTCCTGTTCGCATCCGTTACGCGCACGGAAAACGCGATAGCCAATTCGGAAACGATCGACGCATACGGCGTTACCACCTCGATGCCGGTGAACGGCGCACCTTCGTATCGCGGCAATTTATTCTCGGGCATCGAGTTCCCGGTCAAAAAGCTGAAGAGCAATATCAGCCTCGAACCGGAAGTTTCGTACAACCGTTACGTCAGTTACATCAACGGTTCCGAGAATTTCGCGAACAGCGTCACGTATCGTCCTTCGCTGCGCTGGCGGGTGAATATCAAGGACAAGGTGGATATTTCCGCCACGGCGCGATACTCGGTAACGGACGCCGCTTATTCCCTGCGCAGTTCGGCGAATAACCGGTATACCAACCAGTCGTACGGCATCGAACTGGAATGGGAACTTCCGAAAAACTTCGAGCTGGAATCGAATTTCAGTTACCAGATTAACGAGAGCAATGCAGGCAGCGGCATCCGCACGGAATTCCCGCTCTGGCGTTCTTCACTGGCCTGGCAGTTCACGGAATTCAAGCGCGCGCAGCTCAAACTTTCGGTTTACGATATGCTGAATCGCAATACCGGCATCACGCGAAACAATACCGGCTCATACGTGGAAGATTTACAGTACAATACGTTGCAGCGTTACTTCCTGCTTACGCTGAACTGGAAATTGAACAAAGCCGGGAAAGGCCGCGAGCGTGGTGGGGTGGAAATAAGGATTGGTGGGGATGATTAACCAATTACCCGATTTGAAAATTTGAAAATGCGCACCGGCCAGCGCGCAGGGAATCTTCTCCATTTTCAAATTGAATAATTTTCAAATCGTTTCACTGTGTGATCAGATTTTAATTCCGACCACACACACATCATCCACTTGTTCGAGTTTGCTTTTCCAGTTTTCAAAAGCGGTATCCAGCGCGTTTTTCTGCTCGCGGCCGGGCAGGCGGAATACGGACAAAATATGTTCCTTGAACTGTTTGTACATCAGTTTTTTCCCTTTCGGGCCGCCAAACTGGTCGGCATAGCCGTCGGTAAACAGGTAGATCCAGTCGCCTGTTTTTAATTCCAGCGTATGCGTGGTAAACGGTTTCGGTTCATCGGTTTTCCCGATAGCCTGTTTATCCGCCTTTATCTCGTGCAGTTCGCCGGAAGAGAAATACCACAGCGGGTTGTTCGCCCCGGCCCAGCTCAGTTTGTTTCCATGAAAAGCGCAGAGGGAAATGTCCATGCCGTCTTTCACATCCTTGTCGCTTTTCGAAAATGTTTCCAGCACCAGTTCGCGTGTTTTGTCCAGTATTTTTCCCGGCTCCGTCAGTCCGAATTCGAGCACTGCGCGGTTCAGCGCACCGCTGCAAACCACGCTCACCAGCGCGCCCGGCACGCCATGCCCGGTGCAGTCGGCCGCCGCGATAAACGAAATGCCGCCGATACGTTCAAACCAGTAAAAATCACCGGCGACAATATCTTTCGGCTTGTACAGGATGAAATTATCCGCGAAAGCACGCTGCACGGTTTCAACGGCGGGAAGAATCGCTTCCTGCAGGCGCCGCGCGTAATTGATGCTGTCGAGCATTTCTTTTTTCTGCACTTCGATCACCAGTTTCTGCCGCTGCGTAAGTTTGAACCGGTTATAGAGAAAGACGGAAAACACAGCCACGATAAGCAGCACGGCGATTGCCGACCAGAGCAGCAGGTTGCGTTTTTCGAGCCCGGCCTGGTATTCGGCTTTCTTGATGGCATCGCGCTTATCGAATTCATAATCCATTTTAGCCTGGATGCTCTGCCGGGTATTTTCCTGGTTGAACATGCTGTCCTTCAGCACCTCGTATTTTTTCCGTGCCACAAGCGCCTGCTGAAACTCGCCTTTCTGTTCGTACGCCAGGCCGATAAAATTGTATGCCGTTTTCAGCACATCGATATTCTTCGTTTGCTCCGCTACGTTTATCGCGCTGTCCAGGTAAATGATCGCACTGTCGAGCGTCGTTTTATTTTCGCACAACACCTGGCCGATATTGCTCAGCGAGGAAGCCATGCCGGCCTTGTCATTGAATTTCGCTTTTATGCCGAGCGCCTGCCTGTAATAAACCAGCGCCGTGTCATACATTCCCTGGTATTTGTACATGAGGCCGATGTTGTTATAAATCCCGGCCAGCCCGCGCTCATCGCCCAGCGTTTTCCGCGACTCCAGCGCTTTCTGAAAATAGCCGAGCGCTTCGGTGTACTTCTTTTCATCCATCAGCATATTGCCGATCGAGTTGCAGGTGCCCGCAATACCTTTCAGGTTGTTCAGTTCCGCATTGCCCTGCAGCGCTTTCAGCAGGTATTCCTTGGCCAGTTTATTATCGTTGAGATTGGAATAACATATCCCGATATTGTTATTTGCCGAAGCGATGCCCTGCTTGTTTTTTTCCTGCTCGCTCAGCTCAAGGTATTTGAAATAAAAAGGCAGCGCGCGCGAGTAGTTGTTCTGGTAAAGAAAACTGTTGCCTTTGATATTATTGGAGCGGGCTATCCCGTGTACATTTTCTGTTTTTTCGGAAAACTGCAGCAGGGTATCGCTCCAGGCTCTTGCAAGATCACATTCCCGGGATGCGATGTAACCGCTGGCAATATCATCGAGCAGTTTCACTTTTACGGAATCCGCCACGGCAGCCCGGTACAGGCCGATCAGCGAATCGGTAAGCGACTGTTGCGCCTGCGCGGCAGCGCTGAAAGCAAAGAAGAAAAAAACGGGAACATAAAACCTGGAAAGCATCGGCCGGTAATTTGTCCAATGTTAGTAACAAGACGGCGGCCGTGCAAATCGGATAGTTAATTTGTCCGATTTGAAAATTATTCAATTTGAAAATTGAGAAGATGACCATCATCTCGATTACTCAATTTGAAGATTTGAAAATTGAGAAGATGTTCTGCGCGCTGGCTGGTGCGCATTTTCAAATTTTCAAATTGAATAATTTTCAAATCGGATCATTAAATAATTTCCGCAACTCCCCTTTCATCGTTTTTCCCATCGCGTTGCGCGGAAGCGTTTCAACCGATTTCAGCAGGGTCGGAATTTTATACGGGGCGAGTTCCTGTTTAGCAAAGTTTTTCAATTCGTCCAGCGTAACGGACCGGTCTTTTTTTGTGACGATGACAGCGGTTACACGTTCGCCCCAGGTTTCATCGGGCAGGCCGATCACGGCGCATTCGGCAATGGCAGCATGTTTCAGCAAAACGTCCTCTATTTCGATGGCAGAAACTTTATAACCGCCGGTTTTGATAATATCCGTGCCCAGACGACCGGCTATTTTGAAATATCCTTTTTCGATGCACACCATATCGCCGGTGCGGAACCAGGAAACTCCGTTTTCCCCGGCGGTAAAACTTTTTTCCGTTGCTGCCGGGTTGCTCCAGTAAGCGCGGAAAACGGCCGGACCGGCGACCTGCAATTCGCCTGCGCATCCTTCCGCAGTAATGTCGCGATCCTGTTCATCCACCACGCGCACACGCACCGTCGGTAAAGGCAAACCCACAAAGCCCGGCCTGCGCTCGCCCCGCAGCGGGTTCGATAAAGCCATCCCGATTTCCGTCATGCCGTAACGTTCGAGCAGGATATGCCCGCTGATCATTTTCCATTTTTCGAGCACCGGAACAGGCAAAGCCGCCGAACCGGAAACCACCAGGCGCAATTTTCCGCAGGCCGACGACCAGCGCTTTTTCGTCGCATCATCCGCTTCCTCCCATTTCGAAATCAGTTTGGCGTAAATGGTCGGCACGGCCATGAATATGGTGTAATCGCCGGTTTCCAGCCGGTTCCAGGTTTCCGCCGCATCAAAAGACGGGAGCATATCGCAGCGCGCGCCGGCTGCAAGCGAACAAAAAAGTTTATTTACGATGCCGTGCGTATGGTGCAGCGGCAGGAAATGTAAAATCCGGTCCTGCGCAGTCCATGCCCAGGCCTGCAGCAGGCAATCGATCTGCGCGCGGATGCTGCGATGCGTGTGCACGGCTCCTTTCGGTTTTCCCGTGGTCCCGCTGGTGTACAGGATCATCGCGTCGCTTTCCGGTTCAGGCGCTGCGTTTCCCGGTTCCGTTCTGCCCTCCGGAAGTTCCGACACCATAGCGGAAACGGAATGCGGCAAAAGTGCGGACATGTTTTCCTGGACAAGTACAACGGAAACTTCGCTGTCGCGGATCACATGCTCCAGCTCCGCAGCGGGATGCGCCGGGCACAGCGGGACACAGGCCGCACCGCTTTGCCATATCCCGGTCATACCGGCGACGTAAGGCAGACCGGGCGGAGCCAGCAAAGCGATACGCTGCCCGCGCCGGTCGCCGAGCAGGCGGGATACAGCGCCGCCCGCTTCCAGCAAATCGCGGCCGGTGTATTCGCCGGCACTGTCGCGCAACAGGATTTTATCGCCGTGTGCAGAAATCAGATCAAGCATAGCATCGCTGCGAAAAGTACAAAAGAAAAACCGCCTCATTTTTTCAAATAAGACGGTTCATATTTTATATAACACCATCAGGGTTTTTCACCCGATTCTTCTTCTCCTTCTTTTTTCTTATTGCTTTTCGGTTTCTTTCCGCCCTTTTCACCGCCCACGTAGTCGTAGTGTTTTTTCACTTTTCCTTTTTTGTCGAGCAGTTCCAGCGAGCCTTCGATTCCGTATCCGTCAATGATACCGGTCATTTTCACTTCCTGGCCTTCTTTGTCGTTGGCCGTGGCTTCGAATTCGATGTAGATCGTTTCCGTTCCTTCATACGTATAAACCGAATCGATCGTCAGTTCGTATTTGATCTGCCCGAAACCGAAAGGATCGGTCAGCGTTTTGCATTTCACCTTCCCGCTCCGGAATTCGATTTCGTCCTGCGCAGGTTTTCCCGATTTGCCTTTTTTGGCTTCGGTCATCGTAACCTTGAAAGTTTTGTTATTCAGGGCGTCCTTGGTTTTCTGGGCCATCAGCCCCGTCGTGGTCAGCAGGAAGCATGCGATCAACAGCACATGGAGTCTCGTTCTCATCATTTCTTTGGAGATGTTTGTTTCACAAATATAATCGGATTTACACAAAAACCGAGCCGTGATTAAAAAGGCAAAAAGCAAAAAACAAAAGGCAATCTCAAAGGGCAAAAAGCAGTTTAACTATCCCTGGTACCGGGGTCTCTGCTGGTCGAAGTCTCCAAGGCTTCGACCAGCGAAGTCTGTTTAACCATTATCTTTACGGGTGATGTACACGCCTATTCCCCTTGCCGAACGGCTTCGCCCCGCTTCGCTCGATGATTATATCGGGCAGAAACATCTTGTGGGAGAAGGCGCGATCCTGCGCAAAGCCATCGACACGGGTGCATTGCCTTCGATGATTTTCTGGGGACCTCCGGGCGTAGGCAAAACAACGCTGGCCAATATCATCGCGCACCAGCTGAAACGGCCTTTTTACGGGCTGAGCGCCATCAACTCGGGCGTGAAAGATATCCGCGACGTGATTGAGAAAGCGAAAAGCCAGGCTTTTTTCGGAACGAATATGCCCGTGCTGTTTATCGACGAGATCCACCGCTTCAGCAAAGCCCAGCAGGATTCGCTGCTCGGCGCGGTTGAAAAAGGCCAGGTAACGCTGATCGGCGCAACTACCGAAAACCCGTCTTTCGAAGTCATCTCCGCCCTGCTCTCGCGCTGCCAGGTGTATGTGCTCAAAGGGCTCGAGGAAAGTGATCTTGCCGACCTGCTCGAAACCGCCTGCCGGAAAGACGATGAACTGAAAAAGAAAAAAATCACGATCCGTGAAAACGAAGCGCTGATCCGTTTGTCGGGCGGCGATGCGCGGAAACTGCTGAACGCGTTCGAACTGGTGATCAATGCCATCGGCGGCGACGAAATCGAGATCACGAACGAAGCTGTGCTGAAGCATATCCAGCAAAACATGGCGCTGTACGACAAAGCCGGCGAACAACATTACGATATCATTTCCGCGTTTATCAAAAGTATCCGCGGCAGCGACCCGAACGCCGGCGTTTATTGGCTGGCCCGCATGCTCGAAGGCGGCGAAGATCCGCTGTTCATCGCCCGGCGGCTGGTTATCCTCGCTTCCGAAGATATCGGCAACGCGAATCCCACCGCGCTCGTGCTGGCGTCCAATTGCTTCCAGGCAGTGAATATGATCGGCTTGCCGGAAGGCAGGATTATTTTATCGCAGTGTGTAACGTATCTCGCTGCTTCGCCCAAAAGCAATGCCGCCTACATGGCCATCAACCAGGCTTCGGAACTGGTGCAGCGCACGGGCGACCTTTCCGTTCCGCTGCATATCCGAAACGCCCCTACCCGGCTGATGAACGAAATGGGATACGGCAAGGATTACCGCTACAGCCATGATCATTCGGGAAATTTTGCGGAATATCTGCCCGAAGGACTCAGCGGAACAAAACTCTATGATCCGGGATTGAACGCGCGGGAAAAGGAATTGCGCGATTATTTGAGGAAATGCTGGGGGGATAAGTATCAATACTAAAAAAAGAGTCTCTTTTCCAGCAGCAGCGGCAGTCGGCAGCAGCAGTATTTGTATTACAGCAATGCTCTTGGAAAATCCGGACAACCTGCGAAGCGCATTTCGTTGACTGCTGCTGCCGACTGCCGCTGCTGCTCAATGGAAGACTATTCCGACGTAAAAAAATACTTTCCTGGAAAAGGGATTCCGGAGGAATTTTAAAGGAACTACTCCTCGTCCTCAAACGTCATGCGTTCCGGCAAAGGTTCGTAAACGTACATATACACAAGACCAACCACAACACCGCCGATCGTTTGTTCGATGATCTGCCACACCAGGTCGAGCGCCAGGTACTGCACGCTGGCATTCCGGCTGTACGTGATTCCTACAACGACCACGATCATAAACATAAGCACCCCGGCAAGCGCGCCGGCAAGGGGACCACGGACCATCGGGTGTTTCGAAATACGGTCGAGTTGTACGAGCAGGAAAGCACGGCAAACAAGGAGGCTGATGAACAGGTAAACAACGGAAGCCGCAGCCAGGAAAATGCCCTGCGAAACGTTCATCATGCTGTAATCATTCAGGAAAAGCCCATGCCAGCAATAGGAAAGGCCGTACATCACGAGTGAACTCGCGATAAGGGAAACCCAGAAACGTTTACCGTACTTATTCATGGTTGTACGGGGCAAATTTACGAAAAGTCGGGGGAAAAGGTTTCCTTTTCATTCTGAACGGGTAAGATTAATCCGGTTTTGCCAGAAAGAAAACATTCATTATTGCTACATTTACTTCGGATCAAATACCTATTTGTGAGAAAACTATTGATTATCAGTTCTGCTGTCCTGGTGCTCGGTTCCGGGTCCTGCCGGAAAGAAGGCGCTCCCTTTTGGGATACCGGGGTGATGGCTCCCCTGGCACATACCACCCTTACCGTGGATAACCTGGTTCCCGACAGCCTGCAGCAGGTGAACGGCGATCAGTCGGTGACTATCGTGTACTCGAACGATTTTTTCAACTTCACGAGCGATTCGCTTTATACTATCCCGGACACCACGCTGACGAATTCTTATAACTGGCCTTTCGGATCGCTCACCGTTACGCCGGGCACGCAGCTTACACCGAATAATAACGTTCAGCAAACCACCTATGCCATAAGCGGTATCGACCTGGTGTATGTGCTGCTGCGGCAGGGCGACATGAACCTGCAGATGAAAAACGATATCCGCCAGCCGATCCAGCTTACTTACCGCATTCCCTGTGCAAAAAAGAACGGTGTTCCTTTCGATACTACCTTTTACGTACCGGCTGCACCGGATTCGCTCAACGCTACGTATCTCAATGCGTACGTTGACCTGAGCGGTTACGATATTACGATGACCGGCGTGGCCGGAGACCGCGTAAATACCATTGTTACGGAGTTTATCGCGGTGATCGACCCGGCGGCCAGCGGTCCGACAACGATCTACCAGCCGGACAGCGTTTCGGTGATCAATACGTTTTCGGGAATCGAGCCGTATTACGTGCGCGGGTATTTCGGAAACAATACGATCGACATGGGGCCGGACGAATCGGACTTTGAGTTTTTCAGGAAGATCACTTCCGGGAATTTATCCCTCGAAAGCCTGCAGATGAATATCGAGCTGGAAAACTATATCGGGATGGATGCGCGCCTGTACATCAACGATATTTACTCGCGCAATACGCGTACCGGGAACACGGTCAATCTTACCGCGCCCATCATCGGCCAGGCGATCAACTTCAACCGGGCTGTAACGGCCGGGGGCTGGCTTCCGATCACACCGTACGTGTACACGTACACGCTCGACAATTCCAATTCGAACGCCAAACAGCTGGTGGAAAACATGCCCGACAAGCTCGGTTACGATATGCGCATCATCACCAACCCGCTCGGCAACGTTTCGGGAAGTAATGATTTCTTTTTTGTGGACTACCCGCTCAAGGCGCGGCTCAACCTGGAAATGCCGTTGTCCTTCATCGCTTCGGCACTGACTTTTACAGATACCGTGCAATCCGATTTTTCCGGCCTTTCGGATAAGGAAAAAATCCTGAGCGGAACGATTAATGTGCATGCCGATAACGGCCTGCCGTTTTCCACGGGACTGCAGGTGTATTTCCTGGATCCCGCAGGATTCATCACGGATTCGGTTGTAGCTGCGCCCAACAGCATCGCCTCCGCGCCGGTAAGCATCGCCTCCACGTCTCCGCTCAATACCTGGAAAGCGAACGGCAGCACCAAAAGCACCGTGCGCATACCGCTCGATGAAACCAAAATGCAGAAATTCCTGTCCAGCGAACGCCTGCTGATCCGCGCCGTTTTCAATACCGCGCAGGGACCTTATCACACCAAAGTTTACAACACCGACAAACTCGACATCCGCGTAACCGCCGACATCAATTACCGCGTGGAGTTCTGAAAAAATTATGCGAACCTTTTTAGCCACTTTTTTAATCACGGCATCTGCCCTGTCCCTGCACGGGCAGCAGATTTTTCCGCCCGATTACCATCCGCTGCAAAGCGATGACAGTTCCCGTTTCGAAATCACCGCTTTCGGCGGTTATTCCGCGGCTTCGGATGCGATAACCAATGCATTCATGCGCAAACTTTACCTCGGCGGATATATCGACACCACGCTGAAGGAAAACGTGTATGACCGCCTGCGCAAAGACAACCGTTTCGGTCTCGACGATGAAGCGGGTATTTATTTCCGCTGGACCTGCCCGAAGCAGCCGGACTGGTCGTACTTCGCTTCCCTTCGCAGCCGGCAGCATGCCGACGGATTTTTTACCGGCGACGGTTTCCGTTTTGCATTTTCGGGCAACCGGCCTTTTGCGGGAAAAACGATCGACGCTTCTTCCACGAACTTCCGGATGTTCAGCTGGAAACAGGTACAGGGCGGAGCAGCCTACACGCGAAAGACCGGGAATAACGGCACGGTCAGGCTTTTCGGAGCTTTATCGGCATACGCGGGCTCCTCGCTGCTCGAAGTCGATCTCGACCGCGCTTCCCTGTTCACCGACAGTCTCGCATTTTTCCTGGATGCCGATGCGGCCTATTCCATCAGGCAAAGCGATACCGCGGTAACCGGGTTCGGAGCGATGAACGGAGCAGGCGGCGGTATCGATCTCGGTATTCACGTAGTCATTCCCGCAGGCGATCACGATACGGTGAACAAACTTTTTTACTCGCTCAGCCTGCACGATATCGGCTGGATGCACTGGAACACGAATACGCTGAACAGGTCGGCCGATACCAGTTTCCATTTCGAAGGCTACGCGCTCAACCTCGACGACCTGGCGGATTCGACCATCAACGGGTTTACCGTCGATACGCTGAAAACGGTGAACGAGAAAAAAGCATACACACATATTCTTCCCTGGTGGATCAATTCCGAATACGGGTACAGTTACCGCGGCAATTTGCAGAAAGGCAGTATGAGCACCTCGCTGGGCATCCGCTTCCGCAACAACGGCAATATGCTTCCTGATTTTTACCTGAAGCAATCCGTGGACTTCGGCAACCGGTGGAAAATTTCACTGGATGCCGGCTATGGCGGATACTGCCGTTTTCATGCAGGTCTCGACGTGCAGGGCGTTTTTGCGGGGGGCTGGCTGGTTCGCATCGGCAGCAACAATATTGCGGGATACCTCGTACCGGATAAAACAACCGCGCAGGGCGCATACCTGGCCCTCGGTAAAAGATTCTGATTCAAAAGCGCATGAAACCTATTTTCAAAATAACGGCAAGCCTCCTCCTCTTTTCCTCACCCGGGATGTTTTACGCGCAATCGCCCACCATGTTCAACCAGGTTTACGGCGGAACAGCTTACGAATACGGGCGCTGTGTGAGGCAGACGTACGACAACGGTTACCTGCTCGTGGGTTCTACAAGCAGTGCGGGGAACGGCCTTACGGACGGATACGTAGTAAAAACCGACAGCCTCGGCATTGCGCAGTGGACTAAATATTTCGGCGGAAACAATGTGGACTGGCTTTATTCGGTGAAAGAACTCCGCGATTCGGGCTTCGTGATGTGCGGATATTCCAACAGCTACGGCAACGGCGGATACGACGGCTGGCTCATCCGTACGGATAAAAACGGCGATACGCTGTGGACCAAAACCATCGGTACCGACGACTGGGATTTCCTTTACTCGGTGGATACGCTGCCGAACAATAACGGGTTCGTGCTTTGCGGCGGAACCTACGGTGCGGGAACGAACGACGAAGCGGGATACATCGTGCGCACGGACATGAACGGAAACGTGATCTGGACCAAAGCCTACGGCGGGCTGATGCAGGATGAACTGAATGCGATCACCTACAATTCGAACAATACGATTTCGTGCGTGGGCACCGTGCGCAGCCTGGGCGATTCGCTCGGCGATATCTGGGTACTGAATTGCACCACATTCGGCGATACGCTCTGGTCGCACCGCGAGGGCCTTCCCGGGCGTGCGGACGCAGGCTACGGCATTGTCGATTTCCGGGTGCAGTACGCTATGTTCATCTGCGGAACGATCGAATTCAGCCCCGGGAACAACGACGCGTACATCAATGAAATTTTATACACCGGTGCCGAAGCCGGCTGGGAATATAATTTCGGATCGCCCGCTTACGATGATTTCCGCGGGATGGCCGTCATGCCCGATTTCGATTATGCCGCTATCGGCACTTCATTCGGACTCGGTGCAGGATATGGTGATTTTTACATGTTCCGTGCTTTCGCCAATTGCTATACCACGTTCGGCACCCTGCAGGAAGATGTGGGGTACTGCATTTCCTCCACGCGCGACAACGGCTCGATTGCCTGCGGATATACGCTCGGCTACAACAGCATTCTTCCGAATGCATTTCTCGTGAAAATCAGTTCGGCCTGCCAGTCCACGAACGTGGTCGGCATACAGCAGCACCAGGCTATTTCCTATCCCGCGGCAGCGCGCGTATATCCGAACCCGCTGACCAGCCAGGGCACCGTCATGCTCAGCAGCCATGAAGGATTTGACAAGTCCGCTTTACAGGTAAGCATTTATGATCTTGCCGGGCGGTACCTCGGGAATTACCAGGATGATGCACTGGTGCAGGTCTCGGATCATACGGCAACCGTTGTCATTCATCGCCGTGATCTTCCTGCCGGATCCTATGTTTTCAGGGTATCGGATGAGACGCGCGTACTCGCGACAGGGAAACTGCTGATCGCGGATTAGTTCCTTTATGCCCATGAACGAAGAACTTTCACGCCGCCCGGGCTACACCGCGCTGGTTACTTTTCTCCCCGGCAGCGCAGGCGGACGACGGAGTCCTGTTTCATCCGGGTATGCCGCACAGTTTGAAGTGGAAGGACAAAAGCGTATTCCTGCCATGCAGACGTTCGAAGACGAATTGCTGGTTTATCCCGGCGATACCGTTCCTGCACAAATCACTTTACTGGCTGATGTAAACCCCGGTATTTTTTACGAGGGACTTTCCTTCCGTTTTTTTGAAGGAGAAAAACTTGCCGGAACAGGCGTAATAACAGGTATTTTATAATTACTCTGTCATCCGAAAGAACCCGAACCTTATCATCAGTCCGCACAAAAACCCCAAAAAAGTCACATGTCCAGGCAGATACTGACCACCATCCTTGCATTGATCCGATCGGTGATCTTCGAAATCCTGGTTGTGTGCGTCCTTCTTCTTACGTTCTACAATTATATCGGGATAGCGGACACGCACATCGGCGCCGATGGCGAAGGCTATTATGAATACCTGCCTTCCGTTTTCATTCATAAAGACATCAACCGGAAAGACAGCGATCCGAAAAAAAATCCCGAACTGTTTGCACGCACAGGCAGCATGGGTGTTTACGCCGATCTCGACAGTATAACCAGGGTGAATAAATATCCGTGCGGAACGGCTTTGCTGCAAAGCCCGTTTTTCTTTTACACGCGTCTTGCCACTCCATCCGACGGAACAAACAGGGACGGATACCAGCAGCCTTACCAGGATGCTGTTTTTTATTCCGCCATTTTTTACCTGTTTCTCTCGCTCTGGTTTTTGAAAAAACTGCTGCTGCGTTATGAAATCAAACCGTATATCATTGTACTTCTGCAGCTTTTCCTGGCGCTGGCTACTTCCGTGACAAACTATGTACACCAGGACGCGGCATTCAGCCATGTATATTCCCTGTTTGCCATCACGGCATTTTTCTATTGTGTGAAATCTTATTTTTCAGGCTACCGGGCATCGCATCTTATATGGGCTTTCGTTTTACTGGGCCTGATTATTATTCTTCGAAATGTCAATGTACTTGTGATCCTCTTCATTCCTTTTCTCGCGGGATCGGGCGGGAACCTGAAAGCCGGTGTTCTTGCAACATTCCGGAATTTTAAAGCGCTGTTTTCCGGCATGGCTTTAACTGTGGCGATAATCAGTATACAATGTATTTCCTGGTACCTGCAAACGGGGAAATTTTTCGTTTACTCCTACCCGGGCGAAGGCTTCAATTTCTCCGACCCGCATTTTTCCGACATCCTGTTCAGTTACCGGAAAGGACTTTTTATTTATGCACCCGTTTTATTTATTTCCTTGTTCGGGTTAATTTCGCTGCTGAGGGAAAGAGAATTTTACCTGTTCTTTTCGTGGATCTGTTTCTTCCTCATCCTGACCTATGTACTTTCTTCCTGGCACAGTTGGTATTATGGCGGCAGTTTCGGCCTGCGGGCATATATTGACTTTTACGCGATATTCTTCGTTCTCTTTGCCCTGCTTCTGAACAGGTCGCGGCGCTGGGTGCAAGGAATCATATTGATTCCTGCGCTGATCACCATACCGCTGAACCTGGTTCAAAACTACCAGTACAGGAATTATATTCTCCACTGGTTTAACATGAACGAAACCAATTACTGGAAAGTTTTCCTGCACCAGGAAAAACAGTTCGAAGGAATTCTCTGGAAAAGGGAGTTCAACTATGATTACTACGACAACGTGAAAGAAATCACGATCGACAAAGCAGAACTCGGAAAGGATACGTTGAAACAATTCTACGAAATACACAGCAGCGACATACCCGGTTTTCACAAAGTAAGCATCATCCGCATCTCGCTCGAAAACGATTTTGATGAAGCCCTGGATGGAAAACTGGAAGTCTTTATTACGGATTCCGTCAGCGGCCTTTTTACCTACACGTACAGCCCGACACTGCTTCATTTTGCCGACGGACCTTTGAATCAATACGGAACAGGCACATATCCATGCGAGATTCCGGATAATACCTACGACACCGCGACCGGGCAGCAGTCGCTCCGGTTCAGGGTACAAAGCGGCCGTTCGCGGACGAAAGTCGCGTTAAAAAATATCAAAATCAGTTTTCTTGTTTTGAAATCGTGAACACGGTTATTTCATCACGATCCGGTTTCCTTCCACTTCCACTATATCGCCGCTGCGCAGTTTGGCTCTTTTGCGGAGTTCGGTTTTCCCGTTGAGTTTTACCATGCCGTCTTCCACCATGAATTTGGCTTGTCCCCCGGTATCGGCCATGCCGGTTACTTTGAGCAGTTGAATCAGTTCAATGTATTCGCCTTTGATTAAAAAATCGGAAGATCTGCTCATAGCATTTTGTAATATTCGTTTTCCTGGAGTTTCTTCACCCACTTGCGCTGTTTGAAGGGAAAGCGGTACCCGATATTAAAATCGCCGGTGATGTAACGCGGTTCGATGAGGAAGTTTTTCGCCAGGTATGAATTATAATCTATCCGCAGCGTGAGCGAAGTGAAAAAGTTTTTGAAATTCAGACCGAAAGCTGCACGGAAATCGGATGCAAAACCGGCACGCCACATGACCCGCGACATGTCGTAAACACGTGTATGGTAATACTGGTGCTGCATATCCAGGCCCGTAGTCAGCGTAAGGTTCAGGTAGGCCACTTTAAAAAGCACCAGGTTATACGAAGCGCCCGGTCCGACGGAGATCCCGAATACGTTGAAATAATCCATGTATCCCCAGGTATCATAAAACACCCGCGACGATGGCGGAAAAAAAGAAGGATCGCTGCGGAACCGGTACCCGTAAACGTTCGCCACACCAAGCCAGGAACCTGCCGATTTGATTTGCCTGTACGTATTGTAATACGCGGCATTGTACGAGAACCGTTTCTTGTTGAAGATGAACAATGTTTTCGCGCGCAGCGAGCGGACATCCATGGGCGACTGGTAATACGGCACAGAATCAGTAAACGGGGAAATGTACCGCGCGGAATTCAGATCGTAGAAATTTTTGTAATTCCGGTACGAAGTCTCCACCCGGAACCGGAATGCGTTGAACGAAAGTGAAAAACTGCTGTAACTGGTTTTTCCTTTTTTCTGAACAACGGCATCCGTCGGCGAAACCGATTTCAACGAAAATGAAAACGATATTTTATCGAAATCAATAGCGGCGCCGGTAACTACATTTGCATCGGCAATATACTGGTGCGAAGAAATGCCTGATGTATCCGGGTGAACTTTCTGCGAAAACTGGACATCGTAATGCCGGTAGGATTGATTGAGTGAAATGATGAGCCGGTCGAGATACTTCCGCACGTAATTGGTATCCTGCCGGTTATGCACACGGATCATGGAGTCGCGGCGGGCTTTGCGGGGGGATTGGGCCTGCAGACCTAAAGAAAACACAACCAGGAAAATGAAAAGGACTCTGGACTTCATAGCAAGAAGGAGCTAAAATAAGAAAACTATATTTCAGCTGTCAACCGTTGTTCAGAATCCCATTTTGCCGGATTCTGCCGGCTATACCAGCGAATTCTTTCTACGTCTTTTTGGGTTTTCAGAATACGGTCGTAATAATTTCTCTGCCATAACCGGTTTCCTTGTCTTCCAAGCAAAACATTAACTTCCTGTGCGCTGAAGGATTTGAACGATTTCAGAATATTACCAACTGTAACACGCTCTACTCTGGTTTTGATCTGCAGGATAGCATGAAAATGATCCGGCATGACGACAAATTCATCCAGCGAAGTATTCGGGTAAACAACCGGTACTTTTTTCCAGTGTTTACCTATGATTTTTCCTGCTTCGCTCAAAATTATCTTTCCGTTTTCAATTTTACCAAACAGGCGTTCGCCATCATTGACCATGATCGTAAGAAAATAGTATGCGGGGGACGCATAATCATGGCCTTTTTTGCGGATACTCTTCCGGTTTAGGATTTGCGTCCTGGGCGGGCGTTGGGAAATCATGTTGCTGGAAAATACGTTCGGTGCAGGTTACGTTACGTAGGGGCGATGCCGAGCATCGCCCCTACGTATTACCTACCGTTATGCACCAACCGATGCACGGATAATGTTCAATGCCCCGCCCGCTTTGAACCACTCGATTTGCTGTGCGTTGTAACTGTGGTTCACTTTAAACTCGTCTTTCGATCCGTCCTGGTGGTTGCACACCAGCGTCAGTTGCACGCCGGGAGCGAAGCTCGTCAGTCCGAGTACGTCGATGTCGTCGTCCTCGCGGATTTTATCGTAATCGGCGGCACTGGCGAAAGTAATCGCCAGCATGCCTTGTTTTTTCAGGTTCGTTTCGTGGATACGCGCAAACGATTTCACCAGTACCGCTTTCACACCGAGGTGGCGCGGTTCCATAGCTGCGTGCTCGCGCGAAGATCCTTCTCCGTAATTTTCATCACCCACCACGATCGTGCCGATGCCGGCCGCTTTGTAGCCGCGCTGTACTTTCGGCACTTCATCGTGATTCCCGTCGAGCTGGCTTTTTACGCTGTTCGTTTTTTCGTTGAAGAAATTCGTTGCGCCGATGAGCAGGTTGTTCGAAATATTGTCGAGGTGGCCGCGGTATTTCAGCCAGGGACCGGCCATCGAAATATGGTCG
The DNA here is from genome assembly GCA_006218065.1 of Bacteroidota bacterium. Taxonomy (GTDB): domain Bacteria; phylum Bacteroidota; class Bacteroidia; order Palsa-965; family Palsa-965; genus VBWE01. The sequence goes on from VBWE01000047.1 coordinate 35,751, forward strand.
GTGGTGCATTTGCCTTTCGCTTTGATCAGCAGTTTGAGTCCTTTGAAATCGGCGCCGTTCCAGGGCGCGAAAGGATCGAGCAGTTGCAGGCGCTGCGAAGCGGGACTCACTTTTACGTCCACTTTGCTTCCGTCGGCTGCAGGCGCCTGGTAACCGGCGTCTTTCACGTCGAACCCTTTTTGCGGAAGTTCGTCGCCCGTGGGAGCGTCGAGTTTTACGGATTTTCCTTCTTCGTTGATCAGCGAATCCGTCAGCGGGTTGAAACCGAGATCACCTGCGATAGCCAGCGCCGTTACGATTTCCGGCGAAGCCACGAAGGCATGCGTATTCGGGTTGCCGTCCTGGCGTGAACTGAAATTCCGGTTGAAAGAATGGATGATCGTGTTCTTTTCTTTTTTATCGGCGCCGGGACGATCCCACATGCCGATGCAGGGGCCGCAGGCATTCGAGAATACGTTTCCGCCGATGCTGTTGAAAATTTTGATGAAGCCGTCGCGGTCGATCGTATAGCGAACCAGTTCGGAACCGGGCGTGATGGTGAATTCGCCTTTGGCTTTGAGTTTTTTATCCGCCGCTTGTTTGGCCAGCGAGGCTGCGCGGGAAATGTCTTCGTACGAGGAGTTGGTGCAGGAACCGATCAGGCCGACTTTCACTTCCATCGGCCAGCCGTTTTTCTGCGCTTCGGCTTTCATCTGCGAGATCGGCGTGGCGCGGTCGGGTGTAAACGGACCGTTCACGTAAGGCTCGAGTTCGTCGAGGTTGATCTCGATCACTTCGTCGAAATACTTCGCGGGATCGGCATATACTTCCGGGTCGCCGGTCAGGTGCGCTTTTACACTGTTGGCGAGATCAGCCACGTCGGCGCGGCTGGTGGCGCGCAGGTAGCGTTCCATCGACGCGTCGTAACCGAATGTAGAAGTGGTCGCTCCTACTTCCGCGCCCATGTTGCAGATCGTGCCTTTGCCTGTGCAGGAAAGCGAAGCAGCGCCGTCGCCGAAATATTCGATGATTTTATCCGTGCCGCCTTTTACGGTGAGAATTCCGGCCACTTTCAGGATGATGTCTTTTGCAGAACACCAGCCGCTGAGTTTGCCCGTCAGTTTTACGCCGATCAGTTTCGGCATTTTGAGTTCCCAGGCAAGCCCGGCCATCACGTCGCAGGCATCCGCACCGCCCACGCCGATCGCGATCATACCGAGACCGCCGGCGTTTACCGTATGCGAATCGGTACCGATCATCATACCGCCCGGGAAAGCGTAGTTTTCAAGCATCACCTGGTGAATGATGCCCGCGCCGGGTTTCCAGAAACCGATTCCGTACTTATTCGAAACCGAGGAGAGAAAATCATACACTTCCTGGTTCACTTTGATGGCGCGCTCGAGGTCGGGCGCTGAACTGTCTTTGGCTGTGATCAGGTGATCGCAGTGCACCGTGCTGGGCACAGCCACTTTGGGGCGGCCTGCCTGCATAAACTGGAGCAGGGCCATCTGCGCGGTGGCATCCTGCATGGTAACGCGATCGGGATTGAAATCGACATACGATTTTCCGCGCTCGTACGCTGCTGCGGGCAGTTTGCCGGACAAGTGCGCGTAAAGGATTTTTTCAGTGAGCGTGAGCGGACGGCCGAGCAGCTGGCGGGCAGCTTCTGTTTTGGCCGGGAGGCCGGCGTAAACCGCGCGGATCATCTCGATGTCGAATGCCATAAGGTGTTTTGTTTTTTGGTTTGCGATGTTGTGTGAAAACGGCTCCAAAATTAGCAAATATTGCCCTGTTTTATCGTTCATAAAACAAATCGGCCGCTTAAAATGTTCCGGGCAGAGGCAGTTTTGTTTTGTGTAACTTTACCCGCTTAATTGCCCGATTGAATATGCAACTGCCGCTGCGCGAAAATTACCGGATTGCCATCAGTTCCATCAAAGGGCAAAAGCTGCGCGCGCTGCTCACCATGCTCATCATCGCCATCGGCATCACTTCGCTGGTAGGCACGCTCACCGCCATCGAAGCCATGCGGTATTCCATCAGCAGCAATTTCCAGAATATGGGTGCGAATACGTTTACCATCCGCAACCGGGAAATGACCATCCGGATCGGGCGCGGCGGTAAAAAACCCCGGAGATACAAACCGATCACTTACCAGGAAGCAGTCGATTTCCAGCGCACATTCGATTTTCCCTGCTACGTTTCCGTTTCGACTGTCGCTTCGTTCAACTCTACGCTGAAATACCGCTCGGAGAAAAGTAATCCAAACGTGCAGGTTTTCGGGGCGGATGAAAATTACCTGATGACTTCGGGTTACGAGCTGAAGAAAGGGCGCAATTTCTCGATCACGGATATCCAGAACAGCGCGCATGTCTGCCTGCTCGGCGCGGATATGGTGAGCCAGCTTTTCAATAAATACAAAGAAGATCCGCTGGGCAAAACGATTTCCGTAGGCAACGGGAAATACCAGGTGATCGGCGTACTCGGCTCCAAAGGAAACACGTTCGGATTCGGCGGCGACAAACTGGTCATTCTTCCCCTGCCCAACGTACGCCAGTACTTCTCGCGCCCGAACATGACATTTACGATCAACGTACTTGCGCGGGATGCTACCATGCTCGAATCCACCGTCAGCGAAGCCACTGGCTATTTCCGCGTGGTACGCAAGGTGGAGATCGGCGAAGAAGACAATTTCGAGATCACCAAAAGCGACAGCCTGTCGAACCTGCTGAACGAAAACCTGAGTACCGTGTATTTCGCCGCAACCGGCATCGGCATCATCACGCTGATCGGCGCGGCCATCGGCTTAATGAACATCATGCTCGTTTCGGTAACCGAACGCACGCGCGAAATCGGTACACGGAAAGCGCTCGGGGCCACGCGCGCGGTTATCCTCCGCCAGTTCCTGATGGAATCGGTGATGATCAGCATACTCGGTGGCCTGGGGGGAATCCTGCTCGGCATCATCATCGGCAACCTGCTCATGATGCAGCTCAGCGGAACTTTTGTCATTCCCTGGGCCTGGATGCTGGGCGGAGTAACCATTTGTTTTGTCGTCGGCATTATTTCCGGTATCGGTCCCGCGATCAAAGCTTCGCGGCTCGATCCGATCGAAGCGCTGAGGTTTGAGTAGTCCGGGCCCCNNNTATAATGATCGTTACGTGTCAGGTCGAGCGGCAGCCGGGACCAGACTGAAAAACAAAACTAACTCACACATACTCATCAGGCCGGGCGGCAGCCAGAGCCGGACTAAAAAAAACACATATGAAAAAAACATTTATCCACGAACTCGGGCGTATTCTCGATACCGCTCCGCAGCGCATGAAATCCATTCCCGAAAAAGATTTTTCCGAACCGCCGGCGCCGGGAAAATGGAGTAAAAAACAAATCCTCGGTCACCTGGTCGATTCGGGCATGAACAACATCAGCCGTTTCGTCCGCGCGCAGCATGAACAGGAACCGCATATCGTGTATGATCCCGACGGCTGGGTGGCTGCACAGGCTTACCAGCATTCGCCTTCGCACGAAATCATCGGTCAATGGGAAATGCTCAACCGGCGCATGATCAGTATCGTGCAGCACATGCCCGAAGAGAACCTGCAGCGCACCTGCAATACCGGGAAAAAAGAAAAACAACTGCACACGCTCGACTGGCTGATCGACGATTACCTGCTGCACCTGCGGCATCACCTGGCACAGATCACCGGCGACGAACCCGTACCGTACTCATGATCGCAAAAACACCGGAACCGCCGTATTACGCGGTCATCTTTACTTCGCTTCGCACGGAAACGGACAAAGACTACAACGATACGGCGGAGCGCATGGTGGAACTCGCCAAAGATCAGCCCGGTTTTCTCGGCGTAGAATCCGCTCGCAGCGAAGTCGGTATTACCGTTTCGTACTGGGAAAGTCTCGATGCCATCCGCAACTGGAAAGGCCATGCCAAGCATCGCATCGCGCAGGAGCGCGGGAAAACGGAATGGTACTCGGCATATAAAACGCGTATCTGCAAAGTCGAGCGCGATTATGGAAAAGATGAAAACCTCTAAAAACGGCGAATTTCATCGTTGGACTCCGTCTGAAAATGCTCATTTACAAAGGCAAACTCCGCTTTTCAGACGTTCGTCCGCCTCGAACTTCTTTGTTTTTAGAAGTTTCCGTTGCTGTTACCTTCGGAGTCGAAATTGTAAAGAAGATTGAGTCATGGAAAAAATCATCCTCTCCGAAAAACTTGCGCTGTTCAGTGAGCACTGGTCTCCGAAGATCGTAGCGGAACTCAACGGGCAGCAGGTGAAACTCGCCAAACTGCAGGGCGATTTCGTATGGCATCACCACGAAACGGAAGATGAATTGTTTTATGTGCTGAAAGGCACGCTCTTTATGGATTTCCGCGACAAGACCATAACGCTTCAGCCCGGCGAAATGATCGTCGTGCCCCGCGGCGTGGAGCATAAACCGCGCGCGGACGAAGAAGTACACCTGCTTTTATTTGAGCCGGCCAGTACTGTGAATACCGGCGCGCTGGAAGAAAATGAACGGACGAAGAAAAAGCTCGATTGGATTTGAAACGTGCAGCGCTCCTCCACTTTTTCCAGTCATTGCGAACGAAACTCTCCTGCAACGAAAAATTCGAATGACTCAGGAGACGCAGTGACTGGTACTACTATTTTGCTCCTTGAATTATTGTCACACGGCAAATGTTTACAGCCCGGCAAGTTGGTAAATTGCAACAATAAAAGGGCTCCCGGATGAAACACCTCACTATACTCACTATACTCACTTTACTCTTATTCTTTTCCAGCCTGTCCGCCCACAGCCAGAACAACACGACGTATTTATTTATCGGCACATACACCGAAGGACAAGCCGACAAAGGAATTTACGTTTACGCCTTCGATTCCAAAACGGGACAACTGAAAAAAGTAAGTACTGCAGAGCAGGTTACGAATCCTTCTTTTATTACGGTTTCGCCCGACGGACGTTTTATATACGCCTGCACGGATACCAAAATGCCCGGCGCAGGCAGTGTAACGGCTTTTGCGTTCGACAGCATCAGCGGCAAACTGACGACGATCAACAAACAAAACGCCGGCGGCGAAAATCCCGTTTACGTTGCTGTACATAAAAGCGGCAAGTTCGTTGTAAATGGAAATTATACGGCGGGCAACGTTTCTGTTTTCAGCACGAATGCCGGCGGAAGTTTAAATCCGCACACGCAGCTCATCCAGTTTACGGACAGCAGCGTCAATAAACAACGGCAGGAAAAAGCGCATATCCACGCAGCCGTATTTTCACCGCAGCATGATTTTATGTTTTTCCCCGACCTCGGTTCCGATAAAATCCGCACATTCCGTTTCGACGCAGATCGCGAAAACCCGTTGGTTCCAGCCGACAGCTTATCCGTGAACACCAAGCCGGGCAGCGGTCCCAGGCATTTCACTTTTCACCCGCATAAAAATTTCGCATACTGCATCGAAGAACTCAGCGGAACGATTTCCTGTTATGCGTACCGGAACGGAAAGCTGGATTCGATTCAAAGAATACTGTCTTATGCCAAACCGCAGGAGATAAACAGCGGCGCGGATATTCATATTTCGCCGGACGGTTTGTTCCTGTACGCGTCCAACAGGCAGGAAAACACCATTTCCATTTTTTCGATCGACCCGGAAAACGGCAGGCTGAAACTGCAGGGACATCAATCCACTTTCGGTGATCATCCGCGGAATTTTGTGATCGATCCTACCGGTAAATTTCTGCTCGTGGCAAACCTCGCAACACATACGGTTGTCGTTTTCGAACGGGATATGAAAACCGGTTTATTGAAAAAAACAGGAATACAGATCGACGTGCCCAGACCGTCCTGCCTGCAGATGAGAAGGTACGGGAAATGATAAATGCCGAATTGCGGATGCCGAAGTGTCCTGTTAAACTTCGTAATTCGCCATTCGGCATTCGAAATTAAATTCCGGTAACTTTCCCGAAGGGATATCCCATCAACTTATTCGTTCACTTCCACTTTCTCCAGCGGCATACCTACCGGCAGCACCGCTTCCACTTCCATCATCACTTCGATCGGGTTGAAACGCTGTTCGGATAAATTCCAGGCATGATCGGGCTGACCGGAACGCAGCGATACGATGAGGAAATGTTTCTTCCTGCCCTGCGGCGATTTATGCTGTTCGAAACGCACGCCGCGGATATTTTCCCATTTGATCACCGTTTTGTCCGGGAATTTCAGTCCTTCGGCATCGGCAAAAAATTTAGGACTGAACGTAAAAAGCTCCGCCGCCGCGAGGTACACCATGCCGCCGCCCACCAGCCCGAGCGAAATAAAATACACCCAGTCAATACGCGTAACGATCGGCAGGTTCAGGTAAAAATTGAAAAGAAAAGCGCCCGTGCCGATCACGAGCGTGATGTACATGATGATATTCTTCCGGGTCTTGTCTTCCATCACATGCGCGGGTATTCGACGCGGGCATGGTAAATGCTGCGCATCTTTTTCTTGAAAATCGTTTTCACCACGGCGATATCGCGGAACGTAATGTCGCAGTTCACGAACTGGTTCTGCTCCATCTGGTTGCTGATCACGCGTTCCACGAGCCGGTCAAGCGTATCGCCGTCGAATTTTTTCAGGCTTCGCGAAGCGGCTTCCACCGAGTCGGCCATCATCACCACGGCGGTTTCTTTGGAATACGGAATCGGTCCCGGGTAGCGGAAAAGTTCCTCATCGATATACTGGTGGTCGGGATTCTTCTTTTTGTACAGCGTGAGGAAATACGCCGTGTTCGTGGTGCCGTGGTGCGTGCGGATAAAATCGATCACCGGGTCGGGAAGGCGCGCCGACTTGGCTTTTGCAATTCCTTTGGCCACGTGACTGATGATGATCGAAGCGCTTTCCTCGAAACTGAGCTCGTCGTGCGGATTGATGTCTCCCACCTGGTTCTCGATAAAGAACATCGGGCTTTCCGATTTCCCGATATCGTGGAAAAGCGCGCCGGTGCGCACGAGCAACGCATTTCCGCCGATACGGTGAATCGCTTCTTCGGCCAGGTTGGCTACCTGCAGCGAATGCTGGAAAGTGCCCGGCGCCTTGGAAGCCAGTTCGCGCAGCAGCGGGTGATTCGTATCGGAAAGCTCGAGTAACGTTACGTCGGAAACGAAACCGAAAATTTTCTCGAACAGGTAAATCAGCGGGTACGCGAGCAGCACGAGGAAAGCGCTGATGCCGAAATACAGCAGATCGATCGGCTCGAAGTTTTTAAAATCACCATCCAGCGCAGCCATCAGCCCGAAAAAAGTAACCGAATACGCGCCGAAGATCATGACCACGGAAAAGAAAATCTGCGACCGGTTGCGCATGTTCACGATGCTGAAAATAGCGCCGATACCCGCGATGATCTGGATGAATACGAATTCGTAGCGTTCGCCGTGAACATTTAATGTCAGCAATAAAATCGTGAGCAGGTGCGCGAAAAGTGCGGTCCGCGTATCGAAAAACGCGCGCATCACGACCGGGAGAATACAGAAAGGCAGCGCTTCGGCCGGGATATTTTCGAAAACTTCCGGGAGCCGCGACATGGCCACGGTAAGTACCATCATGAGCAGGATGAAAAGTACTTTGCTGTCGCTGCCCATCGTGGCCGTGCGGAAAAGCCAAAGAAAAAGAAAGAGGATCGAGAGGCAGAAAACAACCAGCAGGCTTTGTCCCGCAATGCCCAGCCAGCCCGACATGCCGCCTGGCTGCGATTCGTACGCGGACTTGAGCGAAAGCAGTTCCTGGTACTTGACTTCGTCCACCAGTTCACCTTTCCCGATCACGATCTGGTCCTGCGCTTTTCCGCCGCGGTAAGGCGAAACGGACGAAAGCAGGTCGGTGCGCAGCCTGGCCGTAAGCGCGCTGTCCGGCTCTACGTTTGGCTGGATGAGCGGGGCGATGACGGCGGAAAGTTTCTGCACATCGAATTTACCCGGGGCGTTAAGCTGCGACTGGATGAACGAATCGGCGCTGAGCGGGGTGAAAAAATCACTGGTGAATGTTTCTTCCGTCAGGTTTCCGCGCACCAGCTGCACGATTTCATCGTCGCTCCCGCGTTCCGCTACGATCCCTTTATGGAAAATAGTATCGAGCAGTTCCGCACCGGTAAAGTAATGATCAAAAGGATCACCCGGAAGCGGCGGCTCCACGAAATCAGCCTGGTCCAGGTCCGGCAGCAGGTTGTCCGGCATTTTAAATTCTTTTTCAAAACGCAGGCGGTAGTTTTTTTTCGCTTCGCTGAGCGCATCTTCGCGGATCCGGACGCAGGGATGAAAATCGGCGAGCGCACGGCGTTCATCTTCGGCCATTTCGTTCACGCTTTTCAGTACGGAAAAGTTAAACGGCGCGATCAGGTTTTCGTGGTTCCAGGGTTTGCCCTTGATATTGGACAGATCGTATTTAAAACGCGCTTCTTTCGGCAGCAGGTAAACCATGAGCAAGGAGGCCACCAGGAACAGGAATGCCCTGTAAATGATTTCGTGGCGGTTGCGGAGCAGTTCGATAAAGCGTTTCATGAAAGCCGGTAAAGCACGACGAAATTAGTCATTCTCCCGTTCACTGTTTTGCCCCGTAAAAGTATTGCATCGGTTTAAACGTATTCGCTCTTTACCGCAGGGACGCAGAGGCGCAGAGCAATTACAATCTCAGCGGCGTTGGCTTGTGGGCTGACTCAGCGTCCCAGCGTCTCCGCGGTGAATTTTTCGGACCTTTAAAAATGGAAACGCCACTGCATGTTTCAAACGGATGTACTACCTCGCGAACCGGGGAGAACCAACAGGAAGAAAAATGCGTAATTTTGCCCCCATAATTTCAGAAGAATAACATCGCTAAAAAAACAGGTATGCAGGAAGTATATATCGTATCGGCTGTTCGCACGCCGATCGGATCGTTTAACGGCGCGCTTACCGAAGTGCCCGCAGGAAAACTCGGCGCAACAGCTATAAAAGCTGCTGTTGAACGCGCAGGCGTAGCTCCTGCAGAAATAAATGAAGTATTGATGGGCTGCGTGCTGCAGGGAAACCTCGGCCAGGCTCCTGCACGCCAGGCGGCGAAATTCGCCGGCCTGCCGAACGAAGTAAATTGCACCACCGTCAATAAAGTCTGCGCTTCGGGCATGAAGTCCGTGATCTTCGGCACACAGTCCATCATGCTCGGCGATAACGAGGTAGTGGTCGCCGGCGGTATGGAAAACATGACGCAGGTTCCGTACTATCTCGATAAGGCACGCAACGGTTACCGGCTCGGAAACGGTTCGGTGATCGACGGGCTGGTGAAAGACGGGCTGACCGATGTATATCACCAGAATCACATGGGCAATTCGGCCGAGCTTTGCGCGAAGGAATGCAATATCTCCCGCGAAGAACAGGATGCATTTGCTATCGAATCATACAAACGTTCGGCAGCAGCCTGGGCGGCAGGAAAATTCAAAGATGAAGTGATTCCTGTTACTGTTACCACCAGGAAAGGCGACGTGCAGGTTACTGAAGACGAAGAATACAAAGCGGTGAACTTCGATAAGATTGCTTCACTCAAACCGGTTTTCATAAAAGAGGGAGGAACCGTAACCGCCGCCAACGCATCCAACCTCAACGACGGCGCCGCTGCGCTTGTCCTGATGAGCAAAGAAAAAGCGGAAAAGCTCGGCATCAAACCGCTCGCTATTATCCGTTCGTATGCCGATGCCGAACAGGCTCCCGAATGGTTTACCACATCGCCCTCCAAAGCGCTGCCCCGCGCGGTAGCCAAGGCCGGGCTGAAAATGGAAGACATTTCTTATTTCGAAATCAACGAAGCGTTTGCCGTGGTTTCCATCGCCAACAACCGCGAGATGAAACTCGATCCTTCGAAAGTGAACGTGAACGGCGGCGCTGTTTCGCTCGGCCACCCGCTCGGCGCTTCCGGTGCACGCATCATCGTTACGCTTATAAACGTGCTCAAACAAAATAAAGGCCGCTACGGCGCAGCTGCTATCTGCAACGGCGGCGGCGGAGCCAGCGCGATCGTCATCGAAAACGTGAACTAGTGTACGGAATCTGCCACTTAAGCGCTGTACCCTGCCGCCGCGAGCCCTCGGATAAAAGCGAGATGGTTTCGCAGCTGCTCTTCGGCGATCATTTTGAAGTGGTGGAAAAATCCGGATCGTGGCATCGTATCGTTACCGCCTGGGACCAGTATGATTGCTGGATCGACCGGAAACAGTACATGACGATTTCCAAAGTCACCTTCGACAATCTCAACAACAACCCTGCGCCGGTCGCCAACGAACTGGTGCAGGTCATCACCGACCAGAAAAGCGGTCACTCCTTCCCTATTCCCGTGGGCAGTTCGCTCCCGTTCTTTCACGGCGGGCATTGCCAGATCGAAGACCGGACATACCGGTACCACGGTACGGCCAAACCTTTTGCGGAAACCAACGACCGCGTAGCCATCGTGGAAACGGCTTACCTGTTTTTGAATTCGCCTTACCTCTGGGGCGGCCGCTCGCCTTTCGGGATCGACTGTTCCGGTTTAACGCAGATCGTTTTCAAAGTGAACGGATTCCGCCTGAAGCGCGACGCCTACCAGCAGGTGGAACTTGGCGCAGCATACAGTTTCGTGGAAGAAGCGCAGCCCGGCGACCTCGCTTTTTTCGATAACGAAGAAGGACGCATTACGCACGTAGGCATTGTAGCCGGCGTGAACCGGATCATCCACGCTTCCGGCCGCGTGCGCGTAGATCATTTTGATCATTACGGCATCTTCACGCCCGAACGCGGCGGATACACGCATAACCTGCGGGTGATTAAAAATACGTTTGCGTAAAAACGACTTCGAATTACGAGTTCACAATCCAGTCGGCAGAAATATGCTTTACAATTCGCTTGTTGTCCGAAGCTGCCAGCTTCGGACAGCGATAATCTTTATGCTGGATACTGCCAACTAAGTTTTAAGCGAACTCCTTTCCTGTTAATCCTTGTTAATCCCAACATCCGTATTTCGTTTTTAATCACCCTTGCAAATCCCTGGAAATCAAATTATTTATCCGGCATTTAACGTTTGTTTGCTGCCATACTGACAGCCCTTATTGTTAATAAGAATTGGTGTATAAAGCGCAACCTGCTTAGGTTTGTCGCAGTAGAAGCCAAAGAAACTTTTCCGTGATCGTGTTCTTCATCCCGGGAAGTTTTAACCAGAAGGTATGCAACGCTACAACAATCCGGATGTTCATCCGCATACCTGCGAAAACCGCGCAGGGAAAACTCCACCTCCTTTTTATTTTCATTATGTAAGCCCGGCATCTGATAGCACTCCTGCTTCATATACTCTTTGTGTTTCTTCGTGCCTTGGTGTCTTTGTGGCAAGAGCTATACAGACCACCAAGACACGAAGACACAAAGAGTCGCCAAATGATTTCAAATACACGTCCTGCAATGGACTTACTCCACCGTGAGAGTTCGCGTTTATTCCGCTAACTTTCCCAAAGTCCATTTCAACCATACACCATGAACGACGACCCAATCAGTAATAAGATACATGCGCTCAAGCAACAGTTGTTCCAGTTGCAGCAGCACCAGTCGCACTACTTCAACGAAATCGGGCGATTGCTTTCCGAAATCGAAGCGCTGGAAAAAGAGGCCGCCACCAAACGTTACCAGCAGCCCAAACCGCAACCTAAGCCGGAACAACTTATCCAGCCCCCGGTTCCCCCAGTGACGGATCAGAAACAACAGAAACCGGAAAGTCAGCAAACGCCGGTGCCTCCGCAACAGCAACCAGTCAACCCGCAGAACACGCCGGTGCCGCCAGTTCCCCCGCAGCAGCAACAAAATCCGGTGCCGCCTCAACAGCAGCAGCAACTCACTCCCCAGCAACAATGGGAGCAGCAGCAAAAGCAGCAGTGGGAACAACAGCAGAAACAAAAACAACAGTGGGAGCAGCAGCAGCGCCAGCAATGGGAACAGCAGCAAAAACAAAAACAGCTCTGGGAGGAACAGCAACGCCAGCGCAGGCTGCAGAATCCATCCCCACCCCCCGGCGACAGCTGGAACTGGGAAAAAATAATCGGCAATAAACTGTTGCCGATCATCGGTATCATCACGCTGACGATCGGCGTGGGAATCGGTACGTACTATTCCATCGAGCATAACCTGATCACGCCGCTCGCCCGGATCATTCTCGGGTACGTCATCGGCATCGGCCTGCTCGGTTTTGCGATCCGCCTGAAAAAGAAATACAACACCTTCAGCGCAACGCTGCTCAGCGGCGCCATGGCGATCTTTTATTTTATCACGTACATCGCCTGGAGTTTCTGGGACCTTATTCCACAGCCCGCGGCTTTCGGCATGATGGTAGTGTTTACAGGATTCACCGTGTACTCCGCCATACGGTACAACATGCAGATCATTGCGCATATCGGCATGGTAGGCGCGTACTGCGTGCCTTTCCTGCTCAGCAACGACAGCGGGCGCATCGCCGTTTTCTTCAGCTACATTACGCTGATCAACCTCGGTATCCTCATCATTTCGTTCAAGCGGAAATGGAAACCGCTTTACCTGGTTTCCTTCGGACTCACCTGGCTCATTTTCGCAAGCTGGATCTGGAGAAGGTACGATCCTGAACTGCACCTGCAGATCGCGCTCGGTTTCTCCGCGGTTTTCTTCGCCATCTTCTACGCAGTAACGCTGGCGTACAAACTCCTCCGCCAGGAAAAATTCGACGGCGTGGACATCGCGATCATCCTGGTGAATTCCGGTTTGTTTTACGGGCTCGGGTACTACGCCCTGCAGCAGCACAGCGAAGGCGCCGAATTCACCGGACTGTTCACCGCCTTCAACGGCCTGCTCCATTTTGCGGCGGCGCTGGTGGTGTGGATGAAAAAACTGTCGGACAAAAACCTGTTCTATTTCATTTCCGGTCTCGTGCTTTTATTCATCACCATCGCGTTCCCGGTACAGCTCGACGGCAACTGGGTAACGATGGCCTGGGCTGGTGAAGCCGCGATCCTGTTCTGGATCGGCCGTTCGCGCGGCAACTTTGTGTACGAACTGTTTTCGTACCCGATGATGGCGATCGCGTTCTTCAGTATGATGCACGACTGGGCGATGCGCAGCTTCGCCTTCGGCATATGGAACGAAGACACGACGATCAGCGTGTTCAACAACAAATGGTTCTTCACTTCGCTTGTCACGATCGTTGCGTATGCAGTTATCGCCTTAGTGAACCGCAGCAAGAAGTACAAACTTCCCGAAGGGATTACGCTGTACACGCAGCAAACCGTGCACGTGCTTTCGTGGACGCTGTTCATCGTGCTGGCATATTTCACTTTCCGTTTCGAGATCGGTACGTACTGGGACCAGTTGTACAAAGCATCCGCCACCACGATCAGCGACGGTTTCGGCATGCACGAATACGGCCGCACCGTTCACGATGAAGACCTGAAGCTGTTCCGCAGCATCTGGCTGATCAATTTCTCGCTGCTCTTCTTCGGACTGCTCTCGCTGCTCAACAGGCAGGTGGTCAAAGAAAAAGTGCTCGGCATCATCAGTTTCTGCTTCAGCATCATGACGCTCATCGTGTTTATTTTCCTCGGTCTTTACCAGGTCAGCGAATTGCGGGAAAGCTACTTCTTCGTTTCGACGGAAAGTTCGGTATTCATGCACGACAGCGGCCACCTGCTGATCCGTTACTTCTCGATTCCGTTCGCACTTTTCGCTTTGTTCTGCGAGTTCATCCACATCCGCCGCGATTTCTTCCCGAAATGGCTGCGCGTGGCTTTCGATTTCGCGCTGCACTATTGCATCATCCATATCCTGAGCAGTGAACTGCTGCACTGGATGGACGTAACCGATAACGATCACAAGAGCTACAAGCTCGGGCTCAGCCTGCTCTGGGGCGCGTACGCCATGTTCCTTGTGGTGATCGGTATCTGGAGGAAGAAACAATACCTGCGCGTGAGCGGCATCATCCTCTTCTTCATCACGCTGATGAAAATGGTATTCTACGATCTCTGGCAGTTGCCCACGCTTTCGAAAACGATCATTTTCGTTTGCCTCGGTATCCTGCTGCTGGTTGCATCGTTCCTCTATATCCGTTACAAACACATCATCTTCGGCGATGACGACAAAGAAGAAGCGAAAAATGAACAGAACCAGGCATAAACAATTCGTTGTGCTGGCAGCGGCGGTCGGGTTGACCGTCGCTGTCCACGCGCAGCGGGGTTACCGCTACATGCGGCCGCTGGACAACGTTCCCGCCGGCTGGAACCAGCTGGCACTTACCGGCGATATGTTCCGGTACCTGCAAAATGACGTTTCCGATATCCGCATCTGGCGCATCGCGGGCAAGGACACCACGGAAGTTCCGTACATCCTGCAGACCGAACCGGTTTATACCAGCAGGGAAAATAAAAACGGGAAAGAAACCACCGTGTCTCTTCCGTCAACCGTTTACAAAACCAGTTTCACGGTTGAACAAACGCCCGAACATGTGAGCCGGGTCCAGGTCACCATTCCCGAACAGGCGCCAGTAGATAAACTGGTTCTGTACATCGGCGATACGCTCGACTACCGCAGGAGCATGGAGATTATGAGCCGCGTGCCCCGCCACAAGAACCGGGACGCCCGTCCGCTTTATAATTACCGGAACCTGTTCAGCGGCGAACTGGCATCCGGAAGTACGAACAGTTTTGATATACCTGTGCAGGCGCTGGACCATTTGCAGGTCAACATTTACAATCACGATAACGCGCCGCTGAAAATCGACTCGGTGAAAGTTTCCGGTCCGCAATACCGCCTGATGGCCCGTTTTCCCGCGGCCGGGAATTACCTGCTCGTGTACGGAAATCCCGGTGCGGGTTCACCCGCGTACGATATCGTGAATTTCGACATCCCGGTGAAGGCCAGCGAAATTAAAGCCGGCGCCGAATCAGCCATCCCGCAACCCGCCGCCAAAAAAGAAACGAGTGAACCGTTTTTCAAAAACAAGTTCTGGCTTTACGGTTTAATGGGACTGCTGGTGCTGATACTCGGCGGCTTTACGCTGGGGATGATGCGGAGTAAGGATAAGGAGGATGCGGGGTGAGTTTTTTTCCTACCCCGGCATCTGCTTAATCAATACCTTGATTATCCTTTGCAAATCCTTTTTCTTCTCTTTCACCTCGGCAGCGCTGTAAAATAACATCAGCCTTCTTCCGTCGGCATAATCTCCTTCCAATAAACCGGATTTGTCCTTCACGTCCGCGCCTCTCAGGAAGATCAGCCGGATACAATCCTTTTTAAACAGGTTGAAACCAACCAGGTACCGCCTGTATTCTTTCGGTTTGAACGGTTTCATTTTGCCGGTATAGAAAAAACAGGGCGCGTTCCAGGCGATTTCTTCTCCCACTGTTTTGTCGGTGCTTAAAATTATTTTCCGCAGGGCTTCCGCAACATCTTTGAGCGGATGTTTCAGTTTATCCATAAAATCGTCAACCAGTTCCGGTTGCGATTGCTTGGTTGTTGCAGGTTCTTTTGCCGTTGTTGCCATGCTCTTAGTTTTTATTGATAAATACTGCTGACCCGGAACCGCCAATTTCTTGTTGCTGCTGTTAGCGATTCGTTGTTTTCCTCGTTAATCTAATATTTTTTGACTTTCCCTTTTTTCCCCTTGTCAAATTCTGTTTCGTCCATTAAATTTCCATCCTCTCGGTATCTTGTCCATAATCCTGTTTTTACTTCATTGTCAAACGAACCTGTCTGCATAAGTTTGCCATTTTCACGATACCATTTCCAATCCCCTGTCATTTTACCATTCTGATAATTTCCAATTGCTTTCAGTCTACCGTTTGCAAGATAATATTTCCATTCTCCTGTTCGTTCTCCGTCTTTAAATTGTCCTTCACAAGAAACAGAGCCGTCTTTGAAATATTCTTTGTGAACTCCGTTTTTGAGCTTTCCGTTTTTGTCAACCTTACTATTGTCCATTTTCATAATTACACTGTTTTGATTATTCAGTTTTAAGATTGCGTTTGTCGGTCAGTATTATTTTGTGGGTTTCTTGTCAAGGAACTTTTCAATCATTGGAACGGCAAGGTCACTTTCTTTAAAGTCGGGCGTTATTGTTGTAATTTCTCCAATATATTGTCCGTGTCCGCCTGGAATTATTGCTAATTCAGAGTTTGTAATTTGCCTGTGAAGTTCAATAGCGTGTTCGGGAGTAATAACGTCTTTGTCACCAATAATGATTAAAGTTGGTGCCTTAATGGACTTGATTTGCTCGCCTGGAATGTCTTTGAAGTTTACCATTCTCTTTGCATCTCTGTCGTGCATTACTTGCAAACCATTCGTGTCTGCCGCAACTTTTTTGTAACCTACTTTTAAAAGTTCCGGCATATTTTCCAATTTGGCATTTTCCATAAAGCCCCAAAACCAGTCAGGAACTCCGTTGCGTTTGGCGAGTGCTGAACCTAAAATCATTTTGTCAACTAACCCAGGATGTCGAATAGCGATTTGTAAAGTAGTTGTTCCACCATTGCTAAAACCAAAAAAGTCCGCCTTGTCAATTTTTAAGTTTTTGAGAAGTGTAGCAACATCATCTGCGTCCTGTTCAAATGTAAGGTCAGCGTTACGGTCATTTGTCCGTCCGTGAGCTTGAAGTTCAACAGCAATTACCTGCCTGTTTTTAGCAAGTAGTGGAATGATTTTTTCAAAATTTGTCTGGATGGTTGAACCGCCACCGTGAATTAAAACAATTGGTTTTCCTTGTCCGTGAATTTCATAATACATTTTCAGTCCATTCACTTCGGAATAGCCATTCTTAAAAGTCAAACTGTCGCTTGTTGTTGTCGCCATACTCCTATTTGTGTTTTCTGTTTTGTTGTTGCACGATGTCAATGTGAAAATTGTCAACGCTAAATAAATAATTGTCCGTTTCATTTTCTGCTGCTTTTCTGTCTCTGGTATCGTTCTGCAATGACCGCACCTCGCTTATACACGCACCTTTTTATCCTAAAAGTTCGCCAATACAACCAATTCCAGATGTACTGACGAACCTTTTGGGCCTGGTTGTTTTTCAAATGTATAAAACCACAAATCCGATTCCAATAAAAAAGGCCGCCCCAAAAATGAGACGGCCTTTTTGTAAAAGTTATTCGGTCCGCTTAGCGTACCATAAATTTATTCGTATAGTTCGTTTCTCCGCCGACAACCTGCACGGTATAAATACCAGCAGAAACACCGGTCATGGAAATGCGTGTATTCGCTTCGCTGCCGTTGATCACGAGCTGTTCCTGCGCGATCATGCGGCCGGTAGCGTCCATCACGCGGATCGTATATTTTTCGCCGGAACTCATGCGGGCAAAAGCGATGTTGAGCGCAGTTTCGTTCGCGTTATAAAGTGCGCTGATCGAATTCGCCGCAAGCGGATCGTTGATGCCGACGCAGCCCACACCCATATTGGCGAAGGTGATCGTATCGGCGCCGCAACTGTTGCTCACGATGAGCGTCGCGGTGTACGTTCCCGCGGTCGGGTACGAAACGGTCGGTGCGGAAGCGTTCGAGGTGGCAGGCGTACCGCCGGGGAACGACCAACTGAAACTGTTCGCGCTCGTGCTGTTCGATCCGTCGAAAACAACCGGCTGGAATTCGCAGGCGGTGGAATCGCTGACGGTCATGCTGGCCGCGGGCGGATTGCTCACGTCGATGTTGATGGTAACGTCGTTCGTACAACCGTTCGCGCCTGTGCCCTGCACGTTATACGTGATCGTGTTGGGCGGTGTGGCTGTTACGTTGGCGCCCGTGGTCGCGCTCAGGCCCGTGGGCGGACTCCACGCATACGACACGCCTCCGCTCGCGCTCAGGTTTACTGTTCCGCCGGAACAGATGGTTGTGGACGGCGAACCGCTGACGGCGATATTCGGTGCGGCGTTGACGGTAATGTTTACAAAAGCCGAGTCGAATAAACTGCAGCCTCCGCCGACTACGTACAAAATAGCCTGGTAGCTTCCGGGCGTATTGTAAATCACGCTTTGCTGCACGTTGTTGGAAATAACCGGCGATCCGCTCGGGAAATACCAGAGCAGCGTGTCTTCAAAAGTAGATC
>VBWE01000048.1:0-33898 GCA_006218065.1 Bacteroidota bacterium
ACGATATCGCCGGGTTTTTCAAACACATGCTCGAACGGGTGGACTGGTCGCGCGATTTGCATTTCCAGACGCAGACGAGTATGGACACGCTGGATTACAGCGGAACCGGATTGAACAGCGGGAGCAAAGTAGTGATCGCCGCCGCCGGTGAAAAAAAACGCGAGCTGGGTTCAACCGTTCCCGGCCTGTCGCTGCCGGACGGATTCGGGGACGTATGCCTGGTGATGCCCGGCGTACTGGCCTTGCGCGGCCCTTCATTTCCGGGTTACGGATCTGCGCCTGCCGGGATGGAAAAACTTACGGCTGCGCTGGAAACGCAACAGGGGATTTTAGAAAATCACCCGCTGATCATCCTGTGCGACGATCCGGATTTTGTTGCTGCGCGCCTCGATAATTTTTTGTGGACGACGTTCACGCGCAGCAATCCTTCGCATGATGTATACGGACTGCGCAGCTTTACGGAGTTCAAGCACTGGGGCTGCCGCGGTTCGCTTATTATCGACGCGCGGAGCAAACCGCACCACGCGCCGCCGCTGGAGCAGGATCCCGCGGTGGAAAAAAGAATTGACCGCCTTTTTGCCGCCGGCGGATCATTGCACGGAATCGGGTGATGAAGATCATGTTGTGGTATTATTATTGCAGGCTAAATTTGTTCCGATAAAAAAAACGATATGAAAAATATTTGCTTTACGCTTCTTCTTTTTTGCGGTGTGTCATTTGCCGCATCTGCACAAAAAGATACTACCTGCACCACGATCCTGAAAGTGATGGACCTGCTCCGCGAGAAAGAAAACCGCGGCCAGGTGAAAGGCGCACCGGTGCAGGTTACGCAGGGCAGTATGGGAAAAGTGACTTCGTACAAATCGAAGATCGAAATCCCGGGAATGAAAGATGCCGTACTTGTGGAAGGCCTTTCGCGCGTTTTCAAAGCGTATGTCGATGCGGCAACGTACGAACAGGCGGTGAAAGAAATTCAGTCGTTCAATGCGAAAATGCACCAGTGCTTCGACGGCGGCTGGACGTTTACGGAAACGAATGAATCGAAAGAATTGTACAGCAGCTATAAAATCGCGCGCGACAAGGATATGCTTTCGTCCAGCGCTGTGAAGTATTACCTGGAGCGGAACGGTACAGGTTTTCGGCTGGTGCTGGAGATCGGGTATTGAGCTTTTGTGTAATTTAGGGGTAAGCGTAATCCCATGCGAACCCCGTATCTCCTTTTTATTTTATTGTTTACCCTGCAGGGCTATGCGCAGGGTGTAATTAATCCCGGCGACGGGTATTATTCGCGACTTCCCAAACCGGTTGTGCTGCACGTTGTCCAGGAAAAAGGCGATTGCGTTTTCGGCTTGAAGAACGATAGCAACGAATGGGTCGTGTCGCCGCAATACAAGCACATTGAAAAAATAGAATATTCGGATCATGACGATGCCCGGTTCTGGAAAGTAACCCGGGAAGGCCTGTTGTACGGACTGCTGGACAGTGCAGGAAAGGAATTATTCGCGCCGAAATACCAGGATATCGAAGAAATCTGGCCGTACAGGAATTATTTCAGTTTCAGGAAAGAGGAAATGAGAGGTGTCATTGATCATAAAGGGCAGATCATTATTCCTGCGCTTTATGATGATATAAAGTGGTATGATCCCGACCATCATCTTTTTTTGGTTGAACGGTACGACAGCAGCGCCGTGTTCGGCGTTTCCGGGAAAATAATCATGCCTTTGAGTGAAAGGCATCTCGTCGGTCGCTTTAAGAAAGGGAAAGCGGTTTTCATGAAGTATGATGATACACTGAAAACACGCGCGTTCGGATGTATTGATACCAGCGGAACGATCATTATCCCGGGGGCATACGACAGTATTTTATGCGTTTCCGGCGATATCGCCCCGGCCAGGATCGGGAAGAAATGGGGCGTGCTGGGCCTGAAGAATGAAACGCTGCACCCTTTTGAATTTGACGGGATCATACAGCTCGAAGCCGATTCCTTGTTTCGGATGACATCCGGTGGAAAGCAAAGGCTGATGGATAAGCACGGAAAATGGCTGATCAGTACAGCCTGCGATTCGATCGGGGAAGTGTCGCGGGCAGGGATCGTTCCTGCACGGCAAAACGGATCCTGGAAACTTTTCGACTGCAATAAAAAACAAATGCTCCGCCTTGAACTGGATACGCTCGAAGCGTTTCGTACAAAGCAGCATTATACCTGGTACCGTTTTGCGGTGGCCCGCATGAAAGGAAAATACGGCCTGCTGGATGATTCCGGGAACTGGGTTGTCCAGCCGGCGTATGATTACATGGGTTGGTACAACAGCCGGAAGTATGATCCGTATCGCGACACGCTTTGGGTGTACAGCCGGCGCAATGCCGCGGATACAAACGGCAGTATCCGGTTTTTCCGGGTAAAAGAGGAGTATGTCCACTGGGGCAAATACGTGTATAAAGCGTTACCGGTTGATTATGCCGCGATCGCAAAAAGTGACGTAAATGTTTTCCGGAGCAGTCGTTACAGCATTGTCGCCGGCCGCGACGGAAAACTTTTGCTGCCGCCGCAACCTTACTCCGTGAGAAAAGAAACGGCCGTCGACTTTATCATTACCGGGGAAAAGGGTATCGGTGTTATCCGTTCAGACGGAAAATGGATGGTGCCTCCTGTGATGAAATTAGCCGGCCGGCTGGTTTCGATGCATACTACCGATGCGAATCTTGTGCATAATAAAGAAACCGATCCGTACTATTATGTGAAGACCAGTACCAAAAAAATCGGCATTTATGATACGAGCGGAAACCTGCTGGTGGATACGGCTTTCGAGCAACTCTCGCTCACCCGCCACGCGCCCGATCCCGGCGTCTGGGTCGGGCAGCACAAAGCCTCAAAAGCATGGTTACTGATCGGCCGCGACGGGAAAACGCTGGCTACTTCTTATAATAAACCGGTGCTGAACGGAAAATATATATTGATACGCAGGACTAAATCGGATTATCTTTTTTCACTCCGCACGCAGCAACCGGTTCCCGGTGTTGGTTTCCGTTACATGGTCGCCTGCGGCGAAAACCGGTTTACCTGTTCGAACGGACACGGAGTGGGACTGACGGACGGCGAAGGCCGGAAATTATTGCCGCGCCGGTTCACGTACATTGAAAATGTGTCGGAAAACGTATGGCTGGTAAAAGCAAAGAACCGGAATGGCCTTTGCGACAGTACCGGGAACTGGCTTGTTCCCTTGTCGGACTTTGGCCTGGCGGAACGCACCATGCCGCTCGAAACTGTTTTTACCGGCGATGCATACTGGGATTCCGTGCGGCCTTCCGCGTGCAGGAGCGATACCATGGCATGCATACCGGGCGCAGCCCGTTTTTCGTGGAAGGGCGGCAGCTATGATTTACTGGCGCCAGCGAACGAACATCCCTACCGGGTGCGGATCAATAATTTCATCATCCGGGAAATAATCTATAAAACGAAAGACATGATCTTTCCGCAGCAAAGAGCGGAGATATTTAACCGGAATTATGCCAATTCTTCCACAGAGAGCAACTATTTTATCGATTACCAGCTCGCGGCGTTTACACCGTATTCATTTACGCTGCGCATCGTTTCCTCGCAATTCCAGGAAGGAAAACTGTATAATCAGAACGAAGAATTCCATACTTATTTTATCAACACAGCAAATGCAGCCGAACCGGATGCCCGCGCACTTTTTTTGCCGCAGTATGAAGACGAAGTCATGCAACTGGTGCTGGATGAGCTGAAGAAAAAAACAGGCGACAATTTTGCATTTCATTGCGGCAAGCCCGGCAAGCTCATTTACGATGATTATCTCGTTACCGGCGAAGGACTCGAATTCCGTTTCGTCAACAAATCGCAGGACCTCGAATATCTGCACAGCAGGTTCGAACCGCAGGTAACCGTCGGCATCAAATTATCCTATGCGCAACTGAAAACCTATGCCGATCCCAACGGATGGCTGCCGAAAGTATACGGTAACTGAACCGCGGAATCCGTGCAGGATTTATGTGTAATTTAGAGGTGATCGTAAACCCATGCGAACCCCGATTCTCCTTTTCCTTTTATGTTTTGCCCTGCAGGGCTATGCCCAGGGTGTTCTCGATCCCGGCAAAGCGCCTTCCCGGCCGAAACCGAAACCGGTTGTGCTGCACATCGTCCAGGAAAAAGGCGATTGTGCTTTCGGTCTCAAAAACGACGAAGGTTTCTGGGTAGTCAGCCCGAAGTATCATTCCATAGAAGCGGTAAACGCTTACATGTACAAGAAACTGTGGATTGTTTCGAGAGAAGGTTTGCTTTTCGGTTTGCTGGACAGTACCGGGCGGGAAATTTTTGAACCGAAATTTTTCGGGATCAAATATTTTTCCGGCACAGGAAATGAATTCTTCATATACCACGATGCATCGCAGCGAAGCGGAGTCATTGATGTCGCGGGAAATGTAATTCTCCCGGCGGAATACAATGAGATTTCCCGGTATAATTATAAGCACCGGTTGTTTTTTGCGGAAAGAAATGACAGTATCACCGTAGTTGCTGCGGACGGAAAAGTAATCATCCCGATCCGTGAAGGCGAAATCTCTGCTTTCAAATACGGCAAGGCAATCATCGATACGACAATCTACCTGCCGCAGGAAAACACAAAGAAAAAAAAGAAAGTTCCCCGGAAGTATTTCTATTTATACGGTTGCGCGGACACGAGCGGCAAAAGAATTATTCCCGTGATCTATTCCGGTATCCTTTGTATTTCGAAACATATTCTCCCCGTTAAACGCGACAGTTTGTGGGGACTTGTCAACTGGAAGAACGAAGTCATCTTTCCTTTTGAAGCGGAACGTATGGATGTTTTCGGCAAAGATTCGCTGATCCGGGTTACGCTGCACGGCAGGCAGGGCCTTTTAAATCAATGGGGCGGATGGCTGATTCCTCCCGAATACGATTCGATCGCCTATATGACTCCCCGCGAAATAATTCCCCTGTTCAAAAACGGGAAATGGATTTTTGCCGACAGCGCCGGCCGGATCATGGATCGTCCGCCGCTGGACGCAGTGCAGTATTTCTCGCAGAAAGAAAGGTATCTCAGCAGGATCCGGGCAATTGCACTTTTGGAAAACAAGTACGGTGTGCTCGATGATTCCATCAATTGGGTCTTTCAGCCGTCGGCAGATTATATGGGCTGGTATTGCAATACCGGGAGTTACCTGCATCGGGATACGCTATGGGCATACCATGCCGGACCGAATGCGAAGGTCCGCGTGTATGTTCTCAGGAGCGAGTATAAAGTCCGTTACGTCTGGAATCACCGGACGCACGAGAATGAACGGAAAGGCTATTACGAATACCGGTACGACACCATCCCGTTTTCTGCCATTGCCAGAAAACCGGTAACTATTTTCCGCGGCGACGGTTTTAATCTTGCCGCAGGACCGGACGGAAGATTGCTTTTGCCGCCGCAGCCGTATGAACTGAAAAAAACACCGGGTGCCGATTTCATCATCGAAGGTCCGAAGGGAAAGGGAATTATGGATGTTTCGGGTAAACTGATTATTCCTCCCGTGATGAAAAAAGCCGGCCGCCTGCGGGAATTTTCAACGCTTGCCGAGCAGTTTACGCCATACCTGGATACGGATCCTTTTTATTATGTCGAAACGTTTTCCGAAAAACTGGGCGTTTTCGATTCGTCCGGGAAAATGGTAGCGGATACGGTTTACTCCAGGATTTATCAAACCCGCATGGCGCCCGATCCCGGTTTCTGGATCGCATACCATGAAGCGGATAAGCAATGGGAGATTATCCGTGACGACGGGCGGATCAAACGCTCGGAAGCTTTGCCCAGGATAAACGGGGAGTATATTGTCACCGGGAATGACAAGATGAGGAGATCCATTTATCGCGGCGACTCCCGGGAACCGCTGCTCACCATGCAACGCATGTATATTATGCCCTGTGGCAAAAACCGTTTTGAAATTTACAAGAGGTGGAGAAAAGAAGGCCTGATGGATTATACCGGGAAAGTACTGCTGCCATTAGCCTACTGGGATATTACCAATATCGGTGAAAACCTTTGGCGGGTAACAGGAAAAGGGGGCGCCGGACTTTGCGACAGCAACGGCGTTTGGTTCAGCAAACCGGAACCGCTGGATTTTTACAAACGAAATATCCGACTCGACAGCATTTTTACCGGGATACCGTATTACGAATCGCGCCGCCACCCGGCGCATGTCGGCGATACAACGGCTCCGGCCATGGATGGTACTGTTCGCCGCAGTCACCGCCTTGGTTATTACGAACTCCTGGATGATAAAACCGTGCATCTGAAAAAACAAATGATCAATAATTTCCTGGCGGAGAAAAGACTCAAGGAGATACATTACGCTTACCCGGCGGAAACGAAAATAGAAGTGGCGATTAAAGGTTATAATTACAGGAGCAGCGAGACCAACCATTTCAAGGATTACCAACTGGCGGCGCTGACGGGTTCCTCTTTTACGGTCAGGAATTCGGATACTTATTTCGTTTCGGGCTATTTGGGCGAGCAGAAAGAAACCTATGATAATTACTACATCGACGGGAATGAGATCCGCCGTTTTAACGTGAATGAAATTTTCCTGGATGAAAAAATAAACGACGTGGTCAACCTGCTCTTGGAACAACTGAAGCTAAAAACGCCCGATGTTTTCGTTTACGACTGCGGCAGGCCCGGAAGTATTGCCTGCGACGATTTTATTGTCCGGGAGAATGGTATCGACTTCCTGTATGTGAACAAATCGAAGAACATTTCTTACAGCGCGCAGCGTCATGAAAAAATAAACACGTTTGTGGTTCACCTGCGCTACGATAAAATAAAATCGCTTATTGATCCGACCGGACCGTTAAAGGATATTTATACGAAGTGAGGATTTTTCGATTCAGTGAAGAATCTTGTAAACGAGTTCTTTCATCAGTTCCCCGTCGCCTGCGCTGGCATTTTCAAAACCTTTGGAACGGAGATCATATTCGCGCAGGTAGCTGAATATCAGCTTGAGTTTCCCGGCAGGGTAGGCCGAAGCCGCTTTCTGGTAATCCTGCACGAAGAACGGGTGAACGCCCAGCGCACGCGCCGCCGCATCTTTCGATTTATCCTGAAGGAAATGGTACACGAGCACTTTTGAAAAATAACTGTATAAAGCCGCGATCGTCACCGGCATCGGGTGGTCTTTGGAATTCGCGGCGAAATAGTTGACGATGCGGTTGGCTTTCACCACGTCGCGTTTCGTCAGCGCGTCATTCAGTTCGAACGTATTGTAATCCTTGCTGATGCCGATATTGTCCTGGATATGATCGGGCGTGATCTCCGTTCCGGGCGGCAGGTTGATCATCAGCTTGTCGAGCTCGTTCGTAATTTTCCCGAGGTCGTTGCCGAGATATTCCGTGAGCAGCTGCGAGGCTTTCGGTCCGACGGTGTAGTTTTTTTCTTTCAGGTACCCGTTGATCCAGTCCGGGATTTTATACTCGCGCAGCCGTTCCGATTCGAAAAGCACGCCGCGTTTGGCTACCGTTTTGGCAAAGGTTTTCCGCTTGTCCAGTGTTTTGTATTTGTAGCAAAGCACGAGGATGGTCGATGTAAGCGGGTTCTGCAGGTACGGTTCAAGGTCTTCGATATTACGTACGTTCTGCGCTTCCTTCACAATCACTACCTGGTGCTCGGCCATCATCGGGTAACGCTTGGCTTCGGAGGCGATAGTGCCCACGTCGGTATCGCGGCCGTACAAAACGGTCTGGTTGAATTCGCGTTCGCTTTCGTCGAGGATATTTTTCTCCACGTAATCCGAAATCACATCAATGAAATACGGTTCCTCGCCCATGAGAAAATAAACGGGCTGGTATTTTTTCTTTTTGAGATCGGAAAGGATCGAAGCGAAGTCCATTGGTCAAAGATAAAAACAGCAGGGCTTGCTTGTATCTTTCTTTTTGATTTTGCATTAAGAAGGAAAAGCAGCAAAAATGAAGCATCTGGCAGTATTATGGCTTTTCCTTCTGCCCTTCTGGAAGGATATACAAGCTCAAACGGGAAATGCAGGCTCACCGCCCGCTCCGGCAGTACCCGGATACCGGGTCATGGAATATCAAACAAACAAAAAATACAGGATTCAATATGTAGGAGGCAAACTGGCTGTTACCGATACTTCCGGAAACGAGATGCCTTTTCAGATCGCGCGTCTTGAAATAACCGTTGTACAGGATGGGCTGATGGTTCTTAATAAAATACTTATCGGGGGTTTTGCGTATTTACAAACCCAAATTATAATAAGTAAGATAAAACCGGGGAGCAAAATTTTATTTGAAGACGTAATCGTTTCAACACAACCCGGCAAACCGCCTGTCCAGGGGCTTGTTCAAGGCCTTCACCTGGTTAAACTGTAATGTCAAAAAAGTGAAAAAGAGATTTGGTTATTCGCCGGTGCAATCAGTTTCTCGCCTGTACCGATCCCGAAGCCTTTACACGTCCCCCGCCGAAAATAAAACTGAAGAAACCGCCTCCGCCACGCCGTTTGCCTTTGGCCGAAAAACGTTTTTTATGTTTCATCTGGCTTTCGCGCCGCTTCATCGCTTCGCGTTCCGGGTTACTGCCCACGCGTTTCCGCGCTTTGCGGACTTTTTTCACCGTACCGTGGCTGGCCAGTTCGGGATTCAGCCCGGAGCATACTTTGGCGGGTTTGCACGAAGGAAAAGCGAGCAGGCTGCAAAGCAGTATGAGCAACAGGGAAAAACGGGATATCCGGATCATGCGGGAGATGTTCAGAATCGGAGATGTTTTACAGTCAAACCGTTATTGATAAGCTCTTTCAGCGAATCGATCCCGATCAGCAAATGCCGTTCCACAAAATTCGAAGTGACTTTCTGATCGCTTTCCGCAGTTTTAACACCTTCGGGAATCATCGGCTGGTCGGAAACAAGCAGCAAAGCGCCGGTCGGAATTTCGTTGTAAAAACCCACGCTGAAAATCGTCGCGGTTTCCATGTCGATCGCCATCGCCCGCGTTTTGCGCAGGTATTCTTTAAATTCTTCGTCGTGTTCCCACACGCGGCGGTTGGTGGTATAAACAGTTCCTGTCCAGTAATCGCACTGGTGATTGCGTATGGTGGTCGAAATCGCTTTCTGCAGGCTGAAAGCGGGCAGGGCAGGGACTTCGGCCGGGAAATAATCGTTGCTGGTTCCTTCGCCGCGGATAGCCGCAATGGGGAGGATCAGGTCGCCGATATTGTTTTTCTTTTTCAGTCCGCCGCATTTCCCGAGAAAGAGCGCGCCTTTCGGATGGATGGCGCTGAGCAGGTCCATCACGGTAGCCGCCGTTGCGCTGCCCATCCCGAAATTGATGATCGTGATGCCGTTAGCCGTAGCGTTCAGCATCGGGCGGTCTTCCCCGTGTACCGGCACGTTATTCATGGCCGCGAACATGCGCACGTAATTGCTGAAATTGGTAAGCAGGATATATTCCCCGAAATCTTCGAGCGTGGTTCCCGTGTAACGCGGCAGCCAGTTGGTTACAATTTCTTCTTTACTTTTCATTGACTGCAAAAATAAGCAAACGGGGCGGAGTGGGGGTGAGGGTGTTGATAAATGACGCATATATCCGGGAATCCCCAATACGCAACTCCTTCCACAAAGGTTGGGCCGGCAATTAAAGAATCTTTAAATCACGATTTATCTGTTAAAATCCGGTACTTCTTTAACAGAAGTGCACTACTTTCGTATACATCTCCCGGCAAGGCAAACGCCGAACACAAATCAGGATTAACAATATACTTCCGCATCATCTGCGCGGACGTATTTATTATCTGGTGAAAAACATGAACAGGATAAAATTTCTTTCGAAAAAAACGATACTGCCGGGAGCGGTCTTTCTTTTTCTTTCCACCGTTTCATTTGCACAAAATAATGCTCCTGCGATCCGGCCTGTTTCGAACAGCGTACAAAATACTTCCGGCGTACTCTTTGAAGAAAATAAAAACCAGTGGCCGAAACAGGTGAAGTTTATGGCCGACGCCGGCGGCGGTGTCCGCCTGTTCATGGAAAGCGGGCGATTCACCTACGTGAAATACGACCAGGAAAAAATTTCGGAAAATCACGAACATGAACACCGTGCGGAAAAAGGACGGAAGCATGCCGGTGATGCCATCGCCGCCCACGCATTCCGCGTGAACTTCCAGAATGCCAACGTATTTTCCGTTGCATCCGGAAACGAAAAACAAAACGGGTACCGGAATTATTTAATCGGTTCCGACGCTTCCCGCTGGGCTTCCAATGTTCCTGTTTTCAGCGAAGTGCGTTACGCTGATTTTTATCCCGGCATCGATCTGAAAGCTTACAGCAGCAAAGGCTGGTTCAAGTATGACTTTATCGTTGATCCGGGCGCCGATCCTGCGCAGCTGGCCATGAATTACGAAGGCGTGGAAGGTTTATCTATCCAGGATAACCGGCTGGTTATTCCCACTTCCGCAGGAAACCTCGTGGAAGATCAGCCTTACGCCTACCAGGAAATCGGCGGCAGAAAAATTACCGTGCCCTGTTTTTATAACCTGTCGAAAGACAGCAAAACCGTTTCCTTCGTTTTTCCGAAAAGTTACGATAAACGCTTTCCGCTGGTCATCGATCCTGTACTCGTAGCCGCTACGTATTCCGGTTCGCCTGCATCGACAACTACCTACGGCCATTGTGCCACGTATGATATTGCCGGAAATATTTACACCGGCGGAGAATGTTTCGGCGTCGGTTATCCCACGACAGTCGGTGCATACCAGTTGAACTTCGGCGGCGGCGCCCGCGATATCGCGATCAGTAAACTCGACCCGAACGGATCGAACCTGATCTGGGCGACATATATCGGCGGAAGCAGCGACGATTACCCGAACAGCCTGATGACGAATGCTGCCGGCGAATTGTACGTGCTGGGCAGCACCAGTTCGGCGAATTATCCGACCACCGTAGGTTGCTACGATAATACATACAATGGCGGCGGCGCGGATATCGCACTCACTGCACTGAATAGTACGGGTACGGGTGCGGTCGGATCGACCTTTGTCGGCGGCTCCGCGGACGACGGTGGCGGAACCTGGATATCGTTTATGAACGGTCACGATGCCATGCGCGGGGAAGTTTTTCTCGATCCTTCCGGTACGCCGTGGATTACCAGCTATACCAATTCCGCGAATTTCCCGACCAGCGGCGGCGCTTTCGACCAGACGTACAACGGCGCCATCGATGCCTGCGTGTTCCGCATGAACCCGAACCTGTCGAACCTGCAGTGGAGTACGTATCTCGGCGGTACTGCGGATGAAATGGGTTACGGTATCCGCACGAATTCAAGCGGCGAAGCTTTTGTCTGCGGCCCGACATCGAGCAGCGATTACCCGGTTACGGTAGGCACATACCAGGGAACTTACCAGGGCGGATCCTGCGACGGGTACATGGCCCGTTTCAATGCTGCGGGATCGGCGCTTATCGCGTCATCATTTTTCGGGACGACGCAAAACGACGCGAATTATTTTCTCGATGTGGATCCCGCGGGGAATCCGTACATCTATGGAACGAGCAACAGCGGAACCACGCCCATTGTCAACGCCGCGTTTTCCAACCCGGGCAGCGGAAACTACATCGTGAAATTCGATCCCGGTTTTACGGCGCCCATTTACGCCACGCAGTTCGGCGACGGAACACCGATGCACCTGGAACCGGAAGCATTTATGGTGGACACCTGTGAAAACGTGTACGTTTCCGGTTTCAATTCTTCGGGCGGTTACCCGGTAACAACCAATGCGCTGTATGCCAGTCCGGGCGCCTGCGGCGGAGGTTCGTGCTACTTTTTTGTACTCAAGAAAAATGCGACGCAGCAATTGTACGGATCGTTTTATTTCGGCTGGCACGTAGATGGCGGAACAAGCCGCTTCGATCCCGCCGGGACCATTTACCAGGGCATCTGTATCGGCAGCGGCGGCGCAACCACGCCGGGCTGGGCCTACGACAACGGGGCAAATCCTTCTTCCTGGGATATGTATGTCGTGAAAATCGCTTTCCAGCTCAGCGGAACAATCGCTTCCGCCTCCGCTGCACCAAACGATACGATCTGCGCCGGAAGTACGGTTAACTTCAGCAACACCAGCGTCGGCCTGGATTTTCTCTGGGATTTCGGCGACGGATCACCGACCGATACTTCGATGTCGCCGGGGCATACGTATCCCACGCCGGGTACGTACCAGGTTATGCTGACAGCCACAGATTCGTCGAGTTGCATCATATCCGATACGACGTATCTCACCATCACTGTACTTGCTGCGCCGGTAGCGAATCTCGGGCCGGATACGGTATTGTGCAACCTGCCGAACCTTGTACTCGATGCGCAAAATCCGGGTAACACATATACCTGGTCCACCGGCGCAACTTCGCAAACCATCACTGTCACAACAGCCGGTACGTACTGGGTCAATATCGATAACGGCGTTTGCCAGGATGCGGACACGATACAGGTATCCATCACCACCCCGCCCGGAAACTTCAGCGATACTGCGCTCTGCGCGGGACAACCGCTCACACTCGATGCGGATAATCCCGGTGCAACCTTTACCTGGTCCACCGGCGCAACCACGCAAACCATCACGGTAATCACCAGTGGGCAATACTGGGTAAACATTGTGAACGGATCCTGCCTGGTTACGGATACGATCGCGGTGGTGTATGTTCCGTACCCGGTTGTTTCGCTTGCAGCGGATACGGCGCTCTGCCCGGGAAATACGATCACGCTTGATGCGGGCAACCCCGGCGATACGTATCTCTGGTCAACCGCGGAAGTCACACAAATTATTTCGGTGAACAGCCCGGGCACGTATTGGGTTACTGTCAGCAATCAATTGTGTTCCGCTTCCGACACCAGCGTGGTTACCAGCATTCCGCCGATCGCCCTGGCCGACAGCATGACCTTGTGCGACGCCGTAAGCCTCGACCTGGACGCCGGTGTTTCGAATGCTACTTCCTATCTCTGGTCCACCGGCGAAACCACGCAGGTTATTTCTGTGCAGGAAGAAGGTCTTTACTGGGTTACCGTGGATGCCGACGGATGTACAATTACCGATACTACGTACATCGATGGAAACCTCGGCGGCGGTGTGCTGTACATACCGAATACATTTACACCGAACGCAAACGGCCTGAACGAATTTTTTACCGGCGTGGGCAGCGACATTTCGTATTTCCACATGATGATCTTCAACCGCTGGGGACAACTTATTTTCGAAACAAAAAGCCTGTCACCGGGTTGGGACGGTAAATACAAAGGTCAGTTGGTGCAGGAAGATGTGTACGTATGGAAGATCGAATACATGACCAACTGCACCGGCGAAGTCACGAAACACCGCGTGGGACATGTGATGATCATGCGATGATCATTTTCGATTTGCGATTGCCGATTTGCGATTGAAAGTAAACGTTAGCGCCTTCGCGGCAGAGATCGCATTCCGTTTTTTTTAGCGCACAGGACCGCAGGGAAAAATCGCAAATCCAAAATCGGCAATCGCAAATCGAAAACAAGCCGGTTATTCGATCTCCGGCAAATACCTTTCGCGCAGCACCTGCTCATGGTGAAGCTGGTGGCCGGCGATGATGTATAAAATCGCACGAACGCTTACGGTATTGTTGTTCGCCATACCCGTCCGCAGCAAAGTTTCCGCATCAAACGATTTAAAAAGTGCAACAGTCGATTCGCGGACTACGGCATATTCATGACCAAGATCCGGAAGGCTGCGCTCATTAAACCGCCCGGAAGCGGCATAATCGTTTTCCTCGAAACCGTGCAGCGGAGTCTGGTCGCCGCGGGCTATACGTAAAGCGCGGTAAGTAAAAATCCGTTCCGCGTCAATAATGTGACCGATGAGCTGCTTGATGGTCCATTTGTTTTTGGCGTATGCGAATTCTTCTTTTTCCGCGGGAATTTCAGACAGCAGCGCCTGCAGATCCATGATCTGGCTTTTCATCAGGTGCAGCGGATCAGGATCCTGGACCTTGTCGATATACGGCTGGTAGTAAGGAGCGTATTCTCCCGGCTTTGGTTTCTCGATGCGCGTTGTCATGATCATATCAGGATTTGTTATCGTGCAATTCTTTTCTGACAAAACGAATCAGCTCGTTCACATAATCCCCCGAAAAATCAAACCGCACACCGGCTGCTGCGTAAATTTCACCTATCGGCCGGGTATAACCCATCCGCAGGGCCTTTTCGTAAGCAGCGACGGCTTTTGCCGGATCGTTTTTATAGTTACGCCATACGGCGATTGCGCCCAGTTGTGCAAAACCGTACTCGATATAATAGAAAGGCATTTCGTAAATGTGCAGTTGCCGTTGCCACAAAGTCTGCAGCCGGTCTTCATAACCGCTCCAGTCCGTAACCCCGCTGCCCAGCTCACCCATGATTTTATGCCATGCTTCTGCGCGTTCGCCTGCGGTATGCTGCTTGTGTTCATAAATCCAGTGCTGGAATTTATCCACCGCGGCAATCCAGCAAAGCGAGTCGATTATTTTTTCGAGATGCTCTGCGCGTGCGCGTTTCAGGTCGGCGGGATCGGGATAAAAAACATCCCAGTGTTCCATCGTCATCAGTTCCATCGACATGGAAGCGAGTTCATCCACTTCGGATGGATTGTCGCGGAACGCTTTTATTTCCAGGTCGCGCATCAGGAAAGAATGAACGGCGTGCCCGGCTTCGTGAACCATGGTAACCACGTCGCGATGCGCGGATGCGGCATTCATGAAAATAAAAGGAACCCCGCTTTCGTGCAGCGGGTAATTGTATCCGCCGGGCGCTTTGCCTTTCCGCGAGTCGATATCAAAGCGGCCCATGCGGCGCATCACGGCGATGTACTCGGCAAAAACCGGGTTCAGGCGCTGCAGGCAGGTGATGGTTTTTTCCACGAGCTCTTCCGCCGTTTCAAATGGACGAAGCGGGCTGCGGCCGTTTTCATCCACTTCGGTATCGTAAGGACGAAGCACGTCGAGCCCGAGCGTTTTTTTTCGTTCGGCATCGATTTCATTCACCACGGGAATCACTTCCTGCGCAATCGCTTTGTGAAAAGCAAAACAATCGGCAGGCGTATAATCGAAACGCCCGAGTGCGGCGAACATATAATCACGGAAATTGGCGAAGCCGGCATGGACAGCCACTTCCTGGCGAAGCCTGCAAAGTTCGTCGAACTGCTTGTCGAGCGTTTCCTGGTCTTTCAAACGGCGCACCGAAATTTTTTCGAAAACGGTTTTACGGATTTCGCGGTCGGTGTTTTTCAAAAGATTGGCCGCCTGCGACATGGTGAGTTCTTTCCCGTCGATTTCCACCATCATGTCCGAGACCAGTTTGGTGTATTGCTGTTTCCATTTGTCGATTTCGGTGAACAGCGGAATATTTTCTTCGCGGTAAATGGCGATATCCTGCTTGACCGAACGGATGTAGATATCGTATTTGCCTCCGGGAAGCGCGGAAAGAAAAGGCGACCCGGCCAGTTTCCGGTTTAACCGGTCGTAATAAGGAGCCAGTTTCGGCTCGACTTCTTCCACGAAAAAATTATACGCTTTATCGTATGCTTCGTTCGACGTGTCGCAGGTCATGCGGATAAACCGCCAGCCCGATTCTTCACCGATCACGGCGCTCAGTTCATTCGTATCCCTGATCCACGATTCCAGTACTTCAACCGAACGTATTTCACGTTCTTCCAGCTTCTGCAGCCAGGGCTCGATATTTTCCCACGATTCGATTACGAAATTGACGGGAAGAAAACGGCGCGTTGCACGCGCCGGGATTTCTACTTCGCTGTTCATACGATTGTATTTATAGAAAAAAAACCGGGCTTATGCCGCTCCGGTTTTTCTTACTGATTGTGTCGCTTTTGCTTTGGCGCCGCTGGTTTTAAGCTGCTTGCCGGTATCGACGATATGCTTGCCCTGCTGCTTGGTTTTATCCAGTTCGCTCAGCAATTTGTCGTCGCCTTCTTCCGCTTCTTCGCTGGCGTCGAGAATGCCGCCCGCTTTCTGCATGATGTTGTACCAGCTGAAAAGCTTGCGGATGTCGGAGATGCGCACGCGCTCCTTGTCGTATTCGGGAAGAACGGACTCCATATATTTCTGAAGCTCGGGATCCGCCGATTTGGAATCGATACAGGGGCCGCCGTTTTCCTTGTCGAAAACTTTCTGCAGTACATCTTTCAGGGCGAGATCTTCCCCCGTAGTGTAGATGCTGATATCGTTCAGTGCGCTGATTTTGTGCGAAGCGAATGCAGGCATTCTTTTTTTGTCAAGCAGTGATTCAACGATCACGCCGTTGCGGCCCTGTGCCACGACTTTATAAAGACCCGGCATGCCGGAAATAGAAATGATTTTGCTCAGATTCATAGTATTCAGTGATGTTTCGGCAAAGTTAATAAAAACGGCGGCCTGATCGTGTTAAGTAAGGGTGTAAAATGAAAACGGGGCATACTCTAAAGCATACCCCGTTTTTATAGCTTTTACTTAAAAAATCAATGCGAAACGATCATCTTTTTCGAAACCGAACCTTGCGCGGTATTCAGGCGATAATGGTAGATACCTGAAGGCAGGCGCTTCGTATCGAATTGTACCTGGTGCGTTCCGTTTGCATACTCACCCGAAGCAAGCACCATCACTTCACGGCCCAGTACATCGAACAGGCGCAGATCGGCTTTACCGGCCTGCGGCAGGGTGAACTGGATGGTAGTCGTGCCGTTAACCGGGTTCGGATAGTTCTGCGACAGGCTGCCGCTTCCGGCCTGCGCCCTGGAGATCGGCAAGATCGTCGCCTGCGATAAGTGCAAAAGCTACTACTGCGGAGTCTCCTGGGTTGATGGTATAAGGTCCGGCGCTAACCACATCGCACACGTCGTTGCCCGTTCCGGTAGTAAAGCCTGCTGTCGCACGGCCTGTGGAAAGCGTAGTGTATTTCTCCGCAGCGTCATACCCGTTGGTGTAAAGGTCAACACCGCCTGCGCCGCCCTGTACGTTGTCGATGGCATAGTGCAGGAAAGGCGCCGTGTTCGAAAGCAGTTTAACACCGCAGTAAATTCCGGGAAGCGTATGATACACGTAGCCCATTTTATTGGTAACGTCTTCACCCGCGCGGTTGTCATTATAAGTCGTCGCATCGATATCCCAGTCAGCGAAAATACCGGCGTATATGTTGCTTAAAGTGCTTCCGCTGGTATTGGTCATTACATACTGAACCATGATGTACTTGGTACTCGGAGGAGCGCTCCAGGCGTAAGCCTTATGATGTACGGTTACCGGGATCGGTGTGGGAGCAATATTATCGCGGAATTTTCCGTCAAGGTCGAAATCCGAAACAACACTCGGAATAACGACGCGAACGGTGGAGAGCGAAGCAAAATCAACATCCGGCGTGGTTGTGCCGCGTGCCATATCGCTTACTGCCGTGGACGATTTTCCGATCATAAGACTCGCTTCATACAGCAACGATCCGCTGTTCATGTAGGTAAATCCGAGTCCCTGCTGCTGCGCGTCCATATTGTAACCGATGAGTCCCTTGCTGGTAATACTTGATGATACATCGTTGATCGCGACGTTGATGTAATCCACGTTCACGACTTCTGTAAAGAAATAATCGAACGTATACGTGCCGTCTGTGATAGACACTTTGAAAATAACGTTCTGGTTAGCCGGTGCATTCGTGTTGATTTTCACTTTAAACGGATCGGCCGGACCGTTGTTCACCGCCTGGAGCGTATTGATACTGCCCGGTGAAGTCGAACCGTCGATGATGGTTACGTAAGTTCCGCCGCTCACTGCGGTGAGTGTTGCAGTTACTCCTGTTGCATTGGCCAGGTAGTTTTTGAAATCGCCGGTGATGAACATGGTATCATTGATCACGAAAGCGTTGTCGTTATTATCCGTAGTGAGTTTGTTTTCCCAAACGATCGAAGGAGCGGCCGGATCGGTAAGCGCTTTGTACAGGTTGATGCGTCCTGTTCCGAGCTTGTTCATGTAAAGCGAGTTACTGCCGATCGAATAAATGTAATCGGTAGTCTGTTTCAGGCGCTGACCGGCCTGCAGGGCATTGTAAGACGGATAATAAGCACGGACAATCGCAGCGGCTCCTGCGCAAACCGGCGAAGCCATCGAGGTGCCGCTCTGGGTAGTGTAGCTTCCGCCGGTCCATGTAGCATTGATGTTCGAGCCGGGTGAGCAAACGTCAACCGTGTAGTTGTAATTGCTGAAAGAGGAACGGATATCGTTGGAACCTGTCGAAGCCACGCTCAGCACGCGGTCGAAAGCGGCCGGGTAAAATGCCTGGTCCTGCGAGTTGTTTCCTGAAGCGGCGATAACCAGCGCATCTGTATTGTTCGTTGCATAATCGATTACGTTCTGGCCGAAAGAACCGCCGCCGGTTCCGCCCCAGGAGCAGTTGATCACTTTGCAGCCGTGGTCGGCAGCGTAGGTGATACCCTGGTAAGAAGCAATCAGCGTACCGCTGGCATCGGCGATTTTTACCGGGAGAAATTTGCAGTTGTACCCGCTGCCGGCTACACCGATCGTGTTATTCACCTGTGCGGAAGCGCATCCGCTCACGTGTACGCCGTGTGCATCGCCCTGCCAGGTGGGATCGTTGTCGTTCATGCCCACGTCCCAGCCGCGGTAGTTGTCTGTATAACTGTCACCGTCGTTGTCGTTTCCGTCAATCGGGTCGGCTGTGTTATAAGCGATCTGGTTCGTCAGATCCGGGTGACTGAGTTCAGTACCGGTATCGGTAATGCCGATCACGATGCTGGCGCTGCCGGTGCTGATGTCCCAGCCGGACATACCGGAAGTACTGGCTGCCACGATTTTGTAAATATGATACGAACTCGCGCTGGTAGCGAACTGATCATTCGGCGTAAGTTTCGTTGACGGAATAAAATACGGCTCAACGTATTCGAAGAAGCCCATATTGAAAAGCTTGCCGATCGCCTTTTCCAGGTCCATATCCGCATTGAACTTCACGGTATAGATCGTGGTCAGGTCGATCATCGGGGCGCCCCAGGCGTTGGTCGCTTTTTCAGGCGCTTTAACGGTGGGAAATGTTTTCTCCACGGAATAAACGCCGAGGCTGCTGAAGTATTTCTGAACCGCATCGATAGCGATCGAATTCGGTCCGCAGGCACTCCGGAATTGCGGCGTAACCTTTACCAGCATGGTTTTGGGCAGGTATTCGCCGGGATTGAGTTTGCTGAGCGGAGTGTAGCTCTGCGCCTTGGGAGCGGTCAGCGGAACCGACTGCTGGGCGAAAACAAATGCGGGGATCACCGCCAGTGCAGTGAAAATGGTAGCCAGTTTTTTCATGCGAATAGAATAGTCTTATTGTTTCGTGAAGGCCTAAAGTAGATAAATGCGGGCAAAACAACAAGCTCGTTTCTTCCTGAAAATCAGTTTTCTGCCTCAGGACAGCGTATTTGTACCATCGAAAGCCCCGAATTCGGGTATTTCGGGTAAAAACAGGTATGAACTGCTTGCATGATCGATCCGGCAGCAGAAATGGCGCAGGCCATTGGAAAGTACCAGTATTTCCACGCCCGTGGTCATATTGTAGCGGGCGGCCTGGTCGAAAACCGGTTGGGTGATCTCCACTTCCGGCGCTTTGCATTCGGCGAGCAGGAGCGGGCGTCCCTGTTTATCATGCGCAAGAATATCACAACGTTTTTTCAGCCCGTTTACCTCGATCGTTTTTTCGATGGCGAGCAGGGAAGCGGGGTATTTTTTTGTTTCCACGAGATAGGTGGCGAGATGCTGGCGGACCCATTCTTCGGGCGTGAGGACTACCCACTTTTTCCGGATAACATCGAAAATCTGCCGGCGGCCTTCCGAATTCCGGATTCGGAAAGGGAATTCAGGAAATTGAAGCTTTACCATGCAAACTATTTAAACGTTGCTATCCGAAGCTGGCAGCTTCAGATTACTATAAACTTATTCGGATTATTTTAAACTTAATTTACGGCAAACATATTCGAAACGCCACAACAAAGCCACCCCGGCAATGGTCAGGCCGATTACAAAGCCGTACCAGATTCCGTGAACGCCCAGTTCCATGGTGAAACCGAGTATGTAGCATGCCGGAAGTGTGATGAGCCAGTAAGCCACCAGCGTGATGACCGTAGGCATGTTCATATCCTGCAAGCCGCGGAGCATGCCGAGTGCGACCACCTGTGTCCCGTCTGAAAGCTGGAAAACGGCGGCGATCAGCAGCAGCGATGCGGCCATGTCCACTACCTGGTGGTCTTTGTTGAAACTGCCCGTCAGTGCACCGGGGAAAAGGATAAAAAGAACGGCGCCGAAGATCATGAACCCGAGAGAGAGCAGCAGGGCCGTGTAACCTGCGCGACGGTAATCTCCTTTCCCGCCCAGGCCGAGGAAATGCCCCACGCGCACAGTCGCCGCCGCACCGATCCCGCTCGATACCATATAGGTGCATGCCGCAAGACTGAGCGCGATCCGGTGCGCGGCCATCGGCACATCGTCCTTCAGCCAGCCCACAAAAATGCCCGCCGCACTGAAAGCCCCGACTTCAAACGTGAACTGAAGTCCCGCCGGGATGCCTGTCCGGAAAAGTTTTTTCAGCACGCCGCGCGAAAATCCGCGCATGCGGAAACCTTCGCGGTACTGCCTGAAACGCGGACTGTAATACACGTACAGGTACATGCCCGCAGCCATCGCACAGCGCGAAATAAAAGTAGCCCAGCAGGAACCCATCACGCCCATTTCGGGAAAACCGAGGCTGCCGAAAACCAGCAGGTAATTCAGCAGCACATTCAGCAGGTTGGCGCCGATGCTGATATACATCGCGGCCTTCGTGTCGGAAAGTCCTTCAGCAAATTGCTTGAGCGTGAAAAAAAAGCTCAGCGGGATCATCGAAAACATGATCACGTTCAGGAACGGGATCGCGATTTCAACTACACCTTCAGGCTGATCCAGGTAGCGCAAAAGGGGCGCACAAAAGAAAAGCACCAAAAACATGAGTATGCATATCGCAAAATTGGCGATGAAGGCGTTTTTCAGCAAAAGGGGGATTTTTTCCTGCTCGCCTTTTCCAGCCGCTTCGGCCACCAGCGGCGTAATGCCGTACGACATGCCGATGGCGAATACCAGGGCGAGAATGTAAAACGTACCGGCCAGCATCACGGCGGCCTGCGGCGCAGTCCCGATCTGTCCCACAAAAAAACTGTCGGCCACATCCACCAGGATATGCCCGAGGTTGCTGAAGCAGATCGGCACAGCCAGCACCAAAGTCGCTGAAATATGTTGTTTCCAGGAAAGCATGTTCAAAAGCCTGCAAAGATAGCTGCTGCCCGGGCTCATAAAACGACGATCTGCCCCCTCTTTTTTCGACCGGTACCGGAAACTTATCGGCAGAAACTTGATATCTGTCGTATATTTTTTATTGACTCGTCGTATAATAGGTTGTACATTTGCACCTGTTCCCCTGGCAAACCGGGAACATGATTGATTTACCAATGAAAATTTCCCCTTTTAGTATAATGACCGCATTGGTCGTTTTCGCCGGTTCGTTTTCGCTCCGGGCGCAGCAGGGCATGGCTATTCCGCCCACGCATACGCCTGCGTACGAACAAATGAAACAGGCCGGGAAATTCCAGCAGGGGCTTAACGTCATCAATTCCAAAGGTGAGACAACACCGCTGCGGACGCTTGTCCAGCCTGCGGCTCCCGCAGCGCCGGCCAACTGCCAGTGTATGATTACGGTGGACAATACCTTTTCCGTAGTTCCTTTTTCCTTCGGAACCGCCCCCGACTATCGCAACGATGATTTCTCGTCTCCGCTCATCAACCTGCCATTCAATTTCTCTTTCTATGGCGTGAACCAGACGAACTGTTATATCAATAACAACGGCAATATTTCGTTCGGCACACCTTACGGAACTTTTTCTGCGACCGGTTTTCCCACCAACCAGGTGGTTATGATCGCGCCTTTCTGGGCGGACGTGGATACGCGCAATCTCGCGAGCGGACTGGTGTATTATAAAATCACACCGGGATATATGATCGTTCGCTGGCAGACAGTCGGTTATTACAGCCAGCACACGGACAAGCTCAACGATTTTCAGCTCATCATCAGCGACGGCGTGGATCCGATTCTTCCTGCGGGAAGCAACGTTTCGTTTTGTTACGGCGACATGCAGTGGACTACGGGCGATGCTTCCCTGGGAACCAACGGCTTCGGCGGAACTCCTGCGACTGTCGGCGTGAACCGCGGAGACGGGATCAATTACCTGCAGATCGGAACCTTTGACCAGGCCGGCCTGGCGTACGATGGTCCTTACGGACTGAACGACGGCATCAGCTGGCTCGACAACCTGGAATTTTTCTTCAACGTAAGCAATACCGGTTCAGGCAACAATATGCCTCCGATTATGCAGGCTCCGCAGGTTTGCGATACATTCGTGCTTTGCGTGGGCGATACATTCCCGTTCAGCGCAAACTTCCTTTCTCCCGAGCCGGGACAGATCACTACGGCAAACATTGTAGCGCCCGGCGTTACGGGAATAAACATCGTAAGCAGCACCAGCGGAAACCCGGCGACAATTTTTGCGGAACTGGTCGGCATGACCTCCAATATCGGCTACAATACCATTACGGTTTCCGGCACGGACAACGGCAGCCCCGCGCAAACCACCAGCGGCGTTATCGTCATACAGGTTATCCCCGGGCCGGTCGCGCAGTTTTCCACTACCCCCGTTTGTCCCGGTGACCCGATGGTATTTACCGACAATTCCCTCGCGCAGCCCGGCAACGGACCAATCACCACCTGGGGCTGGGATTTCGGCGATCCGCCTTCGG
Source organism: Bacteroidota bacterium (assembly GCA_006218065.1). GTDB lineage: Bacteria > Bacteroidota > Bacteroidia > Palsa-965 > Palsa-965 > VBWE01. Next base: position 22,865 of record VBWE01000048.1, read on the forward strand.
GCGCGAATAATTTTTCCGTGCTGCAGAATCCTTCGCATACTTATAATACTTCCGGAAGTTACAGCGTGATTCTCACCGTAGAAGATTCCATCGGCTGCAAAACAAAAGACACCGCGCAGGTAACCGTTTATCCGCTGCCTGTCGTAAGCTTTACTTCCGATATCAATTCCGGCTGCAGTCCGCTCTGCGTGAACTTCACCGACCTGAGCACTGTTGCAGGAAGTACGATCAATGCCTGGAGCTGGGATTTCGGAAACGGCAATACGGACAATACGCAGAACCCGTCCAACATTTGTTACCTGCAGCAGGGCGACTATACGGTCACGCTCACGGTCACATCCGTGGAGGGCTGCTCCTCCACGGATCTGATTGTGGACATGATCCACGTAATTCCCGGGCCGCAGGCTGATTTTATTCTCGGTCCGCAACCGGTAACCATTACCAATCCGCTGATCTATTTTACCGACAAATCATTCCCTGTTCCGTCATCATGGACCTGGGATTTCGGTGATCCGCTCGACCTGGTCAATAATACGTCCACGCTGCAGGATCCTTCGCACATGTACGGCGATACCGGTGCGTATTGCGCGCGGCTGATCGTGACCGGCGACAACGGAACCTGCCCGGATACGATGATCAAATGCCTGGAAATTTCGCCGGATATCCTGACCTGGATTCCGAATTCATTTACGCCGAACAACACCGGTGTGAACGATGTTTTCCTGCCCGTGTTCAGCGATGCATCCGTAGTAAAAGATTTCGAAATGCTCATTTTCGACCGCTGGGGCAACCTGGTTTTCAAAACCAACGATCCTTCGCTGGGCTGGGACGGTAAAGTGCAGGGCTCGTCGATCAAAGTGCAGCTCGATACATACGTGTATAAAATCATGGTCACCGATAAATACATCGGTAAAGAGTACCGCTACATCGGCCATGTAAACGTGATCCGTTAAACGGAGCCGCTCCACCGAATCAGCATCACTTTCTTTTTGTCGCCGGAAAAACTGTGCCCGGCGTTTACCTGCGCAGGCTGACCGAAAAGTCAGGAAAGGCCGGCTGAAAAACCGTATTTTTGATAAGCTGCTGACCTCGGCGGTACCCGATGAAAAGAATTTCCGCGCTTATGCTGGCTGTATTGTTTTGCACGGTAATCGCCGCGCAGGAACAAAGTACGTTTCCCGCACCGGGTTCGGATGCATACGATCGCCTGAAAAAAGAAGGATCAATTCCCCGCGGTTTTTATATTTCCGGCGCGCGTGATTCCATGCCTGCGATGAAATATATTGTTCAGCCTGCGCCGGCATCGTCGGTGGCCTGCGAATGCATGGTCCCGGTTGACGGAACGTTTTCCATCGTCCCGTTTACGATCGGCCTGCCGCCCAATTACGAGAACGACGACGGATCGAGCCCGATCATCGCGCTGCCGTTTAATTTTTGTTTTTACGGGCAAACGCAGTCGAACTGCTACATCAACAACAACGGGAATATTTCATTCGGCGCGCCTTACGGAACTTTTTCGGCCAACGCGTTTCCCGATCCGAACTTCGTGATGATCGCACCGTTCTGGGGCGACGTGGATACGCGCAGCATCACGAGCGGGCTGGTGCATTATAAAATAACGCCCACGTCGATGATCGTGAAATGGGAAGCGGTGGATTATTTCAACGCTACGGCTGTTTCGCACCAGTCGCTTTACAATACCTTCCAGCTCATCATTACCGACGGAAGCGATCCGATTCTTCCCGCCGGGAATAACGTTTCGTTTTGTTACGGCGACATGCAGTGGACTACGGGCGATGCTTCGCAGGGTACGAACGGTTTCGGCGGCGTCCCGGCAACGGTGGGCGTGAACCGTGGAAACGGTATTGATTACGTGCAGATCGGGCAGTTCGATGCGCCCGGCAGCAATTACGACGGGCCGTTCGGAAATCCCGACCAGGTAAGCTGGCTCGATAACCAGACTTTTTATTTCGACGTATGCAGCAACAACGGGAACAATCTTCCGCCGGTCGTGAATGCGCCGCAATCCTGCGATACGATTGAAATGTGCGTGGGCGATACGCTTGACATCAGCGCTACGTTTCTTTCGCCGGAGCAGGGACAGACAACGACGATCGCTGTCAATCCGAACGGGCTGGTGAATTTCAGCATCGTCAGCAATACGGGCGGAAACACGGCGACGCTGCTGGCCGTACTGGTTGCAGACGCTTCCAATGTCGGGTACAATACGATCAGCATCACGGGCACGGATAACGGCAGCCCCGCGCAGAGCACTTCGGCCGATGTGATCGTGCATATCATCAGCGCGCCGGCGATCAGTTTCAGTTTTTCACCGACTGCAAATATTTTGATCGGTACGCAGGTACAGTTTAATGACGCTACGCCTGGCGCAGTCCAGTGGCTCTGGAATTTCGGTGACGGCGACACGAGTTCGCTGCAAAACCCGGTGCACGATTACAGTGCAACAGGATCATACACGGTTTCGCTGACGGTAACGCTGGCTACGGGTTGTACCGGTACGCTCACGCAGGTAATCGACGTGGTGGAAGAAGTGATTCAGCTCCCGGTAATCGCGCCGAATGTTTTTACACCGAACGGCGACGGGAAAAACGACGCGCTCGATTTTTCCAACCTGCTTATGTATCATGGAAACGTGCTGCAGGTTTTCAACCGCTGGGGCAACCTGGTTTACGAAAGCGCCGATTATAAAAACGACTGGCAGCCGAAGGATATGAGCGATGGCGTTTATTATTACACCTTATTTATTCCCGACCGGGCGGAGACGCTGACGGGATTTGTACATCTTATTCGTTGAGTTATTGCTATGCGGACATTTGTTCTCGGTGATGTTCACGGCGCACATCGCGCACTGCTGCAGGTATTCGAACGATCCGGTTTTGATTATGAAAACGACCGGCTCATCAGTATCGGCGATATTGTGGACGGCTGGCCGGATTCGGCGGATTGCGTGGAGGAATTACTGAAAATAAAAAACCTCATCGCCATCCGCGGCAATCATGACGAGTGGGCGATGGACATGCTCGTCCGCATGCAGATTCACGAATGGTGGTTCGAGTTCGGCGGAAAAGCGACGTATGACAGCTATCTCCGCTCGGGGAAAATGAACGATCCGCGACACCGGGATTTTTTCGTGAACCAGGTGGATTACCATGTGGACGAAAAGAATCGTTTATTCGTGCATGCCGGCTACAACCTGCAGCAGCCCATCGTTACGCACGAACGGCAACAGCTTAACCTCGCACGTTCATACTGGAATTACCTCAAGAAAGCGACCGTCGATCCGGCATACCTGGTGGAAGACCGGAACGGTTTTACCGAAGTTTTTATCGGGCATACGCAAACGATCCGGGAGTTCAAACACGATCAGCCCGTGCAATTGCTCAATTGCTGGAACGTGGACCAGGGCGCGAAAACACTCGGAAGGTTAACGATGATGGATGTGGAAACAAAAGCGTTTGTGCAATCGGACCCGGTTTTTATGCTGTACCCGGATTTTGATTTTTGATCTCAGAGCTTCAATCGCATCTGCACTTTCAGTTCCGTTTTGGTATTGCCCTGGATCTCGGTGAGCGAACCTTCGCTGATCACGTCCTGGTTATTGTAGAAGGTTTGCGCGATTCTCACCCAGACTTCGAGGCGGCGCGTGATGTCGTAATTGACCAGCAGGTATGCGCGTGAGCCGCGGTAATAGTAAGCAGGAATCGAGTACACGTAACGCATATCGTTTTCGTAAACGTAAATGCGCGCATTGTACGTATCGGTCTGGAACAAAGCGTAGCGTGCGGTGAACGAAATTTTCTTCCCGAGTTTTTTGTAGCTGACGTCCTGGTAAATCGCAAAACCTTTTTCCTGCGCTGCGCCTGTAGGTTCATAAATGGTATACTCGATGCGGTTGCGCAGGCGCACGGACGGGCTGACCGGGTACTGGATGTTGAACCGGTAATTGGTTTGCTCCACGGGAACGATATAATCCACATCCGCTTCCTCGTCGCCGGCATTGACGAAACGATCGCGGTGGCGGTAGCGGAAATACATATCCGTTCTTTTATCCGGGTTGAAATTGACCTGCGTGAAAAAATCAGACCCGTTGGAAGGCGCGTCGATGCGGTAGCGCAGCCAGGGAAAAACGAAACGGTCGTAATACGCAGTCAGCGTGAGGCTGCGCACGGGCCGCGCCACCATGCCGAGGTAAATGCCCTGCTCGTTGGCCGGCAGCGATCCGTCGGCGAACACGTTGGCGTACAGGTTCTGGTAATCACGCTGGAAATAACGGTGATGTACGGCGAATGAAATTTTCGGATCAGGACTTACCAGCATGCCGTTGATCGTCGCCACGGCCCCGTTTTTACTCATCGCCGCTTCGCCGAAGAAATTGAAATTCCGGAAAACGTAACTGTAATCGAAGCCGATGTTTTCATTCGATTTCGCGGAAAACTCGAACTGGTTGTACAGGTCGAGGTTGCGCGTAAGGGATGCGCTGTAGTCGGCATGAATAGCCGTGATCCCGAGGTTCAACCGCCGCGAGCGGAAGCCCACGTTCCCGCCGAAAACCTGTTCGCCGATCGCGTCCTTGTCCGCCAGTTCCGAAGGCGTGGTGTGCAGGCCGGTTTGCTGCAGCGAACTTACTTCGAGCACTTCGATGTCGGTACCTGACGTATCGCTGCGCGTAATGTTGGCGTCGATCTTTTTGCGCGAATAAAAAACGGTGGTCTCCATTTTTTTGAAACGGAAAGCCGCCGCACCGCCGCGCATGAACATGTTTTCGTCGGTTGAGAAATACGGGCGGATACCCATCGCATTCCTTTTTACGCTGGCTGCATCCGAAGTCTTGCCGAAGGCGTACCCGGTCCAGGCCGTAAGCCCCTGCCCGAAACTCACCTGGAAGTCACCGAGAACAACGGCTTTTACAAATTTGATATTCCGGACGGAGAGATGCCCCGTGTAAAAATCAAAACCGTTTTTCTGAGATCCTTTGAAAAATTCCTCGCCCGAATCTTTGTCGCCGATCACGCCCCAGCTGACCACGTTACTGTACGTGAACCGGTAGCGCGCGTAAACCCGTTCGGCAGAACCGAGGTAACGTGCGTTCGGGTTTTCAGCAAGCGTGATGCTGTCGGCCCCGGTGTATCCTTTCTGTGTTTCGAGTGTGCGCTGGCCGCGGACGACAATTTCATGCGAGCCGTTTTTGAACATTTCCCGCATCGAAAAATGCGCAGAACCGAAGGCATCGTAAATCGAAACGTAGGGCAGGATTTTTTCTATCGTGTTCAGGTTGAAGCCGTCGACGGTCTGCAGTTCATAGATCGTGAGCAGGAATCCGTTCTTTTCAATGTGCCGCAGCAGGTTGTCGATCTGGATATCGTCGAGCAACTGCAGGTCGTTCAGTTCTTCGCGCGATGCCCTGTTCAGGTTGAGCGGATGTTCGGCGTATCGCTGCAGCGCGTCGGTGAGCGTGGTGTAGTCAGCTTCTTCCTGCTCGGTGGATTCGGAAAGATTTTCGATGCGCTGTTCAACGCCTTCGTCGCCTTCGTTTTTAACCGGGGGCTGTCCGCCGGCAGAAAAACTGCAGAGCAGCACAGCGAAAAAGAAAACGATATGGAAAACGTTTTTTTTCACCGGGTCATGGCGTAACTGTTGCGGGCGTCTTTTGTTTCCCGATGCCGTACTGCAAACCGACATGCGGTGTAAAACCGAGCGTCGAATGGAAAGAAGACGCGATATCCAGGCGGAAATTTTTCAGTTCCAGTCCGAAGCCGAAAGCTGTGGAGCCCGGGTTCGATCCGCCGCCGGCACGGATGTAAAATTCTTTTTTTCGGAAAAAGTATAGTTCGCACCGAGGCGGAAAATAGTCGGGATGCGTTCATCGTTAAACGAAGCCAGTTTGCTGCGCACGGGATTGAACAGGTGTCCGCCGACCCAGAGGTTTTTCACCGGCCGGGCCATGAAGCCGATCTCGCCGGTGAACGTGCTGTTTCTACCGTAATTCTCGCCGATGCGTGTGCCGAGATAATCCATCTGCACGGCCGCCGCGAATTTTTCACCGAAAGGCATCGCGTACGAAAGTCCGGCCTTGGTTTCGGAATACTGCGTGTACCCGAAAGAAGTTCCTTCGAAACCAAATGTGCCGCGTTTCACCGGAACGGCCACAGCCACGGCTTTCATCGAAAGCGCTTTCACGAGAAAACGATTTTCATAAAAAACACCGGCTTCCACATCGCGGATAAAAGCAAGTCCCGCCTGGTTGTTGTGCGCCGACCAGAGGTCGCCGCCAAGCGCCACACTGGCATGACCGAAACCCGCCGAACGCGCACCGAGCGGGGCATTGTCACCGCCGGCGAAAGCAAATGCGGGAAACAGGAAGGATAAAAACAAAAATCGTTTCATTCCGATAAAAGTAAGTTATAAAGACCGTTTAAAAAATATGGTGTAAAGTCGTGGTTAAGTCGCTTGTGAGTCGACGTCTCCAGACGTCGACTAGCGAAGATCGTTTAACGGAGACTGTTTTACGGGAATTCCTTAATGATTATTTCACCTGGAATTTGAACGCGGTCTTTGCCGTTTCCCCGATGGATTTCATGACTTTGTCTTCGAGTCCTTTTTTGAAATCGCTGATACGCTGAAGAACGACGGGATCGCTGCTGCCGATGATTTGTGCGGCGAGGATGCCGGCATTTTGCGCGGCGTTGAGCGCTACGGTTGCTACCGGTACGCCGTTGGGCATTTGCAGGATGGAGAGTATGGAATCCCAACCGTCGATGGAATTGCTTGATTTTACGGGAACGCCGATCACAGGCAGTGGCGTGTGCGAGGCGGTCATGCCGGGCAGGTGCGCCGCGCCACCTGCGCCTGCAATGATCACTTTCAGTCCGCGTCCGGCTGCGGACTTGGCATATTCGACCATGCGTTCGGGCGTGCGGTGAGCGGATACTACGGTAATTTCGAAAGGAACCTGGAATTGTTCGAGGATGGCGGCGGCTTCGTTCATTACCGGGAGGTCCGAACTGCTGCCCATAATAATTCCTACAAGTGGCTGCATGAGTTCAAAGTTAGTGGAAATAACTCACCCCCCGGCCCCCTCTCTCCGGCTTTGTTAATCCGCTTTACAAGAAAAATTTTTTTAAAACAAAGCGGCAAAGAGGGGGTGTCGTAAAACTGTAATACCTGCGTCGAAGACGCAGGTATTACAGTACTCCAGTTTCTGAAAACATGTCGAAGACGGAGAGAGGGGGCTGGGGGGTGAGTCCCGGAATACTTACTCAACCACCGACAAGTCAACATTGATCAGCTCTTTCCGGTCCTTACGCTTGATCTTGATTCCCATGCCGCCGGTTACGCGGTACGGGCCGCTGCTGTCCAGTCCTGCGCCGTAGAGGTAATATTTTCCGCATGCGAGGTTCTTGATATGCACATGATCTTCGCCGGCTTCGCCGACAAAGAAAGCGTCAAAGTCGGATGGGTTTGTTCCCGGCAGTTCGTCTGCATTAAATTTCACAAAAACGGTATCCGGCCAGCTTACATGGTTTTCGATGATCGTATTGTGGTGTTTCAGGTAAACGGTCAGCGTGGCATCTCCGTCTGTTCCTTCTTTGCAGCAGGAATTAAAACCGAGGATGATCAGTGCGGAGACGGAGCCGGTACGGTATGCTGTTTTCATGCCTTCACCTTCAGCGTCGTTTTTACTTTCAGCGCTTTGGCTTTCGCTTCTTCCATGGTTTGCGCGAGTATGGTTACATGGCCCATCTTGCGGAAAGGTTTGGTAATTTTTTTTCCGTAAAGGTGAATGTACACGCCTTCCGTCTGCAGGGCTTCTTCCATGCCTTCGTAAACGGCGTCGCCTTCGAATCCTTTTTCACCGAGCAGGTTGATCATCACGCTGGGCATGATGATAGCCGTGCTTCCGGGCGGCTGGTTGAAAATGGCGCGCAGGTGCTGTTCGTACTGCGAACTGAAATTGCCTTCGATGCTCTGGTGGCCGCTGTTGTGCGGGCGCGGCGCGATTTCGTTTACGAGCAGTTTCCCGCCTTTGGTCAAAAACATTTCCACGGCGAGCAGACCGACAATACCGAGTTTTTCGGCAACCGTGCGGGCGATTTTCTGCGCTTCGGCTTCGATGTTTGGGGGAATACCGGCAGGTGAAAAAAGAAATTCCACGAGGTTGGCTTCCGGGTTGAACTCGAGTTCGACGGTGGGAAAACTTTTGGTTTCTCCTTTCGCGTTTCGCGAAACGATAACGGAAATTTCTTTCTGAAAATCGACGAATTTTTCGAGGACGCTGGGCGCATCAAATGCGTTTTCCAGTTTTGCCGGATCAGTCAGCCGCGTTACCCCGCGCCCGTCGTAGCCACCCCGGCGCAGTTTTTGCATGAACGGAAAATCCGCGGCATGTTTACTGATCTCCGCTTTGTCGTTTACAAGAAAAAAGTCGGCTGTCGGAATATTATTCAGCCGGTAAAAAATTTTCTGCTGGCCTTTATCCTGGATCATGCGCAGGATCTGCGGCTGCGGGTAAACGGTCAATCCTTCCTTTTCCAGCTTTTCCAGCGCGTCCACGTTCACGTGTTCGATCTCGATGGTCAGCAGGTCGCATTTTTTTCCGAATGCATAAACGGTATCGAAATCGTTCAGCGAGCCGGTTTCGAAGTATGCTGCAATGTCTTTGCAGGGCGCATTCGGATCGGGATCGAGGATGGAAATATGCACGTTATAATTGATCGCATCCTGGATCAGCATCCGCCCGAGTTGTCCCCCGCCGAGAATGCCCAGCCGCAAACCGTTATAAAAGTGTTTTGACATCGCTGTAAAATTAACGAATCGGCGGGAAGATGCGCGGGAAGAAAGTGATTTACATTGGCGGATTGTTGCCGTCGATATAAGCCAGGGCATCGTTTACGGAAGCAAAGCCCATACCGATACGCTTGTCCGGGAAATTGGCCAGATCAAAATTGCCGAGCAGGGCGCACTGATCGGTATCGATCGTTACGCAGCCGTTTTCGAAAACATGATAAATAATACCCCGGTAGTTTATTCCGCTGCCGTTTTCCCAGTAAACGCCCGGGTCGTGGTCGATCATAAACAGCAAATCAAAATGCTGGCCTGCATGGTCGTACCAGTAATGATTGTTGAAGCCCCAGTAATTTATTCCCTCCAGGTTGTGCTGCTCCGTGCGCCCATGTATCGGCCGGCCGGCCACGAGCATCCGTCCGTATCCGGCCTGTGTCCTTTGCTCCTGGCTCGTGTCGATGCCGGCTGCCTGCAGGGCGGTCATGAACATATAGAGCAGGGTAGAGCAGTCGCCTTGTTTACCCAGGAAACCCTGGGGACCGAGCAGGGAATCGCTTATATATACGAACGGAAAATTGTTGAACCGGTTGAATATCTCGCGAATTTTCGAGGCTTCCGAATCTTCGGGCAGATTGTAAAGCATGTAACGGGGAACAAGCCCGTGTATTTCGGGATCTCTTCCGAACTCATTTTGAAGTGCTTTGAATTTTTGTTTCCACCCGGGCAACTCATCGGTAGAACCCCAATCGTCCAGGTGGCCCATCAATACATAAGTGGGTATATTCATAACCCGGGCAACGTCATCTATCTGTTTATGATCGGGATCGCCTTCTTCGAATAATGCCTTGATTTTCCCGATGCCCCAGTCTTTTAAACTGATCAGGCTATTATAGAGATTGTTTTCATTCCTGTCGTCATCTTCGTCCTCGCCCGGAGGGTAAAACATGCCCTGCACGGGGGATTTATATTGCAGCAGCGCATTTTTTCCGTCGCCCACCTGGTGAGCGATTCCAAGCTCCTTACGTTGTTTTGTACGGGAAACCCTGCGCATGATATAAAGTTACGCCGGAAAAAGCGGGACATCATGCAGTATCCGCTTGATTATGAACAGGGTATTGTGAAACGACCGCTTTTTCGGGCTCAATTAATCCGATTTGAAAATTTCACAATTTGAAAATTGAGAAAATGACCACGGTGCAAGGCCACGTGCATTTTCTCAATTTTCAAATCTTCAAATCGGATTAATTAGCTTTGTTTCATGCGGAATTTTGAAATCGTAACCAGGGTTGCCGAATACGCCACCGAATCCGAACTGCCGGAACTAAGCCGGAACCTGCTTGCCGAAGCGCGGAAAGCCGCGGAAAAAGCATACGCGCCCTATTCCGAATTTCACGTCGGGGCGGCTTTGCTGCTGGAAAACGGGACGGTGGTTACCGGTAACAACCAGGAAAACGCAGCGTATCCGTCCGGACTTTGCGCCGAGCGGGTGGCGGTTTTTGCGGCGGGGGCACAGTTCCCGGATATTCCCGCACAGGCCATCGCCATCAGTTGTAAAACCCCACATTTTTCCATCGATACGCCTTTATCACCCTGCGGGGCCTGCCGGCAGGTGCTGGCCGAGTACGAAAGCCGCCACAAACAGCCCACGCTGAAAAAGAAAAAGTAAGACAATAAGCCGTGATATCCTTTTTATGGTCAGTTTTCGCCGTTTCTGCGCGTAAAATCTCTCCTCCTTGATTTTAAGACTGTTTGTTACCTTTGCACGTTGACCAAATCCACGTGTCTATGGCTACCAAAACGCAAAAAAACGGCGTGAAGGAAAAAGAAAATAACAGCGCTTTCGGCAAAGAGACTTACCTGAACTGGTACGAGTCGATGCTGCTCATGCGCCGTTTTGAAGAGAAATGCGCCGAGCTGTACATACAACAGAAAATCCGCGGTTTCTGTCACTTGTACATCGGGCAGGAAGCGCTGGTAGCCGGTGCGGAAAGCGTTATCCGCCGCGACGACCGTGTGATCACAGCTTACCGCGATCACGCACACCCGATCGGGCGCGGCTTGCATCCGAAATACGTGATGGCCGAACTGCTGGCTAAAGTCACCGGCTGTTCGAAAGGCAAAGGCGGTTCGATGCACATGTTCTCGAAAGAACACAGTTTCTTCGGAGGGCACGGCATTGTGGGCGGACAGATCCCGCTCGGCGCCGGTATCGCTTTTGCGGACCAGTATAAC
>VBWE01000048.1:33938-49871 GCA_006218065.1 Bacteroidota bacterium
ATAACGGCAAGGATAACGTTACGCTTTGTTATATGGGAGACGGGGCGGTGCGCCAGGGTGCTCTGCACGAAACCTTCAACATGGCCATGCTCTGGAAACTGCCGGTGATCTTCATTATCGAGAATAATAATTACGCCATGGGAACTTCCGTGCAGCGCACAAGCAACGTGCATGATCTGTATAAGATCGGGCATGGTTATGAAATGCCTTCCGTGCAGGCCGACGGTATGAGCTGCGAAGCGGTTCACGAAGCCATCGCCGAAGCCACAGCCCGTGCCCGCAAGGGTGACGGACCCACGCTGATCGAAATGAAAACGTACCGGTACCGCGGTCACTCCATGAGCGATCCCGCCAAATACCGTTCGAAAGAAGAAGTGGAAGAATACAAACAGCAGGATCCGATCGAGCGCGTGCTGGCTACTTTGAAAAAGAATAACTGGATCAACGATAAACAGGTGGAAGAAATGGAAGCGAAAATCGCCGCCATCGTGGACGAGTCCGTGAAATTTGCGGAAGAGTCGCCTTTCCCCGATCCGGCGGAGCTTTATAATGACGTTTACGCGCAAACGGATTATCCGTACATCAAAGACTGATCTTTCAAGAAAAAAATATATGGCAGAAATCATTCGCATGCCCAAACTCAGCGACACCATGACCGAAGGTGTTGTTGCCGTGTGGAATAAAAAAGTAGGCGATACCGTGAAAAAAGGCGAAATACTCGCCGAGATCGAAACGGACAAAGCCACGATGGAATTCGAATCATTCCACAACGGGGTGCTTTTGTACATCGGGCTCGAAAAAGGCCAGGGCGCCCCGGTCGACAGCATCCTCGCCATCATCGGCGCTGCCGGTGAAGATGTGAGCGCATTGATCGCCGCCGAAAAAACAGCCGCACCGAAAACGGAAGCGAAAAAAGCGGAACCTGTCGCGGAGAAAAAAACGGAACCGGTTGCGGAGAAAAAGGCCGAGCCGGTTAAAACCGCCGAGCCTGCCGTTACGCAGAAAATCGCGGCGGTAGCTGCAACGGTTACCAACGGTAACGGAGACAGCCGCCTGAAAGCGTCGCCGCTTGCCAAAAAAATGGCCGAAGAAAAAGGCATCGATATCGCTCTCGTGAAAGGCAGCGGTGATTACGGCCGCGTAGTCCGCCGCGACGTCGAAGGATTTAATCCCGCGCTTGCGCCCACGCAGCAGCAATACGCACTTCCCGCGGCTGTCGCCGGAACGGAAAGCTTCACGGAAGAAACCGTTTCACAGATGCGCAAAACCATCGCGCGCCGCCTGGCGGAAAGCAAATTTTCCGCGCCGCATTTTTACCTCACGATGGAAATCGGCATGGATGAAGCGGCCCGCGCACGCGAAGCGATCAACGCCGTTTCACCGGTTAAAATTTCGTACAACGATCTCGTGGTGCGTGCCGTTGCCGCCGCGCTCCGCCGCCACCCGAAAGTAAATTCGTCCTGGCTCGGCGACCGTATCCGCTACAACCAGCATATCCATGTGGGTGTAGCTGTTGCGGTGGAAGAAGGCCTGCTCGTCCCGGTAATCCGCTTTGCCGATACCAAATCGCTTTCGCAGATTTCCGCCGAAACGAAAACGTATGCGCAGAAAGCGAAAGACAAAAAACTGCAGCCGACCGACTGGGAAGGAAATACATTCACGATTTCCAACCTCGGCATGTTCGGTATCGAAGAATTTACGGCGATCATCAATCCGCCCGATGCCTGCATCCTCGCCGTGGGCGGCATCAAGGATACGCCCGTGGTGAAAAACGGGCAGGTTGTTCCCGGCAAGATTATGAAGGTGACGCTTTCCTGCGATCATCGCGTAGTGGACGGTGCGACCGGCGCAGCATTCCTGCAGACATTAAAATCGATGCTGGAAAACCCGGTGACGATTTTGGTGTAAGGAATTTCTCCGTTTACTGTACCACGTACGTTCCGTTTTTCAGCACGTATTTCCCGGGCGGGTGATCGCTTTTGCGGTTCTTTATTTTCGGTTCGCCGATGGTGATGCCTTCTTTTGTAATACTCAGATCGTATTCGCAGAACTCGCCCGCTTCCGGGTCGCCGTTCAGGTCGGTGCGGCCGTAATGATTGATGGCTTTAAAAAGCTCGCGGCGTTCATCGATACTCCAGACAAACGACTGGTGATAATACGTAACCCATCCGCCCATCACCGGGCCGTACGACTGCATGGTGTAGCGTTCTTCACGTACGATCACTTCGGGCAAACCTTTTCCGTCGAGCTGCATGGTATCGATCGTCGCTTTTTGCAGGAGTGTGGGATCGGCATCGAGCGTATAACTCAGCCAGGTTTTATCGAGCCGGATCTTGAGATTGAGCGAATTGTAATCGTCGGCCAGTTGCACAGCGGGATTCGTGATATTTCCGAAAATCACCGGCGAAGGAACAAGCGGGCTGCGCAGGCTGTCCAGTTCGAAACGTCCGTTTGGAGCGATATGGCAGAATGCCTTGAAACTGAAATCGCCTGTTGCGCGTGAAAATCCTTCCTGGCTGATTTCGATCACGCCGCCCGGTTTCAAAACACTCTTGCGCGAATAATGCGATGAATCGTCGTTGAAAAACTGGTCCCAGACGCAGAGCATGGCGTCGATGATTTTTCCTTTCGGATCGTACGTTATAATATACGAACGGTGATTTCCGCCCCAGAAAATTTCCGTCGCCGTGTATTTGCTGTTCTTCGCCAGGATCGCGCCGAAACCATAGTACGAAGAGTACTGCAGGTAAGCCACCGAAGAAGGCGTAACAGGCATGGGATTGAGAATACTGAACGGCGCGTTGCAGATCGTATCTCTGCCCTGCAGCAGGGCTTTGGAGCGGATCGGCTGCAGGTAACGCAGCAGCAGGGTATCGTTCATCCCGCGCAGCATGTCGTACACGTTGACGCCGAGCTCGTAGTTTTTTTTCAGATTGACCGTATCGTTGAACCGCTGCAAATATTCTTCGAACGATACCGGCGGAGCAGGTTTGGCTTTTTCCGGTTCCCCGCAGGAGCAAAAGAGGATCAGCCCGCTGAAAAAAACGAGATGAACAAGCTGCCGAAGATTATGAATGGCGGTATGCATACGATAAAACGATACGAAATGTAGGATATTTCCCGGAAGCAGCAGTAAATCGCTCTCCGGAGCTGCCGGCTCCGGAGAAAAAGTATCCTGCTGCTGCCGGGAGGATTTTCACTGTTTCCTGCCTAATTTCGTGCCGTGTCCAACAGTTTTCTCGATACACCGGTCGAATTCCTGAAAGGCGTGGGCCCGGAGCGGGCGAAAGTGCTGAAAACCGAAATCGGCGTTCACCATTTCGGCGACCTGCTGCGCTGGTACCCGTTCCGGTATGTGGACCGCACGCGTTTCTACAAAGCGCGCGAAATCAATGCCGACCTGCCATACGTACAGCTCCGCGGAACGATCGTTTCGATGCAGACGCTTGGAAAACCGGGGCAGCAGCGGCTCGTTGCCGAATTCCGCGACGATACCGGCAGCGTGGAACTGATCTGGTTCCAGGGTGTGAAATGGCTCGCCGGGAAATTCAAACCGAATACCGAATACATCGTTTTCGGAAAACCGGGCCTTTTCAACGGGCGCATCAACATCGCGCATCCCGAAGTGGAAGAAGTGACTGACGAAAATACCAAGCGGGCCAGCGCACTGCAGCCGGTTTATCCCGCCACGGAAAAACTCAAAGTCAAAGGTCTCGATTCGAAAGGGCTGATGAAATTAGTCAAGACTTTGCTGCCGCAGATGAAAGGAAAAATTCCGGAGACTTTGCCGGAAAGCCTCATCAATAAACTACATTTTCCTTCGCGGGAAGAAGCGCTCACACAGGTGCATTTTCCTTCGGGGCCTGCACAACTGCGTAATGCGGAAGCGAGACTAAAATTCGAGGAATTTTTATTTATCCAGTTGCGGCTCCTGCGGGTGCGTGCGCAGCGGAGGATCAATTTCAAGGGACATAATTTTGAAAAAGTCGGCGATTTCTTCAATACGTTTTACGAAAAGCATTTGCCCTTCCCGCTCACCGAAGCGCAGAAACGCGTGATCAAAGAAATACGCCGCGACATGGGCGGCGGAAAACAGATGAACCGCTTGCTGCAGGGCGACGTGGGCAGCGGCAAAACCGTAGTCGCTTTGCTGTGCATGCTCATCGCCAACGACAACGGTTTCCAGGCCTGCCTGATGGCGCCCACGGAAATTCTCGCCACGCAGCACCTGCACACCATACGCGAACTGCTCGGCGATATGTGGGTGAACGTGGGCCTGCTCACCGGCAATACCAAAGCATCCGAACGCCGCGAAATTCACGAACAGCTGCGCAACGGTACCATGCACATCCTCATCGGTACGCATGCGCTGATCGAAGACGAGGTGCAGTTCGCCAAACTCGGTTTCGTAGTGATCGACGAGCAGCACCGTTTCGGTGTGGAGCAGCGTTCCAAACTCTGGCGGAAGAATACGAACCCGCCGCACGTACTCGTGATGACCGCCACGCCGATCCCGCGCACACTGGCGATGACGCTTTACGGCGACCTGGACACGAGCATCATCGACGAGCTTCCGCCGGGACGCAAGCCGATAAAAACCGTGCACAGTTTCGATTCGCACCGCCTGCGGATTTTCGGTTTCATGAAAGAGCAGATCGCGGAAGGCCGCCAGGTTTATGTCGTGTACCCGCTGATCAAAGAATCGGAGAAGATGGATTACAAGAATCTCATGGAAGGATTCGAAGCCATCTCGCGGGCTTTCCCGCTGCCGGAATATAAAGTGAGCATCGTGCACGGCCAGATGAAACCGGCTGTGAAAGAAATGGAGATGCAGCGCTTCGTGCGCGGAGAAACGAATATCATGGTGGCCACCACCGTGATCGAAGTGGGCGTGAATGTGCCGAACGCTTCGGTGATGATCATCGAAAGCGCCGAGCGTTTCGGACTTTCCCAGCTGCACCAGTTGCGCGGGCGCGTGGGCCGCGGCGCGGATCAGTCGTTCTGCATTTTAATGACCGGCGACAAAGTGAGCGCCGATGCGCGGCTGCGGATGAAAACGATGTGCGAAACGAACGACGGTTTTAAAATCGCCGAAGTGGATCTGCAGCTCCGCGGTTCCGGCGACCTGGAAGGAACACAGCAGAGCGGTTTTACCGGCCTGCGCATCGCCGACATTACGAAAGACGGAACGATTCTCCAGCAGGCGCGGGTAGTAGCTGCCGAAATCGTGGACGCCGACCCGCACCTGCAGCAACCGCAAAACGCCGTTCTGCTGGAACAGCTGAATAAAGAATTGAAAGAGTCGGTGAACTGGAGCAGGATTTCGTGATTCCCGTTTTCCTTTTTGTTACACAAGTAACCGTTACTTCGGGCGATTCATTGAATCGCCCATACTATCGGGAACGGCCGTACTGTCGGGAAGCGGGACGTAAACGGGAATTCCGAATTCCTGCATCCGTGTTTCGAATTCGTTTGCCAGCGCTGTTCTGCCGTTTTCCTTCGCCTGCCAGTGCAGTTGCTGCATCAGGTCGGTGGATTGCCGCGTGATATCGTTGCCGAGGCTGCTCAGTTTGAAATAAAAACGGCACTGCTCTTCGTAGTCGGCAAATAATTTCCGGGAAAGTTCTTCGGCCTCTTTAATTTTTCCGCCTTTGTATAAAGGATCGATGAGGTTGTACACGTCGTTGTTCGGCGGCGTATTTTCCACCGGGATTTTCGCGGCGCTGAGTGTGGCGATTTCAGCTGCTTTGGCGTATTGTTTTTCAGTAACGAGCCCGGAGGAAAGATTGGCGAGGGCTGTGCGGATCGGTTCCGTGAAGAAACGTTCTACGGATTCGTCCTGGTAAACGTCCGGATTTTCACATCCGCCGAAGCGGAATTTATCTTTCACGTTTTTGTACATCACCGCCGTGTTCATCATGATCGCCGCGGGATTGTCGGGGAAGATCGTTTTTTTATCCACCGGGACCAGCCGGTAAGCCAGGCCTTCCAGCTGCAGGTGATCATCGAAGCCGCCGTAAGCGGAACGCGGCATACCGGCTGCGAAATAAATGGGACGTTTCCAGTCGTTATGCGCAACCAGGTCGAGGATCATCATCTGGTCCTTCATCATGTAATTCCCGCGCAAAGTCCAGCTGAACGTATCGGGAATAAATTTTTCCCATTCGGCGGGAACCATTTTCGCGCGGATGATTTCGGATTTGTTGACCGGCAGGATCATGTTTCTTCCCGGGACATAGCTCTGCCAGCGGTTCGAGGCGTCCTGCAGTTTGTTCTTTTGATCGTCGCTCCGGATGAATTCCACCGCCGCGCGCGCATCGATCAGTTTTCCGTTTTCTGTTTCCACGAAAATAAAATCACGCGTGCCTTCGCGGTATTGTTCGTGCTTTAACGTAAACGGCAGTCTTTCCGAATCGTACTGCTTGCGCTGCATCTGGTCGATATGCCAGTCGCTGCCGAACAGGGAAAGACAGATCACGCGCACGTCGCGGCGCACGCCTTCCACTTCCTGCAGGTACCAGAGCGGGAAAGTATCGTTGTCCGCGTATGTAAACAGGATTGCATTCGGTGCGCAGCTTTGCAGCATGTTCCAGGCGAAGTCGCGGGCGACCGTTCTGTCCGAGCGGTCGTGGTCGTCCCAGTTCTGCACGGCGAGCAGGAGCGGAACAATCGCGGAAACCGCCGTTGCGCCGGCAACGGGAATAAAACCTTTGCTGAATTTTTTCAGCCGGTCGTGGATCCAGAGCACGCCCAGTCCCATCCAGATGGCGAAAGCGTAAAAAGATCCGGCATACGCGTAATCACGTTCGCGCGGCTGGTAAGGCGTCTGGTTGAGATAAAGCACGATGGCGAAACCGGTACAGAGGAAAAGAAGCGTAACCACCAGCGTATCGCGCCGGCTGTTTTTCAGCAGCCAGAAAAATCCGAGCAGGCCGAGAATGAACGGAAGACCGTAATACACATTGTGCGCTTTGTTGTTCCGCAGCGCGGTTGGCAAACTGTCGTGATCGTGCAGGAAACGGTTGTCGATAAACGGGAGGCCGCTCACCGTCCACCCGTTGAGCACGCTGCCGTAGCCGAGTCTGTCGTTCTGCCGTCCCATGAAATTCCAGCCGAAATACCGCAGGTACATAAAACCGACCTGGTACCGCGCAAAAAAACTGAGGTTCTCGCCGAAAGTCGGCAGGCTGATGGTATCTTTTCCTCCTCCGCGCAGATCGACTTCCACTGTGCGTCCTTTGATCTCCGCCCAGTCCTTGTAAGCGCCGGCATGCGAACCGTTCTGGCTCCACATGCGCGGGAAAACGGTGCAGAAACGCGAATCGTAATTGTACTTGCTGCCTTTGCGGTCGTCGCTGATAATATACGTGCCGCTTTTTTCATCGCGCACATACAGCGGTTCGCCGTCGGTGTACGGTTCCTGCGGATCGAGCGGTGTATTGTAATACTGACCGTAAAGCAAAGGCCAGTCGCCGTACTGTTCACGGTTCAGGTACGAGAGCAAACTGATGGCGTTGGTCGGCGCGTTTTCGTTGATCGGCGTGCCGGCCTGTGAGCGGATGATGAGTACGAAAAAGGACGAGTACCCGATCAGCAGCATACCGAAGCTGAGCAGCGCGATATTCCAGCCGGCTTTTTTCCTGCGGTGCGTGAACCAGATTCCGTACACAAGTCCGCCGAGCAGCACCGTGAAATAAAAAACCGTTCCCGAATCGAAAGGCAAACCGAAATCGTTTACAAAAAGCAGTTCCGTTTTAGCCGCCAGCTTTACGATGCCGGGAATAATGCCGTTCTGCACCAGGCCCAGGAGCAGGACCGAAGCCAGCAGGGCGAGGAGTAAACCTTTGCGCGTGATTTTTTTGTTCTTGCGGAAATACCAGGTGAAAACCAGCGCGGGGATCGTAAGCAGGTTGAGCAGGTGCACGCCGATGGAAAGCCCTATGAGGTAAGCGATCAGGATCAGCCAGCGGTCGGCATGCGGCTCGTCGGCCACTTCTTCCCAGCGCAGCATGGCCCAGAAAACGGCGGCGGTAAAAAGCGAGGACATCGCGTACACTTCACCTTCCACGGCCGAGAACCAGAACGAATCGGTAAACGTGAATCCCAGCGCACCGATGGCTCCTGCGGCGATCACGGCCACAATATGCGGCAGGGTATAATCGTTTTCTGTTTTCAGCACCAGTTTCCGCGCCAGCCGGGTAATCGTCCAGAACAAAAATAAAATGGTAAACGCACTGCAAAGCGCAGACATCACGTTGATCATCATCGCCGCGTTTTCCGGTCCGCCGAGCATGCCGAAGCAGCGCGCGACAAGCAGGAACAGCGGTGCGCCCGGGGGATGGCCCACTTCAAGCCCGTAGGCGCAGGCAATGTATTCGCCGCAATCCCAGAAACTCGCGGTCGGTTCAATGGTCAGGCAATACACAATAGCCGCGACCAGGAAAACAAGCCAGCCGGCGATACTGTTGATGCGATTGTACGTCTTGATCATGTGTTGCGGGACAAAGATAACAAACAAGCCTTTTGAAACGGACTCTGCGAATTCTCTGCGTCTTTGCGCCTCCGCGGTAAAGTCTGTACAATCTTTACCGCAGAGACGCCGGCGCAGAGTTAACGCAGAGACTTAAAATAAGGTCAAAGAATAAAAATGATAGTAACTTTAAAGGGACTGCGGGATTATGCTGCCGAGGAAGACTAACCCAATGCGTAAACGCTTTATTATAACGAGTATCTGCCTGGCTTTTGCGGTTGCGGTGAAGGCGCAGATTTTAACGCCCACCAAAACCGAAGCGCTGGTCGTGCTCATCGTGGCCAATTCGGAAGGAAAACCGGTGCGGGAAGAAATGGTGCGGCTGGAAAGCGAAACGACGGGGCTTACGTACAGCGGTTTTACGAATATGAACGGCGTGGTGGAATTGCTCGCCCCGGCCGGCGATAATTACCGGCTTCATTTTACGGCGGTGATGAATTTCGCGCGGCTGGTTCTTCCCAACGAAAAATTTTACACGTACCGGAATAAAATTATGTACGACGGGAAAGCGGTGCTGCCGGATAATTCCATCGTGATGAAAGCGGATACTACTTTTTTTTACGGCGACAGTGTGCAGAATATGAAGCCGACCTACAGTATCGTGCTGCTGCATTTTACGCTGACGGATTACCACGGTCATGCGCTGGATTCGGAAGTAGTGCAGCTGCGCGGGATGAAGAGCCGGAAATATTTCACGGGCATTACCGGGAAAAACGGGCAGGTGTTTATCCTGCTTCCCAAAGGCGACCAGTACGAACTGAATTTTGCTTTCGAGAAAAACATCGACCGGCTGGATTACCCGATCGAAGCGGGTTTTCGTCGCGCGGAAGTGACGTACAGTTACGAAGGCTCGCGCGCAGCACGGGTGCGGCTGGCTTTGGAAAAGGAACGCCTGGAAAAAGAACGGCTCGCGCAGATCGAATTCAATAAGGACGAATTCCGTTTATGGTCGAAGCAGATCGATTATTACGCGAGCCTGCCCAAACCGAAGATCGACAGTACCGGTACGCACGGCCGCCCGAAAGACGATTCGCTGCGCATGGATTCGTTACGCCTGCGCGGCGCCGACCCGGTGGTATCGGATGTGCTCGTGCGGAACTTTTACTGGAATACGCAGCTCTTCGTAACCGATCTCACGGGAAGCATGTCGCCGTACACGCAGCAACTGGCGCAGTGGTTCAAGGAAAAAGTAAAGATCAACCCCGATCTCGCGCTGGTGTTTTTCAACGACGGCGACGGGAAACCGGACAAGGATAAAATTCCCGGCAATACCGGCGGACTGCATTACTGCCTGAAATGCAACGAGCAGCAGCTGGAAAAAACCGTGAAAGAAACGATGGCCGGCGGCACGGGCGGCGACGCACCGGAGAATAATATAGAGGCATTGATCAAAAGCATTGAACGCACCAAACCCAACCAGCCGGTGGTGATGATCGCGGACAACAAAGCCCCGGTAAAAGACATCGTGCTGCTGGACCAGGTGAAAAACCCGCTGCGCATCATCCTCTGCGGCGTGACCGGCCCGATCCATCCCGATTATATCAAGATGGCCTACGCCACGAAAGGCTCGCTGCATACGCTGAAGGAAGATATTTACAAATTGCCGGAACTGAGCGAGGGAAGGATTATTACGATAGCCGGGTTTAAGTATGCGTACTCGAGGGGAAATTTTATTGTGATGAAGTAGGGAACGAATTGCGAATTGTCCTGGGATGATTATTGTAACTCACCCGTCAGTCCGAGCGCAGTCGAGGACACAGGGTGTAAAACAGTCTCTATTCCCTGCCTGTCCTCGACTGCGCCCGGACTGACGGCAGACGTTTTTAAAGGCTATTGCAAAAAAATTCCAGAAACCTACTTCGGATACTTCGGCTGATACAACTGTACTGTAAAATTTCCCGGTACATGAAAGCGCGTAACAAAACCGTAGCCGTGATCTTCCACATCCCCGGTGAATGTCACGCCTTTGGCTTTTAAATCCGAAACGGTTTCTTCGATATTATCACAGTAAAACGAAATATCGTGCGTGCCGGTGGGTGCGCCTTCTTTCCCGCTTTCGTCGGAGGGGTGGCAGCCCATATCGGCTTCGGGTATATCGAAAATCAGCCAGCCGCCGCCGATGTCGGTCGCTTTAAAGCCGAGTTTGTCGCGCAGGAAAATCCGCAGTCCTTCCGCATCCGAGCTGTAAAACATGGTGTGAACGCCTTTGATCATTGTTTTTCTTTTTGCTGGATAGGAAAGGTAATAAAATGTCCCGCGGTCCGGGAATTGAGCCGCAGATTAACGCAGATTTTGTTCGTATTAATCTGCGGCTGGTTTTTCACCCCGCGTTTGCAACATGCGGATATTGCTGCGGCAAACAAACAGTAAATACGCTTCCTTCTTTCTCCTTGCTTTGCAGCGTGATGCTGCCGCCGAGTTTTTCAATCGCGCAGCGCACAATAAAGAGTCCCAGCCCGGTGCCTTTGGATTCTTCATGAGCCCGGAAAAACATATCCCATATCCTGGGCTGCACTTTCTCGGGTATCCCGGGCCCGTTATCGGCGATTACGATCTGGATATGCCCGTTGACACGCTGAGCCTGTATATTCAGTTCCGGGTTTTTCCTGGTCAGCGCGGTATACTTAATAGCATTTGCAATCAGGTTCTGCAGAATAGCGCGCAACAGCCCGTGATCCGTTATAAGCGGTTTTTCAAGAACAATACTGCTTTCAATTTTCAGCGCTGAAAAACCCGTTTGCTGGTTAAGCGATTCCAGTATCCGGGAAATTTCATTTTCAAGATCGATCGGGAGCATTTCGATCTTGCCCTGGGTGATAATCGTAATATCGGTGAGATCCCCGATAATCTGGTCGAGCCGCGCGGTGCTTTTGGAAATCATATCCAGGTACTGGTGAGCATTCGGTTCCCGGAGATTCATTCTTGCGACGTTGATCAGGCCGTTCACGGAAGACAGCGGTCCTTTCAGATCGTGAGAAGCACGGTAAACAAAAGTATTCAGGTCGTGCACTTTTTGGTTAATCTGGTCGCGTATGCGTTTGCGCTCGGTGATGTCGGTCAGGATGCCGATGGATCCGATGACTTCGTTTTTCGCATTTGTATAAGGTGACGCACTGATCTCGCACCAGATATACTCTCCGTTTTTGGTGCGGAGCGGGACTTCGTAACGGTCGGCAATATTCTGTTTACGTCTTTCGATCGCATTTTTCATCATTTCATGATACTGTTTTTCAAACAGGAATTCCCGGGCCACCTGGCCGAACAGTTCATCGCGTGAATAACCGAGCATGTGACAGAGTTTGGTATTGGCAAAGTGTATAACCTCGTCACTATCTATTATCAATATGCCATCATTCATATGATCCACGATCCGGTTCCAGGCATGTTTGGGAGAAAAAGTAAACATGTGGTACCGGTTGAGTGCAAGAATGATACAGATCGAAAACACACACATCGATGTACCGGTAACCGGGATCGCGTCGAGCTTTAGCAGGACCGGGAAAATCACTTCGGTGATCATGCCCTGCAAAGCCGGGATGGCAAAGCCGATGGTTACCAGCTGGGCCTGCCTGTTCAGGTTTGTTGTTTTCCGCGATTTTCTGCAAAAAATAATCAGGATGACCAGTACAAGCCACGCCAGTGCACCGATCCAATACCCGTTGATTTCGGAAACCAGGTTGTTTGCCGGTGTAAATACCCAGCGCCAGAACGGAGACGGGGTGATTTCAGAATATACAAATCCGCCGATGGTCGCGAAAGTAAAAAACAAGGCCGGGACATAAATGGCCAGGATAACCCACGGTCGTTTCAGCCAGTGCCTGTTGCGGGTGAAAATAAGCGCAAAATGCATGGCCAGCGGTGAAATAAAATTAGCCGCCGGGTTGAGCATCGTATACCAGAGTTTCGCGGTCTCTGCATCCGAAGAGAGGCGCACCATCGTTTCGGTAAATTGCCACAGCGCCAGTGTGACGAGAAAAAACGAAAACAGGATATTCAGCCGGGTCTTGGGGAGAATAAAAAAGACATAAATGAATATTCCTGCGTTTACGAGGAAAGGAATAAAGGCCAGTAAGGCCGACGGCAAAAAAGTCAGGTCGAATCTGAAAGAGAATAGAATCATACGGGGTGTGTTTTAGCTCAAACTCTCGGGAAGAAAAATAGAATAGCAGAACATAAGAACCAGGGTACAATGTGGTATTTTCATACTGATGTAAGTTTTTTCATAAAAATGTATGGTTTCGCCCTACCCGGATTTTGCAGGAAAAGCCCGGTGGCTATTTTTCGGTGTCCCCTGGTGGTGGATTTAAAATGCTGGTTTCCAGATTTTTATATTCATTATGCCGGTGGATAGCAAAATATCACGCAGCCGATTCTTCGTAACTTAGCCGGTCATGTCTTCCGCCCGGAAAAAAGTCCTGCTTTTCAACCCGCGCTCGGCCCGGTCCAAGCCGCGTATTCCGAACTCGATCCTCGCCGTTGCGGCCGCGATCGACGGGAAATACGATTACGTGGTGGTGGATGGAAATATGGAACAGGATCCCATCCCGAAAATACTCGGCCTGCTCGCTTCCGGCGATTTTTTCTGTTTCGGCCTTACTGTGATGCCCGGTCCGCAGCTGCGGCAGGCGATCCCGGTTACCAAAACGGCGAAAGAAAAATTCCCGCAGCTGCATATCGTCTGGGGCGGTTATTTTCCTTCCAACCAGCCCGCCGCCGTTTTAAAATCCGGCTGGGTGGATGCGATCGTCAATGGCCCGGGCGATAGCTGTTTCCCGCAACTGCTCGACGCATTCGAACGCGGCGAAACGGATTTCTCCGGTATTCCGAATCTCATCCTGCTGAAAGACGGGGCGATTTTCAAAACGAAAAAAGACGAACTCTACGACCAGGACGCCCTGCCGGAACTGCCGTATGAAAAACTGAATTCGTTTTACCCGCTGGACCGCTATCTCGGTAAAACGTATCTCGGTACAAAAACGATCGCGTATCATGCGAGCATCGGCTGCCCGTTTACCTGCTCCTTCTGCGCCGTGGTGCCGATTTACAACGCACGCTGGAAAGGCAAGTCCGCGCAGCATATTTATAAAGACATCCGTTACCTGGAAGAAAATTTCGGCGGCAATGCGATCGAATTCCACGACAATAATTTTTTCGTTTCGGAAAAGCGCACGGTCGAATTTTCGAAACTGGTGAAGAACGATAAAATGGTCTGGTGGGGCGAAGGCCGTATCGATACGATTGACAAGTACAAGGACGAATCGCTGGCGCTGATGCGGGAAGCGGGCTGCCGCATGATTTTTTTCGGAGCGGAAACCGGCAACGACGAAATCCTGAAGAAGATGGACAAAGGCGGCACGCAAACCGGGGCGCAGATACTTCGCTTCGCAGAACGGCTGCGTAAATTCGATATCATCCCGGAATATTCTTTCGTACTCGGCACGCCGGGTGAAACGCCGGAAAAAGTGATGAAGCAGATCGACGAGGATATCGTTTTCATCCGCCGCGTGAAAGAACTGAATCCCGACGCGGAAATTATCATCTACGTGTACAGCCCTGTGCCCACCGAAGGATCGGAACTTTACGAGAGTGTACTTTCTTCCGGGTTTCGTTTCCCGGAAAAGCTGGAAGACTGGATCAGCCCGGAATGGGAGAATTTCGACCTGCGCAAAAACCCGCTCACGCCCTGGCTCACACCTGCGATGGTGGACAAGATCCGGAATTTTGAAACGGTGCTGAACGGATATTATCCTACCGTAAGCGATATCCGCCTTACGCCGGGAAAACGGTCGGTGATGCGTTTCTTATCCGGCCTGCGTTATAAAACGAAATTTTATCACCTGCCTTACGATATCAAGTTCCTGCAGAAAGTGTGGAAGTACCGGCAACCGGAGATTGAAGGATTTTAGTGGCTGATTCTTTTTAACTGCGGTGCGAAGGTTTCGGGAAGGCTTTACGGTTAACCTTAAACCAACTTATTTTCCCACGCTTTTCAAAATTTCCTGGAATCGTTTTTCCGTGAACAGCGGTTTGAACGCGGGTTCCTGTTCCAGCCGCGCGCGGTCTTTAAATCCTAAACCGGCGCAGGTTTCCAGCGCGGCGAGCGCGTTTTCCCTGTCGCTGCTCATCATGGCCAGTTTCGCTTTCATATACGCCCATTCGCTGTTTTGCGGATCGACCCGTTTGTACAGGTCGGTGTAATGCCCGATCACCTGCAGGTTGCCCTGCTGGAAAGCCTGGTTACAGTATGAGTAGCAAACAAGACTCATGTATGCCCAGGTGCGTTTGCGCATAAAATAAACCGGGGCTTTTTTCGACGTAAGGCTGGTATCGATTCCTTTAAAAAACTGTTCGAACCAGTCCATATTTTCACTGGAAATAGCTGAAGCGAACTGGCGCTGGAAATAATTTTCCTCCCGCAGTATTTTGTTTTCGACAGCCATCGCGCGTTTGAAATCGGGGTGCCCGATCAGCGAGTCGTTTTTCTTTTGCAGTTTTTCCGTGTTGCAGAGTCCTTCAAGACTGCTGATCGCGTCGTGGAGCAAATCGGCCGCAGCGGGCATTTGCCCGTTTTTCACCAGGTAATTGCTTTGCCGCAGCATGCTTTCGGACAAGTTTACGGCAGATTTTTTACTGCCATCGGTACGGCAAAACTGGAAAGCGAAAGCGTCGTCCATGGTTTGCACCGGGGCCCACTCGTGTTTACCCGGGAAGAGCAGGAAGGCATGCGGCGTTTTTAAACTGTCCATTTGCTGGTGCTGTGTCCGCATCTCCAGGTAATTCATATCGCACAAACCGGCAATGCCCGTGTAATAAAAAGGAAGAGACGCGCTGTTTCCCGGCAGCGAGGCGGAACAGCCGATCACGCCCGCAATACCGGTGTGGTTCAGTGCGATCATACCCGCCACGCGCGCGCCGCCCGAAAAACCGCAAAGAAAAATCTGCAGACTGTCGACAGGAAGACGGTTCTGCAGATCGGCGAGCAGGGTATTGACGAGATTCCCGGTCGTATTAAAATCCATCCCGTTTTTAGAAACGTTCGAACCGGCGAGGAGGACTCCATACTTCTCCGCAATCCGTTTGTATTTCTCCAAAGGCAAAGTCCCGTCGGCATGCGGATCGAAAAACAGGAGCAGCGGAAATTCTTTTTTGTTGTCGTAACCCGTGGGCAGGTAAAGTGCGAAACGGTTTGTACTGTCGTTTTTGCAATGCAACTGTAACACGTTTCCAACCGGGAAATTTTCTTTTGCGGGCGGAGCAGCCTGGATGGCGATTGTATCGGCAACGGTGTTTTGCTTGTGGCCTTCGCAGGATGGAAGCAAAAATAGGAGCGGGGAGAAGATGATGAACAACTTCATGCTGCGAATTACGGATAATGGAAGGGAGAATGCAAGTAAGTGGTCCCG
>VBWE01000001.1:0-13016 GCA_006218065.1 Bacteroidota bacterium
GGGGTACACGTCGACACTGGTTGACCATGTCATAAAAGCCGGTGAACTCATTTAAGTAATAGCATATAGAACGAAAGCCTCGTACCAACGGGGCTTTTTTTCTTGCCTGCCCGCCTGCTTTATCAATTATTTATCACGTTTTTTCATGAGTAAAACAACTATCAAAGTATATATACCATACAGCATCGGCGACCTCGCCCATTTGCTCGGGAGACCAGGTTCGCCGGTAAAGGCACTGAAAGCCCTTGAGAACAATATGCCGAATGTACTTACCGTAGCCTTCGTTAACGCAAAAGAACAGATCGCGTTCGCAAAGGCAAACCTCGAATTACGCTTGCTGCGTTTCTGGCATATCGATTCCGCACATATCTCTCACATAGTCGTGTACTTCACCGCAAACCTCACCGGCACGGAAGAAGAACTTGCTAAGGTCGTCGGCAAGGAGAGGCCATTTCTACCATTCGAGGAATAAGGAACAGATAATAGAAACTCCTACAAAATAAATTATTACAAAAACTAATACGCCCTTCACAGGGCAACTCAAATGCAGAAACCCAATACAAAAAAAGTGTGGTGCAGAATCCCTGCAGAGGACATCATAAAGAAATTAGATACCCCCGGACTCACGCCCGAATACCTTTCCGAATTCTGCAAACACGCTCCAGAGCGGGTCAGCAGTGTGGCAGCCGGATATGCTGAAAAAACAATTGAACAGGAAGGGATAGAAGCCGTGGTGATCGCCGCCTTTTTTCCGATGATGGACGAGGACTATGTCGAGTGCGTGATCTTGCTTGGCGCGCAGCCAGAAGAAATCGAAAAGCTGATCAGCCAGAGCAAGTGCTTCAATCAACTGGAGCCGCTTCGCCAATACGATGCCACCACCCACACGGCGATGATCCAAAGAACAGAGGAACTTAAACAACGAAATGGCTACGAACGCATGAAGGCATCTGCGTTCAATCTGATGCGCAAGAATAACATCAAGGACTTTTCACCCGAAGAATTGCATCGGGTCTTCAAACATGCGAGAGAACAGTTGGTCTACACGTCGATTGTACGCATGGCCGTTGAGGACGGTCTGACCATTACTAGCTTGTACGAGCAAGACCGTGATCGCGGTCTTGGCCGATAATGCCGTGAAAGCCCTCTTAACCTACTACGGCGGCAAGCAGAAGCTCGTGCCGACCATCCTGCCGCTCATCCCTCCTCATAGCCTGTACTGCGAACCGTTCGCTGGCGGCGCAGCAATCCTCTTTGCCAAAGAGCCGTCGAAAATCGAAGTTATCAACGACACCAACGGGGAACTCATCAACTTCTACCGGGTCGTCAAAGACGAATTCCCGAAACTGCAAAAACAGATCGCAAGAACCCTGCACAGCCGCGCCCTCCATTACAAAGCCCGATTCATCTACAGCCAACCGCACCTGTTTGATCCTATCGAACGGGCTTGGGCCATATTTACAATGGCGCACCAATCGTATTCGTCCATCCTCGATTCCACCTGGAGCTGCGGTGTCAAAGATGCCACGTCCGAGAAGAAGTTTCAGTCCAAAAAAGCTGCATTTACCAAAGACTATGCGAAACGCCTGGAACGGGTACAGATGGAGTGCAGGAATGCACTGGAAGTCATAACGACACGAGATTCAAAGGATGCGTTCTTCTACGTCGATCCGCCGTATTTCAATTCCGATTGCGGCCACTATGAAGGCTACTCTGCAAATGACTTTGAGAAACTGCTCAAGCTACTCAGTACGATCAAAGGGACGTTTCTGCTTTCATCATATCCATCCGATCTGCTCAGGAAATACTCACAAACGCACAAATGGCACACAAAAGTCATTGAAACGAATCTGTCCGTTCAGGGTGCGAAGAAGAACGGCAGGCGGAAAACGGAAGTGTTGACGGCGAATTATCCGCTTAACGAAGTCTCTCATGAAAAATAAACACCACGACTGGACGGAACCTCCTCACTTGGGGATGGAAGATTGGGCACGGCTAAAGGATATCAAGGAATTGTACGAAGAGGGAAATATGCAAGCTGCAATGGCGCTTGCCTCTGCTTCCGACACTGTTATTCGCGAAGAGATTCCGCCACAGGTATGGCTCGACATGGGCGGCACCCTGACCCCGGCTGGCCTTGAGAAATTGCAAAGGTGCAAGAAGAAAGACACGGGCAGATCAAGATAGCAAAGAGGAGCCGCGTACCTGATTACTCTGCCACGAGCATCGCCCGGGTCTTGAAATACTCGGCGAGCATCCCTTTACACTGCCGCTCGTCTTCCTGTGTGAACTGGTCTGCTGTTTCCGCCGCGAGAATCCTTTTGAGCAGGAGCCGGAATAAATCCTGACTGTGCTTTTCGAGGATGTAGCGATCTTCGCGCGATAAGCAGTGCTGAGTATGATATGTCATCTTCATCGGCATACCGTATCACAACAGGATCAACAAAAGATAAAAAAGCCCCGACGATTGTCAGGGCTTTTTGCTTTTTGCCGCCGCATCCGGCACCACTTTCTGGGTCGTTTTCTTCTCTTGGGAAAACTGCCCTTTATTTGCCCCACACTCGCGTTATACGCCGCTTTCTCCCGCTCGGCGGGGCAACTTCCGCTCAGGGCGTGTTCGCCCCTCCTGCCGGTTAAAAACGTCCTCGCTGTTATAAGCACGCGTTATAAGCACGCTTCTCGTTTTCCGCTTTTTTGTCGCCTGTTTTTACTCCCGAAAAAACATCGTCGCGCATTGCACTTTTCTCTCCGAAAACTGTTGCACTATGTTCGGGACAAAAAACAAAACGCCCTGAAACCTATTGATTTCAGGGCGTTTGCGTGGGCCCACTTGGGATCGAACCAAGCACCACCTGATTATGAGTCAGGTGCTCTAACCGACTGAGCTATGGGCCCGAATTGTAAAAATAAGAACGTGTGAGCAACCAATTATGAGTCTGTTGCTCTAACCGACTGAGCTATGGGCCCGAAAAAAACAATATTTTAAAAACGGCGCTTTCGACTGAGCCATGTCCGCCGTAGCTTTAGCGAAGGAGGATATGGGCCCGAAAGGGATGCAAAAATAAGGATTCATCCGGAATTCAGATACGAATTCCGATTACCAGCATATCATCCACCTGCTCGTGGTTTCCTTTCCACTTTTCAATCGTGGTCTGCAGGCTTTCTTTTTGTGTATCTACGGGCTGGTGATGATTGGCGGCCAGCATTTCGTGGAGGCGTTTCAGCATGAATTTTTTCCCTTTTTCCCCGCCGAACTGGTCGGCATAACCATCGGAGAACAAGTAGATCATCACTTCTTTTTCCGTCTCCAGGGAAATGGTCTGCGAAGTGAATGTCCGCGGCTGGTCGTCCTGCAAACCGCCGATGGCCTGCTTGTCCGGTTTTATTTCTTTCATCACGCCGTTCACGAAATACAGCAGCGGCCTGTTCGCGCCGGCAAAATGCAGGCTGCGGCTCTTGCGTTCGAAACAGATCAGCGCAATGTCCATTCCGTCGCGCGTTTCGTTCCCGCTTCCCTGCTTCAGCGCGGCGCGGACTTCCAGGTGCAGGCGTTCAAGAATACGTGCTGGGTCGTGCATCTTTTCCAGCTTCACGATTTCATTCAGCAGGGCATGACCGATCATGCTCATCAGCGCACCGGGTACGCCATGCCCGGTACAATCGGCGACGGCCAGCAGTATTTTTTCATCCGCACCTTCCCCCAGCCGGGCCGCCCAGTAAAAGTCCCCGCTCACTACGTCGCGCGGCTGGTACAGCACGAACGATTGCGGGAACAGTTGCCTGAACTCGTCCTCGTGCGGCAGGATCGCGTCCTGGATGCGGCGCGCATAGCTTATACTGTCGCGGATGTCTTTGTGGGCCGCAACGACTTTTTCTTTTTCTTCGTGAAGCTCCGATGTGCGTTCGGTGACTTTTTCTTCCAGCACAGTTTTCTCCCGGCGAAGACGACGTTCGCGCCAGCGGATATAAATCCAGATCACCAGCACAAGCGTGAGTGCGCATAATATATAGAACCACGTAGTCCGCCAGAACGGCGGCGTGATCGTAATCTTCAGGCTGCTCACCGAATCGCTCCACACGCCGTCGCTGTTCGATGTGGAAACACGGAAAGTATACTCGCCCGGATCGAGGTTCGTGTACGTTGCAAAACGGCGCGTGCCGGCTTCTATCCACTCTTTGTCAAAACCTTCGAGCATGTAGCGGTACTGATTTCTCGCGGGATTACGGAATTCCAGGCCGGCGAATTCCAGGGAGAAAAAATAATCGCGGTAGCTGAGCGTAACGGCAGACGTGTGCGTGATCGTATTCCCGGTTTCGTACGGTTTGTTCAGTACGGTCAGCGCGGTGATCACGGTGCGGACCTGTATTTCGCTGCGGCGGATATCTTTCGGATTAAATACGTTGAACCCGCGCGTTCCGCCGAACCAGATCCTGCCGTCGGAGCTGCGCAGTACGGAATTCTGGTTGAACTCGTTTCCCTGCAAACCGTCTTCCATCGTGTACACCAATACTTTGCGTTCCGTGGTGATCAGCCTGCAAATGCCCCGGTTGGTGCTGATCCAGAGCTCACCCGGTCCTCCTTCTGCAATGCCGTTGATTACTTCGTTGGGCAAACCGTCCTGCTCCCCGAAAGAAGTCAGCTTACCGGTTTTTTCATCCAGGCTGTGCAAACCGCCGCCGCTCGTTCCCACCCAGAGCCGGCCGTAACGATCGACGAACATTGTGCTGATATTCAGCGAACGCAAACCGGGCGTTCCTTTTCCGTAACGTTTGAACTTGCCGGTCCTTTTATTCATCAGGCAGAAACCTTCGGAATTCGTGCCGATCCAGAGATGGTCCCGGTCTTTTTCAACGATGCAATTCGCCCGCGTTTCGCTGATGCTCGTGCTGTCGCCGGGGATCGTTGCGTAAACGATAAACTTATCTTCCGCTTCATTATAACGCATCAACCCGTCGCTTCCTCCGATCCAAATCATTCCTTCGCTGTCGCAAAAAATTTCCGCGACGGAACCGGTCGCGAATGCGGTATAAACATACGTGTCGAATTTCCGGTATGCACGTGCGGCAGGATCATAGTACGCCACACCTGCGCCCGCCGTTCCGACCCAGATGCGGCTTTTCTGATCCATGCAGATGCCCTGGATATTCGCGCCCTGCGGGAGAGCGGTTTCCTTTGCTCCCTGTGAAAGTTCCGGGTAACTGTATTTCCCGGCGCGTTCATTATAAATAATCAAACCATCGCCGGTACCGATCCAGGTTTCGCCGTTTTTTCCTTCGCACAAACCCCAGATCGTATTGTTGGGCAACGAAAGCGAATCTTTCGCGCGGTGTGTCTGCCTGCCGAAACGTTCGAGGCGCGCGTCATACATATTCACACCGCCCTGCCAGGTTCCGGACCAGACCAGGCCGCTGCGGTCTTCCAGCAGGCACCAGGTATTGTTGTCCGATATCGAACCGGGATCATCGGGATCGTTACGGAAATTCCTGGCTGTTTTTTTGACCGGGTCGAAACAGACAAGCCCCAACTCCGCCGTTGCAAACCAGATCGAACCGTTTTTATCTTCGATAATATCCCAAACCATACCCAGCTTGATCTGCGCAAGCCCGGGCATCGAATCCGTGAACACAAACGTATTTTTTCCAGGATCGTAAACCGAAACGCCTTTGCCCCAGGAACCGAACCAGATTTTTCCGCTGCGGTCCGCACACATCGCACCCCGCGATTTGGGATACGCCAGCATTCCTTTTTCGTGGGTTAAATGCCGGAAACGCGCAGTCGCCGGATCATATTCGCTCACACCGTGTATCCAGGTCGTGATCCAGATATGCCCGCGCCTGTCACAGATCAGCCCGCGCACATCATCTCCGCACAGCGAATTTTCCATGCCCTCCGTATGCCGGAGCTGCGTGATCTTACCGGAGTTTACATCGATGATATTGATTCCCTCGTTCGCTGTCCCGATCCAGATGCGGCCCTGTTTGTCTTCGCAGATCGCCAGGACAATATCTTCGCTGATCGTGTTCGCTTTATTTTTTTCGTACCGGTACTGTTTGAATTTTCCTGTAAGCGGATTGTAACAGTTCAGCCCCGCGCGCGTACCCACCCACAGCAGTTGGCGGCTGTCGCAAAACAGGGTACGTACCGAATTGTTCGAAAGCGAACTGCTGTCTCCTTCCGCCGGGTGAAAATTCACGAAGGCATAGCCGTCGAAACGGCTTAATCCGTCCTGCGTGGCCATCCATAAAAACCCGTCGGCGTCCTGCACGATATCATAAACGGAATTCTGCGCAAGTCCCTGGTCGACACTGTACTGCCGGAAACGTGCCGGCGTTTGCCCCGTAGCCGGAAACACGGTCAAAACAAGAAACAGGAAGAGTATATTCCGCATACGCAGCAGAAAGGTAAAAAAATCTGCCTGTCCTTTACAATAATACGCCCCGGATACACGACTGTCCCATCGGAGATCGTTCCGAACAAGATTAATGGTTAATCGTTATTTGTTAATGGTT
Organism: Bacteroidota bacterium; assembly: GCA_006218065.1. Taxonomy (GTDB): domain Bacteria; phylum Bacteroidota; class Bacteroidia; order Palsa-965; family Palsa-965; genus VBWE01. Next base: position 6,511 of record VBWE01000001.1, read on the forward strand.
GCAATAAAAGAGTCGCCGGATAACAAATAACGGATCCGTTCGGAACAGGCTTTTTGAGGAATTTTTAAACAGCTACTTTTACAGTCCCATGCGGCAAGGCAGTATTCTCGGCTTCATTATTTTCCTGGTCATTCTCGTGATGATCGATGTATACGTTTTCCAGGGCGTGCGCACCATGACCCGGAGCATGACATCGCAGCGCTGGCGGACCGTCATTCACTGGTCTTACTGGATCATCAGCATCGGCATTTTCGCCTGGATGGGAATCCTCGCCCTTACGTTCACTCCAAATAACGGCCCTACGCAGGCATTCATGCGACTGATCGGCGTAACCATACTTTTCCTTATACCCAAACTGGTTTTTCTTTTCTTCCTGCTCGGCGAAGATGTTTTCCGGCTGGTCCGCATGGCGTATGCCGGCATACACAATATGGTTGTGAGCAACGACCTGCCGAAACTGGAATATTCCGTTGAACGGCGCAAGTTCATCAGCCAGGCGGCCATGGCCATCGCGGCCGTTCCGTTCCTCGGCATCCTGCACGGACTCACGCTCGGGAAATTCAATTTCACCGTGCGCCGCGAAACGATTCATTATCCCGACCTGCCGGAGGCTTTCGACGGACTGAAGATCACGCAGATTTCGGACCTGCATTCGGGAAGTTTCGACACCGACGGGCACCGCAGCGAACTCGAAAGGGCTGTGCGCATGATCAATGAACAGCAAAGCGATATCGTGCTTTTCACAGGCGACCTGGTGAACAACGTAGCGACTGAAATACTTCCCTGGATCGATGTGTTCAGCAAGATCAAAGCGCCGATGGGAAAATTTTCTGTGCTCGGCAACCACGATTACGGCGATTATGTCGGCTGGGATTCCGAAGCGGCAAAAGCGGCGAATATGCAATCGCTTTATGGGATGCATCAGAAAATCGGTTTCGATCTTTTGCGGAATGAAAACCGGGTAATCGAAAAAGACGGCGAAAGATTCTGGCTGCTCGGCGTGGAGAACTGGGGAACCGGCGGTTTCAAAAAAGCGGGCGACCTGCAAAAAACGCTGGCCGGCGTTCCGGTGGATTCTTTTAAAATTCTGATGTCGCACGATCCTTCCCATTGGGAAAACGAAGTGCAGTCACACCAAACACATATTCACCTCACGCTTTCCGGCCATACGCACGGCTCGCAGTTCGGTATTGAAATTCCGGGAATCAAATGGAGTCCTGTAAAGTATCGTTATCCCTACTGGGCCGGTCTCTACGAAGCGGGAAAACGTTACCTCTACGTGAACCGCGGTTTGGGATTCCTCGCCCTTCCTGCCCGCGTGGGCATCTGGCCGGAGATTACCGTCATTACGCTGAAAAAAGGGAAAGCTACAGCTTGATAAATTCCACCCGGCGGTTATTCGCTTTGCCTTCAGGCGAGGTATTTTCATCCACCGGTTTCGATTCGCCCCAGCCTTTGGTCTGCATCCGCGAAGCATCCGTTCCAAGATCCGCCAGCGCTTTTTTTACCGCTTCCGCACGTTCCTGCGAAAGTTTCATGTTCGGCGCTTCGTCCCCGTCGCTGTCAGTATGCCCTTCCACGCTGAACTTCAGCTCCGGGTGGTCTTTCATCAGTTTCGCGATTTCGTTCAGCGTACCCATCGATTCTGGTTTGATCGTCGATTTTCCTGAATCGAAAAGAATGCCGCGCGTGGTAAAGCGACCATCGGCCGTGATGCGGTCATAAAGCGATACGCCGCCTTCGGCCACGCGGATATTGCGGATCACGGAAGGTTCGCCTTTCGCAGCACCCCCGCTCAGCGCACGCACCGAAAAATGTTTCGGCGGTTCAACAACGTCCGGGATATTCAGTACGCGGTCCTGGTCGAAATATACTTTCAGCGCACGCTTGTTGAAAGAAACAGCCACGTGATGCCAGCCGACTGATGTGCGCGGAAATTCGCCTGAAATGCCCGCATAGCTCAGCTTGACCATCCGGATGCTGATCTCGTCCGACTTCCCGCCGAAATCAAGCGTGTACATTTCATTTCCTTTATTGAAAAAGTAAACGTCGAATTCGATCGTAAAAATTTCCGGGAGGTAATTTTCCGTTTTCATCCGCGGCGCAACTTCGCTGTTCGGCATGGAGAAGCTGAGTACCGGGGCTCCGCCCATCACCGCATTTTCAGCAGCGCCCCGGGCTAATTTCCAGCGCGAAGGAAACTCCCCGGTTTTTTCGCCGGCCAGGTTATCTTCGAAAATGATTTTATCTCCCGCCACAAAATCATACTTCGACCATACCTTCATGGTATCGGATTGCGCGTGCAGGCTGCATACTGCAAAAAGCGCGGCGATTGTAATGAAACTGGTTTTCATCCGGATTTGTTTTGTATAAAAATAAACCTTTTTGCGAACCCGGGTCAGATCAGACACGAATCCCGATAATGCAGACGTCGTCCGTTTGACCGAGGTCTCCTTTCCAGGTATCGAAAATTTTGGCTGTTCGCGCGAGTTGCTCGTTCATGGAAAATTCGCTGTTCGAGACCAGCATTTCCTGCACCTGCCTGCTCCGGAATTTTTTCCCTTTCGGTCCGCCGAACTGGTCGGCAAAACCGTCCGTTCCGAGGTAAATATTATCGCCCGGCTGCAGGTTCATGCATCGCGTGCTGAACGACTGGCTGTCGCCGCCGTGCAGTCCGACCGGTTGTTTGTCGGGCTGCATTTCGATCAGTTCGTTTGCGCGTACGATATAGGCTGCGTTGTTCGCTCCCGCGAACAGGATTTCTTTTTTATCCTCCGAAATCCGGCACAGCGCCACATCCATACCGTCGTTCAGTGAACTTTCATCGCCGCCGCGCCGGAAAAGTTCCTGCATTTCGCGGCTCACGTCGTTCAATACTTCGGCGGGATCGGAGAGTTTCTTTTTATGCACGGCCTGTTCAAAAAGATTATTCCCGATCACGGACAGAAGCGCGCCGGGAACACCGTGTCCCGTACAATCGGCAACCGCCACGAACAATTTTCCGCCGGCTTCGGCAACCCAGTAAAAATCGCCGCTTACGATATCGCGCGGCCTGTAAAAAACGAATGCGTCCGGGAGCAGGCGCTTCATCGTTTCCGAAGTCGGAAGCAGCGCACCCTGTATACGTTTGGCGTAACGGATACTGTCGGTGATGTCCTTGTTCGCCTGCTCGATTTCTTCTTTCTGGCGGGTGATCTGCTCGTTGGCAGCCGCGAGGTCGATATTGCGCAGGCGGTAAATCTCTTTTTCTTTTTCCGACTTCTCCATTTCGAAACGGGCCTGCAGATTTTGTGTTTTTATGCCGGCTTCTTCCGTGAACAGTTCTTTCTCCAGCGTATGGTATTTCTCAAAACAATCGAGCGCTTTTTCAAAATCGCCCATGCCTTTATAGATCAGCGCCTTTTCCCGCCAGAGCAGGTAGGTCATGGATTTCACCTTGATCTCCGCATCGATCTCCATCGCGCGGTCGCAATACTCCAGCGCTTTGCCGAAACGTTTCATTTCGCAGTTCACGGAAGCCAGGTTCTGCAGGGCGCGGAGCACGTCGTAGCGATTACCGCTTTTTTCCTTTATGTCCATGCACTGCAGCAGGTAACTTTCCGCCTTTTCATACTGCCCGAGGTTCTGGCAGGCGATGCCGAGATTGCCCAGCGTGCTCGACTGCAGATCGGCATCGCCCATCGCTTCGAAAATAGTCAGGCTGATTTCCCACTGGTCGAGCGCACGTTCCCAGTTTTTCATCAGGCCGTAAGCATTCCCCAGGTTGACGCGCGCCACGCCGAGAATTCTTTTTTCGCCGGTTTGTTCCGAAATCTGCAAACATTGCCGTGCGCATTCTTCCGCTTTTTGCGCGTTGTTCATACGCTGATACAGTACGCTCATCGAGTTGAGCGTATTCGCTTCGGCCTTGAGTTGTTTTTTTTCCTGTGCCGTGCGCAGGCTCTGGAAAAGAAATTCGAGTCCCCGCACATAATCGCCGAGGTTGGCATACACTTTCGCGATCTGGTTATTGGTGATGATGGATTCTGCCGAATAAATTTCATGCCCCGTATAAAGCTCCGCAGCCCGCTGCAGATGTTCGAGCGCCGCCAGGTAATCGCCCTGCACTTCACAGATGGCCCCGATCAGCCGCCGCGACGCAGCCTCACCGAGTGCGTAATCTTCCTGCCGGGCCAGCTCGAGCGATTGCAGCGCCGTTTCTTTGGCTTTATGGATATCGGAAAAACGATACTCGGCCGCAAGACCGTTAAGCGCATCAACCCGCTCTTCCGCCGTTTGTGCTTGCTCCAGTTTCTCGTTCAGTTCCTTCAGGCGATTGTTCATGCTTGCGCTCCTGTTCAGATCCGGAAACCGATGATGCATACGTCGTCGGTCTGGTCGTGATCACTTTTCCACCGGGCGAATGCATCCCGCAGTTTTTCCTGCTGTTCCTGCATCGGCATACCGTGCAGGGAGATCAGCAGTTCTTTCAATTGTTTGTACCGGAATTTTTTCCCTTTATCGCCGCCGAACTGATCCGCATAACCGTCGGTGAGCAGGTAAAGCTCATCGCCTTTTTCCAGTTTCATCCGGTTATTGTCGAATTTTTTCTGCTCCATCATGTATGCCCCGATCGGCTGTTTATTGCCTTTGATTTCGGTGAGTTCGCCTTTCCGGATCACGTACATCGGGTTGTTTGCGCCGGCAAATTCGAGTTCCATATTCGTCCAGTCCACCGCCGCGAGCCCCACATCCATACCGTCTTTCACACTCCAGTCCTCGTCGGCTTTCTGCTTCAGCGTGCGGATCACTTCCTTGCTCAGGTAATCGAGCGCTTCGCCGGCGCTGTTTACGGAGGGTTCGCGGATGGTCTGGTTCATGATCGTATACCCGACGATGCTCATAAACGCACCGGGAACGCCGTGCCCGGTACAATCGACCGCAGCGATGACGGAAAGTTTGCGGGGCGACTCACCCTGCGGCGTAGTGGTAACGCCGGTGCACCAGTAAAAATCTCCGCTCACGATATCCTTCGGAATGTACAGCACGAAATGATCGGGGAAATATTCTTTCATTTCGCTTTCCGTCGGAAGAATCGCTTCCTGGATACGTTTGGCGTACGTGATACTGTCGGTAATATCCTTGTTCTTCAGTTCGATGATGTGCGACTGTTGTATGACTTCATTTTCCAGGCGCAGGCGTTCGCGGATATCGCGCGCGTAAATCACGATGGCCGGGCGGCCTGCGAAAGGAGCGACTTTGGCGCTGCACTCTACCGGGAGCAGTTCCCCGTTCTTTTTAACGAAAGGAATGTCTTTGTAAATCAGCCCGCCTTTTTCCCATACATCAGCCACGACACTCGAGCTGCGTTCCAGGTCCTCTTTCGGGTGCAGGTCGAAAAGCGATTTCTTTTCCAGTTCCTGCTGCGTGTACCCGAGCAAAGCGGCGGCGCTCGGGTTCGACTGGTGTACGCGACCGTCCACGATATCGATCACCAGCATGGCGTCGTTGGCCTGGTCGATGATGCTCTGGTACTTATTGATTTTCTTTTCGAAGCCGTCGAATTCTTTTTTCATTTTGCTTCGCGAAGCAAGAGCCAAACCGGCGAACACCAGGGCCGCCAGCAGTAAAACACCTAAAGCAATAGCTGTATAAAGCATGTATCAGATTTTCGATAAAACGTCAAAGATGACTTCCGGGCGCAGGAATTCCCCTGCATTGTCGGCGCGCGAAGTATAACGCACGATTCCTTTATCACAGATCAGGAAAGAAGCAGGAAGCGGAATACCGCCTTCAAATTTTGAACCCGGACCTTCTTCCTGCACCTGGACGCAATACTTTTTCGCCGTCTGCATATTTTCATCCGAAAGAATCCGGTAATCCATACCCAGTTTTTCCACCATCGCTTTATTTACACCAACCGGGTCGGGACCAATGGCGAGGAGCATGACGTTTTTTTCATGGAACCGTTTCCGCTCACGCTCGTACATCCGCAGCATGATATGACATCCCGGGCACCAGTCGCCGCGAACGAACAGGAGCAATACGCTCCTCGTTCCTTCGTATGAAGAAAGTGTCACGTCTTTGCTCTCTTCGTCTTTCAGTGTAAAATCCGGAGCCTCCACACCGATATTGATCACGCCATGTTCGAGAAGACGCTGAATATTCCTGCGGTCCCTGCTGTTCATCCAGCCGACCAGGTTGCCCAGCAGAACGAAAAATCCCGGGAATGCCCAACCGGGCCAGCCGTTATCGTGAAAGAGGTTTGCAGAAACATAAGCGAGCGTTGCAACGAAAGCGAGTACAGGTTCAGTCCAAAGCAGCCGGGAATAAATCGCTTCCCTGAAAATGTGCAGGCGAAGATTAACCGCGCTATACGCCAGTACCAGTGCAATCGAAAGCCACCAGTCGCCGCAAACCAGGCCCAGCAGGATGAATGCCGCAATTGCACTGTATCCCTGGAGATACGCGCCCAGTCGCTTCGTCATGATAAATGACAAAACGGATCCTGTAAAACAGGTGATCTG
>VBWE01000001.1:13098-417702 GCA_006218065.1 Bacteroidota bacterium
TCCCACCCGGAAAAATACAATGCAGTGCCTGCTGCGGCCAGCAAAACTCCGGTAACTGCGAGCAGATCGAATTTGCGCATGGCTTCAGTTCAGTTTTTCGATGATCGGGAATATCAGCGACGGGTTCAGGAACTCGCCTACACGGTCCGGGCGCGATACATAACGCACAACGCCTTGTTTATCGACCAGGAACGAGGCGGGAAGCGGAATGCCTTCATCGTATTTTTCGGCGAAATCGTTGTCGTATTCCTGCATCTGTACACCGTAGATCATCGCCGTTTTCTGTCCTTCGTCAGCCAGCACTTTGAAATCGAGACCGAGACGTTCCACCATTTCTTTGTTTACGCCCACCGGGTCGGGACCGACGGACAAAACGAAAATATTTTTGGAACGGAATCGTTCCGCTTCTTTCTGGTACGTGCGCAGCATCATGTGACATCCCGGGCACCAGTCGCCGCGCACGAAAATCAGCAGCAGGTGACGACTTCCTTTGAAATCGGAGAGCTGCACGAGTTCCCCGTTCTGGTCGGGAAGTGAAAAAGCGGGCGCCTCGCCGCCGATGGCGATCTTGTATCCTTTCAGCGTAACACCGAGCAATTGTTTTTTATCCTTGAGAATTCCCCAGCCGATCACGGCGGCGAAAAAGAAAGCGGGAGCGGGAATCACCCAGGCTTTCCAATCGCCATGCCCCATGAAAATGCCGGCGAGGTGAACGCCAAGCGCGATGATGAACGTCGCCGGTTCGAACCAGGCATAATTCGTATAACCGAAGAACCGGAAGAAAACAATCCGCCCGAAGGTAACCAGCGCAGAAAGCAGCATGACCAGCACGAGGTACGGCACACCGGTCAGCGGCCAGTCGAGCAACACACCCACCGTTGCGGCCGAAAAGAATTGCGTGAAAAACTGGAGCGGGGAAGTGAACTTCGAAAACTCTTTCATCGCCACCAGGTAACCGGTAAGCGCAAGCAGGGCCCCGGCCCAAAGCCATTCCGTAAGCAGAAAAGCGAGTCCGCCAAAAGCCAGGACAAGTCCGGAGACTGTGTACTTGGGAAAATGTTTCATAGAGTCGGTGCTATCAAATATAAGAATAGTTGGCAACCTCGTATCTCAACATACGCCGAAGACGCCGCGCCGGTTTTGCCGGGGAAGACTTTTTTAACTTTGCGGCGATGCAGCGGTTCCGGAACATCATCTTCGACCTGGGAGGAGTAATACTCAATCTCGATTACCGGCGTACTTCCACGGCTTTTCAAAAACTCGGGCTGCAGTCCTTCGATGAAATTTACTCGCAGGTTCAGCAAAGCGGTTTGTTCGACGCGTATGAAAAAGGACTGATCGGCAGTGCGGCGTTCCGGGAAACGCTGGCGGAACACCTGCCCGCGGGAACAGTGCACGAAAAGATCGACGAAGCCTGGAACGCCATGCTGCTCGATCTTCCGCCGGAACGCCTGGAGAAACTGGAAGCGCTCGGAAAAACACACCGTATTTTCCTGCTGAGTAACACGAACGAAATTCATATCCGAGCCTTTACGGAAATACTGCGTCGCGATTTCGGTATAGAAAGTTTATCCGCGCTTTTTGAAAAAGAATACTTCTCTTTCCGGGTCGGCATGCGCAAACCGGATGTGGAAATTTTCCAGCACGTGCTTCTTGAAAACGGGCTGAGCGCTGCCGAAACGCTTTTCCTGGATGATTCCCCGCAGCACGTGGAAGGCGGGCGGCGGGCAGGTCTTACCGCGCGGCTGGTGAACGGTCCAGGAATACTGGATGATGGTTATTACCGATAACTTTCAAATACCAATTTCCACGAACTAAAATATAACGATGTCACCCTGAGCGGAGTCGAAGAGCATGTACCGGGAACTTTTATACAACGGTTGTAATACATGCCCTTCGACTCCCGCTCAGGGTGACGCTTTAATAATAATGTTGGTATTTATGCTTCTATCTCCTGGCAAAGTTCCACCAGCACACCGTTCGCGTCTTTCGGGTGAACGAAGCAAACGAGTTTATTATCCGCACCGCGTTTGGGTTCGGCATTCAGCAGGGTGAATCCTTCGGCCTGCAACCGGCGCATCTCGGCATGAATATCATCCACTTCGAAAGCGATATGGTGAATGCCTTCTCCGCGCTTCGCGATGAATTTTGCGACGGGGCTGTCTTCGCGGGTAGCTTCCAGCAGTTCGATTTTATTTTCGCCTGTTTTAAAAAAAGAAGTGGTTACGCCTTCGCTTTCCACGATTTCCGTTTTGTATGCGGCCGTTCCGAGCAGGCGCGCAAAAAGATCATTCGATGCAGCCAGGTTTTTTACAGCGATGCCGATATGTTCTATTTTGTTCATGTTTTTTCGGGCAAAAAAAATCCCGGTTTTTCCGACCGGGATTTTTTGTTTTTATGTTTTGATCAGCGCTTGAAGAATTCGCCGGTTTTGTTGTCGTAGTTCAGGAAGTATCCGCCACGGGCAAGTCCGTTCAGGTCTATTTTACCTCCGAAGCCTTTTTTCACGATGTTTCCGAACTGGTCGTAAATTTCATACATCGTTTCTCCGCCGATGAAGGTGATTTCTTTATCCGCTTTCACCGGTTCGAATTTGATTTCCGGTGTGGGCGAAGTATACGGTGCAGCGCGCGATACACGGGGCTGCCCGGTATAGTCAACTTGTTTAACGCGGAACTGGTTTTGCCCGGAATGGGGAACTACTTTAAAAGAATAGTCATTCGGTCCGCCCAGGCCTGTGCCGTCCACTTCACCGACTTTCACCCACTTGTTCCAGCGGAACTGTTCTACTATATAAGTAAGCTTACCGCTTTCGTTGCGTGTCTGCCACTTGAGGATATAATCGTTGCCTTCTTTTTTCACGTCCATCGTTGTGACTTCGAAGGTGCTTTTCGGCTTAAGAACTTCAGGATTGAGGACTTTGGGTTTGCAATCTCCTTTGTGGAAAATTTTGACTTCTACTTTATCTCCGGGATTAAGTTTGTAGTTGCGCAGGTCGATCTCGAAAGCGCTGGACGCGATTTCGTCAATAGACACCTGGTCGTTAACACGAACTTCGTATACACAAAAGCCGATACCGTTTGAAGCAAACGGATTCTGCACGTATAGGTTTTTTCCCTGGTAGTTGCCTTCAACAAGAATAACCTGCGATTTAACGCCAAAAGAGGCGAGAAATAACACGAGGAGAGTAAATAAGGATCTGTAGCTCATCATAGAGAGTTGCGTACGGTACGCAAATTTCGCACGCAATATTATAACGTTCCGGGTGAAATTCAAAATTAACAGCTAATTATTTTCGACCAAAGCCATTTGAGCGAAGCCGAACTTGTTTTTGCTTTTGGCTGTTCGGATGAAAAACCGTATCCTTGCAGTGGTAAAAAGCAGGTGGTTGGCCCCTGTCAAGCCTGCTTTGCTTTAACCTTTAAAGTATTTATGAAAAAAGCGCTTTTTTTTCTTTCCCTGGCTGCACTAGGGGTTTCGTGCAGCAACGACCCGGCAACGGGCAAAGACCGCAAAGCTATTGGCAACCGGGCATACGGAGGCACTGTACGTTATAATGAAACCGAAAAGATTCAATCGCTCTATCCGGTCTTTATTACAGATGCCATTTCTTCGCATATCGCCTCGCAGATATATGAAGGTCTTGTCAAGTTCAGCCCGAAAACCCTCCAGATTATCCCCGCCATTGCCAAAAAATGGGATATCGACGCCTCCCGGACTGTTTATACATTCCACCTGCGCGGGGACGTTTTTTTCCATGATGACGCGTGTTTCGACGGTGGCAAGGGCCGAAAAGTAACGGCAAGAGACTTCGAATATTCCTTCAAGCAGCTTTGCACTAATTCCACCAATAATTTCAGTTTCGGAACTACTTTTAAAGACCGTGTAAAAGGAGCGAATGCCTATTACGCTTCTGGCAGCGGCTCTATCGAAGGAGTTAAAGTGCTGAATGACTCTACGTTACAGCTTACTCTCGAAAAACCGAATAACGCATTCCTTTATATACTGGCCAATCCTGCGGCTGCAGTAATTCCCGAAGAGGCCGTAAAAGAATACAACGATAAAATGCACGTCGGCACCGGTCCGTTCATCGTCCGGGAAATAAAAGCGGATACCAGTATGCTGGTCATGGTTCGTAATGACAATTATTACGGAATTGACTCGCTCGGCAATAAACTGCCTTTCCTCGATACTATTAAAGTATCGTTTATCGACAGCAAGCGTGCTGAACTGGAGGCCTTTACTGCCGGCGACCTGGACTTCGTATGGGGATTGAACGCCGATGCGATCAAGGACCTGGTTTCTTCGCAGATCCAGAATTTCCAGCAGAAACCGCCGAAATACGTGCTTGATCACACCGCGGAAATGGTGACGCAGATTTACGAATTCAATACTACACGCGCGCCTTTCAACGATCTGAAAGTACGCCAGGCTTTCTGCTATGCTGTAAACAGGAACAAAATCATCGACGGCGTACTCGGCGGTGAAGCCTACGGTCCCGGGGTAAACGGCATTTGCCCGCCCGCCCTCAAAGGATACAATATCAACGAAATCAAAGGATACGATTTCGATCCGCAAAAAGCGCAGGATCTTCTTGCTGCCGCCGGTTACAAAACAATCGGCCATCCGAACGGGAAAGATTTCCCCACCGTGCGCCTGATCCTGAACAGCGGCGGTGCAAAGAATACCAACGTGGCCACCGAAATCCAGAGCCAGTTACGCGATGTGCTCGGTGTAAACGTGGACTTTGTAAACGTCAACTTCGCGCAGAAACTGGAAGACGCCAAATATGCACGTTCGGATATTTTCCGCTCGGCATGGGTGGCCGACTTTCCTTCTCCGGAGAACTTCCTCGCACTTTTTTACGGAGGAGATGTTCCCGACAGCACGAACAAACCATCGTACCCGAATACCACGCGCTACAAGAACCCGGAATTTGACAAACTTTTTGAAGCCGCCAAAGCAGCGCCCAACCAGGAAGAAGCCAACAAACTTTTCCTGCAGGCCGAACAGCTGATGGTAAACGACGCGCCGTCTATGTTCCTCTGGTATGATGAGAATTACAAGCTCACGCAGTATCGTATAAAAAATTTCTACACCAATGCCATGCGTTACTACGACTTCTCGGAAGTGTATGTGAAAGAAGACACCGCTCCGAAAGAAGGCGAGAAGAAAGCGGATGACAAAAAAGGGGAGTCCGGGGACGGCCAGGACAAGCACTAATATCCACTGTGGAAACTACGCGACCCTTGCATCTACATGCAAGGGTCGTTCATTTTAAAAAAACATATACGTCATGAAAACAAAATTTGCACTGCTAATGCTTTTCGTTTCCGCCACGCTGATGGCCAAAGATGAACATGAACAAAAAATCGATGTGCCGGTGAAGTCGGCGATCATCTACCTGACCGGCGCGGAAGTGATGCACGCCAAGCAGGTAACACTCGAGGCCGGGCGCAACGTGCTTGTTTTTACAGGCCTCTCGCCGAAACTGAATTCGAAAAGTATCCAGTTCACCGCAGGCAATGCCGTTTCGATTTTGTCCATTTCCGATCGTATCGATTATATTACCAGCCAGCTGCGCGTGGAAACCCGCGGCCTGCAGCTTCGCGATTCGTCGGCGATGATCGGTGAAACACTTCAGCAGATCCAGTATGAAGTAGAAGCGTACGAAACGGAAAAACGCATGCTGAACCAGAACCAGAGCATCGGCGGCGCCGACAAAGGCGTGGCGATAGCCGAACTGAAACTGGCCGCCGATTTCTACCGTTCGCGCATCAAAGACATCAACGCGGAATTATTCAAACTCGAAAAGCGCCGCAAGCAGCAAAACGAAATCCTGGCACGCATCAACAAGCAGCTTACCGCCATGAAAGCGATGAATGCGCCACCGATGGCCGAAATTTCTGTACTCATGATCACCGCCGCACGCACTACAGTAGATGTGGAACTGCGTTACCTGGTAAACGACGCGGGCTGGGCGCCGAGTTACGACCTGCTGGCTGAAGATGTTTCCAAACCGATCGAACTGCGTTACCGTGCGAAAGTTTTTAATAATACGCAGGTGGACTGGAATGATATCAAGGTGAAACTTTCTACCGCCGACCCGATGCGCAGCGCCGCCAAGCCGGACCTGAATGCTTGGTACCTGAATTTTTCATCCGGGAATTATTCTTCGCAGGGCAGCAGCAACTGGCAGAAAAGTCAGCAGAGCAACGCTTACGGAAATGCGCCGGCCGCCGCCAACAATGATTACCAGAATATCGGCCAGGGCGACCTGGGCATCAAACAGCCGATCCAGTACGAAGAAATCCAGGTTTCGGAACTGAGCGCGGAGTTCGACATCAAACAAACGTACAGTGTTCCGGCCGACGCACGTCCGTATATCATCGACGTAACGAATTATACGCTGCCCGCGACGTACAAGCATTTCAGCGCGCCGAAGATCGACCGCGACGCATTCCTGCTCGCGCGCATCACCGGCTGGGAAGCGCTCGACCTGGTGGAAGGTCCGGCCAATATTTATTTCGGCGGCACGTATGTCGGCCAGTCGTACATCATCACGCGCACAGCCAACGATACGCTCGACCTTTCGCTCGGCCGTGATAATAAAGTACTCGTTACACGTACCAAGCTGAAGGATTTCAATAACGAGAAGATGATCGGCAGTTCGAAAAAAGTAACGCACGGGTACGAGATCACCGTAAAAAACAACCGTAAGAGCCCGATCACGATCGACGTGGTGGACCAGTTACCGATCTCGCAGGATGCGGAAATCACCGTGGAAGCGATGGAAATTTCGGACGCTGCAAAAGAAGTGAATACGGGTAAACTGACCTGGTCCATGACCCTGCAGCCGGGCGATGCGAAAAAAGTAACGCTCACCTACTCCATAAAATATCCGAAGAATAAAACCGTTATCTTGCAGAAGACCGAGAAGCGGATGAGAGCGAAGTTCTGATCTGTTTAAAACAGCGGAGCTGTAACCCGTTTACCATTTTCGATTGCCGATTGCGGATTGGCGATTCAGCAAAAAGAATAAGCGTATCGCTCAATCGGCAATCGAAAATCGGCATTCCGGTAATGAAAAACTATTATTCCATACTTGGAGTTGACGAGCTTGCGGGTGATGAGGAAATCAAACGTGCATACCGCAGCCTGGCCAAACGCTGGCATCCCGACAAAAATCACGGGAACCCGGTAGCGGAAGAACGATTCAAGGAAATAGCCGAAGCCTATGCTGTGCTTTCCGACCCGATGCTCCGGCGGCAGCACGACCTGAAACTGCAGCGCAAACGTGTATACAGCGCCGACTTTGTTTTTTACGACTCTCCGAAAAACGATCAGAAAGAGAACCGCCGGCGCGGAAAACCGGAATATTCGGAAGGATTTCTCCGCTGGCGTTCGGTTAAACTGCGTGCTGATCAGCGCCGCCGCCGGGTGATCCTCGTGGGCATGATCATCGCCTTTATCGCCTGGATAGCCGGCGCACAGTGGCTTGAAAAATACAACGAAGAGCAGAGCCGGCTTTCTTCGCTCGAAATCGAAAGGCGTTTGCGCGAGATCGCCCAGGAGCGTCTCCGGATGGAAAAGAAAGAGATCGACAATCTTGATTCTCCTTTCTACGCGGTATTCGGCGACGGGGACTACGACTGGCTGACGACGAATCATATCGAAGTGAATGTGCCGCATGCCGATGCGGTGATCTGCCTGCAGCAGGCCGACGAGCCTTACATGACCATCCGGAACGAATTTATTTTCGCGGGTAATTCTTTTACGCTGACCAATATTCCGTACGGCCGCTATTTTATAAAAGTGTATGAAGGCGCAGGCTGGAATTCGAAGCGCAAACTGGCCGGCGGAAAAGTAAACGGCGCGTTCGACAGGCAGGCGCGGTTTTACCGCGTGGACCGGAAACCGTTTGTATTTATAGAGCCAACCGAAGAAAATCCGTACCCGAATACCGTCGATTCGCTCGATCTCAATCCCAAAACGATGAAAATCGTACCCATGACCGAGGCGGAGTTTTTCAAGTATCCGAAGGTGGAATAAAATCAGTTGGCGGTTTGGTGTAATACCCAAACTGCCAACTGCTCGCTGCCAACTGCCGGCTGGGTCTATTCCGAAGGAATTTTAAACAGTATATGCGGTTCCGAAGGTCTTCTCGCCGAAAAGCCGTACTTTTGCACCTCTTTTTACAGGAACATGCAAAACATCCGAAATATCGCGATCATCGCGCACGTCGACCATGGTAAAACCACGCTGGTTGACAAAATGCTTTTACAGGGCAAGCTTTTCCGGGAAAACCAGGAAACCGGCGAGCTCATTCTCGATAATAACGACCTGGAACGCGAACGCGGGATCACCATCCTCGCCAAGAACGTTTCGGTGAATTACAAGGGAACAAAAATCAATATCATCGATACACCGGGCCACGCGGATTTCGGCGGGGAGGTGGAACGTGTGCTGAACATGGCCGACGGCGTACTGCTCCTGGTAGACGCTTTCGAAGGACCGATGCCGCAAACGCGCTTCGTGCTGCAGAAAGCGCTTCAGCAGGGAAAGCGGGCTGTGCTCGTGATCAATAAGGTGGACAAGCCGAACTGCCGCCCGGATGAAGTGCACGATCATGTTTTCGATCTGTTCTTCAACCTCGACGCGACCGAAGAGCAACTCAACTTTCCGACCGTGTACGGATCATCGAAACACGGCTGGATGGGTCCGGACTGGAAAACGCCGACGAACGACATCAGCTTCCTGCTCGATACGATTCTCGATTATATCCCGGATGCTCCCGGGTATGAAGGTACTTTGCAGTTGCAGGTTACTTCGCTCGATTACTCTTCCTACATCGGCCGTATCGCCGTGGGTCGCGTTTACCGCGGAAGCATCCGCGAAAACATGCCGTTCACCCTGGTGAAGCGCGACGGCACACTGGTAAAAGGCCGCACGAAAGAAGTTTTTGTTTTCGAAGGTCTCGGCAAAAAGAAAGTGGAAAGTGTTTCCGCCGGCGAAATTGCAGCCGTAACCGGCATTGAAGGATTCGATATCGGCGACACGATCGCTGATTTCGAAAATCCCGAAGGGCTGGCGCCGATCTCGGTCGATGAGCCTACGATGAGTATGCTCTTTACCATCAACAATTCGCCTTTCTTCGGCAAAGAAGGAAAATTCGTGACCTCCCGCCACCTGCGCGATCGTCTTTTCAAAGAGCTGGAGAAAAACCTGGCGCTCCGCGTGGAAGAAACCGGCTCGCCTGATTCGTACCTCGTTTACGGCCGCGGCATCCTGCACCTGTCCATCCTGATCGAAACCATGCGCCGTGAAGGATACGAACTGCAGGTCGGCCAGCCGCAGGTTATCATCAAAGAGATCGACGGCGTTAAACACGAGCCGGTAGAAGTACTGAGTATCGACACGCCGGAAGAAACTTCGGGCAAGGTGATCGAACTGGTCAGCCAGCGCAAAGCCGAAATGCTTGTGATGGAACCGAAAGGCGACCTGATTCACATGGAATTCGAAATACCGGCCCGCGGACTGATCGGGCTGCGTAATAATATTCTTACCGCAACGCAGGGCGAAGCGATCATGGCGCACCGCTTCAAAGCATTCGAGCCCTGGAAAGGTGTCATCCCGCAGCGTATCGCCGGCGTACTCATCGCCAAGGAAAAAGGAATCGCCGTTGCTTACTCGATCGACAAACTCCAGGACCGCGGACATTTCTTCGTTCCGCCCGGCGCCGAAGTTTACGGCGGACAGGTGATCGGCGAACATATCCGGCCCGACGATCTCGTGGTGAACCTGGTTACCGAGAAAAAACTCACGAACATGCGCGCATCGGGCAGCGACGTTAAAACGGCGATTGCTCCGCCGCGCAAGTTCTCACTCGAAGAAGCGATGGAATATATCCAGGCCGACGAGTACGTGGAAGTTACCCCGCTCTCCATCCGCCTGCGCAAAGTGTACCTCGATTCGAACGAACGCGACCGGAATAAGAAGAAGGCGGCGGCGGAGTAGGTATTACGTCATACTTCGACTACCGCTCAGTATGACGAGTTAATGGAAGCATTCGGTGCGACTACCGCTCAGTATGACAAGTTAATGGAAGCATTCGGTGCGACTACCGCTCAGTATGACAAGTTAACGGAAGCATTCGGTGCGACTGCCGTTCAGATGACGAGTTAATGGAAATACTCATATAGCAACGATAAAGCGGTTTCATCAGAAACCCAGGCAATAAAAAAGAGGTCCCGGAATCCGGGACCTCTTTTTTTGACGGTATGTTTTACGATTTCGGTTCGGCGGC
Source organism: Bacteroidota bacterium (assembly GCA_006218065.1). Lineage (GTDB taxonomy): Bacteria > Bacteroidota > Bacteroidia > Palsa-965 > Palsa-965 > VBWE01. The sequence continues at coordinate 23,405 of VBWE01000001.1, forward strand.
GGGCTTCGGGTTGTTGCGAAGGGTTTTGGCCGATTCCATCATCTTCTTGATATGATCTTCCAGGAATTCGTTTTCCGGGTCGTTGATGTCGCGGATAACATACTTCTCGGTACCGATTTTGATGACCTGGTAGAAATGGTTGCGTTTTACCTCTTCACCGAACTTGGTGACGTAAACCAGCAACGAATCCGATTCGGTAGTATAGGTGCATTCACCGGCATCGGTTGCGGCCAGGAGTTCCTTCTGCATTTTAAGGTTGGTGCTTTCTTCATCGCCCACGTTAATATTGAGCTGGAATGTTTTGCCGATGCGGATGGAAACGCCACCCCAGCTTTCTCCTTCCGAAACTTCCAGTTTGCCCATGTTGGCGGTAGAATCGGGAATATTGATTTTTAAAGGAAATCCGTAAGGCGTGAGATCAAGGGCCATCATGCCGGCCGGAATTGTTTCATCGACCTGTTCGGTGCCTTTTTTATCACCGCATGCATTAAAAAGCACCGGCATACCTGCGACAGCAAGGAGAAGGAGAATTTTTTTCATGTCTTGTTTTGATTTAGCGTTTTCCGTGTTCAGCGTGTATCTGTAACAGCTTTTCAAAGATACAATATCCGGACAATTGATAAATACGGATGAGTCGGGAACGCTAACGGGAATTTATCGCGGGTAAAAATTGTGTGAAGGAGACCGGGGCAGGAGAAAGAGATAAAGCAGATGAATCGTTATAAAAACAAAAGTCCCTCGGTAAACCGAGGGACCATTTGTTACTTCTTCTTGGCAGCCTTCTTTTTCGGTGCTGCTTTCTTTGCGGCCTTCTTGGCCGGTTTTTTGGCTGCTGCCTTCTTCTTAGGAGCTGCCTTCTTTGCTGCTTTCTTTGCCATGGTTTTTGGTTTTGAAAAATTTATATTGAACACGAAGTAAGAAAAAATCATTATGCAAAACAAAATTCGGCATGATTATTTTTTCAACACGCCTATGTTGATATCGTTAATAAGTCTCTGAAGTGTTCCGGATGAAATTGCTGTTGTGATTTTTTTCTGCGCAATTTTTTTCCGCGCAATTTTTTTTGAATCGTCTGCACATATTGATTTTACAGGTGTTACAGCGTGTCGTGATTTTTTTTTGAAAACGCACGTCGTGTTTTTCCGAATTTATTTTTCGCCCGGATTGTGTCGCCCGATATCGCTTTTACGTCCCAAAAAATAATTTCCGGAGGTGGTGATTTTTTTCTGCTTCGGGGCGATTATTCGTTGTTTTTGAGAAAAACGCGCGTCCGGCAATTCATTTCGCACGACACAAACGCGCCATATAAAATCCGTCGCCGGCATGTTGAATCAGTCCTGCGCGTTTCTCTTCTTCGAGTGTCCACACTTCTGCGTGACGCTGAACAAAAGCACGAATACGCTCTTCTCCTTCGGATGAAAAAACGCTGCACACCGCGTAAACCATTTTTCCGCCTGGCTTCACCATGGCCGAATAACGTTCGAGCAGGTCATCCTGCTGCTGCTGCAGGTGCACGATATCTTCTTCCTCCAGTCTCCAGCGGATATCCGGGTTACGCCGCAGCACCCCGGTTCCCGAACAGGGCGCGTCGATCAGCAGGCGGTCGGCGGTAGCGGCGAGGCGCTTGATCACTTTTCCCGAATCGATATGTTTTGCTTCCACGATACCTGCACCCGCTCTTTTCGCCCGGATGCGTAATTCCTCGAGCTTGCTTTCCGAAACATCGAGCGCCAGCAGTCGTCCTTTATTCTTCATGAAGGTGGCGAGATGCATCGTTTTACCTCCCGCTCCCGCACATGCATCGATTACCCGCATACCGGGTTCGGCTTCGACAAAAGGAGCGACGAGCTGGGAAGAAAGATCCTGCACTTCAAACAGTCCTTCCTTAAATGCTTTTGAACGGAATACATTTCCGCCTTTCATCAGCAGCGCATCCCAGCCGTCGGGAGTATCTTCCGCCATAAATCCTTCGTCGCGCATCCGCAGGTAAAGATCGGGCTTGGTAACCCGGAGCGTGTTCACGCGGATGAAAAGCGGGGCCGGTTTGTTCGATGCTTCGAGTATCGCCGTCCAGTTCTCTCCCGTTTCTTTTTCACCGCGCCGGTCGAGCCAGTCGGGAATGGAATGCCAGATCGCACGGATCTTCTTATACTGCTCCAGCTTGTCTTCGATCCGTTTTACATTCACGCGTTCGAATACGCCTTCGGCCGGAAGATTGTAATGCTTATAAAGGAGCCAGGTCCCGAACAGTTGCCAGAAAATCGTTTTGTCGATCCGGTCGCCGGTTCCCGCAGCGGTCGCCAGTAATCTCCAGCGCCTGATCATATCGTAAAACACATCCGCCACCCAGGCGCGATCCCTTTCCATCCAGGAACGATTTTTCTTCATCACGAACTGCAGGGCGCGGTCGGCGGGAATATTTTTCACCAGCGTAGCTTCGAAAGCATCGTAAATGGCATCGAGCTGCGGGCGTCTTTTATAAAAGTCGAACATCGGGCAAAGGTAGGTTCATTTTCGATTGGCGATTGGCGATTGGCGATTTCGCAATGATCTCTGCACCGGGTTGCACAAATCGGCAACCGGAGTTGGTTTTCCCTTCTTTACTATTTTTGGCTTCATGCTGCTTGGCTTTGTCGTCGGATATTTAATCCTGAACCTGCTTGCCGGTTTATATGCTTCGCGCCGGGTGAAAAAATCGGACGACTTTATCCTTGCAGGGCGCAAACTTCCGCTTCTGCTTGCTACCACAACCGTATTCGCCACCTGGTTCGGATCGGAGACGGTGATGGGCGCTTCGGCGGAAATGGCCGAACACGGTTTGCGGGGCGTGATCGAAGATCCTTTCGGCGCGTCGTTATGTCTTTTGCTCGTCGGTGTTTTTTTTGCGCGGAAGCTTTACCGGATGAACCTGCTCACCTTCGGCGACTTTTATAAAATATGTTTCGGACGTAAAGCGGAACTGTTCGCCGGGATCAGCCTGGTGGTTTCATACATCGGCTGGATCGCTGCGCAGATGGTGGCCATGGGCCTGGTGATTCACACCTTCCTGCCGGAAATCAATATCCAGCTGGCCATTATCGTGTCGTCGCTCTGCGTAGTCGGTTATACCTGGCTCGGCGGACTTTGGGCTGTGTCCATCACCGACTTCGTGCAAACAGTCCTTATAATAGTTGGACTGATCATCGTATTGATCATCGTTTCCGACGCTGCCGGCGGAATCGGTCACGTGATCGAACAAACGCCGGCATCGTATTTCCGTTTTTTCCCGGATAACGATTGGACATCCTGGGTAGGTTGGTTTGCCGCTTGGATCACCATCGGGCTGGGATCGATTCCGCAGCAGGATGTTTTCCAGCGCGTGATGGCTTCCGATTCTGAAAAAACGGCGGTGCGTTCGTCTTTAATCGCTGCGGGGATGTATCTCACCGTCGCCATGATCCCGCTATTGCTGGCGCTTTGTGCCCGGCAACTTATTGCTGCACCGGGCGACAGTCAATTGCTGCTGACGGAACTCATCCGGCAGAAAACGGGGTTGTGGGTGCAGGTTTTGTTTTTCGGCGCATTGCTTTCGGCCATCATGAGTACGGCCAGCGGCGCGTTACTTGCACCTTCCGTGATTTTAAGCGAGAATATCGTGCGGCCCTTTCTTAAAATAAAAAACGACCGGGCCCTGCTCCGGCTCACGCGGTTCTGCATCATTATTGTCGCCTGCATTGCCCTGGCGATGGCGCTCGTGCGCAAAGACATTTACGAACTCGTCGGCGAAGCGTCGGAAATCAGTCTCGTTTCTTTATTTGTTCCGCTTTGTGCCGGACTTTTCCTGAAAAGCCGCAACGAAAAAGCGGCACTTGTATCCATGTTTTCCGGTTTTGCCGGCTGGATTATCGCCCGTTTTTTCGAAACGGAATTCCCGCCCATGCTCATTGGTACCGGGGCAAGTCTTGCAGGAATGATTTTGTTTTCGGTACTTTGCCGCCGGTCTGCCGCATCTGACAACTGAGCAGTCAACATGCAGGACGGACATTTTCCCGTATGATCAAATATTTCATCGAAGAAGAGTGGTTTGGGATTGTTTTTCGCGACCCGGTAACTGCGCTCACAAACCTCCTCACTTTTATACTGACCTTGTGGTGTTTCCGGAAACTCAGGCGTGCCGAGTTGAACGAAATTGATTCCGGCTGGCGCTGGTTTTTCCTGTTTATGGGTATTTCTGCGCTGATGGCTATCGTCGTTCACGGGTTCTCTTATTATACCCCGGTGAAAGTACATGCCGGCATCTGGATATTCATGTGCCTGGTCCAGGGACTGGGCATTACGTTTGCGCAGCGTGCAACTGTACAACGGTATTTCAGTGAGCAGAACAAAAAAACCTGGCTTCTTGTTCCCGTTATCCAGTTTGCGGTTTTTGCAGCCCTGCTTGTAACTATCCAGAGCTACACGGTAACAAAAATTCATGTTGCAGTTGGACTTGTTCCGCTGATGGTCTGGTATACGATCCAGCACTTTTCCGGGAATCCTTCCGGCGCAGGAATTGCTTCCGGAATTTTAGTGGCTTCGCTTACGGCTTTTATTCACGGGTTTAAACTGAGCTTCAGCGACTGGTTCAATTACAACGATATTTCGCATGTAGTGATTTGCATCGCACTCTGGCTGATGTGCAAAGGGGTTTTGCGCAAGAACCTGGCAACTGCGACAGCGGAGTAATCTTTCTCGCGGGTTTTCAATCCACAGGTACACGATCCTTCCCGTCGAAGTAAGGAGCCTGGACCGAGATCACCTTCATTGGTTTTTTCGAAGTGACTTTTACAGCATGCGGAGTTCCTTTGGGAATGAATATCACATCTCCTTTTTTCACCTGCAGGATTTTATCCCCGAGGATCATTTCACCGGCGCCTTCGAGTATATAAACATGTTCGGCGTGATGAACGTGCTTATGTTTTTTGACCTCCTTCTTTATAACGATAGCAAAACTGCTCACCAGCGAATCGCTGTAAAGCGCCCGGACATAATTGCCTTCGATGCCGGCCGGGACTTTCAGGGTATCCAGGAATTGCTGTTGCGCCGGCAGAGCCGATGACAGGAGCAGGAAAATAAGCGGGAGCAATGATCTCATTTGTGTTTTTTTGATTTGTTGTTCTCTTTCAGTATGTCCAGGAGCGGCTTTCCTGTCGCTTTGCTTCGCGCATACGAAACCAGGTCGAATTTATGGATGTAGTTTTCTTTCATTTTGACATCGCGCGACAGCAGGGCCAGTTCTTTTTCCAGTTCACCGAATGCTTTCCGTTTATCCGCACGGTCGGGCAGTTCGCGGAAGAACGAAACGACCGCTTTTTCAAAATTATCCATTTTCCCGTCCCGCACGAAACGATCGCAGATCCTGTCGAGCAGGTCTTCGTGACCGAGTTCGTAATGGACGAATAAATTGAACAGCCGGCCGGCCCTGGTAATATCCGGGCGGATGCCTTCGAGTTTCTTATTCAGCAGGCGGTTCAGGTAACGCAGGGCCGCGCGGAATTCGCCGAGCATAAAATGCAGCACAAAAGCATCGAGCAGGAAAAGCATCTGGTACACGGGACTGGTCAGTCCCTGGTCCACCAGTTGTATCGCTTCGGTCAGCGCTTCGCGGGCGGCGGGAATATCGCACAGGCGGCGGTAAATATTCTGCTCCACGTTGATCACACGTTCGCGGATACGCATGTTCTTTTCTTTCGAACGCGTGTCGATGGCGCGCAGCTTCGTCGCATTTTCAAGTGCCGCATCGAATGTTCCGCGGTCGACCAGGAGTACGTTCAGGTTATTCAGCAAAGCGATATACTGGTTGGGCATGGCCTGCTGCAGGCGCGGATGTTTCGTGAACAATTTCGCCATGCCGGTAAGTGTCCGGAAAGCCGCTTCGCTTTTGCCCGCGGAAAACTGCCTTGCGCTGAGCACCTGCCCGTAAATAATTTTTCCCTGCAGCGATTTCAGTTTACCGGCCGGGTATTGTTCAATTTTTTCGAGAATGCTGTCGTTCTTTTTATCCAGCCAGTGTTTCTTCAGGCTGAGAAAACTTTCGTACGACATTTTCTGCAGGCTCAGCATCTGCTGCATTTCTTCGAGCAGGTCCATCTGCTCGCGGAAAGCCGGGCCATATCGTGCAGAGAGTTTCCGCGTATCCTGCCGGGCATGAAGCAGGCGAAGCTCGCGCACAAGTAATTCGATTCTTAACTGCGGGCGGATATGCGGACCGGAAAGCCGGGTCAGCCGCCTGAGCAGAAGCCCGCACTGGTCGGGCAGTTTTTTTTCGAAGAGTATATCTATTTCCGCGATGCCTTCCGCCAGTCGTGTTTCCGCCGACCGACCGGCGTGATAAAGGCGCAGTGCTTTGAGCACCTGCCCGTAAAGCAGGTGACGGGTTACCGCCAGTTTCGCCGCTGATTTTTTTTGGCTGGCTGGCTGTTCATTTTTATTCGCATCAAGGTACACCGCATACAACTGTCGGTAATTTTCTCCGCCCACACCCGGCCGCTCCAGGAAAAGCCGGACATATCTTTTTTCCTGCCGGTCGAGTGTTTTCAGCAAAATGGCAAGCTTATCTTGCATAGTTGGATTTTAAATATTTTTCTGAATAAATTCTGTATTTATAGGTATTTAATTGCCATAATGCCATTCAGGATATTAAATATACCTGATTTTTCTTATTTAATACGGTATGCTGAACCTTTAGTTTTGATTTCATAAAATGATCGCCATGAAAAAACCGATACTTTTTTTCTTCCTGGTATTCCTGCTGATCGCGGGAATAAATTCCGTCACGGCACAGGTGAGTCCGCTCACCAGTACCACCTGGAACCAGGGCTGTAACTACAACACCGATTGCCCGGCCGACGGCGCAGGAGCATGCGGCCATGTATATACCGGCTGCGGAGCAACAGCATATGCACAAATGCTGAAGTACCATGCTTTTCCACCGGCAGGCTGGGGTTCGCATAGTTATACTGCGGGAAGCTACGGCCTCCAGTCGGCTAACTATGCCGCCACAAGCTACAACTGGACTTCCATGCCGAACGCCCTGAGTTCGATGAACGCCGACGTAGCACAACTCATGTACCATTGCGGCGTAGCGCTCGATATGGGTTACGGTCCGAGCGGTTCATACTGCAGTGCGAACAGCCAGGTGCTGAAACAGTATTTCAAATATTCGCTTTCCGTTCGCGGCGCGCTTCAATCGCAGTACACGAGTACCGCCTGGGAAAACCTGGTCATCAGCGAACTGAATGCAGGGCGCGTGGTTTTTGCCAGCGGGGGCGCTCACTTTTATATCATCGACGGGTACCAGACCACGCCGAGCCTGAAGTTTCATCTCAATTTCGGCTGGGGCGGTTTTGCCGACGGATACTATGATATTCATAACGTGGTGGTGAGCAGTACAAACTTTACACCGTACAGCGTCATCGTCGGCATCAAACCGCTCGCGGGTCTCGAAGCTTCGCCGGATACGGTTACAGTCGGCTCGGGCGGAGGCAACGCCAATTATGAAGTCGCGTCACTTGCAACAAACTGGACGGCATCAACAGCCGATTCGTGGATCACGCCGGCTTTGCTTTCCGGCGGACCCGGGTTTTACAATTACACAAACGGCGCATCGGCGACAATCGGTTCGCATAGTTTGTACACGCCGCGTTACGGCAGCGTCACCTATACCGACGGTTCGACGACCAAAAACATCGTGGTAAAACAAAACGGCATCCAGCCTTTCCTCTACTGTGCGCAAAACAACCTCACCTACTCGTCTTCGTCCAGTATGCAAACGGTGAACATCAGCTGCGACAGTAACTGGACGGTCACTCCGTCGGCGCCGTGGATTACGGTTACGCCAATCTCGGGAACCGGCAACGGATCGATCGACATTACCGTTGCCGGAAATCCATCCACAAGCACACGCATCGGAACGGTGATCGTAACGCGGAATAATCTTCAGCAGGTGATAAACATCACGCAGGCCGGCTCGGGAAGTTTCTGGTGCACACCGGCGATGATTACACCCGGAACAAACGGCATCACCAACGTTACCCTGAACACGCTGAACCGCACATCGGCCATCAACGAAGGTTATATTAATACGAGTACGGGCACCACGCTGAAGATCGATACCAGCTATACGATTTATGTCACTTTCAGCGGCGGTAACGCTCCGGCGGTGTGGATCGACTGGAACATCGACGGTGATTTCGGCGATCCGGGCGAAGCCGTTGTTTCTCCTTCGGGAACCTGGTACCCGTCCTTCTCTTCTACAAAAAATATGGCGTTCACTGTTCCCGCAACAGCGGTGGAAGGTGTGACACGCATGCGCGTTTATGCAAAAGCATTCGGCACAGGGCCTGTTTCCGGCCCCTGCAATACCACGGATAACGGCGGCGATATCGAAGATTACGACATCACCGTGATGAACCAGCGGCATATCTGGGCAACGCCTTCGTCGCTGAGTTACCTGAACGCCGGCGGAACACAAAACGTAACGATCGATTGCGACAGCGCGTGGACGGTGAACAGCCCGGCAAGCTGGATTTCCTTCACCGCCGGTTCGGGCAGCGGCAACGGAACTAACGGGGTTATCACCACGGCAAATACATCCACGGTTCCGCGCACGGCTTCGGTTACCTATACGCGCGGCACACGCACTGCCGTAGTGGCGGTTTACCAGGACGGCGCCGATACGATACTGCTGGCAAACACACTCGCCGCCACAATTCCGAATTCCGGCGGGACGCAGAACGTGATCATGACGTCGAACGTCGCTTATACCATGACCAGTTCACAATCGTGGATCACCACGAGCGTTTCTTCCGGTTCGGGCAACGGCAGTTTTGATATTATCGTGAGCAGCAACCCGACGCCGCTGATCCGCACCGGGAACGTAACCGTGCAAAGCGGAACGTTTACGCAGGTGATCAGCATAACGCAGGACAGCACAAGCACCGTGCTGAACGTAGCTCCGCCGAGCCTGAACTATTCTTCCGCCGGCGGAGTACAATCGTTTTCGATCACCACGAGTTCCGGCTGGACGGCATCCACCGGCGACAGCTGGATCGGCATCGACCAGAACAGCGGAAGCGGAAATGCGACGATCAATGTAACGGCGACGATGAACGGAACAACATCCATCCGCACCGGTTCGGTTACCGTTACGAACGGACTGGTTTTACAGGTGGTAACCGTTACGCAGGATTCGATGATCACCACCGGTGTAAAAACATACGGAGCAAACGGGCTGCACGTTTACCCGAACCCGGCGAACGATTTTATCACGATCGAATCTTCGGAATACGTGGATGCACAACTGCAGCTGTTTGATGCAACCGGTCGCCTGGTGCTGGAAGGGAATATGAATTCCGGCCGCACAATGCTTTCCACGTCGGAACTCGGCAAAGGCATGTATCTTTTACTCGTGAAAGAAAACGGTTCGGTGGTCGCTCAGCACCGGCTGATCATTCAGCATTGAGCGTATTCTTCGGGAGAGAATAAAACAAGCCGGATGTATCGTCCGGCTTGTTTTTGTTTTGCTAAGGATATCTTCCCGTCGTGCGGTCAATACTGTATCAGCCGGTAATGGTATGTTTTACCTCCCAGCTGAACATGCGCAAAATAAATTCCGGGCGCGAGTCCGTCGAATGCAATCGATAAACGCGACGATCCTTTTTCTATATACTGATTCCCGGCCGGAACCAGTATTCGCCGGCCGGTAGCATCATAGATGTTGATCGTGAGATAAGTATCCGCAGCCGTTACAACAGTGCAAACTGTGCTGCCGGTAAACGGGTTCGGGTAAATTTCCACATGCTGTTCATCGTCGAGACAATTTTCTGTGGTGATCATGGAAATGACTTCGGGCGCGTGGTTGTAATCTTTCTGCAGAAGACGATATACTGCAGGCGCGGCGAGCGGATTTTCATCCGTCCACGTATAATGAACCGGCTGCGAACTGTTCCCGGCGCCGTCGATGCGTGCCAGCGACTGGAAATTCATTCCGTCTGTCGTGCGTTCGATGAAAAAAGCTTCGTTGCTGGTTTCGGTAGCCGTAGTCCAGCGCAGGACAGGTTTTTCATTCTCGCAGGTTCCTGCAAAACTCACTAAACCTACCGGGAGCGGCGACGAGGTTTGAACCGAGGCCAGCGTAAAATACGGCGTCGTTGTGAAATTGGATGCGGCAACTGTTACGGTTACTACTGTTCCCACAACGGAAACTGAAATCGCGGGCGAAGCAAGAATAGTCGCATTCGTAAAATTCCCGTCGGCATCAACCAGCAGGCGCAGGTCGGTTGCCACCAGCGGACCGTAACCGGAAAGCGAAGTGAAATCAAATTCCAGTTTCAGATCGGTGTTCGTGAAGTTGCTCATCTGCGCCAGCCATTCTCTTTGCAGTTTGCAGCAGATGCCCGGGGGAATTTCCGGGTGCGGCCAGGTGGTGTTGATTGCGGCTGCGCTGTTGCTTCCCGAAAGAAAAAAGGAAAGATTTCCCGCGGTAAAAGTTCCCGTATTCGCCGACTGGTTCGTTTGCTTCGTGGGACCGATATAAATCGTGAGCATATCCGCCGTGGTCGATGTGCTTTTCGATTGTTTCTGGCTGAGTACGCTGTTATCGTCGCGGGCGATGCCGATGATATTGTTGTTGTATGAAGCGTTCGTGGTTGTACTCCAGACTGTCGTGCCGGTGGACGATACATAATTATGCGAAAGCGTAACGCCGTATTTGATGGCGAGATACGTTTCCACTTTATTGCGCGAACTTTGTGAATGCGAAGTAGACGTATATGTTACGATCTCCGCGATATTCCCGTCGTAAAGCTCGAGCACCGGCGAAGCGGAACGCTGGCAGCCCAGCGCTGAATTCGTATTGGTGGACGTACGTCCTCCGCTGGCAACTGATCCCACCGATGTTCCGGAAATATACATGTCGCGCTGCGTGGAATTAAAATTGAACGCCGCCAGCGCAGGATATCCCGAAGTCCAGGTACTGCCGGCGATGACATCGTTCAGGTTCCACGAATCGTTGAACGAATTTCCCGAACGCACATCGAACGAACAGAAATTATTCGGACCCGCTGCACCGGAGAAAAGAAATTTTCCGGGAGTGGACAGGTTATTCGGCCCGGGTTTGATCACGGCGTAAACGGCGTACTGGTTACTTCCCGAAGGCAAAATGCCGTTGCTCGCAATATCCATGTAGTCGCCGTTCGCTGCACTCTGCGAAGCGTCGTCAAAATCGATCACGGGATTGAAATTGATATTGTCCGTGGCATTATCGTAATACGTCGGGCGGTTTGCGGCAGCGGGTGCAGCAGCGTTCCGGGCGTTCCCGGACTGATCGTTCCAGGTGGCGAGTGCGGCGGCATTCGTCGTGGTGGATGTCCCGGCATTGGCTTTTATCCAGAATGCGATATTGGTTCCCACGGCGCCCGGTGCGGTGGAACAAACAGCGATCGTGCGGCTGCCTGCGGGAGCTGTCGTTGTCGGCGTGCGGGGCAAACCTCCGACGGTAAGCTGCGTGCATTGCGCGTCCACCACGTTGCCCGCCGTTCCGGTAACGCCGTTCATATCGTACGCGATCCAGAAATAATTGGTCCCTGCGGAAAGCGACTGCGAACCGTTGATCGTCATCGTGCCTGCAGCTGGCGTTGTTCCCCCGCTGAAAAATTCATTGGACGCGGCAAAGGTTGCGGACGTGCCCGTGTAATAAATATGAATTTGGGTTACATCGTTCGTATTTGTTCCCGGGATCGTGGAACCGGTCATGTTCACCTGGAACTGTGTAACCGACATCGGGCTTCCGCAGCCTCCCGCAGTCACCACCTGCACGGCGATGATATCCTGGTCGGCATCACAGCGGATCACATTGGCGGTGTTCGGCTGCGTGGCGGTGCACGAAGTAAATGTCATGGCTCCTGCGGGCGTCCAGCGGTACACCTGCCCGGTGGCCGGCTTGGCGGAAAGATTATTCGTTTCGGTTCCGTAGTTCGCCGCCGGCGAGCCACCCGTTCCGTTGAGCGAATAAAAATCGGTTCCCGAAGTTCCGCCGTTCAGCCCGATGGATGCCGACGGACTGGCTGTCGCACCGGCGTCCTGGCGATAAATATATTCGATCACGTTCGTCGTTTCGTACAGTTTCACCTGGCACGAAATACCGGCGCTTGCAGCCGTGTACGACCATTCCATATTCAGCCATTCCACGGTGAGCACGCGGTTCGGCGCTGAACCGGTCATCACGTAATTCACGCTGCCGCCCGTTCCCACCAAAAGATCATCCCAGAGCGGTGCAACGATCGGGCCCTGGCCGGTTGTCGCAAGCGCATTGCCGAACATGTTCGCCGTGGCTGCAGAACCGAGACTCAGCCAGCCGTTCGAACTCGCCTTGAATTGCGTATAGGTTACACAATTGTACGTGAAGCTGAAACCGATATTCGTCGCCGCCGAAAGCGCATCGTCAATGCCCGCAGCATGCAGCGTTGTCGCCCCGCTGTTTGCAGTAAATGTTCCGGCCACGGCCGTAAAAGTGAAGCTGATCTGCGCAAAGGCTTTCGGGTGGAATGCCAGGACAAGGACGAAAGCCAGGAACGCATGGGTCAAATTGCGTTTCATGGGATTTGTTATTTAAACCGATTTAGTTATAAATCTGCGCAATATAGCTGAATTATAACGATTCCGAAATCTTTTATTAAACCGATTTAGATGTCGTAACGCGAAATTTTGTTAAAAACGGGGAACCGGGGCTTCTGCCGGGATATCCTCGCGGTAAAAATTCAGAATGCACAATGATCCATGAATCGGCCAGTCCGATGAACATTGTGCGTTGTGCGTTTGACATTGTGCGTTCTGTCGCCTGTAAAAAGCAAAAGCCGGGAAGATCACTCTTCCCGGCTTGCACAAACGGATGGTCTTTCTACTTGCTCACTTTCACCCGCACGCCTTCGGAATGCCCGGCGAATTCAGGTGCATACATGCACTGGATCGTGCTGATACCGTTCGAGAAATTACCGGCATGCGAAACAAAAACCGGGTACTCGAATACATAAGTGCCTTTGGGCAGACGGTCGAAAAAGAAATTCGTGGACGCATCGCGGGTGCTTTCGTAATACCCGAGCCCGTCCTGCCACTTGTATTGTGAGAACACGTTCACCGGCTCGAAAGCGGATGCGCGCATGTCTTTCAGGTGTACGTATTCCATGTCGCGGTCCACGCGAAGTTCGATGCGCACTTTTACTTTATCGCCAACTTTGAGCGTGGTTCCATCGCTGATGGGTGTGATCACCGGGCCGCTGGATGTATTCTGCTGCAGGAATAATTTTTTGCTCAGCTTCAGCGGCGTTTCATGCGGCGTGATGCGGTCGAGCTGTTCGAAATACTGCCAGTACAAAGCGCCCCAGGAAACGCCGGCGTCTTTTTTGGTCACTTTCACCGTACCCATGTCGGGCGTGATTTCTTTTCCGCTCCAGGATGTTTTGAAATATCCCGTCCCGGCTTCCTGTTTCACGCCGTCCATTTTCTTCGGATCAACGACGATCGAACCGACCATGATTTCCACGCCGCTTTCCGTCGCCAGCCAGTCTGTTCCGCGCATAAGCAGCGCATAGCAGGCTTCCGTAGTGGCTTTCGTCGTTTTCCAGTCCTGGGTTTGCTTGCTCTTGAGCAGCCACACTTTCAGATCGTCGACCGCTTTAGTGTCTTTCGCTACTTCGTCGAATGCTTCGATGAGCAGCGCCTGTGTTTCGATCGGGGCCTGGTACCAGTAGTAGCCGGCATAATTTTCTTTCCAGTACATGCCCATTTCATCGCTCACGATCGCATTATCTTTCAGCGATTTCATGATGAGCGGCGGCGTTACTTTATCCGCGTTGCGGCTCAGGCCGAGTGCGATCATGCCCTGCATGTAGCGGCTTTTCGACGTCCAGTATTTTTTCGCCTGGCCTGTATAATAATCGAAGGCTTTTTTGTTGCGGTTGTCCACGGCGATGTCTTTGAAATAGCTGCGCGCGTAGAGATACTGGATCTGCGTATAACCGAGATGATCGTCGTTCAGGTGCGCTTTGTCATGCTTCAGTATCCATTCGTAATCTTCGCAGATACGGTCATCCAGGTAACGCACGGCATTGCTCACCATGTTCCAGATTTTCGATTCGCCGCGGACGGATTTTACGCCGAGCTTATCGAGATGTCCCATGCCGGTTACCACGTGCTGCGTGATGTAGCGATCGTCCGGGCCGCCCTCGAACCAGGGCCATCCGCCGTTGGAATACTGCATCTTGAGCAGTTTGCGTTCTGCACGGTCCAGTTCGCTGCTCATCCTGTTCAGGTCGAAGAGCAGGGCCACGCGGCGTTTGCGTTCGCTCTCGTCTTTTGCGTCGAGCACCCAGGGCGTTTCTTCGAGCATCAGCGCTTTCAGTTCCTGGTTCTTTTCAAGATTCGAGAGCAGCGCTTTCGGATCCTGCGTGCGCCAGCTGTCGAAAACCGCTTTGATTTTCGGCGAACTGTTCGCGATATGCGATGCGATGCTGTTGGCATAATACCGGCTGAACGTTTGCTCCGCGCATTCGTACGGGTATTCCATCAGGTACGGCAGCGACTGCACTGCGTACCATGCGGGGTTCGAGGTAAACTCGAGCGTGAGTTTGTGGTTGCGCAGCGTGGGCGAACCACCGCCCTGCGAAATCAGTTTGTCGAAACGGAAATCTTTTGTTTGCCCGCCGCGGATCGGTAAAGGCATCGTTTCGGTTACGAGCATACGGTTGCTGAGCACGGGCAAAGCCGCTTCTTCACCGTCGGTAAATTTTCCTGCCGAAGCCACGACTTTATATTGAATGGCGCCGATGCCTTCGGGAATACCGACGTTCCAGCTCAGCGCCGCGCTCTGGCCTTTCTTCGCCGAGAAAGTAACCACGCCGTCGTTCATCGCTTCGATATCCGGACCGGCGCCGTGTACCTGCTCGATCATGCGGCGTGTGATGTCCTGCATCGTGGTGGCGTCGTAAAAATAAATCTGCGCTTTGCCGTTCAGATCGCCTTCACTCAGGTTCGACACTTTTGCGGTGAATGTAATGCGGTCATTCTCGCGGAAGAAACGCGGCGCATGCGGCATCACCATGAGGTCTTTCTGCGTAACGAGTTCATTCTGGATTTGCCCGTACTCGAGGTTCTGCGTATGCGCAAAGCCCATCATCTTCCAGCGGGTAAGCGCTTCGGGAATGGTGAACTTGATGATGATCTCGCCTTTTTCGTTCGTCTGCAGCTGCGGATAGAAGAACGCCGTTTCAGCTAGATTGCTCCGCGCTTTGATCTCGTTCATCTTCCCGGACTGCTCTTCACCCGATGCAAGCAGATCTACATTTTTTCCTTCAAACTGCGTGAATTGGGGATCGCCGCCGGATTTGCCGGTTGCCGTGGTTGTTCCCTGCCCGTTTGCGCTGCGGCTGACGGACGAATCTTCTTTTTTGCCGCCTTTGGAAGAATCCTTTTCCGATTCCTCACGCGGGGCTCCACCGGCCGGGGCTTCGGCAGATTTAGCCAATACCCGGTTGCGGTTGCCCCGGTAGCTCCGGTTGTCTCCGTCGTAATCATCGTAACCGTAATAGCCGTAATAATAATTGCTGATGGAAAATCCGAACCAGTTCAGTTGATCATAGTAACGCGTGCGTCGTCCGCCGTAATATTCGTTCCAGTGTTCCTGGTACATGCGTGCACCCGAAGTACTGAAATCGGAAGGCTGCTGCCAGTTGAGCGAGGAATACGAATAGTTCCAGATATTGAAATACCAGTAGTTCGGGCGGAACGCATCGAGGGAAGCGTCGTAGAGTGCAGCGACCATTTCGGCGGCCAGTTTTTCCCCTTTCGGACCTTTGACTTTAATTTTCCATTCTTCCTGCTGGCCGGGCGTAAGCTTGCTGCGGAAGGATTCGAACTCGAGTTCCAGTTCTTTATTGCTCCAGGCTACGTTCACGGTAGCGTCGTTCCGGTACGAACGGTTATCGTAATGATGCACGAGATGGAACGAGAAATTACCGCGGTGTTTTTCTTCGATCGGGATTTCGATCAGTTTCTGTTCTTTGTTCAGGCGCAGCCATTCGCGGGCAACGATGCGGTTCTTGTGCTCGATTTCGTACAGCACGGTTACATCCGCCGCGGAGCCGACAAGGAAGGACGCTTTTTCGCCGGGCTGACCGGTTACGTCAATCGGCGTGAACCAGGCGAAATCATTTTTCGCCAGGGCTGTTTCTTTCGCACCGTATACAGTGAAGTAGCGCACATCTTTCACTTCCTGCCCGTACTTGTCTTTCGTGATCGCTTCCAGCACGTACAACCCTTGTTTCCACGAAGAGAGATCGAACTTCCGTTTTTTCTCCTTACCCGTATCGAATTTACCGTCGTACACTTTTTCGGCGCGGGCCCATTTGAACATGTTGGCTTCTTCGTTGTACTCGTCGTTCGGGAACCACTGCGTCCATTCTTCTTTTTTGAAAATGAATTTGTCGGGACGCTCCCAGTGGCGGCTGCGATACGCTACCGAAGGCTCGTTTACTTTCCAGATGCCGATCGTTCCCTGCGCTTTTTCCGGTTCGCCCGCGAGGTTGTTGCAGTTGATCGTCCAGGGAATCGTATCGTTCTTCTCCATCTTCTCGGACACGCCGATGTTCAGGCTGAGCGCAGCATAACCGACACTCACGTACCCGCTGGCGCTGTGCGTTTCGCCGCTCACATCGGTAACGTCGGCGTAAATGGAATACGAATACGTCGGTTTGCTCTCCGAAGAAACGGAAGGATCGGGCACGGCTTTAAATTTGATGACGAAGCCGCCGGTATCGTTCGAGGTAACTGTTCCGTTGGTTACTTCCACTTCGGGCGAGCTGGGATAATACCCGCGCCAGCACCACCACCAGTAAGGAAACGAAGCATTGCGCACCACGCGGAAATTCACTTTCGCACCGTCGATATTCGAACCGGCGTAAGCTTTGGCAAAACCTTCCACGCTGATCTCTTCGCCGAGGCGGTACATGCCTTTCACGGGATTTATTTTCACTTCGAATTTCGGACGCTTGTATTCTTCTACCGAGAGGTAAATATTTCCGTAGCCGTTATCGATGCGCATCTGCCCGGTGAGCACACCCTGCGGCGCAACGAAGCTTCCGCTGAACGTGCCGTACTCGTTTGTCGTGAGATCGAGCGAAGAAATTTTCTGGTAGTTCGCATCGTAAAACGTCACCGTTGTACTGCGGTTTTTCAGGATCGCATGTGTTTCGCCATCCGTTTCGATCATGATGCCTTTGAAATAAATCGTCTGGCCCGGACGGTAAATCATGCGGTCGGTGAAAAAATTTGTGCGCGTGCGTTTCTGGTCATCCTGGTGATACCGGTACTGGTACGCATAATCGGTAAACAGCACATCGTTGTCCTGGCGGAACTCGAGCATGAAGTTGCGCCATTCGCCCGGGGGCGGGATGCGCACGTAACCGTCTTTATCGGTAACCAGTGCATCGCCTTTCACCATTTTATACTGGCGCGCGGACTGATCGTATTTTTCGAACCAGAGCTGCGTTTTCAGGCCGGCGAGCGGCTGGCCGGTTGCGCGGTGCAGCGCGAGGTATTCGTCGGAACCGTCGTTTGTGCGGCGGTGAACGTAGCTGATATTCGAACAGTAATATTCCGCGTGCGCGATGGCGTTTTTCTCCAGCGAGAATTTTTCATCGGCGCTCACCAGGAGCATATAGCGTCCTACGGGCTGTTCCGGCACTTTGATCTCGGCTTTGTGCTGCTGGTAATCGCCGTCGTCGGGCAGGTCGAGCGACCAGGTGGCGACGGTTTTCAGCTTCAGGTAATATTCCATCCGCTTCTTTTCATTGTCGAAACCGTCGCCGCCGTAACGGTAGCGGACTGTTTCTTCGGGCATCTGGACCAGGCGCAGGTAAGCTTTTTTCACGTTGTAAAAATTCATCAGCACGATGCCGGGTTTCCCGGGCAGCATGGTCTGTTCGATCTGGAAACTGAAATTTTTAACCTGGATGCTTTTCTTCAGTTGTTCGCAGTTGAATGCGCCGTCGGTACCGGGATATTTTTTGATCGCGGCTTCGCAGATTTCGATCGCTTTTTTATTCTCCCATTTGTGCGCATCGTTTTCCAGCGGCTTGTATTTGCCGGCCTGGTCGTGGTAATACATCGCGATTTCGTACTGCACTTCCGCAGCCATCGGGATCTCGCCGATCGACGCGGCGATATTTTCAAGCGCTTTGATGTACAAACTGTCCTTGCTTTCGGAAGCGAGTTTGTTTTTGCAGAATTTGAGGCGCTTCAGGTCCGCATCGATCCGCGCTTCGGAACGGCTGTCGGTGGCGTGGAACGCGATCAGGGCCTGCAGGTTTTTGATCGCAAAATATTTGAGCGACATGGAATCCTTCGACTCGATATTCAGTTTGATGAAATCCGCATAATTGCTCATGTAACGCGTATCGGTCAGTTCGAAACGGTCGGCCGGGCGCGTGATGTCCGGTTCTTCGTTCATGAAAAAATCGACGGCGCGGTGCGCGACGAAATCATACAGCGTGGGGCGGAATTCGCGCGTGGTTTTATACCCGTTGTACAAAACCGGGTCGTAGATTTCGATCTTCGTCCGTTTCAGGCTGTCAACCGGTTCGAGCGAAAGCCGGTAGTTTTTGATGCACTGGTCGACAATCGTATTGATGTCCCAGGTCGCGATATCGTCGAGTTTGAAATTCACCGTTTGTGAGCGCTGCTGGATCGTCCAGCGGTTGACCTCGTAATACTGCCAGTACATTTCGGCGAGCATGGAATGCAACACGGGCTTGAGCGGGTACCCGGCCGTTTTCAGTTCCAGTTGCAGGTCGGTGATCGTTTTTTCCTGGCTGGCTTCTTCCACCTGTCCCGAAAACTTGAACCGGTGCATCAGCGCTTTGACGATCTGCGCGGCGTTGTTTTCCGTTTTCGCTTTCTGGTAGATGGAATTGGTCAGGTCGAGCGCCGATTTGAACTGGGCTTTCTGCTCCAGCGAATCCACGCGCTTCCATTCTTTTTCATAAGTGCTTCCGGGAGGAAATACGAACATCGCTTCGGCGCGGGAAGTTTTATACGAATAAATCGCTGCTGCTGTGAGCAGGAGAGAAAACATGACAAAAAAGTACAGCCGCCGCTTCGATCGGGCGGGTGCTGCAGGTTGATGGCTGGTATCCATAGGTAAAATACATCTGTAGGTTGTCTTTCAGATGCAAGGTAGAGGGAATTTCCACACGCCGCGACAAAGAAAAACCGCCCGGAAACAGGCGGTTTTACCTTGTGGAGTTTCCCGGAACAGTCCTGTTTCCGGGTACCTGACCGCCCGTTATTCCACGATCACCTTTTTTACTGCACGTTCGCCGGTTTTGGAAACCAACTGCAGCATATATATGCCCGGTGCAACTGTACTTATATCTAAAGTTTGCTCCTGCCCGTTTTGTTCCGAAAACTGCAGCACCGTTCTGCCAGAGCAATCGGCCAGCGCGATTTCATACGTTTCCGCCGGCGGATTTTTGAACCGGATATTCAGTTTTCCGTTGGCCGGGTTGGGGAAAACGGACAGGCCGTCGTCGGTGATGACGGGTTCTTCCACCGATACGTCGCTGCACACGTTGCAGGAAGGTGAAAACAGGTAGCCGTCGTTCGTGGCTGTCCATTGTGTGGGGCTGTTACGACCGGGAACAACCGTCGCCATCATACCGGTCTGATTGTGCAAACCGTGAATCCCTTTTCCCGCGTTCCATTGGGCACAAAGCGGTTTATTCAGGATATGCGTTTCGATTTCGTTGCTGGTTTCGCTGAGCACGACCTGCCCGGTGAAATAGCTGGTGGTGCATGAATACATCGGTATGCTGTCGAAGCTGACGATAAACTTCCGGTTCGGCGCCAGGCCTGTTGTCGAATACGTAATCACTCCGCCGAATGTATTATTGATATCCTGCCAGGGAAACATGATCGCATTTTTCGGGGTTGAAGCCGTGCTCGGTATTGCCATAGTTATGGCCCATTGCGAAAAGGTGGAAGCCAGCGTGCCGTCAAAGGTCAGGTACCCGTTACTCGAAACCACCACGTTGTTATAGGATGCCCCGTAAAAACAAAAGGGAAAACCGATCGGGATCGCCACCGAATGCCAATCGTCATTCACGCTCAGTACATTCGGCTGCGGTTGCGGCTGCGGATTGTAGGGAATCGCAGTTACATTATAACATTGCGCTTGGGCAAGCACAGGCAGCAGAATCGTTCCGGCGGCAAGGATTGTTTTGGTAAAAATATGCATGGTTTCACATTTGGGTTCGGTCAAAAGTGAAACGATTATTCCGACTGGCAAAAACAATCGCGGGATTTCTTACGTCCTCAAATGAAAAACCCCGGGAATTCCGATTGTTATCCGAGTCCCCGGGATCAAAACGTATTTTCGAAATTATTTTCCTTTGAAAACGGCTTTCCGTTTTTCCATGAATGCGCTGGCGCCTTCTTTGAAATCCTCGGTTCCCGAGCAGCGGCCGAAAGCATCCACTTCAAAAGCGTAGCCGTCCACACCGTCGGTATAATGCGCATCCACGCATTTTACGATCTCCGCAACGGCAAGCGGCGCTTTCGAAGCGATACGCTGCAGGATTTCCGTGCATTTGGGAATGAGCTGTTCGGGCGGAACGAGATAATTGACAAGACCTACACGATACGCATCCTGCGCGTTGATGATGTCGCCGGTCATGAGCAGTTCGGTCGCGCGGCCGCGGCCGATATGCATGGTCAGGCGCTGGGTGCCGCCGTAGCCGGGAATCAGGCCCAGGTTTACTTCGGGCTGTCCGAATTTAGCGAGTTCCGATGCAATGCGCATGTGGCAGGCCATAGCCAGTTCGCAGCCGCCACCGAGCGCAAACCCGTTCACTGCGGCAATCACCGGTTTGGGACATAATTCAATCGCGCGGAATATTTCGTGACCGTTTGCTGCAAAAGCGCGGCCCTGTTCTTCATTCAAACCGGAGAATTCGGAAATATCAGCACCCGCCACAAAAGCTTTCGGTCCGGCGCCGGTAATGATAATGCCTTTCACTTCGGGGTCGGCAACCGCTTCGTTCAGCGCCTGGCGCAGCTCTTTCAAGGTAGCCTGGTTCAGCGCATTCAGTTTATCCGGACGGTTGATCGTGATCGTACAAATGCCGTTCTCAGCAGCGGAAAGCAGGTTTTGAAATGCCATGATGGTCTCAGTTTGCATCCGGCGAAGTTAGCGTTTGACGCCGCACGTGATTTCAGAAGTTATTCACAGGGCCGGGGCGGATTGTGTATAAATCAGGGGAATAGTACGGACTGAAAAACAAAAACACACAACGCCAAACGCACAATGTTCAATGATCATCGGAAGCATCCTTGATAATTGAACATTGTGCGTTTGAAATTGAGCGTTCCATTTTCAGAAAGGAGAAGTGTCTTTTACAAATTCATCGTATTCGCCGGATCGCTTTCATATCCCGCGTCGATCAGCAGTTTTCCGCCCAGCGCGGCAGCTACGGCCAGCTCGTCGCAGCGTTCGTTATGCGGATTTGCGGCGTGACCTTTTACCCAGACGAAACGGATATTGTGTTTAGGATAAATGCGCAGGAAACGCGACCAGAGGTCCGGATTTTTTTTCCCGTGGAATCCTTTTTTCTGCCAGCCCCAGACCCATTTTTTTTCCACGCTGTCCACTACATATTTCGAATCGGAGTAAATTGTAACGGTGCTGCCGGGAATTTTCAGCGACTCCAGCGCAACGATCACACTCAGCAGTTCCATGCGGTTATTCGTAGTCCGCCGGTAGCCTTCCGAAATTTCCCTGCAGTGCTTTCCCGACATGAGCACGATACCGAAACCGCCCGGACCGGGATTTCCGCGGGAAGCGCCATCGGTATAAATGATGATGTCGGCCATTTTCGGCGTGGTTAATTTTGTACTCGTCGTCAAAAATAGCTATCCGGGCAAAAAGATTGTACACGTTTCAGGAATATTCTATCTTTCATTTGGCTAACACACGGAGCGCCTGCTCCATTAAATCTTAAGAAGATGAAACAATCGCTACTTCCCCGGGTTGCGTTGCTGGGCATTATGCTGCTCGGTCTCTCCCTGAACAAATTATCCGCACAGGTTTCTGTGAGCATATCCTCGCAAACGAACCTGTTATGCAACGGTTCATGCACAGGCTCTGTAACAGCGCTCGCCTCGGGCGGGACTACTCCGTACACATACGCCTGGGCTCCCGGAGGCGGAACAGCGCCCACGGCGAGCGGGCTTTGTGCAGGAGCATATACGGTGACAGTGACTGATAATATAGGAGCCACCGCAACGGCGACTGTCAACATCACACAGCCCGCACAACTGGTATTATCCGTGAGTTCGAACCCGGCCTCCTGCGGTTCTCCCAACGGCTGGGCAACGGTTGTATCATCAGGAGGAGTCGCGGGATACACCTACAACTGGGTGCCGACAGGCGGAACAGGAGCGACTGCAACAGGCCTTGCGCCGGGAACATACACGGTAACGGTTACCGATATGAACGGCTGTACAGTTGCGCAGCCGGTGGTAGTAGGAAACATCCCGGGCCCGATGGTTACTATTGCTCCCGGCGGGACAATCTGCTCCGGGCAAACGGTACAGCTCACGCCAAACGTAAGCGGCGGAACTGCACCTTATACTTATAACTGGACCCCGGGTCTTTACCTTTCCAACACCAACGTTTATAACCCGATCGCATCGCCGCCGAATTCCATGACATACACTATGACCGTAACGGATTCGTGGGGTTGCGTGTCGACACAAACCGTGATGATTATTGTCAATCCCTCTTTCCAGTCAACCGTTACGATTACGGATGCTACATGCAACCAGTCCAACGGATCGGCAGCCGCGTCCATTACTTCGGGCGGCACTGCGCCGTTCAATTACAGCTGGTCGAACAGCGCGACTACAGCAACGATCAGCAACGTCACAGCAGGATCATACACGCTGAATATCACTGACGCGGCAGGCTGTACGGCCAACCATGTGGCCAACGTAGCCAATATCGGCGGACCGGCGGTTTCTGTTTCCACGCAATCTGCACCCTGTGCCAACTATCCGCTCGGGTATGCAGTAGCCACCGCCACAGGCAACGCGCCGCCGTTCAGCTACACCTGGCTCACTACGCCTCAGGTGATGAACGATACGCTTGCCGGGCTTGCTCCCGGAACATACACCGTGCAGGTAACGGATAATGCCGGGTGCATTTCATTCGGACAGGGAACCGTGGGGCAGGTTGCGGGAAATCTTTTTTTCTATGCCGCCACTTCTGTGCCTTCCAATTGCAATACATCCACCGGCAGCGCCTATTCCATTACCCAGGGCGGAACACCGCCTTACAGTTATCTCTGGTCAAACGGAGCGACAACACAGAATATCTCCGGTGTGCTTGCAGGATCGTATTCGGTTACTGTGACCGATGCCAATGGCTGCCAGCAAAGCGGAAACCTGGCCATCGGAAATTATTGCGTGAATATCGTGAAGGGGAAATTTTATACCGACAACAATGCCAACTGCGTATTTGATTCGCTCACCGATCAGCCCGCAGTAAATAAAATGATCCAGGCGCAGCCGGGAGGTTATTATGCCTGGGCGAATGCGAACGGAGATTATACCATGCATGTGCAGCAGCCCGGTACATACACCGTTTCGCCGGTTGCTTCGCAGAACCTGTATTACAATATAAATTGCCCTCCGTCCGGGGACTATACGATTAATTTCCTGTCGGTAGGCGATACGGTTACCGGGCAGGATTTCGGACGGCAGCAGATTCCGGGCGTACAGGATCTCACGCTTTCACTCAGCTCCGGCCCGGCCCGGCCGGGATTCCTGCAATACTACTCGATTTATTATACGAATGTGGGCAGCACGATCGTGAGCGATACGATTTTCTTCGGCCATGATTCGATCCTCACGTTCGTTTCTTCCTATCCGCCTATGGATGGTTATACCGCGCCCAACGGTTACTGGCTGTTCAACAACCTGCAGCCGGGTCAGTCCGGATATATCAGCATTACTTTGCAGGTACCGACGATTCCCAACGGAGGTTATCTCGGCCGCCAGCTCATCAGCAACGCACGCATCGAGCCTACGGCAACGGATACCACGCCTATCAATAACGGCGACGACGAATTGGATATCATCGTCGGTTCCTTTGATCCGAACCTGAAAGAATGCTGGTCGCCGGGCATGGATTCGCTCGGCAATATTTTATTGAGCGATACGCTGCTGGCCTACACGATCCAGTTCCAGAATACCGGAACGGATACCGCGTTTACTGTTGTGGTGAAAGACACGCTTCCGCCGCAGCTCGACATCACCACGCTGATGCCCGGCGCTTCGAGTCATCCCTACTCGCTCAACGTAGAAGGCGCGCAGGGCATGAACATACTCACCTTCACGTTCAGCAATATCCTGCTGCCCGACAGTTTTGTGAACGAACCCCGCAGCCACGGCTTCGTGAAATTTAAAATCCAGACGCTGCCGGGACAAACGGTCGGGACCACGATCTCGAACTCCGCTTCGAATTATTTCGATTTCAATCCGCCGGTGCTGACCAATACCGTGAACAATACGATCATCAGCCCGCTTTCGGTGCAGCCGTCAACCGTAACACAAAACGGTATGCTCATCGCGCCCAACCCGTTTGATGAAAGCGCCGTGATTTATTTTGAAAAATCAGCGGACTTCGAAGTCGAAATTTTCGACATCGCCGGTCGTTCGGTTTTGCGCAGCGGAAAACAGCACGGCAGCAAATACCTGCTGAAAACCGACGGATTCGAAAGCGGTGTTTATATTTGTAAGGTGAAAACGGGCGGCACGTCGGTTACGACGCGGATCGTGAAGAAGTAAGCGAGAACGCTTGCGGGAAAAACGGCCTGATTTTTCTGCCGGTATTATTGTTTTACCTTAAACTCAACAAACTATGTCGTACCGATATGGCTATGGCGGCTTAGGCTCCGGGGAAGTAATTGTGCTTTTGTTAGTCGTCCTGGCCGTTGTCCTGCCGATTGCAATTTTCTACCTGCTCAACCTGCAGCGCACACTCGAAGCGGTTTCGCCCGAGTGCCGGAAACATTCACCCGGCAGTGTCTGGCTGCTGCTCATTCCGATTTTCAATTACATCTGGATTTTTATTCTCGTCGCCGGGATAGCCGAGTCGCTTGAAAACGAGTACCGGAAGCGCGGCATGCACGTTGAACCGCGTCCGACTTACAGTATCGGGATTACATACGCGTCGCTCAACATTGCTTCCGCAGTTTTTAATATTATTCCCAACCCGGCGACCAAAATTCTTGCCGCACTGATCGGATTAACCGGTTTTGTTTTCTGGATTATTTACTGGGTGAAAACCGCCGAGCATAAAAACCGGCTCAACCAGATGAACATGGGCTACCCGCCGAACAATTACAATCCTTACAATCAGCAGTACAACCAGCAGCAGTATAACCCTTACAATCAGCAGCAATATAATCCCTACAACCAGCAGAATCCGAACTATAATCCGAATCAACAGTACAACCAGCAGAATCCCAATTACAATAATCCGAACCAGCAGTACAACCAGAATCCCCAAACACCGCCTTTACCACCGCCCGATCCGAACGATCACAACCGCTGGAAACCGAACACCGACAACCCGAACGATCCGAATAATAATAACGGGGGAAACAACAACAATCCGAATACCGGTAACCCGAACGATCCGAATAATATCTGGCAGCCGCCTCAGCCGCCGCCGGCTAGTTGATGAAGCGCTGATCAAAAAGATTATTCCGAGTTCGGCATTCGAAATTCGCCATTCCTTTTTATTCCGTCCCGATATGCACCAGCGCGTCCCCCTGGTTCACCACCGGCTGGTTGTTTAATCCAACAATGTACCCTTTCGCCGGCGCGTACAGTTCATGTTCCACATCACCGTACGGATCGCAGATCATGCCGATTTTTTCATCCTTCCGCACTTTTGATCCGTATTTTTTAAAGGCGTGAAAAAGCCCGGAACTTTTTGCGCGCACCCAGGTTGTTTTGCCGAGGAAAACGGTTTTGTTTTTCGGCGCGCCCTGCGGGATCATGCGGAATTTATTCAGCACGCGCAGGCAGCCGTTCAGTCCTTCTTCCACGCTGTAGGGATCGAAACGGTGTGATTCGCCGCCTTCGAAAACGAGAATTTTCTTCCCGAGCTTCGATGCCGACTGCCGCAGCGTATTGTCACGGAAAGGCGCATTGAGTACAAGCGGCGCGCCGAAAATTCTGGCCAGTACCTGGTTTTTCGAATCGCTGAACACACAGCGGATCTGCGGATAATTCGAAATCTTCGCGCCGCCGGTATGAAAGTCGATACCGAAATCGATCTGCGGAATAATCGTTTCCATCAAATCGTGCGCGATGCGGCTGCCCAGCGAGCCGTTTTTCGAGCCGGGAAAACAGCGGTTCAGGTCGCGACCGTCGGGCAGGTCGCGCGTGCCGTAGAGAAACGAAACGATATTGATGAGCGGAATGGCGACGACACAACCGCGCCGCAGTTTTTTCACATCCTCGCGCATGATCAGGCTGCGCACCACTTCAATCCCGTTGATCTCATCGCCGTGCATGCCGGCAAGAAAAAGCACGGTCGGACCGTCTTCTTTCCCGTTAAAAATAAAAACCGGGATTTCGATCAGCGTATGCGTGGGCAGTTTGTAAATATTCAGCGCCACCTGCGCATGCTCACCTGCTGAAATTGTTTGTCCTTGTATGTGGAAAGGTTTTCCCATTATTGATTACCTGCCTTAGCCGAAATGTGTTTTTACAAAGTTATTTAAAACCGGCTGCGCAGGCAGTCCTGCGCCCAGGCATGGATTATTTAATCATCACGCCTTTTTTGCCGATGATCGGAACCTGCGTGAAATTGCTTTCCTGGATTGTTTCGGGAAGAAACACGTATCGTTTATCGTACATCTGTTCGCCGATGGAAAAACTGACCCAGTATTCGTTGCTGAGTCCGAAAGTATATTCCATGATCGGCTCCACTTTTTCGTAACTGTTTGGCGGAACTGCCGCAAAAAAATGCCGCAGCGTAGACGTTTTTTTCGGCGTACCGTCGATATCGCCGTAGCCGGTAGATGTGATCAGCACGTTTTTCAATTCCTCCCCGCGCAGGTTCACCAGGTACACATTCCATTCTTCCCCTTCGGGTTTTTCACGTACGATCGCCACCGAAACATTTTCGACGGCAGGCATCGGAATGTCTTTTTTCATGGGTGCAAAAATACAGGAATCATGCCGAAGCAGAAACACCAATGCTACCAGAACGTCACCCCGAGCGGAGTCGAGGGGCGTGTACTGCAATCCTGTGTACATAAGTTCCAGGTACACGCCCTTCGACTCCGCTCAGGGTGACGTCGTTATATTTTAGCTATTGGAATAGTTTTAAATGCAGAATGGGAACGGAAATGGAGGGGGTTTTGAAAATCAGTGGGGTGCGACTACTCCACCGTCACCATCACCGTAGCATCAATATCGCCCTTGCCGGAATTCCAGGCGGGCATATTCTGGAAAACGCGCACGATTTCGGCATCGACTTCTTTCGATATGCCGCGCATGATTTCCACTTTGGTGACTTTTCCTTTGGAGCTCACACTCACGATGAGCATGGCGGAGAAATTTTTGATCTGGTCCCGGTCGCATTTTACCGGGTTGAAATTTTTCTGAACGTACCCGTTGATGCTGCCATCGCCACCGGAGAACTGGGGCATTTCATCAAGAGTTTGCTCGTTCTTTTTCTTTTTGTTGGACCGTGTGAACTGACCGTTGTCCATATTTCCCGAAGAAGAACCGCTGCCGGAATTGGAACTCAGCTTCATGGTGATGCGTGAAGAAATTACTTCAAGCGGCTGGGCGGAAGCGGTGCGCGTATTCTCGTTATTCGGATTGGTTTGCGTGGAAGCCGTTTTTGCCGGCTCGGGATTTACGGGTGTTTGCGTAGCCGGTTCGGGCTGCGGTTTCCGGTCGTTTGCGGAAGGACCGGCAGGAGTAAGATTCTTTTTCGGATCACCGGGAGCAGCGACCTGTTTCGAAACAGGCTCGTTATGCTGAACCGGCGGCGGAGCCATCGTATTGGATTCGGGCGCCTGACGGGTAGTCGTATTGTTGTTTGATGAAACGGTATTCGGTATGGAAGCCGACCCGACTCCGGCCATGCTGACTACAGGCGGGTCCTGGGTTAATGAATCAATGTTTTTGTCTTCCTGGTTAGTGAGCCACCATGCCATTCCACCCCCCGCGGCCAGTAACAGCGCGCCTGCGGTGATGGCCAAACCGAAGCGCTGAAAAAAACCCAGGCGAGGCGGCGTATTCATGTACGTGGCTAGTCGTTTATTTACGCGGGCGGCCATGCGGTCGACATCGGCCATGCGCTGAAGGTCAAGAGAATCAAAGGCTTCGGCGCAAAGCGCACACGACAACAGGTGTTTTTCCACCAGGTGTGCACTCTTCGCGGCCAGTTTGCTTTGCTTGTAAAGCTTCATGCTTTCAAGCGAAAGGCAGCCCTGGCTCTGGAAGATTCCTTTTATTTCTTGAGCAGTCATTTATTTTGTGCTGACAAGGTGACCTTTCAGGTTTCGCTTGCCGTTTTGCAGGTAACTTTTTACTTCGTTAACGGAGTAGCCGGTTTCGTCGGATACTTCCTTGTAACTCTTATGCTTGAAGTAGAAGAGTTCGATACACTGTTTCTGCTCGTCGGAGAGCTGCGTGAGGGCCTTTTTGAGCTCCTCAATCTGCTGCTCCTGCCGGACTGCTTCGGCGGTGTTGGTTTCTTCTGCTTCGAGATGCCGCAGAGCCTGTTCCACATCGGTAATTTCGACGGTGTCTTTGCGGAGTTTCTTCAGGCAGTGGTGCTTGGTTACACTGTAGACCCAGGTTTTGAAGTTGTTCACCTGGTGCTGGCGAAGATCGCGAAGGATGATCTCAAAGACCTCCATCACCGCGTCCTCGGTGTCTGCCGTGTTTTGCAGATAGTTGTAGGCTACTGCAGTAATCAACTGCGTGTAGCGCTGAAACAGCTCGCCTACGTACCAGGTATTTGCCGATTTCTTGTAGAGATCGATCAATTCCTGATCAGTCAGGTCGGTCTGTTTTTTCGACCAAAAAAATTTGAAAGCCATCGTTGTTCTTTATAGTGTTCGTTTTTGCCAAAAAACTTACACTTCAATGTTACGATAACTTATCCACAAATCCAAGCACTCGCCGGTGCATTTTCGTCTATAAGGGCTTAGGAATCTGATTTTCCACAGAATAATGCCAAAAAAGCCGTCGACAACCGCAGGAATTTCTTCGGCCAAAACTTCCCATAAAAAAGATTTAAAAATAAAATACTGATTATCAGTATATTATAAAATAAGTGCATTTTTTTTTGTGGAAAGGTTGATATACCCTCCCTATTCATCAGAAAGCAGTTAGTTGAATCAAATCAAAAGTGAAAGAGATGATCGTTAAAAGGGCCCACAATTCAATCAGGAAGAACTTACTTCGTTCTTTGTTAATCGCCGGTGTCATTGTAATGGCACTTCCTTCCTGCAAACGTGGTGGACCCGGATGCGACGCTTACCAGGGCAGTTCCCGCTCAACAGGGAAAGCCAAGCGTAAGTCAGTGAACGTGATTCAGCGAACCCAGCTTCCTACCTCTACAATCTCGTAATAGGGACCAAAAGAGCGAATTTCCATAAGTACTCCCGAAGAGCGAGCCTTTCTAACGAACGACCGTTCTTCACCTTTATCATGTGTTTCATGTGTTTGCCAAGCGAAGGCGTCCCGTTCAGGGACTTCTTCGTTTATAAGCGGTTCGGCCTCACCCCAACCCCTCTCCGGCAGAGAGGGGAATTGGTTCGGCAAAGGCTGACGTTACTTTACACGGGAGTTTTTCCGGGAACTGATGTTGGGGGGACTTAATCCCTGGCGGGATTAATTGGTCCTTTGGGGGAACTGAACTTCCGCGAGCGGCAAACACATGTGATACAACGGTTTCAAATCTTACTTTTGCTAAAACCTGCTGATCATGCGCATTCACCTGCTTATTGCTCTTTCCGGACTTTTGCT
Organism: Bacteroidota bacterium; assembly: GCA_006218065.1. Taxonomy (GTDB): domain Bacteria; phylum Bacteroidota; class Bacteroidia; order Palsa-965; family Palsa-965; genus VBWE01. The sequence goes on from VBWE01000001.1 coordinate 53,540, forward strand.
TGCCGGTTCCTGCGGGAGTCCCGGGAAAGATGCTGCGGACTTCAACGACGACCTGGTCGAGCTGGCCAACAAGTGTATCGACCGGCAGGAAGCGCTGACGCAAACCGTTAAAGGCGGCGACTGCGTGAAAACGAATGCTGCGCTGAAAGCCCTTGCAAAAAGTACACAGCACGCACTCGATTCGCTGAAACAAATCACGCCCGGGAAAGCGACCGAAGACAAAAATTTTTACGAAGCCGCCCGGAAATATTTCACCAACCTGAACGAGCTTGCGGCCAATGAGTATGCGGAGTATTGCCGGCTCTTCTGTAAAGCCGACAGCCTGTTCACCGAAAACGACGAACTGCGCCACGCTGAACTTGCAAAAGCGATCAACCGGAAAGATTCTGCGGCGGATGCTGCTTTTGAAATGGCACAGAAACGATTTGCTACCAAACACCAGATCAATATCCGGTAAAGAAATCTGTTTAAAATTCCTCCGCGTATTTTTTTCGCGAAAGTTCCTTTTCTTCGGAATAGCACTGCACTGATTTTCGATTGCGGATTGCCGATTTGCGATTGTGCACAACCCTAACACACAAGAGCATTCCCTGTAGTACGGGCAGGGCAGCATGTGCGCAATCGCAAATCGGCAATCCGCAATCGCCATAAACGTATCTTTGTCTCCATGATCGCTATCGACAATACTTTAGTTTCCGACGACCTGCTTGAAAAACGTTTTGTTTGCGACCTCGCCGCCTGCAAAGGAGCATGCTGCGTGGAAGGCGATTCCGGCGCGCCGCTGGAAGATTCGGAGACGAAAAAACTGGAAGACGTGTACCCGGTTGTAAAGTCGTACATGACCAAAGAAGGCATCAAAGCCGTGGAAAAACAAGGTACCTGGGTGATCGACAGCGACGGCGATAAAGTTACCCCGCTGGTCGGTGGAGATAAAGAATGCGCCTATACCGGCTTCGATGAAAAAGGAATCGCATACTGCACCATCGAACGCGCGTGGAAAGACGGCAAAGTAAAATTCCGCAAACCGGTTTCCTGTCACCTCTACCCCGTACGCATTACGAAGCACGCAACATTCGATGCCGTGAATTACGAAAGCTGGAATATCTGCAAACCGGCCTGCGCCTGCGGTGAAAAATTAAATGTGCCTGTTTATGTTTTTGTAAAGGATGCGCTGATTGTGAAATACGGAAAAGATTGGTACAAGAAATTAGAACTGGCTGCGAAGGAGAAAAATGTTTAAGGTTTAATGTTTCAAGGTTAACGTTTTATACCTACAAAACTTTGAACATTAAACTTGAAACCTTAAACAGGCGAGGGCAGATTTGCGGGAAGATTTATTATTGTAAAATTAGTTTCGCTCTCAGCGGAGGTCTTCCATACGCAGAAATAATTTCCACAAAATAAATTCCGGCATGTAATCCCGACGTGCGCAGTATGTTTTCTCCGCCGGAAAAAATTTCAGCCACCGATCCTTTCATGTCTATGATACGAATGATATCCTGCTGCTGAACGCCGTTGAGAAAAACGGGCTCGCCGGCCCTGACGGGATTCGGATAGATGTTCAGTAAATTATTTTCCGTGATTTCCGCTACGTTGTTCAACGCGCTTTCATCCAGCCGCACCAGCCCGCCCTCGCGCGTGCCCACCCAAATGTACCCGCTGCTGTCCTTCGCCACCGCCTGCACGTAACCGTCGGGCATCGGCGAGTTCAGCGTATCGTAATACGACCAGTTGGCGGGAAAACGGAATGTCAGCAAACCGGATTGCATCGATCCCATGTACTTGGTTTGCTGATCGTCGATAACCAGCGCAGTGATGGCGTTTGATGCGATGGCGGAATTGGTCGTGTTGAACCAGGACCATAAATTCCCGGCTTCGTAATGCACTTCAAGTCCCGCAGCGGCCGATCCGTACCAGCGGTTTCCTGCCGAATCGAGCGCAACGGCCATCGCGGAATTATCCGGGATGCCGGTCGTGGCGATCGTATAAACCGAAAATGTTGTGTCAAGCAGATCGTATAATCCGCCGTTGATCGTGCCGAAAAATTTTTCATCGTTCGCATCGATCGTGATGCAGGCAATGTTGTTCGACAGCAGTGGAGAATTCGCCATCGTGTACGTGTACCAGGTATTCCCGTCGAAAACCGAAAGCCCGTTGATCGTACCGATCCAGGCTTTGCCGGAAGTATCAAAAGCAATCGCGCGAACATAATCCGCACCGATGCCGGAATTGGCCGTACTGTAATTCGTCCAGGTCGTGCCGTCGAAAATATCGATCCCCGAAACAAAAGTCCCGATCCACGCGCGGCCCTGCTCATCGAAGGAAAGCGAGCGGACATAATTATCGGACAATCCCGAGTTCGATGTATCGTAAATCGTCCAGCTCACGTCATCGAAAACGGCGAGACCATGATCGGTACCGATCCATTTCCGGTTCTGTGCGTCAACGGTAATGCAGCGCACACTGTTTTCAGGCAGCGGCGAATTGACGGTATCGTAAATCGTCCAGGGAGACGTTTGCGCAGAAACGAAAATGCTCCCGCAGGAGAGAACCGGCAGGAGCATTTTCGAAAATAATTTCCGCATTATGTTTTACCTGATCACCAGTTTGCTGGTGTAGGGTTTGCCTTCATAAACAACATTGAAAACATACACGCCTTTGGCCAGTGAAGAAAGATCCATGTTATGCGCCACTTTTCCGCCCACGCCGTTCATACGTTCGGTATATACTCCGCGGCCGGCAAGATCGGTAACATAAATCATCATGTCCGATTTTTTGGCCGTGGTGAAGTTCAGGCTGAACTGCCCGTTGTTCGGGTTCGGCACGAGCTGCAGGGAAGCCTGGAAATTCAGGTCGGCGCCCAGGCCGAGGCAGGGATCTACCAAAGCAACAGCTTCGGTAGCTGCGCTTGTGCAGGTTTCATTCGTTGTGGCAAGTTCCAGGTTGTAGAGATAGTAGTACGATGCTGCGCCGTTCGATGAGCCGGTGAAACGGAATACGCCGGGAATATCATACGGGTAAGAAACACCGCCGTTGTTGCGGTACAATCCGCCCGAAGGCAGTGAAGTAACCGCAAGACGGTAATTGTTTCCGGCCGGAACGCTGAAATTGAGCGGTACGCGCTGAACACCGGCGTTCGCCAATGCAACAGTAGTAGTCTGCAACATACCTCCCGATGAATCCTGCAACTGGATCGTTACGTTGCCGGCAGTGGTATTCTCCAGCTCGGCGGAAACGATCGTCAGGTTGGAGTACGCATTGAAAATGTTGTACTGCGATGAAGTGACAAAAGCCCCGCTGCCGATATTCGAATTGTAAGGAGGAACATTCGTGGTATCAGTATGGTTCAATATGTTCACCGCGTAGAAGGATGTTGTTGCACTCAGTGTCGGCGTGGTGTAGCTTGTACCGGTCCCCATCAGGTTATTCGAACCGTCGTACCAGTTTACTGTGCCGCTGCTTACGTTGGCGTTGAATGTTGCCGAACCCTGTGTGCAGATAATTACGGTATCTGCCGACAGTGCGGGTGCGACCGGCGCCGGCGCTGCATATACTTCGAAAGTAGCGACGCCGCTTCCGCAGAAAGTAGTTACCGTGCAGGAATAAGTGCCGGGCTGGTTTACCGTGATGCTTTGCGAGGTTGCACCGGTGCTCCAGGCAAAAGCTGTTCCTGCGCTTGCGGTGAGCGTGATGTTTTCACCGGAGCAGATCGTTGTATTCTGGCTGGCGGAAATGGAGATGATCGGGTTGCTGCTTACCTGTTGCGTAAGTGTTACCGGCACCGCCGTGTAGTTGTTGCCTTCGTTTTCTTCCTGGAAATTATCGTTCGGGTCGACATCAATCACGATGTAATAATTACCGTTGCAGGTTCCGGGAGGAATGTTGATCCACATGCCGTCGAGGTGTTTTCCGTACACGTCGGTATAACCGGCTGAAATACCTTGCTCTACCTGTGAGCAGCCGTAGTTTCCGCCGCCGAGGCCGTAGTTGTCAAAATCACCGTTGAGCAGCGTATTGCCCTGGTTGTAAACCGTATTGTCATCACGGCAGTGGCCGGTATAACCCGAGCAGGTGCTGTAATCCATGAGACAGAATCCCATTTTTTGTCCTTGTCCTACGATCGGCCAGTTCAGCGGGTTGGGATCGCCGTTGTCGATGCGGAGTGTGAAAACGCCCCAGTCGTCTACGTGGTTGTGGCCGTGCGTGGGGTGATAGGTCATCGTTCCCGCTTCGCGCTCAAGGTAGCCCATCGTACTGTTCATCTTATGATAGATACGCTGGAAAACGATCTGGTGCGGCGAAGGATTTCCGTTCGGGCAGGTAAACTGCTGCGTGGAATTCGGGTCGTAGATGCTGAACGTATCGGTTCCGCAAACGAAATGACGGTAGCCGAGCGAATCCACTCCGCGAACGGTAAGCGGTCCGTGACCGATGTTCGGCGTGGAAGCCGAAACGCGCAGGCGGCCGGCATTGTAACCCTGGCTGTACGTATTGTCGGTGCTGGTCTGCGAGTATTCGATGTAACCGCAAACCGTGCAGCCGCCGGTCGTACTCAGGATGCCCTGCCAGGAAACCGTAATGTCCGGGTACAGGTAGCAGTCGGTTTGCGACTGTGTCTGACACTGGCAGGAAGTAGCGTTTGTGGTGGTGCATTGCGCGGAGGCGAACAAAGCGGCCATACCGAACAAAGCGAAGAGTACCAGTTTTTTCATGAAATTCTGTTTTGGGTGTGTTTTCGTGGATTATTCAGGAAGCACAAGGTAATAAAATAACCTTGAAAAAAGTGGCTGGAAAAGGGATAAATACCTGTTGTCCAATAACTAAAGTTATTCCGCCAATAACATTTCCATGAACCGCGTAGTCTCGTCAAGGAACTTCTGGTGGCTGGCGCCTGTTCCCGGCCCGATATAACCCGTATAAATCTTGCGGATCCGTCCTCTTTTATCAATCCAGATCGTGGTCGGAAAAGCCATGATCCCGTTCAGGAAAGGAAGACTTTGGCCGGCCTCGTCTTTGCCGGTTTTCCCCGTGACCAGGATTTCATACTCCACGCCGAAATGTTTTTTGAGCCGGTTCACGCTAGCCGCCGACCTGTCGAAATCCGTAGTCCTTTCATAAGCCAGGCCGATGATTTCGAGTCCTTTATTGTTGTAGCGTTTATAAAGATCCGCAAGCATGGCCGTTTCATCCATGCAGTTCGGGCACCAGGAACCCATCACCTGCAGGATCAGCACTTTGCCTTTGTAACGCTCGTCAACCGGTGAAACGGGGCGCTTTTCTGTATTCAGAAAACTGAAATAAATGCCTTGTGTCGTATCCACCGCGAAAGTCAGTTTTTCCGGGTCGCGCAGGTGGGCGGTATCGTTGCGGAATGCCTGCCAGGGTTCCTGCCAGTGACTGCCGGACCAGAATCCGCCGGTAAGAAAACCGTGACGCATATCGTATTTCGCTTTAAAAAGAAAAGCATGCGACCCGTCGAAACACGAAAGCCATAAACTGTCGGCGGACACATCTCCCTCGAGGAAACGGTAATCACCGGTTTCGGTAAGGAAAGTTCCGGTGACTTTGCCTCCGGATTGTTTGAATTCACCGACAGCCATCGTAAGGTCTTTCTCCGAACCCGGGCTGAACGTGGTTTGCCAGCGCCCGGAATAATCGACGGTGATGCCGACATTTTTTTTGAACCGCCAGGGCTGATTTTTATTTGCGCGAAAACGGATATTCTGTGTCGTTTTCCGTGAGTGATTGCTCCACCAGCCGGAGATGATGGAATCGTTTTTCTTTTTGCAGAAAAATTCCGAATCGAAAACGGGCATGCGCCAGTTCAGTGAATCTTTCGTATCGCGCACTTCGTCGCAAACGATTCTTTCTTCTGCGTTGCGGATGATGACCGTTGTTTTGCCGTTTTCGCGGACGATCTCGAAATTGAACGGAAGTATCGTGCTGTCGTTGAGCAGCAACTCGCCGCGCCAGGTGGTAGTTTCGGCGGAGGCGGGGGAATAAGAAAGCAAAAAGGCAAAAAGCAAAAGGCAATGACCAAAAAATCCTGTGACGTTTGCCATTTGCTTTTTGAATTATGGATCAGATATTGAATTCTATTCCCTGGGCCAGCGGCAGCGTGGTGCTGTAATTGATCGTATTGGTCTGGCGCCGCATGTAGGCTTTCCAGGCATCCGAACCCGATTCGCGGCCGCCGCCGGTTTCTTTTTCACCGCCGAAAGCGCCGCCGATTTCCGCACCGGAAGTGCCGATGTTCACGTTGGCAATCCCGCAGTCCGAACCTTCGTGCGAAAGGAATTGTTCCATCTCGCGCATGTTGCTGGTGAAAATCGACGACGACAAACCCTGCGGAACATTATTCTGCATGCGGATCGCTTCGTCGATGGTACTGTATTTCATCACGTACAGGATCGGCGCGAAGGTTTCTTCCTGCACGATATGGAATTCATTCTTCGCTTCCACAATGCAGGGTTTTACGTAGCAGCCGCTTTCGAAACCGTCGCCGGTAACTACACCGCCTTCGACGATCATTTTGCCGCCTTCTTTTTTCGCACGTTCGATGGCGTTCAGGTAATCTTCCACCGCTTTTTTATCGATGAGCGGGCCCACGTGATTTTTCTGATCGAGCGGGTTGCCGATTTTCAACTGGCCGTATGCGTTTTTCAGTACGCCAATCGTTTTGTCGTAAATGCTTTCGTGCACGATCAGGCGGCGTGTGCTGGTGCAGCGTTGTCCCGCCGTACCTACCGCGCCGAATACCGCGCCCACGAGTACCATGTTCAGGTCGGCATGCTGCGAAACGATGATCGCGTTGTTGCCGCCGAGTTCGAGGATGCTGCGCCCGAAACGCTGCGCGGTTGCACCCGCCACGATTTTACCGATGCGCGTGGAACCGGTGAAGGAAACCATCGGAACACGTTTGTCGTTGTTCATCAGGTCGCCCACGGGATTGCCCACGAGCAGGCAGCTTACGCCTTCGGGGACATTATTTTTTTTCAGTACGGAGGTGATGATGTTCTGGCAGGCCACTGCGCAGAGCGGTGTTTTGGAAGACGGTTTCCAAACGCATACGTCGCCGCAAACCCAGGCGATGGCGGCATTCCAGCTCCATACGGCTACCGGGAAGTTGAACGCGGAAATAATGCCGACGATCCCGAGCGGGTGCCACTGTTCGTACATGCGGTGCAGCGGGCGTTCGCTGTGCATGGTGAGCCCGTAAAGCTGGCGCGAAAGTCCGACCGCGAAATCGCAGATGTCAATCATTTCCTGCACTTCGCCAAGACCTTCCTGCAGGCTTTTTCCCATTTCGTAGGAAACGAGTTTGCCGAGCGGTTCTTTGTAGCGGCGGATTTCTTCACCCATCTGCCGCACGATTTCCCCGCGCTTGGGAGCGGGCATCATGCGCCAGGTACGGAATGCTTCTTCGGCCGTGCGGATCACCGTTTCGTAGTCTTCGGGAGTAGAGAGTTTCACTTTCCCGATGAGCGAACCGTCCACAGGCGAATACGAGTCGAGCATACCGCCTTTGCAGTCGATCCATTTCACACCGGTAGAAGCGCCGTTATTGATTTCTTTTACGCCGAGTTGTTCGAGCGCTTCGGCAATGCCGAAAGAATCCGTAGCAATCTGAGTCATTTTTCGTGCTTTTGAAAGGGGAGCAAAGGTAGTAAAATCGGGCGAAATGGCCAGATAACCGGGAGTAGATAGGAGTAAATACTAATCGAAGTCTTAAAGACTTCGATTAGCGAAGTATGAATAAATAAGTCAGAGTTTCCGCCCGGCTTCGAACTTCTCGAAGATCGTTTTGGAAATGGACGAGAATTGTCCGTCGATGATCTTCTGGGGTTTGTTTGTTTTCGCGCTGAAGAAGGATTTCGCTTTCCCCGCCGCGATACGTTTGCCGGTGGCGGTGGCAACCACGGTATAATGTGCGCTGGCGCTGCGGCGGTAGTCGTCGCTTCCGCTCATGTTGTAGGGATCTTCTCCCAGCTCATTTTTCAGGTCGAGCTCATTTACGAAAACAATATAATCGGCTCCGTATTTTTTCTTGAAATAGGTCAGCAGGTTCGGGCTCAGGATCAGCGTATTCATGAACTTTTCCTGATCGTTGGTTTCTACGGCGAGCTGTCCTTTTTTCACGCCGGTGGCGGTTTTCGGCGGATTTTTCGAGGTGTCTTTTTTCGGCGCGGCCTGTTGTTTCGTGGCAGTTCCGACAGGATCGTAGGAGCAGGAAGTAACCTCGTAGACATAATCGAGGTCTTTTTTCATTTTCACGGTATCGTCGAGCAGGGAAACGACCGTACAGGTTTTGCGGAATTCCTGCGCGATGGCTTTGTTCAGCCCGACGCGGAAACCTTCCCGGATCTGGCGGTAGTTCATGCTCGTTTCGCGGTTGATGCTCATATCGATTTCCGACATGTACATGCGCGGGCTGAACGGGACAATAAGCACTTTGGTTTTGGTCGTGGCCGCCGGAACAGGTTGTTTCTGCACCGGTTTGGTATCGCCTTTGGTGGTAGTCGATGTTTGCGCGGCACCCCCAACTGACAGCATGAGTGCGGCCACAAACGCAGCTATGGAAAATGTACGTACGGAATGACGTCGGGTCATCAGAGATATTTACTCAGCACCATGCGGTACAGGTCGTTTCCATTGGAGTACAAGAACAATGCCAGTACAATCCACATGCCCACGGTCAGCGAGTGTTTCATGACCTTGTCCGGTACTTTGCGGCGCGTTACCATTTCCCAGAGCGTGAACAGCATATACCCGCCATCGAACACCGGGATCGGGAGCAGGTTCATGAACGCGAGGATCACGGAAAGCGTGGCCGTCAGTGTCCAAAAAGCCTGCCAGTTCAGTTCTTCCGGGAAAAGGCTGCCGATAGCCGCAATTCCCCCGATCTGTTTGGCGCCGGCCTTGGTGAAAACCAGCTTGAACTGTTTTACATAATTCACCAGCCTTTCGGTGGTCTTTTCCCAGCCCCGGCCCAGTGAGCTGCCGAAACTGTATGCTTTGTGCTTCAGGCCGTAATGCCCGACGGAACTTTTCGGGTAAACGCCGATGGTGGCGCTTTCATTCACCCAGAGTTTGAACTCGCGGTAACTGCCGTCACGGATAACGCCGACAACGGCGACTTTCTTGCGCAGCGGAACGAGTTTTTCGCGCCATAAATGGAAGTACGGAATGGTATCGCCGTTGAGCCGCACCACCTGGTCGCCTTTTTTCAAACCGCCCCAGTGAGCAACGGTCCGCGGCATCACGCTGTCGATTATAAACGGCATGCGCGGGCTGACCAGTTTCATGTTGGTGGCTACCATTTTGTATTCGATGTCTTCGGGAAGACTGACGGCGACTTTTTGCCCGTCGCGATCCACTTCGAGTTGTTCGGCGTTGTCGAGCATCATCCAGAGTACGGCCTGGTCGAGTGTTTCGGGTGTTTTTCCGCCGACGGTAAGAATTTTATCGCCGTCGCGCAGGCCATGCGCGCGGGCCAGTGAGTCGCAGGCGATTCCCTGTTTCAGGTTGCCGATCGGTTGTATGTCTTCGCCCCAAACGTTCAGGATCATCACGAAAAGCAGGTAGCCGAGTATCAGGTTCACGGTGATGCCGCCGGCGAGAATGATCATGCGCTGCCAGGGTTTTTTGTTGCGGAATTTTTCGTTGTCGGGAACGCCGGCTTCTGCGGCGATTTCTTCAGGCTCTTCGGGTTCGCCGAACATGCCCACGATATTCACATAGCCGCCGAACGGAAACCAGCCCAGGCCGAATTCCGTTTGGCCCACTTTCTTTTTGAAAAGCGTAAAACGAAACCGGTTGACCACCGGGAAAAAGAAAATACTGTCGAAGAAAAGGTAGAAACGCTCAACGCGCGTATTGAACCAGCGTGCCGGTAAAAAATGGCCGAGTTCGTGCAAAAACACCAGGATGGATAAGCACAGGATAAGCTGTAAGGTCTGCGACAAGGTTATTGAGTTTAAGCGGCAAAGATAAGGATTCGTTACGCTCCAAAACCCGGCTGTTGAAACGGACGGGCACAATCATGAATAAACGGCTCCCGCTTATCGTGAAATAAGCCGGTTTTCCGAAAAACCGCTTTTGAAAAACGATCGCTTATTTGAACCGGAACTGATCGAAGAAACTGTCGGCAATGGTGGTATGCGGGTAGATATTCGGACCTTGTATATAAAGTACGCAAAGCCCTGTTTTATTCGCCCAGCCTTTCAGGGCGTATTCTTTTCCGTCTTTGTCCGACCAGTAATCGATCACCCCGCGCGCCTTGCTGTCGCTCGCCAGGGTTTTGCCGCCGCCGTAGCCGTTTGTTTTTACAATGTTCCAGGATTTCTGCACCGAATCGAGATACGTAACGAGCAGATCTTCCAGTTCATCCGGCGTGCTGTTGTCGAATTCCTGGAATTTCACCGCAATAAAACCGAATGTAAAACCGCCGCCCACGTCTTTGGTACCTGTAAAGCGTTGCGAACTGTCGGGCGTAATCACCGGTCCGTTCATCGGCATACCGTCGGGCATCATAGCCGAATAGCCTGTTTTACCGATTTCCTGCCTGCTCATATTCGGGCGCGGGGCATCGGCTGTGGTTTGTGCGGAAAGCTGGAACGAAAAAATCGTTACGGAGAGGAGTACAACTATTTTTTTCATGCGGTTAGAATTGTGAAAGGTTGAAAATAACGGAAAAATTGCTTTCAACAATCGGGCCAGAAAAAGAATGTGAAAAAGAACCCATTTCAGGAAATCAACCCTTGCGCAATTTGCCGCGCTTCCGCATCCGTGGCTACGTAATCATCATACGAAGGCTTCGCGATGAAGGTAGTTTTCGCCATCGCGTTTTCGATGATTTCGGCGATGCGCAGGAAGCCGGTTTTTTCCTGCAGGAAAGCGGCTACGGCTATTTCGTTGGCGGCGTTCAGGGCGCAGGCCGCGTTGCCTCCTTTTTTCAGCGCTTCGAATGCAAGCGGCAGGCAACGGAATGTTTCGGTATCGGCCTGCTCGAAAGTCAGCGCGGGGTATTCCAGGAAATCGAAACGCTCGAATTTCGACGGCATACGTTTGGGATAACCGAGCGCGTATTGAATCGGCAGGCGCATGTCGGGCAAACCCATCTGCGCTTTCATGCTGCCGTCGGAAAACTGCACGATGCTGTGAATGATACTTTGCGGATGCACGATGATGTCGATCTGCTCCGGGCGCAGGTGAAAAAGCCACTTCGCTTCGATCACTTCCAGCCCTTTGTTCATGAGCGTTGCCGAGTCGATCGTAATCTTCGCGCCCATCTCCCAGTTCGGATGTTTGAGCGCCTGCTGTTTGGTGACCTGCGCGAGATCGGCGCGTTTTTTTCCGCGGAACGGTCCGCCCGAAGCCGTGAGGTAAATCTTCTCCACCGGGTTGTGAAACTCTCCCGCAAGACATTGAAAAATGGCCGAGTGTTCAGAATCGACCGGGTAAATATTCACGGCTTTTTCGCGGGCCAGCTGCGTAACGAGATCGCCGGCGACGACCAGTGTTTCTTTATTCGCCAGTGCGACCTGTTTTCCTGCGCGGATGGCGGCGAGCGTGGATCGCAGCCCGGCATAACCGACAATAGCCGCAAGCACCATGTCGATATTTTCCAGTTCAACGGCCTGTGAAATCGCTTCTTCGCCGGCCCAGACTTTAATATCGTGCGGAAGTAAAACTTCTTTTACGGCGGCGTATTTTTTTTCATCCGCGATAACCACCGCGTTCGGTTTGAACTGCAGAGCCTGTTTGATCAGCAGGTCGGCATTCCCGTTGGCCGCGAGCAGTTCCACCGAAAATTGTCCGGGGTTTGCGGCCACGACGTCAAGCGCCTGCGTACCGATGGAGCCGGTGGAACCGAGAATGGCGAGACGGGTTGGTTGTGACAAGTGAAAAGAAATTGCTTCGCAAAAGTACCGAATAAATGAAAGAAGCTATTTATTCCTCCCGGGCATTGAAAAACGCTCAACGCCAAACGCTCAGTTATCAATAACCATCGGACTAATTCATTGATAATTGTGCGTTGTATGTTTGGCGTTGAGCGTTTAAATTTCCCGGAAGGTTTCGGATTAAAAAACGTCCCGCCCTGTTTGGTTCAGAGCGGGACGGACCGGTAAACTGCTTGGCTCCCGCTTACCGGATTACGTTCACATGGCCGATCAGTTGTTTCGTTTGTCCGCCATACAGCGCATAACGGATGCGATAAACATACGTATCGATCTGCACGACCTCGCCTTTGTACATGCCATTCCAACCGTTGCTCAAATCACTTGTTTCGAAAAGCAGGTTTCCCCAGCGATCAAAAATCCACATCCGGAAATCTTCGATCAGCACGCCTTTCGGAGAAAAAATATCATTCAACCCGTCGCCATCCGGCGTAAACGTATTCGGAACATAAAAGCTCGACTCGGGAAGAATATGCACATCCAGTTCAGCGGAGTCGGTACAACCGAAACCGTTCACGATGTATTGCGTGATGGTGTACCAGCCGGTGTCGGAATACATGTACGTAAACGTTCCCCCGCACCCGTCCTGCCCGCTGCCGGGCGGATTGTTCTGGTTGTCGCCCATATCCCAGGCCAGCTGCCCGCAATCCGAAGAAAGATCCGTAACCACCACGGGCTGTTCGAAAAAACCATACTCCTGTGCGCTGGTTCCGAACGCCGCCACCGGCAAAGGATACACGTGAATGTAGTTGGTGAACGTGACCGTTTGCTGGCAGCCACCCGCCGAACTTACCGTGAGCGAAACATCATAATCGCCCGGCGTATTGAAACAGATATTCTGCGGATCCTGCTGCGCAGAAGTCATGTTGTTCGAAAACGTCCACTGCCAGTTGCTGATCGAATCGCCGTTCAGCGTGCTGTTGTCGGTAAAATTCACACACAGCGGCGCGCAGCCGGAAAGCTGGCTCGCAGTGAATGCAGGCACAGGCTGCGGAGCGGAACTCACCACTACCGTGTCGGATGACGTGCAGCCGTTTACCGTTACCTGCACCCAGTACGTGCCGGGTGTGGTCGCCGTGAAGGTCGCGCCGGTGCCGCCGCTTTGCCAGAGATACGTTGCATTCGGTGTGCCTGCGTTTAATGAAACCGATCCCTGGCAAATCGCAGTATCATTTCCGAGCCAAACCTGCGGCAAAGGCAGCAGCGTAACCTGCACGGTATCGGTGGAAGTACACAAGCCCTGCGAAACCTGTATCCAGTAATTGCCTGCGGAATTAACGGTGATGGAATTCGTCGTCGCGCCGGTTGACCAGAGATATCCGCCGCCGGGAAGCAGCGAAGTAAAAAGCGTTGCCGAATCACCCGGGCAGATGGAAACGTTGCTGCCGAGATTCACCGGCGGACCGGGATTAAAAAGTACCTGCACCGTGTCGCTGGCCTGGCAACCGTTGCTGTCGGTACCGGTAACGATATACGCAGTTGGCGATGCCGGGCTTGCCGTTACCGATGCGCCGCCTGTGGAACTCAAACCGGCTGCCGGCGACCACGCATACGTAAATGCACCGGTTGCAGAAAGCATAACCGAATCGCCGGGACAGACAGAAACATCGGCGCCTGCATTTACCGGCGGACCGGGACTGAAATTCACCTGCACGCTGTCGATGCTTTGGCAGCCGTTCGTGTCGGTTCCGGTGACGATGTAGGTCATCGGAACGGACGGGCTTGCGGTTACTGTTGCGCCGGTGGTGCTGCTCAGCCCGGTTGCCGGCGACCAGTTGTACGTGAATGATCCGCTCGCGGTGAATACGACTGATCCGCCCGGACAGATATTTCCGGAACCGGGCGTTACATTGAGTGAAGCCGGCGCAGGTTGCGTGATTGTTATCGTTGCGGTGTACGTATTCGGGACGCAACTGCTGACATCGGAATCGGTGATCAGGACGGAATAAGTTCCTGCGGCGAGATTATTTACGGAAGCGGTCGTTTGCCCGCCGGGCGTCCATAGATACGTGTACGGTGCAACGCCGCCGCTTACGGTAATCGTTGCGCTGCCGTCGCTCGCGCCGTAGCAGCTCACATCGTTTTGCGAAACGGAAACCACGAGCGGCGTAGTGCTGTTCCCGCTGAATTTCAGAATACCGATATCGTCGGAGCCGCCGCAGCCGGTTACATAATACGCGCCGCTGCCCGGGTCGACGGTAGGTGTGCCGTTATTCGTGTACTCGCCGATTACGAAAAAATTTCCGCTGGCATCGATGCAGCAGCCTGCGGCGAATTCGTAATTGGCGCCGCCGAAATTGGTTGACCATTGCAGCACGCCGTTGTTGTCGAATTGCGAGACGGACATGTCGGTGCCGCCGCCGAAAACACCCTGGTAATACGCACCGCCGCCGGGATTGAGCGTCGGGTAATTGGACGACCAGGTAATGCCCACCAGGTAAACGCGACCGGCGTTGTCGGTGCAGAGCTGATCGCCGTTGAAGTCATTTCCTTTTTCCGTTCCGTTTCCGCCGACGAAGGTGGACCAGAGCAGGTTTTTCGATGCATTGAATTTGGCGATGTATTTATCCGTTGCGCCGCCGCCGTAGGTCGACTGGAAATAAGCGCCGTTACCGGGATTCATCAACGGGAAATTTGAACCTGAGCCGGTCAGCCCGCTGATGAAAATATTATTTGCGCAATCATCCAGCGTAATGCCGATGCCGGAATCTTCGCCGCTCCCGCCGAAATACGTGGACCATTGCAGCACGTTCGCCGGACTGAACTCCAGGATGATCGCATCCATGCTTCCTCCGCCGTAAGTTCCCTGGAAATACGCGCCACCGCCTGGGTTGAGCGTGGGAAAAGCATTGGATGAGCTGTATCCGGCAACAAAAATATTTCCCGCGGGATCGGTTACCACGCCCTGGAAACTGCCAGCTCCATTATAATACGTGGACCAGGTTTGCACCCCGCTGTTGGTGAATTTGACGATCACCGGGAAGATCCATCCCCCGGGATTGGTTCCCTGGAAATATGCGCCGCCGCCGGGATTCAGTACCGGGAAGTCGGGCGAATTGGAACTGCCGGTCAGGATCACATTTCCCGAAGGATCGGTGGTGATGCCGCTCCAGCCCCATTCGCCGCCGCTTCCGCCGTAGTATGTGGCCCACAGGCGCACGCCCGCGTTGCTGAATTTTAAAATGAACATATCGTTTCCGCCGGCATTCGTTCCCTGGAAATACGCACCGCCGCCGGGATTGTACACCGGGAAATTGCTACTCATGGTCCAGCCGCTCACAAAAACATTCCCGCTGTTGTCGGTGCAGATGCCGTACGATGCGTCGCCGCCATTGCCCCCGTAATACGTAGCCCAGAGCCGCACGCCGCCGGTGGTGAATTTTAAAATCATGGCCACACCGAAAGTCGTTCCCGTTCCCTGGTAGTATGCGCCGCCGCCGGGATTGTACCCGGGAAAATTCAGCGAGCTGCAGTATCCGCAGGAAAAAATATTGCCCAGTCCGTCCGAAACCACGCTGCGCACACCGTCGAGCACACCGCCGCCGTAATAGGTTGACCAGACCAGCGGAGGATCGATGGTCAGTGTTTCTTTTTTCGGATAATCGCCGAGCAAAAAACGGATCGTATCGCCGCTGAGCTGAAAAGCCGAACGGACGGTAACGGCGTTTTTCCCGGCAAAACTTTCCACGTTGCCTTCGGTCAGTTCGCCGCAGCGTGTGCGGATGCGCAGTGCCCGGCCGTTATTCTCCAGGCTGATTTTCCCTGCGCCGCGTTTGATCATCCGCACCTGTGCAGGATCGGCGCCGGGATGCACGATGAAATCATACTTGATGCCTTTGATTCCGTCGCGGTAAAGTATCCAGTCGATGCCTTCGTACACGTTGCGGATACATACGCGGTGAAAAGATTGCACCTCGCGGATGCCTTGCGGACAATGCGGCAGGTAATAATTACTCACGCCGTTTTCCGGCAGGGAAGTTTCGATGTTCTCCGGGCGGATCGTTGCACCCTGCAGAACGAGATCGACGCGGCACCAGCGGACTTCGCCGATTACCGGCTCGGCTTTTCCTTCGCGTTTTTCACGTACGAGTTCTTCTTCGTCTTCCCCTTCGTAAAACGCATACGTCAAACCCTGCGTGGTGATGTACATATCAAAACCGGGAGCCGACGTTTTAAAGAGCACGCCCGGAACGGGAAGTCCGTTTTCACTGACGATTTGCCCTTTGTTTTCGGTAAAACCGATACCCGGTTTGTAAGTGCCGTCATGCGTTCCCGCGCGAGAGAGCATGGAAAACAGGATGGCGGCAAACAGGGTAATAGTGCGGAGCATACTTGTTTTTTTCGAGTATTTACGGGCAGATGAGGATGATCATAGCTTGGGTGGTTTGTTGTGCGGCAAACATATCGGCGGAGTGCAGTTCAGGCAAGTCAAAATCAAAAAAATCAGGTAATTCCAAAATCAATAAAATGAGTAAAACTGTATTTAATTAATTGATTTATAATATTTTATTATTTTTGATTCTGGTAACTCTATGCGCTATTCCGAAGATCTCGAAAAACTGGTCCGTTCGCTTTCCAAAGCGGAAAAACGGTATTTCCGGCTTTCGGCGGAGATGCACGAAGGCGATAAATCATATCTCACGCTTTTTGAAAAACTGGCAAAGAAACGCGCCGTAAAAAAAGAAAGCCCCGATTACGATACGCGGCGTTACCTGTTCAGCCAGCTGATGAAAAGCCTGGCGGCTTGTCGCGACAAGCATTCAGTGGATGCGGAAATTTACGGGCTGCTCACGGCGGTTGACGTACTGTATGAAAAAGACCTGCGCAATGTGCGCCGGAAAGCGTTGCAGCGTGCACGCAAACTGGCCGTGCAATTCGAACGCATCGAGCTGCTGCTGGAAATTAACCGGCTCGAACGTGTCGGCATTCTCGATGAAGCGCTTTCCGAAAAAATACTGCTCGAACAACGGGCTTTGCTGCTGCAGGCCGCCAACATAAACGAGTACCGGCACCTGGCAGCCCGTGTTTCGTCGCTGTATGCACGCGAAGGCGAAATCCGCTCACCGGAACAGCTTGCCGTTTACGAAAACCTGATGCGGCACGAATTGCTGCAATCGGAAAGCGCTGCTTTATCTACCGAGGCGCAGTATTTTTTCTTTTTCATTCACGTGGTTTTTACGCTGCTCGCCGACCGGCCGCACGAAGCCTACGCGCACAACCGCAAACTGATCGCCCTGCTCGAAGCCCGTCCCTGGCTGCTTCGCCAGCAGCAGTGGCAGAAACGGTACGCCGATATTCTCGACAACCAGTTTCTCATCTGCTCCACCCTGTCCGAAACCGGCGAAGCCGAAGAACTGCTGCGCCGCTCGCGCCAGTTGCCCGGTTATGCACGCACCTTTACGCTCAAATACCTGAACCTGCTCGGCGTATATATCCGTAACGGCGATTTCGAAAAAGGGCAAAACGCGCTGAAAGAGCTGGAAGATTATCTCGCCCGTCCTGACGCTTTTATTCCCGCCGAAAGTAAAACGGTATTGTATTGCAACATCGCCGTGATGCACTTCGGAGCCGGGCAGTTCCGCAAATCGCTCGACTGGCTGAACCGCATACTGAACGATGCGCCCGGCGGCGCGCGCGAAGACGTACTGGCCCTTGCGCGCCTGCTTAACCTGATGCTGCACTTCGAACTGCAGCACACCGACCTGCTCGAATACCTGGTCAAATCCACGTATCGTTTCCTCGGCAAAAAGAGCCGCCTGTACAAATTCGAATCCGTTTTCCTGCACTCGGTGCGTGAACGCCTGCTCGATTATGCCGACCCGCGCGAACTGCGTACCTCCTTCGCCACGCTGAAAGCGGAACTCGAAGAAGTATTGAAAGATCCCTACGAAAAACGCGTCCTTGAATATTTCGATATCATCGCCTGGCTGCAGAGCAAAGTCGAACAACGGTCTTTTGCGGAAATCGTGAAGGAGCGCGCCGGGAAACCCTGAACCGTTGCCCGGAGGAAACCTGATTTCCGGGGAACAATCAGGCACAAAAGAAACGGAATTGAAGCCGATATAGCGTATATTTGATAGATGAGATTACTTGCTTTTTTATTATTCCTTTCCGGCTTCAGTTTCGGGCTCCAGGCCCGGCATCACGATACGGTCCGGGTAAAAAAAGCAACCTTGCAGGATACGGCAAATGCCTCCGCCAGTTTTGGAAAAATTTCGGCCAGCGGAAACATGACCGTGCAGGAAATCGCAACGATCGATTCGCTCACTATTTTGCCGGCTGAAACCTGGGAAGTGGTTTCCTTTTCCATTACCATGGTCAGCAAGGGAAGTCTTTACAGTTTCCGGATGAACTCCGCACAACTCACCGGGGAGGTGAAAAAAATCTTCGCCGGCCTGCAGCCCGGCGATAAGTTTTTTGTGGAGGAAATTCTCGTCAGGCACCGGAAAACCCGGGAAACACGACGGTTTCCTGTAATTACGGTGCGGGTAAACTGAAAATGATCCGGGACTCCGATTGTATTCCGGCCTGAACCAATTTCGTGTGACTTTGTGGCGATTTGTACAAATCCTGCCACGAAGACACCAAAGCACAAAGAATCACAAAGAGTATGATTAAAACTGAGAAACTGTTTAAGAATCATCCTTGGGTTTTTGGACTGCTGTTAAACGTACCCGAAAAAAACAGGCAAAAACGCCTCTGTGATCTCTCTGTGCGTTGATTTGTGCGACCTCTGTGGTCTCCGTGTTTAAAAGCTATCCCGGTTTTTGCCTGTTTTTTGAGAATTGAAATTTGTTTCGTTACTTCGTCCATCATGCAGCAGTTGCTCCGCTTCTTTTCAAAACTTCTCCGGGAAATATTTTCTTCGGACGAACGTGCGCTGCAGATAATCCATATTCGAATTCGATAGCCCGGCGGCGGGTACTCTCGTATTTCCGTTTCCGTCGGGCCTCTTCCGCAACCTGGACAAATGTCCCGGGAATGAATAGTTCGTTTTCCTCAAAAAAATGTCAAATGCAAAACGCTAAATGTCAAATTTCAAAGTTGGATTCCCTTTGATATTCAGCGTTTGACATTTTGCATTTGACATTTGTCGAACATCCGGGGAAACCCACTAAACAGGCGATAAGCCGTCTTTTCCTTAATTTCGCGCGCTATGAATAAATATACCGAATACAAACAGCTGAACCTTCCCGCATTGGCCAAAGAAGTGCTGGAGGAATGGGACCGGAACGCTGTTTTTGAAAAAAGCATCACCACCCGTGAAGGCGCAGAGCCTTTCGTGTTTTATGAAGGACCGCCTTCGGCAAACGGCATGCCCGGCATTCACCACGTGATGGCGCGTTCCATCAAGGATATTTTCTGCCGTTACCAGACACTGAAAGGCAAGCAGGTGAAACGCAAAGCCGGCTGGGATACGCACGGACTGCCCATCGAACTGAGCGTGGAAAAACGGCTGGGCATTACCAAAGAAGATATCGGTAAAAAAATCACCGTCGAGCAGTACAACGAAGAGTGCCGTAAGGACGTGATGAAGTACACCGACCTCTGGGAAAACGTAACGCGCCAGATGGGTTACTGGGTGGATATGAAAGACCCGTACATCACCTACGAAAACAAATACATCGAAAGTGTATGGTGGCTGCTTGGCGAACTTTACAAAAAGAATCTTCTTTATAAAGGCTACACCATCCAGCCGTATTCCCCTGCCGCCGGTACGGGACTTTCCTCGCACGAACTGAACCAGCCCGGCTGCTACCGGAACGTGAAAGATCGCACGGCGACGGCGATGTTTAAACTAACCGAACCACTTCCCCTCTCTGCAGGAGAGGGGGCAGGGGGTGAGGTCTTTATACTGGCCTGGACCACCACGCCGTGGACGCTTCCGTCGAACACCGCTCTCGCTGTAGGAAATAAAATCACCTACGTGCTGGTGAAAACATACAATGCGTACAGCCATCAGCAGATTCATGTAGTGCTTGCGAAAGACCGGCTGGCAGCATACTTCCCGGAAAAAAATGCGGCGCTGGATTTTGCAGCATACAAAGCCGGTGATAAAAATATTCCGTTCCAGGTCCTCGGAGAATTCACCGGCGCCGATCTCGTCGGACTACGTTACGAACAACTGCTGCCCTTCGCGCTCCCGCATGAAAATGCAGACAAAGCATTCCAGGTTATCGCCGGCGATTTCGTTACTACGAGCGACGGTACCGGTATCGTGCACATTGCACCCACTTTCGGAGCGGATGATATGCGCGCCGCAAAAGCCGCGGGTGTTCCGCCCATGCTCGTGATGGACGAAACCGGTAAAGCCGTTCCGCTGGTCGATCTCACCGGCCGTTTCCGCAAAGAAGTCAGCGATCCTGTTTTCGGTCTCGCCGGCGAATTCGTGAAAGAAGATTATCTCAGCGAAAAAGAAAAAGCCGCCGAACTCGCGAAACAGAAAGAAATGCTGAAAAGTATCATCTCCGATACCAGCAAGCTGCATTACCTGAGTGTGGATGAGCGCATCGTGCTGAAACTGCAGAACGAAAACAAGCTCTTCAAAAAAGAAACCTACGAACACAATTACCCGCACTGCTGGCGTACGGACAAACCGGTACTGTATTACCCGCTCGACAGTTGGTTCATCAAAGTCACCGACTGCAAAGAACGGATGGTGGAACTGAACAAAACCATCAACTGGAAACCGGAAAGTACCGGCACGGGCCGTTTCGGCGAATGGCTGAACAACCTGCAGGACTGGAACCTTTCCCGTTCGCGTTTCTGGGGAATCCCGATCCCGATCTGGACCAGTGAGGACCGCAGCGAGCAGATCTGCATCAGTTCGCTCGAACAGATGAAAGCGGAAGTGGACAACGCCGTGAAAACCGGCGTGATGAAAAACAATCCGCTGGAAAAATTTACTCCCGGCGATTTTTCGAAAACGAATTACGATGTGTTCGATATGCACCGTCCGTATGTGGACGAAATCGTGCTCGAAAAAAACGGCAAAAAACTTTTCCGCGAGACCGACCTGATCGACGTATGGTTCGACTCGGGTGCGATGCCGTATGCGCAGTTGCATTATCCGTTTGAAAACAAGGACGCGATCAAAAGCCCATACATGGCCCTTCCCGGGGGGAAGGGTGAAAAACCGGGATACCATACCGCACGGGCCTCCATGTATGGGCTTTTGAAGGAATTCGCGAAAGAGAAGAAAAAAGAACAAACAGAAGCCGAAGAAATTCTTTGGAAACAACTCAAAGGAAAAAAACTGGCCGACTATAAGTTTCGCAGGCAGCATGTCATTGACGAGTTCATTGTTGACTTTGTTTGTTTGTCAAGACGCCTTGTGGTTGAAGTTGATGGCGGCTATCACATGCGCCCGGAAGTTGCCGAAGCGGATCAGATGCGAACTGAAATCCTGGAAAGTTTAGGCTACCAGGTAATCAGATTTACGAACGACGAAGTCGTGAGTGATATCGAAAACGTGCTCCTCAAATTAAAGAACCGGCTCGACACCCTTCCCCCGGGGGGGGGCCGGGGATGGGCTTTTCCCGCCGATTTCATCGCTGAAGGCGTTGACCAGACCCGCGGCTGGTTTTACACGCTGCACGCCATCGCCGCGATGCTTTTCGACAGCGTGGCTTATAAAGCGGTTGTCTCCAACGGCCTGGTGCTCGATAAAGAAGGAAAGAAAATGAGCAAGCGTCTCGGCAATGCCGTTGATCCGTTTGCCTGTCTCGATAAATACGGTCCCGATGCCACGCGCTGGTATATGATCACAAGCGCCGCACCCTGGGAGAATCTGAAATTCAACTGGGATAATATCAAAAATGAAAAAGGCGAAATCGTCGACGGAAAATCGGACGCGATCGTGGATGTGCAGCGCGGTTTTTTCGGGACGCTTTATAATACGTACCAGTTTTTCGCACTCTATTCCAACATCGACGGCTTCAGTTATGCGGAGCCCGATGTACCGATGAAAGACCGCGCGGAAATAGATCGCTGGATTTTGTCGGAACTGCATTCGCTTATCAAAACGGTTGATGCGGCCTATTCGGATTATGAACCGACCAAAGCGGGAAAAGCGATCGAGTATTTCCTGGACGAGCACCTGAGCAACTGGTACGTGCGTTTATGCCGCCGCCGTTTCTGGAAGGGCGAATACTCGCAGGATAAAATTGCGGCTTACCAGACGCTTTATACCTGCCTGGAAACGCTGGCTTTGCTGGCTTCGCCGATTGCGCCGTTTTTCATGGACCGGCTTTTCAACGACCTGAACAAGGTAACGGGCAGGCACAAGGCCATTTCCGTCCACCTGGCCGATTTCCCGGTTGCGGACGAAACGATGATTGACAAAATGCTGGAAGAGCGCATGGAAATGGCCCAGCAGGCCGCTTCACTGGTGCTTTCGCTGCGCAAAAAGCTCAATATCCGCGTGCGGCAACCCCTGGCGCGCATCATGGTACCGGTGCTCGATACCCATTTCCGGGAGCAGCTGGACCTGGTCAAAAACCTTGTTTTGAGCGAGGTGAACGTCAAAAACCTGGAATACATCACCGAAACGGGCGTATTTGTCCGGAAAATCAAGCCCGATTTCAAGGCGCTGGGGCCGCGGGCGGGCAAGCAGATGAAGGCGGTTGCGGCGGCGGTAACGGCTTTTTCGCAGGCCGATATCGCCCGGCTGGAAGCCGACGGTTTTTATGACCTGCAGCTGCCGGAAGGCCCGTTCCGGCTGGGTTTGAGCGATGCGGAGATCACCTCGCAGGACATCCCCGGGTGGGAAGTGGCTTCGCAGGGTCGGCTTACCGTAGCCCTCGATACGGCGATCAGTCCCGAACTGAAAGATGAAGGCATTGCCCGGGAACTGGTGAACCGTATTCAGAACATCAGGAAAGACAAGGCTTTCGACGTTACCGACAAAATAGCGGTGAAGATCAAAGCAAATAATTTCATCGAATCCGCTGTAAATAATAATTTCAATTATATTTGCTCGGAAACTCTTGCAGTCACGCTCGAACTGGTCAGCGAAATTCCTAATGACGACGCTGTTTTCGTGGAGGTTGACGAAGAGATAAACACACTCGTAAAAATTACCAAATACAACTAAAACACACCTGATCCATGGCAAAGAAGGCAAAGAAAGCAGCTAAAAAAGCGGCTAAGAAGCCCGCCAAGAAAGCCAAGAAGGCAGCTCCGAAGAAAAAAGCGGCTAAAAAAGCAGCGCCCAAGAAAAAAGCAGCTCCTAAAAAGAAAGCCGCTAAAAAGGCAGCGCCGAAAAAGGTGAAAAAAGCGGCGAAAAAGGCAGCTCCCAAGAAAAAGGCGGCGCCGAAAAAAGCGGCTAAAAAAGCAGCTCCGAAGAAAAAAGCAGCTCCTAAAAAAGCAGCGAAAAAGGCAGCTCCCAAGAAAAAAGCAGCTCCTAAAAAAGCAGCAGCCCCAAAAAAGGCCGCCGCTCCAAAAAAGGCAGCAGCTCCCAAGGCGCCCGCAGCTCCTAAAAAAGCGGCGGCTCCGAAGAAACCGGCAGCTCCTAAACCGAAACCGGAACCTGTTGTTGAACCCATGATCCCCGCGGATGAACCGATCCAGGAAGCAGCCCTGGACATGGACATGGAAGAAAGCGACAGCGAGATTGCAGATGACCCCGAAGGCAGCACTGAAACCGGTGGCGCTTTCGATCATTTCTAAGATCCGTTTCCAAGAATTTATTTTTTATGGCTAAAGCAAAAAAGACCACTGCAAAAAAGGCGGTGAAGAAGGCTGCTGCTCCTAAAAAAGCAGCACGTCCCGCTAAAAAAGCGGCACCGGCAAAAAAATCAGCTCCGAAAGCAAAAGCAAAACCGGCAGCGAAGAAACCTTCGAAACCGGCGCCAAAGCCCGCAGCTAAAAAAGCAGCTCCCGCCAAAAAAGAGGTGAAAAAAGCAAAACCGGCCCCGGTGAAAAAACCAGCGGCAAAACCGGTTGCTGCCAAAGCCAAAACCGCCCCGGTGGCCGGAAAAAACGAACCGAAATTTATGCTGAAGAAACCAGAATACGCTAAGAAGCCGGCTACACCGGCAAAAGAAGATAATCGCCCGCGCTATAACGATTCGGAATTAAAAGAATTCAAAGTGCTTATCCTGGGTAAGCTGGAAGAAGCCACCCGCGACTACGAATTGCTGAAAGCTACGCTTTCGCATAAAGATGATCACGGCACCGACGATACTTCACCGACTTTCAAATTACTCGAAGACGGATCGGACGTACTTTCAAAAGAAGAAACAGCACACCTTGCAGCGCGCCAGGAAAAATACATCCAGAACCTGCGCAACGCCCTGCTCCGCATCGAAAACAAAACGTACGGGATCTGCCGCGTTACCGGCAAGCTCATCCCGAAAGAACGCCTGCGCAGCGTACCGCACGCTACGCTCAGCATTGATGCGAAACTCGAACAGTACAAGTAAGCATCTCTCTAAAAACTTCGCATCTATTCGTTGGGCTCCGCCTCAATCTGCTTTGTTTTTAGAAATGTTTTAAGGTTTAACAATCTTTCTCAAGACCCGCTTTTGTGAAACACACGGAGGCGGGTCTTTTTGCTTATTTTTGGCCCGTGAAAAAACACGCCCTGCTTACCCTGGCTTTGGTCTTCATCGTCCTGCTCTTCGACCAGGCGCTGAAAATTTATGTAAAGACGCATTTCCGCCTGGGAGAAGAATACCATGTGTCGGGCGATTGGTTCATCATCCATTTCACCGAGAATCCCGGCATGGCTTTCGGCCTGGAGCTGGGCGGCGACTGGGGAAAAATGGCCCTGAGCATTTTCCGCCTGCTGGCCGTTACCGCGATCGGTTATGCCGGCTGGCTGCAGATCAAAAAAGGAACGAGTCGTTTGATGCTGGTTTGTATCGCGCTGATTTTCGCCGGGGCCCTCGGCAATATTATCGACAGTTGTTTTTACGGGATGATGTTCAGCGAAAGCGATTATTTCGAAGCGGCGAAATTCATGCCTGCCGAAGGCGGTTACGCCGGTTTCCTGCACGGCCGCGTGGTCGATATGTTTTACTTCCCGGTAATCGAAGGGCATTTTCCCGGCTGGTTCCCGTTCTGGGGAGGCGAAGAATTTATTTTCTTCCGCCCGGTATTCAACGTGGCCGATGCTTCGATTTCCGTCGGCGTGATCCTGCTCATCATTTTCCAGAAACGGCTTTTCGGAAAGAAGAAAGAAACGAAAGAGGAAAAAGCGGAAGAAAAACCTGCTGAAACACCTGCACCGGAAACGCCGCAGGATCCCACTGCAGAGCCTGCACAGTAACCGCACGCCATATTCAATAACAGGGCCAGCTATGTAAAAAAGCTGGCCCTGTTTTATTCCGGGCGACCGGGAATACTACGAAGAAATTACTGTTTGACGATCCGGCTCATGGTACTTTTTTCGCCACGGATAATCCGTACCAGGTACACGCCGTTTGCATGGCCTGACAGATCGACGATTTGCTGCAAACCTCTTGCATTATTCACGGCAGCGATTTCATTACCGATCAGGTCATAAACGATTACGTTGTAAGCCATCATCGGATCGTCGCTGAAACTGATCGTGAAAGCTCCGTTGTTCGGATTCGGGTAGATGGAAATTCCCGGATCAGGGGAGACTTCATTATTTACAGCTTCCGGTTCAATCCGCGCCCCGGCGCAGATGGCGGGAAAATTCTGCACGCCTTTCAGGTAATAATACCCGCAAATACTTTCATAGGTTTCGGAAGTCAGTCCTGTACCGACAGAAGCAGGAATATGATCAACTGCGAACATATTTGATCCTCCTCCTGCAGTCCCCTCGAACTTGAGCACGAAGCCGGACCCGAGACCAAGGAATGTTTTTCCGTTTATCGGCACCAGGCTGGAAACAGATGTGCGGAAATTAGCATAGCCCTGCATATGCGTCGCAAAACTGCTGTTGTGCGTAACAAAACCGGTCGAGGTTTCATCCAGGTTAAACATATACGCTCCTGTACCGCCCGTGCTGTTTACTTTTAATACTTTACCGTTCCTGAAACCAAAAACGGTCGATCCGCCCAGGTATTCAATTGCCGTGACACCATGCCCGTTTCCGAAGTTCTGACTTCCGAGCAGGAAGCTGGTATATGCGGAATTATGCACCTGGAACCCGTAACCGGCCGGATCTACATTGAACAGGTAATGTCCGCCGCCGGCAGTTCCGCTCACCTTCATCATGCGCCCGTCATCAAAGCAGACAAACATTTCGCCGCCGATCTTGGTCATGTTTGTCACATATGAATTACTGAAACGATGGTCGCCATAGTAATACGGATAACCCGCGTTCTCAAATGCAAAAGAAGACGAGCTGCTGTATTCACTGATGCCAAACATATTATTCCCGCTTCCATCCTGGCGGATCAGTTTAAGAACTTTACCGAAACCCGGGAAGTTGCGCGTGGAAACGAACAGGAAACCGTCGATGAAACTGACATTGGAAATCCAACCCTTGAAATCCGCGTCACCTACGTAATAGCTGGTGCCGCTTGTAACGGCAGAAAATGTATTGCTTGTTCCATTGGTTTCATTTATTCCAAACAAGTTCTGTCCGCTGCCTCCCGCCCCGGCAACCTTCAGCATTTTACCATTTTGCCCGATGAAGATGCCGATCTCAAATCCTTTGTTGAAGCTGAGAAACAGGTTGCCCGAAACGGATGTCAGATCGACAATGCCGTTTTTAAACTTGTGACTTCCGACGTAGTAACTTGTCCCGCCGCTTGTTGCCGTAAACGTTCCGTTGCTGTGCTCATCGATCCCGAACATGTTTTCCCCGAGACCTCCTGTGCCCTGAACTTTGAGTATGCGTCCGTCGGCAAAAGCGATAAACGTAAATCCTCCCAGGTATTCCACATCGGTGATATCGTGTCGCGGAATCGTAACGAGCGGGTTGTCGAAACGCTGGTACCCGACCAGGTAATAAAGTCCGTCGTCGAGCACATCGCCTCCCCCGACCACGCCGTATTGTGTGGGACAAAAAAGGCCGGGATTATCTTCCCGTACTCCGAACATATTCTGCCCGACGCCGCCTTCTTCACGGACTTTAAAAATGGTGAACGGTGTGACAATCAATAACTCATTGGGAACAAAAGAATAAACCTTATAGAGCTTATCGTTTATTTCCGGGAAAGGCCGGGCTTCATCTCCGCCCGAAGAACATACAGAACAAACCTGGCTGTTGTTCTCTCCTTCGCAGGATATTGCTTTAAGGGACGGATCGATGGAAGCATTAAAGTTTGCTCCCGCGAGCACCGTAAAACCCGGCATCAGGTTTACTGTATTTCCTGCAATGAACCGCACATTGGCGTTCCGGTACGGCAATGCCTGGTTGAAATCATTGTCGTTTTTTATCGTATAGCTGTTCTGTGCCGTAATCGTATTTTCCGCAGCAAAGTTTTTTTCGTCATACTCGGTATAACTTTGCTTTACAATGTTTGACACAACTAAATCTTCCGGGCGGATATACTGGTAAGAACTTCCCAGGTAAGCCGGCGCATGCAGGTTATACATGTTAAAGTAGAGCAGGTAATCCAACCCGTTCAGTTCGGATGAATATACAACATAGCCGTTCGGTCCTCCCAGTACACGCCCACCGGCGTTGCTCCATTCATAGTTGAGATTATAGGCGTTGTTTCCGTCGCATGGTGCGGAGTTGATCATGCATTCATAAACGGATCCGGGCATCAGGCAGGGCGTTCCGAACAACATGGCATGCAGCATGGGCAAATGTGTCGCCATCACGCTATGTCCCTGCACATATTCTTTTTCGCAGCGTGACCGGATAGTCGCCTGGGTGCTGGTGCTGCCCCATGGATTCCCGATCGCTGCAAGAGTCAGTACTTTAAAATCTTCCCATGGAGAGATCGGTGGAGGAGACGTCATAAAGACATTCCAGGCTGAAACACTTGCCGCTACAACAGGGTCTGCACCATAATGCGTTCCGAAATACAATGTTGCAGCCGCAGCATTAAACCCCGACTGGATCTGGCTGTTGGCCATAGCGAAACCGTATGAGAATCCCAGTACATTCGCTCCTCCATCCGAACAATTAGGGGAACTGTTCTCCCAGAAAACGCCCCAGGCACAATGCCCGGTGACCGGGTTTATAATATTCCAGTTGTTGATTTGCATCCAGGTCACTATGCGGTTAGCACAGTTTTTGGCTTCCTGCGCGAAGCTGATCTCCCCGTCCGAGAAAAAAGTGCCCAGGTAATGGTCGGAAGCGGGTACATATTTTGCAACAAGAGCAAACCCGATCAGGAGTTGAGTTGCCTGGTCCAGAGATTCTTCTGTCGGACCTAATTGCTGGCCGGAATCCGAGAGTTTTTCGTAAATGTTTTCTGAAAACCCCGAACTCGCTTTCTTAGCGCGTTTTCCGTCGGGCGCAGGGACAAGGCTGTTATTGAGATGGTTTTCAACGAGGTTTCCGTTATATACCTGGTGAAAGAAACCGGTATCCACATCATCGCGGATAAAAAAACCGTTCAGATCGGAAGCGTGCGGCACGTATCCCGTATTGCCGCTGTACTCGCGCTGCCAGTAATACTCGGCCATTTTATCCAGGCGGTTGAAGGTTTCCAGTGCGTAATAAAGTTCCTTCGCTGCGGTTGCCGTATTCTGCCCGTTTACCTGGAGCAGCCGGTATTCCGTAGCCAGCATGCCGATATAATACCCGAGCTCGATCGTTTCATCGTCCCACGCAAGTTCGCTTGCGCCGTCCCTTCCGCGGGATGCCGGGAGACTGCAACCCATGCAGTTACCGGGAACAACGGCATTTTTCAGCCGCTCCCGGTATTTCCAGTATTTTTCCAGGTTGATCTGCGGAGCCTGCGCGTAGGATATTTGAAACAAACAAACTGCAACGATTGCCAGCAGCCATCGTCGCAAAAAAGAAACATGGTTCATGACATTCAGGATTAGTCGTTAGATTTCCGGAGAGTTTCATTTTCCTTGCGAAGTTCATTGACCTGTTTTTGCAGATCGATCAGGTATAACGTAAGCTCTTCTACTTTCTGCAACAGGGCGCCGCTCATTTCGCCTGCATCGATGCCGGTTTGTGCAACCTGGCTTGCAGAAGGAATGTTCGGAAGATGACGCTCGCGTTTAACGAACAACTCGACATCCTGCAACGGCATGAGTGTATATGTACTGTCGAAAACAAAATCGGGCCAGTTGCTGCGAAGCTTCACGGTAATTTCTTCGGCAATAATTTTTCCTTTTACGGCAAGCTGGTAGCCAGCCGGCACATACGAATCGTTGATTGAAATACCACCTCCTGCAAGGAAACGCATTCTTTGTACCCCGTTTGTTTTGATGGCAAAATCGAAATTGTTCAATGTGCCGATGAACCGGTTATTGTTGCTCACCACATTGCCGAACGTTTGCCAGTAAGGAGAATATGTCGGCGTGGTCGGGCATGGGTTCGTATTGAGAATCGCCTCGGCCGCAACCTCATCGAAAGCCTGCACCAGTCCCTGGCCGCTGACGGCCAGCAGCTGGTAACAGTCGCTGGCCAGTTGCACGACCGGGCCCGTAAAACCAAAACTTCCGGCCCGGACGGTGCCGGATATTCTTGCATTTCCATCCACGACAAGATCCTGCTGAACTCTCATGGAATCGCGGACGAGAACGGTACTGTCGATCACGACCCTGCCGCAGACCTGCAGTTTTTCCTGCGGTGAACTGGTGCCTATGCCTACATTTCCGTTGGTCGGCAGCAAATTCGGCGATGTGGTTTGTTGCGAATACAGCGCGGTAGTTGCAAACAATAAACTGAAGTTTAAAATGAATGTGGATCGGTTCATGGTCTTGTAGAATTAGTTTATATGCTAAAATAACCCCATGAAACCCGGTTCCTGAATTGAAGTAACGTACGGTCAGGAGATGTAAGGAACGGCTGCTGCCATGTAACGAAAGGCCCGGCACCGAAAATTTCGATACCGGGCCCGGACCATAACGTACTTGTTTTTTACACCAGCTTTTTCTCTACCAAATATTCCGCAATCTGTATCGCGTTGGTCGCTGCACCTTTGCGCAGGTTGTCCGAAACCACCCACATGTTCAGCGTCTTCGGTTGTGTTTCGTCGCGGCGCAGGCGGCCTACGAATACATCGTCCTTGTCGTGCGCATGTAGCAAAGGCATCGGGTACTGCAGGTTTTTCACGTCGTCGATCACCGTCACCCCGGGCGCAGTTTCGAGCAGTGAGCGCAGTTCGGCAAGATCGAACTCCTGTTCGAATTCCACGTTGACGGCTTCGGAATGCCCGCCCATTACGGGAATACGGACTGTGGTAGCCGTAACACGAATGGAATCGTCGCGCATGATTTTTTTTGTTTCGTTCACCATCTTCATCTCCTCTTTCGTGTACCCGTTCTCCAGGAAAACGTCGATGTGCGGGATCGCGTTCATATCGATCCGGTAAGCATAAGCCATTTCACCGCTCACGCCGTTGCGTTCGTTCATCAGCTGGTCCACGGCTTTTTTCCCCGTGCCGGTCACCGACTGGTAAGTAGAAACAACGATGCGCCGGACCTTGTATTTTTTATGCAGCGGGTTGAGCACCACAACCATCTGGATGGTGGAACAATTCGGGTTGGCGATGATCTTGTCGTCCTTCGTAAGCGCGTCCGCGTTGATTTCAGGAACAACGAGTTTCTTCGAAGGATCCATCCGCCAGGCCGATGAATTATCGATCACGGTGATTCCCGCAGCGGCGAATTTCGGCGCCCATTCGAGCGACGTGCTTCCGCCGGCGGAAAAAAGCGCGATCTGCGGTTTCATGGAAATGGCTGTGGCCGCATCAACCACCTTGTACGGTTTTCCTTTGAATATTATTTCCCTGCCCGCCGATTTTTCAGACGCGACAGGAATAAATTCCGTAACCGGGAAGTTCCGTTCTTCCAGCACCTGCATCATTTTTGTTCCCACCAGCCCGGTGGCGCCTACAACTGCGATTTTCATTTTAGTCTTGTATTACAAATTAATGTACCTGGATAAAGGGCGAATTCCGAACTCCGTCCCGATAGCTATCGGGAGGCGAAGTGAGATGGTTCGGCATTCACAATTCGCCCTTCGGCATTAAAAAAGCCCTCCCGTTTCCGGAAAGGCCTTCGTTTATCTTTTACAGCATAAAACGCGTCAGTTGCCTTTCCGGTATCCGGAAGGTTTTTTCATCTTGCGCTTCATGCCCGTATTGTTCATCATTGCGGGAACAAAGATGGAAAACATTTCAGGAAATGCAAAACATGCTGTTGTTCCGATCGGATTTAGTCGCCTCCTCCGGGCGCATCTTCCTCTTCCTCCTCTTCTTCTCCTCCCGATTCCTCTCCACCGGGCATGACTACCTCTGCAAAGTCGATTACATCCGCCGATGCATGCGCTCCGATTTCGGTGTCGCCGGCTGTAATGGTATGATTTACCCGGTCGTCAAGTTCTGCACGAACGTGTCCAAACGAATGCCAGTCGTTGGTATCACGTTCTTCGGTTTGTGAGCAGGCAATTCCGTAATACCCGCCCAGGTTGGCCCAGGAGAATCCGCCTACGCCCGTTAAGCCGAGGTGCGCCTGCAATAGCGGCTTCGGCAAGGGCTGTCGCCGCGTCTTCATCGGCTGCAGGTCCGAATTCTCCTTCATCACCAAGCGTATCCAGGTTGGCATCGAGCCAGGCATCGGCCGCTTCCAATATTCCTGCGGCAGCATACCGGTAATCAGCGGTGTGTTCGTTTTCGGCCGCCATGATGGATGCTGCCATCGGAGCATCTATAACCGCATGAACCGGTTTGGCGTTATCCAACTCACCGGGAACAAGATGATCGCCTTCGCCAAGGGCCCAGCTGTCATTGACACCCTCATCCGAATCTGTATCGCGTTCGGGAGCCACAAACCATCCTGCCTCCGCCCCGTTCTCTCCTTCTTCCGCTTCCCGTTCTTCGGCATTGAATTCAATGTCCGGTCCATCATGGTTGCGGGGCTTTGTAGTGAAACCTAAAGTCGGATACGCATAATCATCCCGTCCGAAAAAAGCCGCAGGATCGTTTTCCGTTACGGCATCTGTAATGGCTTTATAACTCTCCCGGAAACGCATGGCAGGTGCAGCATAAGCTACCGCCTGTTGTCCTGACGACGCTATACTGGCCGAAGCCCTGGAGGACTGCGCATTTGATCGGTTGGAATCAACAGCACGCACAGAGCTAATATATACTTTTCCTGAAAGCATAAAGATTCCAACAACAGGCGGCCCGGCAGGTAACGGAAAAGAAGCGGTTACTTCACGCTTTCATCATGCCGGTTTTGCAGCCAAAACCATATCTTTACTATCCTGCAAAACAGGCGCACACCGCATGAAGCATTTTTTACTTGCCCTTTTATTTTCGGTAAGCGGATTGACTCTTTCCGCGCAGATCACCGACGCCTTTTCCGACGGCGATTTTACCAATGCACCCACCTGGAGCGGAGATAATTCCGATTACATCGTCAACGGTTCGTTTGAACTGCAACTGAACGGCGTGATCGCAGATACTTCCTACCTCTCGTTTGCAAGCCCTTTTATAAGTAACGCCGAATGGCAGTTCTGGGTCAAACTTACGTTCGCTCCTTCGGACAATAATAATGCCCGGATTTATCTCGTTTCCGATGTGGCCAACCTGCAGGGAGCGGTGAACGGATATTATGTGCGGCTCGGCGAGAACGGATCTTTCGACAGCGTGGACCTGTGGGAACAAAGCGGGACAACCAGTACAAGAATCATCGACGGTATAAACGGACATTGCGCAGCGAGCACCAACACGTTGCGCATCCGCGTAACACGCAGCGCCGCCGGGCTCTGGAATGTATATTCGGACACGCTCGGCGGGACCAATTTTCTGCCCGAAGGATCGGTGACGGATAATACGCACACGACCTGCAACTACTTCGGCGTATACAGCAAGTACACCGTGTCGAATATCAACAAGTTTTTTTACGACGACGTGTACGCCGGTCCGCTGATCGTTGACGTTACTGCTCCCGCGCTCGTTTCGGCAAGCCCGGTTTCATCCACGCAGCTCGATGTGCTTTTCAATGAACCCGTAGACCTCGCCACGGCACAAACGCTGACGAATTACAGCGTGAACAACAGCATCGGCAATCCTTCGGCAGCCGTGCGCGACGGAAGTAATTTCTCGCTGGTGCACCTCACGTTTGCCACGCCCTTTACCAGCGGACTGCCGAATACGCTTACGGTGACCAACGTGCAGGACCTGAGTGCGAATGCGATCACGACGGCCAATGCGAATTTTACCTGGTTCAATTTATCCACGGCCGTTTTCCACGACGTGGTGATCAACGAAATCATGGCCGATCCTTCGCCCGTGGTCGGTTTGCCGAATACGGAATTTATCGAACTGCACAACCGGAGCGCAGGAAATTTCGATCTCACGGGCTGGACATTTACCGACGGAAGTACGACTTCCACCTTGGGCCAGCTCGTGCTTGGCGCGGGACAGTACCTGATTCTCTGCGCAAACGCCGATACACAGTTGTTCAGTTCTTTCGGACCTGTGCTCGGTTTGTCCACCTTCCCTTCGCTCAACAATACCGGCGACAACCTCATCATCCGCGACAATGCAAATACGC
The DNA here is from genome assembly GCA_006218065.1 of Bacteroidota bacterium. Taxonomy (GTDB): domain Bacteria; phylum Bacteroidota; class Bacteroidia; order Palsa-965; family Palsa-965; genus VBWE01. The sequence goes on from VBWE01000001.1 coordinate 87,121, forward strand.
TGATCGATTCCGTGAGCTTCGACATTTCCTGGTACCAGGACCCGAACAAAGACGACGGCGGCTGGACGCTCGAGCTGATCAACCCGAATATCGGCGCGGGATGTGCGACGGCGGGGAACTGGATCGCGTCGAATAACGTGGCCGGCGGAACACCGGGAACACAGAACAGCGTATACAACAATTCACCGGATGTTACCGGCCCTGTTTTCGCATCGGTGTATGCCACGGATTCGCTTCATGTTACGCTCTGTTTCAACGAAGGCATCAATCCCGCGCAGATTACCGTGCTCAGTAATTACAGCATCAGCAACGGGATCGGTGCGCCGGTTACGATCAGCTACGATACCACGACGCTGCAGTGCATATACTTAACGCTGGCTGCGCCGCTGCAGGATCAGAATGCATACACCGTCACATTTCCGAATCTCGGCGATTGTGCGGGAAACCCGGCCAACCCGAACGGCGCGATCTTCTCGTATTATGTCGTCAAACAATTCGACGTGGTGGTCAACGAAATTATGGCCGATCCCGATCCGCCCGTAGCGCTGCCGAACGAAGAATACCTCGAACTGCACAATACCACGCCGTATTCCATTCAGCTCGAAAACTGGCAACTGACGATCGGCGGCACGACACGCGCAGTTCCGAATTTTCTTTTGCAGCCCGACAGTTTTCTCGTGCTGACGAATACCACGGCCGCGCCGCTTTTCAGCGGAATGAATGTGCTGGGCGTTCCCAGTTTCCAGTCGCTGACGAATACCGGTTCCGCGATCACGCTGCGTACTGCGCAAGGTTTGCTGATACACAACTTAACGTACGACGACAGCTGGTACCAAAATGCGCTCAAAGCCGACGGCGGCTGGTCGCTGGAAATGGTTGATCCGAACAACCCCTGCGCGGGAATGAACAACTGGCGCGCTTCCGTAAATGCGACCGGCGGAACGCCCGGACAAGAGAACTCGGTACTCGCCGCAAATCCCGACAATGTCGCTCCGCAATTACTCCGCGTCAGCGTGATCACGCCCGACAGTATCCGCGCCTGGTTCAGCGAAAGTATCGACAGCACCTCGCTCGCAAATCTCGTTGCATATTCCATCGACAACAGCATGGGACAACCGGTCGCCGCGATTCCCGAAGGGCCGGATTTCAACACGGTGAAACTGCGCCTGCCTTCGACCATGCTCGCGGGAATTATTTACACGCTCACGGCGAACAATACGCTTTCCGACTGTGCGGGCAATGCGATGAACAGCAACAGTACGGCGCGTTTCGCCCTGCCGCTGAACGTATCGCCGAACGACGTGGTGATCAACGAAATTCTTCCCGATCCGAATGACGGCGGCGTGGATTACGTGGAGATTTACAACCGCTCGAACAAAGTGATCGACCTGCAGAAAATGTACCTCTGCACGATGGATACACTGACCGGTATTTTCGAAGAACTCAACGTGATTGCACCGGAAGGTTTCCTGTTTTTCCCGCAGGATTATTTGCTGCTGAGCGAAGACGGCGCGATCGTGAAATCGCAATATCAAACCACGAACCCGAATGCGTTTCTCGACATGAGCAATATTCCTTCGATGAATATCGACGGCGATATCGTGGTGCTGATCGATACTTCGGGACTGATCATTGACAAGCTCGTGTACAGCAGCGACTGGCATTACCCGTTGCTGCAGCAAACCAAAGGCGTTTCATTAGAGCGCATCGACTTCGACCGGACCACGCAGGATGCGACCAACTGGCATTCCGCTTCGGAAAATGCGGGCTACGGAACACCGGGGTACAAAAATTCGCAGTTCAGTCCCGGCGGCGGCGATGACGGTGCGGTGACGGTTTCGCAGGAAGTTTTTTCACCCGATAATGACGGTGTGAATGATATCGTGAATATCAATTACCATTTCGATGCGCCGGGATTTACGGCCAATGTGCAGATTTACGATGCGCGCGGAAGGCTGGTGCGCAACCTGGTGAAAAGCGAATTGCTCGGCACGGAAGAAGGAACTTTTTCGTGGGACGGTATCGATGATGCGCGCGAAAAATCGCGGATCGGTATTTACGTCATTTACTTCGAAGCGTTCAACACGCACGGCGAAGTAAAGAAGTACAAACAGCAGTGCGTACTCGCCGGCAAGCTTTGATTTTTCCGAACATTCCTGGCCGCACGAAATGTCAAATACAAAACGACAAATTTCAAATGTAAACCCGGGCAGGAGAACCCTTTTGAATTTTACATTTGAAATTTGTCATTTTGCATTTCTCCCCGAAATGATCACAAGTTATCAGTTCACCTGGATCTTCCGGTAAACCGTTTGCCCTTCGCCTGAAAGTTTCAGCACGTACATGCCGGCGGCGAGGCTGCCCGTATTAAGTGAAAATTTATTCGGTCCCGCCTGGAGGCTGATCGTGCTGATCTGCACATCACGGCCGAGCGCATCGGTGATCACGGCGCGGGTTTCGGCGGCAAAAGGACTGCTCAGTTCGATCGTGAGCGATTCATCGGCGGGATTCGGGTAGTGTTTCACTTCGTACAAACCGGGTCGTTCGGTTACTGATGTACCCAGCGGCAACTGGCAGCAGTTTCCACCGGCACTGATGTTCACTGCGGTGGAAGGCCAGCAGTTGTAGTTCGTCTGGTGGAACCGGATATTGTTCCCGCCGAATTTATTCATGAAAAATCCCGCGATCTGCTGCGCCGTATTGCAGCCGCCCTGGTTACCCGTGCCGCAGGAGTAGCCGCAGATGATACTCGTGTAGCCATTCGGATCGGAAACGGTTGCCGGCGGATAGAGCGTGATCGTGTCCACGCTGTTCGGCACGCCGCTGATGCTCGTGGTGTACGGCGGATTCAGGTTGCAGGGATTATTTCCCCCATCATAGCCCGCGTACCAGACTTTGGTCACATTGCCCGCGTATGTCCCGGTGATGTTGATCACGCTGTACTCGTATGACACGATGCCGATTTTCAGGTTCGGAATATTCTGATCGACGTTGATTGTGAGTGTGCCTCCATCGTAGTTGGAATAGATGCAGATATTGCTCGTGGTATCGCAGAACAGGCCGCCCTGTGCGGAAAGATCGGGTGCGGCGGCGAAGAGCAGGAATGCAAAACTGAAAAATGAAGTAGCTGTTTTTCTCATCGGTTTATGGTTTAGCTAAACTTACGGCATTTTTTGGGAAAAGCAAGTGGTTTTACGGACCACACCTCCTTCTCCTCTCCGAGGGAGAGGAGTGGAGGTTCGGGGCAAGCGGACGTTTCTTCCGAGCTTTTTTACTATCGCAGCAAGCTGCTCTTTTCGCATTTCTCTGCTGGTTCGCTGCGCGAACCACCACCAGGTATTTCCGCTAAAATTTATGCTATCGAAGGGATTTTTAATAGATTTGAGAGAACCAAAAAAACAGACCTCATGAAAAAATCGCTTTTAGTATTTGCCGCGACGGTAGCTTTTGCAATCAGTTCGTTCGGCGCGGTAACGATCCGTTATTATAATAAGGACAGCAAATCCCATACATTCAAAGTGAAGATCGACGGCAGTTACAAAGAAGTAACTTTCGAAAGCAGCAGGACAGCGAGTGTAACCATCCAGGGCGGCGCCCGCGAGTGCATCATTTATACCGACTGCGGCGAAGTAACCGTTAAAGCTGATGCCAACATCGAAATCAAAAACGGCTGTATTAAGTAATTGGTACGTTCGTTTACTGTTTAAAGCCTTCTTTTGGTAATACAAAAGGAGGTTTTTTTGTTGGTTCGGGGGCCACACCTCCTTCTCCTCTCCCAGGGAGAGGAGTGGAGGTGAGGGGCAAGCGGACGTTTCTTCCGGGCTTTTTGCTATCGCAGCAAGCTGCTCTTTTGGTGTCCTTTACGGACACTGTAGCGACACCGTGCGGATACTGTTCGAATACTGTGCAGGTGACCTTTGCGGCCTGCTCAGCGGACACTGTTCGGATACTGTGCAGGTGACCTCTGCGGCCTATTTGGCGGTTCCCGAATCTTATTTCACGAAACGCCGGACGTCGATCTCTTTCGGTAAGGGTTTTCCGTCTTCCAGGAAGGATACGAGTTGTTCGGCTAGCCAGGGAGCCTGCATCACACTTTTGCTGCCCAGCCCGTTGAAAACCGCCAGTTGCGAACGCTCCGGGTGGAGGCCGAGCGCGGGGCGGTGGTCGCGGGTGGTTGGGCGCACGCCGGCGACGATTCCGGTTACGTTATAAGGTACGCTGATCATCCGGCGCAGTTTTTCTTCCAGTTCGTTTTGCCCTTCGGCAGTGGTTACTTCATCGGCGATTTCCCGTTCGTGCGTGGCGCCGAAAATAAAACCGCCGCCGTTTTTCGGGACAAGATATCCCGCGCCGTTCAGGATCGCGTCCGTTTCCAGTTCCGGGATTTCGAGGTGCAGGAGCTGTCCTTTCAGGGCTTTGATCGGAACAAAAGAAAAATAGTTTTCTTCCGGCGCGCGAAAACCGGTGCAGCAGATTATTTTTTTCGCGCGGATGCCGCGGTATTCCACGCCGTTGTTTTCAAACTTCAGCTGACTGAAATCAAAACGTTCTTCCACGACTTCCGGAAAAACCTGCTCCACCAGCGCGTAAAACAATTTCGTATCCAGGTTCCCGCCCTGCTCCACGCGGCCCAGTCCGTGCGGGGCCTGCACGATGCCGGGAAAACTGTTTTGGATCACCGGCCCGAAAAACGGTTTATCCTGCGGCCAGTTTTGGGATTCTTCTTCGCTCAAAATCCGCAGGTACTCGCGCTGAAAAAATATTTTTTGATCATACTGCGCCTCGAGGGTTTTGTAAAACTGGTGCGCGAAAGGAACCGTCTCCGCCGCTTTCCAGGTGGGTTTCCTCGTTTGAAAATTCACCGGGTTGAGCATGCCGGCGGCGATGCGGGAGCACTGGGAAAAGGATTTATCGTCGATGATGCATACGGTTTTTCCCCGCTGTTTTAAAGTGAGTGCGGTGATGGAACCGGCGAAGCCGTGACCGATTATCAGATAGTCGAAGGAAAACATTGGTGTAAAAGTAAAGTATTACACCCTTGTTCTCGTCCTGATTAAACTACCATTTCATAAATCACTAAAATGATCAGTAGCGCCCATTTCCACATCCCCCAAGACCTTCTTATCTTTCCAAATAAAATGGCAAAAAAGAAAAAACACAAGTAACGCCTCTTGTAAAAAGTTTGTCAGGCGTAGTGAATTTACCTGAAAACACCAATTACAAGAAATCGCCCCGAAGCCATTTGCTTAGAAAATACACAATGTCATAAATTACCACAGATTCAAAGAGTATAGACGATAACTGCCTCCATCTTCAATCCTGATGGCTATCGAGACAAATTGCACAATTGGCTTTACCTTTCGCAAGTATGATGCTCAAGCCCAAAACCTATAGTTACAATTAATGAAACCCATTCCTTTCTGTATTTTGATTTTCTGTTTAGCTGCCTGCTCATCAGACAGTGAACATTTGTCGTCAGGAAAAAATCTGAAAGGGCAGCAAAAGGATTCAATCGATTATATCATTACCGAAAATTTCACCTTCTGGCAATCCGTACGAACACCCGCAGGCGATACCACGGAAGTATATCTCCGGGAAATACTGTTTAAAAACGAAACTAAGAGACCGGTTTACCTGCCAATTCTCGTTCAGACAGTATCCGATTATTCCGTCTATTGTCCTGACCATTCGCTTGACAATAGAATAATTGCCGGGCACGCCACGCATCATTATGTATTAAGCCCGAATTCGGATAAAGCCGGTCGCTGGGCAATGAATGTTGATTTCAATGCATCAAGCCAAAGACATAAACTGAAGGCCGGGACTGAGGAATCGTTTTACCTGGTAACAGCAAAGCACGACGAAACCAGGCTGCCTGCGGACAGCTTTGTTTTTAGAATTGACTATTGGCTTGATTCGTTGCCCGGTAAGCAAGGTCGCATGATTATAAAAAATCTATATACTTCCGGCAAAAAATTAATTGAGGTCAGTAAGTTCGTGTCGCTTGAGCGCTGAAATCACGGTCGCCGGATTGACCAGGCAACGGTAAAATTTTGAATTTCCACATCCCCCAAGTCCTTCTTACCTTTCGCATCACAATATGTCTAACAATAAAAACCCGCGCGAAAAACAAACCATCGGCCGCCGCGAGATCGTGAGTTTTCCTGACCTCGACCTGCAGGGCTTGGTGGCGAAGATCGATACCGGGGCGTACACCACAGCCCTGCACTGCAGCCACGTGCGCGTGGAAGACGGCGTGCTTTTTTTCCGGCTGCTGGACGAGGAACATCCCGAGTACCAGGACCGGGATCACCGGTTCGCCGTTTTTCACCAGAAAGAGGTACGGAATTCGTTCGGGGAATCGGAGCTGCGGTATATCATCAAAACGCGTATCCGCATGGGCAGGCGAATCATAAAATGCATAATTTCGTTATCGGATCGCGGCAATATGCGGTATCCCGTCCTCATCGGGCGAAGGCTTTTGAAAAACCGGTTTGTTGTGGATGTTTCACAGGAGAACCTGCTTACTGAAAACGAAACGAAATCATTCTGAACGAATTTTCAATTCACGATCCACCAAAACCAATTTTCCAGTTATCGTTTCTCCCGGAATCATTATGCATAAACAAACAACCACAGAGGCACAGAGCGCACAGAGGCACACAGAGTCTCCGTGGTTCTCTGTGTTCTCCGTGTCTCCGTGGTCAGCTTACCCGCAAAACTCCCGTCTCTAATTTTATCGTCTATGAAAATCGCCATCCTCTCACGCAACGCGAACCTGTATTCGACGAAGCGGCTGATTGAAGCCGGCAAAAAACGCGGACACGATATCGTGGTGATGGATCACCTGAAATGCGTGCTCCTGATCGAATCGGGTCAGCCCACCATACATTACCGGGGCGAAAAAGTAACCGGCATCGACGCCATCATCCCGCGTATCGGCGCTTCGGTTACGATGTACGGCGCAGCGGTGGTGCGGCAGTTCGAGCAGATGAAAGTGTTTTCGTCCGTCGAATCGCAGGCGCTGGTACGTTCGCGCGACAAGCTGCGCAGCCTGCAGCTCCTGGCCAAGGCCGGCGTGGGTATGCCGAAAACCGCGTTCGCTTCCACACCGAACAATATCAACGACCTGCTCAAACTTGTGGGCGATGCGCCGGTGGTGATCAAACTGCTGGAAGGCACGCAGGGCATCGGCGTGATCCTGGCGGAAACACATAATTCGGCCAAGTCGGTGATCGAAGCGTTTATGGATGTGAACGTGGAAATCCTCGTGCAGGAATTCATCGCCGAAGCCAAGGGAGCCGATATCCGCGCATTTATCGTTGACGGGCAAATCGTAGGTGCGATGCGCAGGCAGGGCGCCGCCGGCGACTTCCGTTCCAACCTGCACCGCGGAGGAAAAGCGACGCTCGTGCAACTGAGCCCGGAGGAAAAAGCGACCGCCATCAAATCCGTAAAAAAATTAGGTCTCGCCATCGCCGGTGTGGATATGCTGCAAAGCAAACGCGGCCCGCTGGTGATGGAAGTGAATTCCTCGCCGGGACTGGAAGGCATCGAAGGCGCAACCGGTGTGGATATTGCCGGGAAGATTATCGAGTACGTGGAAAGGAATGAGTTTCATACGCATATGTAACACACTTAGTCCTGATACATTCCTCCGTGTTTTTGCATCCATGAAAAGCGGGGTTTGCGTCGGAACAGGTCTTATCAAAGCGGCAGGAGGCAGCGGCAGTCATTTGGTGCGCTTCGCATGTCGCCTGGATTTTCCAGGGACATTGCTGTAATACGGAAACTGCCGCTGCCGACTGCCGCTCGAAACAGACATACGGAAATACGATCATACATTTGTACTTAGAACTACGTTTTAAACTATGCTCGAGTCGCTAAATTTAGATCACATTCTTTTCCTGGACATCGAAACTGTTCCGGCATACCCGGTTTACGACAAGGCGCCGGAGAAGTGGCAGAAGCTCTGGGACCAGAAAGCGAAATTTTTCCGCGACCGGAACGAGGAGGATACGCCGGCTTCGGTGTATGATCGCGCGGGGATTTATGCGGAGTTTGGGAAGATCGTTTGTATTTCCGTGGGTGCGATAAAAAAGAACGGCGGATTTCACCTGCGTTCGTTTGCGGACCACGACGAGAAAAAATTACTGGCGGATTTCGCGGCCCTGCTGCACGAACGGTATAACGGTCCGCTGCACCGGCTCTGCGCGCATAACGGCAAGGAATTCGACTACCCGTACATCGCGCGGCGCATGGTGGTGCACGGCATCAAACTGCCGCAGTTGCTCGACATCACCGGCAAAAAACCCTGGGAGATCAACCTGCTCGATACGATGGAGATGTGGAAATTCGGCGATTACAAAAGTTATACGTCCATCAGCCTGCTCGCCGCACTTTTCGATATTCCCACGCCGAAAGACGATATCAACGGAAGCCAGGTGTACGGTGTATACTATAATGAAAATGATCTTGCGCGGATCGTGGTGTATTGCCAGAAGGACGTGCTGACGGTAGCGCAACTGCTTAGACGTTACAGAGGGGAACCGTTGATCCCGGAAGAACTCGTAACCATATCGACTTAATTTGCGATTGCCGATTTTGGATTTGCGATTTACCGTCGTTCAAAATCGGCAATCGCAAATTAATCACCGAATACTCCGCCTTGTAATGCAAAACTATACGTTCCGTTTTTCCGTACTCTTATCCGCACTCGCCGCAGGCCTGTTATTTTCCTGTAGTAACGAGCCGGAAACGGATCGTGTCCTGCGCAGCTTTCCTTCTCCCCTGCCGGAAATTCTGAAAAACGACAGCGCAGCTTTCCGCGGCATCGGGCTGGGCATGAACGTGAACGCGGTTAAACAACGCTGCAACCCGAAAACGCTGACGCTGGGCGAAGCGGACAATCTACTGTATGAAGATTCGCTCGCCGGGAAAACCAGTTTTACATACGAGTTTAATTTCGATTCGCTGGGGCTGAAGGAAATCCAGGTGGATATTTACCAGCGCGACAGTGCGGATGCGGAGCTGATGTTCGGGCGGTTCATGGACTATTTTTCCAGAATCTACGGTCAGCCCGAATCGGTGCAGGAATTCCGGCGCTGGAAGGTTCCCGGGCAAATGCGTCCGACGGCGATTATCCTGAAGGACGAGAGCGCGGAATACGGTTACGGGAAATTAGCGCTCACGGTTTACGATACCGATATGACCGATGTGATTTTTATAGAGGGTGGTGAATTCCAAATGGGTACGCCGGAGGATTCGCTGGGGCGGGATTCGGTGAGGGTGTTTTAGAGCCTGTTAGGCGGACTCCGCAGTGAAACATATACGTTATGGTCATTGCGAGCCTGCTTTTTCAAGACATTTATCTTTATCCATAAACTCGAATTCCTGGATCTTCGTCATGACACTATTTTATCCTTTCAAATTTACTAAAAATACGTTGTTTGATGCTCCGGAGCTGCCCTTTTAGCCCCGATTGCAGCGGATGCCCCGCAGTGAAACAGGCGCTTTGAATGAAGCCGGAACGTACGCGGAGCAGCAGCGGAAAGCGGGAGCCGCCGGTGATTTGATGCGCCGCAGATGCGCTTCCGAAAGCCATTCGTCCCTGCACGATTCCCCTTCATCTAAAGCCCCGCAGCATATTTGGCGAAACGGCATTATTCCCTTACTTTTAGGCTCTTTGCGAAGATTTTTCCTCTATGGAGCATAACAACAGAACCCTGCTGGAATTCCGGAACCTCGTAACCGAATTCCGCACGGAAAATGAGACGATCAAGGCGGTGAATGATATTTCGTTCACCATCAACAAAGGAGAAACCGTCGGTGTGGTTGGTGAATCGGGATCCGGCAAATCCGTTACGGCTTTGTCGGCCATGCGCCTGATCCCGAATCCTCCCGGGATTATCGCCAGCGGGGAAATCCTTTTCCATAACAAAACCGGGCAGATCATCGACCTGACCAAGCTGCCCGAAAACGAGATGCGCCGCTACCGGGGCAACGAAATCGCCATGATTTTCCAGGAACCGATGACTTCGCTCAACCCGGTTTATACCTGCGGAAACCAGGTGATGGAAGCCATCCGCCTGCACCAGAAACTGGGCGCTTCGGCCGCCAAAGCCCGTACTATTGATCTTTTCCGGGAAGTGATGCTTCCCGAGCCCGAACATATTTTTTCGAAATACCCGCACCAGATTTCCGGCGGGCAGAAACAGCGCGTGATGATCGCGATGGCCATGTCGTGCCAGCCGTCGATCCTCGTGGCCGACGAACCGACCACGGCCCTGGACGTTACCGTGCAGAAAACCATCCTCGACCTGATGCTCAAGCTCCAGAACGAGCACGATATGGGCATCATGTTCATCACGCACGATCTCGGCGTAATTGCCGAGCTGGCGGATAAAGTGGTGGTGATGTACAAAGGAAAAATCGTGGAGCAGGGAAGCGTACTCGAAATTTTTTCCAACCCGCAGCATCCTTACACCAAGGGCCTGCTCGCCTGCCGCCCCCCGCTGAACCGCCGCCTGCACTGGCTGCCCACCGTTTCGGATTTTATGACCACGGATGAAACCGGCAACGTGCGCGAAAGCGACCGCACCGTGCTGCAGGTAACCGAACAACTGACGCTTACCGGTGAAGAACGCCGCCGCCAGCACGAAGTGCTTTACGCGAAAAAACCGATCCTGCAACTGCGCAACGTCAAAACCTGGTTCTCGAAAAAGAAAAACATATTTGGCAAATCGCTCGATTATACCAAGGCGGTTGACGATGTGAGCTTCGACGTTTATCCCGGCGAAACACTCGGCCTGGTAGGCGAATCGGGCTGCGGGAAAACCACGCTCGGCCGCACTATCCTGCGCCTGATCGAGCCGATGAGCGGGCAGATCATTTACAAAGACCAGGACCTGCTGAGCCTTTCACCTTCGGTCATGCGCGCACTGCGCAAGGAAATGCAGATCATTTTCCAGGATCCGTATTCTTCGCTCAACCCGCGGATCACTATCGGCGATGCGCTGATGGAACCCATGCGCGTGCACAAAATCCTGAACAACGATAAAGCGCGGAAAGAAAAAGTGATCGAACTGCTGCACCGCGTGAATATGAACGAGACGCATTTTTACCGGTACCCGCACGAGTTTTCGGGCGGACAGCGGCAGCGGATATGCATTGCCCGCGCGCTCGCGCTCAACCCGCAGTTCATCATCTGCGACGAGTCGGTTTCGGCGCTCGACGTTTCGGTACAGGCCCAGGTGCTCAACCTGCTGAACGAACTGAAAAAAGAATTCGGGTTCACCTATATTTTTATTTCGCACGATCTGTCGGTGGTGAAATTCATGTGCGACCGCATGGTGGTGATGAACCAGGGCGTGATCGAAGAGATGGGTGACGCGGATGAAATCTGCTCGAACCCGAAAACGGATTATACGCGCCGCCTGATCAGCGCCATCCCGAAAGGTGAACTGGAAGACATCCGCGCCTCGATGGCCCGCAAACGGATGCGGCATGAAGCGGTGTAATGTTGTGCACCCTTCGTCTCCGCTCAGGGTGACACCATTACCACTCAGAGTAACGTCATTATTTTTTAAACACAGATGAATACGCGAGAACGTTCACAGTCGCTTTTCCGCAGCCTGCTGGTTCTTGGCGGCGGGGCTTTGCTGCTGGCGTTCATGGCTTTTTACAACGGTTACGCGCTCACGTATCCCGACACCGGTGCGTATATCCGCGCGGGTATGGAAGGCGTCGTTCCGAACGACCGGCCGATCGCTTACGGACTTTTCATCCGCCACGTGAGCCTGCACGATACGCTGTGGCTGGTGGTGCTGGCGCAGTGCCTGCTCACGGCCTGGACCATCCGGCTTTTCATCCGCAGTTTTGTCACGAAGTTCAATCACGATCTTCTTTTTTTCATCAGTATCGGGCTGCTGACGGCGTTCACCTGCCTTTCGCAAAAATCGAGCACGCTCCTGCCCGATTTCCTCACGGCCCCGCTCGGCCTGCTGGTGACGGTATGGCTCTTCCGTCCGCCGGGAAAAATGCGCGACAAAATTATCAGCCTGGTCATCGTGGTATTCGCGCTTCTTTCGCATACATCGCATGTATTTATTCTGATTCTCGCCCTGGTTTTTGTGCTGCTGCTCCGCCTGCGGAAAAAATCGGGGCTGCGTGAAATTCCGCGGAAGCGTTTTGTTTTTGCGGCAGGGCTGATCGTTTCCGCTTTCCTGCTGCTCGGCACGTTGAACCTGGGTTACTCCGGGCGTTTTTTCATCAACCAGAACCAGCATATTTTTTTAATGGGGCGGATGGTTGATGCGGGCATCGTGGAAGAATACTTAAATGCGAACTGCGATAAAAAAAATTACAGCCTTTGCGCGTATAAAGATTCGCTGCCGTATTCCGACTTTATCTGGGATTACGTGCGCAGCCCGCTTTACAAAGTGGGCGGATGGGAACATACCCGGCCGGAGTTCAACCGGCTGATGGGCGATATGCTCCGTGATCCGCGCTGCCTGAAACGCATCGTAACCAAATCGGCGGAATATTCCGCGCGCCAGTTTTTCGACTTCCGGATGGACCTGGGCAGCGAGAACCCGGAACAGGGGCCCGGCTCGCCGTCGTACATCGAAGTGTACCGGCATTTTCACCACGAACTGCGCAGCTATTCCTCGGCCCTGCAGCAGCACGACGGGCTGAACTACCGGCGCATGGAAAACAGCCAGTACGTTTTTGTTTTCCTTTCCTGGTTCCTGCTAATTTTATTTTTCACAATGAAAAATATCCGTGAAAGAATAACGTCACTTGGCCCGGTGGTACGATTCCTTTTTCTTTTCGTCGCGGCCAACGCGGTGATCTGCGGTTGTCTTTCGGTGGTGCTGCCGCGTTACCAGACGCGCGTGATCTGGATATTTCCTTTGCTCCTGCTCATCGCGCTTGCTGAAACGGGCATATTGAGTCATCTCACCGACCGCCTGAAAAAATTAATCCCCGGCGGAAACACGAACTGATGCCTAACGCAGCCGATACGTTTTCCAGGAAAAGGCAGCTGACTTTGCTTGCCGGTGTGGCTGCGGGATTTGCCGTGCTGTTGTTTTACTTTTTTATTTCCGACGGGTATTCGGATGTGGGCGACGGCATCCAGCACTACCAGATCGCAAAGTATTCGTGGACGCATCCCGAACTTTTCCTGCATCACTGGGGAAAACCGTTTTACATTTTGGTCAGCAGCCCGTTTGCGCAGTTCGGTTACGGCGGAACGGTTTTGTTCAACCTGTTTTGCGCGGCGGGCACGGCCTGGTTTGCGGGAAAATCCGTACACCTGCTGGGGTATCGTTTCGCGGGCTTTTCCGCATTGCTGACTGTTTTTTGTCCGCTGTATTTCACGGTAGCCATCAGCGGGCTCACCGAACCTTTTTTCGGTTTTATACTCGTGCTTTCGGTTTGGCTGATGCTGAAAAAAAAGCGGGGCTGGGCGGCGGCGGTTGTTTCGTTTCTTCCGTTCATCCGCAGCGAAGGATTTCTTTTGCTGCCGCTGTTCGGTTTGCTCCTGCTCATCCGCCGCGACTGGCGGGCGATCCCGATGCTGGCTTTGGGAACAATCGTCTACAGCATAGCCGGCGGAATAGCGACAGGTGATTTTCTCTGGGTGATCCACGATAATCCGTACAAAGGCGAAGACCTTTACGGCAGCGGAAGTTTTTTTCATTTTGCCAAAAACAACGAAATCCTGCTCGGCAGTTCGGGTGTTGTGCTTTTTCTCGCCGCCGGGATATGGACGCTGATCCGCCTGGGCAGCCGGAAAAAACAGGGCGCTCTTTTTGCTGAAGAATTACTGCTCGTGTACGGTGCGTTCACCGTGTATTTTATCGCGCACAGTATTTTCTGGGCGTACGGACTTTTCGGTTCGTACGGTTTGCTGCGCGTGATGGCGGCCGTAACGCCGCTCGCCGCGATCGCTGTGGCCGGCATCCTCAGCCTGATGCGGGATAATTTTTTACAGCGCATGTGGCTGCCGCCGCTGATCGCTTTGTTCGCGCTTTCGCTGAACATCGTGCAGACACTTCGGCAAAGCCGTGTTCCGTTTCATGTGGACAACGAACAGTATCCTGCGGTGGAAGCCGGGAAGTGGCTGAAAAAAAACACGGCCGGGCAGATGCTGTATTGCCAGCATCCGTTCATCATTTTTCTTTCGGATTACGATCCGTTCGACCGGAACAGGTCGCGCAATTTATGGGATATGCAGGCGGAAGCGGGGAAACTGGAAAGCGGTTCCATCATCATCTGGGATTCGCATTTCGGCCCGGTGGAAGGACGGCTTCCGCTGGACTCGCTGCTGAACAGGCCCGACCTGGAAAACGTATTCCAGGCCAGGTCGCCGAAAGAAGAATTCCGCAGCGCGGGAAAACCGGAATGGCCGGCGGTGTATATTTTCAGGGTGAAGTGACTGTTTTACTTTCCTTGCTGCTGCTCGTCCTTAAAAACTTTCGTACTGAAAATATTATACTTCAGGATGCAGTAGATGGCGCGGAAGCCGTCTTTCCAGCCGATCTTTTTTCCTTCTTCGTATGTGCGGCCGTAATATGAAATGCCGACTTCGTAAATGCGCACCTGGGGAACGCGTGAAATTTTCGCCGTAACCTCCGGTTCGAAGCCGAAACGGTTTTCTTTCAGGTACAGGCTTTTCACCATTTTGGCGTTGAAGAGTTTGTAGCAGGTTTCCATGTCGGACAGGTTCAGGTTGCTGAACATGTTCGACAGGAAGGTGAGGAATTTGTTCCCGATCGTGTGCCAGAAAAAGAGGATCCGGTGCGGACGTCCGCCCATAAAACGGGAACCGAAAACCACGTCGGCAAAACCGTCGAGGACCGGTTTGAGCAGGATATTGTATTCCGCCGGATCGTATTCCAGGTCGGCATCCTGGATGATGACCAGGTCACCGGTCGATTCATTGATCCCGCGGTGAAGTGCGGCGCCTTTGCCCATGTTCACGGGCTGGTTGTAAAGCCGGATATCGTTCCCGGGATGTTCCGCGATGTATTTTTCAATCACCGCCAGCGTATCATCTTTCGAGCAATCGTTTACAATCACGATTTCCTTTTGCAGGCCGCCGATCAGCTGAACCGCCAGCACTTTATTCAAAATAAAATGAATCGTGCGGGCTTCGTTATAAGCCGGGATGACGATGGAAAGTTTGCTGGGTGAGGACATGAATGCTATTCAAAAAGTGTGTAAAAGTAAGTTTTTTTCAGTGATCCGGCTGTACGTCCCGGCCCGGAACGGTTTGCCCGGGTTTTGCGTGCTCAGGAAAGTTTAAACGTTCTGCGTTTCAGTCGTACCGTTACGCTGTGAATTCTGACTTTCCCGTTTCCCTGCATCCAGAAATAATTTTTTACCGGCAGGTATTCCGCATCGGGCTGCGCCAGCGGAATACGTACCAGTTTTTTCATGCGACCGGTATCGGCCAGGGGAAGTTCCGGTGTAAACGAAACGTCCGGGTCCTTGCTGGTCAGTACTACGTGCATGCTTTTGATGCGTTCGCGGTTCATCACTTCATAGTCCACTTCATATTCCATGAAGTATTCATTATACGAATCGGCAGCATAACCGGAAAGGCTGAGCAATGCAAAATCCAGGAATATTTTTTTCCCGCTCAGCGTATCGCCGATAGCGTACGTGTGCTGTTCAACAACCGTTGTATCGGAAATTACGGGGCGGCGGATATAGACGCGCACTTCGTGCGGCACGCCCCTGATCGTATTCATCGGGGTTACGGGTGTGAACGTGCGCAGCAGGTGAAGCGTGGAATCGGATTCTATTTTTTCAAGTGGAACCAGTCCTTCGTTCGGGCCGAAATAACTGTCCCAGGCGATCATGTCGCCGTTTTTAATTTTCGTGAACGGCGGCGGCGCATGCCAGAAATCCGGTGAATGATCTTCATCAAACGGATTCAATCCTGCGTGGTAATACATGGTAGGATGGTGCAGTGTGATCACATCCGGCGGCTTCCCGTTTTTTTCAAAAAATGTTTTCAGCCATTTTCCTGCTCCGCCGTAAAGCAGTTCTTCTTTCGATTGCTTGAGCGGGTATTCCCGGTAAAACCAGGGCTGCATCAGCGCGAGGCCCACAAACACGACAGTTATGACCTGCAGCAGGCGTTTGGATTGCAACTGGAACCGGCTGATCCCGTAAAAAACAAAAAGCACGAATACAGGTTCTATGCATACGATGACGCGCAAAAGACCGAGCGAACCTTTTTTCCCGAAAAACCAGAGCGCCGAATGGATGGCGAGAAAAAGAAAAAACACCAGCCCGGCAAAAAACATTTCGGGAATTTGTTTCGGTTTTTCTTTCAGCATCACATCCACCACGATGATCAAACCGAAAATAGCGAGCATCAATGCGGGGAAGCCGAAAATATCCACGCTGCCGACCAGGAAATGATACCAGGTTCCGCTGCCGTACCAGGAATTTCCTTTGTACGGATCGTTGTGAAAATACCACCAGGTATCGTTCAGCATCAGTTTGCCGAGCACGCCGTAAATGCAGAAACCGGCAAGCAGGAACGGGATCGCTTTCCATTGTTTGCGCCAGAGCAGGAGCGCGCCGAGCAGGGCCAGCACGAGCATGCCTTCGCTGCGCGAGTACAGGATGAACGAACCGACGGTTGCGGCGGCGATCCATTTGCCGCGGAAAACGAAAAAGAGTATTCCCGCAAGATGAAATGCAAAAAATGTTTCCGTCAGTCCCGCAAAAACATTGTCGAAATATTCCGGCGAGGAAAGCAGGATGACCGGGATCAGCCAGCTGTGTTTCAGGCCGAGCCGTAAAACGATATCGCGGAGCAGCAAACTCGTCCCGGCAAACAGGAGGATGTTGAAAATGACCGTGCCCGTCATCCCGGCCTGGGCGAAGGGTGAAGAAAACAGCGTATAAAGCGGCTTGCCCCAGTGATCGAGAAAAAGACGGGGATACTGCCAGGAACTTTTTGCGATGAAATGATGGTTGAGCCCGTCGCCCGTGTCGAGAATGCCCCGGTTCAGGAACGCCAGCACAAGCAGGTAAACAGTCAGTAAAACAAGGCTGACGAGGAAATAGCGATATTCTGTTGAGCGGTTCTGCAAAGTCCGTTTTATTTCTGCTTCCCGAAAGTAATCAATAGGCTTCAACCGACAGTCTCATCTGCTTAACAATTACCGGGTCGCCGGATTGCCAGGCGATGGCGGAAATGATTTCATCGCCGGGTTTAAAATCATCCGGCAGAATCATCGTAACCATATTTTCAATCCATTCGCCGCTTTTTTCCGGAGGCGTGTACAGGTCGGCGCCTTGCGCAAAATATTCTTTCCCGCCCCGGTTACACGTAATGAAAATCACGCCCCGGGATTTATCCGTTTGCCTGATCGTAAATTTTACGCATGCCATAAAATGCGCCGGCGCGGAAAGAGAATCCGTCCATTTGCTTCCGAAATACACGTTCTTCTGCTCCTGGTTAAGCGTGGTACCTTCGCCGTAATCGCTGACGTTCAGCTCTTTCGTCAGCCGTGGCGCTGTCTTTTTGTTCTTTCGCGACAGCAAAACATTCCCGGAAGGAAATTCTTTATACACCGTCCAGAGATTGCTATCCGCCTGCGCCCGTGCGGTGGCCGTGAGGAAACAAAAATCATTCAGCGCATGGGTGAAGTACGCTGCATGATCCGTGATATCGTACTGTGAAAAGAGAACGGTTTTTTTGTAATAGTCGAAACCGGTGACAACAAGCACCGGTTCAATACCTATCCGCAGGCGTGTCCCGGCAGGTTGTTTTCCGCGGTATTCTTCGAGCAGTTTTACAACCGCTTTGTTATCCTCGCCCGTGGGCCAGCCGAAACCGTGATACAGGCTGAGCGTTCCTGCAAAGTGATACGTCAGCGGAGCGGCGAGTAAAACACAAACGATTGCAGGAATTATTTTCGGCCCGGGAATTTTTTCGGCCGCCAGCAGCAGCAGCAACAGGAAAGGCCAGAGTAAAAAAAGCGCCATGCGTAAGGTCACGTATTCCGTTCCCATGAGTTCGTATTGCAACAGGATCGATACTACGGAAAGTGTAAGCGCAAGCAAAACAAAAAGCGGGAATACCGGGCGTTTCTTTTTTATCCAGCCCCAAGTTGTCCAGGCCAGAACAGCGGCGGCCGACAGCCAGTACATTATTTCGACAAGCAAGGCCAGCGGCGCTTTCAGTTCCAGCGATCCCGGGGTATCAAAAAGACTGGCTTCGATTACAGACTGTACAGTATGTTCCCAGAAAAATATTGCCCCGCCGGTAAACAAAGCGCCTGCCGCTTTCATTTTCATCGCGACCGGAATAACGACGAGCAGCGTTACCGATACGACCGTAAGTACCAGGGCCGGGTGCGCGATCCTCGATTTAAAAGCAATTTGTCCCGCTCCCGGTTTCCAGAAAGCAAACAGGCCGAGTAAACCAACAGCAGGCAGGTAAAGATTCAGGTACGTGAAGTTGGCATACACGGCGAGTGACGATGTGAGCATCGCAGCCAGCAGGTGACGAAAACGATACCCGTCTTCGAAATAACGCCAGGCCTGCCAGAAAGCGAAAGCCGTTAATCCGCAGGCGAGACCGTAGCCGCGCGCCAGCGAAAAATACTGCACGAGGTACGGGTTAAGGTTGAGTACCAGGAAAGCGGCTGCGGAAAAAAGAGCGGGGCGCATTCTCCGAACCATCATGGCTGTACTGAAGAGGTAAAGCAAGCCGGCAAGCACATTCGGAAAGCGCAATGACAATTCACCGCTGCCGAAAATTTTCTCGAAGAAAATCATCATCGCCGTATTCAGCGGATGATCGTTCGCGGAAAAATGATCGTATACTTCGGGCAAAACAATTCCCCTGCTCACGAACATGCCGTAGGTGCCGTTTTCATCTACGGTAAATGACAGCAGGTACGCGCGGAGCACGATATAAATGAACAAAGCCAGTCCACTGACAATAATGAATATGTCGCGGTAGCGTGCTGCTGTTTTATCGTGCCTGAGATCGAGGTCAGTCATGTATCAAAACAAAGATCAGTCATTTGATTTCAATCACCGGTTTCACGCCCGGTCACGGCCATTCCATGGCATATTCGTCAACCTGCAAATCATCGACGGCAACCGGTTCGGATCCTTCATTCATGAAATAAATGACCACATCGTCGCCGGGAAGTAATTGCTGTTCGACCACCAAACGAAGATCGGCGAGCATCCATTCGTTGTTCTTGCGGATGAACGATGAGAGTGAAAACTGTTTCCAGATAACGCCCTGCCCGTTCCTGATGATGCTTACCACGGCGGAAATATGCACGCGCGGATGTTCTGCTGAAAGCCGGCAGGAAACGCGAAACATGCGCCCGGTATTGATGGTATCGGAAACCGAATCGACGACTGCTTTGGAATCCCTGTGCCCGGGACCGGTGAGTTCCGCATACTTTCCGCGATAGCCTTTGACTTTCGGACGATCATCTTCCTGTTCAAAATCAAAACTGGCCATTGTTTTTACATGCCTGTAGCGAACCGGTTCCCGGTTTTCCAGGATTTTTTTCCCGCTTTGTTGCCAGGTGACGTCGAACGGGGCTTCGGCAGGGAAGGCCGGATCCATTTCTTCGGCCAGGCAATAATCCGCGTACCTGCGATAGCCGACCTGATCGTACGGCACCTGCTGGATCCAGTTGATTTGTTTTGCGAACACGTAATAGTTGAATACGGGCGCCAGTTCGAACGAAACAGCAACGATGAGCGGGCCGGTTCCCGGTTTTTTCTGCTGCGCATCTTTGGCCAGTTGCTCCACGGTTTCGCGCATATTTTCGTGGGAAAGCCAGGTCACCGTTTTTGTAAGATTTATATCCCTGAACTGGGCGATGATCAACGGCAGAAAAAATAATCCCGCAGCCGATCGCCGCAGTAAGAGTAAAGGTCCTTCGGAGCAAAAACACACAATGACCAGCAGGGAAAAAAGAGGAATAAAGTATATCCCTGTCCGGTCTATAAGGAAAGGCGTTCCGAACAGTTTATGCTGCAGGGTAACGGCTGTCGCGCAACCTGCGAGGGCAGCCAGCAGGAAAACAGTAAAGATCAGCCGGGGCGAACGTTCTTTTTTCACGAACCGCACCAGCACCAATACTGTTGCCGCAACCAGCAGGATACCTGCAAGCACCGGGACAAATACCAGGAGCCATTTATTGCTGTCGAAAATGCTCATGTGGGATTTTATAACCAGCGAGCCGACCGTATCTGTCCAGAAACCGGTATTGCCGCCGAAATCCATACTGCCATTCTCATTGAGCTTCGTGAGCGTTTCCCAGGCCAGGTAAACAAAACCGGTGACGGCGAAAGCAGCGAGCAGGTACAAAACCGAATACAGCAGCAGTTTGCGCGGTTCCTTTCGCATACTTATGATACCTGCTATGCCGTAACATAAAAAGAATGCGGCCAGGACCAGGAAAAAATTCAGTAGCGTATAATTGGCCGTCACGGCAAGGGCCGTCAGTACGACCGAAGTAAATCCATACGCGAAAAACCATTTCGTTTCGATGCCCCGGTAAAGACAGTAAAGCGCGATCATGAGCAGACCGAGGGAAATACTGTATCCCCGGGATAATCCGAAAAATTCCAGTAAAAAAGCATTGCATACGAACGCTGTAAAAGCCAGGGGAGCGCCCCAGCGCCCCAACGGCAAACGCAGGAGCAGGCGCGCGCCGAAAATGAAAAATAAAATACTGCAGATCACGTTGGGCAAACGCAATGCAAATTCGGAAGATCCGAATACGTCAAAGCTCAGGCGCGTGAGCAGCGTGTTGAGAAAATGGTTGTTGGTATAGTTAACCTGGAGTACTTCTTCCCAGGGCCTGTTCACATAATTAAGGAATGTGACCGCTTCATCGTGCGTAAAAGAAACGCAGATCGCGCGCAGCACAACGTATATGCTTGCAACCAGGATAAGGGCAACCAGGATAATATTGCGGTAACGTGCTGCGTATTTATTTTCCCCGGGGCCGATTGGATTCATACACGGTTTTTGCAGGATAAAATTTTTGTTTTCTGTGCCTGGCCGCGGGAGATGCGATGGACCTGTTTTTCAGTACTGCGGGAGCAGCTCACAGGTCGCCGTTTCGGGAACAACAGCTTGAATAACGAAACGTTTTGCTGTTTATTGTATGTCCATTTCCGGAATATCGCCTTCGATCACCAGTTTTCCGCGTGTCGCATTTTTAATCTGCTCGACGGAGATGCCGGGAGCGCGCTCCAGCAGCACAAAACCTTTCCCGGGAACGACATCCAGCACGGCGAGTTCGGTCACGATTTTTTTTACGCACCGCACGCCGGTCAGCGGCAGTTCGCATTTCGGGAGCAGTTTGGATTCGCCGGCTTTGTTCACATGCTGCATGGCCACGATGATATTTTTCGCCGAAGCCACCAGATCCATCGCACCGCCCATGCCTTTCACCATTTTCCCGGGAATTTTCCAATTGGCGATATCGCCTTCTTCGCTCACTTCCATCGCCCCGAGAATGGTGAGATGCACTTTGCCTGCGCGGATCATACCGAAACTCATCGCCGAATCGAAAAACGCGGAACCGGGCATGGTGGTAATCGTTTGTTTTCCTGCATTGATCAGGTCCGGATCTTCTTCGCCTTCGAACGGGAAAGGCCCGATGCCGAGCAAACCGTTTTCGGATTGCAGGACCACGTCCATACCTTGCGGAATGTAATTGGCCACCAGCGTGGGAATCCCGATGCCGAGGTTGACATAATAACCGTCGCGCAGTTCGCGGGCGATTCGTTTAGCGATTCCGTTTTTATCCAGCATGGTTATTCGTTTTTTGGAAGGTTCAAAAATAAGGATGTTTAACGGGATTTTCGATTAAGCGTTTAAACTTTAGCGCCTTAGCGTCTTCGCGGTAAAAAGCCGGACTGCCTTCATCACCGCGAAGGCGCAAAGACGCTAACGGGAACACCTCTTCAAATCGCAAATCCGAAATCGGCAATCCAAAATCATTCCTTCCGTTCGTATGCTTCCACTTTCAGATCGTCCACGTAAACCGGTTCCTGTCCACGCAGCCAGAAACAGATACGCACAGGATCGCCCGTATTCCGCACTTCGGGTGTCAAATAATCCACTTCGCAATAATTCCATTCGCGCACTTTGGCATTTTTAAAACAGTCGCCTGTTTCGGCTGCGAAATATTTGTACGCTTTATCGCCATGCATGAAGCAGATGGTGAAGGCCAGTTGTGTTTTGTCAGTTTCCGCCGTCGGGAAAAACCAGAATCCGGAACGTATCCACGCGTGATCTTTGCCCGTAATTTTTTCATAGGGCATTTCCAGCACCGGTGAAAAAACCCAGGACGTATCAATCCGGTAACTTTGTTTCCCGGAATGCCGGATGGAATCGACATAGTGTGTGCGCAGGTTTTCCTGTATCCGTTCGTATCCTTCTTCGAAAAGAACGTGTTTTACATATTTGTTTTCGTCGTTGAACAGTTCCGCTTCCCCGGTACTCCTGGAAACCATAAGCAGTTCACGGTCTGCGGGCTGCACGGACAGTTTGCCGAATACGCGTTTATAATACGCTGCTGTCACGCCATCCGGCGGAATCACTCCTTTGTAATATTGCCACTCCTGGAAAATATTCAGCAACACTAAAAAAACCGTCAGCACCGAAATACCGGTTTTCAACGGCTTTTTCCAGTCGGCGGCGCGGGTGAAAAACCAGCCGAGCGGCAGGACCATAACGGCGTATGATTCGACCATCGCGCGCTGCCCGTAACTGCCCGCGTACCACCAGCACGACCAACTGGAAACCACGTAGATGTTGAGCAGAAAAAAAGCACAGGCAGACCAGAACTGTTTTCGGTTTTTCTTCCACATCACCAGCAATCCGGCAACAGCCAGCAGCATGAGCGGCGTGTAAATAAACCAGCCCTTGCGGAAACTGAAAAGCACATCGGTAATATGCGGCGACAGGAAATCAAACCCTTCGCCAGGATTATTGCTGTAACTGACAATGAGCCACGAACCTGTAATTTTGTACCAGTAATACATCTGTGGCGATATAACCAGCAGGCAGGTCAGAACGAGACAGAGCAGGTGCAAAAAACGGCGCGTAAAAACCATTTTGATTTTTTCAAACAGATCGGACCAGTTGCCGATGCCCCAGAATACCGGGACGAGCACGATGATCGCATCCAGCGGGCGCACGAGAATCACCAGGCCGATGCAGAGACCGAGTAAAACGGCAAGCCAGACTTTCGGTGTTTCATGCCAGCAGATAGTGAAATACAGTACCATCGCAAAAAGCGAGAATTCGAAACAGTGCGTCATGCCGGGGTTGGCCAGTACGAGCAGGTAGTAATTCGTGCCGAGTACGATCAGCGCCAGCAATAAAGCGGTTATGCCGTCGCTGAAAATTTTCAGCAGCGCTTTTCGCAGGAAAATAAAGCCGATAATCACCCAGAAAAAATTAGCGACGATCAGGGCATAATTATACGGCAGTGAAAATCCGTCCTGCTCATATCCCAGCGACGGCGCGAGCAGGTGCGCGGCGAAAAAGAAAGGCGATTCGAGCACGGCAACGCCCATCGTGTACTTGACCAGGTAACGCTTCGGTTGTCCTTCGCGTTCGATGAACTGGCCCTGGTAATACGTGGGCGTGTTCTCGTATTTTTTATTGACCGCTTCTACTTTGGAAAAATCTTTCAGTCCCGGATCATGCCAGAGAAACGTGGCGGGCAGGTAGAGGTGATATCCGAAAACATCCCAGGAAAGCGCATTGCCCCAGGGCCGGACCATGGGATAGATCGTGAACCAGCCAATGATCAGCCAGAGGATAAACAGGGAAGTCCTTTTTAAAATGAGATCACGGAAGTATGATGCTATGAGTTTCAATTAAGGAGCCTGTTTATTTTCGATTGCCGGTTTTCGATTTGAAGAGGTATTCCCGTTAGCGTCTTTGCGCCTTAACGGTGATGAAGGCAGTACGGCTTTTTACCGCGAAGACGCCAAGGCGCTAAAGTTTAAACGCTTAATCGAAAATCCCAAATCGGCAATCGAAAACTCAGGAGAAAAACTATTCCGCAGGAATTTTACGCCTTCTTCCTCACCGTCCGCTGTTCAATCCGCTTTTCATAATTCACGCCCTGGAAAATCCGGTGCACGTAAATGCCGGGGGTATGGATCATGTCGGGATCGAGCGCGCCTTCGGGAACAAGTTCTTCTACTTCGGCGATCGTGATTTTTCCCGCCATGGCCATCATCGGGTTGAAGTTGCGGGATGTTTTCCGGAAAACAAGATTCCCCGACATGTCGCCTTTCCAGGCTTTGACGATCGCGAAATCAGCATCGAAAGCATATTCGAGCAGGTAGTCCTTGCCGTTGAAATTGCGCAGTTCCTTACCGTTGGCCACTTCCGTTCCCACGCCTGCCGGCGTGAAGATGGCGGGCATGCCGTAACCGGCGGCGAGGCAACGCGTGGCGAGCGTTCCCTGCGGAATCAAATCCACTTCGAGTTCGCCGCTCAGCAGCTGCCGTTCGAATTCTTCGTTTTCACCGACGTAGGAAGAGATCATTTTTTTCACCAGGCGCTGTTTCAGCATCAGCCCGATTCCGAAATCATCCACGCCCGCGTTATTCGAAATGCAGGTGAGGTTTTTCACGCCTTTTTTAACGAGTGCGGCGATACAATTTTCCGGGATGCCGCAAAGGCCAAAGCCCCCGAGCATGATCGTCATTCCGTCCTGGATGTCCCTGGTTGCCTCTTCGGCGTTGGCAACTGTTTTGTTCATATGCTGTGAGTGAATAGAACCGCGTTAAAGTCCGCCGTCAAAATCATCGAACGGATCGTCGTTCGGATCAAAAATATCCGGCGGATCTTCGTCTGCCTGTTTGCAGTCGAGTTCCATCATGATTTTTTTGTTCGGCTTTTCGAAATCTCCTTTTCCGACTTTGAGCGTTTTATCCGCGTAAACTTTCTGCATGAATATCGCCCAGATCGGCAGGGCCATACTCGCGCCCTGTCCTTCGCTGGTCTGGTCGAAATGCACGCTGCGGTCTTCCGCACCCACCCAGGCGCCGCCGGTAAGTTCAGGCGTGAGCCCGATGAACCAGCCGTCGGAATTGTTTTGTGTCGTCCCGGTTTTACCGGCGATCGGGTTGGTCAGTTTGAATTTATAACGCAGGCGCACACCCGTTCCGTGATCGACCACGCCTTTCAGCAGGTTGGCCATCAGGTAGGCTTTGTCTTCGCTCATCGCTTCTTCCCTTTTCGGAATAAAATCGGCGAGCACTTTCCCGTTCTTGTCTTCAATGCGTGTTACAAATGTCGGTTCGATCCAGGTTCCTTTATTGGCGAAGGTGCTGTTCGCGCCCACCATTTCATACAGGGAAATATCCGCCGAGCCGAGGCAAAGCGAAGGAACGGGATCGAGCGGAGAGGTAATGCCGATGCGGCGCACGAACTGGATCACGGCTTCGGGACCGAACTGTTTCATGATCTGCGTGGTTACGTAGTTCATCGACAGGGCGAGTGCGCGTTTCATCGTCATCATTTCGCCGTTGTGCTTGTTGTCGGAATTATCCGGGCACCAGTCTACGCCGGAAGGCGTTGGAATGCAGGTGCGCACGTTCGCGATCCGGTCGCAAGGCGACCAGCCTTCCTGGATAGCGAGCGCGTAAACAAAAGGCTTGAACGTGGAACCTACCTGCCGGCGGCTTTCTTTCACGTGATCGTATTTGAAATGATGGAAATCGATTCCGCCCACCCAGGCGCGGATATACCCGGTTTGCGGATCCATCGCCATGAAACCGGTTTGCAGGAACGATTTGTAATAACGGATACTGTCCATCGGCGAAAACACGGTATCGCGGTCACCGTTCCACGCAAATACCGTCATGGGTATTTTGGTATTGAATACTTTTTCGATTTCCTCGTCCGAAGCGCCGGCTTTCTTCATGCCCTTGTACCGGTCCGACCGCTTCATGCCCTGGTTCATGATCTGCGCGATTTCATCTTTTGAAACCCGCCAGCTGAAAGGCGCATTCTTTTTGTTTTTGCATCGCTCGAAAAAAGTCGCCTGCAGTTCTTTCATGTGCTGGGCAACGGCTTCTTCGGCGTATTTCTGCATCTTCGGATCGATGGTGGTGTAGATGCGCAGACCATCGCGGTAAAGATCATACGGCTTGCCGTCCGGCTTGAGATGTTCGGAGCACCATTTCTTCAGGAAATTTTCGCGGAGATATTCGCGGAAATAAGTCGCCAGTCCTTCGTTATGATCTTCCGGGTGATAATTGATTCTCAGCGGAAGTACTTTAAGCGAATCGTATTGTTTTTGCGTGATGTAACCGTACTTCACCATCTGGCTCATCACCACGTTGCGGCGGTGCTTGGCTGTATCCGCACGTCCGACCGGGTTCCAGAGCGAAGGATTCTGGCACATGCCGACAAGCATCGCAGCTTCCTCGACCTTGAGTGAATCGGGCGTGGCATTGAAATACACTTTGGCAGCGGATTTGATGCCGACGGCGGAGTGAATAAAATCAAATTTGTTCAGGTACATCGTCATGATCTCCTCTTTGGTGTAGAGGCGTTCGAGGCGCACGGCAATGATCCATTCTTTCAGTTTCTGGTACGAGCGCTGCCACAAACTGAGGTCCTTCACGTTGTGGAACTGCATTTTGGCCAGCTGCTGCGTGATGGTGCTTCCGCCGCCGGAACTCATGTTTCCGCCGATCACGGTTTTCACCAGTACGCGGAGAAGTCCTTTGGCGTCGATCCCGGAATGATCGAGGTAACGCGCATCTTCGGTTGCGATCAGCGCGTCGATCAGGTCCTTGTCGATGTCCTTGTACCGCACATTGACGCGGTTCTCGGCATAAAAGCGCCCGATCTCCTTGCTTCCGTCGTTTGCATAAACAACCGAAGCGAGATTGCTTTTCGGATTCTGCAGCGCCTCGATATCCGGGAGGTCGGCGAACAAAACCACGGCCGAAATAATCGTAATAATGCCGACTATCGGCAGGGCGACAAGAAACCAGAAAATGCGAATGTACCTGCGGTAGTTCGGTTTCCCGGCGTCTTTTTTGGAGGCTGGTTTGGTGTTTTTTTCCTTGGCCATGTTGTGCTGAAAAGCGGTTTAAAAGTACGGTTTTTTGCCTTGCTTCCGGGCTATGCCGATTAATCAATTTGAAAATGGAGGAAATTTGAAAATGCACACAGGCTTGCGCGCGGACATCTTCAAATCTTCAAATTGATGCATGGAGAAATTGATACGCAAAGGAACGTTACTGATTTGATCGTCGTATGTGTTTTGCAATTTTTGGCGGGAAGATTGACGATAATTAACAGAACCTCAGCGGAAAAGTTCCTTCATCACTTTGCCCTCGGAAAAAGGCATGTCAAAACCCATCAGGTACGCGATGGTGGGTGCGATATCTTTCTGTTCATACGGGCTGGCGAGAACCGTATTCGTTTTGAAATCCGGTCCCACGGCAAGTAACTCGATATGCCTGCAGCCCGCGCAGCCGTCGCCGTGACTGATAAAGCCGTTGGAAACCTGGTCCGGGTGGCGTCCGTGATCATTCGTTACGATCAGCGTGGTTTTGCCGGCATATTCCGGATCCTGCTGCAGGAAATTCCAGAGTTGCGCGAGATAGTTGTCCGTACTTCGTATTCCTGCGAGATAATTATTCCAGTTGCCGGAATGACCGGATACATCCGGTTCCGAAAAATGCACCAGGCAAAGCGCCGGGTGATGCTGCGCAAAAACCGACAAAGCGCGCTGCAGGGTGATCGAATCGTGGCAGAAACCACTGCCTGCACCGTTCACTCCGCAATACGACGAGGGCAGGTATTTCCCGGCCCATTTTTCCTCCAGGCAATCCGTGAGCGCAGCGATTTTGTCTTTCGAAGAAATCACCCAGGCTTTTTCTTTCGGCAGCCGCGTCATTTCGAGCCAGTACTGGAAAAAGTTCGGATAAATCGTATGTTCTGTTCCGCTGTTGTTGATTGACTGGTAAAAACCGGTGAGCATAGCCGTATGCCCCGCCGAAGTATATGTATAGCCGAGATTATTGAAGTTATTCAGCATGACGCCGAGCGGAGCGATTTCGGTTGCGCGGTGCGGGATCAGCCGGCCGGCCGAATCGCCCCAGGTTTCGGACCAGCGCGGACCGTCGATACTCACCAGTACTACGTGCCGGGTTTTAAAAAGCGAAACGGGCGGATCTTTCCGGCAGGTTCCGAAAAGGAGAAACGAGATCGGGAAAAGCAGAAGAAGAAATTTTGTGCTGCGAAGCATGTATACGGTATTCCAAATAAAAGTACGGTTTTACGTTTAATGTTCAATGTTTCAAGTTCAATGTTTTAGTACCGAACATTGAACTTGAAACCTGAAACGCTGAACATTTATTTGGAAGTCGATTTCTCGATGCGGATGCCTGCATTATACATGCCGGGGAGACTTTGCCGGCGCATGGCCTGTTCCATTTCGACGAGGTATTTTCCCTTGAGCGGGAAACGCATATTGCTCCGGAACTTGAGCTGGTTGTCGTAAATATCGCCCTGCCCTTTGCCCAGCCAGCGCCCGTTCTGATCGGCCAGCATGAGTTCGATGGTATCGCGGCGGATCTTGTTGTTCGGGAAATGCGTGGTCATAAATACGTAACAATTGCTGTACGGGTAATCGTCGGCGTTGCGCAGGTTGATGTAAAAATTGTACGGGGAAACGGTATCGGAAACAAAAAAGCTGAACGCGAGTTTGTTCTTCTCACTCCACGCGTGATCGGGCAGTTCACGGTTTTCTTCGAACAGGCGATTTTCATCGCAGGCCGAAAACAGGAGCAGGGAAAACAGGAAGAGTACGGGAAAAACTTTTTTCATGGTTCGCCTGTAAAGATAAACAAACGCGGAACCGGCAGGAAAATTTCCTCCCGGTTTACTTTAATTCAAACGACTCCAGGAAATGTTTGACATGCTCGTTCCCGAGCTGTTCTGCGGGTGTGATTACTTTCAGCGTGTACATTTTTTTACCGGAAACGAATTTGCGTAGCACCACCCTGCCGATTTTCTGCGGCATGTCGATGATGTATTCGTAACCGTTGTACTTGCCACTTTTCACGGGAGTGCCTTTGCCGATCACTTCGCCGTCGATCGACCAGGCGTATACTTTGGCATCGGCAAGCAAGGCGTCATCCAGGTTGACGCCGAAAGAATCGAGCACGGTGGGCATGGTGCAAACGGATACATCGTAATACGCATTCGGATCGGCGGCGCTGGTCGGCTGATAAAAAAGACGCAGCGTGGCCATATTGTCTTCGATGGTTGCAGTATCCTGTGCCTTGCCCGGGAATTCGGCCGTGAATTCTTTATT
The DNA here is from genome assembly GCA_006218065.1 of Bacteroidota bacterium. GTDB lineage: Bacteria > Bacteroidota > Bacteroidia > Palsa-965 > Palsa-965 > VBWE01. The sequence continues at coordinate 116,511 of VBWE01000001.1, forward strand.
GCCCTGGCGGGACCAGGGATCGTCTCCGCAGGCCGCCAGCGAAAGCAAAAATGCCGTCGCGGAAAAAAACAGGATGATGCGCTTCGTTTTCAATCGTTATTCCTCCACAGCTTTCACACCCGGCAAAGTACCGGATTCGATATACTCGAGCAAAGCGCCGCCGCCGGTGGAAACATAACTCACCTGGTCGCCCAGTTTGTACTTGTTGATGGCCGCCACCGAATCGCCGCCGCCGATGAGCGTATAAGTGCCGTTTTTCGTGGCCGCTGCAATGGCGAACGCCGCCGATTTCGTTCCGCTTTCAAAATGGCTCATCTCGAAAACGCCCATCGGCCCGTTCCACAAAATCGTTTTCGATTTCGCGATCACGTCCGCGTTTATTTTTTCCGTTTCCGGTCCCACGTCAAGTCCCATCCACCCGTCGGGAATCTGTTTCACGTCGCAGGTTTTCCTGTTCGCGTTATTGTCGAACGCATCTGCGGCAAGCGCATCCACCGGGAGATAAATATGCACGCCGCGTTTTTTGGCGTCGTCGAGAATGCTGAGCGCAGTTGCTAAACGATCTTCTTCCACCAGCGATTTGCCGATGTTTCCGCCCATCGCTTTTATAAACGTAAAAGCCATGCCACCGCCGATGATGATGTTGTCCGCTTTTTTGATGAGCTGCTCGAGAATTAAAATTTTGTCGGATACTTTGGCTCCGCCCATGATGGCGGTGAACGGTCGTGCGGCGCCGTTCAGCACTTTATTGATGCTGGCCAACTCACCGCTCATCACGTACCCGAAGCATTTGCTGCCGGGAAAAAATTTCGCGATCACCGCGGTGGATGCATGTGCGCGGTGTGCCGTACCGAAAGCATCGTTCACGTAAAAGTCGCCCAGCTTCGCCAGTTTGCCCGCAAAATTTGCGTCGCCTTTTTCTTCTTCTTTATAAAAACGGAGATTTTCGAGCAGCAGTACTTCACCGGGCTGCAGCGCGGAAGCGGCTGTTTCCGCGGCGGCGCCGATACAGTCTGCGGCAAATTTCACGTTGGTCCCGAGCAAGCCTTCCAGGCAACTGATGATATGCTTCAGCGAATATTTTTCTTCCGGACCTTCTTTCGGGCGGCCGAGATGGGACATGAGAATTACCGCACCACCGTCTTTCCGGATTTTCTGGATCGTGGGAATCGCTGCGCGAATGCGGGTATCGTCGGTAACGGCAAAACTGCTTTTGTCGAGCGGCACGTTGAAATCCACGCGGATCAACGCTTTTTTGCCCCCGAAATGAAACTGGTCGACTGTTTTCATGCAATTAGTAAAGTGCTTGAGCGGGACAAAAATACGGTTTCCGAAATGATATTCTGCCGCAGATTCGCAGAGCAACGCAGACCGGTCTTTATAAATCTCCCTCCGAACCGGCCCGGGTTTTGAAAATGAGATTGGCTTACTTTCGATTTTGCTACTGGCTATCAGCAGGTTAAATACAAAAGCGATTTGGATATGAACAAACATATTTAGATATTTGTCTAAATATTGAAATGAACATACTATTCAAAGCGCTGGGCGATCCGACCCGGAGAAGGATACTGGAACTGTTGCGGGAAAAAGACCTGGCCGCCGGGGAAATTGCGGATGCGTTTAACATCAGCAAACCGAGCATTTCGCATCACCTCGATCTGCTCAAGCAGGCCGGGCTGGTGGAAGCCGTCCGCGAGGGACAGTTTATCCGTTACTCGCTGAACGCGACAGTGCTCGATGAACTGCTGTCGTGGTTCATGGAGCTGAAAGACAAGAAGAAGAAACCGAAAAAAAAATAATGCCATGAAAACAAGTACCTTTTTCAAAAAAGAAATCCTGGTCTGGCTGGCGCTGCTGGCCCCGTTCGTACTGATCGCCATCCGCTGGAACGATTTCCCGGAACGGATCCCGACGCACTGGAACATCCACAACGAAGTGGACGACTGGAGCGACAAGATACCTTCCCTGCTGGTTTTCCCGGGAATCAATCTTTTGCTTTACGCGCTGATGCTCGTGCTTCCGAAATTCGATCCGAAGCGGATGAACTACGAACGTTTCGCCAAAGCATACTTTTCGATCCGTCTTGCCTTGCATTATTTTTTCGCCGGCGTGGTGATCGTCATGCTGATGGCCGCACTGGGATACGAAATCAACATGGGACGCATCGTGGTTACCGGCTGCTGCCTGCTCTTCCTCGTTTTGGGCAACGTGATGGGAACGGTGAAGCACAATTATTTTGTCGGTATCCGCACACCGTGGACGCTGAATGACGAGGACATCTGGAACAGGACGCACCGGCTGGCTGCGCGCGTTTGGGTAATCTGCTCGCTGCTGCTGATCCTGCCGGCGCTTTTGCTTCCGCTTCCCTGGATGGCCGGCGTTTTCTTTGCAGGAATACTGGTAATGGTGCTTGTCCCGGTGATTTATTCGTACCGGCTTTTCAAAAAGAAAAACCCGGTCGCCGGAAAATAATCGCAGCAAAAAGAGAAGCGGGAATTTTCATGTTGAAAATTCCCGCTTCCTGTTTTGAAAAAAATAATCAGTTGAAACTGCTGACCGATTTTTTACCCAAAAACGGGTTGGGTGAAATAAAGCGCAGTGCGATCTCGATTCCCCCGCGGCCGTTGCTGGCGGCAGTCAGGCCCGACGTATTAATATCGTAGCTGAAGCCCATGCTGTAGTTCGCGTATTCGAACATAACCACGGCCGACAGCGCATCTTTCGCCCGCATAAACCCGCCGAGTGAAAGCGCCGCACCGTTTTTAAAACCGGTATATTTCGAATCCATGCCCATCGTGTAACGCAGCAGCGTACCGGCATAAATTTCCTGCGCGTCGCCCTGTTTCATATACATGAACCCGGGAACAAAAGCGAGGTTCGAATTCTTCATTCCGATCAGGCCTGTTCCGTGCACGGTGTATTTCATCGGCAGTTTTCCTTCGGCCTGGTAAAACGAATAACCCGGCTGGTTCACGTGCATCGCGGACAAACCGAGATTGAATTTCAGATCGTTGTCGCCGGTAACGCTGTTGGAGTTCGCCGAATTGTCGTACGTCCACGCAATACCTGCACCGAAATCCGGCGCAGAAAAATTGGACGTTCCGTTGACCGGCTCACCGGAAATATACGACGTGTTGAACGAGGTCCCGTCGTACTGGCTGCCCCAGTAAAGCGCGCTGAAATTCAGGCTGCGCTGAAAGTAGCCGGCCTGCAGGCCGCCGCCGAGCAGGTTGTCGCTGTTCAGGCGCGCATGGTAACTCAGCGACAGGTTGGCCTGCGTGGTTCCCATTTTTCCGTCGCCTGCGCGGTCGCTGAAGAAATTAATGCCTGCGGCAATAATTCCTTTTTCATCCTTCTTCCGGTTCAGGCGCATATCATACGAGAAGCCGAGCGTTTTGTACGGATTGGTCACGCTCTGCCACTGACTTTTATAATTGAACAGCGTTTGTATCTCGTGCTGCGCGCCGGCCATCGCGGGATTAAGCGTGAGCGGCGACATGTAGAACTGCGAGAAATGAATGTCCTGTGCAAAAACAGGTGCGGCAAACAGGGCAAGCAGGCTGGATATATAGATCGATTTTTTCATGGCTGTCTTTTTTTAGCGATTAATAAACCAATGAAACGTTTCCTTTTCTCGTGACCGTTTCCCCGTTGAGCAGGGTGGCACGCAGGTAATACACAAAGACCGCGCTGGTCAATACTTCTCCTCCTCCTTTCATCGTCCCGTCCCAGCAGGCGTTCGGGTCGGTGGTGGTGAATACTTTTTCACCCCAGCGATCGTAGATCACAAATTCGACTTCGGAAATGCACTGCTTGCCGTAGATACACAGCACGTCGTTCGATCCGTCGGAATTCGGCGAGAAGGCATTCGGTACCATCACTTCGCCGCAGTCGCCATCGACTGTGATTGTTACACAAGCCGAGTCGGAACAACCGTTGGCATCGGTTATATCAACGCAGTACGTAGTGGTTGATGCCGGGCTGGCTGTGGGATTCGCGCAATTGAGGCAACTCAGTCCCAGCGGCGGCGACCAGGCATACACAATTCCGCCGGTAGCCGTAAGCGCCGTACTTGTTCCGATAGTGATGCTCGTATTACCCGTGATCGCCGCAGTTGCCGCTGCGAAATTGGTAATCGTTACCACCGTTGTCGCTGTGCAGCCATTCGCATCCGTTGCCGTACAGGTATATGTTCCGTCGGCAAGATTAGCTGCTACCGGGCTGCTGCCTCCCGAAGGCGTCCAGGCATACGTAAAGATTCCCGTTCCGCCGGTTGCTGCCGCTGAAGCGCCACCGCTGCCTGTTCCGCAGCCCGGGGATGTTGTTGAAGTAACCGCGATGGCCGCAGGTTCCGTGATCGTAACGATCTGCGTTCCGGTACATCCGTTCGCATCCGTAATTGTGCACGTATATGACCCGGTTCCCAGGCTCGAAGCTGTCGCTGCAGTTCCGCCCGAGGGCGTCCAGTTGTACGTATACGGTCCGGTTCCGCCTGAGGGTGTTATGGTTGACGAACCATTGCTTCCGCCGTTACAACTGATATTGGTTGTTGCTGCGGCTCCGGCGACTGCGGCGGGCGCGGTGATGGTAAACGACTGTGTTGTCGTGCAATTGTTTGCATCGGTAATCGTGCAGGTGTATGATCCTGCAGAAAGACCGGACGCAGTCGCTGCGGTTCCGCCACTGGGTGTCCAGCTGTATGTATACGGCCCGGTTCCGCCGGAAGCCGTTACTGTTGCACTGCCGTTACTGCTGTTGGAACAGGTCAGGTCCACCTGCGAAGAACTTGCTACCGATGGTCCGCCGCTGCTGGCCACAACAACGGTCGCTGTGTCTGAACAACTGTTACCGTCGGTAATCACGCAGGAGTATGTTCCTGATGCGAGACTGGTCGCAGTGGCTGCTGTGCCGCCGGAAGGCAGCCAGTTATAAGTGTATGATCCTGTTCCGCCGGTAACCGTTACTGTCGCCGAACCGTTGCTGCCGTTGCAGGTAGAGCCGGTGCTCGTAACTGAAGGAGCAAGTGCCGGCGGTTCGGTAATGGTGACCGTTTGTGTTTGTACGCAGTTGCCTGCATCAGTTACCGTACAGGTATATGTTCCCGCGGTAAGGCCTGTTGCCGTTGCTGCCGTTCCGCCGGAGGGCGTCCAATTGTACGTGTATGGCGACGTTCCGCCCGAAGCGGCAACCGTGGCCGTGCCTGTTGCTCCGCCGAAACAGCTTACATCCGTTTGTGCAGAAAGTGAAACCAGCGGCGCGCCGAAATTATTTATGGTGACACTTATGCTGTCCACACAACCGTTGGCATCGGTGATGATGCAGGTATAAATACCCGCGGCCATGCTGGTATCGGTAGCGGCAACCGTTCCCGAAGAAGGCCAGTAATAAACATACGGGCCGGTACCCCCGGAACCTGTTACGGTTGCATCGCCGTTGTTATTTCCGCAGGTAGCGTCGTTCCAGATATACGAAGATCCGATCGGTGCCGGTTCCGTAATAACAAACGAACTGGTTGATGTGCATCCGCTGGCATCGGTGATGGTGCATGTATATGATGATGCCGCAAGCAGGTTGGCCGACGATCCCGTGCCGCCGCTCGGCGACCAGCTATACGTATAACCCGGCGTTCCGCCCGAAGCCACGACCGAAGCCGTACCGTTGCTTCCGCCGTTGCAGGAAACATCCGACTGCGACGAAGTTGCTGAAACAGCTGTCGGTTCTGTAATGGTTACCGTTTGTGTGCTTACACAGGAATTACCATCCGTAATGGTACACGTATATGATCCCGCCATGAGGCCGCTTGCCGTTGCCGCTGTTCCGCCGCTCGGAGCCCAGCTGTAAGTATAAGAAGGAGTTCCGCCGCCCGCTGTTACTGTCGCCGCACCGGTAGTTCCGGCATTGCAGAGTACATCCGTCTGCACGGCAGAAGAAGTTATGGCAGCCGGTTCTGTAATCGTCACCGTTTGCGACTGTACACAGTTGTTCGCGTCGGTCACCGTGCAGGTATAGGTTCCCGCGGCCAGGCCGGTTGCGGTTGCGGCTGTTCCGCCCGAAGGCGACCAGCTATATGTAAACGGGCCTGTTCCGCTGGTAATGGTCGTCGTAGCCGATCCATCGGTTCCGGCATTGCAGCTTACGTTGGCTTGTACCGACGCGGTGAAAACCGGGCCGCCTGCGTTGCTCACCGGAACGGCTTCCGTTATTGTGCAGCCGTTGGCATCGGTAACTGTGCATGTATAGTTTCCGGCTACAAGTCCTGTTTCTGTGGAAGCCGTTCCACCGCTCGGCGTCCAGCTGTAGGTATAACCCGGCGTTCCGCCGGAAGCTGCCACGGAAGCTGTTCCGTTATTCCCGCCACAGGTTGCAGGTGTGCTGCTGCCCGGGGCCGTTATGACAGCCGGTTCGGTAACCATAGCCGTCAGCGTCGATGTGCAGCCCGGTGCGGTGGTTACTGTGCAGGTATAAGTTCCTGCCGTGAGGCCGGTTGCTGTTGCACCTGTTCCGCCGCTGGGCGCCCATAAGTACGTGTATGGTCCTACGCCGCCGCTCGCACTCACCGCAGCCGAACCGTTTGATCCGCCGAAGCAGGAAACGTTTGTTACCGATCCCGGGCTCAGCGTAGCCGCTGCGGAAACCGTGATCACGAATGAATTGCTGCTGTTGGTCGAGCAGGCTGATGCCGTGGAAGCGACCACGGTTATCGTATGTGTGCCGAGGCTGAGCGCAGATGTAGTATATGATGTTGAAGAACCTGTTTGCAATACCGTTACCCCGTCGCGAAATGTAAATGTGCTGAACAAACCGGAAGGGCCGGGACAGGTAAATGTAAGCGAAGTCCCCTGGCAGGCGGTTACGCTGTTTGTCGGAAGGCAGCACTGGTTTGCATTGTAGCTGGTCGTACCGGTCAGGTTGAGAATGGCGGGAGAAGCGAGTGCGGACGTAGCCCCGGCATAAATATCTTCCGCACCGAGTGTACCTGTCCGTGAATCTTCCCAGCCGAGGTAATAAACGCCACAGTTCGCGGTAATTTTAGCATCATCACTATTGCCGGAACCGCTGCCGCCATTGGCTGCCGTGGTAGTACCTCCGCTGCCGAAAGTGCGGTACTGCACATAATTCGGTCCATTGTTGCGGACATCCCACACATTCACCGCACCACCGCAGCCGGTAGGAGCGAGATCGTGATAATCTTCGACAACAGTTCCGAAGGCCGTTGTTTCCATGAAGTATCCACCATAATTCCAGCAGCTCGGGCAGTTCAGTGTAAGGGCTGAAGTTCCATCGACATGTGAAGAGAGAATATCCTTATCACTGCTGGAATATGTACTGCGGAAGGAAACATAAGCCCCGCCCAGATTATCCGTCACGATTTTGGGGCGGATGGCCGTTCCCGGGTTGCCGCTCGAAGTAATGGCAACACCGACAATAACCCCGCCCGGTGGCGCCCAGTTCGCGTTGAATGCCGCACCGGTAAGTCCGTTTAATTTCAGCGCTTTGATATTTTGTCCCGAGCCGTTCGGATCGCTCCAGATAAACATCGGGTTTGCCGAGCCGGTATTACAAACATCCGGATCGACCTGTCCGGTGGAAAGCGAAGTAAGCGCAATCCCGCTTCCCGGTGTGGCCCACATGGCGCTTCCTGCACTGCTGATGCGTTCACCGTAAATATCGAGACCGTTTGCAACCGGTCGGCTGTCTTCCCAGGCGAGAAATGCACCGCCGGCGCTGTCCGTTTCAATGCAGATATCTTCCTGCGTACCGGTTTGCTGGCATACCGCAATCCCGTTCGCTGTCCATTGCGGAGCGCCCGATGCATTCAGCCGCTGCGCATAAATATCGCGGTTGCCGCTGCGCGTATCTTCCCAGGCGATAATCGCTCCGCCCGAACCGTCGCTGGTAATCACGGGGTGCTGCTGATCGCCGGTGGATGCACATACCGCAACCCCGTTTGCCGTCCAGGTTACGCTGCCGTTATTGTCCACATGCTGCGCATAAATATCCCAGTCCGTTCCGCGCGTGTCCATCCAGGTCACGATCGCACCGCCGGCACCGTCGGGACAAATCTGCGGCTCCTGCTGGTTGCTGGCTGCATTGCAGATGGAAACACCGGCGGCGGTCCAGACCGTGGCTCCGCAGGGCGTCATCTTCTGCACGTAAATATCCTGGCTCACGGCAACTCCCCGCGCATCACGCCAGGTATAGATAATGCCGTCGTGCAGGCTGGAAAAAGTAATCTGCAACTGGTCCTGCCCGCCGCTCTGCGCTGGCGTGTAAACCGGCAGGCCTCCCGGGGAAGGTGTTACAGTCCAGGTTTGTGCGACTGTTGCCTGCTGCCAAAGCAAGAGCACTGCCGCCAGGGCGTACTTGTAAAAAGTTCTCATGTGTGTTGTTTATGGATCGGTTCGGAAAGCAATTTAGAATAAAAAATGTAAAAACCAAATTATCAATCAGTTAGATGTATCCGGATTGATTTTTTCAGCATTTCGGCAGCCGCATGTCCTACGGGGAAAAACCTGGTGTAAATTTGAAACGTGTTTTTCAGAAACATTATCGGGCAGCACGCAGTCAAAGAACGCCTGCTTCAATCCGTAAAGGACGGGCGTATCAGTCATGCGCAGCTGTTTTTCGGTCCCGGCGGCAGCGGTTCGCTTGCGCTGGCTATGGCATACGCACGGTATATTCATTGCACAAAAAAAATCGAAAACGAATCCTGCGAGGAATGTCCGTCCTGTGTAAAATATAACAAGCTCGTCCATCCGGACCTGCATTTCGTTTACCCGATCGCGCTTTCCAAAGATGTGCGTACCAGCACGGCTGTCATTTCCGAATGGCGTGAAGCATTGCTCGAAAATCCCTACCTCACGCTGGAAAGCTGGTTCGGAAAACTGGAAGCGGAAAACAAGCAGGCCGTGATCGCTACCGAAGAAAGCGGCGAAATCCTGCGCAAGCTGAGCCTCACCACCTTCGAAGCGGAATATAAAATCATGATCATCTGGCTGCCGGAGAAAATGAATCTCGCGGCGGCAAACAAACTGCTGAAAATTCTCGAGGAGCCGCCGGACAAAACACTTTTCCTGCTGGTCACGGAAAACGAAGGTGAACTTTTACGCACGATCGTTTCGCGCACGCAGCTGGTGAAAGTGAATAAAATCGCCGACGCGGATTTAACCGCCGCACTCATCGAACGTCACCAGCTCAGCGAAACGGATGCGCAGAAAATCACGTACCAGTCGGATGGCAACTATGCCGCCGCCCTGCAACTGATCAACCGCAGCGAACTGGCGGCTTTCAACCTGGCCATTTTCCAGAAATGGATGCGCGCCTGTCTGAAATTCGATGCGGGAAAAGTGATCAGCGCGGTGGATGAACTGGCTTCCGTAGGACGTGAACGGCAGAAACAATTTATTTCCTACGCCCTCGACGTGGTGCGCGATTGCCTGCTGATGCATTTCGGTGAAAAAGGCATGGTGCGGCTTTCAGGCGAAGAACTCGCGTTCGTGCAAAAATTTTCTCCTTTCGTGCATGGTGCAAACGGCGAACGTTTCATGGAAGAACTGAACAAAGCCTATACGCATATCGAACGCAACGGCAGCCCGAAAATTATTTTTATGGATATGTCGTTCCGGCTGAATGAAATGCTGAACGTGCCGAAGGTGGTTTAACTCGCCCGCTCTCCGGGCTGGTTTCGTCCTGTTTTCAAATCTCAGTTCCTGTATCACCCGCCCGCAAAGAGGGGAAATTTACGACGCTTTCCTCCCGGGGGATGAATTTCAAATGTCAAACGCTAAATCACAAATTTCAAAGTTCACTTTAGCATTTAGCGTTTGGCATTTTACATTTGAAATTACCTGCCCGGAATATCGCACGAGCTATTTCCCGCGCAGCAGCATCTCGTACAAAACAAACTTGTCGTGATACGGATTGTATGACCTGTTGTCAGCCGTACAATATTTCCCTCCATTTGAAACCAGCAGGAGGTTGCCTTTAGCCACACCGGCGTTTTTCAGCGCATGCGTATCCTTGTTCAGTTTCACCAGCTTCGTGGAATAGGAATAATCAGGATGCCTGTAGGTCGTACTCGTCTGCAGCATACAAAGCGTTTCACCGTCGCGGAAAAACTGGGCATGGCAGAGGCTTCCGGGAACCGGCACAGATTCAAATTGCCCGGAAGGCCGGAAGAAAACCAACTGCTGTTCTGTCGCCGCGGAGTACCCCGACTTTTCCTGTCCCCCGGGTTTCCAGTTTTTGTCGAGATGCCTGTTGCGGATTTCCGCATCGTGTGAAAGCGTATCGTTCGCCGCCCAGCTGAGCATCGCAGTAGCCGAAGAAACGGACGCGATCAACTCGTTATTTTTTTCAAAAACAATCGCGCGGCACATGTTGGAGCCAAGGCATCCTCCATAAGGCGAGCAGGTAAACTGTTTATGCCAGTTCATTTCTCCCGCAGGATTGAAATAAAAAATATGCGCATCATGGTGATCGGCACGACGGAGAATACAGGTATTCGTATATACCGCCACAGCGCCGCCGGGTGAAACGGTAATGCCTTCGCCATCCTGGAACATCCCTTCTACCGGCCGCGTGGCAAACCAGCTCACGGTGAAATTCATATCGGTTTTCAGCACGGCCGCATTATCGTAATAGTAAAACGTTTTTTCCTGCGGGCAAACAAGTGTTCCGAATTTCAACGTATCCTGCTGGCGGAATAAAAAATAATAATTGCTGCGCGTGATGTACATTTTCACCGGCATACCGCCTGTAATTTCTTTTTTGGAAAGCAGGTTCAGCGAAGCGTCGTATTTCAATACCTGTCCTTTGTACCGAAGCCGCCGTACAACCGTATCGCGGATCGTTTCACCGGCAGCAACAAGAATGTTCCCGCTACTGTCGACGGCCAGGTCATGCGCCTGCACCGGCCAGCGAAACAAAGCGACCGTTTCGGGTTTTTTATCCAGCGCCGTAAAACGCAGCAGTTCGGTCAGGCAGCCGTCGTAATAACAATTATTCACCGTACTACCCGGATCACGTTTCGCGCGCAGCACGAGCACGCGCCCGGTTTTATCCACGGTATGCGCGATGTAACGGCCTTCAGATTCCAGCTGCGCAACGATACGCAGGCTATCCGCTTCCTGTGCAGGGAGCACGAACGGGAGCATGACAAAAAACGGGAGAAGAAATTTTTTCATGCAGGGATGTTTGGAATAGATAACGTCCTGCGGCTGCAAAAATTTCAAATATCAAACGCTAAATGTAAAATGTCAAAGTTCGCTGCACTTTAGCGTTTGGCATATGGCATTTTGCATTTGACATTTCCCGCCCCTGCTGCCTCCGGATCTCTCAAAAGCACAAGTCCCCAAAACCCTTATCTTTGCTTTCCTGTCATTTAAAGTTAACGATACAGGAAAACCACCATCAAAACCAGCTTATGGCCTGCGGAGGATGTTCATCGGGAAGAGGATGCAGTACCACCACCAGTGGTTCGCCGGCGGGTTGCCGTAACAACGGCTCCTGCGGAACAGGCGGCTGCAACAAGCTGAATGTATTCGACTGGCTCGCCAACATGGAGCTTCCGGCCGGTCAGCAGCCGTTTGACTGCGTGGAAATCCGTTTCAAAAACAGCCGGAAAGAGTTTTTCCGCAACCATTCGGGCGGCAGCCTTGCCGTGGGCGATGTGGTTGCCGTAGAAGCTTCACCGGGTCATGATATCGGTACCGTTTCGCTTACCGGCGAGTTGGTGCGCCTGCAGATGAAGCGCCGCAATGTGCCGGTGGCTTCGCCGGAGATCAAAAAAGTGTACCGCAAAGCCCGCCAGGCCGATGTGGACAAATGGATCGAAGCACAGCAGCAGGAACAGCAAACCATGATCAAATCGCGGCAGATCGCCTCGGGCCTCAACCTGCAGATGAAGATCAGCGATGTGGAAGTGCAGGGCGATAAAACCAAGGCGATCTTTTATTACACCGCCGAAGAACGCGTCGATTTCCGCGAGCTGATCAAAAAATTAGCCGAAGAATTCCGCGTTCGCATCGAAATGCGCCAGATCGGCGCGCGCCAGGAAGCGGGCCGTCTCGGGGGAATAGGATCCTGCGGGCGCGAGCTTTGCTGTTCATCGTGGTTAACAGATTTCCGTTCGGTGACTACGGGCGCAGCCCGGTACCAGCAGCTTTCGCTCAACCCGCTGAAACTCGCCGGGCAGTGCGGAAAGCTGAAATGCTGCCTCAATTACGAACTCGATGCGTACGTCGATGCGCTGAAAGATATTCCCGAAACCACCGAACTCGAAACGGTAAAAGGTAAAGCCCGCCACCAGAAAACGGATATTTTCCGCAGGCTGATGTTCTACACGTTCTTCGACGAGCCGGATAATTTCATCCCGGTTCCCGCAAAACGCGTTCACGAGATCATCGAAATGAACAAACGCGGCGAAAAACCGGAAACGCTGGTGGAAAAAGCCGCCGCAACCGAAATCGCCCCGCGGAAAGAACCGGATTACGAAAACGTGGTCGGGCAGGACAGCCTCACCCGCTTCGACAGCCAGAAGAAAAAGAAACGGAAAAAAGGCCGCGGCGGGAACAACAAACCGCAGGGACAACAACAGGGCGGACAGCAGGCCCAGCAGGGAAACAAAGGCGGTCAGCAACAACAGCAGAAAGGCGGACAGCAGCAGAACAGGCAGAACCAGCCCAACAAGCAGCAAGGCCAGGGCAACCGGAACAACAACCGCCGCAACCCGCAAAACAAACCCAAGCAAAACGACCACCTGCGCCAGCAGCGTCGTCCGCCGCAATCGCCCAACCAGGGAGGCAATACGCCGAAGCAGTAAGCTTTACTTTTCTCCTTTTTATACATTTACAGGGAAAGTGCACAAGGCCCTCCCGTGAAAATCACTACCCGGAAACTCGAAATCTTCCTGATCGAAGAACAAATCATCTGCGTCCGTCCCGTCATTGCGGATGCGGAATTCGATGTGGATGACGGGCGCGATATGGCGCATGCTTTCGACGCGCTGGCCGGCGGAAAACCGTTTGCTTCGCTGCTCGATATTTACGAAACAGCGGCAACTGTAACCAGTGAGCTTCGGAAATTCGGAGCGGGCAAACATTACAAATCCCCGCAAGCCGCCCGCGCCGTTCTACAGAATTCGCTGGTGCACAAACTCATCACCAACCATTTCATCAACACGTTTCATCCGAGCGTGCAAACGAAATTTTTCGATCTGAAAGAAAAAGCGCTGGACTGGTTACGCGGGAAACTGAAGGAATACGAAGCCGGGAAAGAGTAGCGTTATTGTGCTTATTCATCCTGGGAATGAACGCTCAATGCCAAACGCTCAATAATCAATATTCATCGGACAGACTTGATAATTGTGCGTTGTGCGTTTGGCATTGTGCGTTTAAATATCACGGAGAAATAAACGTCACTATTATTTCACCGAATCCTTCGGCGTTTTCAGTTTCACATCCACGCCTACTTCGATATCGTCTTTCCCGGGAATCAGTTTCCCGAGACGGCTGTCTTTCAGGCCGGGAATTACCGCGGGCGCCACTTTTTCCAGCGGCTCGTAAAGCAGCGAGCCCTTGCGGATTTCAGGCGGAAGCACCTGCGCGTCTTTTTCGATGGCGGCAATTACGAACTGCAGCAAACTTACCAGCAGCGCAAATTTCAACGCGCCGAAAGCGCCGCCGGCAATTTTGTTGATGATGTTGAGCGACGCTTTATCCGCGAAGCGATCGACTAATTTGGCCACGCCGAAAACAAGCATGAGAATGCCGACAAAAATCACGGCAAACGAAATGATCGGAATGTATGGCGACTCCGACCCGGTCCAGTCGCGGATAAGTCCCGCCAGCCCGTCGCTGAGGTGAATGCCGCCCCAGACCCCAAGAAAAAAAGCGGCCAGCGTAGCGGCTTCCATGATCACGCCTTTCATAAAGCCGCGGTAAAATCCCCAGAGCAGCGGAATGGCAATGATGATGTCGAGATAGTTCATGTTCCTCAAAGAACGGGACTGCGCCTTTTTCAATATCCGCTCACCGGTAAATGTTTTCAAAGGATGTTTGTTGAAATGCTTGTGTTGGCATTACAAAACGGGGAGCCGTTTTCCGGATATGAGATTTGAGACGTGAGATATGAGACACGTGGAAACCCGGCACCGCCGGATAAGTACCGCAAATAAAACGAGAACACTTTAGCGGAATACGTTTATCTCATATCTCACGTCTCAAATCTCATATCTGTAAAAGGAACTTGCGCAAGCGTAAATATTACAGGCACAGTTTTACACCGTACCTTTACCCTTCATGTTACACGACGAAGAGCTTGAAAAAAACTGGGAGCGGATGCTGGCTGCACTGGAGCCGCATTTCGGCGGCGACCTGGATTTGCAGGCCATTCTTTTTATTATCGGTTTGCAGGAACTGGGCGGCGGTTTCCGGAAATACAAAAAGGACGAAAAAGTGGACATCATGCACATTGCCATCTGCACCCTGCTCGAACCAATCGGCTATTATGATTTCGAGGGAAAAGATGCCGACGGCTGGCCGCACTGGAAAGCGACGGAAAAACTGCCCCACCTGAAACCCGCTCAGCAGGCGCACCTGATGAGGCAGGCAGTAGTCGAGTATTTCAAAAAACAGGAAATGATCTGACCATGAAACTGCCGGTTCTTGTGCTTGTTCTGTTTGCTGCAGGCTTCCTGTCATGCCGGCACCATGTACACCGCAACGAAAGCAACGGGCAATCCATCACGGATAAATATTTCCGGAGCAACCCGCGATCGACCTCCTATTTTAAAGTCGGCAAAACAATTTATACCGATAAGCAGACCGGGTTAAGAACAAGTAAAGTCAAATACGCCCGGAGAGTCGCCTGTTTCGGAGGGCAGACCCTGAAACTAGTGGAAATCAGTTACGATTCCCTGGGAAAACGTTGTTCGAGAGAGAACCTGCTGAAGGTCAACCGGAACGACAGCGCGGAGAAAAGAAGTATCCGGACAAAGTTCTGAAAATGAAAAAGCTCCCTGAAAAGGAGCTTTTTATGCAGGTTTTGTGGTTTTTTTACTGGATTGTGACCGTTTTTTCAACCGTTTCGCCGATTTCCAGGCGAAGTACGTCGGCATTGTTGTTGGTCTTCGGGGGTGAAGTCGTTGTTGCTTCGATATTAAAAATAGCCGGAAGCTTGAACGTATGGTGCGTTTTCCCGAAAGCGTCGGTATTCTGCTGGTCAACCACGTCGCCGGGACCGTTCTGGCCTACGGCAGTGAGTTTCACAAGGGCGCCTGGAACCGGGACGCCGTTAATGTCGACCACCGTAATAGTAGCGTCGCATTCGGTATCCTTTTTGCATCCGGTGCTTAAAAGCACTACCAGGGCAATGATTGCCACCGGGCCGGACAAAAGCAGGGATCTGGTTTTCCTGTTCATGTGTGTGTTTTTGCAAAAACCTTTGCCTGGATTTTTGCCGCAAAGTAGCCGAATAGGTACTTTTACGAACGTCAAATATAAAAAGTTTTTAACACTATGACAAGAGCAACTGCTTTTTTCCTATTTGGAATCGTGGCCCTGGGCTCCCTTTCCTTTATGCCCAAACCCAAGGACAAACGTGTACGGGTATTGATCCACACCAACCTGGGAGATATCAAGGTGGTGCTTTATGATGAGACTCCCCTGCACCGGGATAACTTCATCAAACTGGTCAAAGCCGGCACTTACGACAGTACCCTTTTCCACCGGGTCATTAGCGAATTTATGATCCAGGGCGGCGACCCGGATTCGAAAAAAGCGCAGCCCGGCGTTATGCTCGGAAACGGGAACGTGGGCTATACCGTTCCGGCCGAGTTTAACCCGAAGCTCTTCCATAAACGCGGCGTACTTGCTGCTGCCCGCATGAGCGATGAGGTAAACCCGAAAAAAGAATCGTCGGGATGCCAGTTCTATATTGTCCAGGGCAAAGTTTATAATGACTCTACCCTGAAAACTGTCGACGACCGGATCAATACGCCGATCAAGCAGCAGATCTTTATGGACCTGATCAACCGTCCCGAAAACGCATCTCTCCGCGCCGCTTTCATGCGGAACCAGGTGAACGGGAACGGCGACAGCCTGCAGATTCTTTCGAAACAGGTAAACCCGATGATCGACGCCGAGTTTGCCAAAGCGCCGCACCATACCTTCACGCCGGAACAGATCGAAGCCTATAAAACTGTGGGCGGAGTGCCGCACCTCGACGGGAATTACACGGTTTTCGGGGAAGTGATCAGCGGCTTCGAAGTAATCGATAAAATAGCCGCCACCCCGCGTAACCAGTTCGACCGCCCGAATACCGATATCCGCATGACGATGAAAATCGTGAAAAAGTAACCGGAAATTCCTCACAGATCGTTTTACAGGAACGTCTTTTTTATATCGGAATAGTTCGGGGTTAAGCGGCAGTCGGCAGTAGTTAAACCTTCGGAGCAGGTATATTTTGACGACATTCCTGTAATGCCAAGACTGCTGCTGCCGACTGCCGCTGGAAACAATCTCACGAAAGCATACGTTCTCCCCTGGTAACGAAAACAATGACGTATCCCAAACACTTGCTACTTTTGTAAAATGAAAGATAAAATCGGGGCTTTACTCGAAGAAGTTGAAAAATATACCGCGGGGACTGCACAGCAGGCAGAAGAGTTTCGCCTGAAGTTCCTCAGCCGGAAAGGACAGATCAACGACCTTTTCGAGGAGTTCAAAACCGTAGCGCCCGAACTGAAAAGGGAAATCGGGCAGATGCTGAACAAACTGCGCAACAGTGCGGAGGAAAAGTTCAAAAGTCTGCAGGAAGCCGGCGGCGCGGAAAAGCAAAACGATTCCGGCAAGGTTGATCTTACTTTACCCGTAAATCATTTTACCGGTGCGCGCCACCCGCTGGCTTCCGTGCGCAAAGAGATCCTCGCTATTTTTTCACGACTCGGTTTTACCGTAGCCGACGGACCGGAAATCGAGGACGACTGGCATAATTTTTCCGCGCTCAATTTCCCGGAAGAACATCCTGCACGCGATATGCAGGATACTTTTTTCATCGATCATGAAATTGCACTGCGCACACATACGTCGAGCGTGCAGGTGCGCGTACTTGAACACACACAGCCGCCCGTGCGCATCGTTATGCCCGGCCGCGTGTACCGCAACGAAGCGATTTCGGCACGGGCGCATTGTTTCTTTCACCAGGTGGAAGGACTTTACGTGGACAAAGGCGTTTCGTTCGCCGACATGAAGCAGGCTCTCCTGTATTTCTCGCGCGAAATGTTCGGATCGAAAACCGAGATCCGTTTGCGGCCTTCGTATTTCCCGTTTACGGAACCGAGCGCGGAGATGGATATTTCGTGCACGATCTGCGGCGGAAAAGGATGCAACGTGTGCAAGTACAGCGGCTGGGTGGAGATCATGGGCTGCGGCATGGTGGATCCTTCCGTGCTCGAAAACTGCAAGATCGACAGCAAGACATACAGCGGGTTCGCATTCGGCATGGGCATCGAACGTATCACCATGCTGAAATACGAAGTGAAAGATCTTCGTCTCTTCTCCGAGAACGATGTGCGTTTTCTCGCTCAGTTCAAGAGTACGATTTAACTTTTATAGTTTTTAACCACAGGGCGTGTTCCCGTGAAAAATCAGCGTTAATCAGCGTAATCTGCGGCTGATGAGTACGCAGCGTTTTTTCGCAGAAGCCAACATGCTGTGTGTTTTGCAGTTAAACCCGAACCATGATCTTACGTTCCGCATCCCGTTTCATTTGTTTTTCTGCAGGCGCATTTTTCTGTGCAGGTTCCGCTTTTGCGCAGACCGATTCGCTGAAATCTTCCCCGAAGATTATCCTGCAGGGGCAATACGCCGGGAAAAATATTTACATACAGAATCCTTACGCTACGGATAACCCTGGTGATTGCTGCTGCGCGACCGCCGTTTTTGTCAATCACCGGCGCACGAAAGACGAAATAAGCAAAACGGCTTTTATGATCCGGCTCGACTCCATGGGATTGAAAGAAGGCGATTCCCTGTACATCGAAATTTTTCACAAACCCAATTGCAGTCCAAAGGTCCTGAATCCCGATCCGCACACACGGAAAAGCGCATTCGAAATAATAAGCATAAGTGTGGACACCAGCGGCCTGCTGCAATGGAAAACCAAAAAAGAAAAAGGAAAACATACTTACATCGTGGAGCAATTCCGCTGGAACAAATGGGTGAAGGTTGGAGAAGTGGAAGGCACAGGGAATGCAGATGCGAACAGCTATACTTTCCGTGCGGAATTGCACAGCGGGCTGAACCAGTTCCGCGTGAAGCAGGTTATTGATGATGTTCCCTGCATTTCGCGGACCGTTTCCACAGAGAATAACAAAATCAAAGCGCCGGAGTTCAAGGTCAGCGGGAACAGTATTTCATTTGCAGGTGTCACGACTTACGAAATTTATGACGCTTACGGAAACCTGATGCTGAAAGGGAATGGCGATCGTATCGATATCGGCGGGCTGAAACGCGGCGGTTATTTCCTGAATTACGACAACAGGATGGGAGAGTTTTTAAAACAATAATCCGATGACACGCCTCGAACAGGTACAGGAGATGCTGAAACAGGAACCGAACGATCCGTTCCTGAATTACGCACTGGCGCTGGAATACGCGAAGCTCGGCGATAAAACAAAAGCCATTTCGATTATCGAAGATTTACTTTCCGCGAAGCCCGGTTACCTCGGCGCATATTACCAGCTCGGGCAACTCTACGAGCAAACGGAGCAAGCTGAAAAAGCGGTCGGTGTTTATAAAAAAGGCGCCGCACTCGCGCAGGAACAGGGAAATAAAAAAACACTCGGCGAATTAAACGAGGCGCTCTGGATGCTGGAGGATTGAGCTTCCGCTTTGCAGTTAAAAGAAGTTGCCTGGATAAGTATTCCTTCCGAACAAGGAACGCCCAATGTCAAACACACAACGCTCAATGTTCAATTAATTTCTCCGATGATACTTGAAAATTGGGCGTTTGGCATTGAGCGTTTTTATTCCACTGTTCTGACGATAGACAATTTACTTTTTCCTGCGTGTATTATTCGGATTGTCCGGCATCACGGCCTGCTTTCCCGGTTCGGGATTTTGTTTTTCGGGTTCCGGTTTTTTCTGCTCAGCAGGAACGGAAAGGTTCGATGATTTTTCAATCCCGTTTTTGAAGTCTGCGTATTCTTCCGCCGGCGGGTTGGACGTGTCCACGTTAATATCTTCAACCTGCGTATCCACTTCCAGCACGATCATCTGCCCGACCATATCCTGTACAATAACCATCTCTCCTAATGTGGTGCAGATGTTCACCGCAGGATAAACGGTGTCGCCTTCTCCGAAACTCCACACAAAATTTTCAAAACTTACTGTCAGCGGATTCAGTTCAATAACCGCCGGCAGTGCGGTGGAATCCGTTTCCGAAAAAGCAATTTTCTTTTCCGCAAATCCTGCAAGCGAAACAGTCAGTGAATCAATTCCTTTTTCCGCAGGCAGCGGAAGCGCAAAAAGACCGGTACTGTCCGCAGAAACCTCCCGGGAAAAGTTCCCCTGGTGAATGGAAATTTGAGCCAGCGGAAGCGCGGCTTTCGTCGTCGCGTTGATCACACGGCCCTGCCAGATCTGCGGAGGCAGCGCAACCGGGACAATGCTGACGGATACATTTCCCGCCGTAATCATTTCGAGGATCTCGTCGCCGGGAATTTCCTCTTTTACTTTACTCGTATCGGTTTGCCGTTTATCGTAATCCGCAGGGCGTTCGCATACCGGCGGTTTATGTTGTCCGAATGCCGTTTTCCCGAGCAGCGTAAGCGGAACCAGCAGCAGCAGGTTGAGCCAGGTGCGGCGGGGCGCGAGCGGCGCAGTGACCGGAAGCGAGTAAGTCTGCTGCAACTGTTCGTTACGAAAACGTCCGCAGGTTTTTTCGTTTTGGTTATGTTTCAGGAAATAAGCGACTTCTTCGTTCGTCATGCGCGTGAAGTCACGGACTTCTTTCGCACAGCTTTTACAGAAAGCGCCTTTTTCAGTTGCGGTCATCTGGTCCCAGCGCTCGTGGCAGGGTTCGGGAACAGCGATGCGGAGTTTTTTTTGCTGCATGGGGAAATTTTAATCTTCGTTGTAAATAACAATGCCCATTTTAATGAATGCTTTTTCCGGAAATAAACCCGTTTGCTCATTTCCCGGCGCGTTGCAGGGTTCCGGTATAGCGAGTTGAACGGCTTTCATGTGCTTGTTAGTCGCGATCGATGACCATCACACCGTCCATCACATCCATCGCGTCGCGCAATGCGATATCGTATTTCTCTTTCTGCTCTTCCGGTTTGTACAGGCTGTACCCGTGGATATAATTCGGCTCGGCGGCCGTGATGAGCCAGGTCCCCATTTTGCCTTTTTCCTGCACAGGAAGCGGGAGCGAATAATTTCCTTTTGCGTCGGTAGTTGTTTTACAAACGGGTTCCAGCGGACTGTTATAATCCTTCCGGTAGCTCAGCGTCACTTCGGCATTTTTCACCGGCTTCCCGGTATTCGCATCGGTTATCGTGCCGGAAATTTTCGTTGCAGCCGGAACCGCCTGTTGCTGTTTTGTAGTATCTGCAACCGTTTGCTGTTTTCCGTCGTTCACACAAACCGGCGGCTTTCCCGTGATGGTTTGCGCCTGCGCGGGTTTTGCGAACCAGGCGAACGGAATCAGCCACAGCGCGCTGAGCCAGTATTTCTTTTTCGGATTTTCAGCCGGAACGAACAACGGACGGTTCAGCTGGTGCTTCGCAAAATGCCCGCAAAGTTTTCCTTTACTCTGCGTAAAATAAAGCGCGAGCTCGGTATCACTCATCTGCGAAAAATCAGTCAGTACACGGTTGCAGGATTTGCAATGCGAACGCTGATCATCCACCGGCGTCATATTATTCCAGCCTTCCTGGCAAGGTTCGGGAATCGAAATCCTGATTTTCATGGTTTGTATGTTTTACAATTCGTCACTTTTCCGATTGAGCCGATTTGAAAATTTGAAGATGTCATGCGCGCCGGTTTGTGTGCATTTTCAAATCTTCAAATTGGTCGCATTTTCAAATCGGATCAATTTTCCCGATCATATGCCACATCACCCATCCACTTCTCGTTTATCTCGGGATACAGTAAAAAGTTGATGACGCCGGTTGTTCCTTCCAGGCTCTGCAGAACCGGTTCGTAATCCCCGGAACGCGCTTCCACGATCACTTTTTCGCCGTCGAAATTTTTCGGAGCGGTCCAGCTGAAGTTCCCGTTTTTGTCGGTTTTCACTTCCGCGATAATTTTATCTCCGCGGCGGATGTACACTTTTGCGCCGGCAACTGCTTTCTGCGTTTGCCCGTCCTTCACCTGGCCTTTGATTACCGCGATGGTTTTGACTTCCTGCTGTGTTTCCACCGTTTTCTGCCCGGTATTTACCGAAACGGGCGGTTTGCTTTTAATGACTTCCTGCGCGGCAGCCGGTTTCGAGAACCAGGCCATCGGGATAAGCCAGAGCGCATTGAGCCAGAATTTCCGGTTGGCCCGAACGGGTTTATCCGACGGAAGCGCTAACGAACGGTTAAGCTGGTGTTTGGCAAAACGTCCGCAGACTTTGCCCTTGCTCTGGCTGAACCAAAGCGCGACTTCCGTATCGCTCATCTGCGAAAAATC
Source organism: Bacteroidota bacterium (assembly GCA_006218065.1). GTDB lineage: Bacteria > Bacteroidota > Bacteroidia > Palsa-965 > Palsa-965 > VBWE01. Next base: position 138,191 of record VBWE01000001.1, read on the forward strand.
GACGAGGACTTTGTTGCACGACTGGCAGTGGGAACTGATATCGGTTACCGGGGTCATTTCACCCCAGCGCTCGTGGCAGGGTGTCGGGATGGAGAGGCGGATTGCGTTCATAGTCTTAGGAAATGTACGATAAGGATGCACGCGCGTCGAGGATTCCATAGCCTGTTCGCGCTATTTTTAACAATTCCGTTGCCCCGGATCAATGCGGTCGCTTCCCGAAGGAGAAAAATCGGCGGAGCCTGTCCCGGAAACGTGGTTTAATAACCTGTATCTCATCCTGGTACCTCACAGGAATACCTCCCGTTACTCTTTCCCATTTGTCGATGCTCTTCACTTCACAAATAACCAGTACCGACAGTTGTATGATCGTCATATTTTCGTCGGGAGACAGGCGAATGACCCGTTCTTCAAAACCGGCCGCTTCAATTACCAGGTCGCAATTTGCATACGCCGGTGCATCCAGCGCAAAAAGCCCGCTGCTGTCGGTCCGGGTGAGGTATATTTTCTGCCGGTTATCAAAACTGTACACAGCTGCACCCGGAACCGGGCGGCCGTTTGCAAGAACTTTTCCCTGCAGAACGGGAGTTTTCTTAACCGGTTGCTGCGTCGTCCGTGTTTTTGCAGGAGGAGATTTTACGGTTTGTGCCGCTCCGCTGAACCAGGCCAGGACAAGCGGAAAAAACCAAAAGAACCGGGCCGGGGCAAACGGGTTCCTGCTTTTTGTTTCAGGCAATTGAAAAGGCTGGTCAAGTTGATCGGGGCGGAATGTGCCACAGGGAATACGGTTGTGGTTTTGCAGGAAATAAATCAGTTCCGCATCGGTCATCTCATGAAAGCTCACCAGTGTTCTGGCACAGGAATGACAATTCACGCGCCCGTCGGGAAGAGAACTTCCGTTGGTTATGTACTGCGTACACGGCTCGGGAATTGAAATCCGGACGGTTTGTGCTGGTTTCATGCTGGTTGCGGTTAAAGGACGCCCGCCAGCGCGGATTTCCACAAATGTCTACCGGAACAACAGACTGCTGTCCCCGTAACTCAGGAACCGGAACTCACGCGCTAAAGCATAGTCGTAGATATCCCGGTAACGGTTGCCTGCGAAAGCGGCCACGAGCAGGAGTAAGGTGCTTTGCGGCTGGTGGAAGTTCGTAATCAGCGCATGCACGATTTTAAAATCATAGCCGGGCGCGATGAGCAGCGAGGTGGAGCCGGTCAGCGTTTCTTTGTTGTTTTCGGTCATCCAGTCGTGCAGCGCGCGCAGGGCAACGGGAACGGGGACATCCGCGTTTTGTTCGTACGGTTCCCACTGGCCCACCTGCATTTCACCGAGGTGTTTGCCGGGAAACAGAACGAGTTTTTTCCCGAACCAGTACAAACTTTCCAGCGTGCGGAGGGCCGTAGTCCCCACGGCGCAAACGGTTCCGCCCCGGGCTTCCGCGAGTTTTTTCACCAGCGCATGCGAAACGGAAACCTCTTCGCGGTGCATATCGTGGCCGGACATCGTTTCGCTTTTCACCGGGCGGAATGTTCCCGCACCCACGTGAAGCGTAACCTGCGCGGTATGGATATTTTTCCTGCGCAGTTCTTCCAGCACATGCTCTGTAAAATGCAGTCCCGCCGTGGGCGCAGCCACCGAGCCGTTATGCTGCGCGTAAATCGTCTGGTAACGTTCGTCATCTTCGGCGGAGGCTTCCCGGTTCATATACGGCGGAAGCGGGAGCAGGCCGCAGGCTTCCACGATCTGCGAAAACGAAACCGTTCCCGGCGACCAACTGAAGCGGATGCGCTGCAGTTCGCCTGCCTCACCTGCCCTTTCGGCGCGGAGGAGTATTTCACTGCCGGCGACGAATATTTTTTTCTCCAGTACTTCGCCGGCTTTCCATTTTTTGAGATTGCCTACCAGGCACTTCACCGTGCAGGATTCTTCCTGCTGCATGAGTTGCTGCACATCCGCCGGCGTATCCGGTTCGGTGCAGAAAATTTCGATCCGTCCACCCGTGCTGCGGAAAAATTCGAGGCGTGCGCGGATCACGCGGGTGTCGTTGAATACGAGCAGCATTTCCGCCGGCAGCTCCGCAGCGATGTCGCGGAAAACCCGCTCCGTGATTATACCGTCGCGGCAAACCAAAAGGCGGGATGCGTCGCGGTCGGGCAGCGGGTGCTGCGCGATGCGATCTTCAGGAAGATCGTAACTGAAATCGCTGATGCGGATCCGTTTCGGTTCGTTCATCACAGTAAAATCGTTTCTCCGACCGCGGGAGCCAGCAGCTCACCGTTCAGTTTTCCGTCGCGGTGCAGTTCCCGTACGGTGCGCAGCGGTTCACCGATCGGTTCATCCGACAAATCGAAGGTGCCGTAGTGCATCGGGATAAATACCTGCGCACCGAGTTCGTTGAACGCCTGCACCGCTTCGTGCGGACTGGTATGCGCGCGCTGCATCATCCATTCGGGCTTGTATGCGCCGATGGGCAGGAGGGCGTGCTTTGTCGCGGGAAAAAGCTGCGCCAGTTCTTTAAAATGGCCGGCATACGCTGTATCGCCCGCGAAATACACGGAGCTGGATTTTGTCTGCAAATGAAAACTGCCCCAGAGTTCGCGGTTGGTGTCGTACATCCAGCGCCGGTTCCAGTGATGCGCGGGAAGAAAAACGATATCGATTCCTGCAACATGGTTATGATGCTGGTACCAGCCCGCTTCGGTAATGTTTTTCGCGCCGAGTTTTTCCAGCAGCGGGCTCATGCGAAGCGGAACGAGAAACTGCACATCCGGGTTCTGCTGCAAAAGCAGGCGCACGCTTTTTTCATCGAAATGATCGCGGTGCGTATGCGTGAATAAAATGTAGTCGATGTTTTTCAGCAGCGAAACGTCGAAAGGCAGCGGAGACAGGCGTTTCAGGCCGGTGGAAGAAAACAGGATCGGGTCGGTGAGCAACAGTTTTCCGCCCAGGCGAAACAGGAATGCAGCGTGACCGAGCCAGCAAAAAGCATCGTCGTGCTGCGCGAAAATCCGTTCGTCTTTTTTGACCGGGAGGCGAAACGTATCGGATTTTTTTTCGGCGCGCTGCGGATTTTTCGAGAAGGCCCAGCGGAGCACCTGGCTGAAACCCACAGGTATCATGCCTTCCTGGTTCACAAAGCGGTTATTCACCAGCTTGTTGCCGGCGTTGTTTTCTTTGATGAACGGAAGATCCGGGTTGTGTAAAAATTGCTCGGCCATTTTCGTATCCGCAAAGATACGCTAACGACCTTCCTGTTTTCATTGTACCGGCTGATACTTAAACTGGTCGAAACGGAACTGCAGGGAAAAACGCAGTGTGTTTTCCAGCGGGTTGCGCAAACCGGTGTATGGAACCAGGTAGGCGAAATCGAGCGAGAATACATGGTAATGCACTCCCGCGCCCAGCGTAGCGTAGCGACGTACGCCGTACTCTTTTCCTTCGAAAAAACTCCCGGCACGCACGGTGAACAAATCATTGTAAATGTATTCCATTCCCGCGCCGATGGTGGTTGAGCGAAGCTGGTCGCCAAAACCTCCCGGCCAGTGATTCGCAACTACGTTATTCGCATCGCAGGAAACAGCCAGTTCATGATACCCGCCGAAATTCATCGTCGCTCTTCCGCCGAGCCGCGCATTCAGCGGCGACGCATAGCGCGTACCGGAACTGCTGTAGAAAATTTTACTCCCGATGTTGGAAATGTTCAGTCCCGAACTGAGTGCAAGCGTTTTGCTCCCGATTATAATTTCTTCGCGGAGATACGTCGCTGAAATATCCGCACCGAAAGAATTTCCGGCCTGCGCAGTTGTCGCGCCGGAAAGGTTGGAACGGCTGTAGCGCGCCACCATACCGGCTGAAAAATTTTCGCTGAGCTTCCGGGCATACGATACGTCCAGCGCGAATTCATTTGGCCTGTACTGTCCGGCGACGCCTCCGGGAACCGGCGTAGTCGTAATATTTCCCATCGAAAAATAACGCAGTGATCCGCCGATTGCTCCGTTCGTTTGGTTTTTCGTGAAGAACGAAATGTACGCGAGGTTGACATCCGCCACCAGGGCGCGCAGCCAGGGCGTGTAGGAAATTCCCAGGCCCATTTTCTTTTCCGCAAAAGCGAGTTTCGATGCGTTCCAGTGGTTGCTGTATTCGTCGGCCGAAGTCGCCACGCCGGTTTCGCCCAGTGCGCCGGCCCGTGCATCGGGCGTGAGCAGCAGGAAAGGAATGCCGACGTTAGAAGCAAAATACTGCCCGGTGATCTGCGAGGTAGTAATCTGCGCAGAAGCAAACAACGGAAAAAGAATGGCGAGTACAAAACCGGTTGTTTTCATCCGGCTGCAATAACGATGTAAACAGCCGCTTATTGTATCCGGGGCATACCAGGCGGTTCTTTTGGTTGAAAAATCAGCCGCAGATTAATCAGGAATAAATCTGTTCGGTCTTGGCTTCAGTTTTTCGGTTTAAATCCTTTTTCCACATTGCCGCGCACCATGGCGTTGAACCAAGCCAGGGGCAGTATCCAGCGCAGCGCCAGCAACATGGCCGATTGCGCGCTGGCTGTATAACGCAGTTTAAAACTGCTGTCGTTCGCAGCTTTGAAAATAGTGCGCGCTACGCTTTCCGGTCCCGGCGCGGTCTCCCCGGCTTTCTGCGTATTTGCATAGGTCACTTTTTCGTATGCATCGTACGCGGTAAGGCTTTCTTTTCTGAACAGGTCCATCGAGCGTTCATAGAAATCCGTTTTGATGGCGCCGGGTTCCACCGTTTTTACTTTGATGTTGAATTGCCGCAATTCGAACTGCAACGCTTCCGAAAAGCCTTCAACCGCCCATTTGGTACCGTGGTAAACACTATACAACGGGAAGGTGATACGTCCGCCCATCGAGCTGATATTGATTATCGTCCCGTTTTTCCGCTCGCGAAAATGCGGCAGGATGCCGCGGATCACGTTCATGATCCCAAATACGTTGGTATCGAACTGGCGACGGACCTGTTCCGCGGTGGCCGCTTCGAAAATTCCTACAGCGCCGTAACCGGCATTGTTTACGATCGCGTCGATCTTGCCGAAATGCGTGATCGTTTCAGCGACAGCCTGCTGAATACTCTGCTCGTCGGTAACATCGAGCCGGACCAGTTTCACGCCCGGCAACTGGTTCAGTTCTTTTTCTTTTTCCGGGCTGCGCATTGTGGCCGCTACATTCCAGCCGCGTTCATGGAAGTATTTAACGGCCGCTTTACCGATACCGGAAGAAGTCCCGGTAATCAGTACTGTTTTTTGTGTTTTCATTGATCTTGGTTATTATTGACCGAACATTCATTCGGTATGATTAATAAATTTTTTTAATCCATTTTTACACTATCCCAGGAAGCCTGTACTCCCTGCTGCACACGGTTCTGGTTCATGTCGAGCTCTTTGGACAGGTGCAGCTTCACGCAGGTCGCCACGCTGCCGTAAACCATCGCGACAAGCAGCTCCACGTCCATATTCCTCAAAATGCCGGACCAGACGCCTTCGGCCAGGAAATCGATCACCGGCTGGTAATAGCGCTGGTTTTCCTCTTTAGTCACTTTTGTAATGAATGGCGAGTTCGCATACTGTTCCAGGAAAAGAAATTCTTTCGGGTGATCGATAAAATGATAATAGAGGTTGAGCCAGAAACGGTAAAAACGTTTCTTATAATCTTCCTCGGAAGCATCTTCACGCACCAAAGCCTCGCCCATATTGGCTTTAAGCCGTGCGTAAATTTCGTTGATGATCTCTTCCTTGCTTTTAAAGTGGTGGTAAATCGTGCCTGCTGCAACGCCGGCTTTCTCCGCTACCATCGACATCGGCGTAGCATGAAAACCGCGTTCGGTGATCAGCTCGAGCATGGCCTGAACGATGGCTTCTCTTTTTTCGGTATTTATGGTCTCATTATTCATACGAACCGAACATTCATTCGGTACAAAATTAGATCATTTTCGATTTCCTATACAATTTGTCCGCGAAAACGTGCTAATTACCTGGAAATCAATTAGAAAATTTACCAGGAATTTTGCTCAGAGCCAGCCATTTTCGAGAATATCCATCGCATGATAGGTGATCACGATATTCGATCCTGCCCGGGCGAATGCGTACATATTTTCCATCACGATTTTCTGCTCGTCCACCAAACCCTGTGCGGCTGCGGCTTTCACCATGCTGTATTCGCCGGAAACATTGTAGCAGGCCACCGGCAGCAAAGTATTGTCGCGAACCGCCGAGATAATATCGAGATATGCGAGCGCAGGTTTTACCATGATGATGTCCGCGCCTTCTTCCTCATCCATCAGGGCTTCCTTGAGTGCTTCGCGGCCGTTCCGGAAATCCATCTGGTACGATTTGCGGTCGCCCTGCTGCGGAGCGGAATCGGCGGCTTCGCGGAAGGGGCCGTAATACGCCGACGCAAATTTGACCGCGTACGACATGATACCCGTATTGGAAAACCCATGCGCATCAAGCGTGTCGCGGATGCCGGCGATACGTCCGTCCATCATGTCGCTGGGCGCAACCATATCCGCACCGGCTTCGGCATGCGAAAGCGCCATTTTAGAAAGCAGTTCCACAGACGCATCATTCTGCACATAACCGTCTTCCAGTATTCCGCAATGTCCGTGCGAAGTATATGCGCAAACGCAAACGTCGGTAACGACATAGATATCCTCCTTAAACCGTTCTTTCAGCGCTTTCACGGCCTGCGGCACAACACTGCTCCCGCTGTGCGCAGTATGCCCGTCGTCCGATTTTTCTTCACCCACACCGAAAAGCAGCACTTTATTCAAACCGAGTTTCAGTCCGCGCTCGGCATCTTTCAGCAGTTCGTCAACCGAAAAATGATTGATCCCCGGCATGGCTGCAATCGGGCGCCGGATGTCTTTGCCGTGTGTAACGAAATACGGGTACATAAACATGTCGCGGCTGAGGCGCGTTTCCGCGGTCATTTCACGAACGATGGCATTTTTGCGCGTGCGGCGCGGACGGTGAAGCATGAACTTGATTTTGGTCGGGACAAATTTCGCTTTTTACGCGGGATGGTTTGTCATCGGTGTGTTTAAAAAAAAGAGCTCCCGAAAATGGAAGCTCTCTTTTATATGAATATGTCGTTGTTGCTTACTTCACCAGGATGCGGCGTGTCGAAACCTGCTGCCCGTCGTTCACACGGACAAAATAAACGCCCTGCTCAAGGTTGCTGAGATCGAATGCGAGTTTGGTAAAACTGTTCTGGCCGTTCACCGAGCGGCTTTCCAGTTGCTGGCCCAGCGTGTTCAGCAGGTCAACCTGTGTATTGTTATTTCCGCTGAAGAATTCCACCGTCAGCACATCCGATGCCGGGTTCGGGTAAACCTGCAGGCCGTTGGCGATGTCCTGCTGAACAACACCCAGCGGATCAACCATTACGGTTCCCTGGTAGGGAATTTTATTGAACGCAGTTGCCGTTACCAGCAGCGGCGTGGTGGATGTGAGCGCAGTAAAGTTGATCGTTACCGTTCCGCTGCTCACCGTGCCTGTTCCGAGAATCTGTCCGGCCTGCGTGATGCATACGGTTGCGCCGTCGGTATTGCAGTTCACCGTGAGCGAAGTGCTGCCCAGCGGAATATTCAAGAGGTGCGATGCAGTCAGCGCGTCGGGTGTAACGGTACGCATCATCACGGAAGGATCGCCGAACATCACCCAGGTTTCCATCACTTCGCGCGAAGTCGTGCTGTTGTTGTACGCATCGAGCATGCTCATTTCACCGTTGTAGAAAAGTCCGCCGAGCGTATGCTTGATATTCGCGGTTCCGTACTGCTCGGTGAGAATATTGGCAATTTCATCTTCCACTTCCATCGGTTCGGCCCAGGCCATCAGGATAGAAGAGCCGGTAGCGTTGATCGCGCCTACAGGTCCGTTTGCATTGTATGCGCGCATCCAGGCTTCGGAAATGCAGGTTCCCGTGGTAAATGTTCCGTTGTTGCAGGCCACTGAAATCACGAAGGGATATTTATTGTTGTTGGTTGCGGCATTTACATCCGTCGAGCTGTAGTTGCTCGTTACGCAGGTGTTCTGGTCGCCGTGTCCGCAGTACATGAACAGGCTGGCGCCGGTGTTCATTGCGGTTGCCACCATGCTGCTGTTCGGGTTGCCGGAAGCGTCAGCACCGCCGTGCGATCCATCGTAAAATTCATGAACCGTAGCGTAACCGTATCCCATAAGCAGGGTGCGGATATTCCGCAGGTGCTGCCAGTCGGCTTCTCCGTCATCACCGATTCCCGCGCCCTGGTCCGAGCCGATACCGATGGATGTGGTGTACCAGGACCCGGTGTCCGGTGTTTTTTCATACTCGAGCGTTTTCGAAACCATGCGCTGCACTTCGCTTACCGAAGCTGCGGGCATGCGTCCGACAAAAATTTCGGGGTACTTGTCGCTTCCGGCAAGCTGGCCGTATTCCGAATCGGACCATTTGATTTCCGAACCGGCCATCCCGGCGTTATAAGAGTTTACCTGTGCATGATCGCCGACGAGCAGCAGGAACATGAGGTCGTTATACTGGTTGTAATAATTCTGTACATACGTTTTGATGGCCGACTGTGTATTGCCTACTGTAGCGATATCCACGAGATCGGTTTCGATGCCTTTTTCTTTTTTCCAGTCAACCAGCGGCTGCAGATCGTTGAAATACGACTGCGGCGCAATAACGAGCATGCGGCCTGTTTCACCGAGCGGCGTGTACAATACCTGGTTGTCGCCGGGTTCGTTGGCGCGGACAGTTGCGGAGATTTCGTTTTCGCCGGGGATGTTTTCATCCACCAGGACAATGGCCTGCAAACCGTGATATACACGAAGTGTTTTGGTTACCGGGTTATACTGGAACGGGAAAAGGCGAACGGATACGCGGCGATCTTTGCCTGCAATACCGGGAGTTCCGGCTTCAGCCAGGTTGCCCGGGAAAAAAGCGTTGGTCGAATAAACGGGGCCGAATTCGTACGGCACATCGTCCGGGTTGATATTGCGTTTCAGGCTGCCTTTTGAAGGAAGCAGGCTGATATCCTGGATGTCTTCATACGACGTATAGGTAGTTGTAACCTGCACGGCACCGACCGGTGCGATGATCAGCGAACTGTAAAAAACCGGAAGCTCCGGCGCACCTTTCTGCAGCATGGCAACAGAACCTTCCGCCCAAACCAGGTTATTGAAAACACCGGGCACTTTGGTATTGATACCTACCCGGTATTGCGGATCAACCGAAACGGTTAGAACCTGTTCGTTTTGCGAAACGACAACTTCATTCTGCTGTGCAGTTGCCGAAACAACCCATGCAAACGCGATGGAGAAGAGTACTGTTTTTTTCATCTGGTTGATTTTCTGGAACTCAAGGATAGGAAGATTCTTCCTGATTATCAAGCAGGTGGACGGAAGAAATAGGATTCCTGAAGGAATTAACCCGTGTTTAACAGGCCGGCGGGAACCGGCAATGCAGATTTTCATTAAAAAAGAGCTTCCCGGGAGAGAAGCTCTTTCCTTGCATATGGCGATCCCCGATGAACAGGTGCATCTGTTCTGTTTTCAGAAGATTTTTTTTAAGAGGGGACCTGCAGTTCAAGTATCATATCACCGGGCAGCGAAACTCCGGAGAGCGGAAGAATTGACGATGCAGGCCATGTGAATGATACATTCGCCTGATTGAGTATGGCGGCAATGTTCGACATACTCACATTCAGGCTGAGCGTAGCCGCCAGTACCGGGACCACCACTGCAATCACCGCGGCCAGCATGGCGCTGATCGATCCGAAAGTTGCAATCAGCAGGGCGGCATAAAGAGCCCACCCGATTCCTGTAATTACAAGTGATCCGTCGCCATCGGGCGAATCTACATCCATCGTGATAGCCTGCCCGCTGATTTCCGGCGTAAGGTAAAAGCTGCCTTCCACTTTTACATAAAAAAGCCACGACAGCCACGATACAGGGTAACCAAATGCCACATAATCACCCTGGATCTGCCCGCTGTCGTTAACGTATGTATTCAGTGACTGAAGCACAGGGTTGTATTCTGCGGTGAAATTCACCGTATTGGTAAGGCTGATGACATAAGGCGTAGTGGCATTTCCCGTGATCGAAAATTGTGATCCGGAGATGTTGCCCTGCAAGGAAGGCAAGACAAAATTATTGAGCAGGCAGCGGTTTGAAATATACAGCGTGGCCGATTGTCCCGAAGGCATAAGCGGGGGCACACTGCTCCAGTCGGTGGAACCCGATGTTCCTGTGCTTGTTGTTCCCATCATCACCAATACGTTGTTGCTGGCATCCGACGCGTTTACCTGTGTGGAAAAACCGATTGACCCTGAAGGCAGAATTCCCTGCGGCGCACTGGATACATTGAGCGTACCGAGATAGTATGTCCCGTCCTGGAAAGTGTTTTGCATATAGCCCTGGATGATGCCGTTGAGTACGGGTTCCCACCAGGGCGCAGGCGGCGGTGAATTGAGTGTAATGACATAGGCGGTTGCCGGTCCGGTAAGATCGAGGTACAACTGCATGTTTGTGGTTCCCGAAATGTCAATCTGCACATACGTGAGATTGGAGGTAATGACAAGCGTGGATCCGGAAGGAATCGGGTACGTATCACTTCCTTGTACCAGGTTGCCGGAAAGCGGAATCGTGAGCGAAGCAAACGTATTGTTTCCCGAAGCGCTGGTGGGATTCAGATCAACGACAGGTATCCCCATCGTTCCGCTGAATGAAAAACCAAATGCGGAATACGAAATGGTACTCGGGAAAAAACTATCGTTATACGCATTTGTAAGAAACTGGTTGAGTGCTGTCTGGTTTGCTACTCCGAGCAAATCCCAGCCGTTGGTGGTAACTGTAGCCATGGTCTTATTTTTTATAGTTTTTAACGATGAGGTTCGACACTTCTTTCAGCTCGCGGAGCATTTCGGCGGAAGCCCCGATGTTTGCACTTTCCAGCGCCTTTATCGGGTCAGTGAGAAAAGCCAGCGCATTTTTTTCCGATGCCCGCATCCATTGCATCAGTTTTTCTTCGATGGGCATGCAGCTTGTATGCAGTTTTGCAATGCGCGTCGTGAGTTTTGCATCGCCCGTTTCCGGGAATGAAAAGGATTTTTGTCCCGATGAGACAAACGATACGGATACCGGTTTTTTGGTTTTTTCATCGGCAAATGATATCCTTACAGGATTGGTCTTGTTCATAGCGAATGTGTATTTATTAATTCCTACTCGTGAGGCTTTTCGGATTTCGCCCCCGTTTTGTTCGCCTGTGCGGGACAGGCCCGTTTCTTCGTTTCACACCTCTGCAGCGGAGCGGATCGATATGGATTGCGGGTTCCGTTTTTGAAAAATGAAGGCAATGGTTTCCCTGTCCCGATAATGTGGCGTTTCGGGCGCGGTACTCGAAAAAAATTTGACAAAGGATTCCCCGTTACGTTTTCATGCGGGCATCAAAACATTTGCATCGGGTTGTTGAAAGTCCGGTTATGACCGGGGTTGGGGCTAGTTACTGCCTGGCGGAATTGCAGGGTCGGTAGTCCCCACGATCACTATGCCGATGGTCGGGACGGTGAACGTGTGGTGCAGCATTCCTGCATATTCAAAATGAAAATGACCGTCTTCAGAATAGCATTCCCAGCCATTGAGTTCCCGGATAACCGTCATAAATTCGCTCGTAGGTAATATTTCGAACCGTAACCGGAGATGCTCGGATATATCAACAAAACAGATGGAAAAATCGATTTTGTCGCCGGGCAACACGCTAACCGATAGCGTTTGGGTTTTGTGGTCGCCAGCCCGGAGTATAAACTCCTGGTCGTCAAATGCACCGCTTTGTTCCATGTCCGAATGATTCGTCAATTCGATCACTAAATTTTCGTCGATCATAGGTTTTGTTTTTTGCCGTTTCTTTTTGTTTGACGGTACAAGAATACATTCACCAATTGCGTAATACAAACCAGCTTTCTCCTTGTTTTATACGATCAAAAAAACAAAAACCGGCCGTTCTTCGCCTGTATTTTGATTATTATTGAACAAAAGGAATATACAATCAGACCGTATTATGGAGACCCCGGATGAACTGAAAAAATGGGTGGAATCCCTCACCATTGCCGAAAAACGGTTTATCAAACTGCTCGGTAAGGCCCGTTCGGGAGCCAAAGACAGCCAGCAGCTGGAGCTGTTCGACTGGCTCAACCAGGCGCAGCCGGGCGACAGCTTCCCCGGCAAAGCCCGCTTTATCCAGAATTTACCTACCGTATCCAACCGGCTTAAAGATTTGATGCTGGACGGTCTGCGCCTGCTCCATAAAGAAGACAATACGGATGCTGTTTTGCGGACCACGCTCGACGAAATCGCCATTCTCGTCGAAAAAAAACTGTACCCGGCTGCCCTGCGGCAGATGAAACGCGCCAAAAACCTGGCCCTGGACCGATGCAGGTATGCCTTTGCACTGCAATGCATCGAATGGGAGCAAAAAATAACGGGAATTATCACAACCGGAGATGCAAGCCGCAACCTGGAGAAACTGCGCGAAGAAGAAATTCCCGCACTGAAAAAACTGGAAGAGCTGCGCGAGTTGCAGCACCGTCATGAATTGCTTCTCGCGCTGGTAAAACAATTTCCGTATCACCGCGATGCCGCCACGCTGCAGCAGATTACTGATCTTACGGATAACGAAATCGTGTATCGTCTTTCTGAAAAAGGCGCTTACCTGGAAAAAGCGCTGGCCGTAAACCTGCTGGGCATCCGCGATCTCTATCGGCGCGATGCCACCGCTGCCGTGTTGCGTTACCGGCAACTGCTCCGCGAATGGCAGTCGCGTCCGGGCTGGCAAACGGACCAGGTTTCGCTGCTGCTGCTTATCTGCAAGTTTTACCAGAGCGCCTGTTTTTTTTCCCCGGTTGATTGGGACGAGGCACGGCAGTATATCACGATGGTCAACGATTTTAAAGGCATGCCGCCGGATGCGGGCCGCGATTTTCAGCGGATGCTTTATCACAACCAGTTTTCGCTCGGACTGAATACCGGCAAATTCGATTCGGTGGAAACGCTGATTCCTGAAATCGATCAATGGATTAGTCGCGAGCAAAGTCATCTCACCGGGGCCCAGCAGCTTTCTTTCCTCTGCAATTTTGCGGTCGCTGAATTTCTCGGCGACCATTTTGCTTCAGCCAACCGTTTTATCACGCGCATCCTGAATATGCCCAACCGCGAAGCGCGCAAAGATATCCGGGCATTTGCGCTGGTACTGCAGGTTGTACTGCAATACGAACTGGGAAACCTGGAGCTCAACGAATATTTAGCGCGATCGGGCAAACGGCATTTCAGCAAAAACGCCTTCGAGGTCAATTTTGAGCTGATTGTTTTCAAACACATCGAAGCGATGATGCGCGCCGGGTCGCAGGCAGACATGCAGCAGTCGCTCGGCAAATTTATCAGCGACCTGGATAAACTGGCTGCGCAGTTAGTCGATGCCGTTCCCCTGCTCGGGCTGAAAGAAATACAGATGTGGACGCAATCGAAACGGACAGGCGTGCCGCTCCGGACAATTTTTTTGCAGGAAGTAAAGAAAAACCTGGAAGCGCTCGAGCAAACGGAATTACTAAAATCGAACTGAAAAAATTCAGCAGCCGAAAACCGCAGCCGCCAATCCCGCATCATCAAAAGTAGCCGGCATCGCATGCACGCGCACGCCACGCTCCTTCAGTGTGCTTTCCGTGGCATGCCCCATCGCCACCACTTTCTGATCGGCCCCGATCTTATTTTTTTCCAGCCAGGATTCTGCGTTCGACGGGCTGGTAAAAACAAGAATATCGGAAACGGGAAGGTCATCCGCGGAATGCTGTATGCTTTCGTAAACGATAAGATTGATCACTTTTACCGCCGGCAATTGCTGCTGGATAGTGCGCATGCTGCCTTTGGCCTGCGGAAAAAGCACCGTGCTGCGGCCCGCCAACGCTCCGAATTTTTTCCCTGTGAGCCGCGTATCGTTATCCTGCCCGATAAAATCGGCTCGCAGGCCGTGTTCCCGCAGTTCCTGCGCCGTACCTTTTCCGACCGCTGCAATGCGCGCACCTTCCGGCACAGCGGCCTGCTGCAGAAAAAACCGGACGGCATGTTTGCTCGAAAAGAAAACCCAGTCGGCCGCCGGAACTTTGATGAGCGGCACGGCATTGATCTCGATCAGCGCGCGGCCTTCCACTTTATAACCGTTCCCGCGAAGCACGTCCGCAAAAAAATCGTGCCGGCGCAGGTTGCGCGTAATAAAAACGGAAGCCGGTTTGATGTTTTTGATTTTTTCCACGATGCGTTCCGCCGCGTCTTCTGTTCGCTTCGTTTTCATGTACACGAGCCGCGGCGCTTTGTCCCAGGCATCGGCTTTCGTGGCCCAGACCTGGAAATAATCTTCATCGTCGCGGATGCAGTAACAACCCAGCGGCAAATGACAACCGCCTTCAAAAAGATTCAGCACTTTCCGCTCGATGGAAATGCAGGCCGCCACATCCGCATGATGAATCGCCTGCAAAGCGTTGATCAACTCCGCATCATCCGCGCGCGTTTGCAGCGCGAGCACACCCTGCGCGGGAGCAGGAACGAATTCGCGGGGATCGGGTTTTTCGACGTGGAAGTCTGAGAGATCCAGCTTTAGTCTTTCCACGCCAGCAGCCGCCAGCAGGATCGCGTCGTATTCCCCGTCGCGCAGTTTTTGAATACGTGTGGGGACATTGCCGCGCAGGTCTTTAATTTCGATATCGCTGCGGAATGCGAGCAGCAGCGACTTACGCCGCGCCGAGGATGTGCCGATGACGGCGTTTTTGCGGAACCCGAATTTCATTTTCGGATCGAACGATTCTTTGCGGACGAGGATCAGTTCCGACGGATCTTCGCGATACGATACCGCGGCGATCAGCAGTCCTTCCGGCGATTCGGTGGGCAGGTCCTTGTGCGAATGCACGGCCAGGTCGGCTTCCCGGTTCAGCAGGGCTTCTTCGATTTCTTTCGTGAAAAACCCTTTGCCTTCGAGCTTGTCCAGCGACAAATGCTGCACTTTGTCACCCTGCGTTTTGATGATTTTGATTTCCGAATCCAGCCCGGTGCGCGCCAGATCCTGCTGCACGAAATGAGCCTGCCAGAGCGCCAGTTCGCTTCCCCTCGATGCGATGATGATTTTTCGTTTGCCGTTCACCGTTTACTGTTTTCTGTTCACCGTTTGCCGTTCACTGTTTTCCGTTTACTGTTTACTGTTTACCGTTTGACGTTTATCCTTTTTTGCATTTGTCTGCTCAAAAATAAACAACGGCGAACGATAAACGGGCGAATAAAAAACCGCGTCACCAGGAAAATTACGTGGACGACGCGGCTACTGGCCTGTTTCGTGCAGAGTCAGTTTTTTTTAGCGTCTTCTATCAGGATTTCGCGCGCCATTTTCATCGGTACGCTGATGTATTTTTTTTCCATATACGCCATCACGCGGTCGAGCAGTTCTTTCGACTGATCGTCGAGTTGTTCGATTTCGCGGGCGAAAATATCGTTTACCGCCGTTTCGCGGATCTCTTTTACTTTTTTCGGAACATCGCTCATGGCGCGTTCCACCTGGCGTGTGCGGTAATCCACGCGGAAGCTTTCCAGGCTTTCGCTGATGATCCGCCGGCAGGCTTCGAGTTCGTTTTCCCGTTCGCGTAAATTCTGCCGGGCTACTTCCTGCAGGTTATTCACGGCAATCAGGTTGATATCGTATTCCTCCAGGATCGCGGAATCCAGATCGTTGGGAACAGCCAGGTCGATCACCACTTTACGGGCACGGTCGTCACCCACCAGCGCACGGTAAATGGCCGGCGTAATTACAGAGCCTTCCGCCGCCGTGCAGGTTACAATCACATCGAACCCGCCGCGATAATCCGCCAGCGCATCAAGTGCAAATGCGTCGCCTTTCAGTTCGGCAGCCAGTTTTTCCGCATTGGTGATGCTGCGGTTGAATACCTTGAATTTGCTGAACCCGTGTTTCTTTAAATATTTCGCCATCGCGCTGTTGGTCACGCCCGCGCCGATGATCAGGAAACGCGCATCCATGGGCACGTTCAACTCGCGCAGCCTGCGCCAGGCTAATGAAACAACCGAAACAGGATTGCGCGCGATGCCGGTATGCGTATAAACAGCTTTCGCCGTTTCAATGGTTTTCCTGACTATGATGCGCAGCGTATCACCGGTGATCCCGGCGGCCTGCGACTGTTCAAAAGCATTGCGTACCTGCGTGATGATTTCGCGCTCGCCCACAACGAGCGAATCGAGCGAAGCGGCAACGGCGAACAAATGACTCAGCGCTTCTTCCCCTTCAAATACCTGCGCCGATGAGGCAGCCCAGCTTACTTCGTCCGCAGTCCAGCCGGGACGAAGCGCTTTGAAAAAGGCATGCAGATCGATTTGATTTTCGGAACAAACCAGGAATTCTACACGGTTGCAGGTGGAGAGGTACATCAACTCGTCGGCCCCGGTTACTTCGCGGGCCGAGACCAGCAAAGATGTCCGTTCCGATTCATCCAAATGCAAACGGCCGATCTGATCGACCCCGACGGACTTGTGTGTAAACGCAATAATGCTGAATTCCTGCACAAAATGAGATTCTGGGGCAAATTTCCGCAAGAACGGCGCTTGGATTGTCAAACAATTGTCAGAGAAGAGCAATACTGACGTAAATCATACAAGAAGCGCATTAAATCCAATCCCGTAAATATTTTACTTTTAATGGAATCAAAAGTAAAAAACATGAGTAACGCGATCAAACTATTTTACTGGAACTATGATGCCGATGAGGGCGTTTCATCCGATGACCATTACGAAGCACCCCTGGAAGAGACCATCGAATGCATGGAGAATCTCCCGGATTCGGATGGAAATTTTTTAGGCCTGGAATTGCCCGACGGTGAGATTATCCAGTTTATGCACGATGACAACCGCGGCCTGTACCTGGATATTCCCGTGGTTAATGAAGGTGGTTCCTATGCAAAGGTGATTGACATTTCGGCCTGTCTTGACATTATCCGGGACATGTATACCGGTAAAAAACCGCGTGACATAGAAGGACTTGTTTTTGAGTCTTATTGACTCCCTGGAGGAGATTTGATTTTTATACAGCATTGCCGGCCAGAGTTTTGAACAACGTCCTTGTTTTCCATGATATAAATATTATATTTATAATAGTTTGATCAGAGTTGATTATTGAAAAATACCCTAAACCCATTTCAACATGAAAACAAGAATCACAACGGCCATCGTAACGGCGCTCGTCCTTTTGTTCATCAGCAGCCCGGAACTAAAAGCACAAAGCAACCTCCTCTTCAGCCGTGCCATCATTTACAATATTCCCGGGGATTCTCTCCAGAATTTTACCGTACCCGCAGGCAAGGTCTGGAAAATCGAAAGTTCGGGCAGTTCCGAACCCGGCAGCAGCGGCGCTATTATAATCAAGGATGCGCTGAACAGGAAAATGTCTTACCTGACCGGGGCCTCCACGGCAACAGGCAACGCGGTGTACCCGATATGGCTTCCGGCGGCTTTTTCCGGCTCCTTTGTTACCATCAATCAAAGAGGATTTATTTCCATTATTGAATATACCGTCACTCCGTAGACATGTATGAGCAGTTGGTTGCGGACAAGAGTTGTATTTCAGCTCTTGTCTTTTTATTTCCGGGCGCCGGGCGTTCGCATCTGTTTAAATATAATCTTGTTGTTTTTGTCATTCTCCGCAACCGGCTAACTTTGCCCGCGTATTTATGCGTTGCATTTTATTTATACTGCTTTTTTCCTGCGGACCTGTTCCCGTTTTTTCGCGGGATGGTATCGACAGCCTGCTGAACCGGCTCCAAACCATGAGACAGGACACCAACCGGGTAAACCTGCTGGGCGAACTTTGCTGGCGATACCGGATCAGCAACGCGGCGAAAGCATACGAATACGTGTACCAGTCCATCGACCTGGCGACGAAACTGAACTACGATCGCGGACTTGCGCGCGGGTACAACAAGCTGGGCATCGTGCATTACCGGAAAGGCAATTACGTGGAAGCGGCGGCGGCCCTGCTGCGCGCATTGACATACTGGGAAAAACTGGGTGATAAAGACGGGATGTCGCAGAGTTACTGCAACCTGGGCAACGTGGTGAGCGACCAGCATAACCTGGAAAAAGCGCTGGAATATTATATGAAAGCCGTGCAGTTGCTGGCAGAAACAGGACACGATACCGGGCTTTCTACTTACTACATCAACATCGGCGTGATTTATGTTGAAGCCGGGAAATACGAACTGGCACGCGACTTTTTCGTTGATGCGCTCAAACTGGCCCGACGCGACGGCATGAAGGGAGAAGAAGGAATGCTGCTGAACAACCTGGGCGAAACGATGCAGTACATGAACCGTTTTGATGAGGCACACGCGTATTACCGGCAAGCCCTCGCCATCAACGAAGAGATTCCCGACAAATCGGAAATGGCGAATTGCTACATGAACATGGGCAGCACATACATTAAACAACAACAATTCGCCGCCGCCGGTATCTGCCTGCAAAAAGCCGAAGTCCTTGCGCGTGAAGTGGATTACAAAAGCGGCGTCCGCGATATCTACGAACTGATGTCCGTACTCAACGAGAAGCTGGGGCAGCACAAAGCCGCGCTGGAATATCACCGGAAATATTCCGCCGTTTCCGATTCACTTTTCATGGAAGAAAGCAGCATCCGCGTGGGTGAACTCGACGCGCAGTACCAGGGGGAACGCAGCGAACGCGAGACACAGCGCAAACAGCACGAACTGGAAAAACAACTGGCAGAAGACAAACAGCGAGAGGTTTACATATACGTCGCATCGGGAGGCGGCCTGCTTTTATCCTGCCTGGTTTTTTTCATCCTGCGCGCAGGGCGATTCAGGAAACAGTATAAACTTCTGCTGGCTGAGCAGAAAAAGAGCGGGGAGTAACCACACCTCTTTCCTCTCCGAAGGAGAGGATGACATTACCGGGGAAATGACGTTCCTTTCGTTCTAACGAAAGGAACGTCACTTCGATCTTCCGGCATCCTCTCCTTCGGAGAGGAAAGAGGTGTGGTCATTCACAAATCGGCAATCCAAAATCGCAAATCAGTTTAAAAGGCCATATACTCCTGCGGATCAACGGGAGCGCCGTTGTACCACAATTCGAAATGCAGGTGCGGGCCGGTGGTGAGTTCGCCGCTGCTGCCGATGATGGCGATCGGGTCGCCGGCTTTGACGTACTGGCCGGTTTTTTTGAGTAACGAGGAATTATGCTTGTATACGGAAACCAGGTTGTTGGAATGCTGCACCTGGATCACGTAACCCGCGTCCGTAGTCCAG
The DNA here is from genome assembly GCA_006218065.1 of Bacteroidota bacterium. GTDB lineage: Bacteria > Bacteroidota > Bacteroidia > Palsa-965 > Palsa-965 > VBWE01. The sequence continues at coordinate 157,542 of VBWE01000001.1, forward strand.
CCCGACATAATCACCGTTCCATCGAGCGTCGATTTGATCGCTTCGTTTTCGGGAGCGGCTACATCCACGCCGTAATGTTCATCGGCCGTGTTGAAGGAATTGGTTACGATGCCTTTAATGGGCGGGAAGAAAAAGAAGCCGCTCACGCCCGAACGTTTGCTCACCCCGATCTGCAGGGAATAACCGTCTTCCGATTCGATTTCATTGCGCAGGGCCGAATCCGCCTGGGAAGGTTTAAGCGGAAGGTTTTTGTAATTCTTCGTTGTATCGCGGGGATTTTTCGGCTGCTCGGTCGGAATATCTCCTTTGAGTACCCGGTCCAGGTTATCGAGGTAAATGCTGTCGGCTTTGATTTTTTTTCCCAGCGAATCGAGCCGGTGGGCAGTAGCCAGCAGGTCGCGGCGCATGCCCACGTCGGCGTAGCCGGGAATATATTCGCGCAGGGGCGTAAAAGCAACCAGGCTGATCACCAGCACGGTCATGATGATGCTTATCGATCCCACCAGCGTTACAACGCCCCACGGCGTAAGCCGCAACGACCACTTTTCTTCAAAAGTATTATCGTTCATAATCACCAGGCGGTAGCGGTTACGCATCCACGCGGTAAATCTTTTCCAGCGGCCCTGCTTTTCAGTCATGGAAAGCAAATATCGGGATATGATTACGAATTAACGAATCAGTAGGAATCTTGCGAATTGCGAATCAATACGAATTCTTTACGGATATGATTATGCTTTCTGTTATACAGGCAATATTCCCTGCGCAAGGAGTCTGACCTTTTATATACTTACAACAATCTCTGCCTGTTTCGTATGATTCGTAATTCGCAAGATTCGTAAATATTGGTAATTCGTGGCCTGAAGGCAACCTAATCCCCATTTTACCGACTATTTATTGAGAAAAATCAAATATTTTTGTCTTTCCTGAGTTCGTAAGGGGCTTAAACCCAAAACCGGTGAGTTCAATCTCCAGATATACGGCCGCGATGGCGGCTCTTATTTTCTTCGCTTCCGCCTGTTCGCAGAAGAAGAATACCGTTGTCACGCGTGGTTATCATAACCTGACCTCGCGTTATAACGGGTATTTCTATGCCAAGGAAAGCATCAAGGAAGGGCTGGACAAGCTCAACCGTTCATACGAAGACGATTATTCGCAGATACTCCCCCTGTTCCGCCTGCCCAATTCGGCGCCCACCAAAGGCTGTTATGCCGATATGGACAAGACGATCAAGAAATCGAGTACGGTTATCGAACGGCACGCCATTACCGACCGCGGGGGTACTGAAATTGCGGGCGCCGTAAAATGGATCGACGACAATTACCTGCTGATCGGGCGCGCGCGGTATTATAAAGGAGAGTTGCTTTCGGCGCTCCAGACTTTCGAATACGTTTCACGCAAGTATGAAAAAGAGCTGATTCGTTACGACGGTTATCTCTGGCAGGCGCGCACGCATATCGAACTCGGCGGATTTTCGCAGGCCATGCCCCTGCTCGACCTGATCAATAACGACGGCGCATGCCCGGAAGAACTCAAGGGAGAAATCAAAGCCACCTATGCTGACCTCTATATCCGGGAGGGCAATTACAGTCCGGCGGCCAAAGAACTTACCGCAGCCATCGCGCTCACCAAAAACAAAAAAATAAAAGCACGTTATACCTACGTGCTGGGCCAGTTGTACCAGCAACTGGACAATACGAAAAAAGCATCCGAGTGTTTTGCGCAGGTGATCAGCATGAATCCCACGTACGATATGCTTTTCAACGCGAAAGTGAACCGCGCACGCATGAGCGGGGCCGATCCGAAATTCCGCGAACAGGCGAAAAAAGATATCGAGAAACTGCTCAAGGATCCTAAAAACAAAGAGTACTACGACCAGCTTTATTACGCGCTCGGTGAAATCGACCAGCGCGCGAAAAAAGAAGACATGGCGCTTAAGTACTACAAACTTTCGACGGCCAGCAGCATGGGCAACGACAAACAAAAAGCCGTTTCGTTCCTGGCCATTGCCGATATTTATTTCAACCGCGTGGAATATACCACTGCGCAGGTTTATTACGACAGCACGATGCAGGTGCTTCCGAAGGATTACCCGGGCTACACGAGCATCGACGATAAACGTAAAAGCCTGAACAACCTGGTGAAGTTCCTGAAAGTGATCCAGCTCGAAGACAGCGTGCAGAACGTGGTGAATATGTACGGCACCGATACCACCAAACTGTACCCGTACATCGACAAGCTGATCGAAAAAGTAAAAGAGCAGGAGAAAAAAGCCGAAGTGATCAAAGAACAGAACGGCGGCGGAAATTTCTCCCCGCTCGACAATGGCGGAAACGGCGGAGGCGGAAACACCCAGTCGGCAGGGACCTGGTACTGGTACAATCCTTCCACCATCAGTTTCGGTACGAACGAGTTTTTACGCAAATGGGGAAACCGCAAGCTGGAGGACAACTGGCGCCGCGCGAATAAAGAAACCGTGATGGAAGACGGCAGCGGAGATGGCGACGGCGGAGATTCCGCCAAAACGGAAAAAGGCGACAAAGGGAAAATTGCGGATAACAAAACGCGCGCGTACTACATGAAAAACCTGCCGGTTACGCAGGAACTCCTCGACAAATCGAATGAAAAAATCGCGGACGCGTATTATAATGTCGCTTCGATTTACAAAGAACAGTTGCGCAATAACCCGAAATCAATCGACGCATTTGATAAACTGACCAGCCGTTTTCCGAAGCACAAATATGCTTTGCCTTCGCATTACCAGCTTTACCGCCTTTACCTGGCAGATAAAAACCAGCCGAAAGCCACCTTTCACAGTGACTATATCCTGAAAAATTACCCGGAATCGGAATACGCGAAAATCCTGACCAACCCGAATTACGAAGTGAACGCAAACGCCGATCGTGAACGGGTGAATAAATATTATAACGAAACTTTCGCCATTTACAAAGCCGGGAATTACAACGAAGTGCTTGCACGCTGCACACAGGCCGATTCAACTTTCGGGCGGAATCACCTTTCTTCACGCTTCGACTATATGCGTGCGCTGAGCCTCGGGCATACACAGGGCGTTGATGCCATGGCCAAAGCGCTGACACAGATCATCATCAAGCATCCGAAAGATGCCGTGAAAGATGAAGCGCAGGCTTTACTCGACCGGATCAAAGGAGGCGGAAACAGCAATGCGACCAAAATCGACAGCGCGTCTCTTGCAAAAGCCGGTTTCAAAGACGTGGACAATACCGAGTTCCAGTACATGGTTATCGTGGAAAGCGGCAAAGGCAGCGTCAACAAATTCCGAAACGCCGTTTCAGATTTCAACAACGTCAATTACTCCGCCAACGGCATTTCGGTCAACAGCCTGATTCTCGATCCCGGGCACCAGCTGATTCTCGTCAAACCGTTCACCTCGAAAAAAGGCGCGCTCGATTATCTCAATCACCTGCAGGGTACGCCGGCTGTATTCAAAGACCTGCAACCCGCTACGTACCAGGTGTTCGCCATTTCTACGGAAAACTTCACCATCTTTTTCAAGGACAAGGATATTCCTGCCTACAAGAAGTTCTACGAAGAAAACGTCGTGAAGAAATCGCAATAGCGATACGGCAAAAAGACAATCGCGCTTTGAAGTATCTTTGTCCGCGATGCCCGGTTTTTCCATATTGATCGTTGACGATGAAGCCAAGCTTCGCGGCCTGCTTCGGCGGATGCTGGAACTGGAAGGTTATACCGTTTTCGAAGCGGATCATATCACCAAAGCCCGGGAGCAGCTCGAACTTCACCCGGAAATCGCCCTGCTGCTGATCGATGTCAAACTACCCGACGGGAACGGCATCGTTTTCCTGGAAAAAATCAAGGAAAAATTTCCCGGCTGTGAAGCGATCATGATGACCGCTTACGGCACGATCCGCGACGGGATCAAAGCCATGCAGCTCGGCGCATTCGACTATCTCGTCAAAGGCGATGACAACGACAAACTGATTCCCGCAGTCGGCCGGGCCGGGGAAAAAATCGCCATGCGCCGGCGTATCGAAACGCTGGAAAACCGGCTGGAAGAAAAATACCGTTTCGAAAATATTCTCGGCGCGTCCGGTGTGATCCGCGAAGCCATTCGCCTGGCGGAGAAAGTTGCGCCGACAGATTCAACCGTACTGCTGGAAGGCGAAACGGGCGTGGGCAAAGAATTATTCGCGCAGGCCATCCATACGGCAAGCGCGCGAAAAAATCATGCGTTTGTCGCCGTGAACTGCAGCGCATTCCCGAAAGACCTGCTGGAAAGCGAACTGTTCGGGCATAAAAAAGGATCGTTCACGGGAGCGACGTACGATAAAAAAGGATTGTTCCAGGAAGCGCATGCCGGCACGCTGTTTCTCGACGAGATCGGGGAAATGAGCCCCGACCTGCAGGCCAAGCTGCTCCGCGTGCTGGAGACACAAACGTTCATCCGCATCGGTGAAACCAAACCGGTTAAAGTGAATGTGCGCATCATCGCTGCAACCAACCGCAACCTGCAGACCGAAAGCGAATCCGGTCATTTCCGCCCGGATTTATATTATCGTTTATCCCCGTTCAAAATTTCCATTCCCGCACTCCGCGAACGCATGCAGGATATCGATGTGCTGGCGCAGTATTTCATCCACTACTACGCGGCAAAGGTCCGTAAACGTATCGCCGGCATGGAACCTGTTTTCTTAAACGCGCTGAAACAGCACGACTGGAAAGGGAATACACGTGAACTGAAAAACGTGATCGAACGCGCCGTGATTCTTTGCGAAGGCAGGCAACTGACCGCCGATCTGCTTCCCGGCGGATTCCTGGATCCGGGAATGATAACCGATTCGCTCAGCCTCGCAGAAGCGGAAAAAAAACACATCCGTTCCGTGCTTCAGCATACGCAGGGAAACAAAACCAAAGCCGCCGAACTGCTCGGCATCGGCCTGACGACTTTATACCGGAAGATCGAGGAGTATAAACTCTGATTCATCTTTTCATTTTGGAAAAACACCCTTTCATTTTGGAAGGGTTTTCTTTTTTCGCGCCCGGCACATTTTGCACAATACCCTCAGGAACAGCCGGTTGTTCTTTCTTCGTTTTCGTGGATCCTGTTTTGACATAACACGCGCGTACCAAAACATATTGATCAATGCATTTATCCGGAAGAACAAATTTCACCGATGATTTTCAAGATCATTTTCCGGCCGGGCAAATCCGCAAGTGACAAAATCATCACGACTGCCGTTGCAGGTCATCATGAAATCGAGCGGATGAATGAATCTTTAAAAAAATAATTCTTATGAAAACACCTCTGTTAAGCCTGGTTCTCTTTGCAGGTACATTGACTGCTTTTGCACAGCAAGACTCCACCGACTACGAAAAAAACCCCGGGAAAAGCGTGCCTTTCGCATGGGCGGACTGGAGCTGGCTGCAGGGAAACAGCCGGCTTTCAAAGCAAGTGCTGGACTCAAAATATTTTACAGGCGATGTCACGATGGACTTGAATTACAATTACCATTTCGCACATCCTGTCGACCATACGCAGGCCGGATCCACAGCGTGTTTCCGCACCGACGAGATCAACGTTTCGTATATAGAAGCCGGCGGCGATTTTCATGACCCGGCAACCGGCGCCCGCGGACGCCTCATGCTGCAGTTCGGAACACGGGCCATCGGCGTTCCCCGCAATGACAATACGGGACTTCGCGGCCAATTCGATTTGTATAATTCCCTGCGTTACATAACGGAAGGCTATGTCGGCATGCACTTTAAAAAAATGCACGGCGTCAATGTGGACGTGGGTATTTTCAAATCGTATGTGGGCCTGATGGGTTATAACAATTTTGAAAACTGGAATTACCAGAACTCGTTTACTTCCGACAATACGCCCTGGTTCTTTACGGGCATCCGTGTTCAGACGTTTCCGTCGGAAAAGCTGAAAATCGAATACTGGCTCGTGAATGGCTGGCAAACCTATGGTATGTTCAACGAAGTGCCGGGCCTGGGATTCCAGGTCGACTGGCGTCCGAAGGAATGGATAAAAGTTTTGGGAAGCGCATATGTCGGTTATGATACGCCCAATATGCCTGCACGCACGCGTTATCACAGTGATAACAGTATCATTGTCCGCACGTTTAAAAAGCCCGGAAAATTTTTCTCCCGGGGAGCGTTTTCCATTACCGGCGACATCGGGTTTGAAAGCGGGCAAGGTGTTGCCCCGTTCAAAGATGATTCCATAAACGGGGTGCGTGCGCAAAATTTTTTGAGCTGGATGTTTTATCATCGCTTATGGCTCGGGAAAAAAGAGCATTTTGCCTGGACCTTCGGCGGCGGCATGCTGCATAACCCGGGCCGTTACCTGCCTCTTGTTCCTTCGGGTGCAGGATCACAACCGGTTGGTGCAGGATCCGCGTATTTTACGCAAAATCCGGGTGATCAGCTCGACAACCGGGATTTTTCGACTGGCATACAATTCATGCCCAATGAACATGTTACCTGGGGTCTCGAATATGTAGAACGTCACTCCAACACAGGCTATTTTCCCGGTCCCGGCGGAATCACTTCCCCGAACGGATGGAATGCGCCGATCGGGAACCCGGCCGGCTTTGTTCCCGACCTGGTGAAAGACGAACAGCGGATCATTGCATCTTTGATTGTCCGGTTCTGAAATAATATGATTTGATTTGAAACAACCCGATGGGCGAAAGCGCAAAGGGTTGCTTCATTTAAAATCAATCGCGCTGCAATGAAGTTATGCGCGTAGATTCTTAGTAATTTCCGCAGCCGGGGAAATAAACACCCGGATTGAAAGAATCGGCAATATGGCCAATATCGATCTGAAAAAACTAAGTTTCGCCGGCTTCCTGGTTTCCATCGGTATCGTGTTCGGGGATATCGGGACTTCGCCTTTATATACTTACCCGGCTATTATCGACGATCAGCCTATATCGGAATTGCTGGTGCTGGGAGGCGTATCGGCTATTTTCTGGACTTTGTTTTTTCAGACAACTGTGAAGTATGTGTTCATTACACTGCGCGCCGACAACAAAGGTGAGGGCGGGATTTTTTCACTTTATACGCTCATCCGGCGTTATAAACGCTGGCTGCTGTTTCCCGCCATTGCCGGGGGCGCATTCCTGTTAGCCGACAGCATCATCACGCCGCCGATTTCCGTTTCTTCCGCTATCGAAGGACTTAAGATTCACGACCAGGATCTCCAGGTCGGTATTGTGATCGCCATCATCATCGGTTTGTTTCTCATCCAGCGGAAAGGCACTTCGTTCATCGGCAAAGTTTTCGGCCCGGTTATGATGACCTGGTTCACCATGATCGGGGTGCTCGGCTTCGCCTCGCTGGTCACCGATCTTTCTGTTCTGCGCGCGCTGAATCCCTGGTACGCCTGGAGATTGTTATCGGAATACAATGAGGGATTCTGGCTGCTCGGCGGCGTATTTCTTTGCACCACCGGCGCGGAAGCGCTTTACTCCGATCTCGGCCACTGCGGAAGAAAAAATATCCGCATCAGCTGGCTATATGTAAAAATCTGTTTAGTGCTTTGCTATTTCGGGCAGGCTGCCTGGCTGATGAACAGTCCCGAACCGGGCATCACACCTTTTTTCGGACTCGTACCGGGATGGTTTTTTATTCCCGCAGTTATCATCGCCACGCTGGCTACGATCATCGCGAGCCAGGCCCTGATCAGCGGCTCGTTTACGCTTGTCGCGGAAGCCATTCGCCTGAACGTATGGCCGAAACTGCGCGTGGTTTTTCCTTCCGACATCAAAGGACAATTATATATCCCGGTGATCAACTGGATGCTGATGGCCGGATGCATCGGCGTGGTGCTGCATTTCCGGGAATCGAAAAACATGGAAGCGGCATTCGGATTATCCGTTACACTGACCATGCTGATGACTACCATCCTGCTCAGTTTTTATCTCTACGTAAAAAGAGTAAAACGCTGGGCCGTGTTTTCCCTCACGCTGCTTTTTCTTGCGATCGAAGGCGCTTTCCTGGTCGCCAACCTGAAAAAATTTCCCGAAGGCGGCTGGATCACGATGCTCATCGGGATGATTATCATGATCGTCATGTACGTCTGGTACCGGGCGGGCGAAATCCGGAAATCCCTGCAGGAGATGACCGATCTCGATCCGTATATTCCTATTATAAAGGAACTGAGCAACGACATGACGGTTCCGAAATACGCCACCAATCTTGTTTACCTGACTTCTTCGCCCGATGCGCACCGGGTAGAAGAACGGATCATTCGTTCGATTCTTTACAAACAACCGAAGCGCGCCGATATTTACTGGTTCATTCATATCGCGGTGGTGGACGAACCGTATCACATGTCGTACCAGGTAAAAGTTTTCGCGCCCGACGACCTGATCCGCATCGACTTCAAATTGGGCTTCCGGGTGCAGCCCCGGATCAATCTGCTTTTCCGGAAAGTGGTGGAAGAAATGGTTGCGCGGAAAGAAGTCAATATTCAAAGCCGTTACGTTTCGCTCGACAGGCATAATATCACCGGCGATTTCCGATTCGTGATCATGCAGCGTTTCCTTTCCTTCGAGAACGAACTTTCATTCCAGAACGAGTTCATTCTCAAATTATATTTTCTCCTCAAGCGGATCAGCCTGCCGGATGAAAAAGAATACGGGCTTGATTACAGCAACGTAACGATCGAAAAATCGCCGCTGATCGTGAATCCGCCAAAAGAAATTCCGCTTGTTCGCGAAGATGACGGCCCCCGGGAATGAGCATAACGAAACACTGCATTTTTCCGACCTGGTAATATTGTCGCGACATGAACCTGACCATCAAGCATAAATTACGCATCGGCCTGCTTTTTCTTTTTGCGGTTATCGTCATTATCGGTGTGCTCGGCGGGATTTTTCTTTCCCGGCTTTCAAAAGAATCGAAGGCGATCATCAAAGCCAATTATGAAAGTATCGTTTACACGAAAAATATGTTCGAAGCCTGCGACCGGTTTTCTTCCGGTTTCGATCAGCAATCGAAAACACTGTTCCTCGGTAACCTGGAAAAACAGGAAAATAATGTTACCGAATCGGGCGAAAAAGAACTCACAGACCGGCTCGGGCTTCTGTTTAAAAAACTGGAAAACGATACCGGCAGCACCCGCATGGCTGTTTTAGCGGAAATACGCAGCACCCTTTTCGGTATCCAGGATCTAAACCTGAAGGCGATCGTTCAGAAGAATGAAAAAGCAAACAATACTGCCGAAAATGTAATCCTGTGGATGTCGGTTATCGGCAGTATCGCCGTACTCCTGTCTTTGGTTTTTGTGGTGCGATTCCCGGGGTACATCGCCAACCCGATACGCGAGCTCGACCTGGCTAAAACCAATTTTATCGCTACGGTTTCGCACGAGCTGAAAACACCCATTTCGGCGATCAAACTCAGCCTCAACCTGCTTGAAGATCCGCGTGTAGGACAACTAAACGAAGAACAGGCAAAGCTGGCCGAATGTATCCGCGATGAAAGCAACCGGCTGCTGAAAATCACCGGCGAGCTGCTCGACATGGCCCAGGTAGAAACCGGGAAGATCGGGCTGGAAATTCAACCCGTGCGTCCGGAGGAAATCGTTCAGTATGCGCTTAAAGCCGTTTCTGCTCCGGCTGCACAAAAAGAAATCCTGCTCCGGCTTAACATGCCGGAAAAACTTCCGATGGTATCGGCTGACGCCGAAAAATCAGCCTGGGTTTTGATCAACCTCTTGTCCAATGCGATTCGTTATGCCCCGGAAAAATCAACCGTCGATATACGGATTGCCGGACAGGATTATGGAGTGCGCTTCAGCGTTACCGACCAGGGCAAAGGAATTCCGGATGAATACAAGCATCATCTTTTCGAAAAATTCTTTCGCGCCCCCGGACTAAAAACCGAAGGGACGGGACTTGGTCTCGCCATCGCCAAAGAATTTATAGAAACGCAGAAAGGCCATATCGGCCTGGTCTCCGAAAACGGCAAAGGAGCCGAGTTCTGGTTTATTCTTCCTGCTGCTACTGCTCTTTAAGTTTTTCTTCCAGCCACCCGATCGCTTCTTCACGGCAGGTAAACATCCGGGTAGGAATAGCCGGGCGGTTGACCAGGATATACGTGTTCCCAACCAGCTTGGTGGCGGTATTGTGAACGAGCAACGCTTTGGCGACTGTTCTTTCCACAAATTCCGGGCTGGCAGAAAGCTTACGTGCATCATCACTGACCGAATTAAAATCACTGGAGCTTACCAGTACCGCATAACTGCGCCCGGCAGTAATTGTTTTGTTCGCGTGTTTGATAAGAGACACATCCTGCACTTCGATGTGTACTCCTTCTTTCATTTTATTTTCAACCAGGTTTTCACGCAGCAGTATAACGTGACATTTTTCCAGCTCCATGCTGGTAATTGGTTCATAATTGGACATAATTTTTCCTCCGATGGATCGCGAGCCCAATGTATATATTAAATTACCTGCCGGAAAACCATTTGTCCCTTTAACCTGACATCCCGGTAAAAAACACAGCGACAGCCTGCGCAGGTAAATGCAGATTGATCATTTGGTCCTGGTAATCAAATGACGGAGGCGGTAATCTGCATTTGCCTGCGCAGGCTGTCGCTGCAATCAGTGTGCGGAACTTATTTAATTAAACTCAATCCTTCGGCCGCGGATGAATCCCCGGGTTTAAGCAGGAGCGCATTGGAAAACAAAGCACGGGCTTCGCTGGTTTTGCCGAGAAAATAATTCGTCCACGCACTCATCAGAACAGAATCATAATCGAACGGGTACAGGTTGAGCGAGACGTCGAAATATTTTTTCGCTGTGACATAATCTTTCCGGTAATAAAAGATCAGGCCCAGCCGGTAATTTGCCGTAGCGTTTTTAGGATCGAGCTGCAGGATGGCGGCGTAATTTTTTTCCACGTCCGTCCATTTCTCCAGCGCGGCCAGCGGGTTTACCAGTCCCCAGAGCGGTTCCACCGCAGCCGGCATAAGCTGCGCGGCAACCCGGTAATGCGAAACGGACTCGGTCTGTTTTCCCGCCAGGTAATACAACCAGCCCAGGCGCAGGTTACAGGGATATGAATCTGCTTTGTATGCACCTTTGATCAGCACGATCGCGCTGTCGTATTTCCCGGCCGTTTCGTAGGCATAGCTTTTGGTAAACGCCTGCTGGAGCAGGTTCCCGTTCTGAGCGGATACGGTAACGGGAAAGATCAAAAGCAAAAGGATCGCAGTTTTCTTCAGAATTTCCATAGGAAGGAAGTTGTTAGTATGTGATTATAATAATCCGATTGTGTTGCATTGGACACATCCGGGCTGGAAAAATGCAATACGGAACGTTCGCGCTGCTGGAAACGGTAACCGGGAATTATTTCCAGTTTTCCCGCGCGGATACGCAGGTCGGCGCCCAGGTTCATTTTTACCGGGTCGAACGTATTGTAAACCAGGAACCCGTTCGAAGCGATGTAATTGCTCATGTCTCCGAAACTTCCGGTCGTTTCAAACCAGAGCCGGTCCGAAATTCTTCCCCCGATTTTTCCCGTGAAAACGGTTTGCGCATTGTTCCCGTTTTTTAAATACGCTGCCGAACCGTAAACATAAAAACCGCTGCTGCCTGTGGGAAACAAAGCCAGGCCGGCTTCCGCCTGGAACTGCCGTGTTCCGCCGAGACGGGCCGCCGCAATACCGATCACGGGCTGAACGTAACGGAAGCGCCTGGCCAGCGAAACAACTCCCGCGGGCGATTGCATCGTTTGTGTCCGGATCTCCGTATGCGGCGGCCCGGGATTCGCGCTGTCGAAAACCAGCGTGAGCTCCGATTTGTTCACCCGGTAAAATCCGAGACCGGCGGATAAAGTCCAGTCTTTGTTTTTTCCGAAAGCATAATCCAGCGCAAAATTTCCCTGGACGTGTTCATTATTCAAACTTTCCTGCTGCACAGCGAACGGAGTCTGCACCACACCCAGCGAGTTCGTACTGAAAACCGAAACACCGCCGTAAAGCCGCAGCCTGTTCGTGGTTCTGCCCTGCGCGAGTACCGAACCGTACAGCATATTGCCGCTGAACAGTGACTGGCTGTACATGTCTTCCGGGTTTAAGATCACGCTGTTTTCATTCGCGGCGATATTGTCCGTGAGCAAAGCGCCTGCTGTAACCGACACCGTTTCCATTTTTTTCTCCGCGTATTTTACTTTCTCCCGGAACGCTTCGGGCGCGACAGCGGCATATTCCAGTGCCTGCGTGATCCGGCCTGCAAAAACATAACTGTAATAAAGATATTCCGTGATCAGCGTATCCGCCGGGTTCATGGCCTGCGCTTTTTCAAAATGAGGAATCGCATATTCATACCGGTGTTTTTCATACGCCAGGATTCCCGCACGCATCCGGAGATAAAAAAAATCGATGCCCTGCCCGAGCGCTTCATGCACGGTTTGTTTCAGGCCGGCGAAATCGTGTGCGCGGTATTGTGCATACGTCAGGCTGTCCGCATACGCATAGGTCATTTCCTGCGCAGTAGCCGGGCGGACAAAAAAGAGCAGTATGTAAATCAGGCGGCGCATACGTAGGTCACGGTGTTTTCGTTTTGTCTGATCTTCAGTGAGCGGATTTTTCCCCCGAGCAGGTCGAGTTCAAAATCCAGGCTGCGGTTTCGTTTTCCTGCAAGCGTCGATTCCGCTTTGCTTTTTAATCTGTAACGTACCGCTTCGAACGGTTTTTCTTCCGCGGAAAAATGTGATTCGTAACCTGCTTTCGTGAACCGGTACACCGGTGCGAGAAAATCCTGCATCCAGCGCAGGCCGGGATGACTGAAATCGTGCAGCGGGAACTGGTCGTTTATCCTGATTTGCTCATAATCGGCCAGCAGCACGCGATACGCCGCGAGATAAAACCGGAAAAGAAGCGAATTGCGCCGGCCTTCGAAATCGGTGAACGAGAACATTGTACCGTCGTTCACAAAGTAAGCGAGCGATTTGGTCCGGCGGCAGTAAATATAACTGCGGTTCCAGGCGTCGGTCAGTACTTCCCACTCGTGCACATCCGATGAATCGTGCTCGGCGTGGAAAATGATTTTTTTACCCGGCGTGAGATCAAAAGCGGAAACGATATCCGGCGTAGTCTCCACGTTGCTGATCAGCGTTCCTTCGCGCGGCACTTCGGCAACCCGGAGCGCCTGTTTGTTGTTTTCGCGCTCGATGAAATAGGCCAAAGGGTACGCCAGTGTTTTTGCCCCGACCTTCGGCAGCGTTTGCAGCTGGAAATGAATATGCGGTTCGGGCGAGCGGCCGGAATTTCCGCACCCCGCGATGATGGTTCCTTTTTTCACGTATTCGCCGATGCTCACTTTCATACTGTCTTTTTTCAGGTGACTGATCTGCGAGAATAACCCGTTGAGGTGATTGATGATGATCGTATTTCCCCAGTTCTCGCCGGTATTCACCTGCGCGATATCGTTATCATCAACCGTATTCACGATATCGTAGATATAACCGTCCAGCGGCGCAAGCACCGGTTTTCCGAAACAATAAAAATCATTTTTGCCGGCGCCGGGATCACGATACGTTTTCATCCGGTTGTCGCAGATCACAAAGTCAAAGGCTTTGCTCCAGTCGCCGAGGTGCGTTATTTTTCCTTCGTGTCCCTGGCTCACCATCCACTCGCCCCAGAAAGGGAGATACACTTTGGCAAAATGCGCATTACGAAAACGCTGCACCGAAGCCAGGTGTTTGTAAATGGTTGTTTCGGCAGAATAATACTGCACGGTAACCAGGTGAAGAAATTTATGCAGCCAGCGGCGATGCAGGAAGAAAAGAAAAACAGTCACCATCACGCTGAACGAAAGCGTAAATGCTTTCAACTGGAATACCTGCAGCGCTTTGTCGGCAAACACAAGCAGGAAAAGCAGCAAAGGTGTAAGCGCAACCACGAACAGGTAACTCCACCCGCCGGGCACGACATAAAAACAACCGATGGCGATGGCCATGAAAATAAAATTCGATCCGACCAGGTGATTGTTCAGCGCAGCGGTATCGGCGCCGAGCATATTGTAAAAAAGATAAGCGGAGGCCAATCCCAGCAGGCTGAGTGAAAAGGCGATCCTCGAAAAGAAAAGAAGACCTGCCGCGATCAGCGCTCCGCCGAAAATGCTGTCCTGGAAAAAAGTACCGGCCAGCGTTCTGAAATAAACCGAAATTAAATTCGGCAAGTATAAACCGTCCAGGCAATGCGCAACAGCGTACATCCACGAACCCTGCTGCAGCATGGCCTGGTTGATTACATACACGTGACTGTCGTCAAACTGAACCGCGGCAAAAGCGGAGGCGGCTTTCGCCACGATCCAGTAAGTCAACAGGAATGGAAACGAAAGAAACGGCAGTTTCTGTTTTTCAAAATACCCGTTCAGCCACACGGTAAACACGAGCAGCAAAGCGATCGCCGCCGCAAACAAAATGAAAAACGCAAAATTGACTTTGTACTCGTACCCGAGCGCAAGCCCGAGCAGCAGGGCGTTGAATCCATAAAGCCCGTCGCGGATATGGCCCTGCGGGAAACCGTTTGCCTGCGCCAGCAGGTTAATCAGGATCACCGCACTTAAACCGGAAAGACCCACCTGCGGAGAAAGAAAAGAAACCAGCAAAATGCAAACCGCGAAAATTTTGTTCTGCGAAAAAAACACCTGGCTGTAACTGTGCAGACTTGCGTCCACCCAGTACAGCAGTTTATTTTTATATCGCGGGAACATGATCATGATTGTTATTGTTTATCGGTTTTCCGGTGATGTTTTGTTTCAGAGACTGCTTTGGGATAAATGATCCGGCCGTTTTTCATAGCGCAGCATCGTTTCGAGCGATTCGGATTCACGGACGATGTGTGTTTTTCCTTCCATATCGATGATGATGATCTTCGGGCGCATCTGGATGAACTGCATCCACTGGGTCATGTTGTACGCGCCTACTTTATGCACCACCACGTGATCTCCTTTATTCAGCAACGGAAGATTTACGCTGTCGCGGATCACGTCGATGTTCATGCAGAGCGGACCGTACAGCACCATGTCCTCGGTATGGTGTGAAAATTCCTGCGCAGGTGAAACTTTATGGTTGTACCAGAACGCGGTGAAAAGCAGGTTCACGCCGAAGTCCATGATCGTGGCTCTTCGTCCGTCGCTGAGGCGTTTTGTAGCGACCACCGAGCCCACCAGCCAGGCGGCGTCATCCACCAGCGCGCGGCCGGTTTCAAGGATGAGCATGGGAAGTTCGTTTTGCCGGATGGCGGAATTCAGGATGGTGGACGTAATCGCTTCGGCGTAATCGTCGATCGACGGGATGACGTCGGCGCCCTGCAGGTAGGAACCTTTCAGCGTATTGGCCGAAGCGAATCCGCCGCCGAGATCGAGGTACTGCAGACTTTTGTTCCACTTGGTTTTGATATTCACCGCGAGATCGCAGAGTTTCCAGGCGGCGGTTCCGTATGCTGCGGCCGAAAGCATGTAGGTCCCGATATGGCAATGCAAACCGACCAGTTCCATTTCCTGCTGCGACATGATTTTGGTAATCGCGTTCCAGGCCTGGCCGTTTTCATAATTGAACCCGAAACGGTCCCACATCGGGTACACGCCGGTATCCATATTCACACGGATGGCCACGCGGGCTTTTTTCTTCGACGCCTGGAGCAGGGCCGCGAGTTCGTACAACTCGTCGAAATGATCGATGTGGATCAGCGAATTGTTGTCCACGGCCAGTTCGAGATCGGCGGCGCTTTTGTCCGGGCCGTTGAAAATAATCTTGTTCCCGGGAACGCCGTTGTTCAGCGCTTTGCGGTATTCGAAAATGGAAACCACTTCGGCCCAGGATCCTTCCTGGTGAAAAATATTGCAGACGGCGTCCAGGTAATTTGTTTTATACGACCAGGCAAACTGCACTTTCGGGTAACGTGTTTTGAATGCGCGCACCGCGTCCTGGTAGTTCTTGCGAATCTGCCGCTCCGAGATCACGAAACAGGGAGAACCGTAATCGGCGACGATGCGTTTTACGGGAACGCTTTCAAGATGAGTAACCGGCGCATATTCGGTACGCGTACCGAACTTGTTCATGGTCCCGGTATTCAGTTTCTGGATGAAAGGGCGTTCATAAGTGAGATTGCTCATAACGGTCTGTTTTTTCAAAAAAGTTTAACGTGCAATGTTTCACGTCCCAGGTTTCAGGTTTAATGTTCGCGGATATTAAAAGAACGTGCTGCAACCTTGAACATTAAACCTGAAACTTTGAACATTAATCCTGAGACATGAGACCGGGAACACCGGCTATTATTTAACCGAACGATATTAAAGTTCACCGAGCGTGGAAATTTTTTCGAACTCGGAAAGATTCACGATCTGGTCGAAGGAATAGCGGATAAAAAGTTTTCCT
The DNA here is from genome assembly GCA_006218065.1 of Bacteroidota bacterium. Lineage (GTDB taxonomy): Bacteria > Bacteroidota > Bacteroidia > Palsa-965 > Palsa-965 > VBWE01. Next base: position 173,943 of record VBWE01000001.1, read on the forward strand.
CTTTCGTAATCGGTAAAGGGAACGACTTTCTCCCCGAGGGCCATCTGCACCAGCGCTTCAGGATGATTCTGTCCGCAGCCCACAGCCAGGTAAACCCAGGCGGGGAAACGGGGATTCATTTCGAGCAGGTAATATTCCCCTTCATTCGATTTGATGAATTCCAGTTCGCATCCGCCGCGCCATTTCGAATTCCCGATCACGCGGTTTGAAATTTCAATCAGTTTTTCATCGTCGAGTGAAATACCGGCCCAGGCTTTTCCTTTATCGGTGATATACAGTTTACGCATGGGCACCGCGCCGATGCAATTCCCTTTACCGTCGCCCAGCGCGGTTACGTTTACTTCGTTACCCGAAACGAATTGCTGGACGATGATCGGCAGCCCCCACTTGGCGCTGATTTTGTGAAAGTAATTCACAGCCTGCTCCGGAGTGGCGGCCACCGATGCATCGTAGTATTTACCCTTTATTACAAGCGGGTAAGTGAACTCTTTTTTCAATCCTTCGATCTCCGACGCGCTGAAGATCATTTTGCTGAACGGCACTTTCACGTCGTTGGCTTCGCCGAATTCGTACAGCACCGACTTGTGGCGCGATTCAAACTGTTCGCTGGTCGGCAGGAAAGAAGCGATCCCGAAATCCGATCTCAGCTGCTTTTCCAGCTTGATGAAATTATGCAGCTCCGCATCGAAATTGGGAATGATCACGTCGATCTCTTCTTTCTCATTGATGTAGTGCAGGCGTTCGAGCAAACTGGAAATCCCGGCGGAAGGAAGCGGAACCTGGTACGATTTGTCAACAAGATCGTGCATATAAAGTCCCGGCTCCAGCGACTCGTAGGAGAGACCTACAATACGGACGTCGAAGAGGAGGCTTTCCTTAAGCGCCCGTATAACCGGGACGCCAGGGCCGGGACTGTCGATGTTATTGAGACCGGTTACGGCAACCGTGATTTTTCGCTTACTCATGGTCGTTCAGTAATTGGTAGTTACGCAATACGAGAAGAAAATCGCTGAGGTCTTTTTCCGCAGTCGAATCATCAATGGAAAAACGACCGGTAAGTTCTTTGATGATCGCGTCTTTCTTTTTGTTCTCGCGAAGCAGCCTGATGATTTCCAGTCCGACCGGGTTAGTGGAAAAAGAATCGCCGGTAGAAGGGTTGAAAATAAACCCGGAATCGCTGATGGCTATATTCTTATTGAGCTGCATATTGGTTGTTTTGTATGTATGACGTCAAAACAACCGAATAGATTATTCAACTGCCCCTGTGTATCGGCGAATGGGGAAAATGTCTCGGAGTTTGCGGGTGAGTTTAAAAGCCCCGCCTCTTTCCGCCCCCAAGGGGCAGATGGTTTTACAAAAATGAGCTGACGTTTCTTTTTGCGATGCAAAAAAAGAAACGTCAGCTTCAGGCTTCCGACATCCGCCCCTTGGGGGCGGAAAGAGGCGGGGCCGGACTAATAATGCCTTTTCACATAAACCTTGAAAAACTCGGCTTCATACCGCGTACCGATGGGGATTTCGGCCACGCCGAGGTTGATCGTTTTCCCGCGCACGGATTCAATGCGGTTCAGGGGCACGATGTAAGAGCGATGCACACGGATGAAATCATCCGGCGATAATTTTTCCTGGATCGATTTCATACTCATCAACGTGAGTACGGGCTTTTTACCCGGGAGATGGATTTTCAGGTAATCGTCGAGCGTTTCGATGTACAGGATATCCGCAAAGGCGATTTTCACCAGGCTGTATTCCGAGCGGACAAAAAGATGTTTGTTCTCGTTGCCCTGTGAACGGGTGAGATAGGTATGATAATCGTTGGCTTTGTTTACCGCGAGCAGGAAACGGTTGAACTCCACCGGCTTGAGCAGGTAGTCCACCGCGCTCAGGTTGAATCCTTCTACAGCGTACTCGCTGAAAGCCGTGGTGAAAATAACCATCGGCTGGTTTGACAGTGTTTTGTAAAAATCGATCCCGGAAATTTCCGGCATCTGGATATCGAGGAAAACCAGATCGACCGGGAATTTGCGCAGGTGCTTTGCAGCCTCGTTTGTACTGGTAAATGTTTTCTGCAGATCGAGAAACGGAACCCGGCTGCAGAACGCCTGGAGCACTTCCAGGGCCAGCGGTTCGTCGTCAACGGCAATGCAGGTGATCATTTCAGTTTCATAACCAGTTTCACCGAAAATTCTTTTTCGTTGTCTGTGACCGACAAGATATGTTTTTCCGCGTAAAGCAGTTGCAGGCGCTGTTTCGTGTTTTCCACCCCGATGCCCGAACTTTCCGTTTTGGCCGATTTCACTTTCATTTTTTTATTGTTCACCCACAGGTGCAGGCTGCTCCCGATAATGGAAATATCGATAATAACCGGCGATTCCTGTTCCGTACTGACACCGTGCTTGAAGGCGTTTTCGATAAACGGAACGAAGATGAGCGGGGTAATAGTGAGTCCTGCCTGCGGACCGGAAACGGTGAAGGTCACATTGGCCGACGGCGGGAGACGCAGTTTCTGCAGATCGATGTAATCCGAAACGTATTTCAGTTCTTTCTCCAGCGAAACCCGGTCGTGCTCCGCGTCGGTGATCACGTAACGCATGATCGAAGACAGTTTAACCACGGCATCAGCAGTATGATCCGATTTGACAATCGCCAGCGAATAAATGCTGTTCAGCGTATTAAAAAGAAAATGCGGGTTGATCTGCGCTTTCAGGTACGACAGTTCGGCGCCCAGTTTTTCTTTTTCCGCACGTCTCCAGCGTGAATAGATGGATAAACCGAAAGCGAAGAGCAGCACGACCAGGAAACGGATGATCGCGCTGCCGAAAGCGGGCAAAGGACCCATGCCCGGGTTTATGTTTCCGCCGGGGGGCGGGGGCGGATGGCGGGCAATCTCGGTGAGCCACACGGAGCCCAGCAACAAGGCCAGCGCCAGCACACAGATCAAGGTAAAAATACCGTAACGCCGGTGGAGGTAAAATTTCGGAATGGAATAATACAGCGTGAAATAAAAAAAACCGATCAGCAAAATTCCACTCACCGCGAAGGAAATGAAAAAACGGCTCGACGCATCATCCGTAAAAAGCATCCGCGGCTTGGGAAAAAACAGGAGCGGCAGGAGTATGAAAACCGCCCACCCCAAAACATGCAAAACAATCTGCCAGGTTTTCGATCGCATAGTGTAAAAATAGCAAGTCTTCGGTCAGTCCCGCGGTTCGGGTATTTCATTTCCAGTCGGCATGCCATTATTAAGCTGCGGCACATATGTATTTCATTGTGTTGTTGATTTGAAATACATGTTGTTTTGTTTTTTGCGGACGGACATAACACCGAATCTGTTATTTTTACGTATTCCCCGTGTGTAGCAGATTCAACGTGCAGGCTCTATGGAGTGTATTATGAACCGCCACCAGACGTTTTTTTTATGCTGAACCATTTTGCGTGCAGCAAATGTTGCGGGTCACTCGCATTTGTCCTCTTGCTGGGCCTGGTTTTCCCTTTTAACGTCGCTGCACAATATCCCGCACGAAGGCAATACCGTTCGATGGACGGGCTGCCAAGCTCCGAGGTGTACAGTACCCTGCAGGATAAGCGCGGCTATATGTGGTTCGCAACAGATGCAGGAGTGAGCCGTTTCGACGGTTATCGTTTCACGAATTTTTCTACCGATCATGGCCTGAGCGAGAACGTGATTTTTCAATTACTGGAAGATCGCGAAGGCCGCATCTGGTGCCGCGGTATGTTGGGCACGATCAGTTACCTCTGGGAGAACAGCATCCACAAGCTCCCGGTATCCGATGAATTACAGCGTGCATTCAATGGCGATCTTTCCGTAGGCATGGGCGTTGATGCCGATGGTACGGTATGGATCTCCGGCAGCCTGCATTTATTCCGTATTCCTCCTCCTTACACTTCGTTTACTGAACTGCGAACGCCCAACCAGTATCGCCTGCACACATACGGAGCCACGAAAGGACATTACAGCCCGGGGCAGGGCTTTAGCCTGCTGACGAAAGACCAGTCGCAAATTCCGTTACCGCCGGTACTCGGTCCGCCAAACAACTGGCTGGGTCGATTCTTCTGCCATTATCATGATACTTTGAAACAGCGCCACTTCATGGCCATTGCCAACACGCTTTTCCTGGTCCGGGAAAATGTTGTCAAACAACTTTACACAGCACCGGAAGCGATCCTCGATATCGAGATCGATCCGGAAGATCGTATCTGGCTATGCCTGCACGGTAAAGGCTGCGTAGTACTCAGCGATGATTTCAGCCCGGTGGAAGAAATCCGATTCCCGGTAGCAGAACGTTTCGGCGCGGTGTACCGGGACCGGAGCGACGGGATGTGGCTGACAACACTGGGCAGCGGGGTGTATTATATTCCTGACATGCACCACCGTCAATTCAGTCTGCCCGAACCTTTCGGCCCGCAGGTGAACAACCTGGTCCCGGTGGGTGGAAAAATCTGTGCTTCCGGGTACAGCCGTGCGATTTTCCTGGAAGACACTGCTGCACGCAAGCCAATAGAAATACTGGGGATTCCGGAGCAGGAAATCAGTTCTGGCACGGGCGCCGCCAACGGGGAACTGCTGGTGTTTTCGAAAAAAACGTATCGCTTCCGCCAACAGATGGAAGTATTTTCTCTTCTGCAGGTGGAAAGCCCGATGAAGTATTGTGCAAGCACTGCGAGCGGCCTGGTGTACACCAGCGGACTTTCTTACCTGTTCCGCGTCGATAAGGATTTTGGTTTTCAGCACGTTATTTCGCTGCACAACCAGCGCATCCAGTGTTTGTACGGCGGCCGGGGCGACACGCTCTGGATCGGCTGCACCGAGGGTTTGTTCAGCTACCAGGACGACACGCTGATCGATTGGCAGGACCGGCTCGGCCGGCGAACACGTATCAACGATATCGCACAACTAACCGGGGGCGAACTGGTGCTGGGTACGCAGACGGAAGGTTTGCTGTTGTTCGACCACAGGCGGACGCGGGCATTCACCAAGCAGGATGGCTTGTCTTCCAACCTCTGCAGAAGCCTGCTGGCAATTCCCGGCACAAACCGCGTATGGGTTGGAACGAATAACGGCATCTGCCTGCTTGCATGCGGGCGCACCGTGCAAATAGTTCGTACGCAGCACTCCGCGGGCGGACTTCCCCTGGGAGAAATTAAAAAAATGTTGTTCGCCTCCGGCAGGCTCTGGCTGGCTTCCGATGTAGGCGCGATCGTGACAGATACAGCATACCAGGAGCAGCAGCATGCTTTCCCGTTGTACCTCGATTCCGTACGTTTGGGTGCGCGGACAATCGCAGTGAATAATCCCGATCTGCCATACGACAGCAACACGATTGATTTTCATTTCACCGGGCTGTGGTACCGGCATGCCGGCGCAATTGAATACCGGTATCGCTTACTGGGGCTTGACAGTAACTGGATGAGTACGCGGGAACGGGTAGTTCATTTTCAATCGCTGCTCCCGGGACAATATATATTCGAGCTGCGGGCTTTCAGTCCCGACGGAAAATCATATTCCGCATTGCAAACCGTACATCTTTCCATCGCGCTGCCATTCTGGAAACGCTGGTGGTTCCTGGGCGGACTGATCTTTCTGACAGGTGTGATGATTTATGCCTGGGCCAGGAACCGGATCAGGCGTGCACGCCGCAACGCGGAGTTCAGGCAGCAACTGGCCGAAACGGAAATCAAGGCGTTGCGCGCGCAGATGAATCCGCATTTTATTTTCAACGCGATCAATTCCATTCAGCATATCATGCGTACGGGCGATCGTGAAACAGCGGGACGTTACCTCTCCGATTTTTCCGGTTTACTGCGCAACGTGCTCGAGCAATCCAAGAGCGAGGTGATCACCGTTCAGCATGAACTGGAAACACTTCAGTTATACCTGAAGATCGAACAGCTGCGTTTCGGGAACCGGTTCCGTTGGGAAATCGAGACCGCACCCGACCTGGACGTGACCAACATCCTGATCACACCGATGCTTTTGCAGCCGTTCGTGGAGAACGCACTGCGGCACGGGCTGACCGGGAAAACGCAGGACGGCTTGCTGCGGATCAGCATCCGGAGCGACCCGGAATTCCTGACCTGCGTTGTCGAAGATAATGGCATCGGTCGTGCGGCTGCAGCGAAACACGGAACTGCACAACGTTCACGCGGCATGCAGATCGTGCGCGAGCGCCTGGAAATGATGCGGAAACAGTACGGCGGACAGCCGGGCTTCCTGATCGAAGACCTGTATGACATACATGGCGCGCCGGCGGGAACGCGTGTGACCCTGCGCCTGGCAAAATATTATTTATCCTGACAAGCTCTATGAAAAAAGCGATCATCATCGACGACGAACCGAGAAGTGCGGAACAGCTTCAACATGTGCTGGCAGAAGCCGCACCCGGCATCGAGGTCGCCGGCATTGCGCACGATGCGTTGACCGGCCTGGCTATGTTGCGCGACCACGAGCCGGACCTGCTTTTCCTGGATGTGGAAATGCCCGGCCCTTCCGGTTTCGATTTACTGGAGCATGTGGACGTTCACCGGTTGAAAATTATTTTTGTCACCGCGCACGCCGATTATTCCATCCGCGCTATCCGCGCCGGCGCCGACGACTACCTGCTCAAACCGGTATCCGCCGCCGACCTGGAAGCCTGCCTCGGACATCTCGCCCGGTCGGAAGCAGCGGCTCCGCAAAAACTGCAGGCCAACGACATTCTCCGTTTCCCGGTTAAAGACGGTTTTATCTTCATCCGCCGCGCCGAGCTCGTGCGCGTGGAAGGTGCGGGCAGTTATGTTTATCTCCACCTGCTGAAAGGTGTACGCCACATGATTTCACGAAACATCGGGCAGATGGAAAAGTTACTGGCAGACGATCCTCGTTTTTTTCGCTGCCACAACTCGCATATCGTGAACCTCGATTACGTGGAGCGTTTCATCAGTACCGAAGGTAATTTCCTGCAGCTCCGCGACGGTTCACAGGCGGAGGTGGCGCGAAAAACGAAAGAAGAATTGTTTCGTTTGCTGGAGAACAGGTGAAAAAATCGCAGCGCACAAAAAAGCGCTGCGATTTTTTCCGCCCGGCATTATTGTTTAACGATACGAAAGTTTTCCACCTGCCCGCCGGTAATAACGCGCACGAGGTAAAGTCCGTTGGAATTTTCACTGAGGTCGATCGCTTCGCGCTGCGTGTTTACGTGCTGCTTATCGAATACACAACGGCCGTTGAGATCGTACACCATGATACGCGCTTCATCTGCACTTCCACGCTCGAGATAAAAGATGCCCGAACCGGGGTTGGGCATAACCCGCGCCTGCGGTTCGTGTTCGCCTTTCAACTCGCTTTTGGTCATCATTTCCAGCGCATCGTAGTCATCCTCGTTTTGCGCTTCGCGGAAGGTATTGCCTTCGTTGGCGCATCCGTGGATAAATGCATAGAACCGCGTAGTGCTTCCGGCGGATACAAGAAATCCCGGCTGCAGATCGATGTATTCGCCGGCACGGTATTTCACATCGCCCCAGGAAATGATACCGGAACCGATAATGTAACTGGAAGCTTCCACAAATTTGTCGGCGACCGTATTCCCGTTCTCGGCTATTGAAACATCCGGAGGACAAGCGAGATCGCTCTTCCACACACCGCGCCCGTAAGTGCCGGCATTGAGCGTATTATCGCCGTAATTGATACGCAGTTGCTGCATGCACACGTTCGGTAATGTACCCGAATACAATTGCCAGCTCGACATTGTAGCGTTGCGGTAGTACACGTTGACGTTCGTACCGAGGTAGAGTTGATCGTTACTGCCTTGTTCGTATACGATAGACACCGGCACCTCCGAGTATGGAATGCCCTGGCTATAATCCGACCATACGCCCCCGTTTCGTTTCAGCACTTTCAGGTGATAATTGCCGGGTACGTTACGAACGGCCCACCAGATGCGCTCGGCATCCCAGTCGCTGGCCGCGATACCTACAGATTCCATCAGGTACTCGTTGGAGGTGGTCAGCGGTACAGTAAACACAGGGTCGGTATTCGCAGGTGTGCGTTCCTGCCACGTGACATTATGACCATACCAACTGTCGTCGAAATTTGTTCCGTTGTACATAAAGACCCTTGGCTTTCCTTCGTCGGGCGGCAACCGGTTGCTGATCGAAACGTGTATTTTATTTTTATCGGCTTTGGAAAATGTCATCCCGTTTACGTATTGATCATACTTTGCAGGAAAGGTAGCCTTGAGAATCTCCTTGAGCGAAGATGTACAAAGCTCGGTCAGGGCGGGGCCTGATGCACCGTGGTAAATATACCCCGGGCGATTCGGGTCCTGGAAAAATGTGTTTATTCCCCACCCGGGCTCTGGGTATGTCAGAAACGAATTAGTGCTGCAGAAAGAGGCATTCGTATTGTCATAATAATGTTTGGGGTCTGCATTATTTCCTCCAATAGTTGTCCCGTTAAATATCCCCATATTGACGTCATTCCGGAAGAGGTAGTTATTGCTGTTGAATTTATCGATAATAACATTCGACGGCTCAACTCCGAAGAAATCATATGTCGTGGAGTTGGTCAAATTCATAAAAGCTTTCGTGTCCTGTTCGCCTGTAAAGAATTTTGACGGGTCCTGATCGCTGATGCCTAAGCCCCATATCTGAGAAATATTCAATCCATAATTCCATCTCGTCCAATTGTTGAAATAAATCGTACCATTGGGTGTCGGTGTATTGGTCAGCGTATAGGCGTCTCGAAAGAAGCCTCCGTCGGTGGCAACAAATAAGTATTGCAGCTGGGGTAGAATTATCAGATCATGCACATCGTCATGAAAAACGTATCCAATCTCGTTGGCCCCGCTGGAATCATCCGTTCCCTGGTCATAGGGAACAGAAAATATCCCAATGTTTGGATAGTTCATGGAAAAATTAAACGCCCATTTTTTGACTGCAACTCCCCCGAAATATGCTACCTGATCATGCGCAGCAACGCACATCCGGCCCGGAACACCTCCCGCTTCATAATAATTATTTACCGGGCTGATATTTTCGTTAAGATTTATTTTGTCAATCTCGAGCCTGACCAGCGTATGTGTTCCGCTCTGAGCCGGCGCAGGATTCGAATGCAATCCGTCAACATAGAGGTACAGAATATTCGGGTTCGCCGCATTGTATGTCGGGGCCATGTCGGCATAAAAATTCGGATTTGCCGGAACCGCATTCTGAATTGCGATGATGAGCGCTAAATGCGGGTCAAAAATTTGTCCCTTATCGTTAGAGTAATGCAATATATTATAGCCAGAGGCAAACACCTGGAAACCTCCCTGCGCAGCGCTTTGCTCGATAAATGCCACTTTCTCAATATCCCCTGTTAGTACATTAGTCCAATTCGTGCCTAAATCGACTGAACGATAAAGTCCTTGATCGGTCGCAGCAAAAACAATGGCGGGGTTATTGGGGAAGATCGCAATATCCTTAATCAGTGTACCCGGAGGTGCTGCCGCGCTGAAGTTTGTGGCTGTCCATGAATTTGCTGCGGGATCAAACTTATAGATTGATCCACCCGACTGAGAATTTCCCATGGAGTTGCAGGTGCCTACAAATGCGTAACCCATTGCCGAATATTCCAGTGCAGAGATTCCATGAAAAGGAATAGCGCCAGGAATTACGATGTTGTTCCACTGCTGACCCATGTCGTAAGTAACCCATAGGCCTCCTGACATGGAGCCGAGATACATCGTTTGGTTGAGGTTGCCATCGAACCCCGGATCGAGCATAAAACAATCTACGCGGCCGGATTCGAACATGTTCCCGTTATCAAAATTCGTGCTGTACGGGCCCACGTGTCCCCAATTCTGCGCCCGCCCGGCAAAAGCCAGCAGGCAGCAAAACGCAAACAGAAGTTTAGTCTTCATGATTTTTCGTTTTAGAATAAATGAAAAACTCCTGTTATTCAGCGGAAGCCTGTTCGAGTTCTGCGATGCGCTTGCTCTGCTGATCGATCGTTTTTTGCTGCTGGATCATGTACAGGGTCAGCTCCTCGATTTTTTTCAGCAGCGTAATTTGCATGTCAACTACATCCACACCGTTTTCTTCTACTTCGCAGGCGCTGGGCACTTCGGGCAGATGCTGGTTGGCAGTGATGAATTTTTCTACTTCCTGCAAGGGGTTCAGTTTGTAGCCCGGTGCAAATACGTAATCCGCCCAGGTACCGGAATTCACCACCGCCACGCGCACGCGCGAAGTGAGAATACCATTCTCCACATAAAGTCCGTAGTTCGTGCCCGTATTGACATTCACGATACCGGGATTGCCGATCAGCACTTTGCCGCCGGGACAAATAGACATCGTATATACGCCGCTGAGACCGAAGTCAATTCTTCCCAGCTTGGTAGCGCGGATGAAATTAGTATTATCACCCAAGTACAATGCAGCCGTATGGCCGATGTTCGCGAAATTATCGACGCCGCGCACAAGCAAATTTCCGCCGTCGATCTGCAGGCGCTCGGTGGGATTCGTCGTCGCGATGCCAACGTGGCCCAGGTTGCTGCCTATTGTGCCGCCCTGGATAAAAAGACGATCCGTCCAGGCATGGTAATCATAAATGCCGAAACCGTTGGACGGTTGCCCGTTGCCCGAGCCGTAGGACATCATTCCCCACAAGCCGCCCTGGCTGGTAATGCTGTGAAACAGGTAGAGGGCTGCCGCCGTATTTCCGTCCTGGCTGATGTGAATCCCGTCGTTGATGTTGGGGGAGTTTACATGAAGTTTGGCAGCAGGATTGCTTGTGCCCAGCCCGATCCTGGCATTGTTCTGATACAATTCAGAATTGATGAGCGTTGACGGCGGAGTACCGAACAGCGGGACATAGCTGGTGGTTTGCGCATGTACATTGGAGAATCCCGAAACGCCGCAAAGTCCTGCAGCGAGGAAGAGTGTTTGTAATTTCATGATCGCTGATTTTTAAGTGAGCCACAAAGCTGCATACTCAAAAACCGGGATGCTGTCCCAATTCAATATCGAGCGCTTTTGATTTAAATCGGAAGGGGGTTAGTTGATTTCGGAAAACAGGACGTAATTAAATTTCAAATGCAACGTGCATTTTGCCTGATCAAACTTTGGCGTTTACATTTGAAATTTGGCGTTTTATTTTTTCTTACTTCCCGGCATACATCTCCAGCGCAGCATCGAGATAATACCAGATATCCGTCGGGTGATCGTCGCCTTCCTGTTTCACGCGCTTGCGGCCGAGGCGAACAATAAGCATGTCCTCGTCGGGAATGGCGAAAATGTACTGGCCGAGAATTCCACGCGCGTAAAACACACGGTGTCCTTTATAATCGTTGATCAGCCACCAGGCCAAACCGTAGGTTGCATTTTTTTGTCCTGAAACGGTCAAAAGATCCGCCGCCTGGATGGACTGAAGCGCATATTCTTCCGGAACGATCTGCTTCCCGTTCCAGCGGCCGCTGTCGAGATACAGTTTACCGATCCGCGCAAAATCGCGCGCATTGGAATTGAAACAGCAGTATGCTTTTTCTTCGCCTTCCGCATGGTCGAGGCTCCAGTATGCGGGGCGCTCCGCGCCGAGCGGCTGCCACAACTGCTCCGCAGCATAGTCGCCGAGTTTTTTCCCGGTCGCTTTCTGCAGGATGAACGAAAGCAACTGCGTATTCCCGCTCAGGTAACGGAACGTTTTCCCCGGCTCTTCGGTTACTTTATATTTCATCGTGAGTTTGCGCAGATCACCGCCGTAGTATGCTTTCGCCGGATAAGCGAACGGACTTACATAATCCTCGTCGAAATCGATGCCGGAACTCATCGTGAGCAGGTGACGGATTTTCAGTTTGGCATTTTCGCCGGTTTTAAATTCCGGGAGAAAATCGCCGACCGGCTGATCGATACTTTGGATTTTGCCTTCGCGGATGGCGCAGCCGACCAGCACGCTGACGATAGTTTTCGCAACGGAAAACGAATTGGTATGCGAACTGTCGGCGAAGCCGTTCCAGTATTGCTCGAAACGGATACTGTCGTTTTTGATCACCAGGAACGCACCGGTTTCGATCGCGGTCATGTCCGCAAGCGGTTTGGCCGGGATGCTTTTCTTATTGAAATCGGCAGCACGCGGCCATTCCTGCGGCGTTCCGGCTTTCACGACCCGGTTATTGAAAATAGCGTACTCTTCCACCGACGGACCCGAGCGGCCTTTGAGATACGTATTCCAGATGCCTTTGTAGAGATGCGTATTTCCTGTAACGATGATGAGCAGGTTGAGCACCACCAGGACGATGGCAAACCATTTGAGAAATTTTTTGAAACGCTTCATCGTTTTTGTTTTACGTAACCTGTCGTTTTTTGTTCTGAAAATTTACGCTCCCGGAATCAATCAACACCATCGCCGCTGCCGGAAGGATGTTCCGTGACATCCTCATAAAGATCATATTTCTTCGTACCGGTAAATACGGGGCTGTATCCTGCGGGAGGTTTCTGGCCGAGACTTTTATCCAGCAGCAGGAAATGCTGTTGTTCGAACTGGTCGAGGTGAATGGAAAAATAACGCATCATATACGTTTGCAAAGCCCAGTCGTTCCACATGCGCGGATCGATGCTGATTTTACTGTCGCGCGGAATGACTGCCCCGAAGCGGTAAACATCCGCAAGCAGTTCCTGGTCGCGGCGCGTTTTACCGGTCTGCGTGGCGGAAAAAGCGATTGCACCGATCAACAAGCTCAGCGAGATCCAGCGGAATGTTTTGAACGATTTACTTTCCTGCGGCCATTTATCCAGCGCGGTCTTCAGCGCAGGCGCGGCAAGCGAAGCAAAGGCAAAAGCGAAAAACGGCAAGGCCGTAACTAAGTAAAATCCGCGTTGTTCCAACGTGACCATCAGCGGCAGCGCACCGGCCAACCCGCAGCCGAGGAAAAAGAACGTTTGCTTTTTCGTTTCACTGCTGAATAATTCCGCACTGTACCGGCGTCCCGCAAAAACAATCCCCACAACAAGCGCCAGTACCGGCAAAAGATTCTGCACCAGCTCGCTCAGCAGGTGAAAACGATTTCCCTGCGTGGAAACATGCTGGATACTGTTCACCACGCGATCGAAAAGATAAGCATGCAAACTGTTATAGATATGATCGCTGCTGAGCAGAAAAGCAAAAACGGCGAAAACCGTAACCAGCGGAATCAAACTGTAAACGATCGCTTTGCCGAAAGAAAACCGCCGGAAAAAAAACCAGTGCAGCGGAATCACCGCCAGCGGAAACAATCCCGGGAATCCTTTGGATAATGCCGCCAGCACCAGGAATACGCCCGCAGCAGGAAAATAAAAAAGCAGTTTCTTCCGCTCCGGTTCCGCGGTTATGCCTTTCAGGAGAAACAAAGTAGCGAGCAAAACGAAAATGCTCATCGTGTTTTCCTGCATATTATTCGCGCAGGCCCAGAAGGTAACCGGCATGATGATCCAGGAAATCACGGGCAGCCAGCCGAGATTTTTCGATTCGCTTTCCCGGTGAAACTGTTTCCACACAGCCGCGATGAGCAACCCATTTATAATCGTGCACAAAAACGAATAGAAACGTTCCACGTACATGCTGTCACCGAGTAGCCTGAAAAAAAGCGACTGTATTCCGAAAACCAGCGGAGGCTGTTCGTGGAAAAAAGTCATGCTCGTTTGGCTGAACTCCGGGTACCAGAATGTTCCTTTTCCCAGCGCAAGGTTGTGCGATACGCTGGTGTAAAGCATCCCGTCCATGAACATGCCGTCCTGGATGAGCGAGGGCAAAACCAGCGCCACGAGGAGCGCAGACGTAAATAAAAACCAGGGATTGATTTTCATATCGCTACCGGTGCGTCCGTCAACTCACAGGCAAACAAATCGGCGAAATGTTTTTTCAGCTTCTGTTTTACTTCTTCCAGGTCAAGTTCCCGGCCAATTTCTTTCTGCAGCGAAGTCACCGCTTTGTCATTTATCCCGCAGGGAACAATGCTGCCGAAGTACGACAAATCCGTGTTCACGTTAAATCCCCAGCCGTGCATGGTGACCCAACGGCTGCTGCGCACACCGAAAGCGCAAATTTTCCGGGCTTTGAACGGATCAGCAGGATCGAGCCAGACGCCGGTGTAACCGGGATAACGATCGCCTTTCAAACCGTATTCCGCGATGGTGCGGATGATTACTTCTTCGAGGAAGCGCAGGTATTTATGAATATCGGTGAAAAAATTATCGAGATCGAGGATCGGGTAACCGACCAGCTGGCCGGGACCGTGGTAGGTAATATCGCCGCCGCGGTTGATTTTGTAAAACACGGCCTGTTTTTCGTGCAGCGCGGCATCGTCGGCAAGCAGGTGATGTTCGTCGCCGCTTTTACCAAGCGTGTACACATGGGGATGTTCGCAGAACAGCAAATAGTTTTTGGTGCTTTTCTGTTCTTCCGGCGAAAGATTCCGGTTGGCGGTTTTCTCCGCTAAAATTTCGTTGAACAGTTTTTCCTGGTAATCCCAGGCTTGTTTATAATCGATAAGATGCAGGTCCTGGAAAACAACGGTTCTTTTGCCGGCGGATAAATCGCTGGTCCCGGTTATTTCGTTCTGCGGGCTGTTGTTCACTTTTTGGCAAGCTCTGACTTCAGGAAATCGATCACTTTCACTTCCGTGGCATCCACGCCGTTCTTCTCGGCCAGGAACCAGGAAACCCAGTCGCCGAGATGGACCAGGTAAATCGCTTTTTCAATTGCGTTCGCACCTTTGGAATACACATCCAGGATATGCGGCGTGTATTTGGCGAAAACCGCGCGGTTGATCTCGATACGGTAATTGTTCCGCTCAAATTCGTCGTGATCGCGGAAAAGCACCACGGCAATCTGGTCGGTTCCCGAAGGCCAGCCCACCAGTTCGTTGTGATTCATTTCGGGAATGACCTGGTGCCAGCAAAGCATTTTGGAATTCTCGTTGATCTGCTGGCGGAAGCGTATGGCAATGCCTTCGTTGCCCGAAGTGGAGTAAATCACGGGCGTTTTCCCGAAAAGCCTGGCGGCAATGTCTTTGGCCAAGGCAACTATTGCAGGCTCTTCTGCGTCTAAGAGACTGGCGGATGTTTCCACCCGGGCAAGACTTCCCGCAGGAAGCAGGCCGTGCGTTTCAAACACATGAATGAGTTGGGTAAGCGAATAACCGAGGCAGGCGCGCGGGGGATTTCCGCCGGGAATAAGAATGAGATCCAGTTTTTTCTCCCGGGCGATCTCCGCCATCTTTCCGCCGGAAGTGATGCAGACCACGTGTGCGCCGGTGGCCAGCGCCTGGTCCACGCAGGCCAGTGTTTCTTCCGTATTCCCGGAATACGAGGAGGCGATGAACAAAGTCCCCGGTCCGACAAAAGCCGGTATAAAATAGCCCTTCGAAACGGTAACCGGGATACCGGCAGTATGGGCGGAAAGTTCGGAAATAATGGTGCCGCCGATGCCCGAACCGCCAAGGCCCGAGATCAGCACATTCGAAAAAGGTTTCGCTGCCGGGGTAAGACGAGATTCACGGGCAATCCGAACCGCATCACGCAGTTGCCCGGAAAAACGTTCAATCAGTTCTTTCATAATCCTGTGGACAAGGCTGTAAAAGTACGAAAAAGCCCTGTTTTTAGCCAGTCCGGACTTGGGAGCGTGCTTCGCGTTGAGGTCGGAGTTTTATTCCTCTAAAACTCCGACCTCAAAACTCCCAACGCCGAACCAATACGAAATTTTAAACGTACTTTTAAAACCCCTATGAAAACACGGTTTTTCACTTTCTTCCTGCTGGTTACAGCCTTTGCCGCGGCGCAAACTCCTTCGCGCTACCTGCAGAAATCGGTACACGATACCGACCTGGCTTTTGTAAAACGGCTGTCGCGCGATGTGGTCAGCCCGGAATTCAGCCTTGGACTTTCCGGGGCTTTCGACGATTATTCGGCCGACCGGGGAAAAGTGGAGCCATCGGTGCCGACCACGATCGAAAACATTAAAAAGCTGGAGAAAAAACTGAAAGGCAAACCGGAAGACGCGACCGTATTAAACGAGATCGGCCAGGCGTGGAAAAGGCTGAACCAGTCGCGCAAAGCGCTCGACTATTTCATCCAGGCCAAGGACAACGTGCTGAAACTGATGGCGGATCAGCCCGGGAAAAAAGAATGGGTGGAAGCTGCCGCGAGTATTTATGTCAACATGGAAAATTACGGGGAAGCGATCGTTTACCTGGAAGAACTGCTGCACCTCGATCCGAAAAACCAGCTCGCGGCGTCTTTCCTGCCGCTCTGCTACCTCGCTATCGGGCAGCGGAACAAGGGACTTGCGTTTTTCGACACGGTACTCACGCGCGATCCGGGCAATACGATGGCCGGCATGGTGAAAATGATCTGGAGCATTTCCGATCTCATGCCACAGCTCGACTCCTCGGCCGTCGCACGTTTCCGCAACAAACGGCCGGAAGAAATCCTCGACATTTCCGCCGCGCGCAAAGCGATGGAACTTTACCCGGACGATTACAGCTATGCGCTGGTTTACCAGCATTACCGTTCGCTCTGTCTTTTGTTCAAGCTGATGCCGGGCGCCAACGCGCTGGAACGGCCGATCTTCAGGCTGGATTCGACAGACAAGGTCGTGATCGCCGAACTCGAGGCCTTTTTCCGTGCAGGACTCGCCCGGAAAGAGTTCAAGAACAAATACATCATGCACAAATGCCTCGGCGCTGTGCTCGCCTTCCAGGATAAACTCGCCGAAGCCAAAAAAGAATTCGAAACGGCGCTGACTTACAAACCGGTTTCGAAAAGCACCTTCATGGATAATGCGGCCGAGACGTATGATAACCTCGCGTTCTGTTCCGTTTTCCTGAAAGACACCGCCGGCGCGGAACAGATCATGCGCAACAAGATCAAAATACAGCCGGCGATCGACCCGGTAGCGACCGATTACACCACGCTGGCCCGCATCCGCCTGTACCGCGGCGATGTGAACGAAGCGCGCGAACTCTGCTCCAAAGCCATCGCACTGCAGCCGAAGGCTGATTTACCGCATTTGATACTTGCGGCAGCTTCCATCACCAGCGGCGACTTCAGCAACGCGCAGCAGGAACTCGATCTCGCTTTCTCGATCAACCGGGATAACCCGGATGCGATGCTGCTTTTCGGAATTTTAGAATTTGAACGGAAGAATTTCGATAATGCCTACATCGCACTGGAAAGCGTGATGCGCAACCGGCCGGGGGACGAAACAGCGCGGACGATTTATAAGCGATATTATATTAAGAAACAGAATTGATTTGCGATTTTGGATTGCCGATTTGCGATGTTTTATTGCAGATATTCAATCGCAAATCGGCAATCGCAAATCAGTTCACCGGTAGTATGTGTATGAAATTGCTTCGTGTTCTTCCCTGTCGCCAGATAGTGCACGATTGCAGTGTTCGCCGGAAAGCAAACCTTGCTCATTGTAAGTAAAACTATACGTGCAGATTTCCCGCCGGCCATGGCGGGGCTGGTACGAAACGGAAACCAACCGGCCTGTTGAATCGTACGCATTCGCCATCGTTTCATGGCGGACATCGTGATCATTCCTGCCCTCTCGACTGTTGTACTGCACACGGTAATAAACCGACCGGACGTTTCCACGCTCATCATACGTATATGATTCGAACGAAGGTGTGTTGGGCGAATTGTGGCTGATGCGGGTGAGCCGGCCCAGGCTGTCGTATTCTTCTTCCCTTTCCCGCCTCCCGGTTTCAGGAGCATACGTGCTGATCCTTTTTCTTTCTCCGGAATTTGTTTCATACCAGTACAGTATCTTTTTCCCATCCAGCAAACGGGTCTTCACTGCCCTTCCCAGCGAGTCGGTTGAATAGGTGTAGTTGAACACGCGACTTACTTTCCCTTGCGCATCGCTGTATGTTTCTTTGGTAAGCCGCCCTTGTTTATCGTAAACGGAAGAAGCGATGTGACAATTGTTTTGGAGCCTGCAATGTTCCTCGCGGACCAGCAAACCGTTGCTATCCAGTTCATACACGGCCCAGCCTATTGTTTTACCGGAAGAGTCGCTGCTGCTTACGCGGATTGTTTTTACTTTTTTGAGTGACTGGGCAAGCAAACGTGCTTTCAGATCGGAAGGATGGACTTGCGCGTCAGTGCGAAAAACGGGCAGGAGCAGCAAGCAAAATAGCAAACGGAAGATGTATCGATTTGGGGTCGTCGATTTTCGATGTTTTGATTGATGCATGCTGTACGTTTTTCAATCGCAAATCGGCAATCCAAAATCGCAAATCAGTTAACGGCTTTTTCTTTGGACATCGCCGCATCAAAAACTTTCTGCTGCGCTTCGAGTTCTGATTTCTTTTTTTCCTGGTCGGATTTGTTTTTGCTGATATCGCTTTCGGCTTTGGAAATTTTGGATTTGTATTCCTCGATCTTCGCCTTGTAGTCTTCGATGTCTTTCAGCAGGCTCGCCTGGTCTTTTTCGAGATCCTTCTGCTGGTCCTTGAGTTTTTCGAGTTTTTTCTCTTCCTCTTTGGTGATGCCGGCCAGGCCTTCCTTGGTCATTTTGATGGCGAAATCGTTCACGATGTTTTTCATTTCGCGGAACTGTTCCCCGTGCTGCGACGAAGTCATCCAGGCCCCGCCCATATCCACACCCACGATCAGCTTCGATTCGCCCTCTTTTCCTTTTTCAACGCGCATGTAAATATCCACCGGGTTGTTCCCGTTACTTTTGAGCATGGCATTATCGGCGAAAATTCCGCCTTTGCTGCTCACTTTGCCGTCCATATCCTTCATTTTCGACCGCCACTTGCTTTCGATATCGTCTGCCGTAGCCTGGTAAATAGTAACTACGAGCGCATTATGGCTGCCGTCGCCGATTTTCTCGTTGGTTTCACGAACGTCGATTTTCTGTGCATGTGCTGCAACCGCAAAAAGACCGATGGAGAGAAGAGTAAGTATCTTTTTCATGATATGTTGTTTTGTGTGTGATCTTTATCAAGAACCTTGCCTAAAGATAGCAAATCTATTTTCGATTTTGGATTGCCGATTTGCGATTTTAAACATATGGACGTTAGTGTCTTTGCGCCTTAGCGGTGAAAAAACCGGGATACAAGTTTCACCGCGAAGACACGAAGGCACTAAAACTTTTGTGGCATCATTTCAATTGCAAATCGGCAATCCAAAATCGCAAATCCGTTTTCAGTCCACATCCGCTACGCCGCCCGAAACAATAAACTTCATTGCATCCGATGAAGGAATATCAAGCGGCTGCACACTGGCGGCGGGAACGATGACCAGGCGGCCGGAAATGGAATACGAAACCGGCAGGTACACCGCTACTTTATCGCGACCCAAACCGATTTTTGTGAGATCATCCTGCGTGATAAAACCCATTTCCTGGATATTGCTCTGCACGTTGGTAGTTACCAGTACCGGTTTGTTGAATCGTTTTTTGTTCCCGATAAACGCCGAAAGGAAATCCTTGATCGAAGAATAAATGATCTTGACCAGCGGCGCTTTTTCGAAAATCCGTTCCATCTCGCGCCAGAAAAACCGGGCCAGGTAATTGGTCGCCAGCAGGCCCACAAGGAAAATGAGCAGGATCAGCAGCACGGTAAAAATGATCGGGTCGGCATACGGGTGCACGATCATATCGAATCTGCCGAAAAGCATACCGATATATACTACCATCTTATAAAGTACCAGCCCCGTGATCGCTACCGGCACTACAACCAGTAAGCCCTGCAGGAAATAACGTGTAAACTTGCGCATGTTCGTCGGAAATAGATTTCTGCAAAATTAATGGTAATACCGTTAAACCTTCGGTCGGTCGCTGCGTCTTATCAGCATAAATACGGGAGAATAAGGCAGCGCCTCCGCTCGGAAAAGCTGCCGCGACAGCCGCATCGGGACAAGTGCGGCTGTTTTTTTATGCATTCGTTTCTTTTAGGGCCTTTAATTTCAAATGACAAACGCCGAATATCGAACGCCGGAGTTTTAATCTCTCCGCGTGCTACGGTGAAGAAAAGCATACCCGTTTTTTACCCCAAAAACCCAACCGATTGTTCGTATTTTGGCCGTGCATGAACGTTTTGGAAATCATACGATACCGGCTCGCTGGTCAGCAACTGGCAGGAACAACATGCACCGGCCCGCAGGAAATCGTGCGCCGGCTGGGAGCTGTGCAGGCGCAGGTTTTCAGCATGGCCAAATGGGCCATCGGTTTGCGCCTGCCCGGTTCACGGGAGAGCGACATCGACCGCGCATTCAACGAAGGAAAAATACTCCGCACGCACCTGCTCCGCCCGACCTGGCATTTCGTGAGCCCGCAGGATATCCGCTGGATGCTCGCGCTCTCCGCTCCGCGCGTGCATGCCGCCAATGCGTTTATGTACCGGCAACTGGAATTGGACAAGGCCGTTTTCAAAAAAAGCAATGCGACGATCGTGAAAATGCTCCGCGACGGAAATCACCTGACCCGCGACGAACTGAATACCGGGCTGAAACGTGCGAAGATCATCGCCGGCGGCCCCCGGCTGAGTTATCTCATGATGTTCGCCGAACTGGAAGGTATTATTTGCAGCGGCCCGCGAAAAGGAAAACAATTTACCTACGCATTGATCGACGAACACGTTCCTGCAACAAAAAAAGAATCGCGCGAAGAATCGCTGGGCAGGCTTACCGAAATCTATTTCAGCAGCCGCGGACCAGCGACCATTGCCGATTACTGCTGGTGGTCGGGACTGACGGTGAAGGACGCGAAAACCGGTATTGCGCTGCTGAGCAGTAAACTCACCTGCGAAAAAATCAACGACCGGGAACATTATTTCGTTCCTGCGGATTTGCCGGAAAACAAACTGTTGCAAACATTCCTGATGCCCGATTATGATGAATACGGAATCGGCTACAAGGACCGCAGCGCCATGTCAAACAAGCTGGCGAACCAGGGCACGCTTACCGTTTACAGTCACCTGCTGATCATCGACGGTATTTTCGGCGGGACCTGGGACCGCACGGAACAGGGAAAAAAAGTGGCTGCAAACGTTACGCCTTTCTTTGACCTGGACAAAGCACAGCGGCAAAACGTTGCAGAGGCAGTAAAAAAGTATGATGCGTTTTTTGCAGGCTGATTTTTTTCACAACAGGAACGAATGAAAAACAATACACTGCGCGGTATTTAATTCCTCATCCGGAAAACACGGTTTTCCCCGTAGCTTTTGCCTGCATAGATTCCCTACCTTCGTTGCAATCAAACCTATACCAGCCAACATGAAAAAGCTCCCCGTTGTCCTTCTCTCCGTGATCGTTTTTCTTACTGCGTTTGCTCCGAAACTTTCCGCACAGGCCAAAGGCAAACTCAAAATCAGTTACGTCGCAGTCGGTACGATCGAAGGATATTCCTATCCTTCCAAAATGAAAGTCTATATCGACGGGAAAGAAGTGGGCGAAGGTCCGGTGAAAGAACAAACCGTAAAAAATACATTTACCGTCGAAGTTCCGCAGGGACAGCATGAAGTCCGCTGTGTGCTCTGGGCCCAGTGCAAAGGCGTTTGGGAAGAACGGCTGGTTTCGAACGACTACAGTTTCGACTGGTCTTATGCCGGCACGCTGAACTTCAAAAAGAAGAACAAGCTGAAGCTCGAGTTTAACGTAACCAAAACGGCGACGATTAAAAAGTAAGCCTCAGCGGAATTTTTCCTGCTCCTTTTTCGGCAGCGATGCGATGATCAGTCCGTAGGAATGATCGATCCACTCCTTTAATTTTTTCCCCGGCACCGATCCGTCGGCGATAATCGTATTCCAGTGTTTCTTGTTCATATGATAACCGGGCTTTACGCAGTCGTATTGCTCGCGCAGTTCCACGGCCAGTTCCGGGTCGCATTTCACATTAAAACGTACAGGTTTGCTTTCGATCCCGGTCAATAAAAATGCTTTTCCGCCGGCTTTGAAAACAAGCGTTTCATGATCGAAAGGAAAACATTCTTCCGCTCCTTTTTTCGTGAGGCAGTACGCACGGAGTTCTTCGATGTTCATGTTTAAACGATAATGCGGTACAAAACCGGTTTGCTCGGCGAAGCGTCGTTCTCAAAAGGCGCGAACTGCAGGTTCAGCAGGTAAGGCCCGTCGTAAACAGTATTCGGCACATAGATCATTTCGGTAATGGTACGATGCGCCTGCGTGTTTTCCGGGTATTCCCAGAACGTTTTATGCGCGGCCAGTTTTCCTCCATCCACTTCCTTGTCCACCGAAGGCATATCGAGCAGCAGGTGATCAATACCGCTGCCGATGATAAACTGCATGGCTTCCGCGTTTATATACGGAGGATTGGTATTGGAATAATTGGCGGTAAGCTTGGCCGGCGAATTGGAAAGCGTACGGATAACCAGCGCTTCCGGCCGTTTTCCGTCGAGCACATTTTCGAGGATGGTTTTCGTGATCACGAAATCGCCGTCATCGCGCTGCTCGGGCAAAACCGTAACGACTTCCGCGATAAAGAAAAACGTTTTCAGTTCCTGGTTGATGCTGTAGTCTTCGTTGCTGATATGTCCCACGCATTCCGTATGCGTTCCATGCCCGTGCGGGTTGAAAAAAATATTTCGGAAATTCACCGAGCCGCCCTGCTTCACTTCGCCCACCCAGTCGCCCATCCGCACCGGCTCGATCCGCATCGGGTCGACGTACCAGGCGCGGACGCTTTGTTCGGAAGCCCGCATGGGAATGGAAATATCCAGCGGCTGACTGAGATCGGTTTTGTAGGTTTTGCCTTTGTGGTTGATGGTCGCGAACATGATGACCAAATTACTAATTAATCGATGTACTGATTTGAAAATTCGACAATTGAGAAAATTTGAAAATGACCCGCGCGCGTTGATTTGTGCGCATTTTCTCAATTTTCAAATTGAGTAATTTTCAAATCGGCTCAATTGTCCAATCGGCAATTCAACATCCCATAATATTATACGCAATCAACGGCTTATCGGCATCGCGCCACAAAATCCAGCCGGTTACTTTCCGCACTTTTCGTTCGCCGCCTTCGGAATACCAGTCTTCGATCTGTACCTGCATCCAGCGGCCTTTCACCTGGAGCGGGTTGATGTCGGTATTATCATGATCTTCACCGCCTCTTTGCCCCGAGATAATTTTAAACGGCGATTTCGTATCCGGTTTTTCGTAGATTTTATTTTCCGTATCACGGGGAAGATCGATGCTCGCCATGCTTTGGTAAAAGCCGAGCCAGGACAGCATCTGAACTTTTTCGTTTACGGATACCCAGGCGGTTTTCTTTTTTTGCGTATGAATGATCACGCGGCAGAATTTTTCTTTTTTCTCGAGGCAGTTCATGTAAATGCGCGCCTTTTCAACCGACGTATTGAAATATTCGGGCTGCAGCCATTCGGCGATACTGTCTTTCGGTGAATCGGAAATCATCTTTACGCTGTACGGACTTGCCGAATCGAACCGAAAGGTTACTTCGAACCAGGGTGTTTTATCCGTCGCCGGATTTTCCCAGAAACTCAGCGTGACCTGCTGATCAAGGGCGGCATGTACTACACCGATGCCGTAATTTTTTTCAAAATTTCCCGCGTGAAGCAGGGGAAAAAGAAAAAGCGCGCAAACGAAGAAAACGTGTTTCATGGACAGGATGACCAAATTACTAATTTATCAATGTACCGATTTGAAAATTCGACGATTGAGAAAATTTGAAAATGACCCGCGCGTGTTGATTTGTGCGCATTTTCTCAATTTTCAAATCGGGACTAAACAATAAACAAATCGGACGCGATCCGGTCGGCCAGCAGTTTTCCCTGTTCGCTCAGCCGGAGGATATTTTCCTCGCGCAGCAAATCGCCGGAGAGCAGGTACGGCGCAGCTTCCCCGAGCAGGTAGTCACGTTTCTCAGCGCCGAAGTTTTTTTCGATCTGCTGCAGGTCGCAGCCCCGGGACGTGCGCAGGCTGATCATCACGTATTCATTATACCGCTGCGCGGGGGTCAGCGTTTCTTCTTCCCAGTATGTTTCGCCGGACTGGATCTTCGCCGCATACTGTGCATTATTCGCCAGGTTCCAGCGCCGTTTCTTCCCGTCGAACGAATGCGCCGAAGGACCGATGCCGATGTATTTTTCACCGCTCCAGTAACTGCTGTTGTGCCGGGACAAAAAACCGGGTTTGGCGAAATTGGAAATCTCGTAATGTGCAAAACCGTTTTCGTTCATGCGCTGCATGAGGATGCGGAACTGCTGCGAAGCAAGCTGCTCGTCAACCGGTTTTACTTTACCGGTTTGTACAAAATGCGCGAGGGCCGTGCGCGGTTCCACGGTGAGGCAATACGATGAAATATGCGGAACCTGCAGACCGAATGCCGTTTCCAGGTTTTTTTTCCAGTCTGCATTTTCAAGTCCCGGTATCCCGTAAATCAGGTCGATGGTGATGTTTCCGAAACCGGCGGCCTGCGCACGTTTTACACAGTCGAGCGCTTCACCTGCAGTATGTACGCGGTTCATCAGCGCAAGGTCCTGTTCCCGGAAAGACTGTATGCCGATGCTCAGCCTGTTGATGCCGATCTCTTTCAGGCGGCGCAGGTAAACGTCGTTCAGATCATCCGGGTTGGCTTCCAGCGTGATCTCCGCATCTTCCTGCACACGGTAATTTTCGCGGAGCAGGCCGAGCATCCGCGCCAGTTCATCCGGGGGAACCAGCGAAGGCGTTCCGCCGCCGAAATAAACAGTTGCCGTTTCTTCGTTCGCAGATTCCTGCAGCCTGCCGGTGATTTCTTTCTGCATGGCGCGCAGCATGGGCACGACCATTTTCTGCGACGTGGAAAAATGAAAATCGCAATAATGACAGGCTTGTTTGCAAAAGGGAATATGGATATAAATCCCGGGCATATTTTTATGTGAACAAAGAAGCTATAAAGTAAGGGCAAGACAGTGTCTTGCCCTTACTTTATAGCTTCCAGTTCCTTTTTCTTATCGGCGATCATCTTCTCCATCTCTTTCGCTTTCGCCATTTTGTCTTTTAATGCCTGGATGCCGGTAGCTTCTTTGTTCACGGAAGCAAGTTCATCGATGCGGCGCTGGTATTCTTTCTGTTTTTCAACGTAGCCTTTGCGGACGGTTTCCATGCTGTTGCCAGTGAAGCTGCGGAAGAACGGTGATTTATATTTCGTGTACATTTTTTCGTACACCGCGAGTCCTTTCGTAACCGTTTCGTCGCTGCAGCGCGTGAGGTACTGCCCGTAAAAACCGATATAGCCGATCAGTGTGTACCCGGTGATATCATCGCAGCAGCGCACCATGAAATCGAAATTGGCGTCGCTGCCGGCTTTGCCGTAGAGTTCACAAAGTGAGACTTTGACCGATTCACTTTCTTCGTTTTCATACTGTGCGGCCACCTTCATGCCTTCTTCGGTGCTCACGGCCGTAATGGCGCCGATGGCCGTACCGAGTACATAATAAGAACGATCGTTCAAAGCGTTTTTGTAAACCCCGAGCAGATCGGCATCGCCCACTTTATCGGCGAGTGCGGCAAGCGCTTCTGCGCGCACATCCGACTTTTCATCCTGCTTTGCCATGGCGATGAGCTTCTCTTTATACGGCTTCACGTCCTTACCCAGTTTGCGGATAGCGATCATGCGCAGGTACCAGAATTTGTCGTCGAGCGCTTTCCCGAGCACAACCAAAGCGAGGGAATCTTTCTGTGCTTTTTCCGTTTTTTCGCGCGGGGCCAAACCGTAAATCGCTTCGTAACGATCCACGTAAAGCGGTGCGTTGCTATACTGGAAAGCCCATTCTTTTTTCGTTTTGTGATCTTCTTTTTCGCAGAGTATGCGTTTCGCCGCATCCACATTCACCAGGTCGGGTTTTGACGAAACGTCGAACGTAAAAGTTTGTTCCCGTTCGTTCATCACGATCCGGTGACGTGTTTTTGTTCCGTTCGCATACACATCCACATCCATCGGCAAACGGTAAACGGCAGGCACACCGCCCTTGGAACTTTGTGTCTGGCGAAGCGTCAGTTTTTCCTGTTTTTTCGTTTCGTCGTAGCTGTACGAAATATCCAGCACGGGATGGCCCGGCGATAAAAACCACTGGTTGAAATACCAGCTGAGGTCTTCCCCGGTTACCTGTTCAAAAGCCATGCGCAGGTTGTGAATTTCCACCGATTTGTACCGGTTCGATTCCAGGTACAGTTTCAGCGATGCGAAAAACGCTTCGTCGCCCACGTACCAGCGCAGCATACGCAGCACCTGCCCGCCTTTGTTGTAGGAATGACTGTCGAACATGTCTTCCTTGTCCTCATAAAAGTAGCGGATCAGCGCTTCTTTTTTCCCCTGCCCGGCTTCGCGGAAATACCCGTCGCGCGAGTGCTGGCTGTGGTATTCTTCGGCTTCGCTGCCGTGCGCGAATTCTTCCCAGAGGTCTTCCCCGTACGTAGCGAACGATTCGTTCAGCGGCAGGTTGCTCCACGATTCGCAGGTAACCAGGTCGCCGAACCACTGGTGGAAAAGCTCGTGCGAAATATAATCTTCGTAATTCCCGTCGAGCATTTCGCGCTCGGTTTGCTGCAGCTTTTCGCCATGCAGTGTGGCCGTGGTATTTTCCATCGCACCCGAAACGTAATCGCGGGCGCAAATCTGCGCGTACTTGCCCCAGGGATAATCCACGCCGAGTTTTTTGGAAAAGTATTCCATCATTTCCGGGGTGCGCCCGAAAATGGCGCGGGCATACTGTTCGTATTTTTTCTCGACATAGTAACTCACTTCTTTGTCGCGCCACTTGTCTTTGACTACGGCGAAATCGCCCACGGCCATCATCACCAGGTAAGGCGCGTGCGGCAGGTTCATCACCCAGCGATCGGTGCGGGTTCCGTCGGTGTTTTTCACCGATTCCGTCATCACGCCATTGGAAAGCGTAACGTATTTATCCTCCACCGTCATGTAAATTTCCTGTGTCATCCGTTCGTTCGGGCGATCCACGGTGGGGAACCAGGCGGAACTGGCCTGCGTTTCACCCTGCGTCCAGATCTGCATCGGCTTGTTCGGTTCTTTCCCGTCGGGATTGATGAAGTACAATCCTTTGTCGGAATTGATCGCTGCGCTGCCGCCGGCTTTCAGCTCATCGGGCTTCGCGACGTAATCGATAAAAATGGTGTACGACTGGTCGCGTGTGTACTCGCGGCCGAGCTGGATCGAAATCACATCGGCGGCATACTTGTACTCCAGCGCTTTTTTCCCGGAAGCATCTATCATGGATACTTCTTTGATCTCCATGCCGCGTGCATCGAGGTCGAGCGTTTTCACCGGGTAGAAATACGGCCGTGCGCTGATCGTCGCTTTTCCGTAGAGGTAACGCTTCTGCCAGTCGAAAGAAACTTCCAGCTTCGTATGCAGCAAATCGTTCACACGCGTTTCGGCATACTGGTGCACCCGCGGGGCACGCGGCGTAATGTCGAGCGTGTCCACGTTGACCTGGACTAAAGTATCATGATTATGGCGGCGGGCTCTTTTTGCCGGGTCACATCCGGCGGTAAAAAAAATACCGGCAGCAGCCAGCAGGGAAAAAATGCTTCTCACGGAATCGTAGCTTGTTTGTTTGGTCAAGAGATGGTCTGTAGCTTCAAAAGTCCGCCTTTTCAGGCGAATATTCAAAACTGGCCTAAAGTTCCGGTTTTACCGGCAAATACGGTCTTTTTTTTTACCGGCGGCCCTTGGTGCTTGCGAGCGGAACGATGGAACTGACTTCAGAGGCATATATGCACGAATCCCGGGAACATATCTTTTCATTTGCGGCCATAAAGACGTACGGGCGGTAAGTACACATTGACCAATAAACGGTATTTTTGCTGACGCGGATGTTTGAATCCGCAGGCAGAGCAATGGAAAAACCAGCTTACAGCATTACTGTTAACGGAACAGGTAAGCATAAGATCGAAGTGGATAAACCGGGCGCTTTTGCGGGCCTGCTCAACGGTGTCGCTTTTGCGTGTGACGTGATCGAACAGAAGCCGGGCAGTTTTCATGTGCTGCGCAACAACCGCTCCTACCTGGTCGAAGTGCTGGAAACCGAAGCGGGCGGAAAATCCGTGCTGCTGAAAGTGAACGGGCGCAAGTACCGGGTCGATCTCAGCGACAAATACGACGACCTGCTTCGTTCGCTGGGCATGGATAACCTGGGCGGACATAAAGTAAATGAACTCAAAGCGCCCATGCCGGGATTAGTGCTGGATGTACTCGTAAAAGAAGGATCTGTAGTGAACAAAGGCGACGCGCTCGTCGTGCTCGAAGCTATGAAAATGGAAAATATCCTCAAATCGCCTACTGACGGTTCTGTAAAACGGGTTAGTGTAAAAAAAGGCACCGCCGTAGAGAAGAACCAGTTGCTGATGGAGTTCGCGTAAATAGTTCCCTCTGTTCAAACGCATAAAAAAATACCGTTCATGGATAACGAAAATAATTCCCGCCGCGATTTCCTGAAAAAAACAGCCCTGCTCACCGCAGGCGGAATCGGTCTTTCCCTGCTGGGCAGCAACATGGCCGAAGCTGCCGGCGGAATTGAAAAAGAATCGAAAGCGCTGGCCGGCGACAGCCCGTTCACACTGCCCGCATTGCCCTACAGTTTCGATGCGCTGGAACCGGCGATCGACCGGCAGACGATGGAGATCCATCACGGCAAACATCACCAGGCATACGTTACCAACCTGAACAAGGCGGTTGCGGATATTAAAGACGCGCCCGGCGACATCGAAGCGCTGCTGAAGAAATACGCGAAACTTTCCCCGGCAGTTCGCAACAATGGCGGCGGACATTACAACCACAGCCTGTTCTGGAAGATGATGCGTCCTTCGTATGCCGCAACGGCAGCAAACGCACCTTCGGGTTCGCTTTCCGACGCGATCGTTTCGGCATTCGGTTCGTTCGATGCATTCAAAGAAAAATTCACGGCTGCGGGCAAAGACCGTTTCGGGTCGGGCTGGGTATGGTTAGTTTCACAGAACGGGAAACTGGCTATCGGATCGACGCCCAACCAGGACAACCCGCTGATGGAAATGAGCGAGATCAAAGGATCGCCGGTACTGGCCCTCGACGTGTGGGAACATGCCTATTACCTGAAATACCAGAACAAACGCCCCGATTATATGAACGCCTGGTGGAGCGTGGTGAACTGGGAAGAAGCCGCGAGGTTGTACAGCGGGGGGAAATAGCTCGTTCTTTCCGAAGAAAAAACCGTACATTTGCACTGATCTAAAGTCAAAAAACATGACACTTGCAGTGATTCTTGGTCCGTTTGGACTCGGTATGGGAGAGATGATCGTCATCCTCGTCATCGTTCTGCTTCTTTTCGGAGGCCGTAAAATTCCCGAATTGATGAAAGGTCTCGGCAGAGGCGTGAAAGAGTTCAAAGACGCTTCCAAAGGCAATGACAGCAATAACGCCAATGCCGGCAGCGAGAAGAAAGACTAATCTTAAAAAGCCAGTATTTTCAACCGTTTCGGCCAGCCCGGGACGGTTTCGTTTTTCAATATCCATCACTTGAAAATCTATCTTTCACTTGCCGATATTCAGCGCGACCTCGGTTCGGGGGAACTGTCCTGCGAAGCGCTGGTGAAATCCTACCTCGAACGGATCGCCGCAAACGAACACCTGAACGCGTTCCGCGAAGTTTTTTCGGAAAGCGCCCTGGCCAAAGCTTCCGAAGTGGACCAGAAACGCAGCGCCGGCAAAGCCGGGAAACTGGCCGGCATGGTCATCGCGCTGAAAGACAATATCTGTTACAAAGGCCATAAAGTGGCCGTTTCTTCCAAAATCCTCGAAGGTTTCATTTCCGTTTTCAGTTCCACGGTAGTCGAAAGACTGCTCGCGGAAGACGCGATCATCATCGGCCGCACCAACTGCGATGAATTCGCCATGGGCAGCTCGAACGAAAATTCCGCTTTCGGTAATGTGGCCAACCCGCACGATATTAAACGCGTGCCCGGCGGATCTTCGGGCGGATCGACTGCTGCCGTGGCCGCAAACCTTTGCCTGGCTGCGCTTGGAACGGATACCGGCGGATCGATACGGCAGCCTGCTTCCTTTTGCGGGGTGGCCGGACTGAAACCCACCTACGGCCGCGTTTCGCGCTGGGGCATCATCGCGTATGCTTCTTCGTTCGACCAGGTTGGACCGATTACGCATACTATCGAAGACATGGCGGCGATCCTGGAAGTGATCAGCGGCATGGACGAATACGATGCGACGCTTTCTTCCAAACCGGTTCCGGCATACAGCAAACAGCTGGAAGTGACCGGGAAAAAACGCATCGCGTATCTCGAAGACTGTCTCAATAAAGACGGTCTCGACCCGGAAATCAAACAGCATGTGCTCGGCTTTGTAGAAAAACTGCGTGCCGAAGGACATACCGTGGAGCCGGTGAGTTTCCCATATCTCGATTACCTCGTTCCGACCTATTACGTACTCACTACCGCCGAAGCGTCTTCGAATCTTTCGCGATACGACGGTGTGCATTATGGTTACCGCAGCAAAAACGCATACGATCTCGAATCGACATACAAGAAATCGCGCAGCGAAGGTTTCGGGCCGGAGGTGCAGCGCCGTATCATGCTCGGCACATTCGTACTGAGCGCAGGATATTACGATGCCTACTATTCGAAAGGACAGAAAGTGCGCCGGCTGCTCCGCGATAAAACGCAGGCTATCCTGGATAATTACGATTTCATCCTGCTGCCCACAACGCCCGGAACAGCGTTCGAATTCGGCGCCAATTCGGCCGATCCGATCAAAATGTACCTCGAAGATATTTTCACCGTACAGGCCAACCTGACCGGGATGCCGGCCATTTCGATTCCTACGGGAAAGCACTCGAACGGATTGCCTTTCGGTATCCAGCTGATGGGCCGCCGTTTCGAAGAAGGAGAATTGCTGGCCATGAGCAAACATTTGCTCGCTGCGCGATGATCCTTTGATTTTTCCAGGCGATCGGCCGAATAGAGTAAAACACATTTTTTGTTCATCCGCCGCATGATCACATCCGCCAAATTTCATCTCCGCGTTTCAGGCATCACCGAAGGCATTTCCTACCTGCTTTTGCTCGGTATCGCCATGCCGCTGAAATATTACTACGACACCCCCGGCCCGGTGCGATATATCGGCATGGCGCACGGCGTTCTTTTCATCTGGTTCGTGCTTTCCGTCTTCTGGGCGAAATCCGCGCTGAATATGAACATAAAGAATATGTTGGCCGCCCTGGTTGCCTCGTTGGTGCCTTTCGGGACGTTTTATGCCGACCGCAAGATCTTCCGTTCGCTGCATAAAAGCTGATTTCCAACTGTTTATTAAAAATTGCCCGTGTATAAGTCCGGGCTGTTCATCCCTTAAAAACTTGCAAAATTCACGATCATTGCGATATTTGTGATCCTTTCATACAACTTGACAGGCCCAAATAACGTATTATATAAAAGCATCTCCCGGCGCCCATGCGCTTGCTGAAAACACATATCATCCTCTTCCTGCTGCTGATCTGCGGCAGTAGTGTGCAGGCCCAGGCGCCCGACACGCTGTTTGCCGACGATCCGGTGGCAGCCATGCTCGACAGCCTCGCGCACAATAAATACATCAGTTCCCTTCCGAAAGTTCCCGTACAGCGCAACAACAAGTTCAATTTTGCAGCCGATTCCGTTCCCCGTTACGATGATATCGTGATCGAGTCGCGGCTGGCGAAGATGAACAACCTGTCGCCTTTCGACATGGTTTACAATAAGGAAGTACGCGCCTATATCGACATGTACAGCCTGCGGAAACGCAAGTCGGTGGAACGTATGCTCGGCCTGGCCCAGTTGTACTACCCGATCTTCGAAGAGAAACTGGACAAATACAACCTGCCGCTGGAACTCAAACATCTCGCGGTAATTGAAAGCGCTTTGAATCCTGTGGCGACTTCACGTTCGGGAGCGCGCGGCCTCTGGCAATTCATGTACCCTACGGGAAAAATGTACGGGCTTGAAGTTTCCTCCTATGTGGATGAACGCTGCGACCCATACCAGGCCACGGAAGCTGCTTGCCAGTACCTGCAGTTCCTGTACTCGCTTTTCGGTGACTGGCAGATGGTGCTGGCCGCATACAACAGCGGTCCGGGCACGGTAAACAAGGCTATCCGCCGCGCGGGCGGAGGTAAAAAAACATACTGGGAAATCCGCCCTTTCCTGCCCAAGGAAACACAGGGCTATGTTCCCGCCTTTATTGGTGCGGCATATACGATGACCTACGCCGCCGAACATAATCTTTACGCCGCCATGCCCCGCAAAACGTATTACGATGTGGACACGGTGACCGTAAAGCAGCAGGTGAATTTCGCGCAGATCGAAGCCGTACTGGGCGTTCCGCGCGAAGAGCTCGCATTCCTGAACCCGATGTACAAACTCGGCGTGATTCCTTATTCTCCTGCGGGAACAATGACGCTGATTCTTCCGGCGAACAAAAGCGGGAATTTTGTCACGAACGAAAAAGCGATTTACGATTACCTGCAGAAAGACACGACTTCGTCGGCATACCTCGCTTCACAGCAGGTGATGAAAATACATACCGTGAAAAAAGGCGAGAACATCAATACCATCGCGAAGCGTTACAAATGCACCATCGCCGATGTGCGCACCTGGAACAACCTGAAGAGCAATTACATCAAGCCGGGACAGAAACTCACCGTATATGGTCCCGCACGTGTTGAACAACCGGCAACGGCTGCGGTGGCTTCCAATACACCTGCAAACAACGGCGCTGCTTCAACAGGCGGAACTGCCACGGCAAATACAAAACCAAAAACCGGGACAACCAGCACCAACGCGGCCACCATCAAACCCGGCGGATATTACACCATCCAGCGCGGCGATACGCTGTGGAAAATTTCACAGGAAACCGGCCATACCGTCGACGCTATCAAAAAAGTGAACGGCTTCGGCAGCAAATTCAGCCTGATGCCCGGGCAGAAGATCAAGCTGCCGACCAAGGCGTAAACGATCGCTTCGCAGAATCCGCTCTTCATGCGCGCGCATTACCTGAAAATTCTCGGACTCGGCGAAAACAGCAGTACGGATGATATCCGGAAAGCGTACCGCAGGCTCGCGAAAAAATTCCATCCCGATGTAAATAAAGATCCCGGCGCACATGCGAAGTTCATCGCTATTGCCGAAGCGTACGATTACCTGGTGAATACGCCGGTACATCCGAAAACAAATTTTTCCGCGAAGTCTTCTGCTTATTCCTCCTCCGCTTCTTCCGCGCAATCGAAAAAAAACGAGCAGCAAACGGCACAGGAAAAAATGCGCAGGCAGTACCAAGCGCAGATGCACGAAGAAGAGGAACGCCGCCGGCAGCAGCAGAGATCGCGCATACGTGCGGAACAGTATGCGAAAATGTCGTTCCAGGAATACCGGCAATCCGAATATTTCCGCAATACCCTGCGCACGATACTGCACGCTTTTCTCTGGTGGAAATTTTATATCATATTCATTCCGTACTGTTTCCTCGTTTTTACTTTTTTCAATAATAAAAACTACGGCCCGGCTATCGTCCTGCTGGCGATACCGGTTGCTTTCGTGGCCTGGGCATTGCTCAGCAGGCCGGGGAAGAATGACTGATTTTTATTTTTTCTCCTGCGGCTTCGCAGAATATTTTCGCACGATGCTTTTCGTATCCGCATGCGCCTCTTTCATCTTCACTTTGGAAGCCGCATCGATCCATGCCGGCAGCGAATCTTTCTCCGACCAGCTGGACGGAAGCACAACGTAGTTCTTATTCGTCGCGCTCGTTCCCCGGTACACCCAGGTGGGAACAAAACTCATTTTCGAAATCCAGGCGCTGTCTTTCTTCACGTTTTTCGTCAGCTCCACGTTCAGGATCAGGCCGGCGTCCGTGTACCGTTTACTTTGATTTGAAATAAAATTGCCCAGCGTCCAGGCCACGAGCCCGCTGTCCAGCTTCGCGCCGCCGGTTCCTTTGTAATACGTAACCGGTCCGACCACGTGCGGATGCGCCCCGATAATCATATCCGATCCGGCGGCAATCGCCGTGCGCATCATCGTATCCTGCTTGGGCCACATCGGGTCGGGGCGATACTCCGCACCCCAGTGATACAGCGTAACCACGAGCTGCGCACCTTTTTCCCGCGCCTTTTTCACCTCGTTTTTCACCTGCGTGCTGTCGTAAACGTTCAGCATGTATTTATGATCGGCCGAAGGATAAGCCCCGTTTGTTCCGTACGTATAATTCAGGATCGCGATCTTCAGTCCTTTCACATCCAGGATGCGGATGGAATCGTGATCGGCCTGCGAAGTGAAAGTGCCCGTGTAGCCGAGACTACTCTTCTTTATAATATCGATAGTGCGCAGCAGGCCGCTTTCACCCATATCCATGCTGTGGTTATTCGAGGTGACCAAAAAATCGAAGCCGGCGTTTTTCAGTGCGGGTACGTATTCATCCGGCGTATTGAAATTCGGGTAGCCGGCGAAACCGCGGTTCGCGCCCGAGCAGGTTGTTTCCAGGTTGCCGATGGTAATATCCGCTTCCGAAAGAAAACCTTTCACTTCGGCCCAGGCGGGATTGAAATCGTAACTGCCGTCGGCCTGGCGGGCGGCGTTGAACTGCGGACTGTGGCACATCAGGTCGCCGACGAAGGTCATCGTTACCGTGATCAGCGAATCCGCCGAAGTATCCGCAACCGGCGCAGCGAATGCCGTTTTCCGTGGACTTCCGAAACCTGTAATGCTGTCGATCACCGTGAGCCAGAGCGCGAGCGCCGGAACAATCAGGAATATGCCGATTTTACGGGCGCTGCTTAACAAGACTGTTATTTCCGGCTTGCGGATAATGGCGGGCATGGACAGGTTTATACTTTTCACGGGAGGGCAAAGTTACACCGTTCGGGGAAATGGCGGTTTTTACCTGCTGCGCGGGTCTTTTTCCCGGCGGCGTTTCTGTGCGGCGGCTACCTGTTCGCCGGCCGGATTGTCAAGCGGTAACCGGAGTGAATCGGCGATGAGTTGCGCGGTTTTCTTCGCCGCATCATAATTCTGGTATTCGATTACTTCGAAACGGTTTCCACCGGCAGCGACAAGAAAAACAAAAAAGCGTGAAACGTCGCGACGACTTCTTGCACTATATGCTCCCCGACCCACATATTTATCCACTTCTAATTCCAGTAATACCGATTGAACTTTTCCCAGGGATTGCCATTCTCCCACCCGCAGCACGTGCAAATTCGTTTCCAGTCGGTAACGTTTGTTTTGCGGATCAATAATCATTTCTTCTTTCGATGCAGCCAATAATACGCCAGCTGCCATCAGTGGTATTCCAACGAGAAATGAAAAAGCAAAGCCGGCAATAAGTCCGACGAGAAATACGATCAGGCCGGGAATAATCAGCGGAATCTTCAGACCACGATCAATGCGGATATTTTTCATGTAAGATAAATAACACGGCCAGGGTAGTTTTGTTCAACCGAGCCCAACAAAAAACCCTCCTGTTTCCAGGAAGGTTTTTCTATTCATTTATTGCGCTCCTTTAATTCTGCGTTTGCAAAGCGCTGATGTATTCCTCCAACGTTTCGCTGATCTTGTCCATACTGAACTGGGCCAGCGGCGTCGGGTTGATGTTATAGTATTCCGGGTTGTTGTTTTTGCGCAGCGTATAAATATGCTGCTTCCCTTCTTCGAAACGCCCGATCGGGTCGATGGTCATCGTCAGGATCTGGTAATCGAAATTCTTCGCCAGTTCGTACAGCATGTCGAAGTTTTCGCCCAGGCCGGCCACTTCGTCGATGGTCATGAAGCGGATTCCTTTTTTCACCTTCCTGTTCTTTCCGCTCAGGCGGTCGCTGTCGATGATCGAGAGTCGCGCGATACAAAGCAGGGCGAGCATGGTGTAGTTCTGCCCGTTCGATCCCGGCGCATCCTCGCCCCGCGGTGTTTTGAGGCTCATCATCAGGTCGAAATACGATTTCGGGTTCGTCAGTTTTTTCACATCCGGCCGTACGTTCTTACCGTCGCTGTGCTCGAGGAAGGCTTTCAGGATGATCGCGTCGGCTCCTTCGTTTTCTGTTTCGAACATTTTGAACAGGCCCACGTTCTGCGCTTTCGCACTGATCTGCTTGTTCAGGCTGCGGATCCAGCTGATCGGGTAACCTTTCGAGGGTTCGAAATTGATTTCCACGTAGTGTCCGCCGGAGATTTTATTCTGCTTGAAGAACTCGCGCATATCTTCCACGCGGTCGCGGTATTCGCTGTACACTTCTTCGATGCGCGAGAAAATACCCGAGATGATCTTCAGCTTGTGGTCGTTGATCTCGTTCATCTTCTGGTTGATGATGCGCAGGTGTTCTTCCACATCGCTGGCCAGGTCGCTTTCCACGTTGTCCGGGTTCTTGATGATTTTCGGAAGCATGCACTCGGCGAGCGTGAGGAAATCGTACAGGTGATTGTACTTGAGTCTTTCCTCGTCCACCAGGTTGAAATTCGGATCACGCATGATCTGGTCGAAATTCGACTCGTAGGTTTTCTGCGTGGTGATCACGGAAACTTTGGCTTTGTTCACCACGCTTTCCTCGATCTGTTCCGTGATATCCGCCGGGTTGAACTCGCCTACTTTTTCCGTGTACTGTTTATGCGATTCGCGGTAGCGCGCTTCGAGCATCGGCGCCTGTTCCATCAGGCCCACCAGGCGTGCATCGAGCCCGCCCTGCTTGCGCGAGATTTCCTGCAGGCGCTGCGTAAAGCCGTTCCAGAGCATCTTGCTGCTGCTGCCGTGTTCTTTTTCTATCGCCTTGATTTCGCTGTTCACTTTCACCTGGAACTGCTCACCTTCCGAAGGACGCATGTAATTGGCTACGTCTTTCAGCCAGTCGGCAAAACGTTCGTCGAGCGACTTGCGCTCCTGCTGGAAATTTTTCAGTTCGCGTTCTCTTTCTGGAAGGTCGGCGGTGTTGATCTGCTTGATCAGGCTTTCGATCGCCTGTTCGTTGCCCTGCGAGTTGGTGATGATGTCGTCGGCCTCTTTCAGTTTCTGCAAAGCGTCTTCCCACGACTTTTTCGCTTCCTCGTACTGCAGGCGCAGGTTGTTCTGCGGATTCACATAAAGATCGATCGTATTTTCGAATTCTTCTTTTGTGAACAGCAGCGTTTCATCCGGGTTGAATGACGCGTATTCCTTGCGGTGCATCCACACGTCGGCCACCTGCTGGTTGTAACCGAATTCGTACAGCAGGTCGCGGAGATGACGAACGTTGTTCCGTTCCGCCGTGAGTTTTTCCAGTTCCTTTTCGATCGTGTCCCCGTATTTTTTCAATTCGGATTCGATCGTTTTCGGGTTATTGAATATCTGTTTGGGCACCAGCGAAACGAATTCGCGCACGCCGCCCATATCGATCCAGATTCCTTTGTCTTCTTTTTCCGCGACTTTGATGTTGAAGATTTCTTCCGGCTTCGGGATGTACCGGGCAAACTCGCGGTAATCTTCCGGCTTGCTCGTGGTCAGTCCCTTGAAATGCATCAGGATCGATTCCTCTTCGCGCGTCAGTTTTCCCGCGTTGCTGATCGCCCACTGCACAACCGAATCCGTGCTTTCGCTGTCGAAAAGTGGCAGGATCTGTTCGAGGCGAAGAATATCCGTATCGAGTTGGTCCGTCAGCCCGTCATACTCGGCCTGCGCCAGCCGGTAATCCTGCGACCAGGTTGAATTCATGAACTCGTCGTAAATCGCTTTATCGACCAGGTACTGTTCGAGTTCTTCGAATTTCTGTTTATCGCGGGCGGTTTTTTCCTGGCTGTAAAACTGGGCGCGGATGCCGTCCACTGTTTTGTAGGTGCGCAGCCAGCTTTCCACCACTTTCACTTTCGTCCATTTCGCGCTGGCTTCGTCGTAATCGGCCTGCGAGATCTGGCAGCCTTTTTCGTACGAGGCGCGATTCTTCTCGGCGAATTCGCGTTGTTTCTTTTTGTTCTCGAGATCGCGTTCGAGGCGTTCGTGTTCGCCGGTGATTTCATCCAGCTCGCGTTCGATCGATTCGATGTTCAATTCGTTCACGCGTTTCTCGAACATGATCTGCTGCAGGTTCACATACGCTACTTCTTTCTGCGTGCGGACCAGGTCGCGGCTTACCACGTCCTTATGCTGGAACGCGTAGCCCGTTTCGAGGAACAACGAACGCTGCAAAGCCTTGTCTCTTTTCTTCTTGTCTTCGAGCAGGGCCAGCAGGCGATCCTTCTTCAGTTTGACGAGTTCGTACACGCGCGCGCGGCGCTTGTATTCTTCGTGCGCATCTTCGATTTCCTTTTTGCGCTTTTCGTATTCCTTGTTCTGATCGTCGTCGTTGGCGAAAAGGAAATTTTTCAGGTCATCGCTTTTCGAACCGATGCCTTTGCCGCGTGAAAACGACTGGAGGATCTGCGAAAAGGTTTTGAGTTTCTTTTCGTCCTGGCTCAGGTCGATACCGAGAATCTCGTTCCCGTAAAGCAGCCGGTGAAATTCGGCCGTACGGTTGTAAAAATGTTTCAGCTGGTAGCCGCGTTTCTCCACCACTTCCTTCATCTGGTCGATCGGCAGGATCTGTTTGTTGTACAGGAAATCCCGGTACAGCAGGAAACCGTCCATCGGTTCAAGACAGAGATCGGTGTCCGGGTTGAAATCGCCGCCCTTCTGGATGATGAACGGGTAAACGGCGCGGCTGTTCGTCTGGATATGAATGCCGACCAGGATGAATTTGCCTTTGTCCACTTCCACGTTCGCGAACGTATAGCCGAGCCCGGCCACCGCATCGTGCTTGAGCACCATGCCTTCGATGGTTCGTTTTTCGCTCGTCATAACTTCGGTTGACGATTCCCAGTATTCTTTCTTCGCCACGAAGATGAGCTGGAGCAGGTCGGCGATGACCGATTTCCCCGATCCGGAACCGCCTGTGAAGTCGGTACGCAGCGGGTGCAGCAGGTAGTCGCAGTTGTTGTGGTAGATGATGCCTACCGTGGAAAGGGAGAAGATGCGCGGATATTGTTTCATCGTAGTGTACTTCGTAAGTATGTGTTACTTCGGGCGATGCAGTGCATCGCCCTTACTTTTTGGTTCATCCTGTGAGGTGGATCACCCTTATTCTGGTTCCAGAGTAGGGGCGATCTGCCTCCGGCGGATCGCCCTATGTACTCCTTAGTCTTCTTCTATCGTAGTCAGGCCGCCGGTGCGTTCTTCCATCATGTTGCTTTCGTCGATCAGGCGGTCGATGTGGTGGATTTCGTACGAGTACATGGTGAACAGGCGCTCGATGGAGGGCATGATTTCGAACAGTTCCTTGTTGCGGTGATCGAAGTGAATCCAGCCGAGGCGTTCGAATTCCTTCAGCGAGTTGCGGATCCATTCATCGATTGTGTTTTCATCGATCTCCGTCGCTTCTTTCTCGCGGCGTTTGGCGAAGAGGTTGTAGATATAGCTCTTGTACTCTTCGTTGCTCTTCACCAGCTGGATAAGATCCGGCACGTAGATGTCGTTAATGAAGTATTTATCGATGCGGTGTATCTTCAGCAGCAGGATGCCCATGAGCGTATGTTCGGGCGACAGTTTTTTGGACCGCGTTTTCACGATACCGCGGCTCTCGTCGTCCAGCTCGAGGTAGAAGTACCGCGTATAGTCCGTGCCTTTGGTTACCAGCGCGACCTTGAACAGGTTTTTGTAATACATCCGCAGCTCGTCTTCGAACTTCTCGAGGAAATTGAACAGGTCGGTCTGGTGCGGAAAGTTCTGGACATGCTGCCCGCTTTTCAGCAGGAAGTCGAGCTCCGCAAAAAGATTTTCAGCTTCGTCCGTTTCTAGGAAGCTGTATTTTTTATTTGCATTTTCCATATACCTACGTTCGGTTGTTTGGGATCGAGTTGAAATTCTTCTTTGACGGTTACTTCAAACCCGGGTTTGGATGAAAATTCTTTGAGTACCTGCGTGGCTTCCTTGATCGCGGTTTCGAGATCGTTTTCCTTGTGCAGGATTTTGTAGAAGTATGATCCGAAATCTACTTTTTTCTTTTTCTCCAGGTCGTCTGAAATGACTTTGAACCAATGGTCGATGCGCTTTTCGCGTTCGAGCTGCGCGCGACGGTCATCCGCCTGGCGTTTCAGATCCGCTTCGTCCCAGATCATGTCGCGGACTTCCACTGCCGGCGGCTCGAGCAGGGCCAGGTAGTCCACCATAGTCAGGCGCGAACGGTCGCTGTACACATCTTTCTGCGTGATGTTGTCCGGCAGGAAAACGTCCAGCTCATGCACTTTACGGTCTTTCAGTTTCTTGGTGCGGTAGAATTTACTCTTGCTGTTTTTCAGCAGGTAGATCAGGAAGGACTCGATCTTGCGGTCGAATTCGCGTTTCTCGAAATCGTTGTACAGCTTGTTGATCTTCGGCTTGATGCGGTCGATCGTATGGCTGACGTTGATCAGGCGCTGCTCGATGTCCTTGAAGAAATTCCGCACATCGCGTTTCATCTCGCGGTATTCGAACTGTTCGGTCAGCGCAGCATCGTCGAGCAGTTGCTTGATATCGTCCTTGGAAGAAAACGCGCTCGAAAGTTTGTCGGCCTGCTCTTTGATCTTGTCCAGCAGCGCTTCGCAGCCGATCAGCAGTTCGCGGAAATTATCCGATTCGTTCTTCACCAGGTCGTTCAGCTGCTCGATGGTATCCTCGATCTGCGAATGCAGTGCGCGGAGCTGGCTGCTGATATCATTTTTGTTCTTGAAGAACTGCGTATGGTACCAGTGGCGGAAATCGTCGATGGTCTCGAGTTTGTGCCCGAGCAGGAGGACCAGGTCGTTGAAGGTTTTCTGGATCTGCGAGGGATTGATCGCAGTGTGAACTTCTTTCTCGAGCAGGTCGCAGAAATTTTCGGCATAGGTACTCAGCTGGTACGACTTTTCCTCGATGTTCTTGTCGAGGAAGTGGCGCAGCAGGCGGTGCAGCGTTTCATCGTACTTCTGGCTTTCCTCCCCGCGGCCCGAAACCTGGCCCAGTTCGGCGAAAACCTGCTTGATCGTTTCCACGATGATACGCTCGGGAAATGCCCGGGGAATAGTGCCGGCGCGGACTTTCTGGAAAAGCGTAAGGACGATGAGTCCGTCTTCCTGCCTGGGAACCAGCAGGTTGTATCGTTCGCGCAGCAGCCTTGGAAAGTGGAGCGGGCGTCCGCCCCGCACGGCCGGCGGAATCAGTGAAAGTTGTTCCATAGATGTACAAATTTATTCGCTGGAACCCTTGTATTTAGCGGTGTTGATAGATTGTTAATAGTATTCCGCCGAACGCATTTTGGTGTGGATAACTCGCAGTTTTGTTGAAATCTTTAGGGTGCGGAAACTTGTGCGGGTGCAGGAGTTTTTTATGCTGAAAAAGCAAACGCGGGAACAGGAAGTTTTCAATGAAAATTTCCTGCTCCCGCGTTTTTCCCGGGTCGCTGTTTTTTAAAACACCACGCCCAGTTTCAGCGACCGGCTGGCCATCCCGTCACCGAACATGAGTTCGCACCCGGCATTCACGAAACGCCAGCGAAAGTCGATGCCGGCCAATCCCCTGGCTGCCAGGCTGTTTTCCGCTGCAAGGCTGACTTCGTCCGTTACTTCACGGCCATGGTTCCAGTTCAGTCCGAAGCCGGCATAGGGTGTAAAATACCGGAACAGTTTTTTGCCCGCCGTTACATCCGCGCCGGCGGAAAAAATATTAAAATCCCGGATGTTCGCATCCTTCACAAAACTTCCGCGCGCCGCCGCCGACCAGCCGCGAACAGTATCATGCAAAAAAGCATACCGGGTCTCCAGTCCCAAAAATCCATAGTTGGCGCCGAAGGGTTTTGCGGTTGTATAATAAATCCCGGCATCCCAGTTTTCCGTAAGCCCCATCCTGAAACGCAGCGCGGGAACCGAAAGCCGTCCGTTTTCGCCAGCGAGATAATGCACCGAATCCGGGTGATGAAACGTATTGTTCCAGGCGCCGCTTTCCTGATCAACCCGGGCGGAATTGCGCTCCAGCTGCAGGGACCAGTTCCCGCGGCCCAGCGGAGCGGGCGAAGCAAGCGGATCGAGGTAAAGAATATTTCCCGCTTCCTTTACCGCTCTTGCCCATTCGGATTGAGACAGGTTCGGGGCGATATCGAAATCACACACGCCCAGTTCGGGATTAACATGCAGGGAAACTTGGGAGGAGCCGTCGTGGCTGTGCTGTGCTTTCGCCGCGGGCAGGAAGCCGGCCAGGCAGAACGCTAAAACGAAAATTTTGCCGGCAGGACGGGCGAAAGTCCGGATCGTGTCCGTTAATGCAAGGGAGTAAATCAGTGTCATGGTATTTCAGTTTGTTTATCCCGTGACAACTGAAATAACACTGACCCCTATGCTTTGGAAAAAGATGATGGTTCGCCGGCAGGTGGCGCGGAAGTAATTACAGTCCCGGTTTATTTCCCGGCAAAAACTGCTTCAGCCAGGCTTTGGCCTTTTCCTCGCTTGTAAAAATGCGCGTGGGCCGCGTGGGCTTGTGGAAATTGATGAAGAAATTGGCGAGCAGGCGCGTAGAAGTATTTTCAACCAGGATGGCCACCGCTTCGTGCAGCCGTTCGGATTCACGCCCGGCGAGATAATGCCGCGCTTCGTTGCTCATGGATTTCAGCTTGCGGATATCGGCAAGGACTACGTACTTCTCCCCGACAAAAGTCTGCGCCCCGGTTTTGATGATATCGACCGCATCTTCTTCTTCCACTTCGGCGTCTTCGAAAAAGACGAGATAGCAATAGTCGTACTCATCTGACCAGAGTTCGGCCAGTCGGGTTGTACGGTAGTTTATTTTCTCTGTGATTAGGGTCATGATGATGGATTCGCCAAGACGAACATAGCGATAAAAAATAAGAATTCCAAGACGAAGACTTAGTTTCCTTCGACTAACCGTCAACCCTGCAAAGTTTAAGAAATTGTTTCGGCTGTGTTTCCAAATCGGTTTAGGAAATGGCGGTTGCACGCCTCACCTCTTTCCTCCCCAAAGGGGAGGATGCTGGAATATTTTAAGTGACGTTTCTTTCGTTGGAACGAAAGAAACGTCACTTCCCCGGTAATACCATCCTCTCCGAAGGAGAGGAAAGAGGTGAGGCGATCCATTCGGAAATCCTTTTCTTTGTTCCGTGCGTTTTACGATCAAAACATTTATCCCGGGAAAATCGCCGCAGGAAGTTTTCGCTCATTTCGGCGAACCGCTTTTTCGTGTGCTTTCTCCCGGCTTTCCGCGCATCACGATTATCCGTTTCGACGGCTGCCGGCTGAACGACGAGACACATATTGACATGCAGTTTTTCGGAAAACGGCGCTGGGTTTCGGTGAATACGGCTTTCTCGGAAAAGGAACAGGAGATTTATTTTATCGACGAAGGGAAAACGCTGCCGCTGGGACTGAAACGCTGGAAACACTGTCACCGCGTGGTGGCCGCGCCGGGCGGAAGCATCATCCGCGACGAAGTGGAATTCGATTACGGGAATTTTGTGCTGAATGTTTTCTGGAAAATACCGCTCTGGATTCCTTTCGCCATGCGCCCGGTGAAGTACCGGCGTTTTTTCGAACAGCTTACCGCAGGCAATACACTCCGATAAACGCAGCGGTCGCCGGCAAAGCGGCCGATATTCACTTTTTCATTTTCGTCGTCTTCTTCTTTTTCGCCGGGTTTGTTTTTACAAAATCAACGGCGAAAGCGATCCAGTCGCAGAGCGCTTTTTCCGACGGAAAGGCTTTTTGATTTACATACAGGAATCCTTTCATCGGCTTGCCGGTAAAATCCATCGGGCGGACGTTCGGCTTTTTCAGCAGCAGTTCGTATTGTTCATGCGAAACACGCAGCATGAGGTCTTCTTTTACAATGCCGCAGCACATTTTATCCTGTATCATGTAGCAGATTCCACCGAACATTTTTTTCTCTTCGGTTTTCACCCGCATGGTTTTGAATGCGCTACTGATGCGTTTGGCAAGAAGTTCGTCGTAGGCCATACCGGTTCTGTTTTCCCGGCAAATTAAAAATAATCCGTTAACCGTTTCAACTTATTAATCCGGCATTTTGCCTGCCCGAATTGTAATTTGGCCGGGGATTTGCAACTCCTTTTCATATTATTCGTTTAACCAGGAGAAAGAAAAGGAGGGCCCGATGATTCGTTTCGCCAAAGTATTCTCTACTGTTCTT
Organism: Bacteroidota bacterium; assembly: GCA_006218065.1. Lineage (GTDB taxonomy): Bacteria > Bacteroidota > Bacteroidia > Palsa-965 > Palsa-965 > VBWE01. The sequence continues at coordinate 218,125 of VBWE01000001.1, forward strand.
TTCCTGGTTTTCATCATCATTACGCCGGGATGTTCAAGGACTGTCGTCGTTAAAACCAACAACAGCGGCAATGTTCCGCCCGGGCAAATGAAAAAGGCAACCGGGGAAAAGAGCGCTAAAAAGTATGCCCCCGGGCAACAGAAGAAAAATAAGTGATTCCTTTGTCACAACTATGCTATGTATGGACGATCCGCCTGAGGTGAATCGCCCATACATAGTTTATTTTTTACCCCATGACCTGTACCAATTGCGGAAACCAGAGCCACCCCGGCGCAAGCCATTGCACACGCTGCGGCATGCCCCAGGCACCGGTGCCTTTGCCGGTAACGAAACAAAATACCGGCGACCAATCCGGCGGGCTCGGATTTATGCTGCTGGCCCTGCTTTTTGTTTTTGATGCTCTTGTCTATAAAATTCTCGCATGGGTCGAAATCCGGGACTGGGACAACCCGCTGATCACCATATACTCCTGGCTGGTCGCGCTGAGCATGTGGGCCATCATGATCATCTTCACACGAAAAACGGCGTACCGGGTTGTCGTGATCGTTGTTGCCGCCATCCTGCTCGGCATGCGGCTCTGGAACCAGTTTTCCGCAGTTGATTATACTTATTTCGAATTCTGATCACTGAAAATCTGCGGGATAAAAGCATATCGAACGATCTGCTCAAGAAACTTTATATTTGAAAAAAGACCGTTCCTATGATTTGCACCAACTGCGGAAATAATATTCATGCCGGCGCATCGAGCTGCAACCGCTGCGGCATGCCCGTTTACCAGCAACAGCAGCAGCAAAACCAGTACCAGCAAAATCCCACGCAGAACTGGGGACAACAGCCTTCGCAGCAAACGGGCTGGGGAGCGCCGCCGGACAACCGGCCTTCGCAGGACACGGGTTTTTTGCTGCTGGCTTGTCTTTTTGCCGGGTATGCGCTCATCGGGTTTTTACTTAACATGGCCGGGCTCGGATGGGAAATCAGCCGGATAATTTACCTGCTGCTTTTCGTGGCGGAATGGGCGGTGCTGATCATGTTCACGCGCAATGCTTCGTACCGGATCATCATGATCGTGCTCGGTTCCGTCATGCTTTTATACAGGATCTCGGAATTTTTCTGACGAACGAAAATCCGCCGGGTGATTGATCCGTGCGCAACCCGGCTGGCCCGGATTTTGTAAATTGATACAAAAATTGTTTTATGAAAAATCCCCCGTTCGTTCTTGTTAAAGTCGCGGCATTGCTGCTCTTCGCGATCGTTTCGCTCCCTTCCTGCTGCGGCCGCGGATGCCTGGTGCGTAAATCCGCTCCCGCCGATGCAGCAAAAACAGCTGCAGTAATTACACCTGTTCACCTTCATTCTTGAATACCCGGAACAACATACAATTCGAATACAATTGCCCGGCGGACAGGAAATTTTTTATTCCCCGCGGCAATCATGATTTCTGTACCAAATGCCAGGAACGCGTTTTCGATTTGACGAATATGAGTCGTTCGGAAATCAGCAGCCTGATGAAAGCACACGAAGGAAAAATCTGCGGTTCTTTTTATTCGTACCAATTGGAAGATCCGGACTCTTCTTTTAAGAAAGGCTGGGCGGCGGCAGGCCTGTTTGCTTTGCTGGGAGGCGTTTCGCCGCAGGTTTCCGCGCAGGAACAACCAGCGACAGTCCAGGCTCCGCAACCGGGAAATGAAAACAGAACCGACTCGGCGGCCGTTGAACAATTAGCCACCGACGAAGGGCAGGGGTATTATAAGGATGAGCCTCCGGCAGAAAATAAAAAACGTAAAAGGCTCCGCATCGGGCGACGTTTTTTTTATGCAGACAAGCGGTTTCCCTTTATTCATTCGTACTATTTTTTTATGGGGAGATTGAAATTCTGAAACGCTTCTCCGCATTTTTCTTCTTGTTTTTCGCGCTGGCTGATCTGCCGGCGCAAAACCTGCAACGCTATTCCTGTCTTTCCGATCATTATGATGCGGACAAATGGATGAAGCAATTCGATCGCGAATTCGACCCCCGGGGAATCGTGCTGCAGAAAAAAGAATACCAGCCCTTGTCGATCGCCTTTTATGGCATTATGAATTACGATCTGTACAAGGAAACCGGCGACCGGGTGTATTATAACCATATCATCAACCAGTACAAATTTTTCTGCGATACTTCCGGGTTTGATCTGATCGACGGGGGAAAAGGCATGGGACTTCCTTATAATAAAGACTTCAAAGACATTAAGGCGCCCTGGTATTCGGGCATGACGCAGGGTGTCGCCATTTCATTCCTGCTCCGGTATTACGATCTGAAAAAGGACAAATCCGCACTGCAGAAGGCGAAACAACTGGCTTATTTTATGCTTCGCCCGGTCGCTGAAGGAGGAACCATCGGCAAAACTCCGGAAGGACATCCGTGGATTGAAGAATATCCCGGGTCCAAAAGTTCGCCGCAGGTACTCAACGGGTTCATCAATGCGCTGATCGGGTTGAAAGAGTATTGTATGTTTTTTCCGAAAGACAGCCTGGCAAGCCGGTTGCACGATACCTGTTATAAAGCGATGATCAAATCGTTTGAAAAATACGACGTGCATGACTGGACGCGCTACAACCGGGCCTATATGCCTTGCTCCAACCAGTATATCCGGTACCAGATAACACAATTGGAGCATCTCTATAAAATTTACGGCGACGAAACGTTGCTCAAACAAATGATGCTCTGGTCGATGTTTACATACAACAAACCGGATCCCGTTTTAAAATTCTACAAAAACACCATGTATAATTTTGCAATTCCCATGAGCACCACGGGAGACCCGGGTATGCATTACGGGCCGGCATCTTTCGACAGTACCTTTTCCCCGCTGCCGGATGTGCGCGTTTCGTCTTCGGAAAAACGCAGCGGCGGAAAACAAATCCCGGCGGTGCTGATGCCGCAGAAAAAAACGATTTTATCCCTGGGCCGCGAGATGCATTTTGTCCGGCTGGTATTCGACAGCCTGCCGGCGCCGGGCGAACTGGTTTTCGAATTGCCTGGCGCGAACGGAAAAACAGTTGCCGCAGAAACCAGGATCCATGCAAACGGTGTGGATATTTACGCTGTTTCGAAATTCAGCCGCGTGCATATTTCATACAACAACGATCACGCGACGCCGGTGCGATTGAAGGAGGTTCAGTTCAATGATCCCGACCGGCATGAACAGGCGATGTTTTTATTTTCCAAACACAAGCTGATCGTTAAACTGGATAAAGGCAAAAAGTATGCGGTGCGTTTCAAAAGTAAAAATGCTCCCGCACCGGTTGTTTTTTACCGGCACCTCGATAATAAATTTGGTTTGTACAGGGCTGTCTGGAAGGCAAGCCAGACCATCAGCAACCCGGAAATGATATTTACCGCGCCGGCTAACGGGCATTACGAGTTTTTTGTCAGCCTTCCCTTGCTCCTGCCGGGAGCCGGGATCAGCGAACTGGAACTTGTTCCGGTCGAGTAATTTTCTCCGCCGTTTTTTTGCAAATTGCAGTCAGCAAAACAAACCGATGTCGTTTTTCTCAACCTTCTTCACCCGGAAAATCACGTATCTCGATTCGCTTTATAAAGACAAGCGGAATACGGACCTGCTGCATGTATTCGGTGCGATACGCGTGATGCCCGACGAAGGTGATTCCTTCGACATCTGGCGGCATGCGGTGATCAATACGCAGACATACGCTGTTACCAACGGAATTCAGCAGCGCGGAAACGATTTCGAAATCGAGAGCCCTTTTGCACAGCGCGCAGTAAACGAGATGTCAACCAAACTGAACCGGATGCTGGATGTTGACCCGGCGAAAATCGAAAAGCAATACGAACTGCATTTTACGGATACGAACGAAAGCGATACCGTCCGGAAAAAAAAGCTTCCGCCGGAGCGGCTGCATTTTGTAAAGGATACTTCTTTCGAAAACGAGCGGTATCGCATGACGCTTTACAAAAACGATCAGCCGTTTGAAACGCACCGGGTTTACGGCGACCCGGAGTATTTCAACCACGCTGTCCTGCTCGACGAAGGGAAACGGTTACTTTATACTTACCGGAAGACCGGCTACTGGGGCATGAGCGGCGGCATGGCTTTTCTTGCGCTCGATCTCGCTTCAGGGAAAATTCTGCACGATGCGTATATTAAGTAGCCGGCAGACGATAAAAACGCTCAATGAACAATAATCATCGGACAAATTCATGGAGCGTTTGGCGTTGAGCGTTTGATATTGTGCATCGTCCTGAAGGGATGCGTACCTTTCATTATCTTTGCCCCGCTTCAAAATTTTCCATGCACGACCGCCACATCAACCGCGAACGGTATTTTAACGAACAGGTAGAAACCACCGAAAAGCACGTGGTGCCTTACATCGAACTGGTGTATGGTACGATCGGTGAAGATAAATCCGTGCTGGAAATCGGTTGCGGCGAAGGCGGGAACCTGAAGCCTTTTCTCGACCGCGGCTGCCCGTCGATGGGAATCGACCTGTCGGAATCGAAGATCGAGAACGGGAAAAAATATTTCGCAGGCCATCCGCACGAAAAAAAGATCACGCTGATCGCGCAGGATATTTACCTGATCGATCCGAACGAAGACTGGAAATTCGACGTGATTTTCCTGCGCGATACGATCGAGCATATTCCGGACCAGGAACGTTTTATGGGCTACATGAAACGTTTCATGAAAAAAGACTCCGTTGTTTTCTTCGGCTTTCCGCCCTGGCAGAGTCCGTTCGGCGGACACCAGCAGGTTTGCCGGAGCAGGTTCCTGAGCAAGCTGCCCTATTTTCACCTGCTGCCGAAATTCATGTTCAAAGGCCTGATGAAGATGTGCGGCGAATCGGATGCCACGCTGCAAAACCTGCTCGAAGTACGCTCCACGGGAATTTCACTCGAACGTTTCGAACGCATCCTGGAAAAGCAAGGATATAAAATCGACAAACGCACCATCTGGTTCATCCAGCCGAATTACGAAGTAAAGTTCAAGCTGAAGAAAAAAACGCTGGTGCAGCCTTTCGCGTCCATTCCCTGGCTGCGCAATTTCTGGTCCACCGCCGGGTACTACGTGGTTTCCCTGAAGTAACCGCTCCCGGCGATGCGCATCATTTCCGTTGTTCCGTATAATCCCGTATGGCCGGAACTTTTCGAAAAAGAAAAGACTTCCCTCGAATCCGTTTTCGGAAACACCGTCGCCTGGCATCATATCGGCAGCACGTCCGTTGCGGGCCTGGCTGCAAAACCGGTGATCGATATCCTCGGCGAAGCAAACGACCTTGAAAAAATCGATTCGTATAATACGCTGATGGCCGGCACCGGTTACGTGGCCATGGGCGAATACGGTATGGCACATCGCCGTTTTTTCTATCGGGATGTGAACGGCGAACGGACACATCACCTGCATATTTTTCCACGCGCGCATGATGAAGTGCATCGTCACCTGCGCTTCCGCGATTACCTGCGTGCGCACCCGGAAGATGCGGCAGCATACGGGCAGTTGAAACTGAAACTCGCCGCCCTTCACGCGCAGGACCCGGAAGCATACATCGCAGGAAAAGATCCAATGATCAGGCTGCTCGAACGGAAAGCTTTGCAGGAAGGGAATCCGTAAGATTCGTACCTGTGCGTTATTTCGTAATTGTTTCAGTTGTACCTTTGTGCTGCTTTAACGCATGAAGATTTCCGCCTCTATTTATTCCAATAAAAACGATTCGCTCGAACAGATCGTGAAAACGCTCGATGCGCATTACATCGACTATTTTCATGTCGACTGTAACGACGATCCTGCCGTGTTCGGTGATATTGCGAAAATCCGCACACTGAGTAAAACGCCGGTCGACCTGCACATCATCAGCCGCACGCCCGAAAAATATTTCGACCTGCTGCGCCGCACGCCGGTGGAGTTCGTTACGTTTCAGTACGAAGAGCTCCCGGGAAAACTGGACGTTCCTGCCGATATCAGCGGGCGTCTTGGACTGGCCATCAGTTCGGATACGGAGATCGATGTTTTCGAACCGTACGCCGATCGTTTCGATTTCCTGCTGGTGATGGCCACCACGCCGGGTAAAAGCGGCGGCACCTTCAACAAAGAAAATTTCCGCAAGATCCGCCAGTTCAAAAACCGTTTTCCCGGCAAGCGCGTGCATGTGGACGGCGGCGTGAACGGCGAGGTTTCATTCATCCTGCGCAACATGGGCGTGTATGCTTCGGTTTCCGGTTCGTATCTTTTTAACGCGGAAACCATCGGCCTGGCACTGCTCAACCTGAAAATGATCGAAAGCGAATCGCATTTCCAGGTGAAGGATTTTATGATGAGCCGGGAAGAAAGTCCGCTGCTGCCGCCATCAAAACGCGCGCTGGCCGACGTACTGCAAAGCATCGAAGATTACCGCGTAGGATTTACGATACTCACCGGCGAGTCGGGGAAACTCGAAGGACTGATCAGCAATGCCGACGTGCGTCGCGGGCTGATCAAAAATCTCGGCAATCCTTCCGGCATCAGCGTGAGCGACATGACCAACCGCAACCCGGTTACCGTAAATGAAAATGCGACCGTGCGCGAAATGCTGCGGCTGATCAAATCAAAACAATTCCCGATCACCTATCTCCCGGTGATCAATACCGATAACGAAGTTACCGGGACCGTAACGTTCCTGAATCTTATCAAAGGCGAAGCATGATTATTGAATTAAAGAATTCCGTGGCCGAAACACGCGCGCAGGAAATTGCACGCGAAGTAAAAGCATTCTGTATCCGCCACAACGGCCGGTTCGTGCTGATCACTTCTTCTTCCGACAAAGAAGCCGACAAACGTTTCGAAAGTGAATACGAACGCATCACCGTGCTTGCCGACGACATGCAGCTGAGCAGCCGGAAGTACATGAACGAAACGCGCGAGGTGAAAATCAACAACGTCACCATCGGCGGAAAAACGAATCATACGCTGCTTATCGCCGGACCCTGCTCGGTAGAATCGGAAGAACAGATCGAACAGAGCGCCGCTTTGCTGAAAGAACTGGGTATTTCCACGCTCCGCGCCGGGGCTTTCAAACCGCGCACGTCGCCGTACACGTTCCAGGGCATGGGCATCGAAGGACTGAAACTGCTCGCCAAAATGCGCGAGAAACACGGACTGAATATCATTTCCGAAGTGCGCGACGCCACGCAGGTGGAAGACGTGATCGAGTATGCCGACATCATCCAGATCGGCGCAAAATCCATGTACGATCACGGCATCCTGCGCCGCTGCGGAAAAACGAACAAGCCCGTGCTGCTCAAACGCGGTTTCGGCACCACGCTGCAGGAATTCGTGCAATGCGCGGAGTTTATTCTCGCCGGCGGAAATGAAAACGTAATTCTCTGCGAGCGCGGCATCCGCACGTTTGAAACCAAAACACGTTTTACGCTCGACCTTTGCGGTGCGGCGTACCTGAAAGAATATACGAACCTGCCGCTGATCCTCGATCCGAGTCATGCCATCGGGTATGCGTACGGCGTTCCGGATCTCGCGCGCGCCTGCACGGCCATGGGCTGCGACGGGCTGCTGATCGAAGTGCACCCGAACCCGGCGGTGGCCAAGTCGGACGCTTCGCAGCAACTGAACCACGACCAGTTCCGCACGCTGTCCAAATCGCTGAAAGCGGTGGCGGAATCGATCGGAAGAAAAATAATCTGAGCTGAAAGTATCTTTTAAATTCCTCCTGGTTATTTTTACAGGACGGTCGTCGGAATAGTTTTTTGTACCAGTTCGGAGTTGGGAGCTTTGAGTTCGGAGTTTTTGCCCGGATAGTTACCGGAATAAAACTCCGAACTCAAGCGAAGCGCACTCCCAACTCCGAACTGGTAAACCAGCTTAGCTTTTACACATTACACTAATGACCTTGTACCAGAAAAACATTTCTTTTTTGCTCAAAAGCCGCGGCATCCGCATCGAGGAAATCGGCGGCGTATTTCCTTCGGCGGCCAAAGAACCTTCGCTGGGCGAACTGATCATGATTGCCGATCATTTCGGCCTGCCGCTCGATCTTTTGCTCCGCAGCGATCTGAAAGCGCGGGCGGCAGCGCGAAGCAAAAAAATACGACTGCTGGTCATGGACATCGACGGCGTGCTTACCGATGCCGGCATGTATTATACGGAAAACGGCGACGAGCTGAAAAAGTTCAACGCCAAGGACGGCCTGGCCATCCGCGATATCAAAAAGAAAAAGATCAAAACAGGCATCATCACGCATGGGTTTAATATGAACCTGATCAGGCGCCGTTCCGAACGTTTGCATATCGACCTGCTCGAGGTTTCGCAGAAACCGAAACTCGCCACGCTGAACGCCTGGTGCAAAAAACTGAAAATCTCGATTGACAACGTAGCCTATATCGGCGACGACATCAACGACAGCGATGTGCTGCGGGCCGTGGGTTTCAGCGCCTGCCCGGCCGATGCGGTGGATGCCGTGAAAAACATGTGCCACGTGGTACTTACAAAAAAAGGCGGCGAAGGTTGCGTGCGGGAAATGATCGATCATTATCTCTCATGACCCCCCGCATATTTTTCCTGCTGCTGTTTTTCCTGTTCTCTGCAATCACATTTGCACAGAAGCGGCCCAACCTTATTCCCTACCGTAAAGGCGATCTCTGGGGTTATGCCGACTCCACGAAAAAAATCATCATCACGCCGAAATATGATCGTTGCTTCCCGTTCGTCAACGGGAAAGCGCTCGCAGAAACCAAAGACAGTAAGTTTATCCAGATCGACAGTACGGGGAAAATCGTGAAGACTTTTACTTACAAGCTGCACGAATACATGCGTGACGGAATGCTCAAAATAAGCGTCAACTATTCCGAAGAAGGAATCATAGATATTTCGGGTGCAATTGTAATGCCTCCGAAATATCTTTCCATTGAAATACTCGGCCCGGATTCTTTTGAAGTAACCTTACCCGGGAAAAAAGGGACAATAAACCGTGCAGGAAAAGAACTGGTAAAATTCATTCCGTTCGAAACGGATATGATGGATACGCCGCTTACGATAATGCCTTCAGGTGATTGTGATAAACCGTGTTTCTGGTCTTCTTTCAGCGAAGGCATGGCCGTTGTGGCGCATAAAGGAACTTTCGGTTACGCCGATACCAGCCGGCGCGTTAAAATTTCCTGCAAATACCAGATGGCCGAATCTTTTTTACACGGGCTGGGTCGCGTGGTTTTCGAAAAGCCGGGACAGGTAATTACAAAACCGTACAAAGATGCAAACGGAGAGCAGGTCGTAACGGCGGTTATAATGCTCGACGGTTACGTGGACCGTTTCGGAAATGAATACTGGGAAGAATAAAATTATTCCACCGCGCAAACAAAAACTTTACTCTCCCGATTTCCTTTCAGTGCGTAAAGCGATTTGAATCCGACTTCGGCGATGATGAAATTCACCCCGGGCGAACGGTATTCTTCCACCACGTTGCGGATATCCAGCGCGTCCAGTTCTTTTTTATCGGTGTACCGGATATATACTTTGATCGCAAAATCCGTGTCGAGCAGGTTTTCCGCATTGTAGTTTCCGTTGAGCCGGGCCCGTTGTTTTTTCAGTTTTTTGTAGGCGTACTTATAACGGTACGTCAGCGCTGAAATATCGGACAACACGGCGCTTCCGGTCGGGTGGCTGCCGGCACCTTTACCGGTGAATGTTTGCTTGCAGGAAAACGCGCCTTCCACTTCCACGCCGTTGTATTCGTACAGGATTTTGTACAGTTCATCTTCTTTGTTCACAAAACGCGGCATGACGAATACGCGGTACTTGTCGCCCTGCTTGGCGGCACTTCCGATCAGCTTGATGCGTAACCCTTTCTCGCGCGCGTAACGGATATCGTCGAAGGAAATATTCTGGATACCGAGATTGAGCACCTGGTCGGGCTTCAGTACTACGCCGAAGGCGTGAACCGCGAGCAGGCAGGTTTTATACAGCGTATCGAAACCGGCCACATCCAGCCAGGGATCGATCTCGGCGAAGCCGCTTTCCTGCGCGTCTTTCAGCACGTCGCCGTAATCCTTGCTTTCGAGTTCCATCCGCGTCAGGATATAATTCGTGGTTCCGTTCAGGATGCCGCGGATGCTGCTGAGCAACTCGTTATCGTAATATTCCTCCAGCGTGCGGATGATCGGGATACTGCCGCCGGCGGAACCTTCGTAAATCAGCGCTACTTTATTTTCTTCCTGGAGTTTGTAGAGTTCTTCGAAATATTCCGCGAGCATTTTTTTACTGGCGCTCACCACGTTGATCCCGTTTTTCATCGCGGTGCTTACGATTTCGAATGCTTCTTTCGTATCGTTGATCATTTCCACCACCACGTCGAGGTCTTTGCGGTTGAGTATATCGTTCTTCTCGAAAGTGAAATTCTCCGCGCCGATCTTCCGTTCCTTGTTTCTATCCTTCACGCAGATCTTCGCGATATTGGCCTGCAGCACTTCCGAATGGTTCAGTACATCGTAAAGCCCTTGTCCCACACATCCGAATCCGAAAAGCGCTACTGAAATTTTGTCGTTTGACATTCTTAAGTTGGTTTAAATCTTTGGTCTGTTCTTCAAAAAGCAAAAGCAAAGGGCAAAAAGCAAATAAAGTTCAGGTGTTCAATTTGTTTGCCTCTTGCATATTGCCTTTTGCTTTTAATTGTACTGACTTTTTTATTCTACTTGCTTTAAGAGTTCGCAAAGATCGTTTTCATCCGATTGCATTCCTTCGCGTTCCTGTATTTAAATCATATTTCTACAAATGCAGCCCGCATTCGCTTTTTGATTTGTTTGCCCATCGCCCCGAACGGCCCTTGCCTTTGGTGGTGCAGTGAAAGCAGCCCACCGAATTATAGCCATGCGCCTGCAGCGGGTGCGCGGGTAATTTGTGTTTTTCAATATACTCCTTCGCCTGCTCTTCCGTCCAGTCGATGATCGGGAAGAATTTTACGATCCCGTCGCGTTCTTCAAAAACATGGAGCGCGTCGCGATACGTGTTCTGTGTGCGCATCAGGCCGGAAACCCATACATCGAATTGCGTTTTTATCCGTTCGAGCGGCTCGACTTTATTGATGGAGCAGCAGAGATCGGGATCTTTCTGCCAGGTATGATCTTCGCGTGTGAACGTGTTTTTCCATTCTTCCGGTTTGATATCGATCACCTGCAGGCCGAGTTGTTTGGTAAGCTGTTCCTTATACGCAATCGTCTCGGCAAAATGATAAGTTGTGTCCAGGAAATAAACCGGCAGGTCGGGCATGACTTCATGAAAAAGATGCAGGAGCACTGCGGAAGTCGTTCCGAACGAAGAGGTGAACAATACGCGCGGAAAATCCGAACGCAACTGCCGGATACGTTCTTCGGCAGAAAGCGCGCGGTATTTTTCGTTCAATATGTCCAATGCTTTCTTCACTCAGAAAAATGATTTATACATGATTCGCAGGCTGATGATGATGACCACCACGCCGACCAGCAGCATAGCCGTGCGTACATTCAGTTTTTTAGCCAAAAACGCGGCGAAAGGAGCTGCAATCGTTCCACCGATCACAAGACCGATGATCACCTGCCAGTGACTGAGCCCGATGATCGTGGCAAAAGTAAAAGAACTTGCCAGCGCCACGAAAAATTCTGCGAGGTTGACCGACCCGATCGTGTAACGCGGATTTTTTCCCCAGGCAATCAGCGTGGAAGAAACGATCGGTCCCCAGCCGCCGCCGCCTATGGAGTCGAGGAATCCGCCCGTGGCGGCAAGCGGGATGAGTCTTTTTATTTTTTTCCGGACGCGGTCTTTGCGCAGGGCTTTCGCGATGATCACCACCCCGAGAAACAGCGTATAGGCCGCCACAAAAGGTTTAATGTAGCCGTTGTACTCTTCGAACGAGGAAAGCACGTAGGCACCGACGATCGCGCCGACGACACCGGGGATAAGCAGGTTGCGGAAAAGTTTGGTGTTCACGTTCCCGAATTTCAGGTGCATCAAACCGGAAACGCCGCTTGTAAAAACTTCGGAAGCATGTACGCTCATACTCGCCACGGCCGGTGAAATACCGAATGACATGAGGAATGTCGTAGCGCTCACGCCGTAGGCCATACCGAGCGCACCGTCGATCATGCCCGCGATAAATCCGCCGAGAATCCAAAGCAGGATGGTCCGATCGAACGACGACCATACGCTCACGGCCGCGTCACCGATACTTCGCAGCGGGATGTACGACAGCAGCAGGTGGCCGGTAATCATCAAAGCCAGCGCCGCCAGGCCGTTTATCGCGACTTTTTTCAGCAGCTTGTTCCGTTTCTGCGCAGACGTTTGCGGCAACACGAGCGTGGCGGTTACCTGGTTCAGCCGTTCCACCTTCTGTTTGAAATCGCCGCGCAGCCTTTCGCGCAGCGCGTTCAGGTTGGCGATCAGGTCGTGCGTACCGTCGGGCAGGTCTTCCTGCAGCAGTTCACGGATGCGTTTGGCCAGCGTCGGTGATTTGCCGTTGGTGGAGATCGCGATTTTGAGATCGCCTTTTTTGACAACGGACGAAAGATAAAAATCGCAGAGTTCCGGTTTGTCGGCTACGTTCACGAGCAGGCCTTTTTCGTTGGCGGCTTTTTTTATTTTTTCGGCCAGGGGAATATCATTCACGGCAACAATCACCAGGTCGGCGGTATCGAGATCTTCTTCGCGGAAAACCCGGTTATGAATATGCAGGTTGAACAGGTGCCGGCTGATCTGCACGATCTCTTCATGGATGCCGGGCGCCACCAGCGTGATTTCGGCAGCGGGACTGTTGTTCAGCACCGCGTTCAGTTTTTCGAGCGCCACATTTCCGCCGCCTACAATGAGCAAACGCAGCTGTTCCAGTTTCAGGAAAACCGGGAACAGCGTATTGCCGGCGGAAGCCGGAGTGATTTCCGTCTCCACCTGCTCGTTCTGCACATGATTTCCCGGTGTGTTGCTCATGGTTTGCAATTCGCGCAGCAAAGGTACTGTATCATTCGCTGACCTTCTTTCTGAAATCCAGTTGTACCCGGTATAAAATTCTTAAAATGTGATGGCGTTCGTAAAGTTTGTATCCGCGACGCTGGTACTGCATGATATAATGCAACGCGATGTCCGACCGGTTGCGGAATTTCCAGCCGGCTCCCGCATATCCCCGCCACTGGTCAAAAACCAGGCTGCGGAAATCGTGACGCACCATGTATTCCCCGGCGAAATTCAAAAACAAACCGTTTTCTTTTCGCAGGGATAAAACATAATCTGCGCGTCCCCGCGAACGAAAAATTAATTCGTTCTTCAAAGGCGGGGTAATATCTTTCGTCGCCATCATCAGGCGCTGTTCTTCGCGGAAGCGCAACGCAAACTCCGATTTGTTCACTTGTTTCTTCCATGCTATTTCCTCCCAGCTTCTCCATTCGCGACGGAACAGGTGCGGCCCGGAATCGTTGAGCCGGTGCACGAAAAAAGCGCCTCCGGCAGAAACCGCCAGGTTGTCCGCAAAATGGAAAGACGCTCCGGCACGGGCCAGCGACTGCAAACGATATGCTCCCCAGTCATCGCGGCGGGTCTGCAGATCGAGCGAAACCGACCAGCGGTCCGACAGTTTTGCCTGTCCTTGTCCTGCAAACCAGGTCACGTGGCGTTGCAACACGGTCTGTGCTTCTGCGGGACGCGGAGCAGGCAATGCTGTCAGTAAAAAGAAATAATGTATCCGTTTCACTTTTCGCTCAGTTGAACAGGTAGTTTTCGAGTTTCAGTTGCTGTTCGGCATAGGTGTTTTTGCGCACCACTTCACCGATGATGATGATGGCCGGCGAAGCGATTTTTTCACGGGCTACTTCTTCCGCGATCGTATCGATCGATCCCACGGCGATGTTTTCCGTCGGGAGCGAACCGTCCTGGATCACGGCTACCGGCAGGTCGCCTTTACCGGCTGCACGGTAAATTCCCGCGATCTCTTTCAGTTTGGCCAGGCCCATGAGCACGACCACCGTAGCATTCGTCTGCGCGGCGATCTGCAGGTTACGTGATAGTTTTCCGCTGCTCGTTGTCCCGGCGATGACCCAGAAACTTTCGCTGGATCCGCGATGCGTAACCGGTATCCGCTGCAAAGCGGGCACAGCCACCGAACTGGAAATGCCGGGAACAATCTGCGTTTCGATATTGAACGAGTCGGCGAATTCCAGTTCCTCGTAGCCGCGTCCGAAAACAAACGGATCGCCGCCTTTGAGCCGGACCACATGCCCGTGCGAAAATGCATAGTCAACGATGAGTGTATTGATCTGGTCCTGCGTGAAACTGTGCTGTCCTTTTCTTTTGCCGACGAAAATTTTCCTGGCATGAATGGGAACATACTTCAGCAGTTCGGTATTGACCAGCGCATCGTAAAGCACCACGTCGGCGTTGCTCAGCGCGTTGATGCCTTTCAGGCTGATGAGTTCGGGATCGCCGGGACCTGCGCCGACGAGGGTGAGCTTGGGATGTATTTCGTATTTGGTTTTCATGAGTTTGTGTTTTTTTATGTGGTTCGGACCTCACCCCAACCCCTCTCCGGCAGAGAGGGGAATTGGTTCGGGCCGGGTTTTTATCTTTTCTTTTTTCTGAAATCTCCTTACGGAGATTTCGATAGTCGACGTCTGCGACGTCGACTAATTGGTACTTATTTTTTGCGTAGCTCTTTCAACAGACTTCTTCCCTTTCCGTTTGTTTTTCGCGGTAGCGGATTATTTCCGCAAGCAGTTCGGCGGCACGCATGAGGTAGCTGCGTGCAAATTTTTCAGTGGGTTCATTTTTATTGATCTGCAGTACGAGTTCGCGGAAACCTCCGGGAACAGCGAGATCGCCGTTGTCCACGAAATGTTTGTCGAAATCGCCGAGAATGCCGTGATGCGTATTGCAGTTCACTTCTTTGGAAAGCAACAATCCCTTGGCGGCGTTCACGAAAACGCTGTAACTGTAGTAAACCGAATCGGCAAAACGTTTTTCGGCAAATGCTTCTTCGGCGCGATCCAGTTTTTCTTCCGCTTCGAAAAAAAGCGTCTGCACCAGGTCGATCAGTACGCCCGCGCACTCGCCCACCCCGATGGCCGTCTGGAACTGTTCGGTTTGTCCCCAGTCGGTAAACTCATCGGGCGTGATATTTTTATTGTCGGCCAGCGGTTTCAGCAACTGGTAGAAATACTCTTTGCCGCGGCGATCGTAATAGCTGTTGAAATACTCCCCCTCCACGGCGTTCGTTTCAAAATCATGCAGGAGCGATTTCAAAACGGCGGGACCTCTTTTGCTCGGCACCTTGATAATCTTTTCGGAAATACGTCCTTCGCCGTTCCCGGTGGGGCCGCCGCCGAGCAATACCTGCAGGGCAGGAACAACGGCTGTTCCCGCTTTAAATGAACTGCCGTGAAAACCGATCTGCGCCAGCGAATGTTGTCCGCAACTGTTCATGCAGCCGCTGATTTTGATTTTGATATCGTGGTTGTAAACCAGTTCCGGGAACTCTTCCGTGATCACCTGTTCCAGCGCTTTCGCGATACCGGTGCTGCTGGAAATGCCGAGGTTGCAGGTATCCGTTCCCGGGCAGGCGGTGATGTGCGCCGTACTTTCCGCGCCCGCCCCGGCAAAACCGATGGCCTGCAGGGCCCTGTACAAAGCCGGCAGCGCATGCTGCGGGACGAAGCGCAGCAAAAATCCCTGCGCCGGCGTAATGTGGATTTCTTCTTTCGAAAATTGTTCCGCGATTCCTGCGAAAATCCGCGCGGTCCTGGTGTCCAGGTTTCCGAGCTGTACTTTCACGCGGACAGCATACCAATCGTCCTGCTTCTGCGGGATCACGTTGGTATCGAACCAGTCGCGGTAATTTTCATCGTCGCTGATGCGGAAAGTGGTGAATACTTCCTGCGTGGCACCCGGGATGCGGCGCGCCGGCACATCGACCGGGAACGATTTTACTTTCAGTGCAACCCGTTCTTCTTCCACCAGCTTTTTCAATTCCGCGATGCCGGTTTTCTGCACCAGGTATTTGATGCGCGCTTTGTGGCGACTGGTCCGTTCACCGTGCCGGTCGAATACGCGCAGCACCGCTTCGATGAACGGGATGAGCTGGTCGGATGCGAGGAATTCATCGGCCACCTGCGCGAGAAACGGCTGCGCACCCAGTCCGCCGCCCACGAACGCCCGGAAGCCCCGCTGCAGTTGCCCGTCCACGATCCGCACTTTGGGAATAAAACCCAGGTCGTGCATAAACACGTAAGCGGTGTCTTCGTCGTTCGATGAAAAAGCGATTTTGATTTTTCGCCCGAGCTCCTGGCAAACCGGGTTGCGCAGGAAGTACTGGAATACCGCTTCCGCATAAGGCGTCACATCAAACGGTTCCAGCGGATCGATCCCGGCTTCGGGCGAAGCGGTAACGTTGCGCACGGTATTTCCGCAGGCTTCGCGGAGCGTGATATCGTCTTCTTCGAGTTCGGCCCAGAGTTGCGGCGTACGGTCGAGGCTCACGAAATGGATTTGAATATCCTGCCGCGTGGTGAGGTGTAATTTGCCGTTCGAATACGTATCGCTTACATCGGCGATGCGTAATAATTGTTTCGGCGTAAGTTTTCCATAAGGCAGTTTGATGCGGATCATCTGCACACCGGGCTGGCGTTGTCCGTATACCCCGCGGGCCAGGCGCAGGCTGCGGAATTTCTCCGGGTCGATCTTTCCTTCGCGGAAGAGCTGGATTTTCTCCCCGAGCTCGACGATGTCTTTTTCTACGAGCGCTTTTCTTCCGCCGGCGGCCTGTTCTATTTCTGTCTGGAAACTTTGCATGGTTTTTTTTGTGGTTGGGCCTCACCCCAACCCCTCTCCGGCAGAGAGGGGAATTGGTTCGGCACATTTTCTTTGTTTACATTCTCTTGTCTCGCTTCGCTCGACTTTACTGTTTCTTCCGTCTCGCTTTGCTCGACTTTTCATTTTCTTTCGTCTCGCTTTGCTCGACGTGCTTTACTTGTTTTTGTTCTTTTCGTCGAGCTGCGCCCGACTTTCAACACTTTCCTTTTTTGAGGCTCCTGGCAGAATTGAACTGCCGTCTCCGGTTTTGCAGACCAGCGCTTGGACCACTCAGCTATGGAGCCAAAAATCAAAAAGCCCTCCCGGCATTGCTTCCGGAAGGGCTTTTCTTTAAACACACATTAAACCAACCTAGCCATTTTCCAAAGCGTTTCCGGACCGTATGATACACATACAGCACATACACATGGTGAACATGTATGCCGGTTTCGCGTTGGTTGTTTTCTGAATATTCATTTTATGTTTTTCCTGTTTTATTAAAAGCGAAGAGGGCTTTCCGGTTACCCTGGAAAGCCCTCTTGCTTGATTGTTATGGTTTCAGCAAAGCCCTTCCAGCGCGTCAGCGACACATCATACCGCACATGCAGCATGTTGTTTGGAAGATATTGGCCTTGTTGTTCATGATCGTGATTTGTGAAGGCAAAGATAAAGGCAAAAAAACACGCCGGGCAAATTTTTCTGAATAATTTTTTTGGAATCCTATTTACAATGAGGGCGCGGGCCGTGATTTTGCGAGCGGGAATGCGGTGGGGAATTGTTATTTTTAGCTTTCGCAGATTAATATGCGGGAAAGAAAAACAACCTGCAGATTTTCAAAATCCCTGTAAACATGATCGACCAAAAAGAATTTGCATTGAATTTTAACGGGCTTGAAGTGCCTGCGGCCCTGGTGAAACTGCTGGATTTTGAAAACGCGCAAGGCAACGCATATTATTCCGCGGGATTTGAGCTGGGCTGTTTTGACAAGGTCGGATTACGTTCGTATTCGGAAAACGAATTGTTCCTGGACTCCATCATCGAATTCGCCCGGGCTGACGGAACCGGTTCCACGTACGGATTCTGGCTGCGGAATAATACGCGGGATCTCCGGGAAGCGCCGGTAATCGTTTCGGGCGGCGAAGGCGGAATGCATATTGTTGCGGAAAATATACAGGGCTTGCTGCATATCCTGGCGTATGATGCAGAACCGATGGTCAGCTGGAAAAAAGTGTATTACTATAAAAACGAAACAGACCACGAAGCAAGTCCGAAAGCTGATGCCTATAAAAAATGGATGTCCGATTATTTCAACGCGGAGCCGGCTGCCGACGCTGACAGTATCGTTAAATCAGCACAGGAGAAGTACGAGTACGAATTTCAACACTGGCTGAAAGGTTATTACGCAGGATAAAAACAAAATCATACTGCCTTTTCCACAGCTTCTGCAAAATGCGCATGCTCCAGTTCCTGCACACGGGCTGCAAGTATTTCGGGCGTATCGCCGGGAAGAACCGGGCAGCGGAATTGCGCGATTTGTTCTCCATCGTCGAAATGTTCGTTCACGTAATGAATCGTGATGCCGCTTTCTTTTTCACCGGCGTCAATTACCGCTTTGTGCACGTGCGCGCCGTACATGCCTTTACCACCGAATTTCGGAAGCAGGGCCGGGTGAATATTTATAATCCGTTTCGGAAAAGCGCGTACTAGGTTTCCAGGAACCAGCCATAAAAATCCGGCAAGTACGATGAGACCGATGTTTTTCTTTTGCAGCAGCCGGATGGTTTCGTCGCTGTTATAAAAAGAATCGCGCGAAAGAATAACCGTTTCCACGCCCGCTGCTTTCGCAATTTCCAGCACCCCCGCCTCCGCTTTGTTGCAGAGCACCAGGCTCACGCGCGCTTTGTCGCTGTGCTGAAAAAAATCGATCAGCCTGCGCGCGTTGGTTCCTTTTCCGGAAGCAAAAACAGCGATGTTTTTCATCGTGCGCAAAGGTATTGTTTCCTACTTGTTATCCGTAGTCGGCGACTACGGATAACGAGAGACTATGGATAACATCCTATAAACCCGCCGCTACCGGTTATAAACCCCGGAACATCAATTATAAACCACCCCGGCTTTTGAACATGGGATGCGCTTATTTTATATGAAAAACCACCTGTCATGAAAAAATTAACCCTGATTCTTGCCGGCTCCTGCTTTATGATGAGCCTGTCGGCGCAGATAACCTATCTGCGCGACAACCAATTAACCACCTCGGGATACCATTACACTGTTCCGAAAGACCTGATCGTTGATAATACCGCCAGCCTGGCCGTCGGTGTCGTTGAAATGAAAAACAGCAGCAACTACGAATCCGCTGCCGCCATAACAAAAAGCGACCTCGGCAGCGGCGCCAGTTTTTCCGGGAAAATGTACAGCAGTATCACAGGGCACCCGATGACCGGGGAACGCGTGCTGGCCGTGGGCGGGAATTACTATATGCTCACAACATATTGGTCAAACGTCAATACGATGGCACTCGTTAAAGTCAATGGCACTACCGGCGCTGTTATGTTTTCGAATAACCTGACCAACTCACTCAGCGGTATGTCGCCGGAAGTTACCGTAGTTGATTTTGCTTACGACGGTTCAGCCTATTTCTACATTGTGGGGCATCACATGGTAAATAACCAATCCGATCTCTGGGTAGCTAAGATCGATTTGAATGGCGTGCTGCAGTGGCGAAAATCATACGCCAGCACAGGTACAGAAGAAGAAGCACATAATATTTTCTTCTACCAGAACAACGGGATTTATGTCGGGGCTATTACGGCTCCCACCGCTACTCCGCTCTGGAGAAAAGGCCTGATCATGCAGATAGATAATAACGGCGCTGTTATATTTTCGAAAGATCTTGCATGGTACTCTTTCCCGAGTCCGCACACCCAGCGCATGTTCGGCTTTACTGTTAAACGCCTGCAGGATAACGTATATGTAGTCGCTCATACCTTACTGGGTGCAGATGGCCCCGGACCCCTGCTTGTCGCAAAACTCAGCCACTTGCTGGTCCCGGTTTCATATACTGTTTACGACACGGGAAGCTTTGTTTATATGACGCCTTACAACGGGGAGTTTTTGTTTGCCAATAATATGCTTGTGGTTCCGGGCATCGCCAGCCCGATGAATGCAGCTATCCCCGGTTATGTGAATGCTTTTTTCAATCTCAGCAGCAGTTTTCTGAATGCCAATGACGTGGCGCTGAACACGCAGATGTTTGGCAATATTATCACGGCTACCGATGCTGCGCATACTGTTTTTTCCCTGGCGGATAATAGCAATGACGATTACCATCTTTATCGCCTGAAAGGTTCGCCGGGAACTGCTACAATCAGTTGCGACAATCCTTATCCGTTTTACCCGATTGGCGATCTTCTTTCGCTCAATACTTTCCCGGTAAGTGTGCTGGGTCTGAAGCAGCAAACCATGGTCAGCTTCATCTGCAATATGTCGACGCTTTCGTTCTCCGAAACAGCTCCCTGCTATTATGATCCCTGGGCGCAGCGCCTCGATGGTTCCGGCCAGGGGATTGCTGCCGCACCCGAAGGTCTTTCTCTTTACCCGAACCCGGCCTCGGGCAGTTTGCAGGTACAGGTTGGCGGGATCGCAGGAAATTACCGTATAACCGTTATGGATGCTTCAGGCAGGCTCGTGATGGAATCCGAATATAATTCCGGCGAAAAAACAACGCTCGACATCACCGCACTGGCCGAAGGCATTTATGTGCTCCGCGTGACCGGCGATAACGGGCAATCGTTCACAAAGAAGTTTTTAAAACACTGATTCGCTTTTGTTTTTGACAAAGCCCCCGGAAAAATCCGGGGGCTTTTTTGTTTGGCAAAATCCGCAGCCCCGCTTTTCCGTAACTTTCCACACACTAAATCTCTTCCGATGTCCGAAAAAACGTACCCGTATATCCGCTACTCCAAAGAAACCTACTCCGAAACGGAAATGATCGCACGCAGCCGTTCCTTTTTCGAATGGATGGACCAACGACGCACGGTTCGCGAATTTTCGGATAAACCTGTTCCGGAAGAAGTATTGGAAAATATAATCCGTGCCGCATCCACCGCACCATCCGGCGCGCACAAACAACCGTGGACGTTCTGCCTGGTCACAAACCCGGAAATAAAAACGAAAATCCGCGAAGCGGCAGAAAAAGAAGAATACGACAGCTACAACGGCCGCATGACCCAGGAATGGCTTGACGACCTGGCCCCGCTCGGAACCGACTGGCAAAAGCCTTTCCTGGAAACCGCCCCGGCCCTGATCGTTGTTTTTAAACGCATTTATGAAGAGAAAAACGGGAAGAAAAAAAACAATTATTACGTAGCCGAATCCGTCGGGCTGGCCTGCGGGTTTTTACTGGCTGCCATTCATCACGCCGGGCTGGCCGCACTTACACATACTCCCAGCCCGATGAACTTTTTATGTAAAGTCCTCGAACGGCCCGACAATGAAAGGCCTTTCCTGCTCATCCCCGTAGGCTATGCGGCCGAAAACGTTACCGTTCCCGACCTGCAGCGAAAACCGGCAGAACAGGTGATCGTAAAATATGAAAGATCCTTTATTTGAAGTATTTTTGTTTTGCAAAACACAAGACCCTCTCTTCTTAAAAACACACGACATGAAAAAAATTTTACTCCTGCTGTCCTTATTTCCTGTCCTGGAAATAAACGCACAATGCTCCGGCTTTTATGACGGATTCGAATCCGGGACCTTTGGTTCGCCGTGGACTATGGGATCGGGAACGTACACGATGACCGTACCGAATACGAGCCCGGCTGTGGGAACTTATAACCTGAGTATGTCCTGCTCCACGACTAATTCTTTTTACCAGGGGCCCCAGGCCTTATTCACCGCAGGCCAGCCTGCGTACATCTCCTGGTGGGCGAAAACCAATACCACCACTGCAGCAAACGGGTATTTCGTTGTCGGTGACGCGAATACTGCGAGCAATAACGGGATACTGTTTGCTTATTTCAATGCGACTTCCGGCCTGCGCTTTTTTGCCAGCACCGGTTACAATCACCCGATCGTAGCCAATACCTGGTACCATGTTGAAGCGATGAACCTGAACTGGACAAGCCGTACAATGGACATTTACGTGAACGGTGTGCTTATTCTTTCCGCCTGGCCGTTCCGTTCGACCACCACCACGGCTGTCGATCGCGTATTGATGCACAGCCTGAGCCCGGCGACTGTGGAATATGATGAGATTATTATCGGCACCCCGCCGGTTACAGCCAGTGCAGTGCAAAGCAATATTTCCTGCTTCGGCGGCAGCAACGGATCGGCAACGGTTACGGCCAGCGGCGGAAACGGTGTTTACACCTACAGCTGGGCCCCTTCGGGAGGAACAGCCGCTACGGCTTCCGGGCTGACAGCAGGCACGTATACCTGCACCATCAGCGATGGAGCCGGCTGCACGGGAACGCAGACCGTAACGATTACCGAACCTTCGGCGCTGACTGCCTCTGCCACACAAACAGACGTATCCTGCAACGGCGGAACGAACGGGCAGGCTGTAACAACAGCCGGCGGCGGAACAGGTTTTTATACCTATGCCTGGTCACCTTCCGGCGGAGTTGCCGATACGGCCTCCGGGTTGTCTGCGGGGACATACACGTGCACCGTTACAGATGGTAACGGATGTACCGTACAGCAATCCGTTACTATCACAGAACCTTCCGCATTACAAACCGCTTCCGCCGCTTCCGGAACGAGCTGCAACGCATCATCCGACGGATCGGCCGTAGTTACCGTCATGGGCGGAACTCCCGTTTATACTTACAGCTGGGCTCCCGCAGGCGGAACCGGTTCAACAGCAACCGGGCTTTCCGCAGGAACATATACCTGTACCATTACCGACGGAAACGGCTGCACAGCGACAGAAACCGTTACGATAATCGCACCGCCCGCATTAACCATACAGAACAGCGGCGGCTCTACGATCTGCATCGGGAACAATTCATACATCAGCGCATTCACTTCCGGCGGAACGGGTTCTGTAACGTACAGCTGGCAACCGGGAAATATGACGGGACCAACAGTCGTAATTTCGCCGACTTCCACTACGATGTATTACGTAACGGCCACCGACAGTAACGGTTGCTCCGTATCCGACAGTGCTCTGGTAACCGTAGTTCCGCTTCCCGTAGTAAATCTCGGCGCGGATATCGTGCAGTGCGGAGGAACTGTAACACTGGATGCGCAGAACAGCGGTTCGGGTTATATATGGAGCACCGGCGGTAACGGTCAAACGGAAATTGTAACGACAAGCGGAACTGTTTCCGTATCCGTTATTGATGGTTTCGGCTGCAGCTCATCCGATACGATCAGCGTTACCATAAACAGCAACCCGGTCGTAGCATTTCCCGGCGATGTAACGCAGTGCGGCGGAACGGTAATCCTGGATGCACAGAACAGCGGGGCGAGCTATTTATGGAATGATAGCACCACGGCACAAACACTTACCGTAACCAGTTCGGGAACATATTATGTAACCGTAACCGACAGCAACGGATGCTCGGGCAGCGACACCGCGAACGTAACCATCAACACCGTCCCGGTTGTAATCGGTACGGCTTCGGCAACTACCGTTTGTACGGATGATGCAAACGTTTCGCTTGCGGGAACTCCTGCGGGAGGCACGTGGGCGGGTACCGGCGTTTCCGGAAGCTCGTTCGATCCTTCAGCAGGAACCGGGAGTATGGCGGTCATTTATACTTATACGGATCTGAACGGCTGTTCGGGAAGCGATACGATCAATATCCTGGTGAATGCCTGCGTGGGCGTAATTGAAAATACGGCATCCGCAGGCGTGTATGTTTACCCGAACCCAAACAACGGGAACTTTATCCTCGCGGTAAATGAAAATGCGGACGACCTGTTGATTGAAGTTCTGGATGCACAGGGCCGCAGGATTTATCTTGCAAATGAGAAACAGGTTCCGGCAGGTTCCGCCAGGACGATTGCACTTGACGATGCTGCCAGCGGATTTTATATCCTGCGGGCTTCCGCAAACGGAAAACAGCAGCTGATCCGGCTCGCCATTCAACGATAATCAAGAACTCCGGCGAAAAAACGACGCCCAAAGGGGCCTAAAACCGGGAATTCTTGTTAAAAACTCATCGAAACCGATTGATAATCAGTCGGTTTCGTTTTTTTTGGGATTCACCCCTATACCATTATCTTTGCAGGCGAAATTTTTAACCAAAAACGCACTAAAATGTCTGACATCGCAACCAAAGTGAAGGCCATAATCGTTGACAAGCTCGGCGTAGACGAGAAAGAAGTAACTGAAGCGGCCAGCTTTACCAACGACCTCGGAGCCGATTCGCTCGACACCGTGGAGCTGATCATGGAGTTCGAGAAGGAGTTTAACATTGCTATTCCTGACGATCAAGCCGAAAAGATCAACACCGTAGGCGAGGCTATCAAGTATATCGAAGAGAACGCCAACAAATAATCGGCTGATCTGT
This sequence comes from Bacteroidota bacterium, assembly GCA_006218065.1. Lineage (GTDB taxonomy): Bacteria > Bacteroidota > Bacteroidia > Palsa-965 > Palsa-965 > VBWE01. The sequence goes on from VBWE01000001.1 coordinate 242,425, forward strand.
TATAAAGCCGCATTTATTCCTTAAAGCTATTTACGGATGCAGTTGAAACGGGTAGTCGTTACGGGCCTCGGTGCTATTTCGCCATTAGGTAATTCTGTTGAAGAATTCTGGAAAAACCTGACTGGCGGGCAAAGCGGTGCTGCTATGATTACACGTTTCGACGCAGCCAAGTTCAAAACGCAGTTCGCCTGCGAAGTCAAGGGCTTCAATCCCGAAGAATACTTCGAGAACAGAAAAGAAGTCCGCAAGCTCGATCCCTTTTGCCATTTCGGAATTGCCGCCGCAACGCAGGCCGTAAAAGATTCGGGGCTTGACGGCCCGGGGTTTGATACCGACCGCATCGGGGTGATCTGGGGTTCGGGCATCGGCGGATTGCAGACTTTCCAGGAAGAATGTTTTGCCTTTGCCAAAGGCGACGGTACGCCGCGTTTCAACCCGTTCTTCATTCCGAAGATGATCGCCGACATCTGCAGCGGTCATATTTCGATGCGTTACGGTTTCCGCGGGCCCAATTTTACCACGGTTTCAGCCTGCGCTTCTTCTACCAATGCGCTGGTGGATGCATTCAACTACATCCGGCTCGGCAAAGCGATCGCTATTGTGAGCGGAGGTTCGGAAGCAGCCATCAACCCGGCGGGAATCGGCGGATTCAATGCCTGCCAGGCGATGAGCACCCGCAACGACGATCCGCAAACCGCCTCGCGTCCTTTCGATAAAGACCGCGACGGTTTTGTACTCGGCGAAGGCGGCGGCGCGATCATCCTCGAAGAATACGAACACGCGAAAGCGCGCGGGGCAAAAATTTATGCCGAAATGGTCGGCGGAGGCCTCAGTGCCGACGCGCACCACATCACCGCACCGCACCCGGAAGGACTCGGCGCGAAAAACGTGATGAACTACGCGCTGCAGGATGCCGAAATGAGTGCCGGCGAAATCGATTATATCAACGTGCACGGCACATCCACGCCGCTCGGCGATGTGGCTGAACTGAAAGCCATCAAAGCGGTATTCGGCGAACACGCATACAGCATGAACATCAGCTCCACCAAATCGATGACGGGCCACCTGCTCGGAGCTGCCGGCGCCATTGAGGCGATGGCCACGATCCTCGCCGTGAAACACGATCTTGTTCCGCCAACCATCAACCACTTTACCGACGATCCGGACATCGATCCGAAGCTGAACCTCACTTTCCACAAGGCACAGCAGCGCACCGTCCGCGCCGGGCTCAGCAATACCTTCGGCTTTGGCGGGCACAATGCTTCCGTTATTTTCCGCAAGTACAACGGGTAACCCACTTAAAATTCCTTCGGAATAGTTCGAACCGGTAGCGGCAACCGGTAGCGGCAAAGTCTGCCTGCTCCTGTTTAAATAAACCTGCCGCTGTCAACTGGTTTTATTCCGACGCATTAAGAAAAACTTTTCTGTAAACCGGTTCTCCGGAGGAATTTTAACTTTGAGCAGATGTTCAGGCTGCTGAAAATTTACCTCATACCCGGGTCCGACCAAAAGTTGCGGACTTCGCTGCGCAATGTGCTAGGATTTACGCCGCTCAACATTTCACTGTACCGGAAAGCATTTACACACAGTTCGGCCGCCAACCAGGTGAAAGACGGCTCACGCGAAAGCTACGAACGACTCGAGTTTCTCGGTGACGCGATTCTCAGCTCCATCATCGCGGATTATCTTTTCAAGAAATTCCCGTACAAGGATGAAGGCTTTCTCACCAAGATGCGTTCGCGGATCGTAAGCCGGAATCAGCTCGGGAAACTGGCCGTAAAATTCGGTATTGATAAATTCATCGAAGCGGAATCCGGGCTGGCGGGACGCAGCAATTCCATTACCGGCGACGTGTTCGAAGCGCTGATCGGCGCTATTTTCCTCGATCGCGGATATGTGTTCACCAACCGGTTCATCAACGAAAAAATCATCCGCTATCATCTCGACATGGATGATATCGAAGCAAACGATACCGATCACAAAAGCCGGCTCATCGAATGGGCGCAGAAAAACAAAAAGGAACTGCGTTTCAACCTGGTGGAAGAATCCGGAACAGGCCAGAACAAATTGTACGTTATCGAAGCGACGCTCGACGGTGAAGTAATGGGTAAAAGCAGCAACCAGTCGAAGAAAAAAGCCGAGCAGTCCGCCGCCGAACTTTGCGTGCAGGCACTGGGAATCGGGCAGTCGTAAAGCAGGTTATTCTTTTTTTCCTCCGCAGGCAAAATGCTGTTCCATAATTTCGTCGATCACTTCCATCGTCAGCGGTTTCTGGCAGAATCCTGAAATACACGCCGTGGTTTTCGCCCGCATTTCATCATCCGGGTTCGCAGAAGTGGTCAGCATAATAATCACCGACTGATTTTTTTTACGCGCTTTCTTTTCCCGGTACGCTTCGATAAAATCCCATCCCGTCAAACCCGGCATATTGATATCCAGGAAAATCAGGTCGGGCACTTTGCAGTCCGCCTGCAACGGGCAGTCCAGCAAATCGAGCGCCTGGTTTACACTTTGTGCAGTTTCGATATTGCTCGTTATTTCCGTTTGCTCCAGAATAAACCTGTTCAGGTAGTTTGTCGGCCCATCGTCGTCAACCAGCAAAACACATTTTAATTTGTTCGCCCTCATACATTTCAGGTTTTGGTTATTGTGAAGTAGAACTTGCTTCCTTCTCCCGGGGCTGATTCAACCCAGATATGCCCGCCATGCAGTTCCGCAATTTTTTTGCAATGCGTCAGCCCGATTCCCGAACCGGGATATTCCTCGCGGGAATGAAGCCGCTGGTACAGTTTAAAAATGTTCTCATGAAATTTCGGATCGATCCCGATGCCGTTATCCTCCACGTAAAAAAGCCAGTCTTTCCGGCCGTCGCCGCCGCCGATATGGATGACGGGCTGACTGTTTTTCTTACTGAACTTGAGTGCATTTAAAATCAGGTTCTGGAACAAGGCGCTTAGTTCTACTTCGTACGCCCGGACAACCGGCAGTTTGGCAACGGTGACCTGCGCATTTTTTTCCCGGATCGCCGTATCGAGATCCCGGATCAGTTGCCCGACCAGCTTGTTGCAGTCCACTTCTTTTATCTGGCTCGACTTGCCGATGCGTGAATATTCGAGCAGGCCTGTGATCAGGCTGCGCATACGGTTGACCGCATCGGTGATGTAGGCCATGTATTTCTCGCCGGTCTCGTCGAGACGGTTAGAATACTGTTTGCAGAACAGGTCCACAAAACCGGTCAGCGTGCGTAAAGGTTCCTGCAGATCGTGCGAAGCGATATAGGCGAACTGTTCCAGTTCGGCGTTCATATTTTTCTGCTGCCTGATCTGGTCGTCGATCACCCGTTTTTTCTCGTAGATATACGCCTCCCCGGTAATGCACATAGCGACATCAATCAGCTTGTTTATCCCGTTGATGACGGCGAAGGCTTTTGCCGGGTTTTGTTTCAACTCTTTCATGATGTGCGGCAGCAGCATTTGCCGGGCCGCCTGGATGACTTCATACCAAAGTTTGAATTCCAGGCCCAGGCGGGCATAAAAAAAACCTTGCTGGACCGTATATTCCGTATAGGTCTTCCAGTCACCATGAAGAATGGCATTACGCTGCAGCGCAACGGAATATTCGTTTTGCTTATTCCGTTCTTCCCGCGGAACCTGCCGTATCATCTCGCCGAAAACGGGATGGCCTGCAAAAAGAATTTCCGCCTCTTCAGTCAGCTCTTTTCTGCAACCTTCATAAAATTCAAAGTATTGCCTGAGATCAGCGTTTTCCTGTTCCGAAACGACCGGGACCAGTTTTTGAATCAGCTCAATATAGCCAGGCTCATTGTCGGGAGAATCCGTCATTACGGCAGAAGGTTTAATTTTTTGTAATTACTCCTCTCTGCAGGACATCAACGGGGGTAAAATGTCCTTTTCTTCTCCCAGTGTAATGAAACTTCTACGTAATTTTTAAAAATAAGTTCGGCTTTGGTTAATCTTTCCTGTGCAGGATTTAAATAAAACGTGCCGCCGGCAAACCGGTGACACGTTTCTACAGTAGCGGAAAAAAATAGCTTACTGTGTTTTTTTCATTTTGTCCTTAAAGTTCTTTTGGAACTTCTCCACTTTCGGGCGGACCACGAACTGGCAATACGGCTGATCCCCGTTCTGATTAAAATAATCCTGGTGATAATCTTCCGCTTTATAAAAAACCGAAAAGGGCGATATCTCTGTCACAACCGGGTTCGGCCATGTTTTTGAATCGTTGAGTTGTTTTTTGTACTGCTCGGCCGTTTGTTTTTGCGTCTCGTTATGATAAAAAATAGCAGAACGGTATTGCGTTCCCGCATCCGCACCCTGCCGGTTGAGCGTGGTCGGATCGTGTGTTCCCCAGAACACTTCGAGCAGTTCGGCGTAGCTTACCTGTTTCGGATCGTAAACGAGCTGGCAGACTTCGGCGTGACCGGTAGTTCCCATGCAGACTTCCTTGTACGAAGGATTTTTTACAGTACCGCCGGAATAACCGGAAGCCACGGATATCACGCCTTTCATTTGCTGGAAAACGGCTTCCACGCACCAGAAACATCCCGCGCCGAAAGTAGCCGTATCCGTAGTTTTTGCTGAATCGTTCATCGTTGTCGTCGTTACCTGCTGTTTGTTTTCATCCGAACCTTGTGCCCGCTTATCAGCCGCACCGTCGGTAATTGTCCCGCACGAGCCCATCCAGGAACTTGTGAGCATGACTATGGTATTGATTATCGCTTTCATGTTCGAAGATACGAACGGCTGCTGTTCGCTGGTTTTGTTTTCCACTGTTAAAAAAAGAAAAAAACGCGGGTCTTTTATTTTCTCCGCAACAGGATGGCCCCGATATCATCATAGCGGGCAACCGTATCTACAGGTCCGTGATTCTCCGGCAACTTATCTGTCGGCTGCAGGTAAAGATACCTGAAGCTCGTATCCGTAAAATGTTCCTGCACCTCAGGCGGTATCGGTTCGAAATCACCCCGGAAATGTTCCCAGCTGTGAAAACTCATGGAAGGATAATTCAGCCAGGAACAATCTAAACGGATTCCTCCCGTTTCTCCGCGTTTTTTTGATTCATCTGTTAATTTCTGCATCACATCCAGGTTATGCTTATCGCAGGCCCATTCGCGGCAATAGAGCAGGTCAAATTTGTCGATAAAGTTCCCCAGCAGGAAAAAGGCAGGCAGCAGCACAAGCGACCATTGCAGTACGCGCCGGTTTTTATTTTGCCCGCTGAATAACGAATGCAGGCCGAAAACAAGCGGCAGTAACAGCGACAGGTGCACAGGAAGCGCCCCGCGGTAATATGGATATAACACTCCCGCAAAATAATGCAGGCCAAAAATCAGCAGGTAATAAACTGCGAAAACCAGGAGCAGGACATGCGTGTATGTAAACCGTTTGCTGATTACATCGCGCAGCGCGCCGGCCAGCACAAGCAACAACAACAATAGTATTCCTGCTTTTAACGCCAGCTTCAGTCCTTCGGGCAAATACGTGTATTGCGGATCATAATACGCGCTGGTGATTGATTTTTCAATCGTATCGTGCATGAATCCTACTCTTCCTCCAAAATACAGTTCGTTGCGGGTGGCCAGCAGATCGCTGAATATTTTCAGCCGCATTATCCAGAAAGTCTGCGGCAGGAAAAGCAGCAGGAGCAAAAGCCAGGGACGAGAATTTTTCCATTGCCCGCGCCACCTGCTCAGCCAGATCGTACCGGTGGCAAGCAGTATGCCCGCATGCATCGGGATGAAAGTCAGGTTGGACGTTGATGCAAGACCTCCCGCAGTGACCGAAAGCAGAAGAAACAGGATGTTTTTCGTATTCGTTTTCGCATCCATTGCCGCTGCGAGCGCCCAGCACGCAAGCATAACGAACCCAAGCGAAAGCCCGTACCCGCGCGCCAGGAAGAAAAAATCATTAAGGTACGGATCCGCATTTAAGAATATAAATCCTGCAAGGATGAAAACCGCATTCCGCAAACGAAATAAAAGCAGCGTACCGAAAACCAGCCAGAGTATGTGCGCAAACAGGCTGTGCAGGCGCAGGTAAAAAAGATTTCCCGTCCCGAAAACCCTGACTTCCTGCCGCAAAAACCAGGTATTCAGCAGGTGGTTGTTAGCGGTCTCCTCCAGCACTTTGTTTCCCCCGGCTATTTCGATGCTCGATACTTCATCAAAGGTTACCGGGTAATACGCAGCGCGGTATACGGAAATCGAAAACAGGAGCAAACCGAAAACCGCTGAAAAAAAAATTATCCATCGTTTGGTTTTCTGATCCTGCTCCATCATTATTCCTGCCGGGTTATTTACTGACTACGAATATATCAGGAAGAACGTAAACTACCGCAGGCCGGAAACCAGGGTCGGCGCGGCATGGTCGAGTGCGGGGTCGTATAAGCAGATTATTCCGGGGAGTCAGTAGTCCGGGGACTCACCCCCCGGCCCCCTCTCTCCGACGTTGTATGTTTTGTATAAACGAAAGTCGGGGTTGCGACAACGTCGCAAAGAGGGGGAGCCACAACTTATAGTAAATGGAACTACTGTAATACCTGCGTCAAAGACGCAGGTATTACAGTTTTACGACACCCCCTCCTTTGCGGCTTTGTTTTAAAAGAGCTTTTCTTGTAAAACAGAACAAAGCCGGAGAGAGGGGGCCGGGGGGTGAGTCCCCGGAAAACTATCTATTTTTACCTCATGCCGCGATTTGCCTGGTTTCTGTTTTTCTCCTTTTTACCCCCACTGCTCGGGGCGCAGCAGAATTTTACCATCAGCGGAACTGTTTTGGATTCCACGAACGGGGAATCGGTGATCGGCGGCGTGGTTTACGTGAAGGGAACGTCGAAAGGAGTGCAGACAAACGTGTACGGCTTTTATTCGCTCACGCTGGCCGAAGGCAGTTATGATATTATCGTGAATTATGTCACCTACCGTTCACGTACCCTGCACGTCGATCTGAAAAGTAACGTTACGCTGAACATCCGCCTGGCCCCGGAAGGAACAGCGATCGATGAAGTCGTGATTACTGCGGACAAGGACAAAGAGAAAGAACAACTGCGTTCCACACAAATGAGCGCGATCAATATCCCGATCGACCAGATCAAACATATTCCCACCATCGGCGGCGAAACCGACGTGATCAAAGTGATGCAGCTGATGCCGGGAGTAAAACGCGGAGGTGAAGGTCAGAATACGATGCTCGTGCGCGGCGGTTCGGGAGACGATAACCTGATCCTGCTCGATGAAGCGGTAGTGTACAACGTCTCGCATCTTTTCGGTTTTTTCTCCGTCTTCAATAACGATGCGCTGAAAGACGTAACGCTGATCAAAGGCGGTTTTCCTTCGCAATACGGCGGACGGCTTTCGAGCGTGATGGATATCCGCATGAAGGACGGCGATATGCAGAAATATCACGTGGACGGCGGAATCGGTTTGCTGTCGTCGCATTTAACCGTGCAGGGCCCGATCAAAAAAGATACCTGTTCGTTTATTCTTTCCGGCCGCCGTTCATATATCGACCAGCTTTTCCGGCTCGTGTATAAAGAAGACCTGCTTCCGTATTATTTCTACGATGCGACGCTGAAAGTGAATTACATTCTTTCCGACAAGAACCGCCTTTTCCTGAGCACATACTACGGCGATGATGTGCTTCGTCCCCCGAAATCCGACAGCGCACTTTTCGACGGCGGTTTCCGGCTCGGGAATTTCACCACCACGCTTCGCTGGAACCACGTGTATAATTCGAAACTGTTTTCGAATCTTTCGTTCATCCACACGCGTTTCCGTTACGACGTGGAAGCCAGCGTGCCGGGAAATTCTTTTCTCGCCAAATCGCGCATTGCGGATTACGGCGTGAAGCTCGATTACAGCTATTACAAAAACCCGGAAAACCTGGTTCGTTACGGCGGACTGGTTACCCTGCACGGATTCCGCCCGAACGTGGTGAACACTGCCGGCGTTATTTCCGACGTAATCCGTTCGCGCGAAGGCGCGCTCAAGTCGAACGTCGAAGCCGGTTTATATATCCAGCACGAATGGGAAATCCACCCGCTGCTGAAACTCGGCTACGGTTTCCGCGAATCGTTTCTTATCGATTCCGATACGTTTTACACTTCGCCTGAACCGCGCGCCGCGCTCACGTATAATTTCCACGAAAAACAATCGCTTAAACTGAGCTACGCGCGCATGACGCAATACGTACATCTCGTATCGAGTTCGGCCGTTGCGCTGCCTACCGATCTCTGGTACCCGGTGACCAAAAATGTAAAACCGCTGTATTCCGACCAGGTGGCGGCAGGTTACAATTACAATTTTGAAAAACTGAAAACGCTCGCCTCGTTCGAAGTGTATTACAAGCACATGAAAAACCTGATCGAATACCGGGAAGGCGCCGTACTGCTGCTGAACGACAATTACGAAAACGAACTGGTGAGCGGCAACGGCGATTCTTACGGATGCGAATTGTTTGCGCAGCGTTCTTCAGGCCGTTTTACCGGCTGGATCGGGTACACGCTTTCGTGGACCACGCGTAAGTTCGATGCGCTCAACGGCGGAAAACGGTACTACGCGAAATTCGACCGGCGTCATGACGTGTCCGTGGTCGGCGCGTATGAAATCACGAAACGCTTTCTGATCTCCGCCGTCTGGGTATATTCCACCGGCCAGCGGTTCACGCCGGTGATCGGGTATTACCTGATGCCGAATTCTTCGCTGACCGACGTGGATATCCTGCCGATATACGGCGACCGCAACAGTACCGAACTTCCGCCCGCGCACCGCCTCGACCTCAGCCTCGTGCTGAAATCGCGCGAGAAAGAAAAACGCAAATGGATGAAATGGGAAAGTGAATGGAGCGCGGGTGCGTATAACGTTTATAACCGCGCACAACCGTATCGCATCGAAGTAGTAGACAACGGGCAGGGCGGGCTGAAATACGTAGCCAAAGGTTTATTCGGCATGATTCCTTTCATCGCATATAATTTCCGGTTCTGATCATGAAAAAAATACCGCTATACGTTTTTCTTTTTGTCCTCGCCTGCAGCGCCTGGTCCTGCCTGCCGCCGCCGATTGACATCGATGTAAAACCCGCCGATCCGAAAATGGTGATCGCTTCACAGGTGCTCGGGAACCAGGGACTGATCGTGGGACTCACGCGCAGCTACAGTCCGCTCGACACGTCGGGCAGCAACGACAGCGTTTCCAGCAACCTGCTGAACAGCATCCTGGTGAGTAATGCCATTGTTACAGTTTCGTATCTCAGCAGCGTCGATACGTTGTACATGGCTTCGCCCGGATTGTACATTAATCTTTTCGTGCAGTTGTATGATGATGTTACGTACACGCTCCACGCAAAAGATCCTGCAACCGGGGAAGAAGTCTCGGCGGTAACCACGCTGGAACCGCAGATCACCTTCGATACGGTTTACCCGTTCATCGAACGGCTGGCTTCGGATACTTTCGTGCATTTTCATTATACGCTCACCGATTTTCCGAACGACGAAAATTATTATGTCGTCAACTTCGTGAAAAAAGTGCAGGGCGACAGCACCTTTGATATCGGGACTGTTTTCGCGCAGGGGAATAATCAGCTGCTGACGGAATTCGACCTGCTCGACGACCAGGCTTTCGATGCGAACGGCAGGCTGACGAAAGATACCTGGGTACGCTCACTGGGGCAGACGGACACTTCCGCCGCAGTTGTTTCGCATATTTCGAAAGGTTATTATGAATTCCTTACGGCATACAAACGTTCGGGAAGCGTGTTCAACCAGCTCACCGGCGAACCGATCAATTATCCCACCAATGTAAACGGAGGTCACGGCTATTTCACCATGCACCGGCAACAGGCTTTTATTTTTGATCTGAACCTGTATTGATCCTGCTGATCCGGAACTTCAGCGTAAGCAGCGGGATATTCCACCAGGAAAAACTGTGCTCGGCATCGATGGTAAAATCATCCACCGGTTTCAGGTGGAGCGTTTCGCGCAGCGGCAGCATCAGTATTTTGAGTTTCCCGGTTTTCAGCCGGTGAACACGATAGTATCCCGGCCCGCCGAATTTACTCCCGCGCGAAACAAAACGGAATGATCCGTCGGGCAAGGCCTGCGGACATAAAATCACGGTAACGCTTCCCTGCGGCAAAGGGAAAACCGTTTTCACGATTCCGCCGGCATATTGCGGAACTTCTGCCGGCGTATAAAATCCCGCATAAATCACGCGACCCGTCGAAGGCAACCGCCGCAGCCAGCAGGTGTACAGTTTTTCTCCGCCGGCATCCAGTACCGGGAACAACTCACTGCTCATGCCCTGTTCCGTTTCTTTTTTATCGAGCGGGAAGCTGAGCTGTTCCACTTTCCGGCTCACGCTTTTCATCAGCAGGGAAACGAATGGCTTGGTGAACGGGTTCCATTTTACAGAAATATCAAATTCGTATTGCGCAGTATGTTCGTAAAAATGGTGAATGACCCGGTGTACGCGATTGTCGTCGAAATGCGGTCCGTTCATCAGCGAAAATTTTTTCATCAGCCCGTTGTCGGGATTTTGCGGAGCGATCTGAAGCGCATTCGCAGCAGCATACCGTTCATGAAAATCGGCGCCGATGCGGTCGCTTGTCCCCACCGGCCCGCTGATCCAGCCCGCCTGTGCAGGGTCGACCGAACGGCCAAATAAACGTACAAAACCCTGGAGAAAACTGTATGCGATGTTCACGCGGAGGTTGTTATTGTCACTATATGCAACAACGGGAATGATCGTTTTGTTTTCGCAGCCCTTGAAATTCATTCACAGGAATTAACAAATCGGGCGTGTTTCATTTTGTTCCCGTATATGATCCTGCTGTATCTTGCCGCAATCAAACCAAAGCACGAATCATGAAAAACATCGCTATCGCCCTGCTGCTTACCTGCAGCACCGGCACAACCTACGCGCAAATAACAACGCCACTGCCGCACAGCATTTCGGTCATCGGTACCGCCGAAATGGAAATAATCCCGGATGAAATATACGTTTCCATCTCGATCACGGAATTCACGAAAGACAAAAAGAAATACCTGGTCGAAGAACTCGAAAAAAGCATGGTGAATTTTATCGAAACCGTGACTGCCACCCCGCGCAAGGAAATCAGCATGGATGACCTGGATGCCGACCTGATCGCGCTGAAGCGCAAATCCAAAAAAGACGCCGTGATCACCAAAAGTTACGAAGTGAAATTCAAGGAGCAGAAACAGGTGAGCAAACTTTTCGCAGCCATGGATTCCCTGAATATTTCATCTGCCTACGTAGTACGTTATTCACACAGCAAGATGGATGAATTCAAAAAACAGATCAAGATCGACGCCATCAAAGCTGCCAAAACGAAAGCCGAATACCTGCTCACCGCCATCGGCTCAAGAGCCGGCAAACCATTGAGCGTTGTGGAGCCGAGCGGATTTGTAACGATTGACGATGGCACGTACAGGCCCTTCCGCGGAAATACTTTTCAGTACAACGGCAGCTACCTGGAAAATAATTCCGATAAAGAAGATATCGGGGGCGAAAGCAGCATCGGCGGTAAAAAAATCAAGCTGCATTATTCGATCAATGCGGAATTCGAAATCCTTTAGGTATCGTATTCCAGAAAATGTTAGTTTTCAAGCAGCAGCGGCAGTCGGCAGCAGCAGGCGACTGCCGCTGCTGCTGAATTTATTCCGCAGGAATTTTAAACCTCGCTTTCCTTACATTTGCAGGCAACCGCTATGGTTTTCCTGTACTTTATCCTCGTCCTGATCCTGGGTATGATCGGCTACTTTCTTTACATCCAGGTAAAGGAGAGCCGGCAGAAAGGCTTGCCGTTCTGGCATTTCGGCGATTATACCGTACTGGCCTGGTCGCTGATCACACTCACGCTGGCATATATTTTTTTTAACGTCGTTTCTTTCGCTCCTTCTTTCAGCGATACGGAAAGCGCGATCCGTTACGGCGAAAAAACCGCCCAGCCCTGGATCACCAGCCAGGCTTTCCGCGAAAAGCTGGAACGTGATCCGAACAATATCGACAACCATTTCGGCTGGATCAAGGCGCATTTCACGGAGAATTACGAAACGCAGGTAGCCGATGTGCGCACCTTCAACCGCGAAGGCACGGCCATTTTTAATTTTTACACCGCGCTTTCGGAAAACGGCATGACGCAGGAAGACCGCGACATGGGCAATCTCGGCCTCGGCCTGTATTACATGTTCCGTGAAAACGAACAATTGTACGTCCGCGATTACGGCAATGCCCGGAAATATCTTCTCGCGGTTTCAGATACCAGCCTGAAGTACCTCAACTACGGCCTGGGTGTTTGTCTCTTTTATGATTTCGGCTACGAACTGGCCATGCCGCATTTCGAAACCGAACTGAAAAAGAACGGCTACAAAGCAGGCGCCTGGTATTATTTAGGCTGGATTTATTTCCGCGAAAACCAGGACAATGAACTGCGTAAGCTGGTTTACAACCCGGAAAGCCGCCCCGCACTCGACTTCCACATGAAGCGGGAATATTTTTACCGGCAGGGCGATTTACTTTCTTTTTACCAGCTTTATTTCACCGAGTATTACCATACGCTGAGTTTTTTCGGCCTGCTGGGCGCGTTTCTCGTGCTGCTCATCTGGCTTTTTTTCCTGCACAAAGTCGGTTTCGTCGCGCCCATGAAATGGACCCATTCGGCGCTGGCGGTTTGTATCGGTTTTATAACTGCACTTTTCGCCTGGCTGATCTATGCGTTTTACGAATACACGCTGGACTTCGAACGCAACGGCGAGATCCTGAACGATGCTTTGTATTGTTTTTTAGGCATCGGCGTGATCGAAGAGCTGATCAAGCTGATTCCTTTCCTGGTCATCCTGCGTTTTACGAACATCATTCAAAAGCCGATTCACTATATCCTCGTTGCCTCTTTCAGCGCGCTGGGTTTCGCTTTTTTCGAGAACCTGCTATACATCTCGCAGAGCGGGCTTTCAGTAATTCATGCGCGCGCGCTGACGGCCTGCGTGGCGCACATGCTTTCGAGCGCCGTTATCGCCTACGGTTTTGTGCTGGGCCGTTACCGCTATCCCGGGAAGACCTGGCTCTGGGTTCCGCTTATGTTCCTGCTTTCGGCGCTGGCACACGGGTTTTACGATTTCTGGCTGCTGAATGAAAAAGTGCAGGACTGGTTCTTTGTGACCTTCTTCTTCTACCTCTCCGAAATTCTCGTACTCGCTTCTTTGCTGAACAACGCCCTGAACCAGTCCGTTGACCCGGGCACCTCGGAAAAACAGCTCACCCTGAACACGAGCCGGCTTTCCAGTCTTTTGTCCGGTTTGCTGGTCTTTGTTTTCGCGGTGGAATTTATCAGCCTCTGCCTGATGAGCGGCACGGAATACGGCAACAAAGCCCTGCTTTCGGGTTTTATGGCGGGCGGTTACCTCATTTTTTTCCTGTCGGTGCGGCTTTCCAATATCGATATCGTTCCGGGCGAATGGGCGCCGATCGAGTTTTTTGCCGGCCTGCTTCCTTCGGATATCGGCAGCCGCAAACTGAACCTGAACAGCGTGGTCGGCCTCGACCTGGGTTTATATGCGCTTAACCGTCCCGGGCCCCTGCAGCAGGCGCTCCCGGTAAAAGGCATGGTCCGCAGCCGGGAGAAACGTTCGGGCTATTCGGGCTGGTTTATCGTCATGCTTGATTTCCCGCTTCTTTTTAACGGAACATCCTATCCTTTTGTGTTCATCCGGGCCAAAAACAAGGAAGAGCTGATCAACAAGGAGGAACCGACCGTAATTGCTTTCTGCCTGCCCGTCGATCCGGCCGACCCGAACAGCCAGATGGTTTTTGTTGACTGGGCTGTGGCAAAATAAGGGGTCCGGCTTGAAGTATTAAATGCAGGGAACGCAGATATCAAACGCTCAACGCTCAATTTTCAATGAATTTAGCCGAGGGACGAACATTGATAATTAAGCGTTTGGCCTTGTGCGTTCTATCTCACTATTCCGGCGGCATCAGGCAAAATAAAAGCCCCGGAATCGCGTTATTACCTGCCCCAACCGGGTTTTTCAACGAAAAACAGGGCTTTTGCAGGCAACCCTTCTAACAAAAGCCCGTCTTTTATCGTACAAAGCAGGACCGACTATCGGAATCATGACAGAAAACGAACTCATTGCAGGTTGTGTCAAGCAGGATCGGAACTGCCAGAAATTGCTCTACGAGCAGTTTTATGGCAAGATGCTGGGCGTTTGCATCCGCTACGCCCGCGACCGGGAAGAAGCGCGCGACATGCTGCATGAGGGCTTTATCAAAGTGTATTCCTCGATCCGGAGCTTTGCCGGCAAAGGTTCTTTTGAAGGATGGGTCAGGCGTATCATGGTCAACACATCGGTCGACCACCTGCGGCGCAATAAGCATCAATACCTCATCGTTTCCACGGTCAGGGCCGACGAACAGCCCGAACAGGTGGATGAAGTAGATGAGGATGACATGCTGGATGTGATCGGAAAGGAAGAAATCATGGCGGCGGTCCAGCAACTGAGCCCGGCCTACCGTACGGTTTTCAACCTCTACGTGATCGAAGAATACGCGCACAAGGAAATCGCCGATATGCTGAACATCAGCGAAGGAACATCCAAATCGAACTTAGCCAAAGCACGATTCCAGCTCAAGAAAAACCTTACCAAATTAATGCATGACAACGATGGGAAACGAACAGCTACACGATAAACTCTTCCAGGCCGCCCGCCAGCACCTGAAAGACCATGAAGAGCCCTTCAACGGCTCGGATTGGGACCGGATGAACCGCGGGCTGGACCAATTGCCGGCGTCACGGCAGTTTAAATTTTCATTCTCCCTGAATTCGATACTGGTGCTGGTCGGCGTTACCGGCCTGGCCCTGGGCGGTTATGCGCTGCTCGGCGGACATTCTTCGGGAGATGCGAACCAGTCGCTCACACAGCCGGCTGTCGCCAAAACGGCCGCGCCGGTGAAAAAACAAACTGCTACGCAGCCGCAGCCGGTGGTATTTACCAAACCCGCCGCACCGCAGGACAACAATACCGTTGCACCGCCCGCTGAAGTAAAACAAAACAAACAGGACCCGAACGCCGATTATGCTGCCGTAAAAGAAAAACGGCACATGAAAAACTCTACGGGTGTTCCCCGCGAAAAAGCGCCGACACTTGAAGATACAGGCTTCAGCCCGTTTGCAAGCGACAATGCTTTCCCGAATGTGGTTTTTCCCGACCAGATCGATCGCCGTTTCGGACCGGTTTTCGAAACCCAGGAAGATCCCAACCGCCTGCATAATGTTCCGGAAGTGGATCCGACCAAGCTCACGTATTACGATCATGTGAACGGGCAAACCACGCCGGTTTACATCAAAGGCGATTCATCCAAAGGAAATAAAGCCCCGGAAAAGAAAAACCGCAGGAAACGCAATAAAAATCAAGGACAGGAGCCCGCGGCCGGGTCAACTACCCCAGCTGGCACCGGCACAGAAGGGCAATAAACAAATACTGTCCTGCCTTATATAAAAGCTCTCCGGATGGAGGGCTTTTTTTGTATTCTGGTACTCCCAGGCCAAATGTCAAATGCCGAACTCCGAATATCAAATGTCAAAGTGTATTGTTTGGTCCCCGTTTTTCCCGCAGGATATTGTTTTACAGACGCATCCCGGCAGGCAACCTTTTGCTTTTGCCTCGTCTTATTATCGGCAAAACATCTTAAACACTACTCCCAATGAAACACATGTACAAGCTGTTCTTATCGTCCGTAGCGCTGCTCACGGGTCTTGCACAGCTCAAGGCCCAGGACCCCGTGTTCACGCAGTTCTACGCCAACCCGCTTTACTTAAATCCCGCGCTGGCCGGCACAAAAGTTTGCCCGCGCTTCAACCTGAATTACCGCAACCAGTGGCCGGGAATTTCTGCGAATTACGTTACGTATGCCGCTTCTTATGATCAGTACATTCACCAGATCAAAGGCGGCATCGGCATAACAGCCTTTACCGACCAGGCCGGCGGCGGAACGCTGAAAACAACAAGTGTAGGCGCCATTTATAACAACCACCTGCCGCTGAACAGAAAAGTTTCCATCAACACGGCTGTCCAGGCAGGCTACTGGCAGAAATCTGTTGACTGGAGCAAACTCAGTTTCGGCGATATGATCGACCCGAGGCAGGGATTTATTTACAACACAGCTGAAATGGCCAACCGCACAAGCATAACTAATTTCGATATGAGTGCGGGCATGATACTTACCATGGACAAGTATTTCGTTGGCGGCGCGCTTCATCACGCTTTCGAGCCGAACGAATCTTTCCTGAACGGCGTCAGCGTACTGCCGCAGAAATATACCATCCACGCCGGGGGAATTATTTATCCGAATCATAACGATAAAGAGACCAGCATTTCACCGAATATTCTGTGGAAAAAGCAACAGGATTTCCAGGAGCTCAACCTCGGTATGTATTTCACAAGAAATGTCATCGTAGGCGGACTCTGGTACCGCGGCCAGGATTCGTTTATTCTCCTGCTCGGCATTGAAAAAGACCTTATGCGCATCGGGTACAGCTACGACGTAACCGTTTCCAAACTCACCAACGCAACTGCCGGCTCGCACGAAATTTCATTCAGCAAAAGCTTCACCTGCAAAAAACCCCGGCCGAAACACCGGCCCGTACAATGCCCCAGTTTCTGATCATGATGTGTAGTTTGACGACCAGATCAGTGTTTGCCGCAGTACTCCTCCTGACCGGGGGAGTACTGTTTTTTTCCTGCGGCAAAAAAGACATTCCTTCCGGAACGCCCAACTGCATTATCAAAAAAATCGAGGAGATCAAAAGCCAGCCGGTACGTGATCCGGCTGCTAAAGTGTATTCGTACAAGTACCACGGCGAAACGGTTTATTACATCACCAGCTATTGCTGCGATATGTATAGTGAACTATACGACAGCAACTGCAACCTGCTTTGTTATCCCGATGGCGGAATTACCGGCGGCGGAGACGGAAAATGCACGGATTTTTTCAGCGAACGGTCGCATGAAAAACTGGTCTGGAAAGATACGCGCTGATCAGGCCCCGGTACCGAGTATTTCTTCGCGAAGTTGTACCGTTTTCAAACGCAGTTTATTCAACTCCGCGGCATTTGTTTCGGCAGTCACTTCACGGTTTTTTACATCTACTTTGATTTCTCCGAAAACCTGTTGCAGGGAGTAAAGTGTATTGAACATGTCCTGCGTCGGTTCATTCGGTTCGAGATAAGTAAGCGCTTCCACCAGGTTATCAAGGAAAATTTTTTCCTGGCCAAGTATGACAGGAAACTCCTCGCTTGCCTGGAACCGTTTGTTGTGCAGGATCAAATAAAGACTTTCGATATAACTTCCGGCTGTGATAAAAAAACCGTCCTCCTCGCGTTTATTGTCCGAAAAAAAATCGCTGCTTTTTTTATAAAGCTCCAGCACAATCCGGGAAAGAGAATCGGGACGGTTCTCATTCTTTTTAAACCTGTTTATAAGTTCCGTTCCGGAAACAGAACCCAGGCCAAGTTCGTTCATTACCGGCTGCACTTTTTTCAGCCGGTCGAGCGCTTCCTGCCGCTGGTTGTAAACGACACAGTAACCGATATCTGCAAGCGACGCGCCGAGATAAACCGCATTCGAATATGCTGAAGAAAGTTGCTTCTGCCCGCTATCGGATTTGATCAACCACTGTGCTTCAAAAACAGGACAGGCATTACGAAGTGTTGTTACAACCTGCAAAGGTCCCGGCACCGGGATAAGCCGGACAGTTGAATCGAGTTCGGGTTTTTGAGATTCCCCGATCGTATCCGTTTTTGATCCCGGTTTCGCATCGGAAGAACAGCCTTGAGGAATCAGAGAGAGCGTAAAAAGTACCGGGATTAAAAAAACAACGCGCTGCTGCATGACTTAGCGGATCACCACTTTTTTCATGTATTTCTCGCGGTTCGAAGTTCCGCGTATCATATAAACTCCGGGCTTCAGGTTATTCGATGAATCCAGCGTAAGTGTAAAAGAGCCGCGCATATCGCGCACCGGAACCGTGGAGAAAACCTGCTTTCCCGACGCGTCGATCAGATCGATTGTAATGTCGGAGCCGCTGTTTTCCGGGCAATCGTCCAGCTTTACCGTGCATTGCGGCACACAGGGATTCGGATAAACCTGGAGCTCGCACCCGCTTGCCGTACCGGCCTGCACATTAACCGCTACTACCTGGAATGTTTCAGACTGCCCGTTGAAATCCGTTTGACGAAGGCGATAATAATTCACCCCGGTTTGCGGATCGGGATCTGTTGCGGAATAGTTGCGCGAAACGGTGCTGTTCCCCGCACCATCAACCCGGGCGATTTCGGAAAAGCTAAGGCCGTTTGTGCTTCGTTCAACCGTAAAATACTGGTTGTTTTTTTCGCTGGCCGTTATCCAGGCAATCGCCACATGACCTTCGGGCTGGAGCGTTGCTGTAAAACTCAACAGCTCAACCGGCAGAACCACCGAACCGTAAACAATAGGACCGGTTGTAGGACCCGGGCCGTTCCAGACGGTTGATCCGCAAATATTTATTTTGGATCCGGGTGTTCCTCCTGACAATTGGCCTGTGGCCGATACAATGACTGTGCCCTGGCACATGTTGAGCTTCATGCCGTTCTCGAAGTCGAGCGTTCCGTCCACATAAACAACCATGTTAACATAGGTCGGCGAATTGATGTCAACCGTTACGATAAATCCTACCGGGATGATGATCGTATCATTATCCCCGGGAGCCGTTCCGCACGACCAGGTGGCGGGATTACTCCAGTCGCCTCCACTGACAATAGCCGTGCAGGTGCGCGCCTGTATGCCGGCGGTACTGATCAGGAGGAAAAATAAACCGAACAGCGCGGATATGCCTTGCTTCATATAAGGAAACTCCTTTTTCACAAAAGTATGGCTTATTTACGTGTGCTTCCACGGAATGGTTTCCTTTTTATAGGCACAATACTTCTATTTTTGTATACACAATCATGCCTGCAGCACAATCCGAACATATTCAGCAAGTACTCCCCGGACTTCCCGACAAACCCGGCATTTACCAGTATTTCGACGAAAACGGGAAGATGCTTTACGTAGGCAAAGCGAAAAGCCTGAAGAAACGCGTCGCTTCTTACTTCAATAAAGACAATCACGAAAACGGAAAGACGACCGTACTGGTTAAAAAAATCGCCGACATCAAAATTATCGTCGTCGCCACCGAACTCGAAGCGCTCCTGCTCGAGAATACGCTCATCAAGCAATACCAGCCGCCTTACAATATCAAGCTGCGCGACGATAAAACCTATCCCTGGATTTGCATTTCGAATGAACGATTTCCGCGCATCTTTTCCACGCGCAATGTGGTGCAGGACGGCTCGCAGTATTACGGCCCGTATGCTTCGGTGAAAGTGATGAACACCGCGCTCGAGCTGGTGCGTGAACTTTATCCTTTACGCAATTGCCGGCTGGCGCTGACCAAAGAGAATATCGAAAAAAAGAAATTCAAGATCTGCCTCGAATACCATATCGGCAATTGCCTCGGCCCCTGCGAAGGACTGCAGAGCGAAGAAGATTACAACGAATCGCTCGCGCATATCCGGCACATCATCCGCGGAAATATCGGGGAAGTAATCAAACACCTGCGCGAACAGATCCAGGGACATGTATCGGAACTGCGTTTCGAGCGTGCGCAAGGGTTGAAAGAGAAACTGGAAAAGCTCGAGCGCTACCAGGCGCGTTCCACCGTGGTAAACCCGGCGATCGACAACGTGGATGTGTTTTCTTTTGTGGCGGATGAAAAATCGGCTTACGTGAATTTCCTGAAAGTGAACAACGGCGCCATCGTACAGGGACATACCATCGAGTTGAAAAAAAAGCTCGACGAAACGGATGCCGAACTGCTCGACCTGGCGATAGCCGAACTGCGCAGCCGCTTCAGCAGCCAGTCGAAAGAAATCATCGTGCCTTTTGCGCCGGAAACCGAAATGCCGGAGATCGAAATCACCGTTCCGCAGCGCGGCGACAAGAAAAAACTGCTGGATCTTTCGCAGCGCAACGTGGACGTTTACCGGAAAGAAAAAGAACGGCAGGAATTGCTCGTCGATCCCGAACGGCATACACGACGCATCCTGCAAACGATGATGAAAGACCTGCGTCTCACCGAAGAACCGCGGCATATCGAATGTTTCGATAATTCGAACTTTCACGGCGACTATGCCGTTTCGGCGATGACGGTTTTCAAAGACACGCGACCAAGCAAAAAAGACTACCGGCATTTCAACGTAAAAACCGTGGAGGGCTCCGACGATTTCGCGACGATGGAAGAAGTCATCCTGCGGCGATACAAACGCGTGCAGGAAGAAAACCAGCCCATGCCGCAGCTCATCGTGATCGACGGCGGAAAAGGACAGCTTAGCGCGGCGGTAACGAGCCTGGAGAAACTCGGGCTTCGCGGGAAAGTCGCTGTGATCGGCATTGCCAAACGCCTCGAAGAAATTTATTACCCCGATGATTCTATCCCGCTGTATCTTGACAAAAAATCGGAAACGCTGCGCATCATCCAGCAGATCCGCGACGAGGCGCACCGCTTCGGCATCACGCATCACCGCAAGCGCCGCAGCAAAGGCACGATTAAAACGGAACTCACCGACATCAAAGGCATCAGTGAAAACACCGCGGCCAAGCTGCTGGTGAAATTCAAATCGGTAAAAACGATCCGCGAAACGCCGGAAGCGGAACTGGCCGAACTGATCGGGCCGGCGAAAGCGAAACTGGTGGCGGAGTACTTTGCAGGGAAAGCATAACGTCCGGAAATCGTACTTTCGTTTTGCATCCTGAAAATCGCTTTCTATGAATATGAAAAAGAGCCTGGCATTTCTCTGCTGTTCGCTGCTCCTCGCCTGCGGCGACCCGGCGACTCCCGCAAAAAACGATTCTGCAAAAAAAGATACGGTTAAAATGCACCCTTCGCGGCTGCCGGATTCCGTTCCGCAAAAATTCGGTACGGCGGACGCGGCGCAGGCGGATACGGCTTTCCGCGAATTCGCTTTCGTAGTCGAGAACCGGTACATCGTGCTCACAGCGAAACCCGATACCAACTGGGTTGCAGGCAAACCCCATGCACCCGCCGAAAGCAAACACAGGGGCGTATATTTCACTTTTGCGGATGTGAAAACGGATTTGCTTCCCGCCGCATACGCTGAACTGCAGGGCAATTCGTTCTGGGTTTGTTCCGATTCCGGGGCATATAAAGCCTCGGTCAGCGGATTCAAATTGTATGCCGCTTCCATTCCTCATTTCGGCGAAGTGCAGCGATGGAGCGGAAGCGACGGGGAGAAAAAGGCAGCGGACGCCGACGAACAAATGGCCTGGAGCATCTGGCGCTCGGGTGCGGTTCTCCTTGTAGCGGAATTTACAACCGACCCGAAAGAAAAAATCAGCGGTCTCCTCGGCTTCGCTGTTCCTGCGAAAAATCCGGCGCCGGCGCTTTATGCCCGGTCGGAAGAGGATACTTCCAAAATCCGGAAGGACGCGGCACAGCTTATGCAGGCAACCCCGGAATCAAAAGTGCTGCAGCAGGATTTCAAAAAAGCTTTTCCTTCGCTCACCGGCAGCTGGTGGGACCATGAATCGTATGAATCGTTCGTTTACTTTACCCGGGGAACCGAGGGTATCGCCGTTATGAATCACACCTGCGGAAGTCCCTGCGGCAGCGAATTTTTTGCTGAGAAAACCGGCGCTTTTTCACTGAAGAAAGCCGGCGCCCCGCTGCTGACCATGTTGTTCATGCAGGGCGGCTTTTCCCGGGTAATGATCGCCGCCGATATCAATGGCGACAATACCCCGGAACTTTTGGTTGACGACGGTTTCGGAAATTATGCCTGGATCAGCCGGGTAAACGGTGTATGGGAAAAACGATTCCATCTGAGCATTCCGTATTTCGATTGTCCATGCTGAGTTTTAATGCACATCCATTTTGTTTTTCTTTGTGTTTCTTTGTGCCGTCGTGACTTTGTGGCAAGAGCTATACAGGACACGAAGACACCTGAAGTCGTCATATACTCTCCAGCTGATTCTTTTCAACTCCGCCTGATTAAGATGAACATAAAAAACATATTCCTGGTTCCGGTCACGCTGCTGTTTTTTGCCTGCGATTCGCCTGAAATCAAAACCAAAATCACACCTCCTGTTCCTGCAGACAGCGGAACGAAAGACACGGCGACCGTTAAAATAACCGAGCCCGCCAAACCAGGCGAGCTTTCCGAATTCCGGAATATTGAAATGTACGAACGCTGCGTTTTGCTGCCGCTGCATCTTTACAGGGAGATCGATGATTCGCTCCCGCTTAAAGGTTATCATCATTTCGAACCGAAAAAGAAATCGTCGGATCACCCGGAGCTCAGCCATCTCGGCGAATTCCGGCGCATTGATGTGCAGGTATTCATGATCGACGAAAAAAATTACCACAAGCCGACCGTTTTTTACGAACGCGACCTTACGGATATCGAAGAAAGCAACCTCGCAACCGATACGTCGTATGTGCTGAACGATTTTTATTATATCCGCGGCCACCTGCCGAATTACAGCGAACTGAAATTTGTAAAGCTGGGCTGGGTTGGCGAAGACAAGGTCGTGCTCGATGTTGTTTATCACGCCGACGAACAGGCGAGCTGGGAAAGCTGGCTGAAGGAAATTATAACGCGTGGAGTAAATTGTAAAAACTGAATTCTCCTAAATTCTGCACGATGACCGACTTTTCACTTCGCCCCTGGGCCCTCGCCGATCTCCACAGCCTCGTGAAATACGCGAACAATCCGAAAATCGCGCAGAACATGACGGACCAGTTCCCGCATCCGTACACCGAGGAAAAAGGCTCCGCGTTTATCAACAATGCCGCCGCCGGATCGCCGGTCCATATTTTCGCGATCGACATCAACGGCGAAGCCTGCGGCGGAATCGGGCTGCATCCGCAAAGCGACGTGCACTGCAAAAATGCAGAACTGGGCTACTGGCTCGCGGAACCGTTCTGGGGAAAAGGGATTATCCCGCAAGCCATCGCACGCATCGTGGATTACGGTTTTAAAACCTTCGCGATCGACCGGATTTTTGCGCGACCTTACGGAACGAATACCGCTTCCCAGCGGGTACTCGAAAAAGCGGGCTTCGTTTTGGAAGCGCGATTTGAAAAAACGATTTTTAAAAACGGCGCATACCTGGATGAACTGATTTACGCGACAAGGAGAAAAACAACATGACCGACATCAAAACAAACTGGGCGTTTTACACGGACTGGCTGAAATCAATGCTGCCGGTTTATGCCGGCTTGCTGAACCCCGGCGCATCCGAAACGGAACTTGCGGAGCTTGAAAATTATCTCGGGTTTTCCCTGCCGGAAAATGTCAAAGCCCTGTACCGGCTGAACAACGGCGATGCTTCACGCGATACCCCGAGAATTTACGTGGGCGCTTTCCTCGGCTTCGAGTTTCTTTCGCTTGCGCGGATCAGGAACGTCCACAGCGAGTGGAAACAACACGCCGCGAATAATTATTCCGGCAGTTCTTTTCCCGAAGGCAGTATCCGCGTTCAATACACCAATGAAAAATGGATTCCTCTTTTTGCGGATTCCGGCGGAAATTACGTAGGTATTGATCTCGACCCGGACAAAAACGGTATCGCGGGGCAAGTGATCAATTTCGGCCGCGCCGAGGACAACAAATTTGTCATCGCACAAAATCTCGACGACTTCCTGGAATTCGTCGGCAAACAAATTAAAAGCGGCGCCTGCGACAATGCCATCACGGAAGAAGATGACGGCGGATCCAGCTACGGACTTAGTCCGCAGAGTCACCTGATCGACGACCTGAAAGGAATTTTTCTTCCGCAAAACTGATCAAGGTCATAGCGCGGTTTTCAAAACAGCACAAACTTTGTTTTGAAAAAATTAAC
Source organism: Bacteroidota bacterium (assembly GCA_006218065.1). GTDB lineage: Bacteria > Bacteroidota > Bacteroidia > Palsa-965 > Palsa-965 > VBWE01. Next base: position 266,392 of record VBWE01000001.1, read on the forward strand.
GGCTGTGACTTCCATGCTGCGATTACTTTCTGTAGCTCTCCTGCTTTTCAACGGCATCGGCGCCATTTACGGTGGATGGTCGCTGATGCAGGATCCGTCGGGCGGAAAACTCGGCCTTTCACTCGCTTTTCTCGAAGAATCTCCTTTTTATAATTACCTCATCCCGGGTATTATTCTTTTTTGTGCCAACGGGATATTGAGTATCATTTTCGCAGCCGCCGTTATTTCCAGGTACCGGTATTACCCGGAAGCGATTTTCATCCAGGGCGCCATCCTTACCGGCTGGATCTTTATCCAGGTGATGATGATCGAAATCGTGTATTACCTGCATTTCATACTGGGCGGAACCGGGATTGTGCTGATGATCCTCGGATTTCTCCTGCATCGCCGGGAAAAAAAACAGCAGATTTTTGTCGCATGAAATACCTCATCGTTTTTATGAGCCATCACGGGACCACGAAAAAAGTCGTGGGACTGCTGGCAGAAAAACTCGGAACAGCCGATACGGTTATTGTCGATCTCGATCAAAACGATCCGCCCCCGCTGGCCGGGATGATTCTTTATTCCGTTTGATTCAACATGCGTAACTTTGACGCCGAAACGCATCGCTGCCGGCAATGACTGATTACTTCAAAACGATTTTCGAACCCGCGCTGCTCGCCGAGCTGGAGAAAAAAGCAAAGCGGCAATCCGTAAAAGCCGGCGATGTTATCCTGGGTATCGGCCAAACAGTGAAACAGATTCCCATCGTGGTCAAAGGTTCCGTCAAAATTTCCCGGACGGACGAAGAAGGCCGCGAGCTCCTGCTCTACTATATCAATCCGAACGAAACCTGCGCGATGACATTTACCTGCTGCATGCAGCAATACCCGAGTGAGATCAAAGCCGTAGCCGAAGAAGATACGGACCTGCTGGTGGTGCCGATTTCCGTCATGGACGAATGGCTGGTGAAATTCCCGACCTGGAAAAGCTTCGTTATGAAAACCATCCGCGGCCGGTTCAACGAGCTGCTGAAAACGCTCGACCAGGTGGCGTTCCAGAAACTCGACGAACGCCTGGTGTCTTATCTTAAAGAAAAATCCAAAGCCACCGGTTCGGCGCTGATCAACCTTTCGCACCAGCAGATCGCCGATGAACTGGCCACTTCGCGCGTAGTGATTTCACGCCTGCTGAAGAAACTGGAAAACGACGGCAAGCTCCTGCTTTACCGTAACCAGGTCAAAATTCTCCGCGATCTGTAACCTAAGTTACCGAAAAGCATTTTTGCCGGCCGTAGTTTTGCATAGTCAAATCATGCACTACTGCCATGAATCACACGTTGATCATCATCACCATCGGGTTCGTCGCCGGCATGCTGGGCGGAATCCTCGGGCTGGGCGGCGCCATCGTCATCATCCCGGCCCTCGTTATGCTGCTCGGTTATTCGCAGCAGGCGGCGCAGGGAACCACCCTGCTCATGCTGACGCTGCCTGTGGGTGCGCTTGCAGCCTGGCAATATTATAAAGCCGGGCAGGTGGAGATAAAAACGGCTTTGATCCTCGCAGGAACATTTTTCATCGGCGGTTTTTTCGGGGCGAAGCTGGCCAATCTCGTTCCGCAGGAAATACTCAAAAAAGGCTTCGCCGTGCTGCTGGTGCTGATCGCCGTGAAGATGCTGTTTTTCGAAAAAACGCTGAAATGAATTGTAACAAATGTAACTGTGCAGGCGGCAGATAGTCCGGACCTTTGTACTACCAAATCAAAAAACAAGCGCATTATGAAAATCGAGCAGATATATACCGGTTGCCTTGCCCAGGGCGCATATTACCTGGAAAGCAATGGCGAAGCCGCCATCATCGACCCGCTCCGCGAAGTGCAGCCGTATATCGACATGGCTGAAAAACGCGGCGCACGGATCAAATACATTTTCGAAACACATTTTCATGCCGACTTCGTTTCGGGTCACGTGGACCTGGCGAAAAAAACCGGGGCGAAAATCATCTACGGCCCGACCAAAATGAAAACCGGTTTCGATAGTATCATTGCCGTGGACGGGCAGGAATTCAAACTCGGAAATGCGACGATCCGGCTGATCCATACTCCCGGCCATACCATGGAAAGCAGTTGCTACCTGCTGGTTGACGGGAACGGCAAAGAACAGGCTTTGTTCACCGGCGACACGCTGTTTATCGGCGACGTGGGAAGACCGGACCTTGCACAGCATGTGATTGCAGATATGACGGAAGAAAAACTGGCGAACCATCTTTACGATTCGCTCCGGGATAAAATCATGCCGCTTCACGACGACATCATCGTTTACCCGGCACACGGGGCAGGAAGCGCCTGCGGAAAAAATCTCAGTAAGGAAACTTACGATACGCTCGGCAACCAGAAAAAAACGAATTACGCCCTGCGCAAAGGTCTTTCCCGCGAACAGTTCGTGAAAGAACTGCTGACCGGCCTGACTCCGCCGCCCGCTTACTTCCCGAAAAACGTGCTGATGAATATCCGGGGCTACGAAAGTATCGACACCGTGCTTGAGCGCGGAACAAAAGCGATCCCCGCACGCGAATTCGAAACGATCATGCACGAAACCGGTGCGCTGGTGCTGGATACCCGCAGGCCCGAAGATTTTGCCAAAGGATTTATCCCCGGCTCCATCAACATCGGTCTCGACGGTGGATTCGCGGTTTGGGTGGGCACGCTCATCAGAGACATCCAAACGAACCTGCTCATCGTCGCCGATAAGGGAAAAGAAACGGAAGTCGCTACACGGCTGGCGCGGGTCGGTTATGATCATGCGCTCGGTTACCTGGAAGGCGGATTCGCGGCCTGGGAAAAAGCCGGTTATGCCGCAAATCGTATTCCAACCATAACCGTCGATGAATTTGCCGCGCTGGAAGAAAAAAATCCGGCGATCAGTATCCTCGACGTGCGCAGGAAAAGCGAATACGATTCGGAACATATCGTGCAGGCGATCAACGCGCCGCTCGATTATATTGACGAAAGCATGCTGCTCATCGACCCGAACAAAACGTATTACGTGCATTGTGCAGGCGGATACCGGTCGATGATGTTTGTCTCCATCCTGAAAGCGCGCGGCTACACCAACCTGGTTGACGTGGTCGGCGGATTCAAAGCCATCCGGGATTCGGGCAGATTCCGGGTCACCGATTATGTTTGTCCGACTACCATGCTTTAACGATGAACTTTTTACAGAAACATAAGCTGACCATCATCGGCGTTGCAGCGGGAGCGCTCGGCGGGTATCTCTACTACCATTTTGTGGGTTGCGAAAGCGGAACCTGCGCCATTACCTCCAGGCCGTTGAACAGCACCCTTTACGGCGCCATGATGGGCGGCTTATTCTTCAACATGTTCAGAAAAGAAAAGTCCCAAAATCAAAAAAATGAAAACCATGAACACTAAAATCATCATCGACGTAAGATCGCGCGGAGAATTCATGAGCGGGCACGTCGCAGGAAGCATCAATATTCCGCTGCAGGAAATTCCCGAACGTATCGGGGAAATCCGCGCCATGCAGCAACCCGTTATCCTCTGCTGCGCCAGCGGAAACCGGAGCGGGCAGGCCGCGGCTTACCTCCAGAGACAAGGAATCAGCTGCGAAAACGGCGGCGGGTGGATGGATGTACAATATGACCTTCAAAACCAAAAAACAGCATGATCTCATTTATCAGGAAAGCGCTCGGTCTCGGACCGAAAGTCAATTACGCCGAACTGGTCGCCAACGGTGCAATCATCCTCGATGTGCGCACCAAAGGCGAATACCAGGGCGGGCATATCAAAGGTTCGGTGAACATTCCGCTGAACGATCTGAACCGCAGCCTGTCGAAGCTGAAAAAAGACAAGCCGGTTATTACCTGCTGTGCATCCGGCATGCGCAGTGCTTCGGCGAAAAGTATCCTGAAATCAAACGGCTTTTCCGAAGTGTACAACGGCGGCGGATGGATGAGCCTGGAAAATAAAATCAGCTGATATGCTGAAGCAACGAATCCTGTCCGGCTGGACATTCATGCGGGTGCTTTACCTGGCGATCGGCGTGCTCGTCATCATCCAGTCGGTCGCAGACAAACAATGGTTCGGCCTGCTCCCGGGCGGATATTTCGCCGCGATGGCTGTTTTCCGTTTCGGCTGTGCGGCCGGCGGATGTTTCAGCGGGAGCTGCAATTATGATCCTGCTGAAAAAACCGCGGCAAAACCGGGAGAGGCAGAGGTTGAAAAAATCAAAACAAAACCGTGAACATGGAAACGACAGGAAAACCAAAAACATTCAGCGGGATCATCCGCTCGGAGCCGATGGTGCTGGTTGATTTTTCCGCGGAATGGTGCGGCCCGTGCAAAATGATGAAACCCATCCTGGAAAACCTGAAGCCGATGGTGGGCGATTCGGTTAAAATCCTGAAAGTGGATGTCGATAAAAACCCGGCGGCCGCATCGGCATACCGGATTACCGGCGTGCCTACGCTCATCCTTTTCCGGAACGGCGAAGTCGTGTGGAGAACATCCGGCGTGATGCAGGCTGTACAACTTCAAAAAATCATTGACCAGCACCGTTAATCCTTTCCGTACCTTTGATTATCCAAAAGGTCCGGCATGAGCAACGCTCCGCAAAACGAATTCGAATACATTCCCGGAACCTGCAATATCGGTCCGGCCGAAATACGCAGGCGGCGGAATCTTTCATTTTACGCACTGCTGGTCTTGCTGCTCATGGCTGTTCCCCTTTTTCTTTTCAGCGACCAGAAATTGCTGCGGCTCCTGCTTATCATCCCGGCTTCTGCTTTTGGCGTAAGCGCAATACAATGGCTCACGAAGTTCTGCGTGAAGTTCGGCCTGAAAGGAATTTTCAATTTCCGGCAAACCGGCCAAAGCCAGTCCGTGATGCAGGAAGAATTCCGCCGGAAAGATCTTGCCAAAGCCCGGACCATTATACTTTCCGGAACACTGGTCGGCGCGGCCATTACAGCTATCGCGTATTTTCTGCCCTGAGCGGATTGATCACTGCTTTTTCTCGCCGGTAAATTCCCAAAGCACATTCACAATCTTCCATTCCCCGTTGATTTTCCCAAGCTGCACGTAATCGATAAAGCTGAACTTGTCGGTACTGGCTTTGGCCGTGGCGATGTTTTTAAAAATATCGTACACGAGTATCTCTGTTTTGATCGGCTCTTTCCGCTCCTGCGCTTTTTTGCTTTGGCGGCTCGTATTGTAAATCAGCGTGGACGATCCCATATTGCTGACCATCGTCACGCCCGATGTATCGCGCACGATGATCCGTTTCGCCAGCTCGGGATGAACCGCTTTTTCCATACGTTTCACCTCGCCGTAATAAAATCCTTCCACATAATTCAGGATGGTTTCCCGGATGGCCAGCGAATCGGCATGTCTTGGTTTTGCGGCATCGTTTTGTGCAGATACCGTTACGGAACTTGCTGCAAGAAGCAGGCAGGAGATCAATCGTTTCATCTTGTTTTGTGTTATGTGATACGTAAAAAAACAGCCCGGCAGAAATCGAATTTACAAAGAAGAACCTGTGCCGGTGCGGGTTCAGGCAGACAATCCGCAAATAAATTTTTTCACCGGCCGGTTTTTTCCCTTCGCCGGGAAAGCCTGTTTCAAGCACAAAAACCGTACATCAGATTCCGTATGCGCTTGTCACGATCATCTTCCATCCGGCATCAATTTCGTAACTTCGTACAAAATCCAAAGCCATGAACACAGGCACGGAACCGGTAACGCTGACGCGAAAAGGCGACACGAGCACCATGGAAAAACTGCACAACTACATCAACGGGAAACTCGTTGCGCCGCAAAGCGGCAAGTACTTTGATAATTACCAGCCCGCAACCGGGAAGGTCTACTCGCTCATTCCCGATTCCGGCGCAGCCGACGTACAGCTGGCCGTGGATGCCGCCAATGCCGCATTCCCGGCCTGGGCAAACACGCCCGCCGAAAAACGCGCGAAGATCATCATGCGCATCGCCGCGCTGATCGAACGCGACCTCGAACGCCTGGCCAAAGCCGAATCGAAAGACAACGGCAAGCCGGTAGAACTCGCGCGCCGCGTGGACATTCCGCGCGCCGTGAGCAATTTCGAATTCTTTGCTACGGCGGTGATGCATTATGCTTCCGAATCGCACGCGATGGAGGACAGTGCCATCAACTATACGCTGCGCCAGCCCATCGGCGTAGTCGGCTGCATTTCGCCGTGGAATCTCCCGCTGTATCTTTTCACCTGGAAAATTGCGCCGGCGCTGGCTGCGGGAAACTGCGTAGTCGCTAAACCGAGCGAAGTAACACCGATGACCGCGTTCCTGCTTTCCGAACTTTGCATCGAAGCCGGGCTGCCGGCAGGTGTGCTCAACATCGTGCACGGCACGGGACCGGGTGCGGGACAGGCCATTGTGGAGCACCCGGAAATCAAAGCGATCTCTTTTACCGGCGGAACAAAAACCGGTGCAGGCATTGCGCGCACGGCGGCGCCGATGTTCAAAAAACTGTCGCTCGAACTCGGCGGAAAAAATCCGAATATCATTTTCGCCGACTGCGATTTCGACCAGGCGCTGAAAATTACCATGCAAAGTTCATTCGCCAACCAGGGCCAGATCTGCCTCTGCGGTTCGCGGATTTTTGTCGAACGGCCAATCTATGAAAAATTCCGCGACGCCTTCGTGGCAAAAACAAAAGAACTGAAACCCGGGAATCCCGGCGATGAAAAAACGCGTCTCGGCGCCGTGGTTTCACAAAGTCACATGGAGAAAATTCTTTCGTACATCGATCTTGCGCAGCAGGAGGGCGGGAAAATCCTGGCCGGCGGAAAGCGTGTAATGCTTGACGGCGAGTTTTCCGAAGGCTGGTATATCGAACCGACCATCATCGAAGGACTTGCGTTTGATTGCCGCACCAACCAGGAAGAAATTTTCGGCCCCGTGGTTTCCATCATGCCTTTCGATACGGAAGAAGAAGCGCTGAACATGGCCAACAGTACCAGCTACGGCCTGGCGGCGATCGTATGGACGCAGCACCTCACGCGCGCGCACCGCGTGGCATCGAAACTGCAGAGCGGCATTGTCTGGATCAACTGCTGGCTGCTCCGCGACCTGCGCACGCCTTTCGGTGGAGTGAAACAATCGGGCGTAGGTCGCGAAGGCGGATTCAACGCGCTGAATTTTTTCACTGAAGCGAAAAATGTCTGCATAAAACTCTGAACGTGTTGAATACGGCTTTTCGTTTTGTCCTTTGTTTTTTGTTTTTTGCTTTTTTCATCCTGCAATCCTGCGGCGGGAAAAACGAGCCGGACCTTTCGGAAAAAGAATATCGCCGTTTTGCCGAAGCGCTGGACAGTGCGCTGGATGCCGGGAACCCGAATTTCCTGAAAACCAATTCCGACCTGGATGAGCTGGGCGAAGAACGCGCGCGCAAATTAAAACTCCGGCTGGCCGACGTTAAAAATTTCAAACAGGCCTTCTCCGAAGGAATGCAGGCTGTTTTTGATACGCTGGCCTGGAGAGGAAAGGGAGGCGACTTCGAATATATCCGTTACGAACAAAAAAACGGCGAGCACCATGCGTTCCTTCGCCTGTTTTACGAACAGGGTGGAATCAACTACTATGATTTTATACTCGGTTCAAAAAACGGGAAGCCGGTTGTTCGCGACATTTATGTTTTTATCATCGGGCGGACGATCGGCGAAGCGGTAGGCAGCGACGCATCTTCCGGCATGAAACGAAGCGACTCGGTCAATACACTGAAAATTTTCCGCGAACAGGCGTCAACCGGCAACGTGCCCGAAACAATCCTGGCTTATAATACGCTTCCGAAAAAATATCGCGAAGTCAAATCGGTGCTGCTTCAGTATATGAGTATTTGTTCCGGCCACGATGCCGAAGAATACGCAGCAGCAGCAGCGACATTTAAAAAATTATACCGCGACGACGCAGGGTACAACCTGCTCATGTTTGACGACTGTTCGAAAACAGGCGATTACAGAAAATCGATTTATTATCTCGACGAGCTGGACAAAATCGTAAAGGATCCCTTACTCGATTATTACCGCGCGAACCTGTATTCCGCGATGGACAGCACGGAACGCAGCCTGGAATTATTCCGGAAAGTCGCCGAAAACATGCCCGGCCTCGCCCGCGAACGTTCCTGCCGCGCCATACTCAACACGCATATTTATTACAGTGAATATGACAAAGCGCTTGCCGTTTGCAAAGAACTCGTCAGCCGGAAGTTTTTTACAAAACAGGAAGTGGAAGAAACCCTGCTCGAAGAACAAACCCTTTTCCTCCTGCTCCCTGACGTAGTCGCCTGGCTCGGCGAATAGTAAAGAATGATCCCGGATGCATCCGCATTCTCTTCGTGTTTCTTTGTGACTTGGTGCCTTTGTGGCAAGAGCCATACAGGACAAAAGTCGCTGCCGGAAAAACAGCGGTCTTGACTGGCATACTGATTTTGGTTTACCTTTCCTGCTCACCAAAACCAACACGCCATGCTTAAAGACTTTTTTGACCATGCGAACTGGCTCGCCATTTTTGTAGCCACTTTGGTTTATTTCGTCGTCGGAGCGCTCTGGTATTCACCGATTCTCTTTGCCAAAATCTGGGTTTCACTGCTTCCTTCGCCTCCTTCGGAAGAAGACAAAAAGCGGATGCCTATGCTGATGGTGTTTACACTGATCGGTAATTTCGCCGCGGTTTTTGCGATTGCTTTTTTTGCCTGGATCATGGCCTGCGGCACGGTTGTTCCCGCGCTGAAACTCGGTTTATTCGTCAGCCTGTGCTTCTGTGCAACCGTGATGGGCATCAACATGATGTACGAAAAACGTCCGCTGAAACTGATGATGATCAATATCGGTTACCACGTGGTGGGAATTTGTGCGGCAGCCGTTATCGTGGCGCTGTGGAAATAAAACCGTAATTACTTTTTCAGCACAATCCGGAACGTGGTCCCTTTGTCGGCTTCCGAGCGCTTGACGAAAATTTTTCCTTCGTGGTAATTTTCGATAATCCGCTTGCATAATGAAAGGCCGAGTCCCCAGCCGCGCTGTTTGGTAGTATATCCCGGCTCGAAAACCGTTTTGTATTTCGACTTGGGCATGCCTTTGCCCGTATCCGTGATGTCGATGTACGCGGTTTGCATATGGTCGCTGAGTTCGATCGTGATGCTACCTTTCCCGTCCATCGCATCCACCGCGTTGCGGCACAGGTTTTCGATGACCCAGGCAAAAAGCGGCACATTCACCGGGACAGGAAGTTGCTGGAGCCCGTTGGTCTGGATAATGAAGGTCACGTCCTTCGGCGAACGCGAGCGCATATATTCTACCGCACTGTCGAGCGCTTCCACCATATTCGTGCGTTCGAGTTTCGGTCTCGACCCGATCTTCGAGAAACGCTCGGTAATCATTTCCAGGCGCTTGATATCGTGCCCGATTTCATTCAGTATACCTTCGTCAACGCCTTTCATTTTCAGGTATTCCATCCAGGCAAAAAGCGCCGAAAGCGGCGTGCCGAGCTGGTGCGCCGTTTCCTTAGCCATGCCTACCCAGACTAAATTCTGTTCCGCCCGCCGGGATGTGCTGAAAAGCAGGTAAGCCACAACCAGGAAAACGCCGACTACGCCGAGCAGCACCAGCGGAAGAAAACGAAGCTGCTGCAGGTAGGGCGATTCCATGTAATAAATCACGTTGCCCCTGCCGCGGCCGTTGCCGATGGATACTTTGATCTTGTTTCCGCTGAGCTGCATTTTTTTGTACACCTCCTGCACGTATGCGGCGGAATCTTTCGAATGAATTTTCTGGTCGTCGAAATTTCCGAACGCGATGATCTCGTTGGTTACCGAATCCGCATAAACGGCCGGAGCCGAAGTCGGGTTGGAAGCGACTTCGCGGATAAACGACCGTTCGTTATCCTCGAACGACTGCCGGATTTCGGTAAATACTTCGGAGTCTTTGTAAAAAAGAAAATGCAGGCGCCCGTTTCCAAGATTGATCGCGATGGAATCGTGCTGATCGCGCATAATGGCCAGCTGCTCTTCCAGGTATGCCGGATCGTTCCCTTTGATCGAATCCAGGTTGCGCGTGGAAATAATTTTCCCGGCGTCATCTACCAGCATCACGGGAACATTTTCATTCCCCTTGATGACTTCGAAAATAAAACTGTAATCGTTCAGGTCTTTGGCCAGCTGGCGGTTGGCCTCGGCCCAGAGTTCCATTTTTTTCCGCTCTTCGCGCGCGATTTTTTCATAGAGCTGGCCGGTAACTTCCATCAACACGGCCTTGCGGCGAACGGCTTCGGCCCAAAGCTCCACGTTGCGCTTTTCACTTTTGGCGATATTGCTTACCAGGAATCCCGAATAGAGCAGCGACGCTCCAACGATAATCGCCGCCGAGATCAGCAGCAGCCATTTCCATACCTGTTTCCGGGAATAAATATTCATCGCTTCTCAGGAACGCCCTTTGAGAAGGACATTCAGACCGTCGTAAAGGTAAGAAACGGCCTGTTCCGTTGTTTTAGTGTCCTCAAACAGTTTAGCCGCGTGCGTGCGGAACAGTTTTACGGCAAGCGCCAGCAGGATTATGCCGAATACTTTACGCAGGATGGCGACGCCTCCCACGCCCAGCATTTTCTCCAGCCGGGCGATATTCCGGAGCACGACATACACGATGATCACGTTGATGGCGATCGCGATCAGGATCGTGAGTATGGTGTATTCCGCGCGGAGAGAGAGCAGCGTGGTCAGCGTTCCGGTCCCGGCAATAAGCGGGAAAGCGAGCGGCATTACGGATGCGGTTGAAGGAACTTCGTCTTTATACAAACGGATACCGAGAATCATTTCCAGCGCAAGAAAGAAAAGCACGAATGAACCGGCTATCGCGAAATCGGAAACGGCAAGCCCGATCAGGCCGAGAATCTGTTCGCCGATAAAGAGGAAAACCACCATGATACCCAGCGAAACCAGCGAAGCCTTGCCGGTCTGAAGTTCTCCTACTTTCTGGCGCAGCCCGATAATAACCGGGATAGAGCCGACCACGTCAATTACCGCAAAAAGCACCATCGTTACGGTTGCGATCGCTTTGAAGTCAAGAGTCCAGTCCATGTTTACCTGTTTTTCCCGACAAAAGTAGAAAGAATGAATATGCCTGTTACTGAAACCCTATATACATAATTACGTATCTTTCGTTGACTGTTTCCTATGGCTTCAAGGCTGCATATCTGCAAGGGCATGGCTGCTAAAAAATTACTTTTTGCCGGGCTCTTTTTTTTGCTGATTCCCGCCGTTTTACGGGCCCAGGGCGATCTCCGCTTTTTCGGTACCGCGGTCAAAGGCAAACAACCCCTCCCGGGAGCAACCGTAACGGTAATCATGGACGGAACCACCCAGCTTTACCAGCTCACCACGGGAAAAAACGGCAAATTCAAATTCACCATCGATCTCGGGCACGAATACCGGATCAACTATTCCGCGCCGGGCTGCGTGCCTATGCACATGCTGCTGAACCTGAAAGTGCCGCCGGATAAAGCCTGGATTTATCCCGACTACGTGGCCGAAGTTCCTTTTTTCGAAGAAAACGCACCGAATGTTAATACGGCTCTTTTTGCGCGTGAGCCTTTTATTAAAGTGATGTTCGACGGGAAAACCGGCTTCCAGGATGATCCTTCCTGGCGCTTCATCGATCGTGTTTTTAAAGATGTGAACGAGGATAAAAAACGCCAGCAGGAACTCGCTGCGCTCAAAGAAGCCGAAGAACGCGCACGCCGCGAGGCTGAAGAACGCGAGCGCGAAGACGATGCGCGCAAAAAACTGCTGGCCCTGCGCGAAGCTGAAGAACGCGCCAAAGCCGAAGAAGAAGCGCGCCGCCTGAAAGCCATCGCCGAAGCAAGAGCCAAAGCCGACCAGGAAAAGGAAAAAGAAACGATGGAATCCGAAGCCATCCGGCTCGAGCGCGAAAAACAGGAACGCCTGGCCCTCGAGGCACGAAACAAAGGCATCAAGTCGCAATATGAAAACAGCCTGCTCAAACTGGTTGCCGAAAGCGAACGGCAGGCCAATATGCAGAAGTTCACCAACATGAAACGCGATGCCGAAGGCAGTTCCGTGGTGGAAATCATGCGTCTCGAAGCCGATCGCATCGGGCGAAGCGGTTTCCTGAACGAACAGGAAAAAATGCGCCGGAAACATACCCTGGAAAACAAGCAGATCAAAACCAACCAGGAAAAACGGCTTGTGCAGGATGCCGCACGGATCGAACGGGAAAGTAAATCGGCTTTGCTGAAGCCTGTAGTGAAGATCAATGCGTATTCTTACAACCCTTCTCCCAATATTGCTATTTCAACGAGCCCCGGTTTTTTATCCGATACCAAAACAACCGTCATATCCTGGCCCGGCGGCAAACGCGACACATTCCGCGCGGAAACCTGGTGGTGGGGCGTAACCTATTTCTACAAAAACGATCAGGCGATCGACGCAAAAATCTATTATGCTGAACTGGCTGCTCTCAAAAAACGCTGAACGGATGCGTTTTCTTCTTGCTCTTTACCTGCTGCTGCTTCCGGCTTTATTCCGCGCGCAAACCACCAGTTTCATTCACTACGGCGTGGAACAGGGACTTGCACAATCGCAGGTGCAGACGCTCATCCAGGACAAAGAAGGCAATCTCTGGATCGGGACGCTGGCGGGCCTGTCAAAATACAACGGCCGCGAATTCACCAACTTTTCACGGAAAAACGGGCTGGCCGAAGACTGGATCACCTGCTCGTACAAAGACACCAGCGGCGACCTCTGGTTCGGTCACTGGGCCGGCGGCGTTTCGCGCTACAATGCCGGGCTGAAAAAACTCGAATCGCTCGAACTGGAAGAATACACACGTTTTAAAACGGTAACGGCAATTACCCGCGACAAGCACGGTTCGTTCTGGATCGCGACGGACGGCGCCGGCATTTTTATTTACGCTCCCGGGAAAAACCAGATGTCTTCGCTCTCGCTCGACGATGGCCTGCCGTCGGAAAACGTGTACGGTCTGTGCAAAGACGGGATGGATAATATCTGGATGACGACAGATAAAGGCATTTGCATTTACAATGAAAATACGGAACTCGCATCGCCTTCTTCATACGAACGCCTGAATCTTGCCGACGGGCTGCCATCGAACCTGTTCACGGCCATCGCGCTGGTGAACCAGAACGAAATGTGGCTCGGAACGGCCGACGCCGGGGTGGTGGTGCTCACCATTCCGAAAGGGTTTATGGCGCGTTCGGCCAAAACGCTGGCACCGCACCTGCGGCAGTATGCGCAGGGCAACGGGCTGGGCGCAAATTTCATTGAAACGATTTGCCCGGATTCGCGGGGAAACGTCTGGATCGGGACTACCGGCGGAGGCGCCTGCAAGATTTCCCCCGCTGCATCCGCCGACCGGAACGATGCACTCAGCCGCGCCACCCTGAAAAATTATTCCACGCGGCAGGGCCTCAATTATTTCAATGTAAAAACACTGCTCGAAGACCGCGAAGGAAATGTCTGGATCGGTACCGATGTCGGGCTGAACCAGTACCGCGGCGAACGCTTCCAGCTTTTCGACCGGGCCGACGGGCTGGTGAACGATATCGTCTGGGCGGTTTGCTCTGACCGCAACGGCAACCTCTGGCTGGGGACAAATGACGGGCTTACCAAAATCAGTTTCTACAAACTGCCGCTTACCGGTGAAACGAAATTCACGGTGAAGAATTACGGAACGGACAACGGACTCGGCAGTAATGTGATCTTATCCGCATACGAAGACGCGAACGGCAACCTCTGGTTCGGAACGGGTTTCGGGGGAGTGAGCAAACTGGCCCCGGGAAGCGAGCGGTTCGAAACGTACACGAAAAGCGACGGGCTGGCCAACGACGTGGTTTACGCCATCAACAGCGACAGCAAAGGCAACCTCTGGTTCGGAACGAAAGAAGGCGCATCCCGTTTCGATCCGCAGACCAAAACGTTCCGGAACTTCAATACCGGCGACGGGCTGGGCGGAAACCACGTGTACCGGATTTTCCGCGACAGCAAAGGACTGCTTTGGTTCGGGGCGCTGGGCGGTTACCTTTCCGTGTATGACGGTTCCGCTTTCCGCAGGTATGATGAAGGCAGCGGCGTGGCGCATCGTTTTATTCTCTGCATCAACGAAGACAAAAAACACAACCTCTGGTTCGGCGCGTATGGCGGCGGACTGTACATGTATAACGGGAAAACGTTCCGGAATTATACCACGCGCGACGGCATGACCACCGACTCACCGTATGCGATACTGGTTGACGCCAACGACCAGGTATGGATCGGGAACAGCCGCGGCATCGACCGTTTCAATCCTGCCGACAGCAGTTTCGCACACTTCGGCCGCAGCGAAGGATTCCTCGGCGTTGAAGTCAACCCGAACGCCGCCTGCATCGACAAGAACAACAAAGTCTGGTTCGGCACCATCATGGGCGCTGTAAAATTCGACCCGGCGGAAAACAGGAAAAACGAAAGCGAACCGATCACCAAACTGACCGGGCTTAAAATTTTTATGAAGGATGCCGAATTCCCGGAAGACGCGGAATTCAGCTACGACCAGAACCACCTCACGTTCCGTTTTGTCGGGGCCAGCCTCACCAGTCCCGAAAAAGTAAAGTATCAATACAAACTGGAAGGATTCGACAACGACTGGTCCCCGGGACTTACTTCGCTGAACGAAGCCGTATACTCCAACCTCCCGCCGGGAGAATACACTTTTTTGCTCAAGGCGGTGAACAACGACGGCGTTCAGAATAAAGAACCCGCCAAATACCGATTCTTCATCAAGCCGCCTTTCTGGCAAACCGCCGTTTTTTACGTGATCGCCATACTCTTCGTGATTTTCTGCATCTACGGTTTTGACAAGATGCGCACGCGGAACCTGAAAAAACAAAAACGCGAACTGGAACAAAAAGTAGAAGAGCGCACGCTCGAACTGGCCCTGCGCAACGAAGAACTCGCGCAGAAAAACAAGGAAGTCACTGACAGCATCCGCTACGCGAAACGCCTGCAGGATGCCATGATGACCCCGGTGCGTGATATCCGGAAACGGTTGCCGGATATGTTCCTTTTATATAAACCGAAAGACATCGTGAGCGGCGATTTTTATTACTTCCGTGAATTTGGTGACCATGTTCTGCTTGCCGCGATCGACTGCACGGGGCACGGCGTTCCGGGTGCGTTCATGAGCGTTGTTACCAAGGATATTCTCGATGAAGCCGTGCGCGGTCACGAAACCGAGGCGCCGGCGGTCATCCTCGACCGCCTCAATAAAATGATCTCCGAAAAACTGCGCCAGACCTTCGGCGATACGCGTGTGCGCGACGGCGTGGATATTGCGCTCTGCCTGCTTCATACACGCACGCTGGAAATGCAGTATGCCGGTTCATTCAGCCCGCTGTTTCACTTCCGCGGAAAATTATTCACGGAATACAAACCCGATAAAATTTCCATCGGCAGTTGGAGCGACGATCCTTCCAAAACATACACCACGCATAAAATCCAGCTCAATCCCGGCGATACGTTTTACATTTTCAGCGACGGGTATGCCGACCAGTTCGGCGGTCCGCAGGGGAAAAAATTCAAGAGCGCCCAGATGAAAGCATTGCTGCTGAGCATCCTGGACAAAGACCTCGAAGAACAGGGGCGCGTACTCGATCAGACCATCGAAGAATGGCGCGGAGCGCTGGAACAGGTGGATGATATGCTCGTGATCGGGGTGCGCGTATAAAAGTCCTTCTCCCTACCGGAAATGATAATGCACCGTTTACGATAAACAGAAACGGATAAATCCTGGCTTTTCCTGGGAAAGGTTTATAAAAATAGCGGCGCGGATTAACCCCAAAAACCCGCGCCGCAAAACATGTAAGCGATTCAGTGGATTAACCCCAATAAACCCACTGGTCGCATTTGAAACTCAATCTTGTCACCGGGCGGTGAGGATTGAGCATTACAAAGATAACCCAAATTTTATAATTTATCCATGCTTTTTTGTTTGTCCCGGCCAATATTTTGCCCCTTCGTCGACATTCAGGAAAAATTGCCGGGAATCCGGTCTTTCCTGTGCCGGTTTTTTTTGTTGAAATTTGTTTTCTCATGCGGCATTGGCGGTTTTTACTTTTCCTGTTTTTTATTCCCGCCTCCGTTCGGGCCGGGGATACGCTGAGCGATAAAAAACAGGTGCTGCTGCTCGACAGCCTGAGCTGGGAACTCCAGCCTTCGGATATCGACTCGGCCCTGGTCCTGGCCGGGGAGGCTTACCGCGGAGCCGTTTCGCTCAACGATACCGCCCTGCTCCTGCAAACACTGCGCACGATCGGTTCGGCCTGCGTAAGAAAAGGATTTTACGAGCGCGGCGTCGACTATTATATGAAAGCGAAAATCATCGGCGAACGCCAGGATAATAATAATGTCCTCGCCAAAATTTACACCGGGCTGGCCGTGATTTACAAGCGCACGGAAAAATACGATCTCGCTTTACAGTATAACCGGAAAGCGCTGAAATCGGATCTCGAAACCGGCGACAGCAGCGGTATCGCGGCCGATTATAATAACATCGGCGTGGTTTTGCGTTACCTGAAACGGCCGCAGGAAGCGCTGAACTATTTCGCCGATGCCGTTGCCCTGCGCAGCCGGCTCGGCGAAAAGAAAAAACTTCCCGGCACGTATTCCAATATGGCCAACGCTTACTGCGACCTGGGTAAACACGAAGAAGCCGTTTCCATTTACCGCAAAGCGCTGCAGAACCGGGATCCCGTTCCTTCCGACGACCTGCTGATGGCCAACCTCGCCAACTGTATGATCCATCTCGGGCAGCCGGAAAAAGCGAAACTTGCACTCGATACGGCGCTCGCGCTCGCGCATGAAAACAATAGTTTATACGCCCTGGGCATTGTGCACCAGTTCTTAGCCGAAGTGTATGAAAAAACCGGCGACACGCGCAAGGCGCTGGAAAATTTCAAACTCTTCCGGATGTACGAAGACTCCCTCAAGAAAGAAGATGCCGGGAGCAGGCTTGCCGAATTGCAGGAACAATATGAATCGGCGAGAAAAGACCGGGACCTCGCGGAACTCGGGCAAAAAAACCTTTCGCTGCAGCTGGAGCAAACCCGCATCACACGCCTGGCCTGGATCACCGGGCTTTCGGCGGCCGTTATCCTGCTGCTTGTTCTTTTCCTTTTCCAGCGCAGGAGCCGCATCCAGAAAGCAAAGCAGCATGCCGCGCTGATCCGGGAAAAAGAACGCGGGCTCAAAGTGACCCTCGAAGCCGTGGAAGCCGAACGCAGCCGGATGGCGCGCGACCTGCACGACGGGATCGCACAGCAGCTCGCCGCACTGAAACTCTCGTGGCAGAAACTTACCGGCGACGTGAAATCAGGCAAAGCCGTGGCCACCGAAATGGAATCCACGCTCGATATTCTCGATGCAGCCGGGAAAGAAGTCCGTACCATGTCGCACACCATCATGCCGCCCGCGCTCAAACACCACGGGCTCGGCGCAGCGCTCAGCGACCTGGTTCAGAAAAGTTTTTCCGCCGGAACGATCCGTTCTTCTTTCGACGATTTCACCGGGCAGGCCGTGATCCCGGAAAACACCGCGATCCATGTGTACCGCATCGCCCAGGAAATGATCAGCAACATTATCCGGCATTCCGGCGCGAGCCATACGCAGGTACAGGTGCTCGTGCGCGAAGGACGGCTGATCCTGCGTATGGAGGACAACGGGAAAGGCTTTAACTTCGCTGCGGCGGGAGGAGGCATCGGCCTGACCAATATCAGCAACCGGGTCGCTATTCTCGGCGGAGAGCTGCGTTGCGAATCCGGGCAGGGAAAAGGAACCGCCTTTATCGTAAGATTACCGTTATGAACAAACCGGTCCGCATACTGATTGCCGATGATCACCGTCTGATGGCGGAAGGACTGGCCCTGGTTTTTAACGAAGCGAACGGATTTTTCGTTTGCGGAACGGCGGCCAACGGCGTGGAAGCGGTTGCGCTGTTCAACAAGCTGCGCCCGGATATCGTACTGATGGATATCGACATGCCGCAGATGAACGGCATCGAAGCGACATCCGCCATCATCAAAACGGATCCCGATCAGAAAATCCTCCTGCTCACCATGCACGATCAGCGCTCGCTCCTGCGCAAAGCGCTCGATGCAGGCGCGTCGGGTGTTGTGCTGAAAATTGCAGGCAGCGAAGAATTGCTCAAAGCCGTGCACGAAATTCTCGCCGGGGGCCGGTACATTTCGGAAGAAGCGCGCGCCGCACTCGACGGGAAAAGCGACAGCGGAATAAAGACGGATGAAGAGCCGGCCGAACAACTTACTTCCCGCGAAATCGAAATTATCCGCCTCATCGCCGAGGGCCTGACGAATACGGAGATCGGGGAAAAACTGTTCATCAGCCCGCGAACAGTAGATACGCACCGCACCAATATTTTCCGGAAACTGAACGTCTCCAATGCCGCCGACCTGATCCGCTACGGATTCCGTTCGGGACTGCTGAAATAATTTCCGATTGGCGATTTTGGATTTGCGATTGGAGTCGGCTTACAATCGCCAATCCAAAATCGGCAATCCAAAATCCGGAAAAGGATCTCTTCCGAAATCAACGATACATAAAATGAACCTGGTACTTTGAGGAATGCAATACGTTCCTCAAACGATCATATTCTCCACGGCGAAGCGAACCAGTCCGGCGGTGTTTTTCACTTCCACTTTCCGGAGCAGGTTCCGGCGATGGGTTTCCACCGTGGGAATGCTGATGTTGAGTTCTTCCGCAATCTGTTTGGTACTGTATTCACGGGCGATCAGGCGAAGCACGTCATACTCGCGGCGCGTGATGCTGCGGATGACTTTGTCACTTCCGTTGCTCACCATGGCGCGGAGCATCTGCTTCAGCTCCTGCTGTGTTTCCGTCTGGCGGGTAACATCGAGCGCAATGCAGATTACCGAACTCACTTTTCCTTTTTCCTCGCGCTGCAGCGGGGCCACCGTCGCGCTCATAATATGCTCTTCGTTGTACGAGTCGTGCATATGAAGCAGCGTCTTGTACTCGTTGCCTTTCCGGGAATTAAAATACTCCACGGCCTGCTGAATGTGGTGAAAATCGTCGCGCCCGATCAGCTCGCGCAAAAATTTCGTTCCCCCGTTCATCGCCTGGTCTGTTGTAAAACCCAGCAACTGCTTCAGCCGCTGGTTCACCCAGGTGATCCGGTTGCGCGTGGTGTCGATCATAAAAATAACAGCGGGGACATGGTTCATCACCAGGTCCAGCAGCTCCTGCTTTTTCTGCAGTTCACGATTCTGACGGGTGATTTTTTCCGACAGCTCTTTCAGATGCACAAATGCATCCGATGCCTGGTTGAGGCGTTGCGCCATCAACAAGTCATATTCCGATCCGGTCATTGTTCTCTCTTCCTTTTACTAATTGGTACTATGCAGCTTCGAAGGTGGTGCTGTGTTGTGTTATACGGGTACTCAAAAAACGGGAAAAGCATCGGATTCCACAAGTAAAATAGACCGGCGGCACTATTTCGGTAACAAAAGGTATCTCCGGGGCAATGAATGTTTTTGCGACATTCGGGGAAATGCAGGACAAGCCCGGCTTTTCCTATTTTTGATCAAACCAATTCCTGTCGTATGAAGCGCTCCGTTTTCCTTTTTCTCCTGCTTTTTTCCGCTTCGCTGGCTGCGCAGAAAATTCCCGCTTTTGTTACCGACAGTCTCGACGGGTACATGGAGCGCGCACTGAAACAATGGAATCTTCCCGGCGTGGCCATCGCCGTTGTGAAAGACGGCAAAGTTATCCTGGCTAAAGGTTACGGCGTCCGTGAAATCGGGCAGCCCGGCAAAGTGGATGAAAATTCGCTTTTCATGATCGCCTCCTGCACCAAAGCGTTTACCGCAACCGCGCTGGCGATGCTTGAAAGCGAAAAGAAAATGGCGCTCGACCAGCCCGTTTCACAATGGCTCGGCGATTTCCGGCTCTATGATTCGCTGGCCGGCAAACAGTGTGCGGTCCGTGATCTTCTGTGTCACCGCCTCGGTTTCGGAACATTCCAGGGCGATTTCATTCACTGGGATTCCGACCTTTCACGGAAAGAAATCATCCGGCAAATGGCGAAGTACGAACCGAAATACGGGTTTCGTGCGCACTTTGGTTACTGCAACGCCGCATTTACTGCCGCCGGGCAAATCATTCCCGAAGTTACTTCCGGCATTCCCTGGGATGATTTTGTACGCACCCGTTTTTTCGAACCGCTCGGCATGTCGCGCACAACCACGCAGCACAAATACATCATTTCCGACGCCAACGCCTGCCGCCCGCATACGCGTATTGATGGGAAAGAACAGGTTTTTGCGTATGATAATGTCGATAATCTCGGGCCGGCTGCTTCGATCAATTCCTGCGTAAACGATTTATCGAAATGGGTCCTGATGCAGCTCGACAGCGGGAGATTCAACGGCAAAAAAATCGTGCCTTTTGATGTGCTGCAGGAAACACGCGCGCCGCAGATCATGATGGAAAATAATGCCCCGCTGTTCCCGAGCACACATTTCAACGCCTACGGACTGGGCTGGTTCCTGCGCGATTATTCCGGCAGGAAAATCATCTGGCACGACGGCGGCGCGGGAGGGTTTTTATCCAACATCACGATCGTTCCCGAAGAACGGCTGGGCTTTGTCATCCTCACCAACAGCGACAACAACGCGATCTTCGAAGCCCTGCATCACCAGCTGCTCGATGCATTTTTCGGAAACCCGTACCGCAATTACAGCAACATTTACCAGAAATGGCAAAGCGCCCAGGTGAAAAACCAGGACGCCGATCTGAAGAAAAGCAAAGAGCTCGTCGCGAAGAAAAAAACGCCGCCCGTTCCGTTGAAAGCATTCGCAGGAACTTATTCCAATCTCTTGTACGGAACGATAAGCATCGAAGAAAAAAACGGCGTACTCGTGATGAGCATGCAGCACCACCCGAAGATCGGCGCCATACTGGAGTACCGCGACGGGAATACATTACTGTGCACGTACAAAAATCCTGTTTTCGGAATTCGCGTAACGCCGTTTGAAATCGCCGATAAAAAACTGCGGTCGGTTACGCTTTCCGCCAACGAGTTTCTGGATTACGGGACGTATGAGTTTGTGAAGCAGGAATAGCCCGAAATTCTTTACCCCATCACCTCTTCCAGCACCTTGTGCGATTTGACATCACGCATGTTTTCCAGGTGCATTTCATAATACCAGAGCAACCGTTCCAGCAGGCGCCGGCGGTCCAAATTACCGATCGTGAATTCCTGCATGTTCTCGTAATTCGTTTGCATCAGCCGGAGTAATTTTTCCCCCAGTTCCGGCTCCAGGAAATACGGGTGATGCGGCTCGGTAGCCCGGAAAACACCTTCCTGCAGGTCAAAAATTTTATGTGCCGGCGATTCTGCGCTGTGCGGAAAGAATCCGAGATACCGCGAGAGCTGAAGTAAAAAACACAAGTGAAAATTATGACAACTGCCGGTTTCCAGGTCGAGAATCTGCAGCGAATGCGAAAGGAATTCAAACAGTCCCGGATTTTTTTCTTCCTCGCGGATGGCTTTGTAAAGCACTTCGGCCAGGAAAAGCGCGATGCTGGTTTTCACGATGTCTTCGTGAATATGCCGGTACGGCGCTTTGCAGCCGATTTCCATAATGCGCTGGAGACGGCTTTTCGCTTTATGCTGCACGACCAGCTCCACCTGCATCAGCGGCTGCAGCAAATTGCCTTTCGCTTTTCCGCGCTTGCTGCGCGCACCGCTTACGATGTAGGATTGCAGGCCGAATTGTTCGGTATAAATTTTCGCAATAAGACTGCTGTCGGAATACGGGATGGTGTGAAGAACGATTCCCCGCGTATGATGCAGCATCTCAGTTTATGAAAAGGATCTTGGTAACGGCTGTTTCCGTACCGTCCTCATTGGTGATGAAGACCAGGTATACGCCGCTCGCAGCCCGTTCGCCCTTGAAGTTATTTCCGCTCCACGTCGCTTGTCCGCCAAGCGCCTTGGTTTTGTAAATCACATTGCCGCGTACGTCCGCTATTTTTACGTCTGCATCTTTCACTAAGCCCGTGATCGCGATGATTCCGTCGTATTCCGGGCGGACCGGGTTCGGGAAAGCATACACATCACCGTTGGTTTCTCCGCCTTCAGTAGCATCGCTTCGGTAGGAAACAATGCCTTTGTCCGTACCGAAAAACACTTCGCCCGTGGCCTGGTTGATCGCGATCGAAGTGATCGAGTTCGACAGCAGCGGACTGTTGTCCACATCAAAATGCGCGATCTGCTGGGTGCCGTCTTCCGACATTAAGAACACCCCGCCGCTCTCGGTGCCGATCCATTTGCGGTTCGCTCCGTCCACCGCTATCGCCGTTACAATCTGCGTTTCCAGCAGGATCTGGATGTACCCGCCGTAGTCGATCAATATCTGCTGGGCATCAAAGCCGCTGCTGTTAAATACGTTTTCCGGTGAGTAGAAAACACAAATTCCTTTATCCGTTCCTACCCAGATCTCCCCGTCGCGGTCCTCGGCGATGCACAGCACATCCGTGCCCGAGAGATTACCTGCGCCGGGAGTGAAACTGAGTTTTTTCTTTTTATCGTCCGTGGTGTTCGACAGGGTGCCGCTTTCATCAAAAACCATCAGGCCGCTTCCGCGCGGAAGGATGATCCATTTTTGTTTGATCTTGGTAACGATTAGTCCGCCTACGGTTGTCCCGGTACTCACTAACCCGGTAAAGTCATACGACTGCCAGGTATTATCCGCTTTTTTTACACTCAGGCAGGAAGTGGTATTGGAGTTTGTCATCCACAGGTTATTGTCTTCATCAAATCCAAGACCGCCGACGCCGACCCACTGGAACGAATTGCTCGAACTGAGCGTACTGTTGTAATTATCATAAACCGTGGAAATGTTCCCGTTGCGGAAATCCACAAGACCTTTCCCCCAGGAGCCGAAATAATAATGGTTCACATCATCCGGGTCGATCGCTACTGCGAGAATATCCCAAAGCGTGTCAAAGCCCGGGTTCAGGTCGCGGTTCAGCGTGCTCCACAAATCCTGCTTGTAATTAAAAACGCCTTCGATGTTGAACGTATTCCCCCATGCGTCGTTCTTATTGCCCGGCGCCACCAGCAGGTTGTTCTCCTTCAGATCCATACTGTATGCGCTTGGCGTACCCGGCCCGTTCGGATAAAAAATCGTGCCGTTGGAAATATTGTCGATC
Organism: Bacteroidota bacterium; assembly: GCA_006218065.1. GTDB lineage: Bacteria > Bacteroidota > Bacteroidia > Palsa-965 > Palsa-965 > VBWE01. Next base: position 289,678 of record VBWE01000001.1, read on the forward strand.
CGCACAAGCCCGTTTCGTTTGTCGGCAATCCAGAGCACTTTTCCTTCGTCAACAAAAATGTCTTTCGGCCATGGATTTATGTTTGGTCCGCTGCCGTTGTATGTGTACAGGTTTTCCAGGCTGAACGACGGAGTAAAAACCATCGTGTCGTAAATGAAAACATTGTAGTTCAGTCCGAGATACAGTTTTTCATTCGTGGCCGACATCCCGTTAAGTTCATGCGATCCTGCGGGAAACCCGGGGAATGTATCCCAGGCAGCCGTCGAAACCTTAAAGCAGAAAAGCGTATCGTCCTCGTAGGAATTCGAAAGAATTCTTTTCGAGAAATTCGCCATCAGCCTGCCGTGATACATAACCAGGTGGTTGTACGGACCGGTTGGAATGGCCGTGAACTTTGTCCACGACGTAAAATTTGCCAGGTTCGGGTCGCTTAGCGAAGCATAATACACCCCGGCATCCGTCCCGGCATAAATGGTATTGCCGTCGGAAGTGATTTCATATACTTCCAGGTACGAACCGTTCGGACCGATATAATATGTGTCTTTGATCTCTTTCCGGTCCATATCCACCACCACGATGCCGAACCCGCAGGCCACGTAAGCCAGGTTGCCGATAAAATGCATACTGTTGATGGTCTTGTTACCGATGATCTGCGCATTCTTGATGTCCGGGATATTGACGATCGTTTTGCCTTTGATGATATCGATGTTCGCGTTTTTGTATCCTACAAAAAGCTCGCCGGTGAATGGATTCCAGCCGATATTTTTAATCGTGATGTCGGAAAGCCCGCTCACCTTGTTGATCCGTTCGATACTGTTGTCGGCGCGGTTTACGGCAAAAAGGCCGCTCTCGGTAGCAGCATACATGGTAGTATTATTCCCTGCAGCGGAAATACAGCTGCGATAAGGTAAATGAATCTGCCATTGGCCGATTCCGATCTGCTGGGCAGAGACCCCGAATACCTGGAAAATAACGACCGCGGCCAGTAATAACCGAAGCATATTGATTGATTTCATGTGCCTTACGAAATTACGGATTTGTAGCGAGCTATAAACTTCATTTTCCCTGTTTTATTGTATTCTGCTGCCTTTTTCACGAATTCTTATCTTTGCACTCCTTCTGCCGAGGGGCTGCATCATTCTTCCGATAATTAGGGATGGATAGAATGACAGTCCCGATAGCTATCGGGACCGGTTCTGTTGGTTGGGGGGGAATTAAAAATACAAGTATTAAAATTTATCGTTCTTTTTTGGCTCCGTAGTTCAACTGGATAGAATGACAGATTCCGGTTCTGTTGGTTGGGGGTTCGAATCCCTCCGGAGTCACGGATGAATCGCACACAGGCCACGGCGTTAGTCGTGGTCTTTTGCTTTTCATGCAGGCGGCGAAAGCCCGAAGGGATTTTGACGAACGTGTGAAAAGCAAAAGATGCGCCCGGCAGGGAGCGCCTGTGTTGGATTCACAATGCTGCGTATACCGGGATATGCAATCCTTCCGGAGTCACAATGCTCAAAGCCTTGATGGCAGATGCTTTCAAGCCTTTTTTGCTTTTGGGAAGTGGGGTGCGGAAATGGGAAAAGGTGAAAAAGGCACGCACAATCCTTTTCCACGTATTTCTTACCTTTCAGCAGTGAACATGAAAAATCGCACATGAAACAATTTTTACTTTTCCCGGCCCTGCTGCTTTCCCTGGCTTCCGCAGCACAAACCAACCAGAACTTCGAAACGCAGGATTTTACCGGCTGGGCCGGATTCTCCGGCATGCCCAACGGGTACACCAACCCACTCACAGGCGTCAGCACCGGCATCACACCAGCCAATGTGAACGCCTATACGTCCAATTCGCCGCACCTGATCGTCAACAGCAATTTTAACGGGATCACCTGCAACGGGGCTACGCCGGTGGGACAAGGGACTTATTCCGCGCTGATCAATTTTACCTCCGGAAGCAACCATGCCAGCGGAATTGAACAAACATTCACGGTCGGCCCTTCCGGCACAAGCCTGGTATTCTCATATTCCGCTTTGCTGATCGATGCCAATCACGCAGCTACCGAAGAGCCGTTTTTCCGCGCCGAAGTTTTCGATGCAAGCAGCGGCGTCATTTTTCAGAAAGTCATTTATCCCGGCATGCCCAACTCGCCGCTGGTTTCCTGTAATATCAACAACAACTATTACACGCCCTGGGGCTGCGATACGGTTTCACTGACCGCTTATATCGGGCAATCCGTGACTATGCGGTTCACTGCTGCCGATTGCTTTTTTGGCGATCACGACGGGTATGCTTTTGTGGATGCGGGATGTCTTTCAACAGGAATTGCAGAAATAAAAACAAACGCAACCGATTCCGTTTATCCCAATCCCGGCGACGGCATGTTCTTTATCCGCCACAGCATCGACGAAACAAGGAATATCATTGTCCGCAGCATCGACGGAAAAGAACTATTCCGCACAACATCCGTATCAAAAGCAAGCTGGGTTGATCTTCGCAGTTTTGCTCCCGGGATTTATTTCCTGGAAATTGAAAATGCGGCGGGGATGCGTTCGGTAAAAAAACTGGTGAAACAGTAATCAGATTTTTTCCAGCGCCTGGCGCAGATCATCGATAAGCACTTCAGGGTCTTCCAGCCCGATATAAAGCCGGACCATTTTCCAGGGCAGGTTTGTTTTTCCTTCGAAACTCTTCGCAGCGGCAACCGCACAAAGCGGGAACACCAGCGATTCATGCCCGCCCCACGAAGTGGCGATCAGGAACCGCTGCAGGCTGTCGCAAAAACGTTCCACGGCCGCTTCATTTTCCACCCGGAGTTCCACAGTGAGCAATCCCCCGCCCTGCTTCATCTGCTTCCGCGCAAGTCCGAGCTGCGGGTTTTTAGCGGAAAACGGGTAAAGCACCTGTTCCGTTTTCGGGTGTTTCTCTAAAAAATCCACGATCCGCATCGCCGAATCAGCCGACCGGTTCAGCCGGAGTTCCAGCGTCCGCAGTCCACGCATCAGCAACCACGCATCGTGTGGTGATATGATGGCGCCGATGGTCATGAATTCTTCTGCCATCATTTTCATGATGCGTTCCTTCGAACCGCAGACCACGCCGGAAACCACATCGCTGTGCCCGTTGAGGTACTTCGTAGCCGAATGCACAACCAGGTCGGCGCCCAGCGCAAGCGGACTCTGGTTAAGCGGTGAATTATAACTGTTATCCGCGATTACAGTAATGTTTTTTTCATGTGCAATCGCACAGATTGCTGCGATGTCCTGCAATTCGAAGGTCAGGGAATTCGGACTTTCCACGTAAAACATCCGCGTATTCGGTTTAATCGCATGGCGGTAGTTCTCCGGGTCTTCGCCGTCGACAAAACTGGTTTCGACACCGTATTTCGCCAGGTATTTCGAAAGCAGCGCATTTGTCCAGCTGTATGGTTTACGTACACAAACCACATGATCGCCGGCCTTCACCGAGCTCATCACCGCGGCAGCGATCGCCCCGCTCCCGCTTGCAAAAACAAGAGCATCTTCCGCTCCTTCCAAGGCTGCGATCTTTTTCCGGAGCATCGCAACAGTCGGGTTATAACCGCGCGTATAAAAAGGAACCTCCAGCTCCCTTTTCAGATTTTCACGCATCACCGCAACCGAAGGAAAAGCAAAATTACTGGATTGAAAAATCGGCGGGGAAACGGCGTTGTAGTATTCTTCGCGGTTTTCTCCCAGCTGGTTGAGGATGAATGAAAGATCCATAAATGCTTAGCGTTTTTTCCGCCCGGGCGAGTTTTTCTTCGCGGCTTTGGCCGGCTTTTCTCCCTGGTTTTCCATGATGATTTCCATCAGCGGACGACCTTTTACTTTACTGTCGAACCAGGCGATGAGATCGAAATTGTTGGAGAAGAATCGCTTGTCTTCCGGCGATTCCCGGATGGCTTTCGCGATCGAATCACGCAGTCCTGCAAAAAATTCCGTTTTCTTGTTGGGCGATGTGGAACGTGCCAGGATACGGATATGATCCATCAGCGCGCGCTCCACTTCGTACAGCGATTTTTTGTTTTTCAGGTAACGATAGAATGAAGACAATTTCTGCGACAGTTTTTCTTCGTCGCCGATTTCGAAATAACATTGCAGTTCGGTGATCCGGATAAACGTTGCAAGGTCTTCGCGCGGAGCCAGCGCCGGCATAACCATCACCTGGTCGATCCATTGCAATGCGCGTTTGTATTCCCCCATCGAGCAGGCAAACCCTGCGGCCTGGACCAGGAGCGTTACGGCAAATTCCGGGTCCACCCGCTTGCCGTAAACAGGAAAATCTTCCTCGAAGCGGGCCAGTGTTTCACGTATCGCCGATTCGTCTTTACGCAAAACGCAATCGTTGAATTCCGCGTTTGTCGCATACTGAAAGATCCGGATTTTGAGTCGCTCGTCCGTCGTATTGACGGCGCGCATCAAGCCGGCCGTTTCCAGCAGTTCGCGCGGCATTTTCAGCATGGCGCAGGCGGAAGCATGGCGGTTGAGAATGGAAATATATTTTTCCGTTTCGTACTGAAGCACGTTGGGGTGCTCCTGCGCGAGACGGATCAGGCGGCTGCTGTAAAAATACATGGTGTTGTAATCCGCCTTGATGTATGACGCAACTACATGCAGATCGTTATAAAAAAACTGTGACCTGACCGATGACGGTCCCTGTTCATGCCGGATTTCGGGCAGGTCGAGAAATGCATCCAGGTCTGCGAAATCCTGTGTTTTGCTCCGGCTGTATGCCGGGCGTATGGCCATCAGGCTCACCTGCTTCAACCTTCTTCCGTACATGGCCTGGACTTCGAGTTTGGCCAGCACATCGCAATATTCTTCGTAAAAAAGCTGGGCTTTTTTGAATTGCTGTTCCCGGTTATCCTTATCGGCCATCACCAGTTCCAGTTCCAGGATCGCCGGCATATATTCCAGCAGCTCATGCTTGCGCGCTAAATCACGGGCAACCTTCAGCTGCTGCCGGGCGTGTTTTTCCAGGCCCTTGGAAAGCAGCAATTCCGTATAGTGCAACTGCGCCCTGATTTTCGGCTCGGGTGTTTTTTCTTCGTGAAAAGCGTGCATGCTTTTCAGAAGCACATCCTGCAGCAGGTTCGACAGTGAATGATATTCTCCTTCCGATCCCAGGCCCGATTCGCGGCGAAGAATATGTTCCTCGCGAAAAGAGTCCTGCTTGTCGATTACGTCAAACAAACGGATCGGACGGTCGTCCCCACCCTGCACGGTACGCGACGCATAAAGCTTGAAGTAGCGCTTCTCGCTTTTGCTCATCGTTTTGATCACATGCTGCAGGTTCTCCGTATTCACGCTTTTTCTCCTTCTGTTTTTATTTCTTCGCGAAAGACCAATCTGTCGCGCATGGGCACGCCATCTATCTTCCCGTTGAGCCAGGCCAGTAAATTGAAATGCGCGAGTGTCCGTTTTGTTGCAGGCGCTTTCTCGAAAACATTGCAAACAGCTTCCCTGGTTTTTACAAGAAGTGCTTTGAGTTGTTCACGGGAAGTAACCCCGGTTATTTTGCGGATGCCGTTTATGAAGGTTATCTCTGCCACAAAACGTTCGCTTTTCGGCGAAAGGTAACGCAGCAATGACTTTAACCTGTAATCAACGAGATCGTGATTATTCAGTTCATAATGCAGCAGGATCTCCAGTATACGCAACGAAAGCGTAATGTCGTCGCGGTGCCCCACCTGCGTTTGATTGAGCGCTTCATTCAGCCAGCGCAGCGATTTATTATACTGTTCCAGCAGGTAATATACATACGCCGTTTGCCCGCAAATAGCCAGGATAAAAACCCGTTCCATATGCGGCTGACTGGTGGCAATTTTCTTTTCCACTTCAGCCGCAAGTACTTCCGCTTTCTGGTGATTGCCTTCAACGAGCAGGATATTGTATTCGGCATTAACTGCGTATTGGAAAATCCGGGCGATCAGCCGCTGGTCATTTGTTTTGACAGCGCGCAGCCATTTGCAGACTGACCGCATTTCATCCAGCCGGCCGGTCGCCGAACACGCATTCGAATAGTGGTGCAGAAGCGATATGTACCGGGATGTATCATGCTGCAAAATATCCGGGTACTGCTGCGACATTTCAAAAACCTTTTTCGACTGGACATATGTCCCTTCAAAATCGCGCTTATTAAATGCGCACAAAGCATGAATCTGGTGAAAGAAATAACGCGCCATAATGCTTTTCGGTCCCGTCTCGTCTTTGATTTCGGGAAGGCGCAGAAAATCGTCTATAGCACTGTGGTCGGTGCTATGTCCGTATGCTATGTTCTGTGTGATAAACCTGACCTGCTTATTCAGGCGCTCATACATGGCCAGGTTTTCCAGCTTTTTGATCACGTCCTGGTATTCTTTCAGGAAGCGCTCGGAATGGGCTTCCTGTTGCTCGCGGTCCTCGCCTGACATATACGCGAATTCCAAATGCAGTATTTCGGGCAGGTAGGCAAGAAGCTCGTGCTTCTCGGCCAATCGTTTGGCTTCGGCAACCTGCTGGCGGGCCATTTTCTCCAGTCCTTTTGCTGCCAGCACTTCTGCATAATGAAGCAATTGCCGCAAGCGGGCTTCCGCTGTGCTTTCTTCGTATTGTGCATGGATACTGCGCAGAATTACGCCGTACAGTTCATGCTTGCTGGAGGCGAGAAATCTTTCAATGCTTTGTCCCTGGAATTTTTTCCGGATGATGTTTTCATCGTAAACATCCTGCTGATCGATGGCGGTAAACAGCCGTACATAATTGCTGTCCCCCTTTGCGCTTACTCTGGAAGCATACACGCTGAAAAAATGCTTCTCTTCTTCACTCAGTGTTTTGATGAGTTGAAAGAGGTCATCGTTGTTTTTCATAACGCGTTATCAGCTGTTTTTTTGTCAGGGAAGGTCGAAAATACATGTTTTTTTAAACACTTTTTCTCTCCCGGGTTATATATCAGGGCACGGAAATATGCTTTTTCCATATTGACAAATCTCTGACAATCGGGCTGTTGGCAGAATTGTCCCGATGTAAATGTCAACGGGCGCCCGAAGACGCCCGCTGTAATCAATCATTATTCCGGATAATGTAAATCTGGCTTGAGCAACGCGGCGGATCTCCACCTGACTTCAGGTTGGAGATCCAGCCGCGCCAGAAGGCAGCAAGCAAACTCGTTTTTCCGTTTTTATATTTTTCACTGAGCATCGAAACATAATAAGCATCGAATTTCATCGGAAGTATTTCTTTTACTCCCATCTGCTGCTTCCCGAAAAGGTTTTTGATATCTGACGGAGCGAAATGCCAAAGGTGCCGGGGAACATCCCAGGCGGCCCAGTTTTCCTTGTAATGGTCAGCATCATGTGAAAGATGATTGGGAACAGCCACAATCAGCACTCCTCCGGGCTTAAGTAATCGCTTCAGTTCCGCAACCCGTTCATTCAAAAAGGGAACATGCTCGAGCACATGCCACATGGTAATTACATCGAATGACTGGGCCTGAAGCTGGACCAGGTGATCTTCTTCAAATGCGTTGATCCCAAATTTTTCACGGGCGACTTTGCGGGCCGATTCACTTGGCTCAATTCCGATGGTTTCCCAGCCCCCAGTTTTCGCAGTGTGTAAAAAATGCCCTGTTCCGCAACCGATGTCCAGGAGCTTGCCTTGCCCCGAAAGCCTGTTAACAAGCTTTAGTTTGCGTTTTAACGTCGTTTTACGCACGCGCTGGTAGAGCCAGTTCACAATCCCTTTCGAAGTGTCTGAATGCGAAACATAGTCGTCTGATTCGTAATACCGACCCAGATCCGAGACCTCAGGCTGCGGGTTGGTGAAAAAGAAACTACATTTTTTGCATGAAACGATATCAAAAAGCTCTTTGCTTACGGTAAAGTCCCGGCACTGCAATTTCTTCTCAATCTCCTTCGAACCGCAAACGGGGCAGCTCTCGATTTTGTTTTGATTTGATTGTTCCACGTGAAACAAATTTTAATTATTTTATAATTATTTGATTTTATGTTGATTAGAAATATATTTATACTATTTCAAAATAAATAATATCCCACGAAAGCGTATTATAGTGAATTGTTCCACATGAAACACTTTCGTGATACAATTATACTAATAAAAATATTTTTGCTGTCTATTTATCTAACTCTTTTTCAAATGTTTATCAACATATTATTTGTTGTTTCACGTGGAACTTTAGCAAAACTCATTTTCTGTTTTTCGGCGTATTAGTCACCAAAATGTGCGCACAAAAAAGCCCGAAGCGTTTTGGCTTCGGGCGAAAAGAAAGGCGTTGGTATCTATCTGCCGAGGTAAATCATGAGCACAGAAATGTCTGCCGGACTGACTCCACTGATCCGGGAAGCCTGGCCGAGAGAACCAGGTTTGATATGATTCAGTTTTTCCCTGGCTTCAGACGACAGTGATGTGAGTTGCAGGTACGGCAGATCAGCTGGCAACAGGATATCTTCCAGGCGTGCCATTTTATTCGCCATTTCGTGCTCACGCTCAATATAGCCTTCGTATTTCATGAGGATTTCGGCTTGCTCAATGGTTTCCGGGTCAAAACCGGAAAGAAAGTCCTTATGACTACCTACCGCTATATCGGCTACGGCTATTCCCGGACGGGAAAGAACCGAGAACAAACGGACCTTCTGGTTAATGGAACTTGAGCCACGTTCCTCCAGCATCCTGTTTATTTCCTCCGGTGAAATACTCGTGTTTTTAAAGTAGCTGATGATTTTATTCGCCCCGGCTATTTTGGTGGCAATGTGTTGGTTTCTGTCTCCGCTGGCCAGGCCGATTTCATGGGAACGGCTAGTCAGGCGGCTATCGGCATTATCCTGGCGAAGCAGGATCCGGTATTCTGCCCGGGAGGTAAACATCCTGTATGGCTCATCTGTCCCTTTGGTAACAAGATCATCAATCAATACACCGATATAGGCTTCTGCCCGGGTTAAAACGAACCGGTTAGCCCCGTTTATCTTCAGGTGCGCGTTGATCCCGGCCATGATTCCCTGGCAGGCGGCCTCTTCATATCCTGTGGTTCCATTAATCTGGCCGGCGAAATACAGGTTTTCAATTCGCTTGGTCTGAAGCGTATGGTCAAGCTGTGTCGGCGGGAAATAGTCGTACTCTATGGCATATCCGGGGCGGAACATCTTAACTTTCTCAAAACCCTTTATTTTCCGCAACGCAGCCATCTGGACATCCTCCGGCAGGGACGTGGAAAAACCATTGACATAGATTTCTACGGTATTCCAGCCTTCCGGCTCTACAAAAATCTGGTGCCGTTCCTTATCTGCAAAACGGTTGATTTTATCTTCTATTGACGGGCAATAACGCGGTCCAAGGCCCTGGATACGTCCCGCATACATGGGTGAGCGATCAAAGCCGGTTTTAAGAATCTCGTGAACCTGGTCGTTTGTATAAGTAATCCAGCATGAGCGCTGTTTGGTCAATGGACTCGTTTCGGGTGAATAGGAGAATTTTTGCGGGTTTTCATCCCCGGGCTGCTCTTCCATTACGGAATAATCAAGCGAGCGCCCGTCTATCCTGGGAGGAGTGCCTGTTTTCATTCGCCCGCTTTCAAAGCCGAGTTCCAGTAACTGTTCCGTGATTCCCGTTGCGGCCTTCTCTCCTGTTCGTCCGCCGCCAAACTGTTTCTCTCCAATATGTATAATGCCGTTCAGGAAGGTTCCGTTGGTCAGAATAACCGACTTTGCTTTAATCGTAAGGCCCATACCGGTTACTACGCCACATACTTTATCGTCCTTAACCAGGAGCGAGCGGACCATATCCTGCCAGAAATCAACGTTGGGCGTTTGCTCGAGCATCAGGCGCCAGTGTTCTGCAAAGAGCATCCGGTCGTTTTGGGTACGCGGACTCCACATGGCCGGACCTTTTGACCTGTTCAGCATACGGAACTGGATGGCGCTTTTATCGGAAACGATTCCCGAGTAGCCACCGAGCGCATCAATCTCACGCACGATCTGGCCTTTGGCAATTCCTCCCATGGCGGGATTACAGCTCATCAGGGCGATGGTTTGCATATTCATTGTGACGAGCAAAACCGACGAACCCATATTTGCAGCAGCGGCAGCAGCTTCGCAGCCGGCATGACCGGCACCAACAACAATTACATCGTATTCTTTATGCATGACTAATAAAAAGGGTAACAAAGGTACGAAAGAGGGACCAACCTGTAGTTTCACGTGAAACCCAAGTGCAGGCAAGCAAAAACAAACAGGAAAAAGAAAAAACTTACATGTGAAATTTCATGTCGCAGCATGGGTTTACATGGGTGTAGAGATGTCGTTTGTTTGCAGAAAACAATTTCACATGAAAACGTACACTCATAAACTTCTGCTCATGATTCTCTCTGTAATTATTTTTCACCCGCTCGCTTCGGCGCAATTTCGGGTCAAAGCACCGGTCATTAAATCTGACAGAATGCTTTACTGCCTGAACCTCACAGGAACGATTAATTATAACGGTACCGAAATCGATGCCGCTGAAATTATCCTGTACCTGGGAAACAAGGAGATTTCCAGGCAGTCGTACACTCCGAAAGAGAAGTTTCTCTTCCTGCTCGAGCAAAACAATGTTTATACGCTTGAGGTAATCCGTGCAGGCATGATCACCCGCTATATCCGGATCGACACGTCATTACCGGATGATGCTGTTCCGACCAAGTCGAAAGAGCTCTATTACTTTGATTTTGAACTCAGTATGCTTAAAGAATCGCAAATCGTCGTTAATCCTTATGCTGATTTGCCCATCGCACTGATCCGGTACGATAAGAAGAGAAAAGCATTTGATTACAACAAAGATTATACTGCCGATATCAAGAAAAAAATCGGTCAAAAGAATTAGTTAGCGCGACCCATCTTGTGCGGTTGAAAGAAGAGTGAGCGTGTGGTTGAATAGCAGAGCAAGAGTGCAGTTGAAAGAAGAGCGAGTGTGAAGTTGAAACGGAGGGAAGAAGAAGCCCCGGTATCCTAAGGATCCGGGGCTTTTATTATTTCGCTGCGGTGAAGTGCAGTATGTTATGAATCTCGTCTTTATCGCGATAATCGATCTTCAGTTTATCTGCAGACGATTCCATCACTTTAATCCGGAATGTTTCTTTTGTGACATCCTGCGTGAGCGTTATCCAGGCATTTGATTTGTCGATGGTCCAGGTGCCGACGACAGGAGTACCGCTGTAAATCCACCGGAAACGACCGTCTTCCATTAGAATAAACTGGTCATTCTTTTGTGCTTCGGTCGGAGCCTGGGGCAGATCAAAGTTTTCGGAGTTCGCAAATGTCCATGTTTTGCAAAGTGATTTGGCTTTCGCAGAAAGTGCAGGAGCTGTGCCGCCTGCAGCGGTTTGTGCATTCATGCCTGTAAATCCTGCAAAAAGAAAAAGGATTAGGATAGTAGAGAACTTTTTCATGTGCTGTGTTTTTTTAAAGGATAAGTAAAGATAGATAAAAGTCTTCGAGCCGGCGAATGGTTTTTTGCTGTTTTTGCGTTTTGTCGCCGTGGCCGCAGAGGTGCAGCAAACCATGTACCATAACCCGGTGAAGTTCCTGCGCCGTTGATATTTTCAGCCGGCGGGCATTATCCTTTACCCGGTCGATACTGATGTAAATCTCGCCGGAGATGATCTGTTTTCCCTTTTCCCGGGTACAATAATCAAAGGTGATCACATCGGTGAAAAAGTCGTGCTGCAGGAATTGTTTATTGATTCCGAGCAGGCTTTTATCGCTCGTGAAGATGTAGCTGATATCGCCGGGAAGCGCTTTTTCTTTTTTGATTACCTGCAACAGCCAGGCACGTACAGCGGCGCGGTTACGAAACGAAAAACGGGTTTTGTCAGAGAAAAAAAGAATACTGCCGGGAATCACAAACGGAACTTAGTTGGCAGAGAGGAAGAAATCGAGGATAACGGTGCTTCCGTTATCGGAAAACTCAACCTTATCCGCGAGGTGGCGCATGAGAAAAACACCGCGACCGTTCGGTTTTTCAATATTTTCCGGGTTGGTAGGATCGGGAAGCGTATCGAAGTCAAAGCCTTCGCCCTGGTCTTTAATCGTAAAGGTGAGTTTATTGTCCCCGGATTTTACGTTCAGGTCGATCAGCTTGCTTGGATTCGACTTATTGCCGTGCATAATGGCATTATTTACAGCCTCGGTAAGGGCAACGAGGATGTTTCCGTAGTGGTCCTCGCTGATTTTATGCTCCAGGCAAATCTGGTTTATAAGTCGTTCTACCAAGCTGATATTCTCGGACTTAGAGGCAAAAGACAAGTTTTGTTCTCGTTCCATTTCTAGCGTTTGGGTCATTTTTTTTCTACGCTGTTGAAATACTCGTTTACTTTCGACTTGTAGAAGGGAGACAAGCCCGCCGGGACGGTTTTGAGCAGTTCGGCTTCTTTCTGTTTCAGCCTATTATACTCAAAAAACGCGTCAGGGTTACTGATTTGTTGATTTTTTGCTTCGTCCGATTTTCGTTTATTATCCATTTCCCGCTCTTTTTCCGCTTTTTCGTAGTCCAGGAGCTTGTTCAGGATTTCCTGCTGGCGCTTGAGCGTCTCGGCGGTAATGCGTTTATTCACGAGGTCGACCTCGGTTTCTTCCATTTTTGATTCCATATTTCCGCCGGGGCGGTTTCCGCCTTTGTTGTTTTTGTCCTGGCCGTTTTGCATGGCTTCGCGGAGCATATTGCGGATCATTTCCTGCTGGGCGGCCATGCGGGCGAGTTCTTCGGACATGCCTTTTTCGCCCTGCTGGCCATTTTGGCCCGATTTACCCTGTTTACCTGTCTTGCCCTGCATTTCCTTCATTTGCTGGTTAAGCTGCTGCTGCATCTGGCGCAGGCTGGACATGCTGGGCTTGGATTTTCCTTTTCCGCCGGGCTTTTTGCAGCTGCCGTTTCCTTTCATCTGGTTCTGCTGATTCATTTGCTGCATCATCTGCTGCAGAGATTCGTCAAGCATCAGGGCCAGGTTGTTGATCGAAGTCATGGATTGCTGCTGGCGGTTCTGGGCATCGGGCGACTGACGTTCGGCCAGGTGTTCGATGCTTTTTTCCATGTTGTTGTTGATCTTGTTGATTTCCTGGTTGACTTTGGAGGAAATCTTGGGCTGGCGTTTGCTGAGCGCGAGCAGGCTGTCTTCGATCATGCCGGCGTTGTCTTTCAGCTTATTCTGTTCGCGGGCTACCGAAGGGTACTGCGGGCTGCTGACGGGCGTCTTTTTCAGTTTGTCCATCAGGGCTTCCTGGTCGAAGGAAAGCTGGATCAGGTTTTCCAGTATTTCGCGGAGTTTTTCCGCGTCTTCGCCGGGTTCCTGCATCTGGTCGAGTTGCTGCTGCATTTTATCGGCCAGTTCGTTCATTTTCTGCGCGGCGTTTTTCTGCGACTTCGACGCTTTATCTTTTTGTTTCTGGTCCAGGCTTTTCGAGCTCTCTTTCTGCTGCTGCTGGATTTCCAGTTCCTGCAGGTCGGTGTTCTCCATTTCCTGCGGCTCATCGAGCTGCTGGTTCAGTTGCTCGATTTTATCGAGTTCCTGGCGCAGTTCCTGGAAATCTTTATTCACTTTATCCTGCTGTTGTTTCAGCTGATCGGCATCGGCTTTTTTATCCTGCGACTGCTGGCTTTTCTGTTCCTGGTCTTTGGCCTGCTCGCGGAGCTTGTCGATAGCCTGCTGCATTTTTTCCTGCACCTGCATCTGCTTGAACAGTTCGAGCGTGCGGTCGAGTTCTTTCTCCATGTCTTTGTTGGAGAGTTTCATTTTCTCGAGTTCCTGCTGCGCCTGGTCTTTGTTCAGGTTGTCGAGCAGCTTTTCCAGTTGCTCGAGTTGTTTTTTCATGTCTTCGTTCATGAGCTGATCGAAGAGCTGCTGGATCTGTTCCTGCTTGTCAAGCAGGCTCTGGTTGTCTTTCTGGTATTCCTGCTGCTGCGCGGCGTTCTGCTGCTGGTCTTGTTTCACCTGGTCGATCTGGTTTTGCAGGTCTTTCTGCTTATCGATCATATCCTGGATTTTCTTCTTGTCTTCCCAGCTGAGGCTTTTTTTCTCCATCACCTTTTTGTGCATCGCGTCGATTTCTTTCTGAAGTTCTTTCGCGTCGGTGATGCTCTTTTCAAGATCGCTCTTGATCTGTTCGTTGCTCTTGTCGTTTTTCTCGGCAAGTTCTTTCAGCGTGGGCGCGCGGAAGATCATGCGCTGGGTGCGGGCGGATTTGGACCCGTGCACGCCGTCGTTATCCCATACTTCGAAGTAGTATTCAACCTGTTGTCCCGGCGTGATGCTGAGTTGCGACAGGTCCCAGAAATGCACGAACTGGTCCTGCGCGAGCGCGCGGTTAACGGCCAGCGGAACCGACTTGAGCGACTCATCCGTTTTTACGGAATCGTTCTGCGAAGCGATCTGCCTGTAGTTGAACGAGAGATGCGAAAAACCATAATCATCTTTTACATCGCCCTTGAAGTACACCCGTTGCGAATACACCGAGTCGCGCTGTTCATCCACCTGGATGGCGGGATAGAGATCGGGAATGACGTTGATGTTGTACGCGATCGAATCCGTACTGTTCAGGAACTGGTTCGCAGTGTGGATCGAGTAAGTTTTGCTGCTGAGCAGGTTGTCGGAAAACACGAAGGTATTTTCCTGCGTGGGCTGCAGGCGGATGCTGGTATCGCTGAAGGTGAGGCGCAGGCTGCTGGTGGCGCGGGTGCTGAATACCCAGGATACTTTTGTCCCGGCGGGAATAACGAGGTCGCCGGTGTTGCGCAGGACTTCGTCTTTTTTGTTCAGGTATTTCGGATAGCTGAGTTTCACGTCGAAATTCAGCACGATCGGATTCGGTAAAACCTGCAGCGTATATTCCTGCGAAGTAAACCCGTCGGCGCTCAGGCAGAATTTCACATCCTTCTGGAGGTTGCGGAATGTATAGCCGAATTCGATGTTGCTTTCTTTGTCCAGTTTGTATTCCGCTCCGTCGATAGTGATAAACACATGTTCGGGAACTTCCTGGCCGGCGATTTTTATTTCCAGCGGAAAGTCATGTTGTTCCACGGCGCGCAAAGCAGGATTCTTCACGACAAAACGGAAAGGCGCCTGTTTTTCGAAATAGGTTCCGTGGTTCACCAGCCGGCGGGTACTGTCGGTAATGATTCCTGCGTTGGTGAACAGAATAACCACGAGCACAAGCAGCGGAACCAGTGCATATTTGGCGTAACGGCGGTTCTGTTTCAGGTCGATGGCTGCGGTAAAGGGAACGGGGCGAAGCTCTTTTATTTTCTGGTTGATGCTGGCTTCCACCAGGTCGCGGCTGGCGCTGTCGTTGCCGGTGTTGTGCAACTGGAGTACGTTGAGCAGTTTGTCTTCGATATTCGCAAAGTGGCGGCCGATGATCTGCGCAGCCTGTTCATGCGAAATGACTTTCCCGATTTTGTAGAGCTTGAAAAGCGGGATGCAGACAAAACGACCGAGCACGGCCGCTGCACCGAGAACAAACGTGTAGAAAATGGTTGTGCGGACCGTAGTATCAAAATGCCCGAAATATTCCAGGACGGCTACAAGCAGGAAAAAGCCGAGCAGCAAGCCCGAGCCGTAAAGTCCGCCACGGATAAGCCTGTTTTTGTAATACTTCCGGATAAACTCATCGAGTTTACCGATCAGTATGCTGTAGTTGGAGTTGCTGTCTGACATGATTCTCTTGTTCTTATCCGGGCGGGGTAGCCCGTACATACCGTAAATATAGTGTATAACGGTTGCTGGTCCTATTTGTTACGCTTTTTTAACAGTCTTTCTTTTCCAGTGGCGGGCGCAAAGGACAACCGGTATACCAAACTGATCAAAGGATGCGTTTTTATAAGAAAATCCATACTTCATGATACGTGTTGTCGGTCTTTTACTTATCGGGACCTGTTTGCTGGCCGGAGGCTGCCGGAGCGCCTGCCAGAAAAAGCAGTCTTCGCGCGAGAAACTGCTGGTGGGGAAGCATGATTTCGGGAAAACGGATACCAAAAAATACAAGCGGATGAACAGGCGTTCATTCTAGCGCTGTTCAATCAGAAATTCCGCAACCTGCCGAAAACGCCCAGCGGAAGCTTGGACCCATGTTTCGCCTGCAGGAAAAGCTCGCCGGTTTCTATCTTCTTCCCGGGAAATAAATTTTCGAGGATGAGCGCCGAGAAACCAAGCGAATAGGCGTTGAGAATAAGAAAGTGTTTCTGTTCGTCGAGCAGTTGCACCACGTTTTGGATCATTTCCGCGATGTTTTCTTCCAGTTTCCATTTTTCGCCTTCGGGACCGTGGCCGAAAGCGGGCGGATCGAGGATGATGCCGTTGTAGCGGTTATTTCGCCGCACTTCGCGTTTCACGAATTTCAATGCATCGTCAACCAGCCAGCGGATATTATCCAACTGCGAGAGTTCCTGGTTTTCCTTCGCCCAGTTTACCACCTGTTTTACCGAATCGACATGTGTAACGTCGGCTCCCGCAGCTTTTGCAGCCAAGGAAGCGCCACCGGTGTAGGCAAACAGGTTGAGGAAACGCGGTTTTTCGGCTTTCATTTCCTGCAAACTTCTGCAGATATAATCCCAGTTCACCGCCTGCTCGGGGAAAACGCCCACGTGTTTAAAGGCCGTAAGTCCGAGGCGCAGCGTGATTTTTTTCCCGTTCGGAAGTGCGTACTGAATGTACCACTGGTCGGGCATGTCTTTCAGTTTATGCCAGGTTCCCGAATTACTGGAACGCTGCTCGAAGTGTACATGCGCCAGCTTTTCCCACTCTGAATCATGCAGGTTGCGCGGCCAGACGGCTTGCGGTTCGGGACGGATGGTAATGTATTTCCCGAAGCGTTCGAGTTTTTCGAAATCGCCGGCGTCGATCAGTTCGTAGTCCGGGAATTTGTCGGGCGAGAGCAGAAGCATGGGGGCAAAAGTACGAAAGGGAAGCCGAAGCCTGCATTCTGGTCATTTTCCCGACACAAGGATTCCCGGCGTCTTTTGACTCAATTGTTTTATTTTTACTTCATGACCCCGAAACTCCTAACTTTTATTTTCCTGTTACTCCTTTCGCCCGCAGCACATGCGCAGACGGCGGGGGATTCCGTTACGGTATATTATGCGTTTCCTTCGCAGTGCGAATTGGCAACGGTACTTTCGCGTAGCTGCAAACAGGTGAATACCGACTCGATTTTGCCCGTTTTCCGTTCAGACAGTCTTTCGCGCGGGCAAAAGATTTTCCTGCTCGGGGCCTGCTGGTTCGACTGTGCGCTGCTGATCGAAAAGAACAAAGAAAAAGACCTGTTAAACCGCTTCCCGGCAATCGAAAAACTTGCGCAGGATCTGCAACTGCCCGGTACACAAAACCTGCTTGCGCGCTTAACAGAACATATCAGGATAAAAGATTCGCTGTTGTTCATTTTTTCAGAGACCGGCGTTTTATTCGCGGAATTTCTAACCGAAAACGACGATGCAGCAGCAGCCAGGCTCTTTCATGCCGGAGGCTCGTTCGAAGCGGTCCATCTCTTCCTGCTCAGTGAGCCGAAATCCGAAAGAAAGCACACATACCTGTACGATCATACGTTTTATTTCAGTTCGTTTCTGCAAGTCCCCGACAAAGATGTTTTTTCGAAACAGATCGACGGACTAATCGCTGACTTGCTGCGCTTTTCTCCAAAAAACGAATCGGATTTTTCCGCGGAAAAAAACAACCGCGCAGACCTGTTACGCGTCACCCGCACAGCACGACAGCTCATGCTTGCCAGGTAAGACTGCCCCCTGCTTTTGCATTTCCGTTATCTTTGTCCTCCAAATTTCAATTACCAAAAAATGAGTGATCGTAAAGTGCGCGTACGTTTTGCGCCAAGTCCCACCGGCCCGCTGCACATGGGTGGTGTGCGCACGGCTTTGTATAATTACCTGCTGGCCAAAAAGCTGGGCGGGGATTTTATTCTTCGCATCGAGGATACCGACCAGGAGCGCCTTGTTCCCGGTTCCGAGCAATATATTATCGACGCGCTGAAATGGTGCGGGATCGAGCCGAACGAAGGTATCGGTTTCGGCGACGGACCCTGCGCACCTTACCGCCAGAGCGACCGTAAAGCTGCGGGTGTTTATACCCAGTACGCGCAGCAGCTGATCGACGCGGGTCATGCGTATTATGCTTTCGACAGCAAAGAAGAGCTCGACGAACAGCGCAAACGTTTCGAGGGTATGGGAAAAGCGTTTGCATACAACGCCGTTACCCGGCAGAACCTGAAAAATTCGTTGACGCTTTCGGAGGACGAAGTAAAAAAACGGATCGAAAGCGGTGAGCATTACGTGGTGCGCATCAAGATCCCGCGCAACGAAGAAATACGCCTGCAGGATATTATCCGCGGCTGGGTAGTGGTGCACACCTCGCAGCTCGACGATAAAGTACTTTACAAAAGCGACGGCATGCCGACGTATCACCTGGCGAACGTGGTGGATGATTATACCATGAACATCAGCCATGTGATCCGCGGGGAAGAGTGGCTGCCTTCGGCTCCGCTGCACGTGCTTTTGTACCGTTACCTCGGCTGGGAAAACGTGATGCCGCAGTTTGCGCACCTGCCGCTCATCCTGCGCCCCGACGGGAACGGCAAGCTGAGCAAGCGCGACGGCGACCGGCTGGGATTCCCCGTATTCCCGCTGAGCGGGGAACTGACCGATACCAAAACAGGAAAGCCGGAAACATTTACCGGTTACCGTGAAAAAGGATACCTGCCGGACGGGTTTATCAACATGCTCGCATTCCTGGGCTGGAACCCGGGGACCACGCAGGAAATATTTTCGCTGAACGAACTTGTGCAGGCTTTTTCGCTGGAACGCGTGAGCAAATCGGGCGCAAAATTTGATCCGGAAAAAACGAAATGGTTCAACCAGCAGCATCTGCGGATGCGTACGGATGCACAACTGGCGGAAGCATTAATTCCGCTGCTGAAAGCGATCGGCATTGAAACCACGCCGGCATTTGCGCAGGAAGTTTGCCGCCTGATGAAAGAGAAAGTGCAGTTCACGCACGAGTTACGCGACCAGGGTATGTTCTTTTTCAACGATCCGGAGATGTATGATGCGGACGTGATCAAAAAACGCTGGAACGAGCAGAGCGCGGGATTCATCGCGAAAGTAAAAGATGCGCTGGCAGCAGCAACTGTTTGGAAAGCCGCCGACCTGGAAGCGACGTTTAAAGCGACTGCGGAAGCGAACAGCATTAATCCCGGCAGCGTGATGCAGCTTTTCCGTGTTTGCGTAAGCGGGGCGGGGGGAGGCCCGGTGCTTTTCGAGATGGTGGAACTGCTGGGGAAAGAGACGATAGCGCGCCGGCTGGAAAAGGCATTGAACACGATCGGGAAATAGTATTGTTGTCCGAAGTTTCTCGCAAGGACGCAATGGACTACTTGCTCGCAATGGCGCAATGGGACTACTTGCTCGCAATGACGCAATGCACTACTTTCTCATACAGACGCAATGACACAATGCATTAACATAAACGGAATAAAGCTGCGGGCGAATCACGGCTGCCTGGACGAGGAGGCGGTAATCGGCGGCGACTATATTGTGCATGTGGAGTTGTACGCGGATCTAGCGAAAGCTTCCGTTACCGACGACCTCGACGATACGCTGGACTACGTGACCGTTTACAATATCGTGAAAACTGAAATGGCAATACGATCCAAGCTCATTGAACACGTGGCGCAGCGTATTGCCTCGCGGCTGAAAAAAGAATTTACTTCGCTGGAACGCGGCTCGGTTACGGTTATTAAACTTCGTCCGCCCATACATGGCAATGTGGAACAGGTAAGTGTAACATTCCCGATCTGACGATGTCTGTAAAACAATGTTCCCGCTGCGGTAAAAATTTCGATTGCTGCAACGAAACGCGGGGGTGCTGGTGCGAGAACTATTCGCTTTCGGCAGAAACATTGAAGGAGCTCCGGGAGAAATACAGCAATTGTCTTTGTGAAAAATGCCTGGCGGAGTTCGCGGAAAAACCGGCCACAGGTTTCGCAGATTAGCACAGATTTTTTTATGCACCGGGAGTTTAAATGAGCGGCTTTGCATTTTCCCGTTTTTATTACCTTTGTCTTCCTTTGAAAAAGGTCCTGTGGCCGTCCGCCTACGCCAAGGCTTCGGCGGATGAAGTGGCCACATTTTTGGAAAACGGGTTATGTTCTTTAAATAAAATCAGGTCCTGTGGCCGAGTGGCTAGGCTCAGCTCTGCAAAAGCTGCTACAGCGGTTCGAATCCGCTCGGGACCTCGGATAAACAGCGAGGCGTTTTATATATCTTCGCTGTTCCCTGTTTTAGGGAGATGGAACTACTGCGGTTCGTACCGATGACTATCGGGACCGCTCGGGACCTCGGAATGAAAACGGTAATCATCTGAAAATGGTTGCCGTTTTTTGTTTGATTACTTTTATAACCTTATGCCCGAAAAAAGTCCGCTCGAACAACTCACCAAAAAACTCCGCCGCGCTGTATGGTCGGTGCAGGAAGATTTTTCGCTGATCGAACCCGGCGACAAGGTGATGGTTTGCCTTTCGGGTGGGAAAGACAGTTACACGTTGCTGGACATGATGCTGCACCTGCAACAGGTGATGGACAACGGCTTTGAAATAATCGCCGTAAACCTTGACCAGAAAC
The DNA here is from genome assembly GCA_006218065.1 of Bacteroidota bacterium. GTDB lineage: Bacteria > Bacteroidota > Bacteroidia > Palsa-965 > Palsa-965 > VBWE01. The sequence goes on from VBWE01000001.1 coordinate 310,333, forward strand.
AGCCGGGCTTCCCGGAGCATATCCTGCCGGAGTATCTTACGAATCTCGGTGTTCCTTTCCGCATCCTCCAGCGCGATACATATTCCGTGGTGAAAGAACATATCCCGGAAGGGAAAACCATGTGCAGCCTCTGCTCCCGGCTTCGCCGGGGTATCCTGTACGATGCTGCCGAAGAAATGGGCGTTACGAAAATCGCGCTCGGGCATCACCGGGAAGATATTCTCGAAACGTTTTTCCTGAATTTATTTTTCGCGGGCAAGCTTGAAACCATGCCGGCCAAATTTCGCAGCGACGACGGACGAAACACGGTGATCCGCCCGCTGGCGTATTGCAAGGAGGATGAGATCGCCGAATATGCTTCCATCAAAAATTTTCCGATCATTCCGTGCAACCTTTGCGGATCGCAGGAAAACCTGCAGCGGAAAGTAGTGCGGAAAATGATGGACGAATGGCAGGAAAAATTCCCGAACCGGAAAGAGATCATGTTCACTGCGCTGAAAAACGTACACGCTTCGCATCTTTTTGATCCGCGCCTGTTTGATTTTGCGCTGAACCATTTTGCCGAAAAAGGCGATACGCAGTAAGCATCCCGCCTCTTTTTTTACCTTGCCTTTCCTGCAGATGACGACGGCTGTTTCACCTTCTTTTTCCCGCATCACCCGGTCTATCTGGGGGCAGGCATTACTTGTCCTGCTGCTTTTTGCCTGCTGCCAGGTCGCGACGTCTGCTGTTTTTTTCGATGGTTTCCTGCATACGTTCAGCGGGATCAACCGGATGCTGTTTGGTGAAAATGGCGCACCCGGAATACTGACGCATGTTCCGTATCATGGTTGTTCTATTCTTCTTTCCGCGTTCCTGCATCCTCTTTTTACGCTCGGACTGATATTGCTTTATGTTCCGTTCCTGTTTAAAAAGCGTTTCGCCAAAGGACTTGTCATTTCACATACGTTTGCCGACCGGTTACTGGTGACTGTTGCGGCCCTGCTGCTGGCCTGGGAGCTGGGAACTTACGAGTACAATTATTTTCTCGATCATGCTTTTTATTTCGACCGGGCTTTGCTTTTTATACTGGCACTGCTGCTGTTTCGTTTCCCGGTACTGGTCCCGGTTTTTCTCGCTTTTGCATTTGTGTATCGTTCGCAGTTCAATTACCCGGTAACCGGTTTCCCGCTGTTTGACAAACGGCTGCTTTATGATTTGCTCGTGCTTTTTTTATCGTTTTGGTATATCCGGATTTTAGTCCCGGCGTTCCGTATCCCGTTTCTTTTCTTCGCGCTCTGCCTTGTCGCCTCGAATTATTTCGCCAGCGGTTTTGCCAAGATCCTGATATCGCCGCACGGCACGGAATGGCTGCTGGAAAACAAAACATCCGATCTGTTCGCCAATGTGCGGCTGCGCGGGTGGCTCGACGGAACGGATCCCGGAACAATCGCATCCATGCGGACGTTCATTGAAAAAAGCGGTTTTGTTTTTCAATGTGTTGTTTTGCTGCTCGAACTGGGCGCGATATTCCTGTTGCGCTCACGCAGGCTGGCTATCCTGGTTCTTGTTCTGCTGGCGCTGATGCATGCCGGTATTTTTATTTTCGGAAGCATGCTGTTCTGGAAATGGATGGCGATCGATCTTACCCTTGCCGCGGTTTTATTTTTCAGGAAGCCGGCGGCAGAAAATCTTTTCCCGGGGAAGAAATATTTCTTTCTTTCCATCGGCATCATCCTGCTTTCCTTCGCCTGGCTGCGGCCATACACCATCGGCTGGCACGATACACCGTTCAACCAGTATTTCACCTACGAAGTTGAAGACGACTCGGGTCGGGTTTATGCGCTGGCAAAAAATGAACTGAATCCGTATCATCAATGGATACAGTACGACCAGTTTCTTTTCCTGGTCAATCGTCCCTGCCTGCGCGTGAGCGGTTTCGGTTATACCAATAATTATGCGCTGGCTTCCGCAATCCGGAACAGCGGGCCCGATGGGATAACGGCGCTGGAAAACGCGAAAGGGGAAAAACAATATTCGGAAGAAAAGAAAAAGGAGTACAATGAGTTTATGCAACGCTTTTTTGTAAACAGGAACAAAAGAATCGGGCGGTCTTTTTTTCCTTCTGCACTTCATGCGCCACATCATTTGTACAACTGGTCTGCAGAAAATGCCTACGCCGGCCAGGCCCCGGTCCGGATTTTTCGCGTGATTTTCAACCAAACGTACACCGTGGGAGGGGAAACGAAAACTATCCGGAAAGAGCTTGTGGATGAAATTTTAATTCCCCCATGGCCTGTAGATTAATCTAATTCACTAATTTTCGTTTGGCAAATCACAATACTATGCAAGCATACCGGGATTTTCAGCGGAACCTGACCTTCGGGCAACGTTTTAAATATGGCGTTTACCAGATCGCGGATCATTTTTTCGGCCGTAAAAAGCTGTTCAACAAAGCCCGCGCACGCTATTATGCCAAACTGAAGGCCAGCCTCGAGAAAAAAGGGCCCGGCCGGATCATGCCGATCGAGCGGAGAAAAGACCTTTCGCTGAAAGAATTCATGAATCACTATGTGCGGAAAGGAATTCCCGTGGTGATGGAAGGTGCGGCGGCTGACTGGGATTGTGTAAAAAAATGGTCGCTGGAATATTTTAAAGAGCTTCACGGAAAAGACGAGATTGTGCTGGTGGATCAAAGCCAGGTGGATTATCCGTACGAGCTGACCACGCTGGCGCACGTGATCGACAATATCCGCAGCGGCGGAAGCAAGTATTACCGCTTTTACCCGCTGCTGAGCAGGCACCCGGAACATCTCGAAGAATTCGATTACAAATGGCTGCGCGACCGGCGTACAAAACCCGTCTGGTTCGATGCCTTCCAGGTTTTCATCGGCGGAGCGGGAACCTATACTGCGCTGCACAATGCCAACCAGTCGAATCTTTTCGTGCAGGTTTACGGGGAGAAAAAATGGGTCCTTTACTCGCATTACTATACGCCCATTATCGATCCGGCGCCCGTGAGCAACGTATATCGCAGCGCACCGGGGAAAAAAGAAAGCGGCCCGTTCAATCCTTTTGAAGAAGAACTGGATTTTACCGGTCACTACGAATTGTTCAAATACCTCGACGGCTATTCTGTTCATCTGAAGCCGGGCGACGTTTTCTGGAACCCGCCGTTTTACTGGCACGCCGTGAAAAACCCGACCGATTCTATCGGTGTGGGTTATCGGTGGTCCTCGCCGTTTTATTCGTTCAAGATTTCCCCGCTTTATATGACGCTCGATTGCTTCGCCCGTAATCCCCCGATCTGGAAAGCATATGCGCTTTACCAGAAAGACATCAACGAACTGCATCTCGCGGAAGTGAAACGGCTGGAAGAAGCCAAGCAGAAACTGGCGGAGCAGGAGGAGAGAAGGAAAAAAGTTTCTGTTACATAACTCACCCCCCGGCCCCCTCTCTCCGGGCAGGTTTCGTTTGTTTTCCAAAATTCTGTTTTTACATCACCCGCCCGCAAAGAGGGGGTGTCGTAAAACTGTAATACCTGCGTCTTTGACGCAGGTATTACAGTAGGCTCCCCCTCTTTGCGTCTTCGACGCAAAACGATCTTCCGTTTCCGCTAACATGTCGAAGGCGGAGAGAGGGGGCCGGGGGGTGAGTCCCGGACAACCGACTATTTTTTCAACCTTCCGGGTTACCTTTATGTTTTATCCAGGATAAACCCCTGCAGATGGACCAGAACCCGGCAGAAGAGGAGCTTATTTCCGGCCTGAAACGCGGCGATGACGAGGCGTTCCGGAAGGTGTATGTCCTTCATTTCAATATGATCCGCTACCTGGTGATTAAAAACAGCGGGCAGGAAGAAGATGCAGACGACGTTTTCCAGGATGCGCTGGTGGTGCTTTTTGAAAAACTGAACAGCGCTGATTTTGTGCTGACTTCTTCCCTGAAAACATTCCTGTATTCCGTTTGCCGCAACCTCTGGCTGAAACGGCTCGGGAAAAACAAACGCGAAGCATTTACGGACTTTGAAGATTTCGACCTGGCGGCGGCAGAAGAGGAGGAAAGCGAGAAAACGGAGGAGAAAGCGAAACTGCGCAGGCACCTGCAAAGTCTCGGCGAGCAATGCCGGAAAGTGCTCACGCTTTTTTATTATTTCAAAAAAAGCATGGAGGAAATCGCGGCGGATCTCGGTTATACGAACGCGGATAATGCGAAGAACCAGAAATACAAATGCCTGCAACGGCTCAAAGTGGCGTATGCAGGCGTAAAAACTTCCCGGAGATGATCAGCGGAGACCGTGAACATATCGACAGTTACCTGCGCGGGGAATTAAGCGGGCAGGCGCGGAGCGATTTTGAATCGCAGCTGAAAAGCGATGCCGTGCTCCGCCGCGAAACCGACGCCCTGCTGATGCTTTTACCGGAAATCCAGGACGCAGGAAGAATCATGCTGAAAGCCAAACTGAAAATGATTGCGCTGGCTTTACCGAAAAACTATTCGGATTACACGCCTTCGAAAAACGGGAAAGGACCGCTGCCCGCAATGAAAGCCGCCGGAAAACCCTGGCTGTGGATCGCGGTTTCAACGGTTGCGATTGCCCTGGCGGCTTTTGCCGTGTGGTGGTTCGGTTTCAGGCATGCGCATACAAGCGAGGGTGAAGGAAATCACGAAAACAATATACCGGCCATACGGCCCGAGGATTCTGTAAAACCACAGGGCGTTTCTCCGGCAGATACTTTAACCATTCCTGTTGACAGTTGCAAAGAAGCCTCTTCTTCTAAACGAAAAGAAACCAAAGGAGATGACGCTTTTTTCCTGCCCGATTCTTTCGGCAAGAAAAATAAGAAAGCAGCGAAAAACAATTCGGTACCTGCCAGAAACGGCGTTTCTTCGACTATTGGTTACGATACCAGCTCTTTCCTGATCAGCGGAACTGCAGAGGGTCCGGAGCTTTCTCTTCACCGGTCTCCTCCCGTGCTCATTAAAGACGATAATCCATCTTATCGTTTCCACTATGCACTGAAGGATACGCTTTATCTCTACGGGCCGTTCAAAAAAGAATTGCTGTTCTGGAAGTCCCGTGCACCGGGACTCGTTTTGCATTGCAACGGGAAGAACTACGATCTGAAGCCGACGAAAAGCATTGTGCCGCTGAAAAACGTAGAAATGACGGCCTCTGCACAGAAATAATCCGGCATGCTATTTCCGCATATCCTTCGGAAAAAGTCCCATCTCGGGATGCTTCGCCTTTTTTTTGATTTCCTTTTTTCGCTTTTTGTGGTTGGTGTGAAATAGTTTTTTGTTCTCGCTTTCAGATGCTTTTTCGTCGCTGCGCTTTTTTACAAACATACGCCAGCGCCGTTCGGCTTTGGATGTTTTTTCTTTCTTCTTTCCCTTCTCCGCTTTTTCTTTTGGTTGCCGGCTGCGTTTTTCTTTTTTCCGGAAACCGTCTTCCGCTTTTTTCTGTCGCTTATGTCTCTTGAAAAAAACGGCGTCCTTCGTGCTTTTCCCGTTGACAGCCGCCATGCCGTCTCTTGCGCTGAGGTTTTTGTTCACGCCCGCACAAGCCACCGGTGAGCTTTCCTTTGCACAGGAAGCGAGAAAAAGCAGGAGCAGGATGATGATAGCGAGGCGCATGAATGGCTGTAATAACGAAAGTTAGGGAATTCGGCCCGGATAGGCCTCACCTCTTTCCTCCCCAAAGGGGAGGATGCTGGAATATTTAAGTGACGTTCCTTTCGTTAAAACGAAAGGAACGTCACTTCCCGTGTAACGCCATCCTCCCCTTTGGGGAGGAAAGAGGTGAGGCTTTTCCCCGAACTTATTTCTTCTTCACAACCGGTGCCATCGAAACTTTGGGACCAGTCACATTGTCATCGGGATGTCGGTCAATCAGTTTGTTATAGGGATCGATGCCGCCTTCGGCCGGTTTCTGGTCGAAGAAAAATTCCAGTTCCGTTTTGTTTTTCGTGATCTTCTGTTTCTGGAAATAGAGCGGCTTGCGTTCGTACTTCCCTTTTTCTTTCACGTTGGCAAAAATGCCGATGTCGATCCAGTCGTTTACCGGGATTTCTTTTTCATTACCCACACCGTCCGCGCGGAACTTTTGCGATTCCACGGTCATGTTCACTTTATACTTTCCGTCGGGTTGCTTTTTATAGCCGAAAACTGTGACTTTATTCTCGAAGAGCGTAATGTTTTCGAACAGGTCCGTGATCACATACTGCAGCGAGTCGGGCGTTACGCTGCGCAGGTATTTCACAAATTCCAGCGACTGCGTGTACGGCGCTTCCTGGAATGCCGTTTTGGCGAGGTAGGCGCGCAGGCCGGCGTTGAGTGAATCTTCGCCGATATAATCTTTCAGCGCATATGTAATGAATGTACTGCTGACCTTCCATGGTAATCATCGGGAGTTCGTTTCTCCTTTCGGAAGAGCGGCCACGCAGGTACTGGTTCATTTCATACTTCAGGAACTTGCGCATTTTTTCCGGACCGTATTCTTTTTCCATCACCATCAGGGCGGAATATTGCGCCATCGATTCGATCATCAGCGCGGAACCCTGCACATTGGCCCCGATCACCTGGTGCGCCCACCATTGGTGCGCTACTTCGTGCGCGGTAACGTAGAACGGGTAGTCGATCGACTCGGGATCGTTTTCGTCGACATCAGCGATGAAACCGATCGATTCGGAATAGGGAATCGTATTCGGAAACGACTGCGCGAAGCTGGCATAACGCGGGAACTCGATGATGCGCACCTGCCTGAACTGGTAAGGCGTAAAGTTCTCCGTATAATAATCCAGTGATTTTTTGATTGCGCGGATCATCCGGTCAACATTATACGGATGTCCTTTGTGGTGATAAATCTCGATGTTCACGTCCTTCCACTTATCGCGTTTGATTTCGTAGCGGGCAGAGAGGAACGAATAGAAATTCAAAATCGGCGTATCCATTTTATAATGGAAATAGTTGCGCCCGTTTTCAGTCCATTCTTTCTGGAGATAGCCCGGGGCAATCGCTACCTGGCCGGAACTTGTGCTTACTGTCGCTTCGAAACGAATCCAGTCGGCATCGGGCGTAAGCGCATTGGTCATATAATTGACCGAATCGTACACGCTTTTCATCCGTTCTTTCGCCGGGAGTCCGTGCTTTTTCCGGTCTTCTTCCCCGGACAATTCGCCAAGCTCGGTGTAACCGATAAAGGGCAGGTAATTGCTGTTGAAGAATGTTCCGTTATAAACCACCTGAGTCGCTCCGCCCTCGTTCGTAAACCCGTTCGATTCGTAAGCGATATCCAGGCGCAGTTGTACGGAATCTCCCGGCTGCATCGGTTTGTCGAGGTCGTAAATAAAGTATCCCTGCTTGCGGTCGTCCAGTACCTGCTTTGCCGGCTCTGCAAGACGGAGATACTTAATCTTCACGTCGGGACTGAGCTGGACATGAACAGAATCGATCGGCGTTTTGCTTTTATTCTTCAGCCACATCGTTCCGCTGATGTTCACATCCCGCTCTTCCGGAAAAATATCCACGTCGAGTTTTACATCCACAATCTTCGGCTGCGGAATGTTTTTATACTTGCTGAATTTTTTTTCATACTCCACCATGGCCTGCTCCGTTTCGCCGGAAGCGCCGTAGTCGTTCAGCACATTCGTATTGTAAAAAATATACGCTCCGCTGCCCGCAAAAATCACGAAACCGCAGGTGGCAGCCAGTTTGGCCGGGCGGGAAAAACGCTTGCGCGCCTGTTTCCATCGTCCGCCGAAACCGCTTTCGGTACCGCGTACGAAAAGCAAATTGGAAAGTACGGCCAGCAGGATGGCGAAACCGGACCAGTATACTTTGAAAATAAAAAACGGCCAGGCGAAATGTCCGTACCCGTTCATGTCCGAATAAAACATACCGGTATCCGAAGCGAACTTGAACATTTTATGCTCGATGCCGAGCTGGGGCATGAAAAACGAGAAGGTGTAATAAATCACCAGGACAAAATGGCCGAGATATTTATTATTCACCAGCACGTGCACCAAAATCGCCAGCACACACATCAGCCACCAGTCGATAAGGTTTACACCGAACAGCGCTTTGAGATACAGACCGATTTCAAAATTGAAATAGCCAAGCATCGCCTGGACGAGGATACCACAAAGCATGAGTACCACCAGCAGCAATACCTGGACAAGCATCAGCGCAAAAAGCTTGGAGAGATAAAAAACACTTCCCGGAACCGGCATCGCATCAATCAGCAGGTTGACTCCCGAACCACGCTCCCGCCAGATCAGTTCCCCGGAATAAAAAATGATGATGACGAACATGAACAATCCAAAAGTTCCGCCGAGAATATCGGTGATCTGGTACGTTACGGGCAATGTTGCCGTATCGTAAATTTTACCGATCTGTCCTGCGGAAACAAAAAGCAATCCGACGCCCGCGCCGGCGATCACCAGGAAATACACGTTGCGCACCACCGAAAGAAATTCCTGGCGCGTCATCCGCAGCAATTGTTTAACCCGGAACCGGGAAGAAAAATCAAGTACCACTTTCGGCAGCGTAAGCCGGGCTGTTTCCTTTTTCGCTTCTGTCGCTGGCCCCGCGGCAAGTTCTTCCTGCACGTCGCCTGCTTGTTGCTGAACAGGAACCTGTTTCCTGTTTTTCTTATCCGATGCCTGGTACGAGAATTTGAACCGGAAAAACGCAACCGCCCAAACCAATATACCCACACCGATCCAGATCAGCCGGTTGGTAAGCAGCAAACCGCTTAAAGGAATCAGCAGGTGATTTTTTTCCTGCAACGTCCAGTAACGCGTGGCATCGGTATAAGCTGCGCGTCCGAGCGGATCGATCAGCGCGGCGACGGTTTGGTTGTCCAGGTCGGCAACCAGGCTGGTCGCGACCCGGAGCAGCACCCAGATGAGGATGCAGCCGACGTAGTTCGGAATCATGCTCCGCGTCAGCGAAGCCGTTGTAAAAAAAATCGCGCCGGTAAAAATGATGTTGGGAACAATAAAAAGCAGGAACGGCTGCGCATACGCGAGAAAAGAATTCGGGCCGAATTTATCCGCTTCCACCCAGGGCGAAATCGCGGCAACATAAAACCCGAGCGGGATGGAAACCAGTACCAGTATGGCAATGACAACCGAACCGAGAAAACGGCCGCCGAGATAACCGGCTTTCGTGACCGGTTTGGTAAACATCAGCGCATGTGTATTGTGTTCGAAATCGCGGTATACGGGATTACCGACAATGGCCGAAATAATAAGCACCCCGAGCAGACCCAGGCCGGTTGTCAGGCCGGTGATCATGTACGGCGAGTTGACCAGCGCTTTGCCGGATTCGCCGATAGAAAAGTTTACGCCTTCGATGTCGCTTCCCAGCAAAAGCATGAACAGGAACGCGAGCACAAAAAACACGAGGAAATAAATCCAGGTGGCCGGGCGCAGAATACGGTATCGGAGTTCAAATCGGAATATTTCCCAGAACATGCGGCGTGGCGTTGAACGATTAAACTTTAGCGGGCTGGTGGCGAACGATCGAAGCGAAGTACACGTCTTCCAGCGAAGGCGGCTGCGATTCGAACGACCCGTCGGGTTGTGCGTCGGCATACACGTGCAGCACGACTTTACCCATGTACATGCGCGAAGAAATAACCGTGAACATGGCTTTGTGCGCCGCGACGTCGGTTTTGTCCACGATCTTTTTCCAGACTTTTCCCTGGAGCGTATCGATGAGTTTCAGCGGCTCACCGTGCAGCAGCACTTCTCCTTTATTGATGATGGCCATCTGGTTGCAGAGATCCACTACATCGTCCACAATATGCGTGGAAAGAATGACAACCATGTTCTCGCCGATTTCGCTGAGCAGGTTATGAAATCGATTTCGTTCCGCCGGATCAAGGCCCGCGGTCGGTTCATCCACGATGATCAGTTTCGGATTACCGAGCAGCGCCTGCGCGATGCCGAAACGCTGTTTCATTCCGCCGGAATAGGTGCCGAGATTTTTTGACCGCACATCGTACAGGTTCGTTTGCCGGAGCAGCGCATCCACAACGTCTTTCCGTTCTTTCCGGTTCGAGATTCCTTTCAGCACGGCAAAATGATCGAGCATCACTTCTGCCGACATTTTCGGGTACACGCCGAATTCCTGCGGAAGATAGCCAAGCACTTTACGGACTTCGGTCTTGTCTTTCAGCACGTCGATATCGCCGAGCGTGATCGATCCGCTGTCCGCCTCCTGCAGGGTGGAAATGGTGCGCATCAGCGTGGATTTCCCCGCGCCGTTTGGCCCGAGCAAACCGAACATGCCGGGAGGAATTGTAAGTGAAACACCTTTCAGCGCCTGCACGCCGTTGGAATATGTCTTGGTCAGGTTTTCAATGCGTAGCTCCATGGCGGTTTGTTTTTGCGTGGGACGCGGCCGGCCCGGAATTGTTACAGCCGCTTTCTTTATGCCGCTGCAAGTTGAGAATTTTTAACAATATCGCAGGTACTGGTTTATCCCGAAATACGCATTAGCGATAAAGCAGTCTTTTACGGTCCAATGCTATCGGGATTCTCAAATCTATGCGTCAGAAACCTGTTGGTTGGAAAGAATACAGTACCGAATAATTTTCTGACGCATGATTTGGGTTTATCTTTGTAAATCATGTTGCGGACTTTAGTCATCCTGTCTTTCCTGCTTGTCACACGGCTTTCGGCGCAACCCGTTTTTTTCGAATCGCTTTTCGGTTCAGCCGAGTACGATTATGCACGTTCGCTGAAGCAGATTTCCAGCGGAAGTATTTTCGTCGCCGGCTACACGTATAACGGTCCCTTCGGCGGTGTGGACGCGGCTTTGCACAAACTCGACCGTTTCGGGAACTTGGTCTGGACAAAATATTACGGCGACAGTTTGGATGATCTCGGGCTTTTTCTTACGCTCTCTTCCGACGGAAATCTGCTGCTCTGCGGTGAAAAACAAACGTCTTCCTCGGGCCTCGATGCTTTCCTGGCCAAGATCGATACCACCGGGAACGAACTCTGGTTTCGTACCTACGGCGGGCCTTTAAATCAGTCGGCAAAATTCGTAACGGAAGCTGCGAACGGTGATTTTCTGCTTGCGGGTTTTGCAAATGCAGGCAGTTCCAACGATTCGTACCTGCTGCGCACCGACAGCGCGGGAAACGAGCTATGGAACCAGTTGTACGGAGGTTCGGATAACGATTATGCCGATGCGGTGCGTGAACTTCCCGGCGGTGATTTAATTCTCACAGGCGATACGCGCAGCTGGGGTTTCGGCGGATATGACGTGGAGCTGATCCGTACCGACAGCGCAGGAAATGTGGCCTGGGATTTTACCTACGGCGATTCGCTTCAGAACGGCTGCCAGGGAATACTCGTAACAGGCGATATGCGTTTGGTGAGTTTCGGAGAAACGGAGATCGCCCCGTTTTCGCTTTTTGATTTTTACCTGGAAAAAATAGACACGGCCGGGAACAGCCAGTGGCGGCGCACGTTCGGCGGAGCCAGTTCGGATGCGGCATTCTCGGCGACCGAAGTTTCCGACGGGTTTATGCTTTGCGGTTACAGCAACAGCTACGCACCCGGGCCGATCAGCGTGGTGGTTATGAAAACCGATACCGGCGGAAACCTGCTTTGGGCGCATCCGTACGGCGGAACCGGAATCGATATCGGGTACGAGATTATTCCTTCGCTGGACAACGGTTTTTTGGTGATCGGCACATCCAACGTAAGCGGCGATGACCAGTGTTACCTGCTGCATACCGACGCGGGAGGCTGGACAGGAATGCGGGAAGACGCTGCAAAGAGAAATGCCGTTTCCATTTTTCCGAATCCTTCGGACGGCCTGTTTTCACTGGGCTTTGACGGTCCGCGAACCGGTGCGACGCTTTCCGTTTTTTCGATGCCGGGCAAACTGCTTGTGCAGGTGCCGGCAGAAAACACGATTGACCTGCGCGGAAAATTAGTTCCGGGAATTTACCTGCTGGATATTACTGCAAATGGAGAACACCGGGTCGCGAGACTGGTTATCGGATCTTTTTAGAAAAGCCGGTGAACGGATCAGCTCACCATCAGGTCGCTGCTGCTGAGCAGTTCGGCGCCGATCACATCTTCGAGATCGATCGCCTGGCCGAGGCTGTCGGAATTTGCCGCGTAATGCTTCCGCGTCCGTTCTGCCAACGTCGAAAAATAGTATCCGCCGTGCAGTTCACGAATAATGCCGAAAATTTCCTTACCTGCTTTCAACTTGAAACGACAGGGCTGATCATTAAAACTCACAAAATCGGAATGGGTCATCCTGGCTACGCCTTGAATTCTACTGCTATTATAACGCTTTATCTCCGGGAGTGTTACTTCAAGTTTTCAACCGGGCAGCCAAAACCTGTTAATTGCAATTAACATTTTTAGGGGGTTATTCACAATCCACATAGTCAAGGCCATGAAAACCCGCCTGTTGCCTGCCTCTTTTTGTCTTACTTTTGTTTCCCGGTAACATTATTATGATGTACTGATAATCGTTCTTCTATGACCCGTATTACCAAGTTTAGCTTCTTCTTTTTGTTTTTTTCCCTGTTTTTTATTGTGCTTTCCGCCGATGCGCAATCGGGCTGGGACCAGGTAAAAGCAAATGACAACCGTGCCGCCCGCACTCTTTTTTCAGCTGTTCTCGAAAAAGACAGCATGGATGAACAAGCGCTCAAAGGCATGATTTACCTATCCGAAATCGAGCAGGATAATCTCAGCTTCAATAAATATGTGAGCCGGCTGCTGAAGAAATCGGATGACGAGATTTTGTTTCTTGTCTTCGAAGATTTTTACACCGGCAAGGCGGACGACATCATCAAAAAAACATCGCTGAGCGAAAAAGCGCGGATGAGTTCGAAAGTGGGCAAGGCCGGCGAGCTGGAACACGACCGCAAATTCGACGAGGCGCGGAAAATGAGGCGCGAGTTATTCCCGCAGCTGAAATGGAGTTTTATCGGGCCTTTCAAAAACATCGCGGGAAGCGGGCACGTCACCGAACACCCGATTGAAAAAGAATCTTTCTCCGAAAACAAAACGTACCGCAATCCATTCGGCATCGACCTGCGCTGGGTAAAACCGGCTTTCATCACCGACGACGGGCGCATCGACCCGGAAGATTATTCCATGCAGTGGGGCGAGCGCAGCGTGTATTACGCCAACGCGTTTTTCGACATGCCACAGGCGAAACGCATACAGGTGCGCATTGCCCGCGAAGCGCCGATGAAAATATGGCTCGACGATTTCCTGGTTTTCGAAAACAAAGACGAAGTCTCCTGGGACACGGAAATCGTAACGCTCGACCTGCCCGCCGGCACACACCGCCTGCTCGTTAAACTTTCGTCGGCGGTCAGTCCGCCCAAATCATACCGCTTCCTGGAATTCAATCCTTCGGGCGGGTACTACGGCCGGTACGACTTCGGCGGTATGTTTGATTACGGCGACCTGTTCGGCGGCGGGGACTATGGCGGCGGCGGCGACCACAGTTTCTGCATCCGCTTCACCGATGAAACCGGGGCGCCCGTGAACATCAGCGCAGCGGCATCAGGCAATTATTCCCGCGGCAATTATAAAGCAACGGCCAGCGAACAATCTGCCATCCCGGTGCTGCGCGAACGTGTGAATAAAAACCCGGACGACCTGTTCGGCTGGTACATGCTCTGCCGCGCCGCACTCGACTCGCGCCATTCGCAGCAGGCCGAGGAATGGCTGGTGGCCGCCTGGCGCAAACAACCGAACCTAGTTTTCATGAAGTACCTCTGCGCCCGTGTGTATGCGCGCAACGGGAAAGTGGAAAAAACCTACGATATGCTCAACGATATCGACCAGGAAAAAACGCCGATTTTCGGAGACCTGTACAAAAAATTCCAGGACATCGATCTCAGCACCGACCCGGACCGTTATCTCGATGGATTGAAATTACTGAACAGCGTTACGCCTTCCAATTACTCCGTCATCCAGGGATTCATCAGCTATTACAATACGCGCGGCCTGCAGCAGGAAAAAGAAGAGTACCTGAAAAAAATGACGGAACGTTTTCCTGAATACAAGGAAACGCTGGAGTGGGAACTGACCCGCGACGAAAACCGGCCCGATAAAGAGCAAACAGACAAAGAGCGCGAAAAGTATGAGCTCGAGTCGGTGCAGAATACCAAAAAACGTTTTGTTACTTACGATTACACCGAAGCCATCCAGCATTTCAAGGAAAAAGCGAACACGAAAAAAGTACTTGCGCTGTACAATGAACTGATCGAAATAATTCCTTCGCGCACATTTTACCGGAAAGAGAAAGCCGAGTTTTTATACGCGGAAGGACGTTTCGACGACGCATTGAAAGAACTTGAAAACGTGCTTGCCATCAACCCGTACAGCATGGATGCGATTGAGCAGATGGGCGACATCTGGTACGATCGCGTGAAGAACAATAAAGAAAATCAGCAGAAAGCCCTTGCGTACTATCACCAGGCCAAAGCGCTCGGTTCGGGCAGTTATTCGCTCGATGAAAAAATAGAAAAGATCGAAGGACTGGTTACGTACAAAAAACTGTTCACCACGAAAAACTTCGATGATGTCCTGGCCGATCCGGGCTGGAAGTCGCGCTACCAGGATGAAGAGTCCATCGTGCTGATGTATACCCGCGACCTGATCCTGACGCCCGACCGGAACGTGGAAGTGTACCAGCAGTTTATGGTGAAGGTGCTCAACGACAACGGCGCCAAAAAATGGACGGAATATAATTTCGGGTTTCTCGGTAACCTGAATACCGTGAAAGTGAAAAAAGCGAACGGAACGGAATTTACTCCCGACCAGCGCGGCGGATACGTGGTGATCAAAAACCTTTCGCCGGGAGATATCATCATGCTGGACGGTGTTTACAAATGGAGCGGATACGAAGAGCAGCTCGACACGGCTTTTTCCATGACGCATTACGTGGCTTTCGATGTGCCGATCTGGTACAAAAAATTCGAAGTCGCCATCCCGGAAGGGCGTTACCTGAATACGATGACGCACCTGACGGAAAACAAATACACCAAAACCGCGCACGATAAATTCGACTTTTACCGCTGGGAATACAGCGATGTGCCAAAAGCGGAAAACGAAGAAGCGATCCTGGACAGCTACGATCCGTACCCGACTGTCTCCATAAGCACCTTGCCCGACTGGAGCCGCGTGGTAGAATGGTACCAGCAGAAAACATACAGCAAGTTCGATCTTACCTACGACGTGCGCGAAGCGCTGGACAGCATCATCAGGCCGAACATGAGCGCGCAGGAAAAAGTGGACGCGGTGTATAATTACCTGACCAAAGAAATCAAGTATTCCTACGTTCCTTTCCTGCAATCGGGCTACACACCGAAAGACCCGGAACTTACGCTTTCGGGCCGCATCGGCGACTGCAAGGATGTGGCCACGCTGATGATCGCCATGCTGCGCTCGCTCAACATCGAGAGTTATTATACCCTCGTGAAAACAAATGCGTTCAATCACCAGGATATGCTGCCTGCGCTGAGTTTCGATCACGTGGTGGCCTGCGTGATCCTGGACGGGGAAAAACGCTTTTACGACCTGACCACGGATTTCTACCCGAGTTACGTGCTTACCGAAAACGATCTCGGCGCCTACGGCCTGCTGATCAAAGACGGCGAGAAAGATCTTTTCCTGCTGCCCGACGACGACCTGAACGAAAAGAAAAACAAAGTGGTGTACGAAATCGATGCAAAACTGGGCAGCAACGGCACGCTGGATATTTCGGCAAACACGGTTATGCCGGGCATCGCGGGCGGATCGATGCGCGAGGTTTTTGCGGCGGGCATTTCCGAGCTGGAAAAACGGAACTATCTTTCTTCCATGCTCGGCGCAGGAAATTACCAGAACCTTTCGCTTACCGATTACCAGCTGAAAAACACGCTGGCCATTTCCGAGCCGCTCAGCGCATCGTATCAACTGAAAGCGGAAGAATACAGCGACGAAGTTGTCGGGCTGCTGATCTGCCCGCTGCCCTGGCTCAGCAGCCTGCAAAGCAGTTCGGTCATCTCCAGCAAATCGCGCCGCAACCGGCTCGATGTTTCGCAGATCTGCTACGCCGGACCGATGACACAGAAAGTAACGCTTCGCATGCCCAAAGGCTACAAGCTGATGCGTGTTCCGCAAAACGTTTCCATCGATAATAAATTCGGCCGGTACGAACTGAAGTTCAAACTGAACAGCGACGGAAGTCTTTCCGCAGAAAAATACCAGCAGTTTAAAGTCAATAAAATCGAGCCGAAAGATTTCGCTGAGTTCAAAACCTTCTACCTGCAACTGCTGAAACAGGACCGTATGAAAATCGCGATCCAGCAATTGTAGTACACCGTAAAACTCCGTTCATGAAATCGTTTTTCGTTCGTCTTTTTTTTCTCGCCGCTCTTTTTTCGGCAGGACAAATCCTGAAGGCGCAAGCTCCTGCGCCGCAGATCATCGTTTACGGTACAAGTCCTTTTGTGGATTCGCTCTGGGGTTTTGACACGGCGAGCTGGACTCCCGTTGTTTCGCTTTCTCCCTCGATTGTAGGCGACAGCATTGAAGGCATACTCAGCATCACCTTCGATCCGCAAACATTCCGGACTTACGGTATCGCCAAAGTAACAAGCCTTTCAACGCGCGCACTGGTTACCGTTGACCTGGCAACAGGAGTATGCACCGTGATCGGGGAGCTCGGCGATAAATTTTCAACGCTCAGCTTCCGCAGCGACGGCCAGCTTTTCGGCGTAACCGGCGACGGGGCAAATACGCCCGAAACATTATACCTGGTTGATAAAATAACCGGCGTTCCCACGCTCGCCTCCGCACTCGGCAACGGCGCCGACGGGGAGCTGATCTGTTTCAGCCCGCACAGCCAGGCCTTTTTCCACTGGTCGGGAAACGACACGGTGGTCTTTGAAAAATTCGCCCCGGCGGCACCGTATACCGTTACTCCCATCACCATCGGTCCACCGAACACGGAGATCTTCGGTGCGGCGTACCTTTCTCCCAATCAATTCCTGGGCACAACGCTCGACAACGAATTCGTTTACCTCGATACGCTCGGGAATGCCTCTGCCGGTTTCGCGCCGACACAGGACAACATACGCGGACTGTCGATGCCGCCGGTGTTTACGTTCAGCAACGATACGGTTTGCGCAGGAACAGAAACGTTTTATGTCGGGGCAGGTTGTCTTTCGCTGTTCAACGGCGTGCACTATTTCTGGGGCGACGGGAATTTCGACATTACCGGGGCAAACGGATTTTCACACATATATATCACCCCCGGAACGTACACGGTTTCCATCCTGCTCACCAACGGCGCTTTGCCTGCCGATACGTTTACAACATATACGGTTACGGTGATCGGATGCGTGGGCATGGAAGAGCAACCGGTTTCCGGATTGCAGGTTTATCCCAACCCGGGGACCGGTTTAATTACGCTTGATGTTCCTGTTCCGGGCGCAAACATCGAAGTAAGCGACGTCCTCGGAAAAATCATTTACCGGGAAACGAATCTTCCCGAAGGGCGGAATACGATCGACCTGGAAAGCCGGCCGGAAGGAATTTATTTCGTGAAGCTCTTATCGGGAGAATCGATTGCTGTGGCGCGTGTGATTATTTCGCGCTGATCATTTCATTTGTACGATCACATTATAAACGCCTTTCACCACTTCGGCCATGCGTTTATAATCCAGTGTTTCCGGCGTATCGGTCGGTTCGTGGTAATTTTTATTCCGGTAAAACGCCGTGTTGGTGATCATCACCGCATCGTAACCTTCAGCCCAGTAATTCAGGTGGTCCGAAAAATCGATCCCGGGAAGCGATGCCGGCGCGTTGATGGAACGCACATCGAGATCCATCGCGCTGTTCATTTTTCTTTTCACATTCCGGATCAGGCGGCCCTGCCCGAACTTTCCCACCACGGCGATATAATTTGCTTTGTCCGGGTAAAACAGTTTCAGCAATTTGACGGGATATTCCTGCGAATCTTCGGCATCTGAAAAATAGCCGATCATTTCGAGGCAGATCATCGTTTTTACTTTGATGTCTTTCGCTTTGAGCGATCGCGCATGAACCGCACTTCCCATTTCCGTCGTCCGGAAATACGGCGGCTCTTCGAGCGTATAAAAAACAAGATCGGTCCGGTATGCCAGCTGCGCGGAATTGCGTTTCAACTGCCTCGCGATTTCGAGCAGGCCGGCAGTTCCGCTGGCGTTGTCATCCGCACCGGGTCTTTCGCCGCAAACATCGTAATGCGCGCCGGCGATAATCCGTTCCCCGGAATCCGGTCCGAAAGAGCAGATGATATTCCTGTACTTTTTTCCGCCGGCTTCATAAACCTGCTCTTCCGAAATAATTCCTTCGGCCGAAAGCTGCGCACGGATCCACGAAGCGGCGGAATCGAGCGAGGCGGTATTTTCACTGTGCCGGGCAGGCTGCAGGGTGGCGAGGAAAACCACGTCGCTTTTCAGTTTTTCCGGATCAACCCGGATTATTTCCACTTCGGTATCTGCAGCAAAAAGAACGGGATTCGTAACCATACAAACCCCGCAGATCAAAACCAGGGAAACCCCTGCCATCGTTTTCCACAGCCGGCGCATCAGGCCTGTTTATCGGCAGCCGCAGATTCCGCAGCAGCCATCGTTTCGAGGTCGCGGTCAAACAGATACAGTCCGCCTTTTTCTCCGCCGATCAGTTTCAGTTTATCCAGGATGCGGCGGGCCAGCGCTTCTTCTTCGATCTGTTCCGAAACGTACCACTGCAGGAAATTGTGCGTGGTATAATCGCGTTCTTTCAGGCAGGTTTCAACCAGTTTGTTGATCTCGTTCGAAACCAGTATTTCATGTTCGAGCACCAGTTCGAAAATCGCCTGGACCGATTTGAATGTTTTCGGAGGCGCCTTCAGCGTGGGCACAACACCATGACCGCCGCGTTCGTTCACGAACTTGATCAGCTTGAGCATGTGCAGGCGCTCTTCGTCAGCATGCGTAAAAAGAAACTGCGCGATGCCATTCATGCCCTGGGTTTCGGCCCAGGAGGCCATAGCGAGATAATACTGCGATGACGATCCTTCGAGCTCGATCTGCTCGTTCAGCGCCTTTTCTATTTTTTTGGAGAGCATGGTTTTCCGTATTGCGTTTGTACAAATGTAAAAACAATATTCCGGCTCTATTTGTTGCGGGTCAATAAGCGGCCCGACGGTTTTCCGGCGATTAATTCTTGCCGAAAGATATTGGAAATCAACCCGGTTGCCTTATTTTTGCCTCGCAACAACAAACAGCATTACACTATGAAAAGATATCTGCTCGCGCTTCTCTTCGTCCTGGGGACCTTGCTGCCAACTGAAAAAGCACAGGCACAGGTCAGCCACCTCATCTGGGGAACCAGTCCTTTCCAGGACTCTTTGTGGTCGGTGGATACTACTACATGGACTATCGTCAACCGTATCGGGCCTACGCTTCCCGGCTTTACCATTACGGGTATGACCGGCCTGGCTTATGATCCGCAGACTTTCAAAACGTTCATCATCATGAAACTTTCCGGTGTAACCGGGCGGGTGCTGGGTACAATCGACCTGAATACCGGCGTTTGTACGCAGGTAGGCAACCTGGGAAATAATTTTTCATCCATCACTTTCGATTGCAACGGTCAGCTTTTCGGCGCCACCGGCAACGGGGCGAACCCGAACCCGGAAAGCCTGTTTTCCATAGATAAAAATACCGGCGTGCCTACATTCCTGACCGCACTCGGGAACGGCGCAGATGGAGAAATTATTCTTTACAACCCGGATGACCAGTTTATATACCACTGGTCGGGAAACGGCACCGTTATTTTCGAAAAGTTTCCCTCCATTGCACCGTATACGCCTGTAACGAACATTCCTACTTCCGGCACAGTCGGCGGAGAGACTTTCGGCGCCATGTATGTTGCTCCTACGAAATTCATTATTTCGAATATCAGTTCTAATCTCCGGCGTTTATCAACTTTGGGTGTTTACGGCGCTACGCTGAGCAACAACCCGGACGACCTGCGCGGCCTGGTGATGCCACCGTCTATTGTTCTGTCCGACGACAGCATTTGTGAAGAAGTGGAATCCGTAACCATCAGTACCGGGAACCTCCAACTGTTCAGCAACGCGATTTATAACTGGGGCGACGGCAACAGCGATACGCTGTCGTCTCCCGGCGACGGAACCCACGTATATAATAATCCCGGAACTTACACTATCGCCGTTCAACTGGGAACCGGCTGTGTGCGGGATACGATCACTACATTCACAGTAACGGTTTTGAATATTCCAGGCGTAACCATTACCGGTAATCCGAATATCTGTCCCGGCGGCAGCGTAACGTTAACCGGCTCTTTCGGCGGATCAAGCCAGTGGTACCTGAATGGCGTAGCGATACCCGGCGCAACCAGCAATACCTACACCACTTCAACGCCGGGTGTTTATAATATGACCAAAACAAACCTGAACGGCTGTAGCGATTCTGCTGCCGTAGGCTTGGTTGTAACGAGCGTTCCCAACCCGGTTGTTTCGCTTGGTTCCGATACTACTGTTTGCGGAAGCATCGCGCTTGATGCACAAAATCCCGGCGCCACGTATGCCTGGAACACCGGCGGAACACAGCAGACCGAAACCTTTTCAACAAGCGGCACTTACAACGTAATGGTTACCGACTCTAACGGATGCAGCGCCAATGATACGATTATCCTGGTTGTTAATCCGTCGCCGGTAGTCAGCCTCGGCGCAGACACGGCCATTTGCGGATCAACAACGCTCGATGCGCAAAACACCGGCGCCACGTATGCCTGGAACACCGGCGGAACGCAGCAAACGGAAGCCGTTTCAACAAGCGGAACATATTCCGTTATGGTTACCGACTCTAACGGATGCAGCGCCAACGATACGATCAACCTGGTCATCAACGGTTTCCCGGTTGTGAACCTCGGCGCGGATACGACTGTTTGCGGAAGCATCACGCTTGACGCACAAAATGCCGGGGCAACGTACGCGTGGAATTCCGGCGGAACGCAGCAGACCGAAACCGTAAATACTTCCGGTACTTACAGTGTTGTGGTTACCGATGCAAACGGATGCAGCACCAACGATACGATTAACCTTACTGTCAACAGCCTCCCGGTTGTGAATCTCGGCGCGGATACGACTGTTTGCGGAAGCATTACTCTTGACGCACAAAACGCCGGGGCAACCTATGCCTGGAGCACCAGCGGAACACAGCAAACGGAAACCGTTTCAACCAGCGGCGCCTACTCGGTTATGGTTACCGATGCAAACGGATGCAGTTCCAACGACAGTATCAACATCACCGTGAACAGCCTCCCGGCCGTTTCGCTGGCCATCACCGCAACCAATATCTGCGCGGACGATGCCAACGTTACGCTTGTCGGTACTCCTGCCGGCGGAACCTTCAGCGGAACATCCGTAACCGGCAACCAGTTCGATCCTTCGATCGGCGCCGGTCCGCATGATGTGTTTTACAGTTTCACCGACGGCAACGGGTGCACAGGTATGGACACGCTTTCGATCATCGTGAGCGCCTGCGTGGGTATCCAGGAACAGTCGGCAGCGCAGTTCAGCATCTATCCCAACCCGGGAACAGGCCTGTTCACTTTTGATGTGGCGGTATCCGGTTCGCAGGTCGTGGTTACTGACATGCTCGGCAAACTGGTCTTCACGGAGCAAAATGCCGCTTCCGGCAAATACCTGCTCGATCTTTCGGCTGAAGCGGAAGGCGTTTACTTTGTACGACTCGCTACCGAAAACTCGGTTTCCGTAACACGTCTTGTTATCCGGAAATAAGCCGGGAAAATTCTTTCCGGAAAGGGCTGCCTGCAGGTGGCCCTTTTTATTTTGCCCCGGGCTGTAACTTTTTCCCCTGTTATACGACTTATAACCGGTGAGCGACTCTTCCGGAAACCCGAATACATCGCCGCACGCCATGTTTCTTCAGTGTTACCAGCCTGTTCACGACAAGTTGGCGCGTTACTGCGGAAGCTTAGCCTACGGGATTATGGACACCGAAGACCTGGTGCAGGAGACGGTATTGGCTACACTGAAGCATTTTGATTCTATCCGCGAAAAGCACAAGCTTCTTCATTTTATGATGTGCGTGGCGGGCAATATCATGAAATCGCAGGCCCGCCGGAAAAAATTCCGCGGCGATTACAACGAAAAAGCATTCCGGAAACTCGAAAGCCGTACCGGCGACCCTGAAAAGGCGATGGAACTTCACCAGCTTTACCTGGCGATGAACAAACTTCCGGCAAAAGAGAAAGAGGCCCTCCTGCTTTTTGCAGTCATGGGTTTCAGCATGAAGGAAATCAGTGAAATGCAGGACTCGGGGCTTTCCGCGACCAAAACACGGATCAGCAGGGCCAGGCAAAAACTCCGGGAACTTTTATCCGATCCCGAAGAAGAAAAAAACAATATTGTCCCGAATTCAATCCCCGTCCTTTCGAGACCATGATGATGAAAAACGAAAAACTGGATTCTCTTTTCAACGCCGCCGGGCAATTGCCCGCAGAGGTTGATTATACACAGATCGAGCGCATGGTGGAGCAGCTTCCGGCAACAGCTTCCGGCAAAACTGCACGTGGCCGGTTTTCCCGGCAAATGATCCTGCGCTCATTCCTTACCGCGGGCATCGCAGGAATACTGACTTTGTCGTTCGTGTATTGGAAGAGCGAAAAAGCGCCGGAACAACTCGCGAAGCAAACAAAACCGGCGGAAGCTGCTGCACAAAACGAAACAAAACCGGGGCAACCGGAAACAGACGCCAACGTTCCCACATCAGTTTCCGTTCCTCCGCAGGAAAAAGCAAAATCATTGCCTGCATCACCGGAAAAAACCGGGAAGAAACCCGAAAACACTACGCCGGAAGAAAAATACAGTAACACGACTCCCGGCCCTGTTGCCACCAAACAGCCGAAAAAGAATCCGGCGGCAACGGCAGATCACAACAAAGTAAATTCACACGAAGCAAAAGCGAATGATCCCGCAATTATATACGGCGCCACGCGTACCGATACGGACTATGTTTACACCGGTGAAGGAACCTGGCTCGATCCCGCCGACGAACTGCCGGCCGCTTCCTGCGAAAAAGATCCTTTGCTGAAACTGCTCGCCTATGAATTATTTGCCGACCAGTTAATTGACGATACCAGCAATTTCCGTTTCAAGCTTTCGGGAAAACGGCTTTCCGTTGATGGCGTGAAGCAATCCCGGGAGCTTTCTAAAAAATACAAGACGCTTTACGAGAAACATTCCGGGCTGAAGATGAAACGCAGGAACTGGTTCGATTATACTATTTCGCGCGGTGTTAACGGCTGCCACATCCGCAAAAACTGCCACGGCAGCGCGATATAATTCCTGTTTACGGAAGTCATTTTCTTTTTCCGGGCAGTTTTCGGTTTTCCTGGTTTATCCCGAATTACGCATTAGATGAGAATTTGCCTGTTACGGTCTAATGCTATCGGGATTCACAAATCTAAGCGCCAGAAAATCAGTACATAGAAAAAACTGTTGCCTGAATTTTTCCTGCCGCTTGATTTGAGTTTATGGAATTTTTCCAGTCGTCGCCCTTATTATGGAAAGCGTGATGATCGGCAGGGAAGAAAATACCCCGTGGTTGCATCGCGTATCAAACCGTAAACCCAATTTCTCCTTACCATGAAAAAACTGCTCGTTATCACGGGCCTGGGCGCCCTTTTGCTCTCTTCCTGCTACCAATATTCTGCTACCCCCGCTTATTCCGGTGGTTCTGCAAGCTCCGGTAACCGAAGTGAAAAGAACACCGACGCTTTAACACAAAATACCGATAACACCCCCGTGGATCGCCTGGTGAAATTCACCGCCGACATGCGTATCGATACGAAGGAGCCGGACACCGTGATGGTTCACGTTTCCAAAATGGCTAAAAAATACGGCGGCTATATCCAGTCGATGAGCAACGGCGTGTGCGCCATCCGTGTGCGTTCCGAAAACTTCCTGGTGGCCGTGAATGAAGTAACCACGTTCGGAAAAGTAATCGAGAAAAACATTCACAGCGAAGACGTAACCGACGCGTATAATGATTATAAAGTGCGCCAGGAAAACGCGGAGAAGTCGCGCCAGCGCTATATGGAACTGCTGCAGAAAGCGCACACGATCGAAGAGATTCTCCGCGTGGAACGTGAAATCGACCGGCTCACGCTGGAAATCGAACAGCTCAAAGGACGGCTGGCATTGCTTACCGACCAGACTTCGTACTCCACGATCACGGTAAATGTGCACGAAAAAGCCAAGCCGGGTGTGATCAGCTATGCTTTCATCGGCATCTACAAAGGCGTGAAGTGGTTATTTGTTCGCGGTTAATCACGGCAATTTATTTGACCGGGCATCGCGGAAAAAACTGAAAACATATCCGGCACAGTACGGAACGGCAATACCGGGGATGAATAATTTTCCTGTCCTTTTCTTATATTGATCGTTCTATGGGCCGGAAAATTTCTCCCGACCTGTTTCAGTTAATCCAGTCGATGAAACAGGCGGAAAAGCGGTACTTCAAAATCTTTTCCCGCCGTCACACGATCGGGGAAGGGAATAATTACCTCGCCCTGTTTGATGCGATTGGCCGGCAGAAAACGTATGACGAGAAAGCGCTTTTGCAGGAGAATCGATTTCTTCGTCCTTCTCTTTTCCCCGACCAGAAGCACCACCTGTACAACCTGGTCCTGCGGGCAATGGCGACATATGCTTGCGGAAAAACAGCCGACTCGGAACTTCATTTTCTGCTGGATTGCGCCGAGGTGCTGCACAAAAAAGGGTTATACCTGCAAGCCCGGAAACTGCTCGCCTCGGCGAAAAAGCTGGCACTGAAACTGGAAAAGGGACTCGTTTATATCGACTGCCTGGAACGTGAAAAGAAAATCGAACTGCTCCTGTTCAACCTGAAAACATCTCCCGCCTGGCTGGATGCAATTAACCGGGAAATCGAACGCACAACCGCACAGCTCGCAGTGGACCAGGCATACGGACGGTTGTCCGAAGAAATGTATTTCATCCTCGTCAGCGAAACTTACGTACGCAGCGAGAAGAATACCCTGCGCAGCAAAAAGATCATGAGCCATCCGCTGATGAAAACGCCGCCAACAGCATCCCTCCGCTCACGATTCAATTTTCACCGTACGCACAGTCTCTATTATTATATCTCGGCCGATTTCCGCAGGTATTATGAGCACTGCAAGGTTATTGCCGACCTGCTCGGGCAACACCCGGCCGTGCTTTCCGAATCGCCTAAAGCGCATATTGTCGCGCTGCAGAATTTATTGATCGCGCAGAAGAACCTCCGGTTGTATGACGAATTGTTTGTCACGCTGAAACACCTGAAAAAATTCGAGTCCGGTCCGATCGATATCCGCGCCCAGGTTTTTGCTATCGCCCACGACATCGAGCTGACGATATACATCGATACAGGCCAGTTTGAAAAAGGTGCGCTGCTAGCTGGAACAATCAGTCGCGGACTGGACCAATACAAAGAATACATCTCGCCTTCACATGAGTTGTTATTTTACTTTAACGTGGCATACAATTTCATCGGCTGCGGAAACTACCGGAAAGCGCTGACCTGGCTGAACAAAATGGTCAATCATCCAAAAGCTCATTCCGCTCTGCCGTTTGTTTTCCACATGGCGCACCTTGTGCTGCTGATCGTGCATTACGAACTTGGAAACACCGATCTTGTGGAATACAGGATGCGCACAGTAGCAAAAACATTCAGCAAAAAACATGAGTTGTATGATCTGGAAAATGTCCTGTTTGCCTTTCTCTCCAAAGCCGTTATCGCTGAACCGAAAACGCTCGGCCAGTTGCGCAAAAAACTCTTCCGCGATCTCGACAACCTGCATGCTGATCCCGAAAAGCGCGGCGCCTTTTTCACATTCGATTTCCTGGCCTGGGCCGAAAGCTTCGTGTCCGGCCGGACAATGAGCGAAATCCTGCAGAATCGGGAACATTAAGCCCGGGAAACGAGTAAATAGTTACCTGGTTATCTTATTTGATTTCCTATTTATTTTACCATATTCTTTATATTTTACGGAAAGAATTGCTTCATTTATTGATAATTGATTTCCTATCTAATCTGAAAACTTTCCTGTTCTCCGGATTTCATGCGGTATAGTTTTGTGTCAGGCTCAAAACATGTATCCATGAAGTACAAGACATTTCTGCTGCTTTCAAGTGCCGTTTTTGTTTCCCTGTTTTTCCCCGCGGGAATGCGTGCGCAAATAGTCGCTCCTCCGTGGCTGGCGGCCATCGGAACCAATGGCGGACAGTTCGAGAACGGCGCGGGCATCCGCGCCGGGAACAATGGAAAGATTTACTTCGGCTACCGGTACGCCGGTACAGTAAACCTGAACGGTATTTCCCCGGCAGCCAGCGGAGGACTTACAGACTGCGGCTCTGCACAATTAACAAACACGCTTTCCGGCACCGGGCAATGGGCCACGCGTGTGTACACCGGTGGCGGGTACGACTACGTGTATGGATACAACATCGACAACAACAACAACACGTACACGACAGGCACCGTGAATAGTGGCGGAACTTACTTTGTAACCAAAACAAACAACGCGGGTGTTACACAGTGGTCGAACACTGCCGGGAGCAGCATCGGGGGAAATGGCGTCTGTGTTGATAATACGACAGGTGACGTGTACGCGTGTGGCGGGTACGGCACAACAGTCAATCTTGGCACAGGCAACCTGCCTTACCTGGGCGGCGGCTCCGATGGCTTTGTGGTGAAATACAACAGCGCCGGTGTAGCCCAGTGGTCCGTCAGTTTAGGCGGAACCAGCTATGATGCGCCGAAAGCCTGTGAGCTCGACCAGGCCGGGAATATTTACGTGGTGGGCGGTTACAACGGGGCTCCGACTTACGGCAGCTTTACACTGCCGGCATCGGGCAGTTATTCCAATCTTTTTATTGCCAAACTCAGCCCGGTCAACGGTGCGGTACTGGCCGTATACACTGCCACCAATGCAGGTATTGTGAACGGAGGATGGTATGAAGAAAATGACCTGCGCCTTGATTCCTGCGGAAACATATACGTAGCAGGCCATTTCCAGGGAACGGCCAATTTTGGTGGTCTTACCGTAACGAGTGCCGGAAGCGATGACGCGTTTGTGGCTAAAATCAATCCCGCCGGGCAGTGGCAATGGGTTCGCCGGGGAGGCGGAACCGGCGCGGACCAGGCAACAGGCATAACACTCGACAAAAACTGGGACGTTTCGATTACCGGGCATTTCGCAGGAACGGTCAACTTCAGCGGAAGCCTCACCCTGGTTACTGCAGGCAATAACGATATGTTCGTTGCAAAATACTCCGGAGGTAATGGTGACCTGATGTGCGTGCAGCAGGGCGGTGGGCCGGGATACGAGGACGGCTACGGCGGCATCACAGCCGATAATAACCGGCAGCTTTACGTAACCGGCGGATATTCCGACAACAATGTCGGCACCAATACCACAAACTTCGGGACGTTCGCTTTAGGTAACGGGTATTATGGCAATATCTATGTTGCCAAACTCGATTCCACTCCCGACCTGCGCATCATTCCATCACCACAGCCGGCGTATTGTATCGGCGGATGTTACTCGCTGCCATATACTGCTATCGGCACATTTAATCCAGGCAATACTTTTACCGTCGAACTTTCCGATCCTTCCGGGAGTTTTGCAACAGGCACAACGATAATCGGCACGTTCTCCTCCGTTAATTCGGGAACGATCAACATTTGCATTCCCCCTGCATTGGCGGCGGGATCAAATTATTTGCTGCGCGTGCTTTCGTCCAGTCCGGCGTACTGCAGTATTGTGCGTTGCTCCCCGATTGTCATCGACTCTCCGCCCACAGTATCTGTCTCCGGCAATGCAACGATTTGCAATGGAGGAGATACATTGCTGACCGCGGCAGGCGCCACTTCTTATTCCTGGGCACCTTCTTCCGGCCTGAATGCAACAACCGGGTCGTCGGTCATCGCGGCTCCCACAACCACCACAACGTACTCCGTAATCGGCACCAATGCAGCCGGCTGTTCCGACACCGCTGTAACGACAATCACCGTCAGCGCCCCGGGAACACCCGCAATATCCGGAAACACGAACATCTGCCTCGGACAAAGCACGACGCTTACCGCAGCGGGATCCGGCAGTTTCTCCTGGAGTTCGGGCGGATCGGCGGCAAGTGAAACGGTTTCGCCCACAATAACAACATCGTACACCGTTACTGTCACCGATCCGAACGGGTGCAACGGTATCGATTCTGTGACTGTAAACGTAATCCCGCTGCCGGTTGTGTCGGTCTCCGGCGCTACTGCAATCTGTGCAGGATCGTCCGCAACACTCACGGCAACCGGCGGGGGAAATTATGCCTGGAGTTCCGGCGGAACGGCCGCCGGCGAAACGGTTTCACCTTCTGTTACCACAACATATACCGTTACTGTCACCGATACAAGCGGGTGTTCGGACTCTGCGGTCGCTACCGTTACGGTCAATCCTTCGCCGGGTATAACGATCAGCGGGGGCACCACGATCTGCGCGGGCGATTCCACGATACTCACAGCAACCGGCGGAGGTATTTATGCGTGGAATTCGGGCGGATCAGCGGCGTCAGATACTGTTTCGCCCGCAACAACAACAACTCTTTTTGTAACAGTTACCGATACGAGCGGATGCTCCGCAACCGATTCTGTAACGGTGACCGTAAACATTTTGCCTGCACCTTCCATAACAGGCAATACAACAATCTGCGCCGGGCAGAGCACAACACTCACCGCATCCGGCGGAGGAACTTATACGTGGAGTTCGGGCGGAACTTCTGCCGGCGAAACCGTCGTGCCTGCAACGACAAGTTCGTATTCCGTGGTTGTTACCGATTCGAACGGATGCTCTGCAACAACATCCGTTACCGTTACGGTAAATCCGCTGCCGGTGGTTTCTGTCTCCGGCAACACGACCGTTTGCGCAGGACAGAGCACTATGCTCACAGCTTCCGGCGGCGTTTCGTATTCCTGGAGTTCCGGCGGAAACACTGCAACGGAAACAATTACCCCTGCCTCCACAACAACCTATACACTTACCGCGACCGATGCGAACGGGTGTTCTGCAAGCACAACCGCCACTATAACGGTGAACCCGTTACCCAACGCGGCGATTACCGGGAATACGACGATCTGTTCCGGTCAAAACACAACACTTACTGCAACAGGTTCCGGAAATTACCTTTGGAGCAACGGTGCAACAACATCTTCCATTTCGGTATCTCCTGCTGTTACGACCACATATTCGATCACGGTAACTGATCCCGGTACGGGTTGTTCGGATACATCAACATACACGGTAAATGTGCTGGGGCAACCGGTCGCATCGGTTACGGGCAATACGGTAATCTGCGAAGGCGCATCCGCAACACTCACGGCACAGGGCGGAAGTACGTATGCGTGGAGCAACGCGCAAACAACCGCAACGATCAGCGTTTCACCTGCAGCAACAACAACGTATTCAGTCGTAGTATCCAACGGCGCCTGCGCTGATACTGCTTCTGTGCAGGTGACGGTCAACCCGCTGCCGGGCGTAACCACATCTCCGAACCAGACCATCTTTTGGGGAACAGGTACAACGCTCACGGCAACTGCGCCGGGCGGAACGAGTTTCTCGTGGTCCCCGGCAAACGGCCTGAGCTGTACCAATTGTGCGAATCCCGATGCCAGCCCTGATGTTACTACCACGTATTGCGTTGTAGCCACATCGGCAGCCGGATGTTCCGATTCGGCATGCGTAACAATTACCGTAGATATTTCCTGCGGGCAGGTTTTTGTTCCCAATGTTTTTTCGCCGAACAGCGACGGTCAGAACGACGTACTGTTCGTAGAAGGAAACTGCATCGTGGAAATGATTTTCCGGGTATACGACCGTTGGGGTGAAAAAGTATTTGAATCGACCGACAAGGCTGCGGGGTGGGACGGTGATTATAAAGGACAGCCTGCACAGACCGGTGTTTATGTCTATCAACTTACGGCTACGCTCGTCACCGGGGAGCAAATTCAGAAAAAAGGTAACGTTACAATTCTTCGGTAAAATCTCCATACGATGAAAAAAATCTTCCTCCTTTTTCTTGCGGTTCCGGCGATGGTTACGGCCCAGGATATTCACTTTTCGCAGTTCTACATGTCGCCCCTGGTAATGAATCCAGCAATGGCGGGCGCCCAGAACGATATGCGGGCGGCGCTCAATTATAAAAGCCAGTGGCAAAGCGTGACCAATGCGTATAAAACATTCGGCTGTTCGTTCGATATGCGCCTGACAAAAACCAGCAATACAAAAGGGCATCTTGCCGCAGGCGCAAATTTTTTCAGCGACAAGGCCGGGGATGGAGGACTGAAAACCACGCTGGGCGGACTCGCGCTCGCGTACCATGCCCGTCTCAGCCCAAAAAGTACCTTGGGCGGAAGCGTGCTGGGCGGTTTCGGACAACGCAGTGTGACCTACAGTGCGCTGCAGTGGGGAAGTCAGTACGACGGAACAGCGTTTAATCCCGGTATCCTGCCGGGTGAAAATACCAGCACGCCCGCACTTTCGTATTTCGATCTCGGCGCAGGGGCGGTCTGGCATTTTGATAACAGCGGAAGCAGGAGCGTAACGAATAACCACGACGAAAAAGTTACGCTGGGAGTTGCCGTGTTCCACCTGAACCGCCCGAACCATTCATTTTATGGTGCGGCGGATGAACGGCTGTATATGAAAACCGTCGTTCACGGAAACGCCCTGTTCAGTCTGCCGAATTCAAATGTTGCATTTGTTCCCGGCTTCATGTATGCGCGCCAGGGCAAAGCGCAGGAAATTTATGCCGGAACGCTGATCCGTTATCTCATCGGGCAGGATTCAAAATACACCGGGTTTAAACAGGGTGCTGCTTTTTCGCTTGGCGGTTTTCTCCGGGCGAAAGATGCCATTTCAGTTGCCATGCTGCTCGAGTACGCGAACTATTCGATCGGGTTCAGCTACGATGTGAATACTTCCTCGCTGAGAACCGCCAGCAACGCGCGGGGCGGGTTCGAAGTGGCGCTGAAATTTGTTACGCCGAACCCGTTCGGTGTAAAAAGCAGCGCGCGCAGTTCCTTTAATTGAACGAACGGAGTCGCGGCGCACTATCAGCAAATAAAAAACATACCATGAAAAAAACGATCTCCTTTTTTTGTGTACTTCTCGGCCTGACTTTACACGCGCAAACATTTTTTCAGAAAACCATTTCCGACCCGGTAAACGAGTACCGCATCTACGATACTTACGCATGCGGCGATGGCAACACGGTGTTTACCGGTACCGTGGACAGTGCCGGCACCAGCATATTCGTAGCGAAAGCCGATTCTTCGGGCCTGTTGCTGTGGATGAAAAAACTGGATTTCAATCAATATCCTTATTACCAGTTTTCCCCGGCCCGCGTGCGCGAAAGCATCGGCGGCGGTTATTACCTGTTCGGCAGTTTCAATTCCCAAATCGATTTTAATAGCTTATACTGTCTGCTCCTGCGACTCGATCAGAACGGAAATATGCTCTGGTCGAAAGGTTACGAGGTAACTCCGCCGGAGAATACGATTTCATTCGGCAGCTGCCAGTTTTTTTCCGACATTCTTCAGGACAGTATGGGTCAGTATTATTTCGGCGGATCGACAGTCGACGATATGACCTTGTTCAAAGCAGATTCCTCGGGCAACCTGGCCTGGGGCAGAACGTTCGTTCCCGACAGTTGCAATGGAATAAATCCCGCGATCTGCTTTGGTCTGTGCAACAACGGCGACCTGCTGCTTGCCGGCGTGCGCAATTTTGACCGCACGCTCATCCGGGTCGATGCCGGCGGGCAAATGCTTTGGGTAAAAATTGCCTCGGCGTTAAACGCTTATTGCCGGATCGACCACATGGTCCGGTTGCCTGGCGGTGATTTTTGCCTGGCGGGAAGCTATTCGGATATGAACAGTGATTACGGCGCTTTGTGGCGGTTCGACGATCAAGGCAACCTGATTTGGCAAAAAAATTACCAGCTGACCTCGAGCGCCCCGGGCGACTATCTCAAGTTCATGCAGGTGTTGGTTTTGCCGAACGGCAACCTGGTCGTTACCGGAGTTTTTTCGGCAGGCATCGCGGAGAGCAATATTGTTTTCGCAACCGACTCCGCCGGGAATATTCTCCAGACCGTGATACTGCACCCGGGTATGTGCGCATTCAATGCCGACACCCCGCTTGCACCGTCCAATACCTCTGACGGTAACCTGCTGCTCGGCGCCGGGATGAAATTGAGTGATTGTTTCAGCCAGACAATAACACCGAATGGTATCGCCAACCTAATCGCAAAAACACCGGTCAATCTCAACATGCTTTGTGCAAGCGGAAATATTTCGGTTAACGTTTCTCCTTACCAACCGCAAGAGGTCATCACAAACCAATGCACCGTTTACAATGTCGGCAACCAACTGTCGGTTTCTCCGGTGTTGACCCCAATCCTTTCCGCTTCGCTTGTGGATTACTGTCCGCTGCTGTCGGCCGGGGAAGTACAGGCCGAAGAGGAAGGCTTCGCCGTTTCTCCCAACCCGGTTCCCGATGGCGGCCCGGTAACGCTGGCGTTTTCCGGTTCATTCTCCGGAAAAATCATCGTGTCGGATATGCTCGGAAGGACGATTACCGAATCGGTGGTTTCGGACCGGTTATCCTTTGCGCTGGAAACAACCGGGATCAGTAAGGGCCTGTACATCGTTCATGCGCACGAGTCCGAAGGAAGGGTTTTTTCCGCGCGATTGATCGTTAAATAATGTTTCCATAAACCGGGCCGGGCATATATGTGCTTTGGCTGGAAACAATTGCGGGCGTGGCGGCGCAGCGGGTTCTGTCGATACGTTGTCTGCGCCGCACGTCCCCCGGTTTTCTGTCGGTTTCACCGGTTCCGGGTTGTACAGAAACATGCGATAAATCCTGCGGCGGAGTTTTTTTCCAAGACTTCGGTTTAAAACTTTTGTGTTTTCACACGCTCCCGTCAGACGGCGTTTCACTAATTTCGTTTTCAAATAAACCATATTGAAAATGAAGCAAGCCAAACTACTCTTCCTTCCGGTTCTTGCCGGGCTGCTGTTGTCTTCGTGCAGCACCATGAATAATATCGGTATCGAAAAACGCCGTTACAATAAAGGCTATCACGTTTCGGTCCGCGACCAGAAAAAGCATATCGTGGCTACACAGCCTGTTGCCGCTGCTGAACAAAAAACGGTAGCCGTAAACAATACGACAGTAAATCACGAAACGAAAAAAGAGTCCGCAGAAAGTCCCGCTCTCGTTTCCGCACAAACAAGCCCGGGAAAAACCGCTGTGGAAAATCGCAGCTGGACAAGCAGCAGAAATGCCGCTGCTTCCGGAAAGCAGGCGACAATAACACTGTTCAAAAAATCCGCGCTGCAAAAAGAATTCCGCAGGCATACCGTTTCCGATAAGACAAAAGCCCCTTCGGCGGCAGATGACCTGAACACGATCCTGCTGGTTATTCTTTCTTTCCTGATTCCGCCGCTGGCTATTTACCTGGTTGAAGAAACGTCGCTGCGGTTCTGGATTGCGCTGATCTGTTGTCTTTTCAGTTTCGGTGGAATATTTTTCACGGCCGGTTACGGATTGTGGCTCGTGGCCGTCATTCTCGCCCTGCTTGCCGTGCTCGGGAGGTAATTGAAATACTTAATAAAAGGAAAGAGGTCGCTGAAAACGACCTCTTCTTTTTTTACCGTATTCCTCTTCGTTCCTTCCAGAGCTGGTTGAACGATTTCGGCGCAACAACCGGAAGTTCTCTTCGTTCGCCCCACGACTTGCGGAAAAACTGGCGCAGCATAAAATTCTTGAGTTTCGCACCGCCCTTTTCCAGTTTGCTGCGTTTGAGCATCGCGCTTTTCCAGAAAAACCACATGACGTTTTCCGTTTTACTCGGCGCCGCATTATTCACCGCATCGCGGCGATTATAAAGCAGCAGGTTGTGCAGGTCGATTTTTACGGGGCAGACTTCCGTGCATTTTCCGCAAAGCGAAGAAGCGTAACTCAGGTGTTTGTATTCCTGCAGGCCTTTCATCCAGGGCGTGATCACCGCACCGATTGGTCCGCTGTACACTGTTCCGTAACTGTGCCCGCCCACGCCGTGATAAACCGGGCAGCCGTTCAGGCAGGCTCCGCAGCGGATGCAGGCCAGCGCGCGGCGTTGTGCAGGCTGCGCAAGCAGGCTGGTCCGGCCGTTATCGAGTAAAACGACAACCATTTTTTCCGGGCCGTCGTTTTCCCCGGGCTGACGCGGGCCGGTGAAAATACTGTTGTAAACCGTAACGTACTGTCCTGTTCCGAAAGTCGCCAGCAACGGCCAGAACAAATCCATGTCGCTTGCGGAAGGAACTATTTTTTCAATGCCTGTAATGGCGATATGCAGTTTCGGAAAGCTGACCGACAGCAGCGCGTTGCCTTCGTTTTCGGTTACGGCGACTCCGCCGATATCCGCAATCAGGAAATTCGCACCGGTAATGCCGACTTCCGCGCTGGTGTATTTGCTGCGAAGCAATTTCCGGACGTGCGCGGTGATTTGTTCAGGCGTCCAGTCCGGCGGCGTGTTCTGCTTCCGGTGAAACAGCGCGGCAACATCTTCTTTCGATTTATGCATCGCCGGCGTAACGATATGATACGGCGGTTCCCCGTCGAGCTGCTGGATGTATTCGCCCAGGTCGGTTTCAATGGTTTCGATTCCTTCGTGTGTAAGCCGTTCGTTGAAACCGATCTCTTCCGTGACCATGGACTTTCCTTTAACGACGGTCCGCGCATTCTCGGTTTTCAGCAACTGCACGATTTCGCGCATCGCTTCTTCCGCGTCCTGCGCCCAGATCACTTTTCCGCCACGACGAATAAAATTCGCTTCGAATTCGACCAGGTATTTATCCAGGTTGGCGATTACTTTGTTGCGTAATCCGGCTGCGCGGCTGCGGGCCAGTTCGAGGTTGCTGAACTGCTCTTTACCCTGCTTTACTTTTTTATCGTACTGCGCAATATTGAAATTCACAGTTGCGCGATGGGCAGAATCAAATACTTTTTTTTCGGCGGCTTCGTGGAATGCTGCGGCAAAATCGGGCATCGGGTCAGTTCGGTTTTTTGTCAACAACAATACGTTTGTCGCGGTTGGCCAGTTCCCAGGCCGTATAAAAAACCAGGCGCGTCCGTTTTTCCATCAGCGGGAAATCGATCTTTTTCACTTCGTCGGTTTCCTTGTGGTAATCTTTGTGCGTGCCGTTAAAATAAAAAATGATCGGGATATTTTTCTTCGCAAAATTGTAATGATCCGAGCGATAATAAAAACGGTTCGGATCTTTGTCGCTGTTGTACTTGTAATCGAGCTCGAGCTGCATGTATTTCTTATTCGCCGCTTCATTGATTTGGTGAAGTTCGGTGCTCAGCTTGTCGGAACCGATAATGTACACGTAGTTTTTATTCTTCACGTGAAACGTGTCGATCCGCCCGATCATGTCGATGTTCAGGTCGCAAACGGTTTTTTCGAGCGGGAATACCGGGTTTTCGGTGTACCAGCGCGAGCCGAGCAATCCTTTTTCTTCGCCCGAAACGGCCATGAAAAGCATGCTGCGCCGCGGACCGCGCCCGTCTTTTTTAGCCTGTGCAAAAGCTTCGGCCATTTCCATGATCGCCACCGTGCCCGATCCGTCATCGTCGGCGCCGTTGTAAACCACATCGCCCTCTTTGCCGATATGATCGTAGTGCGCGGTAACCACAATGATTTCCTCTTTCAGGTCGGAGCCTTCGATAAAGCCGAGCACATTTTCGGAAGAAATCTGTTTTTCCACGCGCTGCACATCGATCAGGATCTCCTGTTTCAGTTCGATCGATTTCGGTTTTTTCTTTTTCCGGATATGCGCAGTCAGCATGTTTACGGTTTCCACCGAGCCCGCATTCGCCAGTAAAGCGTCCGCCATCCCGAAAGAAATAAAAAAGAACGGCGCCTGTGTTTTTTCTTCCGTTTTCAAGTTCAGCCGCAGCGTCGTCGCTTCGATGCTGTGCTTCATGGACTGAAGCTGTGTTGCATAATTACTCAGCACGATAAATACGGCTGCGGCGCCTTTTTCTCGGGCGAGATTTACTTTTTGCCTGCGGTCCGATTTTTCCGAATCGCCCGGTTTGCCTGTGATGAGCGAGCGTCCTTTTTTGTCGTGCGGCTCCCCGGGCAGGATCATTACCACTTTGTCCTTTACATCGATGCCCGCATAATCATCGTAGTTCGCCTCGCTCATGCCGTAACCGGCAAAAACAACCGAAGGAAGTTTACGTTTGATATCGTCGATGCCCGAGATGTAAAAGAAATCGCTGCTGAAGCGGAACTCCTTTTTATTGCTTGTGATCGTGCCGGCCCCAGGCTGTTTTTCGAAAAGATCGATCGGCTGATAATATGATCCGGTAGGCAATGCCGGGATTCCCATTTCTTTAAACCGTGCCGAGATATATTCGGCAGCCATTTTCTGTCCTTTCTTGCCCGTTTCCCGGCCTTCGTATTCGTCGGAGGCGAGGATGTTCAGGTGCCGGCCCAGGTCGTCGGCTGTTATGGTCGCAGCATATTTATTTGCTTCATCTTCCGGACCGGGAACAAAGGCCAGGAAGGGCAGCGCTGCAAGGAAAAGGAAAAACTTTTTATTTTTCATGGTGTTTGTTACGCACAAAGATAGCCCGTTTTACCGCCCGGGAAGAAGGGGCATTTGCCGGTTTTTGCACAGTTGTTTTATTATCGGCGGATGATCCGGCCGCGAAGAACCGCGCCTTCTGCTGTTGTTACAGCGTACACGTACACGCCCGGTACAAAAACACCGGCTTCCAGCGGAATCTGCTGTTCGGA
This sequence comes from Bacteroidota bacterium, assembly GCA_006218065.1. Lineage (GTDB taxonomy): Bacteria > Bacteroidota > Bacteroidia > Palsa-965 > Palsa-965 > VBWE01. The sequence goes on from VBWE01000001.1 coordinate 347,287, forward strand.
AATTGTTTGCCTGGATAAAATGCATTTCCCCGCTATATCGAAAACCTGCAATGCATAGTTTGCCGTTCCTTTTACGTGCAGCGTTGCGGTGCCAGCTGCCGGGTTCGGATAAACGGTTACTTCCGGGGTTTCTGCGATCGGTTCGTTATTCCCCATAACCGAAAGTAACAGGCTGATGTCCGCTTCTATATCGTAGTTCGTATTGTTGAACCAGCCGTATTTTCTGAAAATATGCCCGTTTGGAGCGACCAGGTAAGCGTTATGCGGAGCCGGACCATAATTGGAAAACCATTCGTTGCAGGGCCCGTCGATCAGAACCGGAACACTGATGTTTAACGCACTGTCGGCCAGGTGAGCCATCTGCTGCCGGCCGGCATAAATCTGGTGCTGCGCATATAAAATCCCGTTGATGTAATTGTTGGGCGTTACCCAAACTCCCCCGGAGAAAGGCGAGACGTCCGGTGATTTCGGATGCGCTTCCATTTCGTAAATCACGAAAACCTTGATTTGTTGTCCGAAAGTATTCAGCAGGGTCGGGAGAATGGTCGTCAGTCCGTCGCGCGATTGCGGACAGGTGTACGATGCGGCAATGAGCAGAATCGGTTTACCGTCCTGCAGTTCGGTTTCCATATTATAAGAAACACCGTTCTCATTATATAAAGTAAAATCCGGTACGAGATCCCCGACATGATAACCTGACAGCATGAACTGGGCGGTAGTATCTATGTATGCAGGAAAAGTACAGATGCTATCCGTTCCATTAGGCATTTGCGCCGTGTTTATGGAAGGACTAAGCACAACCTGGCCCTGTGCGAAAAAGGTGATGAAAAGCAGGAAAATAACCAGGAAAACGAACTTCATTACAAACAATGGTACTGAACTCTTTCCACTAAAAAACTCCCGGTGATGACTGGATATCAGATTTCTATGACCAGCATAGTCTTCCATACCGGCAGAATAGTGAAATAAAAACGCTCAATTACCAATGAACTTATCCGATGAACATTGGTAATTGAGCGTTTGACATTGAGCGTTCCTTATCCGGAAGAAATAAGTACTTCAACAGGAGATTTTATTCACCCGGTTCTGGTGCCGGCCGCCTTCAAAAGGCGTTTCCAGGAAAACGCTTACGCAGGCTTTTGCCTCTTCCGTATCTATAAAGCGCGCAGGCAGTGAAATGATGTTGGCGTCGTTATGCTGGCGCGCCAGTGATGCCAGCTCGCGTTTCCAGCAAATAGCCGCCCGGATTCCCTGGTGTTTATTGGCCGCCATGCTGATCCCGTTGGCGCTGCCGCAGATCAGGACGCCGAAATCGAATTCCTTTTTTTCAACCGCTGTGGCTACAGGATGTGCAAAATCAGGATAATCGACGCTTTGATCGGAATATGCACCGAAATCCTTCACCCGGTGGCCGGCCGATTCCAGGAAGTCAATAATTTCTTTCTTGAGCTGAAAACCGGCATGATCACAACCGATTGCTATATTTAAAGTGGCCATTTAAAAGTCTGTTTGATTTAACTCAAAGGTACTGATTCGGTTCTTTTTTACCGGGACCTGTTTTCAGGTCACTACAAATAGTTTATTAACAAACCAATTGCCGGGGGAAAAAATCAGGGTTGAAAATGAGCAGTATAGGATCAATCTTTTACACAGACTTTATGTTAACATCTGCTTATAATAGTGTTCTCTTTCTGATAAAAAAGATTAGGTTTTCTGCCTGCATATCCGTCTTAGAAAAAGAACCGGCAAATCAAGTCCTGTTGATAACTAGTAATCAGGAAAAATTGAACAACTTTGAAAGCCCCTTCCAGGGGAAAAAGAGTTGACAAAAACTTGTTTGAACGGATATACACCGATTGTTAAAAAAATCGCAATATTCTTTATTTCAATCGTTTGTAAAAACAATGCTGTTGATAATCTGTTATGAATAAGTAGGAAGTCATATTGTCAAGACATCGGCGTGCTTTTTACTAACCATACTAACACGCTAGTAGTTATAACAAGATTATATTATAAATAAAAAATATAGTATTATATGAGTACTTCGGTCGATATTAAAAAGGGGTATCTTGACATCCATCCAGACCCGTCTCTTGATCTCTTTGAAGAAATAAAAAAATTAAAAAAAGAGAAAAATGCGGTTTTGCTGGCGCACTATTACCAGGATGCGGATATCCAGGATATAGCGGACTACATCGGCGACAGTTTGGGCCTGGCGCAAAAAGCGGAAAAAACGGAAGCGGATATTATTGTTTTTGCAGGGGTGCATTTCATGGCGGAAACGGCAAAAATTTTAAATCCGCACAAAAAAGTTTTACTGCCCGATCTGAATGCAGGTTGTTCACTGGCCGATTCCTGTCCGCCAGAAGAGTTTGCTAAATTCAAAGCGCAGCATCCGGATCATGTAGTGATTTCATACATCAATTGCACCGCAGGCATAAAAGCGCTTTCCGATATTATCTGCACATCGACCAATGCCGAACACATCGTGCGCAGTGTGCCGGCGGATAAAAAAATAATTTTCGCACCGGATAAAAATCTCGGCCGTTACATCATTAAAAAAACCGGTCGCGATATGGTTTTATGGAACGGGTCGTGCATGGTTCATGAAATATTTTCACTGGAGAAAATACGGTCGCTGAAAGCCAAACACCCGGAAGCCAAATTCATCGCGCATCCTGAATGTGAAGAACCGGTACTGGCACTTGCCGATTTTATAGGCTCTACAACAGCCCTGCTTAATTACACGATCCGGGATACTGCGAAAGCCTACATCGTGGCAACGGAAACGGGTATTTTACACCAGATGGAAAAAGCGTCGCCGGACAAAACCTTTATTCCCGCTCCCCCGGAAACGAATTGTGCCTGTAACGATTGTCCGCACATGAAACTGAATACGCTGGAAAAACTCTACGTCTGTTTGAAATACGAAGCCCCGGAGATCATACTTCCGGACGACCTGGCAGCAAAATCACTGATCCCCATAAAACGGATGCTGGAGCTTTCGGCCGGTCTTTCCGGTTGATTTTACTTTGAGACTGGTACAGCTTTTTTTATATCCGGTAGGTCTTATAAGCCGCTGAAAAGGTAAATTTGTATATTAACCAGTCCGGCCAAAACCCGGTTTCCAGCCCATGCTCCATATTCGCCTTGTTTTTTTCATATGGCTTTTCCCGCTTTTTGCTTTTGCTCAACCGAAAGGGCAGGAAAATGTCAACCCGAACGGGTACAATAAATTCTATTATGAAAACGGAAAAATTTCGAGTGAAGGGAATATGCGCGATGGTAAACCGGACGGCTACTGGAAAACGTATTATCCGAACGGGAAAATAAAATCGGAAGGGAACCGGAAGAATTTTGAACTGGACAGCGCCTGGCGTTTTTATACCGAGCAGGGAAAACCGAGTATTGAATACACTTACAAAAACGGAAAGAAAACAGGTCCGAAAAAAGTATTTACTCCCGACGGCTATCTCGATTCGGAAGAAATTTACCTGAACGATGTAAAACAGGGATTGACCAGCTATTTTACAAAAACCGGCAAGCTGATTAAAATAATTCCGTTCGAAGCAGGGAAAGAGCAGGGGATGGGCTACGAATACGATACTACCGGCACGATCATCACCATTACCGAATACAAAGCCGGTTTTATCAAGAGCAATGAACGGATCAACCGGCGTGATGCGAATGGTTTGCGCCAGGGCCTGTGGAAAGATTTTTATACTCCCGGGAAAGCGAAAACGGAAGGAAGATACCTGGACGACAAGAAGAACGGGTATTTCAAAGAATACAACGAATTCGGAAACCTGGTGAATATCACCAAGTACGAAAACGGCATACTGGTAAAAAATCCGCCGGAACTCGCGAAAGTGGAAACGAAGATTGAATACCATCCGAACGGTAAGCCGAAATTCATGGGTGTTTACAAAGATGGAGTTCCCGATGGTGTGATCCGGGAATATTCTACGGAAGGAAAAATAGTCGGTGCCGAAGTTTACAAAGAAGGAATTAAAATAGGAGAAGGTATTTATGATGAGCAGGGACGCGAACAGGGCAAGTGGAAAGAATATCACGATACCGGCGAACTCAAGGGAGAAGGAGAATACCTGAACGGCATCCGTATCGGGCCCTGGACATTTTATCATCCGAACGCCAAGATCGATCAGAAAGGAAAATATGACAAAAGAGGACGAACCCAGGGCGAATGGAAATGGTATTATGAAGATGGTGCGCTGCTGCGTGAAGAAATTTATATCGACGGGCAGCGAAACGGAACGATGACCGAATACGACGATAAAGGAAATACGATCACGAAAGGTGAATATGTGGATGGGCTGCAAGAAGGCCCCTGGTTTTTCCAGATGGAAGATTACCGTGAAGAAGGAAGTTACAAAGCCGACCTGCGCGACGGAATGTGGAAACATATTTACACCACCAACGGAAAGACCCGTTTCGAAGGTGTTTTCCTGAACGGCGTGCCCGACGGAGAGCATACGTATTACTATGAAAACGGTAAAACCTGGCAGTTTGGTAAATATATTTATGGTCGCAAGGAAGGCGATTGGAAATATTACGATGAATTCGGAATACTGATTCTGACCATCACGTTCAAAGACGATGTTGAAATAAAATTCGACGGCGTTAAAGTGAAATTCGAGTCCGAAAAACGAAAAGAATCATCGCCAGGCAACGGGTCGAATCAATGACGGATTATACCAGACAGAACAAGCAGCAGCTGATCGAAGAGATAGAGCGGCTAAAGGCTGAGCTTTCGAAATACGAGAATGTTTCGAGAGACATCCGTTCCGTTAAAGAATATGTCCGTTATAATCCACAGCCGTCCATTTTCAGCGACAAGGAACTGATCTATTCGGTTCTCGGCAATATCAACGAACTTGTTTATTACATCGAGATCACGCCGGACCAGAAACGGGTGGTGCGTTATATCGGCCCGCAGGTGGAGCAGATACTCGGTATTCCGCTAGAGTATTACACACAGAACATCGACAAGGTTATCGAACGTTGTCATCCGGACGATATTCCCGGTATGTTCGAAACGGCCAAACGGCTGAAAGAAGAAAAAACACCGAAGTCGTTCGTTTACCGTTTCATGAACGACATCAAGAAAAAATACATCTGGATCGAAGAAACGGTTTACCCGCAGTACGATGAAAGTGGCCGGCACAGCAGCAACATCGGCGTAACCCGCGACATCACCGAAAAGAAAAACGCAGAACTGGAACTGCTGGAGCACCAGAAAATGCTTTCGCTGGTGCTGAACAATATCGGCGAGATCGTTTATTATGTCGAATACAAAAACGAAAACGAACGCGAGGTAAAATTCATCGGCGAGAATATCGAGAAAATGCTGGGCATGTCCACGCAGGAATACATCGATAACAATTCTTCGCTGATCAATTACTGCCACCTGGACGACAGGCAGGCAATCAAAGACACGGTTCAGCGGATAAGAACGGAAAAGAAGCCGCAGACTTTTTTTTACCGGTTCAAACACTGGAAAACCGGCGAGTATGTCTGGATCGAGGAACAGCTTTTCCCGAGGTACGATGAAAACGGGAGGCACTTCGCCAATTTCGGTGTCACCCGCGACGTTACCGAAAGGGCGCTGGCGGAACAAAGGCTTCGCGAAAGCGAAAAAAAACTGGCGCTGATCAGTGCGTCTTCTCCCGTAGGAATTTTTATCACCGATGGAAAAGGCAAGCCCGTTTATATCAACAAAAAAGTAGAAGAAATCTCCGGCCTTCCTCCCGGCAAGATCCTGCAGCACGCCTGGTTCCGCCGCATGCACCCCGAAGACGCAAAAAGGCTCATCGAAAAAATCAGGCTGGCGGTCAGCGATAAAACCGAATACTCGGACGAATTCCGTTTCACCAAAAACCCGGGCGAAGATCACAGCTGGTTCAGGATCAAAGTGAACGTGATCATCGGTGAGAAAAACGAATTCCAGGGCTGGGTCGGTACCGTAGAGGATATTACTCCCGGCGTGGAATCGGAACGGAAATTGCGAGAAAGCGAATTGCGGTTCCGCATGCTTGCCGAAAATGCCAGCGACATTATTTACCGTTACATCATTTACCCCGAGCCGCGGTATGAATACGTGAGCCCGTCGGCGCTGGCCATTACCGGGTATTCGCCCGAAGATTTTTACAAAGATCCCTACCTCGGTTTTACCATCGTGCATCCCGACGACCGCAAACTCCTGCAGCAATCGGAAGGTATTATCCGCGATAAAGGAAATGTGCAGGCCGTTGACGGCGACCAGGGCCTGGTGATCCGCTGGGTGAGGAAAGACGGCAAGGCGATCTGGACGGAAACGCGGAATAAACCGATTTTCAACGAAGAAGGCCGTATCGTCGCGATCGAAGGGATATCGCGCGATATTTCCCTGCAGAAGAAAAACGAAGATGCGCTGCGCGAAAGTGAAGAACGGTTCAAGCTGCTTTCGCAGGCGGCCATGGAAGGCATAGTGCTGATTGAAAACGGCCGCGTGGTGGATGCGAACGAACAGTTCCTCCGGATTTTCGGTTACGAAAGACAGGAAGAGCTGACCGGCGTTACTATCGACAGGATCATTACTCCCCAGCAGATCGGTGCGCTCAACGAACCGCGGCACGGTGCAGGAGGATCGACATACGAAATCAAATGCCGCCGGAAAGACGGGAAAGAAATTTTTGTGGAAGCGCGCGGGCAGGATATACCGTTCGGCGACCGGGAAATCCGGATTCTCGCGATCAATGATATTACCGAACGCAAGCTTACAGAAATCGCGCTGCGCGAAAGCGAACGTACGCTTTCCACGCTCATGGCGAACCTGCCCGGCATGGCATACCGCTGCGCGTACGATGAAAACTGGACGATGCTTTTCGTCAGCCAGGGCTGCGCGGAACTGACGGGCTACAATCCGGCCGACCTGCTTGCAAATAAAAAACGGGCCTTCTCGCAAATCGTTCACCCGGAAGATCGCGCGGTCGGCAAAAAAGAAATTGAAGAAGCGATCAACAACAAAACGCCGTTTGAAAAACAGTATCGCATCATTTCGAAACAGGGAGAAGAAAAATGGGTTTGGGATAAAGGAGAAGGTGTTTTTTCCCCGGCGGGAGAACTGCTGTTCATAGAAGGATTCCTGACCGACATCACCGAATACCGGCAACTGGAAAAAGAACAGTTGCGCGCCCAGCTGGCCGAAGAGAACAACAAGCGCCTGGAAGCGGAAATCGAAGAACGCAAACGCATCGAGGGAAAACTGCAGGCCAACCAGAAATACGTTCGCCTGCTGATCGACAGTTCGCTCGACATGATCTGCGCATCGGACAGGCAGGGAATTGTTACCGAATTCAACCTGGCCGCTCAGCAAGCCTTCGGTTATACCGCCGAAGAAGTGATCGGGAAACACGTTTCTTTCCTCTATGTAAACCCGAAAGAGCGTATCGATGTGCTGAACAACCTGCTTGCCGGAACCGGTGTTTTTTCCGGTGAAGTGGTGAACAAGAAAAAAGACGGCAGCCCGTTCACCGCTTATCTTTCAGCCAGTGCGCTGCGCGATGAGAACGGCGAGGTGATCGGGTCGATGGGCGTTTCGCGCGATATCTCCGTATTGAAAGCTGCGGAGCAGGAACTGCGCGACAGCGAAGAACGTTACCGCGACCTGTTCGAAAATGCCACCGACCTGATCCAGAGCGTGGATATGGACGGGCGGATCATTTACATGAACTCCGCCTGGAAATATACGCTCGGGTATTCGGAAGAAGAGATGCAGGAGAAAACGATTTTCGATATCATGACCCCGGACAGCCGGGCGCATTGCATGCTCGTGATGGGTAAGATCGCTTCAGGAAAAAACGAACGCATCGATAAACTGGAAATTGCCTTCCGCACCAAATCCGGGAAAACCGTTTACGTGGAAGGAAATGTAAACCTGCGCCGCGAAAACGGGACACCGCATTCCACGCGCGGGATATTCCGCGACATCACGGAAAGAAAAATCGCGGAAGAAAAACTGCGCGTATCGGAAGAACATATCCGTAACCAGGGCGCCAAAATGAACGCGGTTTTTGAAACCAGTACGCACCACATCTGGACCGTTGACCGCCAGTCGCGCCTTACGTCGTTCAATGCAAACCAGGCCAACTGGCTGGAAAAAAACTACGGCGTGAAAGCCGAGCTGGGCCTTTCGATGATCAAAGGTAAAATGGTTTCCAACGAAGAATACAATAATTTCTGGGCGCAGAAATTAGCCCTGGCGTTTGAAGGACAACAGCAGTATTTCGAAACATCATTCCCCGACAACAGCGGAAATGAGAGCTGGCGGGAAGTTTACCTCAACCCGATTTACGATGAGCACAGGCGCGTAACGGAAGTGTCGTGCATTGCGCACGATGTAACGGACAAAAAGCTCGCGGAAGAAAAACTCCGGCTTTCGCTCAAGGAAAAAGAAGTGCTGCTGAAAGAAGTACACCACCGCGTGAAAAACAACCTGCAGGTTATTTCCAGCATCCTCAACCTGCAATCGTCGTACGTCCGCGATAAAAAAACACTCGAACTGCTGCGCGAAAGCCAGAACCGGATCAAGTCGATGGCGTTTATCCACGAGAGCCTTTACCAGACGAAAGATTTTTCGAGCATCAATTTTTCCGAATACGTGGAAAACATCAGCAAGAACCTGGTCCATTCGTATTCCAGCTCCGAAACACCGCCGGAACTCAACCTGGACGCCAGCCCGCGACTTTTCCTGAATCTCGATACCGCTATTCCCTGCGGACTGATCATCAACGAGCTGCTTTCCAATGCGCTCAAATATGCATTCCGCGACGGCCGGGAAGGAAAGATCGACGTGGGGCTGAAGGAGAGCAAGGGAAGCATCACCATTTCCATCGCCGACAACGGTCCCGGCCTGCCGGAGCATATCGATTACCGCAACACGGAATCCCTCGGATTACAGCTGGTTGTAACGCTGGTTGAACAAATCAACGGCAAAATTCGGCTGGACAACAAAAAAGGCACTAAATTCGTCATCGATTTCAAGTACAAGACGACCAACTCATAATATGACCATGTCCAAAACCAACATCCTTATTGTTGAGGACGAGAGCATCGTAGCCAAAGACATCCAGATGAGCCTGAAAAAGCTCGGGTACAATGTGGTGGCTATCTGCTCCAACGGCGAAGACGCCATCAACGCGGCCGAAGAGCACATGCCCGATCTTGTCCTGATGGATATTATGCTCAAAGGAGAAATGAGCGGAATCGAGGCGGCGGAGCAGGTGCGCGGAAGGCTCAATATCCCGATCATTTACCTGACCGCTTATGCCGACGAAAGTACGCTGAGCAAGGCCAAGATTACCGAGCCTTACGGGTACATCATCAAGCCGTTCAAGGAAATCGACCTGCGCACGTCCATCGAAATGGCGCTGTACAAGCACCAGAAAGAAACCGATATCCGCAAGGAGCGCGATTTCCTGTATTCGATCGTTGAGAATAAAGACAGCAAGGACATCATCTTCGTCAAATCGAATTCGCGCCTGGTGAAAGTGCGTACCAAAGACATTTATTTCATCGAGGCGCTGAAGGATTACGTCGTGATCAACACCTCGAATGCACGCTATACAATTCACTCCACGATGAAAGACATTGAACGCAAACTGGCTCCCAGCGAGTTCGTTCGCGTGCACCGTTCCTTCATTGTCCGTGTAGATAAAATTGTGGCCATCGAGCCGCCCAACCTGATTCTCGAAGACGAGAAAAAACCGATCCCGATCGGCGGCTCGTACAAAGATGAACTGGCGAAAAAGATCAACCAGGTGTAAAAGCAGGAATCCCCGGAAAACTTCCGGGGATTTTTTTTGTAGTCCGGGACTCACCCCCCGGCCCCCTCTCTCCGGGCGGGTTTCGTTCATTTTCCAAAGCTCCGTTTTTACATCACCCGCCCGCAAAGAGGGGGTGTCGTAATACTTTAATGCTGCGTCTTTGACGCAGCATTAAAGTAGTTCCTGCAATTTAAGTTGTGGCTCCCCCTCTTTGCGTCTTCGACGCAAAAGGATCTTCCGTTTCTGCCGACATGTCGAAGGCGGAGAGAGGGGGCCGGGGGGTGAGTCCCCGGATTTTCCAAAAGATTTCCCGGATTTGAACGACGTATTCCGGTCGATTTTTCCTTTTCTTCTTTGCTGCTGGTTGCCCGATGAAAAATCATCTTCTTCCACTTCCAGGTCAACCTGTTTCCGGATGATGTCCGCATTTTTTACACGCACGCGCACTTTATCGCCGAGCTGGAATATGCGCCCCGTACGGTCGCCGCGGATACGGTATTGTTTTTCTTCGAAGATGTAAAAATCATCGTTCAGGCTGCGCAACCGCACAAGCCCCTCGCACTTGTTCTCGATTATCTCTACGAAGAATCCGAATTCCATCACGCCCGAAATCATGCCTTCGAAAACTTTGCCGAGTTGTCCGTTCAGGTATTGTACCTGCTTGAACTTGATCGACGCGCGTTCCGCTTCCGCGGCTGTTTTTTCGCGTTCCGAACTGTGTTTGCACTGACTTTCGAGAGCAGACTCAACCGGCGCATGCCCGGCATTTTTTCCGGAATCCGTATCGAGATAATACTGCAGCAGCCGGTGCGCCATCACGTCGGGATAACGCCGGATGGGCGAAGTGAAATGCGTATAATAATCAAAACTCAGCCCGTAGTGCCCGGTGTTTTTTGTCGTGTAAATCGCTTTTGCCATCGTGCGCACGGCCAGCGTTTCGATCAGGTTCGCTTCCGGTTTTCCTTTCACGTCCTTCAGCAGTTTGTTCAGCGAAGCCGCGATGGCCTGCTCGCTGCCCACATCCATGCGGTATCCGAAGCTGCGCACAAAAACACTGAAATCTTCTATTCGTCCAAGGTCGGGAGAGGCGTGTACGCGGTACACGAATGCGCGGCGCAGATCTTTCGGTACAATTTTTTGTTCTTCGCCGGCCTTGCGGCGCAGCGCAGCATATTCGGCCACGCGCCGGTTAGCCAGCAGCATAAAATCTTCGATGAGCTGGTTCGCATCTTTCATCACTTTGAAATACACGCCCGTCGGATCGCCTTTTTCATCGAGATGAAATTTCACTTCTTCTTTTTCGAAGGTGATCGATCCTTTGCGGAATCGTTCATCGCGCAGTTTTTTCGCAAGCCGGTTGAGCAGGTGAAGCTCGTCGGAAAAATCGCCGGCCGCGCCTTCGAGAATTTCCTGTACCTGTTCGTATGTAAATCGCCGGTCGGAATGAATGACTGTCCGCCCAAACCATTCGCGGACAATTTTCGCATCATCGTTCATTTCGAAAACCGCCGAAAAGCAGAGCTTGTCTTCTTTCGGCCGTAGCGAGCAAACGTAATTCGAAAGCACTTCCGGCAGCATCGGGATCACACGATCAACTAAGTAAACCGAGGTGGCGCGGTTCAGCGCTTCTTTGTCCAGCGCCGATCCCGGGTGTACGTAATGGGAAACGTCGGCGATATGCACACCGATCTCCCAAAGTCCGTTGTCCAGCTTCCGTACCGAAAGCGCGTCATCGAAATCCTTCGCATCAACGGGGTCGATGGTGAACGTGGTGATTTGCCGGAAGTCGCGGCGCTTAGCCACTTCTTCGGGCGTAATTGTAATATCGATTCCGGCAGCCGCATCTTCGATTTGTTTCGGGAAAGCCGAAGGCAGCCCGAATTCCACCATAATGGCGTTCATTTCGGTGGCATGTGTGCCGGGTTCTCCCAGGACGGAAATAATTTCACCCGTAGGGTTTTCCGAAAATTCGTCCCAGCCGGTGAGCCTGACCACGACTTTCTGCCCGTTTTTCGCGCCGCCGAGTTTTTCTTTCGGGATATAGAAATCGGGATAACGTCCGCTGTCGGGTGTTACAAAGCCAAAACGGCCTTCGAGCGAAACGGCACCGACAAATTCCGTGCGTCCGCGCCGGATGATATCGACTACTTCGCCCTCTTCTTTCCCGTCGGAACGTCTCCGCGGGAAAACCTTGACTTTTACTGAATCGCCATGGAGTGCGCCGTTCGCGTTTCGTTCGGCGATATACACATCTTCGGCTTTGTCTTCGGAGATCACATAAGCGGCTTTCCCGGTACTGGTAAAATCAATCCGGCCCGTGATCATGTGCTGGGCGTTCTTAACCTGGTATTTACCGCGTTCGGATTCTTCTACCAATCCCTTTTTTTCCAGGTCCACCAGCAGGCTCAGAACAGCTTCCCGGTCCTGCGGGGTTTCCAGGGCGAGCGCCGAGGAAACCTGTTTGTAATTCAGCGCTTTACCCGGTTGGGCCTTAAGCACTTCGAGTACTTCTTCAAATAAGTAACGTTTCTTTCTTTTTTCTTTTTTTGTCATAAAAAAACAGGCGGTGAATCTGCCCGGAATAGCCCGGGATGAGATCAGCCGCCTTATCTGACCATAAAAGTAGGCAATAAGACGGTCGGAAGGCTAAAAAAGACAATAAAATGTTGAAAAAACCTTGAAACTTTTACCTACTTTTGCGTTATTGCAAAAAGGGCTGGCAAGCACTTTTATTTACAACACACACCAATACCGAAAAACATGAAACACATGTACATGGGCATCGTCCGCCAATGTTTAATCATCTTCTCCCTTACCGTATTATTTCTTCTCACCAGCAAAACGGCAGAAGCCTGTCACGGCGTGGCACTGAATACGGTATCAGGCACATTATCGCCAACAGATCTCACAGTCAATGCGTTTTCAGATCCCGCCACCTGTGGCTGCGGACCATACCGTATGGAGATTGAAGTAATTTGCGCGAACCTGAGTTTTACAGGCGTGTACAATTATTTCTCCTGGCTTTTCGGAGGATCCACCGTGGAAAACTGTGTGCTGGAAGCATACGACCCTTGTGTTATTCCGTTTTCCGGGCTTTGTCCCGGCGCAACCTACCAGTGGCGTGCGCGCGAATTTGTCGTAGGCTCCGGTTCGGCCGGGCCATGGTCAACTCCGCAAACGTTCACGGTTCCGGGAAGTCCGCCGCCGGTAACGGCAACAAGTTCCGCGAACAACAATACCGTTTGTATCGGCCAGACCGTTCAGCTGACAAGCGGCGGCAGCGGCGGATGCACAGGAATCTATTCATACTCCTGGGCGCCGACAGCAGGCCTTTCCAACCCGAACATTTCAAATCCGGTAGCAACCATCAGCGGTCCGACCTGTTATACTGTTACTGTTACAGACGCCTGCATCGGTCTTGTCGGAACAGATACGGTTTGTATCAACATCGGCGCACCGCCTACACCCGGCACGGCTGCAGTAAACCCGCTTGCCGTTTGCTCCGGGCAGAGTGCAGACCTGACGATTACCGGTTACAGCGGAAACATCCAGTGGCAGGTATCGCCCAACGGATCCACCTGGTTCAATATTCCCGGCGCAACGAATGACACGGTCAACACCGGCCCGGTTTCATCGTCATTGTATTTCCAGGCCATTATTTCCGGTACCGGTTGCGGAACGTCCACATCAAATATTGTTGTTGTTACCGTGAACCCCGCGCCGCCTGCAGATGCAGGAGTAAACACGACCATTTGCGTGGGGGCATCAGCAAACCTGACGGCTACTGGCGGAGTATCATACACCTGGATGCCGGGATCGCTCAGCGGATCATCCGTCAGCGTTTCCCCCGGAACGACAACAACGTACACCGTTACAGTAACTGACGGAAACGGCTGCACAGCAACAGACCAGGTTACCGTAAATACGAGTACGATCGCAACGAACGCAGGTCCCGATGTAAGTATCTGCTCCGGCAGCCAGGGAACGCTGATCGCAAACGCTCCGGGGGCAACTACGTATTCATGGAGCCCGCCTGGCGGATTGAGCAGCACGACAATTTCAAATCCCGTTGCCAACCCGTCAAGCACAACGACCTATGTTGTGGTTGCAACAAATGCGAACGGCTGCTCGGATTCCGACACGATCACCGTTAACGTTACTCCCGCACCGCCCGTCCTGGCCAGCGCCGATACCATCATGTGCGCCGGCGGAACAGCAATGATTTCAGCAAGCGGAGCAACAACATACACCTGGCAGCCCGGCAACCTGAGCGGATCATCTGTATCCGTTACGCCGTCAGCAACCACAACGTTTGTAGTAACAGGAGATAACGGCGGGTGCTTAGATAACGACACCGTTGTTGTAACAATAACACCTCCACCGACAGCATTTGCAGGACCGGACTTCGGTATCTGCACCGGCAACCAGGGAACCCTGAATGCAACCGGAGGAACAGCATATACCTGGGCGCCAGGTTCCGGAATTATCGGTAACCCGAACCAGGCGAATGTGACCATTGCGCCGACAACCTCCACCACATATACAGTAACCGTTGTCGGACCGGGAGGATGTATTTCAACAGACCAGATTACGGTTAACGTAAATACAAACCCGAGTGTAACGGCAACAGCAACATCCCCGACAATCTGCGCGGGAGCAAGCACGGGACTTACGGCAAACGGAGCAACCAGTTATACCTGGAGTCCGTCAAGCGGCCTGAGCAGCACGACGGTTTCCAACCCGACAGCCAACCCGCAATCCACAACAACGTACACGGTCATTGGTGTGAATACCAACGGATGCAACGATACCGATATGGTTACCGTTACCATAATTCCGACTCCGATTATTACCGGTTATTATTCAACACCGACACCTTGCGGAGATACCAGCGGAACAATTGTACTGGGAGCTGTTGCAGGTGGTGTGGGGCCATATACTTATACGCTGAACGGAAACCCGGTAACGCCGATCAACAACACGATCAACTCGCTTAACCAGGGAAATTATACTATCCAGATCACCGATTCGTATGGATGCACCAGCAACATTTCTACAAGCGTCGGTGTTGACATGAGCCTGCTTTCTATCAACGGCGCCGCAAGCCCGATGGTAGGCGTGGCGCCGCAGCCGGTCGGATTCGGAAGCCAGACAGGCGGTGGAATCAACAACGTGATCTGGGATTTCGGCGACGGAAGTACGACGGTAAGCGGAAATAATCCGACACATACCTACGGTGCGCCGGGAGTTTATATGGTTGTGGTTATGGGCTACAACGACCTGCTGATGTGTACAGTTTACGATACACTATATATAGAGATCTTCCCTGAAGCGATCGTAGTCGTTCCGAATGTTTTCACACCGAACAAGCGTAACTACCGGCTGGGACGGAAAAACCAAAGGCGGCAATGATGCCGAAGACGGTGTATATTATTACATAATTGAAGCCACCGGTTTCGACGATAACGTGAAAACAGTTACCGGTTTTGTTCAGCTGATCCGGGGATAAAAAGACCGACAAAATTTTTGTCTGTTGCCCCGACCAACGTAAAAAAAATAAACAGGCTGTTTTTTTGAACAGCCTGTTTGTATTCAAGACATAACAGGAAAAGCATATGAAACAACTCAAAAAAACGCTCTCGGTTTTTTTCATCTTGTCGGTTTTCTTTTCAGAATCTGTCCGCGCCCAGGTTGTTACTGCAACAGGAGACACGCTCATTTGCCCTCCGGGAACAGCAACGCTGGCGGCATCCACTACGCTGACCACCACCACAAACTATTCGATCGCGTCAATCCCGTATGTTCCGTATTCGTATAACTCCGGAACATTTATTGCGATGACGGACGACTCGCAGCAGGGTCCGTTTCCTATCGGGTTCAACTTCGAATTTTTCGGTGTTTGTTATACAGACTATTATATCGGATCAAACGGCTGGGTTGCTTTTTCCCCGGAAGCAACAACATTCACCTCCGCGCCGATTCCTTCAACAAACCCGTCGGTTCCTGCAAACTGTATTATGGGTCCCTGGCAGGACTGGCATCCCGGCATTGCCGGCGGACCGTATATCAATTATGTGATGCAGGGTGTCGCGCCTTTCCGACGCCTGATTGTTTCCTGGAACAACTGCCCGATGTTTTCGTGCACAACCACACTTGGAACTTTCCAGATCGTTATTTATGAAACGACCAACGTTATTGAAAACTACCTCCTGGTAAAACCGAATTGCCTCGCCTGGGCCGGCGGAACAGCGGTGCAGGGATTGCATGATCCGACACGTACTATCGGGCTCACCGTTCCGGGACGCAACAGTACGCAGTGGACGGCAAACAACGAAGGATGGAGATATACTCCTTCGGGCGCCCCGACAATTTCCTGGTACCAGGTTGGTAATCCGACGGTACTCGGCACAGGAGCAACCTTCAATGCATCGCCGTCTTCAGCAGCCAATTATGCTGCTGTTGTAACGGACGTTTGCACCGGCAACTCGTTTTCCGATACCGTCAGCGTAGGCATTCTCCCGCCTCCGACAGCAGGCACGGCAACGGTTGCTCCGCTCGCGGTATGTTCGGGACAAAGCGCTACACTCGTCCTCGGCGGAAACAGTGGCGCGATTCAATGGCAGGTTTCTCCCAACGGAACATCCTGGTTCAATATTCCCGGCGGAACGAATGATACGCTGAGTACAGGACCGGTATCTTCTTCGCTATACTTCCAGGCGATTGTTTCAGCCGGACCCGGCGAATGCGGAACGGCGACGAGTAACATTGTTGTTGTTACCGTAAACCCGGCGCCACCGGCAGATGCAGGACTTAACACGACGATCTGTTCGGGCGACAGCGCAACGCTGACGGCAACCGGAGGAGTATCCTACAGCTGGATGCCCGGTTCTGGTTCCGGTGCGTCGATTACTGTTGCGCCTTCAACGAACACGACATACACCGTAACGGTAACTGATGGAAACGGCTGCACGGCAACGGACCAGGTTACTGTCAGCACCAGCGGAATCAGCACAACGGCCGGACCGGATATTACGATCTGTTCCGGCGGACAGGGAACGCTCGTGGCCAATGCCAGCGGAGCAACCGCGTACCTGTGGACGCCAGCTGCCGGATTAAGCAACGATACTATTTCCAACCCGGTTGCAAACCCGACAACAACATCAACCTATGTTGTGACGGTTACGAATGCGAACGGATGCACAGGAACGGATACAATTACAGTAAACGTTACTCCTGCACCGGTGGTTCTCGCAAGTAATGATACCGCATTGTGCACAGGCGGATCAGCAACATTAACGGCAACAGGAGCAACGACATACACCTGGCAGCCCGGCAACCTCACCGGATCATCGGTAACGGTTACTCCCGCAACAACCACAACGTTTGTCGTAACAGGAGATAACGCCGGTTGTCTGAATACGGACACCGTTGTCGTGTCGATCACGCCGCCGCCGGTCGCTTTTGCCGGGCCGGATTTCGGTATTTGCACAGGAGCGCAGGGAACCCTGAATGCGACCGGCGGAACAGCATACAGCTGGGCGCCCAGTTCCGGAATACTCGGCAATCCGAACCAGGCCAGTGTAACCATTGCACCGACAACAACAACGACATATACCGTTACCGTAACAGGTGCAGGCGGATGCATTTCAACAGACCAGATCACGGTAACGATAAACGCGCTTCCGTCGGTTACCGCTACGGCCAATTCGCCCACCATATGCTCCGGCGCAAGCACGGGACTATCTGCCGCAGGCGCATCCAGCTACACCTGGACTCCGAACAGCAACCTGACCAACCCGACCAGCGCCGCCCCGACCGCAAACCCGACCGCCACCACAACCTATACGGTGATTGGCGTGGATGTGAACGGCTGCAGCGATACGGATATGGTTACGGTAACGGTGATTCAGCCGCCGGTAATCACAGGCTATTACAGCACACCGACGCCCTGCGGAGATACCAGCGGAACGATCGTGCTCGGTAGCGTTTCGGGAAGCGGCGGACCGTATACGTACACATTAAACGGAAACCCGGTAACACCCATCAACAACACGATCAACTCGCTCAACCAGGGTAATTACACCGTGCAGGTAACCGATCAGTACGGTTGTACAAGTACCATTTCCACCAGCGTGGGACTTGACATGACGCAGCTCTCGCTCAACGGCGCCGCAAGCCCGATGATAGGCGTAGCGCCGCAGCCGGTCGGATTCGGAAGCCAGACAGGCGGTGGAATCAATAACGTGATCTGGGATTTCGGCGACGGAAGCACGCCGGTAAGCGGCAGCAACCCGACACATACCTACGGTGCACCGGGAGTTTATATGGTTGTGGTCATGGGCTACAACGACCTGCTGATGTGTACCGTTTACGATACATTATATATAGAGATCTTCCCTGAAGCGATCGTAGTCGTTCCGAATGTTTTCACACCGAACTGAAAGATGCGAAATACACCATTTACAACCGCTGGGGTCAGCTTATCCGCACCATTCAAAGCGTAACTACCGGCTGGGACGGAAAAACCGAAGGTGGCAATGATGCAGAGGATGGCGTGTACTATTATATTCTCGAAGCCACCGGTTTTGACGATAACGTGAAAACGGTTACCGGGTTTGTTCAGCTGATCCGGGGCAAGTAGAAATAAAGACTTCAGAAGAAGTCAAAATGCCGGATTTCAAATACCAAAGTAACCAGCCTTTGGAACCTGAAATCCGGCATTTTGCATTTTGATATTTCAGCCCGGAAACAGCCTGTGCTTTCCTCGTGCAGCACTTTTCCGCAAATAAACTTTCAAAATATTTTGAAAGTTCGAAAATTTGATTGATCTTTGAAACATGAAACTCGATGAAGCCAAAGAAAAATTTATCCAGGCCTGGGGAACATTAGGCACGAGCTGGGGCGTAAGCAGAACGATGGCCCAGGTTCACGCCCTTTTGCTGATTTCCCCCGACGCGCTGAGTGCAGAGGATATCATGGAGCAGCTAAGCATCTCGAGAGGTAATGCCAACCTGAATATCCGCGCCCTGATCGACTGGGGACTTGTTCAGAAAGAACTGAAACAGGGCGAACGCCGCGAATTTTTTTCCGCGGAAAAAGACATCTGGAAAGTATTCCGACAGGTGGCCAAAGAACGCCGGAAGCGCGAACTCGAACCCATGATGCAGGTGCTCGAAACGCTCCGCGAAGTAGAGGGCGACCGCCGCGACAGGAACACAAAAGCATTTACGGAAAGCATAGACGGGATTTACAAATTTGCCGGTAAAGCCGACCGGACCCTCGAAACGCTGATCAAAGCCGACGAGCACTGGTTCCTCGGCTCGGTCATGAAAATTATTAAATAACGCAGCCATGAAAGCCATCCGCATCGTCGATTTATGTCTCCAGGGACTCATCCTTGTTATTGCAATGGGGTGCGCAGCCGTGATCGGCAAAAATGATGACAAACTGATTTACGTGGCCCTGCTGCAGATTCCCATGGGCATCCTGCAACTGATCAGCGCCATCGTTACTTCGGCAGCCTCGTGGAAAATCGCCAAAGAATTCATGCTTGTGTACTGGATCTGGGTGGGTGTTTATTTTTTCGGCCTGGGACTTTTTGCCATCCTGGACATGGAAGACGTAAACGTAGCCTGGTTTTTCTCGGCCTGGTGCATCGCGATCTATTATTTCGTGGCGGGCATTCTCATCGGCAGGAGAGAAGCGCGGAAAGCCGAACAACAGCAGTACTGGCAAATGCCGTACCCGCCGCAATAGCGGTTTTTTTTGAGCAGAAGTTTCAATAAATATCGAAAATACTGAACGAACAAAAAAACAAAGATCATGAGAACCTTCAAAATCATCGACGCATCCCTGCAAACCATCTTCCTGCTGGCGGCATTAGTCGGCGTGTTCACGCCGTTCCTCATCCTGTACGCCATGTTTTTCATCGGCCTGCTTCAGTTGACTACAGCCTTGGTTACCACCATCCTCTGGCGGAAAGAAGCGAACAGAACGGCGGTCAATATCCGCACCTACTGGATCATGGTGATCGTTTATTTCGCCGGGCTTGCGGTTCTTTACGCGGCACATTCCGCGGGATTTATAGATGAGATCATTACCGGCATTTGGTTTTTCTCCGCCTGGATCATCGCGATCTACTATTACCTGCTCACGCTGCGTATGGCTTTTGCCAAAGAAAAAACGGATTCCCAAATCTTAATGCGACAGTCATGAAAACCACGGACAAAAAAGCGATTATCTACGATAATTCATGCCCCATGTGCGCCATGTACACGGAGGGATTTACCCGCTGGGGCATTCTGAAAAAAGAAAACCGGGTAGCATTTGCCGAACTCGATACGCAGCAATTCATCGCGCAGCTTGATCCCGAACGCTCACGCGATGAAATTCCCCTGGTTGACCTGGAAGGCGGAAAAACAATCTACGGGCTGGATGCGCTGCTGTTCATGCTCTCGGAGAAAATTCCCGCCCTGACATATATTTTCCGCGTGCAGCCCGTGTACTGGTTTTTCAAAAAACTGTACAAACTGATTTCGTTCAACCGGCGCGTGATCGTGGGCGGACGCTATAAAAAAGAAAAGATCGACTGTGCGCCCCATTTCAACCTGAAATACCGGGTGGTGTTTATGCTGTTCGCAGCCGCATTCGCTACATGGATTACCTACCTGTTTGGCGAAGCGGTTGCCACGGCAAACGGAACGAACCTGCTTCCCGCATGGACTGCACACGCGGGCTGGTTTGCCGTGGCTGCCTGCTCCGCCGGCTGGCTGCTGCACGGACTGGTTGCTGCCGCGATACTGAAAGGAGAAACGAGAATTGAATATTTTGGGCAGATGGCCGTGCTGCAGATCATCGGCGTCGCGCCTTTGATAATCGCCATCGCTTTTCAGAACACAGCGGTTTATGTTGCGGCCGGTGCTGCGGTTTTTTCCGTGCTGGTGAGTATGGCCCTGATGACCTGGCAGCATTTGCGCCGGATGAAAAATAACGGCTGGTCGGCCGGCTGGACCTTGACCTGGGCGGGAACGCTCCTGGCTTCCATTGCTGCAGTTGCGCTGACCGGCAGAAACTAAAACAAGCAAACGATGAACCTCCTGAAAAAAATTCCGATACGTTTTACCGGCGAACTGCACGACGTGAAGCTGGTGAATTTTTACATCGACATGCGCGAACTGGACGGCCTTGTTCCCGGAAACATTGCCGTACGTGATTTTCACGGGCGCGCGATGATCTCGATGGTGAACGTGATGCTGCGGAAAATGCACCCGGAAATTATCCCGGGCCTGGGTTATTTTGATTACCGCCACATCGCTTTCCGTTTGCTGGTAGAAGATGCCGGCCTGAACGGCGGAACGAACAAAGGCATCTTTTTCCTGAAATCGTTTACCGATCAGCCCGTAATTATGCAGGCCGGCGGTTTGCTGACGGACTATAACCTGGAACTCGCCGAAATACGCTGCATCGACCGGATGCTGGAACTGAACCAGGGAGAGAAAAAAATAAGCTACGCGCTGGATCTTTCTGCTGCGGGAAAGCCGGACAGGAATCTCCTGGAAACCGTTTCCACGCTCGACCGTGCGTATTCAGCAGCCGGGAACGAATTGCGAATGGTGAGAATCATGCGCGAACGCTGGCCGCTCCGCCCGGTGGACTGCTACCATTTCGAAACGAATTTTTTTGAAACAGCCGAACTGGCGGGCGTTTTTGTGGTGGACGATACGATCCGCTACGAATGGCTTCCCGCGGAAAATATACGTCCATGCGCATAATCATTTTAGGAGCAAACGGCCAGCTGGGCCGCGAAATATACAGCATGCTCGACCAGAAAATGCCCGGCGCGGAAATTATCGCCGCGGTCAGGAAAAAACACCTGCACTTCGAAGGTTGTACCGGCGACCGGCAACACCGCTCCGTGGTTTTCGACTTGTTCGCGGATGATTTCGGGAAACTCGGGAAAGCGGATTTGCTCATCAATTGCATCGGATCGATTACCGGGAAAACGGAAAATGATTTCCGGAAAATCCACGTAGGTGTTACGCAGCTTATCCTGCGGCATCGCGAAAAACTCGGAAACCCACGCATCATCCAGCTCTCAGCACTTGGCGCGGATAAAAACAGCGAATCTCTTTTTATGCGCAGCAAGGCGGAAGCAGACGAACTTTTGCTGCAGCATAAAGATGTACTGGTCATCCGGCCATCCATCGTATGCACACCGGGAACGCGCATCATAAAAAAAACAGAAACGCTCAAAAAAATCGCCGTCCTGTTTTTTAATTGCATTCCTTTTCCCGCGGGAGCGCTTGAAACGGAAATTCAGCCCGTGCTTGCCCGCGATCTTGCGGAACTGGTTTGGCGCTGCGCCGAAAACATGCCGGAAGAAAAAATAATCGAAGCAACGGGCCCGGAAATAATTACGCTGCGCAGCCTGCTGAAAACGGCGATTCCTGCGGCGCGGATAATTCCCGTAAACCAACGTTTCTGCGACGGGTTTTACGCCATCGCCGCACCGCTGATCAGGCGCTGGATGTCGGAAGAAGAATGGCTGCTGCTGCGCGGAAAAAATACAGGCACAAACCGGGCGATGGAAAAAACGCTGGGCCGGAAACCGGGATCAACAGATGCTTTCTGGCAGGAAGAACTGCTGCCGGACCCGGCAAAAAAGAAAAACAGGATAATACGTCAATCCTATGCTTTCGATGTTTCCTGAAGCGGGAGCTGTCCCGCAACAAAAAAACGGCACGTTTGAATGGCGTGCAAAAGAACAGGTGCAGTCCCGCGTTTTTATGCGCGCCGCCTGGCGCAGGCTGATCAATATTACATATGCGATTGATCCAAACCTGCTCGCGCCGCACCTTCCAAAAGGCGTATCGCCCGACGTGGTTGACGGTTCCGCGTTTGTAAGCCTGGTGCCGTTCAGCTTCGAAGACGTGAGTTTGTGGGGCTGGCGTATTCCTTTTCACGGGAAGTTCGCGGAAATGAATCTTCGTTTTTACGTGAAATCCCGTGAGGGCCGCGGCGTGGTTTTCCTGCAGGAATGCGCACCGAAAGCCGCCGTGGTGTGGATGGCGCGCAGGAAGTACAACGAATCGTACGTACGTTTTCCGCTCGAAGAAACCGTCATCCAGAAAACAAACAGCATCGTTGTCCGCCACGAGCTGATCTGCAAAGGCATAAAACATACCGTTGAAGCCGAAAGCGCGCTGAACAGTTATGTTCCGGATCCGGGCTGCATGGATGATTATTTTAAAGAACTCGAACTGGGTTTTGGAACCGGCAAAGACGGTGTTACGCGCATTTACCGCATCAAACATCCGCCCTGGGAAATTTTTCCCCTGCTCCGCATGAAAATCGATCTTGATTTCGGGCAGGTGTTCGGAAAAAAATGGGCCTTTCTTGCTAAAGAAAGACCCATCAATATGGCTTTGGTAAAAGGTTCGCCGGTCAGTGTACTGGATATCGAGCGGTTCGAAGCATAAACGCTATCGTCGTTTCAGCACCTTGTATGATTTTCGCTCGCCGTTCGCGAAGGTTACTTCGATCAGGTAAATGCCGCTTTCCCAGCGCTCAATCGAAATGACTTCCGGGTGCCCGTTGTAAGTGAATATTCCCCGCCCGAGGATATCGAAAACATCCACTTTCGAAATATTGGTTTTGTCCGGCCCGGGCAGTACGAAGAGTTCGGCATGCTCGAGGTTGAAGTAGAAATAAATATTGTTCGGGGTAATGCGTCCGTTCGACGGGGCAACGCCCGTGGGACCGAGAACAACTAAGCTGTCCGTCAGCGAGTCGAGTGTATTTACGCCCAATCCCCCGGAGGCCGGCCAAACCACGATGATGTTGTTGCCGATTCGCAGCGGCCCGGTCGGGTTGGTGTTTTGCGTATGCGCGTAAACGGGTATAGTCAGTGTTACACTGTCATTCGGTGCGAGGAAAAAATTCGGAAGCGAAAGGGAGTCGTAAGGAACAAGCTGCTGTATCGTGGTATCCTGTAAAAAAGCATTGATGACCAGGTTACTGTTAAAAACGCCGGGTCCGTGATTAAAAAGAGTAAGGTTAACCTGCACCGTGTCACCTTCGGCAATAGAATCGGGCAGCCCGGTGATTTTGGAAATGCTCAGGTTGACCTGCGCCTGGGCCCGGAACGGAAGAGCGGAGAACGACAGGAACAACAGGAATACTGCTGTTTTTCGGATAGAATTTATAATGTGATCCATGTAGCCGCTTTTTTGTCAAAACAAATATAATCCTTGTAAGTTAATAAAAAGAATAAATTTGAAAAAATCTTACGCGTTCAGAAGCCATGAAAATACTGCAGAATATTATCGGAATGATGAACAAGGAGGAGGTTCGTCACCTTAAACTTTTTATGGGCCGCACCAATTCCGGATCCGACCGCAAAGACGCGGACCTGTTTGATTTTATCCGGAAGTATTATCCCGAATACGACGAGGAAAAAATTCAAAAGCGGCTGTACGGAAGCAAAGACAAAAACGCGCTGTACCGGCTGAAGAACAGGCTGCTCGACGACCTGGGCAAAAGCCTTTCACTGCAGTATTACGATGACAACGATTTCAACCTGGTTGTGAACAGCTTAGTTCTTTCGCGTTTATTCCAGGCGAAAACACAGCCCAGGATCGCTTTGCACTACCTGGCCAAAGCGGAGAAAAAAGCGCAGGAAAGCGATGCCCTCGACCTGCTGGATATTATTTACAGCGAATTTATCCGGCTTTCGCAGGAAACCCTCGAGCTGAACCCGACCGAATATATCCGGCGCAGGAAAGCAAACCGCGAACAACTGAACCGGCTGCAGGAAATCGACGATATCCTGGCGGAAGTGATCTTCAAGGTGCGGACCACGCAGAATTTTTCGGGACAGGATTACCGCATCATCGAAACGCTGCAGCAAAAAGTGAATGAATTTTCACGCCGCAGGGAAGCCCGGAACAGCGTGCAGCTCCGTTTCAAGATATACCAGTCGGTGAGCAGGATCCTGCTGCAGAAGCATGATTACCCGCTGCTTGAAAAATACCTGCAGCAAACGTATTCCGATTTCACCCGGCAGGCGCTTTTTTCCAGGAACAATCACGACACGAAACTGCAGATGCTCACCTACCTGGCCAACGCGACGTTTAAAAACAACAAGCACGATCTTTCACTGGATTATGCGGCGAGCCTGAAAGAATCCATGGGTGAATTCGGCGGCATGCTGCACGACAAGTATCTTTTCTTTTATTACAATACGCTGGTGATAAACTACTCGCGGAAAGACCTGAACCGGGCGATCGAAATTCTCAACGAAGCGAAGGACAGCCCGGTGATTAAAAAACTTCCTTTTTATACGGTGTTCATTTACGCGAACCTCGCCGTCGCCAATTTCGACAACAGGAATTACAAGCAGGCCATCCGCAACCTGGTGAAACTGATGATGGAACCGGGTTACCCGAATCTCGACCGGACGCTTCGCCTGCGGCTGGGCGTGGCGGAACTGATTATCCGTTACGAACTGGGCGACTTCGACATCCTGGAACACCGGATCGACCAGGTGCGCAAGGAGTTTGCCGACCTGTTGAAAACCAAGAGCGGAAAACGTCACCAGGATATGATCGGTATAATCGCCGAGATGGTGACGACCGCTTCCGTAAAAAAGGAAAAGAAGCTCATGCAGAAAATCGACCGCCTCGTTTCCAGCGCCAACAGCGAACAGGCGAATGAAAGCGATATTATCAATTACAATGTATGGCTGACGGCGAAAACCGCATGAAGGTTGTTTCTTCGGGACATTGAGCATTTTTTGTCCCGGCAAAAACGAAAAACTATTTATTCCGTTTCGGGCCGCGGCCCATGCGCTCCAGTATTTTGACCTGCGCTTTGTACATGCTGTCGTAATACTGCCCTTTTGCACTATTCCCCTTGTTGAAGTAAAACGACGAGAGGTTCGAGAGCCGATCGATATTTCCCGGGTTTACCATCGCGGCCACTTCATAAAAACCCGCGGCGAGATCTTTATTTCTCGACGTGTTCTGGATGAGTGAAGCTGCAGTCATATACGGCTGATCGGATTTCGGGTTATTCTCCGCCGCCCGGCGCAGGATATGGAGACAGGAAGTAAACCGTCCTTTCAGCGCTTCCAGTTTGGCGAGCTGTTCGTAAGGCGCCATGTACGTGGAATCGGCTTCGATCGCCGCGTCGAAATAAAATACGGCCGAATCGCGCAGGTTGGTATTGAGGTGCGCCATGCCCATGTTGAACAAACCTTCTTTGTATTTCGGGTTCAGCGTGATCGATTTCCGGAAAAAATATTTGGAGGAATCGTACTCGCGCATGAAAAAGAATGTCGAACCGAGATTGCTCCAGGCCGTGGCATAATCGGGATAAATTTCCACCGCTCTGCGGAAATGATATTTAACGATCGTGAGCGAGTCGTAATGTTTATGCGCCAGCGCGCTGCTCGAAACCAGCGAACCGAAAAGTAAGTTTGCCTTGGCCGAATTGTCGAGATGCTCCATGTCGTTTCCGTAGAGCGTCATCTTGTTTTCCCAGTCCTCGTTGCGCGCAATACTGCGCAGGCCGAATGCAAAAACAAGTAAAAGGATCACCGTCCGAGGCCACCGGCCTGTTGACCATTTATAAGCCGAAAGATCGAGTTTTCCTGCGCGGAAAAGCAGTACGATGACCACGATGCAGAAACCGAGCGCCGCGGAATATGCAAAACGTTCGGCCATCAGCCCCGGCGTTGCACGCACAATGTTGGAGAACATGGCGATGTTGGCCAGGTAAAAAATAATGCCGAAGGTGAGCAGGCTTTTTTTCCGCAATGTTTTGATGCAGTAAAAACCGAGCGCCGCATGAAAGACAAGCGAAACGATGGAAACGACATTGGACCAGTCAACCAGCGGGATATACTCGAAACCATAGTAGTACGAAAGCGGGTGCGGAAAAATATGAATAAGCACATACTGTGCGAGCACATAAAACCCGGTGGCGCTTCGCTCGGGAATTCCGGCGTTGGTGGCGCGGAAAGGATTTTCGTGCAGCAGCAGTTCACGCTTCGCCGCAGGCAGCCCGCTCATGATCAGGTAAAGAACGACCAGCGCCAGGATCAGCGGAACGAGATACATCGCCGCACGCGAAAATTTCATGTCGGTGAAATACCACATCGCCAGCGGGATAAGAACCAGGTAGGGCAGGATGGAAAATTTGCAGAGCATCCCGGCCAGAAACGCCAGCGGGTAAAAAACCAGGTAAAACCATTTTCCCGTTTCGTAATGCCGCCAGGCCATCTGCATACCGATGATGCAGAACAATAAACTCAGCAGCTCGTCCCGGCACTTGATATTGTCCACCACTTCGGTATGCAGCGGGTGCACGGCAAAAAGCAGGCTGATGAAAAAAACGACCCAGTCGCTATACCCGTGAAGCCATTTTTTCAGCAACCGGAAAAGCAGCACAATGGTGAGCGCATACAGCAGCAGGTTGATGAAATGACTTACATGCGGCTTCTGCCCGAAGATGGAATGTTCGATCGCAAATGCCGTGAGTGTCATCGGGCGGTACTCGTAGCCGGAACCGTCGCTGTTGAAAAACGTCCGCGATTTGAATATTTCCGGGATGGCGGAAACGCCTTTGTTGGTGAGTGCGTTGCTGCCGTTTGTATAAAATTCGTCGTCGAGCGCATACCCGTTGAAAACCGAATTGATGAAAACGGCAAACACAACCAGCACAAGCATCAGCTCGAAACGGTTGTTTTTGATGAACCCGTTGCCGGCGGATTCGGAAGCGGCGGTTTTCTTTTTCTGTTTGGACACGTGTGTTTTTGTCGGCGCGAATAAAAGTATTAAAATAAAACAGGGTACGAGCTCATTTTGCTCCCGGTTTCTGCTCCATCATTTTTCTTTGTTCGCGCAGTATCGAAAGCTGTTGCTGCGCCAGCGACGCTTTTTCCTGTTCCCCGTTTTTCAGCTGGCGGTCAACGGCGAGTTCCATCCGGCTGATCAGCAGGTCGAGGTAACGGATCGCTTCCGGCATTTTGTTTTCCCGGCGCAGCAGGTTGATCAGCGTATTCAGGCAGTTGAAATTATCGGGATTCAGTCCGACCGATTTTTCGAAGCCGGCGATGGCTCCCGCGGTATCTTTTGCCAGCAGGCGGCTTTCACCCAGGCGATGATACACCCGGTCCTTTTCTTTCACGTGGCGCGTGCCGGTCAGCAGAATTTTTTCAGCGCCGGCATGATTTCCCGTGCTGTCCAGCATCGCCGAAACGGAAATATATCCCGGCGTGAATGTGGAATCCGCGCGGATCGCGCCGAACATGGCCCGGGCAGCGGAATCTTTTTTGCCGAGATTATAATACGCAATGCCCAGGTTGAAATACGTGTCCTTATTCGTACTGTCGAGCGCAATGCTGGTCAGGAACGCTTTCCGTGCGCCGTCAAAATCCCGGATCAGCACGAGATCATTTCCCAGGTTATTGTGTGCAATGGCGTAGCCGGGAAAAATCTCCACGGTTTTCTTAAAATACTGTATGGCCTCCGGGATCCGCGAATAATCGCTTTTACGCATCGCATCGGTAGAAAGCAGCATCGCGTAAAGCATATTTGCATTCGCCGATTCGGTGAGGTACGGCATATCGTGGCTGTACAACCTCATTTTGTTTTCCCAGTCGCCGTTTCTTCCCACCGAACGGAATGCAAAAACAAGCGCGATGGCCAGCAGCACATACGAGGACTTCCGCCCTTTCTGAAAAGTGAATTGCGCTTTATCCAGGAAACGGAAAACCAGCCAGGCGAGCAGGATACAAAACCCGATGCTTGCGCCGTAAGTGAAACGTTCGGCCATCAGTCCCGGTGTGGGCATGGGAATATTCGAAAACAGGAAAATATTGCCGAGGTAAATGGCGAGTCCCCAGCCCCAGGTCGTTTTTTTACGCAGCCCGATAAAGGCGAAAACGGACCCGGCAAGATGTATGATGAGCGAAGCAATAGCCAGGATATTATCCCAGCCCACAAGCGGAACATGTTTGTACCCGTAATAATACACCAGCGGCTGCGGAACGAAATGCAATCCGAGATATCGCCCGAGCACGTAAAACCCGGTAGCCGTTTTTTCCGCAAAACCGGCTCCCGCGGCGATCATCGGGTTTTCATGCAGCAGCATCTGGCGGCTCGCCGGGGGAACCATAAGTTTGATGAACACGGTAGTGATGATCAGCACCGCGAGCAGGGGCAGCGTGTACATCAGGATCCGTTTCCACCCGGCATCGCTGAAAAGATGAAATGCGATCGGGAAAAGAATGAGAAACGGCCCGATGGAAGGCTTGGACAAAACGCCTATCCAGAAAAGCAACGGGTAAATAACCAGGTAAACCGGGCGGCGCGTAAGATGATATTTCCAGGCGAACCAGATCGAACCGAGTGCGCCGAGCAGCATCAGCAATTCATCGCGCGATTTGATATTATCAACGACTTCGGTATGCAGCGGGTGAACCAGGAAAAGCAGCGCGGCCAGGAATGCAAACCAATCGCCCTGGCTGGAAAACCAGCGTCGGAATAAGGCGAAAAGAACGAGTACGGTAAGCGC
Source organism: Bacteroidota bacterium (assembly GCA_006218065.1). Taxonomy (GTDB): domain Bacteria; phylum Bacteroidota; class Bacteroidia; order Palsa-965; family Palsa-965; genus VBWE01. The sequence goes on from VBWE01000001.1 coordinate 376,689, forward strand.
ATAAAGCACCAGGCTGATCATGTGACTCACCCGGGCGTGCTGCCCGAACAAAGCCGTTTCGATGGCAAAGGAAGCCGCCACGGCGGGCCTGTAGGAATAACTCGCCCCGTCGCTGTGATGAAAAGTCCGGCTCGTGAAAATTTCCGGGATCCCGGAAAACCCTTTGCGGATCAGCTCTGCGATAAGCGTATTCCCGTTGTCAACATAAAAATCGTCGTCGAGATTATACCCGTTTTTCAGGGAATTGCCGTAAACCAGTACAACCGCCAGGACGAGCAGCAAAGCCAGCCTGTTTTTCCGTATCCAGGCAGTAAAAGCCCCACCCGCCTTATTGTTAACAGCAGGTTTGTCCTGTTCTTTTTTTTTTGTCCGTGAAGATCCCGACATGCGGGCCTAAAGTATAAATAAAGGATCAGAAGTCCGGAACAGGACAATTCACCGCCCGCAACCGGTAAGTCGCCCTAAACATTGGACAGATGGTCGAAAAAACGGCAAAAGCCCGGCCTGTTTTAAGGTATAAACAAAAAATTTGTAAATTTCGGGTTCATTCACACAGCAAACCAAACAGTCCATGAAACACCTTTACAAGCACTTAGTACTTGCTGTATTTGCGTTACTCACCTTTGCGCCGGCAAACGCGCAGGTGTGTATCCCGGGATACACTTCCCTCTGCAGCAGCGGGGATTATATTGATAACTTCTCCACCACGCTGGGAGTTACCAACATTACCAACAACGCCTCGGGCTGTAACGGCCAGCCGAATAATTACATTGATTATTCGTCTACCCAGTATATTACCATCGCACCGGGAGCCACATTCAACCTGTCTGTTCAGGCCGGAACATCCTGGTCCCAGGGTTTCCGTATCTGGATTGACTACAACAACAACAGTATTTTCACCGATCCGGGTGAAGATGTCTGGAATTCGGGTTTTGCCTCAACCAGTGCATTCACCGGGTCTGTAACCGTTCCGATCACCGCTTCGGGCATTGTAAAAATGCGTGTCCGCTGCCAGTATGCAGGCGTTCCTGCCGATCCGTGCAATACGCTTACTTTCGGAGAAGTGGAAGACTACGGCGTAGTGCTTTGCGCCATTCCGACCGCGCCCACGGCAACAAGTCCTGTCCAGGGATGTCTCGGGTCATCGGCAACACTCACGGCCTCCACATCGGCAACCACCCTGGCCTGGTACACCACGCCAACCGGGGGAAGTCCGATAGGAACGGGGTCGCCATTTACGACGCCGCCATTGGTCGGAAATACAAGCTATTATGTTGAAGCGCAAAACGGAGGTTGTGTAAGTCCTACACGAACCCAGGTTGATGTAATTGCCAATCCGCCCCCGGTAGCCAGCTTTACCTCGCCGATGACCGTATGCGGAAGCAGCACGGTACTTGACGCAGGTAACCCGGGCTCAACCTATTTGTGGAGCACCGGCGCGGGAACGCAGACCATCACGGTAAATACGAACGGTAACTATTCCGTTACAATCCAGGATCTCATCGGATGCATCGGCACAAGCACGGTTCAGTTAACGCTTAACCCGAACCCGGTTATTTCTCTTGGTTCTGATACGGCCCAGTGCGGAGGCTCAATCGCGCTTTCCGGCCCTGCGGGATATACTTCGTACCTGTGGAGCACAGGAGATACCAACCAGAACGATACCATCGGAACAACCGGCGCGTATGCACTTACTGTAACAGATGCGAACGGATGTACCGGAACGGATTCGATCCAGGTAACGATCAACTCATCGCCCATCGTAAATCTTGGCGCGGATACCATCCAGTGCGGCGGAACGGTTACGCTTGATGCGGGCAATCCCGGGGCGGTATTTTTCTGGAGCAATAATACGACCAACCAGACCAACCCGGTAAGCAGCAGCGGAAGCTACGATGTACATGTGATTTCGCTGGCCGGCTGCCACAGCTATGATACGATACTGGTTACCATCAACCCGATCCCGGTTAATAACCTCGGTCCGGATACTTCGGTTTGTACCACCTCGTACCTGCTCGATGCAGGAAACGCGGGAAGCACTTACCTGTGGAGCAACAGCACAACGGGCCAAACGCTTAACGTAACCACGGGCGGCACCTACGATGTAACAGTGACATCGCCCGACGGCTGCGTGAACATGGATACGGTAACAGTTACGCTGAACAGCACTCCGACGGTTTCTGCCGGCACCGACCAGATCATCTGCACCGGTTCTACTGCCAACCTGAGCGCAACCGGCGGACAATCATACATCTGGAGTACCGGCGCAACCACGCAGGCCACTGCTGTAAACCCGACGGTTACAACGACATATTATGTAATCGGCGCAGACGTCAACGGATGCGAAGCAACGGATGTGGTTACTGTTTACGTAAACCCGCTGCCCACGGCGTCGTTCACCTACGTACAAACCGGTGTAACAGTCGTATTTAATGACAACTCGACCAATGCGACATCGTACAGCTGGAACTTCGGTGATTCACAAACATCGACGCTGCAGAACCCGACGCACGTTTATACCATCAACGGAACATACACCGTAACGCTGACTGTTACCGGTCCCTGCGGAACGCAGGTGTACACCCAGGTAATCACCATCAGCGGAGTAGGTATCGTGGATACGGATCTCGGCATCACGCTGAACCTGTACCCGAATCCGAACAACGGTGAATTCACGCTGAACCTGGAACTCGCCAAAGAACAGCAGGTGGAAATTTCGGTTTACGATCTCCGCGGCGCGATCCTGTATCGCGAGAGCAGGCCGGTTCTGCAGATGAACGAAAAGATTTCGCTGAACAATGCACCCGCAGGCATGTACTTCGTCCGCATCCAAACGGAAACGGGCCTGGTAAGCCGCAAGTTCATCGTGGACTAAACGTTTCTTCCAAAAACATAAAACCCGGCAATGTGTTGATCACATTGCCGGGTTTGTTTTTATACCCGCAGATCAAAAATTGATCTTTTCCGTTTTATCATTGCGGCTGTTCTTCTAACAGAAAAAGCACGCAAAGGACAAGCATGATTCTTCGAACGCCAAAAGCATTACTCTTTGCGTGCCCTTTGCGCCCGTCTTCTATGGCTGTGCGGCGGACAGGCCAGCTTCGTGCGCCTGGCGAGTTAAGCGTAATACAAATAGAATTAAAAAACAAAACCCGGACTTCTTTTCAGAAATCCGGGTAAATAATTTGTTGATTCATGCTTAATTCGCCGGCAGCTTGCAGGTAGTAATATCTGCGGCCGTTGCTTTCTTCACGTTTTCGAAATCGAGTACCTGCTTGGCCTTGGCATTGCCCGGATCGAGTTCTATCAGGGCGTTCATATACGCTTTTGCGCAGCCGAGGTTGTTCGTATTGTAATGATAGATGCCCAGGTTTCCGTATGCTTCGATCAGTTCTTTTTTGTTCGCCACTTTATCGGCGGAAGCCATATCGACTACTTTTTCGAAATGCGGACGGGCCAGTCCCTGCTTGTTGTTCGGATCGAGGCCGACATTGGATTTTGCACGCCATACAAAACCGAGCGTGATGTCGGGGCGAAGTTCGCATACTTTCATGAATGCGCTGTCGGCTGCACCGAAACGATCGATCGCATAATAGGCGCGGCCAAGCTGGTTCCAGTCGTTCACCGTCATTTTTGCCCCGCTCTTGTATTTCTTCAGGTAATACTGTTCGCAGTCGGCATATTTCTTCATGTTGTAGCTCATCTGGCCCATGTCGGAAAACAAATCCTTCTGCGTGGTGTCCATGTCATACGCTTTTTTGATATCGAGCAGGCCGAGCGAATCTTTTTTCAGTTTCGAAAGGCTGCGTCCGCGATACGTGTAATCCGAAGGTTCGATACGCGGTTTTCCTTTGGCTTCTGCCTTGCGGAAGAAGGAGTTCATGTTTTTCAGTGCGCTTTCATACAGCTTCTGTTCGTACTGGCAATAGCCGGCGATACGATACAGCACAACGGAAGACGAATCTTTCCGTTGCACGACCTGGATCACGCTGTCGGCACTTTTGTATTGTCCTACGAGGTACAGGAACGACGCATAACGGGTCATCGCATCCGGGTCACCGGCGTTCAGTTCCAGGTATTTTTCATAGTTCTCCACACCGCCCCGGTTACGGCCTGCACGGTAAAGCGCTTCCGCTTTTCCGCGGTATGCCGGCGCGAAAGTAGGATCGCAGGCAATCGCTTTGTCGAACGATTCAACAGCCAGCTGCAGGTTTTTCGCATTGATCCAGAGTACGCCGATACGATAATCGACCATGCACAGTTTCGGATTCAGCGTCCGCGCTTTTTCGTATTGTTCAATGGCTTTTGATCCGGACATGGCGTCTTTCTGGATCAGCGCGTCTCCGCGGAGCAGGAATATTTCCGGGTTTTTCGGGTCCTGTTTTTCGGCCATCGCGAGTAATGCAAGCGCTTCATCGAGGTTCTTGGTCGGGCCGTGAATATGGGCTTCGGCGATTTTACAGTAAATAACAGCCTGCTTGGGTCCGGACATTTGTTTAGCCTGGGTCTGCACGAGCATTTTAGCGTCGGAAAAACTTTTGGTCGCTTCCAGGTTTTTACCCGTGTAGAGGTTCACTTTGCCAATACCGACTTTGCAGATCGGGTTGGAGGCGTTGATGGCATCGCCTTTTTCGAAAAGGATGCGGGCCGAATCGAGATCGCCGGCTTTGAAGTAATTATCTCCGTAGTAGAAATAATAGTCCCCGTTGTTGTTTACGCTCTCGACGAGTTTTTTATACACGCCGTTCGCCATCGCATAGCGCTCGTTCTCGGTAAGTTTGAGCGCTTCCTGCAGAGATTGCGCGCCTGCCGGGATGGCTGCGGCAAAGAACAGGATCGTTTTCAGAAGCGTTTTCATGGTGCTGGTAATCTTGTTTTGCATTTTTACTTTTTGTGAATGCCCGCTTTCTCGCGTCAGTCGTGCCCAGGGGCCTGCAAAGCTACTAAAAACCCGTTAAAAGGTTTTTAACTCAATCCTACGCTCAGGTTGCCTTGCGGGTACCAAACCGGACTTCAGGATGATGAGCTGGCCGCGTTCTGCACAAACAAAGGAAACAAAGCCCGTGCCAAGGCTGGTGCGCTGGCCGATACGGACCATCCAGACTTCGCGGTGAAACGGGTAGCTTTTATCGCCGATATACGTTTGCCAGGGCGGGACATGCCCCGTGGTATCGGAGCCTTTTACGTAGGCAACCCGGACTTTTTCCCGGTATGCCCGGCAAAGCGAGTCGTCCTTATCGCTGATCCAGTTCACGGCCACAAAACCGATAGCGTTGGGATGCTGGTTTACATAATCGATGACCGCCGGGTTGGATTTCACGGCAAAACAGTTGGGAGGAAAAGGATTTCCGCCGAGTAGCTTTTCCGAAAGAAAGCGCGCGTTCCCGGATTTCGGATCATCGAAAATCACTTCTATTTTCCCGAGTTTCGAAGTATCGTTTCGCTGTGTCCAGGCCGAATCGGCGCCGAGCAGGATTCTTTTCACGTCTTCCACGGTAAAAAGACTGTCGAAATTGGCGCTATTGATGACCATCGCAACGGCATCGTCGGCGATTTTGATGGTTGTTGCCGGGTAGCCTTTTTTGTCAAAATATTTTTTCTCCCCGTCCGTCAGGTCACGGCAGATCACACCCACCTGGCAGGTCGAATCGTGGAGCATATCGTCCAGCACCTCCGCTTCGGATTTGTACGAAACATGGAATTTCGTTTTCTCGTAACTGGCTTCGTAGATAAAAACCTGCGATTCGAATAAAGGCTGGAAAGAAGCGTCGATGCTCATGTTCGCTTCGCCTTCAGTGGGCCCGTCGGTCGGGTATTTTTTTTCATCCCCGCCGCAGGCGCCCAGGAGCGCGAAACCAAAAACAGAAGCGGCCAGGTACAGTTTATTCTTCTTCATGCTCCCGGTTTTCGTTGTCTCTTTTGTATTTACGCCAGGCCAGCCAGGCCCGCATGACGGACCAGACCATCAAGCCCACGCCCACGTAAATGCGGTTCGGGTGTTTGATGTTGTCGATAAACGCATCGGTAAATACCAGCAAAAAACCCAGTCCGAGGAATGTGAACACCACGAGCGCGGCAAGCGCCAGGGTATTTATTCCGCGACCCGGGTTTTTGAAGGTCAATGCGAAAAAATTATTTCAATGTGAAGCGAACCGGGACAGTACAATTTACGCGTACTGCGCGTCCCTGCATTTTGCCGGGTGTCCACTTGGGCATGGATTTCACCACGCGCATGGCTTCCCGTGTCAGGCCGGCACCGCCGTTTACTTCTTTCAGCGGCTTTACATCGGTGATGCTGCCGTCTTTTTCAACAATGAAGCCGATCACGACGAGCCCCTGCGTACCGTTGTCTTTTTCAAAAGCCGGGTACTGGATACTCTTGCGCAGGTAGGCCATCAGGGCGTCGGCTCCGCCGGGAAACTTGGCTTCGTCTTCCACCACCTGGAATACCTGGTTATCGTCTTCTTCGATCTTGGTATTCGTGTTGGCTCCGATGTCCGTGATAGGCGCGTCTTTATCACCTTCTTTGGTTTCGTCGCCTACGTTGGTCTTCTTTACTTCGTCCTGCGGCGGCGGCGGTTCTTTCACGTCTTCTTCCACTTTGGGCTCCGTAAACTGGATGGTCTCAATTTGTTTGGGCGGCGGTGGCGGCGGCGGTGGCGGTGGCGGTGGCGGGACCGATTTGTCCAGCGGCGGCGCGTCTTTCAGGTCAACGGTAGTAATGTTTACCAGCGGAATATCTTCCTCTTCAGTGGCCGAAACCAGCTTATAGATGAAGTGCGATCCGACGGCGAGCATAACTACAGCCGTACCGATACCTACAGCAACCATAAGCGCTTTGTTGTAGTTACGGCGGATCTGGTATGCACCGTAATTCTTGTTACGACCTTCGAATACCAGGTCGTTACGTTCTTCGGTTATTGCATCATTCCAAGCCATAGGGTTGGGTTTTAGATTAGTATTTTATTAGTTCGCAGGAGGGGCCGGCGCCACGCCGTCATTCAGCACTTCGGGCGGTATCGGTTTTCCCATTTTCCTGAAAAGAACAATTTTTTCCGCGTTGGAAACATCCACCAGCGCATATTTTCCGATGTCGGCGATACGCAGTTCGTCAATCGCGTCAACAACCATGTTGTAAGTAGATTCCCCGGTTGTTTTCAGGATCACGAAGGGTGCATCTTTCTGAGCAATCTGCACTTTCACCTGGGCATCATCATATTGCTCGGGTGTCATTTCCTTCCGGGCCACTTTCTTACGCAGTTCGTTGAGCTTTTCGATCACCGCTTTGTTCCGGGTTGCAAGAAACTTGCGAAGCCCCTTGTCCGAAAGATCGGTTTCTATAAGCTGCGTGCTTTCGAGAACGAATTTACCGGTGTAGTAATACACTTTGTTTTTATCGTTCTTGTCGAGCAGGATCGTAATAGCGAGGTCATCGTCGATCTTGGTCTGCTTTGCCGTATCCTTCACGTCTTTCGGTACGCTCATCTCCATGGTTTTCGGTTTGGAGAATTGCGTGGTGAGCATGAAGAAAGTGAGCAGCAGGCAGGCGAGATCCACCATGGGTGTCATATCAACACGCGTGGATGATTTCTTGGCGCGTTTCTTCTGGTGTTTACCATGACCGCCACCACCACCGGTATCGAGTTCTGCCATTTTTTATTCTTTTTTACTGTTTGAGAATGCGTTTATCTTAATATTCCGGTGGCTTCGTCCAGCGTATTTACCTGTGCAATTACGTGGCCATTCTTGTCAAAGAGCAGTTTGCGGAAGCCGTCCTTTCCGAGGCTTGCACCAATAAGATGCACGGAAGAGTCAAATTCACCAAGGGAATGGCAAATATTTTCTTTTGATCCGTTCTGCATGATTTCTGCCATCGTCTTTTGTCCTGTTTACCGGGCTTCCTGGCTGGTCACCAGGTTGAAATGGTAAATATTCTGCTTCTTGAAAATCGCGATAACGTCCTTCACCTTTTTGTACGCGGTTTCACCATCGGCTTTGATGGCGTAACGCAGCGGCTGTCTCATGAAGTTCGGATCTTCCGCAACTTTATTTTCCTGGAAAACGGCTGCTTCGCGTTGCCCGAAATTGATCCAGTAAGCCAGTTCATTCTTCTCTGTCAGGCCCGTATCAATCGGGATTCCTTTCGACACGGCATCGAGCGGCTTGCGGGCTGCGGGCATCAGGTCGAGGTAACCGCCAAGCTGGCCGATCGGAAGACCGACCGATTTCATCTTGCCGAAATTGGCAATCTGCTTATCGCTGAAACTTACCCCGTAATGTTCACCCACGTCTTTGAGGGTTTTGATCCGCACTTCATAACCGTCGATGCTGTAAAACACGCGTCCCGCGGTGTCGATCGTGATCAACATCGTATTGTCGGGAAGGATCTTGTCCGAGGTCGATTTCGGTGTGTCCACCGTTACCGGTTCCTCGTTACGAAACGTGGCCGTGAGCATGAAGAAGGTGACCAGCAGGAAGAACAAGTCCACCATCGGCGTCATGTCGATCGTCATGTCGATCGAAGGAGTGCTCCTCGGTGCTTTTATCTTCGGCATAGTTTTTCTTTTAAAATATTATTCCGTAACCCGGATTAGCCGTTGTGCTTGGCGGCGAAAGTCTGCACGATGCTGAAATTCGCTTCATCCATGCCGTATGTGATCGCGTCGATGCGCGAAGAGAATACGTTGTACATGATGATGGCGATAGCCGAACCGATGATACCAAAGGCCGTGTTCCAGAGGGCTTCGGAGATACCGGCCGAAAGTGCACCTGCATCCGGAGCGCCTGCTTTTGCAAGAGCCTGGAAGGCGCGGATCATACCGAATACCGTTCCGATCAGACCCACCAGCGTGGATACCGAAGCGAGGGTGGAAAGGATAACCAGGTTCTTCGAAAGCATCGGAAGTTCAAGCGCTGTAGCTTCTTCGAGATCTTTCTGGATAGCCTGGAGCTTGGTTTCTTTGTCCATCGAGGCATCGCCTTCCACCATCTTGTATTTTACAAGACCGGCGCGAACCACGTTGGCCAGCGAACCGCGCTGACGATCGCATTCGGCGATAGCTTCGTCAATGTTTCCGCCGGCAATCATCGAACGGATATTGCGAACGAAACCGGCGATGTTGCCGCGTCCGTTTGCTTTCGAAATGGTAAGCATACGCTCCACGGTAAAGGTGAGTACAATGAGGTTGATGCCGAGCAGGATCGGTACAATGAATCCGCCTTCATGGATATTACCTAAGATATTGGCTGGCTTGCCTTCAGGAGTAAAGTTCCCGGCAGCGCCGAATACGAAGATATAAAGAAGTGCACCGACGCCGAAGCAGAAGATGAGTGCGAGAAGAGTAAACAGAGACTTCATGCCGCTGTCTTGTTTTCCACCTTTGTTCATACTGGATGTTGTTTTTATTGATTTTGGTTAGACTTTTGCTTTTTCAGGGACGCAAGTTTAATGAAAGGCTTGCGGCTCATGCTGACCGGTATGTGATTTTTAGGTTACTTTTTGTCCGATTCAGGCCGCCAAACATAACAAAACTTCCTTAATTCTGAAAGCCGGGGTCGGGGGGCGGACATCAGTCTTTTCAGGAGATCAGCCCGAAATTACTAACGCAAAATAGGCGAGAATCTTCGGGCCTTCCAAGGGGCTTTTGACAAGTGGTTAAAACGGGTAAGGCAAATGGCTCGAAAACAGGGGTAAATGGAGGGGCGCAAGGCGCTCAGGGTACAGGAAGCCTAGTCCAAAGGGGCGATGCAGTGCATCGCCCGTACATTAGGGATTGTTTTTCTTATGCTTTCGCTCCTTGCGCCAGGTTTGTATAACCGGTACCAGGGTAATGATGATCAGGAAAATGACAATATATCCCAGGTTTTTCTGTACCCAGGGAATATTTCCCAGGAAATAGCCCAGCAGGGTGAATGAAGTGATCCAAAGCACAGCCCCGGCGACATTGTACCACATAAATTTCCGGAAATCGAGCCGGATGACTCCCGCCAGGATAGGCGCGAAAGTGCGGATAATGGGCAGAAAGCGGCCCAGGATGAGCGCTTTGCCGCCGTGCCGCTCATAAAAACTGCGCGTGGTCTCGATATAACGCTTTTTGAAGATCAGCGAATCATCGCGTTTGAACAGGGCTGGTCCCACGCGCCGCCCGAACCAGTACCCGGCAATATTCCCGGTAACCGCCGCCAGGATGACCAGCGGGATCAGGATATAAACAGGCGTATCGATGATGCCGCGCGCGCACATCATGCCTGAAATGAAAATCAGCGAATCGCCGGGAAGAAAAAACCCGATCAGCAGTCCTGTTTCGGCAAAAACCACGAAAAGTAACAGGGCAAGGCCGCCGTATCGAATGATGGATTCGGGGTTGGTGAGTTCCTTTAAAAAATCCCAGGTATCCATGATATGCGTAAAAAGGGAAAGGTTACACGTGGGCGATGTAATACATCGTCCGTACTAATCGGATCGCCCCGGCGGAGTCTTTAGTTCACCTTCCCATTTTGAGACGATGGCGGTGGCTACGGCGTTTCCGGCTACGTTGGTTGCCGAGCGACCCATGTCCAGCAGCCAGTCGATAGCGATAATGAGCGAAAGACCTTCTTCCGGTATATTGAACGCCGCCATCATACCCGCAATAACCACCAGCGAAGCACGCGGCACGCCGGCCAGTCCTTTGCTGCTCACCAGGAGCATGAGCATCATCACCAGCTGGTCGCCGATGCCCAGCGGAATATGATACGCCTGCGCGATGGCCACGGTGGCGAAGGTCATGTACATGATTGACCCGTCGAGGTTGAACGAATAGCCCAGCGGCAGGACAAATCCGATGATGCGGTTCGAACAGCCGAATTTTTCGAGGGCTTCGATGGTTTTCGGCATGGCCGCTTCCGAACTCGCCGTACCGAAAGCGATGGACATCGGCGAGATGATGAGCTTGTACAGATCCCAGACTTTGATTTTGGCGAAGAAACAGATGAGCGGTAAAATGCCGAACAAAAAAATCAGCAACCCGCCGAAAAATGTACCGGTAATCCCGAGGTATCCGTACAAAACGCCGGTTCCGAACTTGGCAACCACCGCGGCAACCGCACCGAAAACGGCAAGCGGCGCGAGATACATTACGTAGCCGGTAACCTTGAGCATGGCATGCGCCACCGCGTCGAAAAACTCGATGATGATTTTCCCTTTTTCTTTCAGCGCGGCAACAGCGGCGGCGAACAGGATGGTGAACACGATGATGGGCAGGATATCGTTTTCCGCCATCGCCTTGATGATGTTGCTCGGGAAAATACCAAGAACGAATTTCTCCAGGTTGAATGCTTTCGGTTCAACGATCTTGCCGCAGGCCTGCCCGATGTCGAGGCCGGTGCCGGGTTCGAAAATATTGACGATGACTAATCCGAGCGACAGCGCGATGAGCGTGGCGAAAGTGAAATATAAAAGTGTTTTTGCCCCGATGCGCCCCACCGTTTTGAAGTCGCCGACTTTCGCCATGCCCACCAGGAGCAGCGAAAAAACCAGCGGCGCAACGATGACTTTGATGAGGTTGATGAAAATTTTGCTGAGCAGCGAAAACTGCGGCGCGATATATTCGTGAATGCGCTTGTCGAGTGTTTTCGGGCAATTCCCGCTGAGCAGTGCGTTGTATTTTTCCTGTACAACGGTATTTTCAGACAAGGCCTGCGCAGCGTCGCGATGTACCAGCCAGCCGGCCAGCACGCCTAAAAGCATGCCGGTGAAAATCCAAAACGACAGGCTTTTGACGTTTATGCGCATGCGCGGTAGCGGTTACTTGAATAAATTCAGCAGCAGGTCGGGCATAATACCCAGCACGAGAATGCCTAACGAAGTGATGAACAAAACCAGCTGCTGCAGATCGTTTGCCGCCGGCGATCCTTCCGCACCGGCAGGCACATCTTTGAAATACATGGCGATGATGATGCGGAAATAATAGTACACGCCGATGAGCGAACCGATGATGCCGGCGAGCACCAGCCAGGCATGACCGGATGCGAAAGCCTGCATGAAAACGTAGTATTTACCGAAGAACCCGGCTGTGGGCGGAATGCCGGCCATGGAAAGCAGCGCGAGCGTGAGTGTAAAAGCGAGCAGCGGACTCCGTTTTCCGAGCCCGTTGAAACGTTCCATGGCATCATCGCCGCTGTGCTGCATGATGATGCCGAGTACGGCGAATGCGGCGAGCGAAGCGAGGGAATAGGCTGCGGTGTAATAGATCACACTTCCGGGCGCGTTGGAAAGAATAGCCAGCAAAAGGAAACCGGCATGCGAAATGCTCGAGTAAGCAAGCAGCCGTTTTACATTGTTCTGCACGGCGGCGAAAACATTACCCACCATGATCGTAAGCACTACGCAAACCGCGAGGATCGGTCCCCAGAAAGCGGCATCGGCCATGAATCCCGGGTACGCGAACAGTCTCGCGAAGCCGGCCACTGCCGCAGTTTTTACTACCGTGGACATGAACGCGGTTACGCTTGTCGGGGAACCCTGGTACACGTCGGGCGCCCAGAAATGGAACGGCGCGGCGGAAATTTTAAACAGCAATCCTACGAGCAGCATGACGATTCCTGCATGGAAAAGCCCGGGAATTTCGCCGGCGTGATCGGTTACATACGTGCTGATCGTAGGCAGGTCGAACGATTTTGTCGCGCCGTAAATCAACGTGATGCCGAAGAGCAGGAAGCCGGTTGAAAATGCGCCGAGCAGGAAATATTTCAGCGCGGCTTCGTTCGAGGCCAGGCTGTCTTTTTTACTGCCCGCCATCACGTAAAGCGGGATCGAGAGCATTTCGATGCCGAGGAAAAGCATCGTCATGTTGTTGTAACAGGTCAGCGTAACGGCGCCCGCCATCGAGAAAAGAAAAAGCGCGTAATGATCCGTTTTGCTGCTTTCTTCCTTGAAATAGCTCTGCGACATCATCAGCCAGAGCAGGCCGGTGATGATGATGACGGAAGATGACAAAATGGAAAACGTATCGAAGACGAGCATGCCTTTGACGTACGTGTCGTTCCATTCTTTTCCTTCATCGAACCAGAAATAGGAAAGTGCAGCGGCAACCGCGCCGAGCAGCCCGAGCAGCACCAGCGGAAAAAGAACGCGGCGGAAACGGAAAAGTTCCGCAAGCAGCGCGATGATTCCAAGTCCCGATAAAACAAGTATGGCCTTCATAGTTTGTTTATGCGGTCCCGTTCCGGTTCGGCCGGAGCAGGACAAATTCATTTATGGCGTTACAGCCGGTTTAACGCTGTTGAGTAATTCCTGCACGTCGGGGCCGATTAAATCCATCAGCGGTTTGGGATAAACGCCCAGCCCGATGATGAGTGCAGCCACGACAAAAAGCACGATCGTTTCATTTGTTTTCAGCGCGCCGAACGAAGCGGTTACGTTGTTGGTTTCGCCCAGCATCACGCCCTGGTAACTGCGCAGCATGTACACCGCACCGAGAATGATGGTGAGCCCGGCGAAAGCGCTCATCCACGCATTGAATTTATATACGCCGCTGATGAGCAGGAATTCGCCCACGAAACCGTTGGTGAGCGGAAGCGCCACCGCGCCGAGCAATACGATGAGATAGAGCATGGCGAACCGCGGGTTGACGTTACGTATTCCGCCAAGCTTCGCGATTTCGCGTGTACCGGTTTGACGTGAAATAATATCGACGATAAGGAAAAGACCGACTACGTTGATGCCGTGCGCGAGCATCTGCATCACGGCGCCCTGCAATCCCTGCGCGTTGAAAGCAAGAATACCGGCGGCGATCAAACCAATGTGCGCGATGGAGGAATACGCGATCAGGCGTTTGAGATCTTTCTGCACAATGGCCATGCACGAAGCATACACGATGCCGACGACGGAAAGCCCGATGGCCGTGCTGCCCCATTTGGCGATTCCCAGCGGAACCATAGGCATGAGCCAGAAGAGCAAACCGAATGTACCCATCTTGAGCATGATGCCGGAAAGCAGCATGGTTCCTGTTGTGGGTGAACTGGTGTACGTATCGGGCTGCCAGGTGTGGAACGGGAACACGGGCATTTTCACCGCGAAGGCGAGGAACATGGCCCAGAATACGAGTCCCTGTTTCGCTTCAGGCAGCGACATGCCGCCCGCCTGCAGGTTTTCCCAACTCCAGTTTCTTTCGGGCGAGTGGTAATAGAGATAGATCAGCCCGGCTAGCATGAACAAACTGCCGAACAAGGTGTAGATAAAAAACTTGAAGGTGATCTTGCTGTTGTTCTTGCTTTCGCCCCACATCAGGCAGATGAACCAGATGGGGATGAGCGCGAGTTCCCAGAAAATGTAAAACAGGAATCCGTCGTGCGCGAGAAAAACGCCAACCAGGGCCATCTGCATAAACAGTACCAGGCTGTAGAACAGTGAAGGGTTTTTAATCTCGCGGCTGTATGAACTGATGATGATGAGCGGCGTGAGTACGGTAGTGAGTAAAACCAGGCAAAGCCCGATCCCGCTCAGTTGCAGGTGGAAATGAATTCCGAAATGCTGAATCCAGGGCGTGTTGATGAAAAGCTGTTCGTTCTGCGGATCTTTTTTGAAAAGATAAAGCACGGCAAAGGAGAGTACCAACTCGAGTAAAGCCGCACCAAGGGCAACTTTTTTTGCTCCTTCGCCTTTCACGAACAGGGCCAGTAAACCTGCCAGCAACGGCAGCCCGATCAGTAATGCAGTGATCATAATTCAGTTCTCACTATTTTTTTAACCGCAGTATCATGAGCTGCGGCCGGATTTATTCGTTTTACCAGAGTTTTACCATCGCAATGACGATTACGCTCAGCACCATGGCCAGCACGTAAAAACCAACGCTGCCCGATTGCACGTAACGCGCCACCGAGCCGATCCATTTCACACCCGTACCGATCCCGTTCACCACACCGTCCACAATCTGCAGTTCAACAACACGGTAACCGATATCGGAAATAAAGTCAAGCGGTTTGCGGATGAGCTTGTCGTAGATCTCGTCCACGTAATATTTGTTGTAAACTAATTTCTGCACGCTGTTGAATCCTTTTTCATCGTCGGCCGGAACGGTTTTGTTTTTCCCGAAAACAGTCCAGGCCAACGCGATGGCGGAAAGCCCCGCAACAATGGCAATGCCCATAATGATCCATTCTTTTTCGTGGCTCAGTGTGATGATCTCGCGGTAACCGAGGTAATGGTGCAGCCAGTGCGAATCGTGCAGCACAAAACCCGGGATGCCGATGTAACCGGCGCCCACAGCGAGGATGGCGAGGATCACCAGCGGGATCGTCATGCTTGCGGGCGATTCGTGCAGGTGGTGTTCCTGTTCGTGCGTGCCGCGGAATTTTCCACGGAAGGTCAAGAAGTACAAACGGAACATATAAAACGCCGTGAGCATCGATCCGAGCACGCCGGCAATCCAGTACACCTGGCTGCGCTCGTACGTGTACGCGAGAATTTCATCCTTGGAAAAGAAACCGGAGAGGAACGGAATTCCCGCAATGGCCATGGTACCGATGAGGAAGGTGATGTGCGTGATCGGGATTTTTTTCGCGAGACCGCCCATCCTGCGGATATCCTGTTCACCGCTCATGGCATGAATTACGCTGCCGGCGCCGAGGAAAAGAAGAGCTTTGAAAAACGCGTGTGTCGTTACGTGGAAAACAGCACCGGTTGTTGCACCTACGCCAAGCGCAAGGAACATAAAACCGAGCTGGCTGACGGTAGAATACGCCAGTACTTTTTTAATATCGTTCTGCAGCAGGCCGATGGTGGCGGCGAAAAGCGCAGTAAGTAATCCAATGACAGCCACGATTTCCAACGCCATCGGCGCAAACGAATACAGTACCTGCGAACGTGCGATCATGTAAATGCCGGCGGTAACCATCGTGGCGGCGTGGATGAGCGCGGATACCGGTGTGGGGCCGGCCATGGCATCGGGCAGCCAGGTGAACAAGGGAATCTGCGCGCTTTTTCCGCAGGCGCCGATGAAGAGCAAAATGCCGACAGCTTCCATCACGCCTTTGTTGTCGCGCGCGAGGCTGGAGGCTTTGTCGAAAATGCCGCCGTCTTCAAAGCTGAGCGAACCGAAGGTTACGAACAGTAAAATGATACCGAGCAGGAAACCGAGGTCGCCGATGCGGTTCATGATGAATGCCTTGTTCGCGGCTTTGTTGTATTCCGTGTTCTTGAACCAGAAACCGATCAGCAGGTAGGAGCAAAGCCCCACGCCTTCCCAGCCCACGAACATGACCACGTAGTTGCTGCCCATGACGAGCAGGAGCATGAAGAAAACGAACAGGTTGAGGTACGTGAAGAAGCGATTGAATCCTTCGTCTTCTTTCATGTAGCCGGTAGAATATACGTGGATCAGGAAACCGACGCCGGTGATGATGAGCAGGAAAATGGAGGTGAGCGGATCGATGATGAAGGAAAGATCGAGGTGCAAGTCCCCGGCTACGATCCAGTCGAACATTTTAACGATGTGCTTGTCGCCTTCGTGCAGCTGCATGAAAACGCCTACGGACAGCGCAAAAGCAGCCAGCACCGATCCGCAGCCGATGATGCCGGCGAGTCCTTTCGATAATTTTTTTCCGCCCAGGCCGAGGAGTATAAACCCGAACAGGGGCAGCAGCGGAATTAACCAGGAGTACTGAATCATATTACCACTTTAATTTGTTCAGGAAGTCGACGTCGGTCGTCTTCGTGTTTCTGTAGATCATAATCAGGATAGCCAGTCCGACCGCCACTTCGGCGGCAGCCACGGCCATGATGAAGAATACGAACACCTGCCCGTTCGGGTCGGCGTGATACGATGAAAAAGCGGCCAGCAGCAAATTCACTGCGTTGAGCATCAGTTCCACCGACATCAGGATGACGATTGCGTTGCGGCGGAAGAGTACGCCCAGCACGCCCAGGGAAAAGAGCGTGGCGCTGAGCCACAGGTACCATTCGATCGGGATGACGATAGTTGATGCCATTTTACTTTATATTTTTTTTGCCCAGCATCACCGCGCCTACCATGGCGCCGAGGAAGAGGATGGACGATAATTCGAAAGGAACGAGGAAGTCGCTGAAGAGTACTTTGCCGAGCGATTCCACCAGGCCGATTTCCGGCGAAGGGATCCCACTGTCGCCGAGCGATGTACCCGAAGCGTTACGTACGATCACGTCGGTACCTTTTAATGCGCCGACCAGTGTAACGAAGAAAATACCGCCGGCGATGACCGCGATGATTTTTTCCCAGGCCGGTTTATGCGGTTCCGATTCTTTGTTCAGGTTGAGCAGCATGATCACGAACAGGAAAAGCACCATGATCGCGCCCGCGTAAACGATTACGTGCACCGCCGCGAGGAACTGCGCATTCAGCAGCACATAATGGCCTGCGATGGAGAAGAAACAGACGATGAGCAGGAGTACGTTTCGAACCGGGTTGGAATTGAGCACAACGATCGCTGCGCTCAAAACGGCTACCACGGATAGTACTAAAAATAGAATATGCGTAATGGTCATATCGTTGTCCGGATACTCTTAGTGGGCTTTCTTTTTCTTTTTGGTGTCGATGGCTTTGCTTCCGTCCCAAACCTGGTTGTGGCCGTATTCGTTGTGTTTTTTAAACTCGGCGACTTCGGTGGTTTCGCGGATGCTTACGTCGATGCGCTTGTCTTTTTCCATGGGCTCCACCAGTTTGTCCTTGCCGTAAATGAAATCATTCCGTTCGAATTCCACGGGCACGATGCGGTTGGTGAGGAAAATGGCTTCTTTCGGGCAGGCTTCTTCACAGAGTCCGCAGAAAATGCAGCGCAGCATATTGATCTCGTAGACGGAGGCGTATTTTTCTTCGCGGTAAAGCGCTTCTTCTCCTTTTTTACGCTCGGCGGAAAGCATGGTGATCGCTTCGGCCGGGCAGGCTACGGCGCAGAGTCCGCAGGCGGTGCAGCGTTCGGCGCCGTTTTCATCGCGCTTGAGTACGTGCTGCCCGCGGTACACGTTGCTGATCGCCCGTTTTTTCTCCGGGTATTTCACCGTTGCGCTTTTCTTGAAGAGGTGCGTGAGCGTGATGCGCATACCGCCGAGGATAGCGGGCAGGTACAACTTCTCCACGAAGGAAAGTTGTTTATTAACTACCACTTTTGAACGTTTGGTCAGCGCCTGCATGTTCGTTCTTTTTTAGAATCAGAATTTAAGCTTTCCAAAGGCTAACATAATCAACGGTGTTACTACCGCCAGGTTGAAGATCGCCAAAGGTATCAAGATTTTCCAGCCGAGATTCATCAGCTGATCGTAGCGGAAACGCGGCAATGTCCAGCGAATCCACATGAATGTGAAGATGAAGAAAATGATTTTTCCGAAGAAGAAAATAACGCCCCAGAAAGCCAGCCAGTTCGGGTCGCTCACCCAGCGGCCGATGAACGGCATATTGTATCCGCCGAAGTAGAACGTAGCCATCACCGCCGAGGAAATGAACATGTTGATGTATTCGGAAAAGAGGAAAAGGCCGAGTTTCATCGAACTGTATTCGGTATGATAACCGCCCACAAGTTCCGTTTCGCATTCGGGAAGGTCGAAGGGCGCGCGGTTTGTTTCAGCCAGCGCGCAGATGAAAAAGATGAGGAAACCGAGCGGCTGGTAAATGATGTTCCAGTGCCAGCTTGTTTGCTGGTCGGCGATTTCGCGCAGGCTCAGCGTCCCGGTAACCATCACCAGCGCGATGACCGAAAGGCCCATGGCGATTTCGTAGCTGATCATCTGCGAGGACGCGCGCAGCGCACCCATCAGCGAATATTTGTTGTTCGAAGCCCAGCCGCCGAGCATAATGCCGTACACGCCGACAGAAACCACGCCGAGCAGGTACAGCACGCCGATGTTCACGTCGGTTACCTGCAGCGGGTAACGTTCTCCGCCGATCACCAGGTCGGGACCCCAGGGAATCACCGCGCCGGTAAGCAGGGCCGTGATCATAAAGAGCGAAGGACCGAGGATGAATAAGGCTTTGTTGGAAACGGTCGGAATGATTTCTTCTTTCATGAACATTTTCACTCCGTCGGCCAGCGGCTGCAGCAGCCCGAAAGGCCCCGCACGATCCGGCCCCACGCGATCCTGGAGAAATGCCGCGATCTTACGTTCGCCATACGTGGCATAGGCGGCAACGCCCAGCGAAACGGCAAAAACCGCCACCGCGAGGATCACTTTGTAAATGATGAATGTCGTTCCGGAAATGACGAGCAGCATAATTTATTTTTTAGCGGTTGCTTTCTTCGTTGACGTATTCGTGTTGTTTTTCTCTGCTTCGCCGGCGAGCTTGTTCAGTTGCCTGCCCACGTCGAGTTTCAGGTTCTGCAGTTCGTAATGGTTTTGCGCGATCACCGAATGACGGTCGATGTGGCTCGGTCCTTCGATGGTCCAGTCGCTGACTTTTTTCTTTTCGAAACGGCAATCGTTACAGATCCAGTCCTGCACTTCGCCCCACTGGTCCTTGCGGCCGGTAACGCGCAGCACTTCCTCGCCCTTGAACCAGATGCGCGCTTTTCCCGCGCAGGTTTTGCAGTCGCGGTGCGCATCCACCGGTTTGGTGAACCATACGCGGCTTTTGAAACGGAATGTTTTATCGGTGAGTGCACCTACGGGACAAACGTCGATCACGTTGCCGGACCATTCGTTGTCGATGGCGTTCTGGATATACGTGCTGATTTCCGATACGTCGCCGCGGTTGAGTACGCCGTGCACGCGGTTGGAGCAAAGCTGGTCGGCTGTTTTTACGCAGCGGTAGCAGAGGATGCAGCGCGTCATGTGCAGCTGCACTTTATTTCCGATGTCGATTTTCTCGAAGGTGCGGCGTTCGAAATCGTAACGTGTTTTTGCTGCGCCGTGTTCGTAGCCGAGGTTCTGCAGGTCGCATTCGCCGGCCTGGTCGCAGATGGGACAATCGAGCGGGTGATTGATGAGCAGGAATTCGACTACGCCTTTGCGCGCTTCGAGCAAGTCGGGCGAGGTGAAATTCGCTACTTCCATGCCGTCCATGACTTCCGTGCGGCAGGAGGCTACCGGCTTGGGCATGGGATTCGGATTCTGCGCCGAGCCTTTGGTTACTTTCACAATGCAGGTACGGCAATACCCGCCGCTGGTTTTCAGCTTCGAGTAGTAGCACATAGCGGGCGGCGCCACTTCGGGCCCGATCATCCGTGCTGCCTGCAAGATCGTGGTGCCTTTCGGTACTTCGATCTCGTGTCCGTCGATGGTTACTTTCGGCATTGTTTTCGTTCCTTTTCTTTACCGCAGAGACGCTGGGACGCAGAGCCTTCGCAGAGATTTATGTTTAGTAGGCCGGCTCTTTTTCGTTGTGCAGGCGGTAATAATGTTTCACGTCCTTAATGCTTCCCGGGTTTTTGATGTACTCTTCGAACTCGGAGCGGAAATGGCGGATGGCCGAAGCCACGGGCCAGGCAGCGGCATCACCCAGCGGGCAGATGGTTTTCCCGTCGATCTTGCTTTGAATATCCCAGAGCAGGTCCACGTCTTCTTTTTTCCCGTGCCCGTCGAGAATGCGGTACAGTACTTTTTCCATCCATCCCGTTCCTTCGCGGCAGGGACTGCATTGTCCGCAGCTTTCGTGGTGATAGAAACGCGTAAAATTCCAGAGGTTTTTGACCACGCTGGCCGTATCGTCCATCACGATAAATCCGCCGGAACCGAGCATCGTGCCCGTGGCAAAACCGCCGTCGGCCAGCGATTCGTAGCTCATCAGGCGCGGTTCTCCTTTGGCGGTTTTCAGGAAAAGTTCGGCGGGAAGAATCGGAACGGAAGAACCTCCGGCGACTACCGCTTTCAGTTTGTTCCCGTTGCGTATTCCACCGCAGTAATTATCCGAGTATAAAAATTCTTCGACCGGCAGGCCGAGATCGATTTCGTAAACGCCGGGTTTGTTGATGTGCCCGCAGGCGGAAATGAGTTTGGTGCCCGTACTTTTTCCCACGCCGATTTTCGCGTATTCTTCACCACCCATGTTCACGATCGGAACGACGGCTGCGATAGTTTCCACGTTATTTACGACTGTGGGCCGGTTCCAGACACCCGACACGGCGGGGAATGGCGGCTTGATGCGCGGGTTGCCGCGTTTGCCTTCGAGCGATTCGATGAGCGCGGTTTCTTCGCCGCAGATGTATGCTCCGCCGCCGGGATGAACGTGCAGGTCGAGCGAATAACCCGAACCCATAATATTTTCACCGAGCAGCCCGGCGTCGTAGGCATCCTGGATAGCCTGCTCGAGAATATGATACACGTACATCATCTCGCCGCGGATGTAGATGTACGAGGTGCGCGCGCCGAGCGCAAAACTGCCGATGATCATCCCTTCGATGAGCAGGTGCGGCTTGCGTTCCATCAGGTAACGGTCCTTGAACGTCCCGGGTTCGGACTCGTCGGCATTACAGACCAGGTGACGCGGAACGCCTTCTGGTTTGGCGAGGAAACCCCATTTCATGCCGGTGGGAAATCCCGCGCCGCCGCGTCCGCGGAGCCCGGATTTCTTTACTTCATCCACCAGTTCTTCCGGTTTCATCTTCAGCGCTTTTTCGAGCGCCTTGTATCCGCCGAATTCACGGTACACGCCGAGCGTGGCGATACCGGGAGCGTGAATGTTGTCGAGCAGCAGTTGTTTGCCCATGCGATCTTTATTGTTGCGCTTTAATATGTTTCTTGTCCCAGTGCGTTACGCGTTCGCCTTTCTGGCGGTACTCGTTCAGTACCTGGTCGACCTTGTCGCAGGTCAGGTTTTCATGGTACGTTTCCCCGATCTGCATCATGGGCGCGGTGCCGCATGACGCGAGGCATTCCACCGTTTTCAGCGTGAACATGCCGTCGGCAGTCGTTTCACCGTCTTTGATATTCAGTTTTTTCTCGATGTGGCGGACCAGGTCTTCCGCGCCGAGCAGCCAGCAGGGGCCGGTACGGCAGACTTCGACCAGGCATTTGCCCACGGGCTTGAGGTTGAACATGGAATAGAAAGAAGCGACTTCATACACTTCGATCGGCTGTATGCGGAGAATGGAAGCGACGTAGTCCATCGTTTCCGGGCTCAGCCACCCGTCGAATTCCATCTGCGCAAGATGCAGGATAGGAATGATCGCCGATTTGTGTTTCCCTTCGGGATAACGCTTCATGATTTTATGCACGAGCGCCAGCGTTTCGTCAGAGAATTTTACTTCTTTCTCCATATTCGTTTTACTTATTTATGCGTCTAACTCTCCTGCGATTACGTTCATGCTCGACATGGTCAGGATCGCATCAGAGAGGTATCCGCCCTTGATCATTTCCGGGTAAGCCTGGTAATAAATAAAGCAGGGCCGGCGGAAATGCAGGCGATATGGTGTCCGTCCGCCGTCGCTCACGAGGTAAAAACCAAGCTCGCCGTTTCCGCCTTCTACCGCGTGATATACTTCACCAACCGGGACATCGGTTTCGCCCATCACGATTTTGAAATGATAGATGAGCGCTTCCATATTATTATAGACTTCCTGTTTCGGCGGCAGGTAAAATTCCGGGACATCGCCGTGAAAAGCGCCGGTTTTACGATCGACCATCTTCATGGCCTGCTCGATGATCTTCATGCTCTGCCACATTTCTTCTTCACGCACCATGAAGCGATCGTACACGTCGCCCTGCGTTCCGACAGGAATAATGAATTCAAAATCCTGGTACGACGAATACGGGTTCATCACGCGTACGTCGTAGTCCACGCCTGCTGCACGTAAGTTCGGACCGGTAAATCCATACTCCAGCGCGCGGTCGCCTTTGATCGGCCCGGCGTTGATCGTGCGGTCCATAAAAATCCGGTTGCGCACAAGCAGGTTCTCGAATTCTTTAAGCGCCTTCGGGAAATTTTTCATGAACGCGTCGATCTTCTTCCAGGCCGACTCGGGCCACTGGCGTTCAAATCCGCCGATGCGGCCGATATTGGTGGTGAGGCGTGCGCCGCAGATTTCTTCGAAGATCTCGTAAATGTATTCGCGCCACTGGAAGATGTACAGGAAGCCCGTCATCGCGCCGGTATCTACACCAATCACCGAATTGCAGATGATATGATCAGAGATACGCGAAAGTTCCATGACGATTACGCGCAGGTACTCTACGTTTTTCGGAAGCTCGGCGCGGATCAGTTTTTCCACGGTCATGTGCCAGCCCATGTTGTTAATGGGCGAGGAGCAGTAATTGAGCCGGTCGGTGATCGGTGTGATCTGACCGAACGGCCGGCGCTCGGCGAGTTTTTCGAAAGCGCGGTGGATATAGCCGATAGTCGGTTCCGCTTCCACGATGATCTCGCCGTCCATTTTCATCACGTTCTGGAAAATGCCGTGCGTGGCCGGGTGCGTGGGACCGAGGTTGAGGGTGGTGTATTCTTTTTCCTCAACAGGTGCGGTATCGTTTGTTTTTATTTCGCTCATGAGCCTGTTCCGGTTTATCGTCCGAACATCGTATCGTTTTTATCGTCGCGCGTGGGATCTTCCAGCGGGAATTCTTTGCGCATGGGGAAGAAATCGATGTCTTCCATGTTCAGGATACGCCGCAGATCGGGATGTCCTTTGAATTTGATACCGAAGAAATCGAATTCCTGCCGTTCCATCCATCCCGCTGTCGCCCAGAGCGTAGTTACCGTAGGTACTTCGGCGTCGTTTTCCGGGAAAAACGTTTTGATGCGGATACGCCGGTTTTCCGGCATGTTGTGCAACTGGTACATCACGGCCAGTTCTTTCCCTTTGTTTTCGGGATAGTGCAGGCCGCACAGGGTGGTCAGGAAATGATATTGCTGCGCGTTATCGTCTTTCAGAAATTGCAGGATATCGTAAATCTTTTCGCGCTTCACGATAAAAACCGGGAAATCGTACGCGATTTCCGAACCGGTGATCGCATCGCCGAATGCAGCCTGCAGAGCCGACAGGGTTTTGTCGTGCAATGCTTTTTCTTTTTCGCCGGGGGCGATGGTGGTGTGCCTGTTCATATACTTATGCGCTGCGCTTGAATGTCCAGAACAGCCAGTTGCCGCCCGATGCGCAGGAAACGGCTTCCCAGCCTTCCTGGCCCATCTGGTTGAACAGCTGGACGAGTTCATTATAACTGCCGGATGATGTGCGTTCCTGGTTGCCGGGATAGTTTACGCGGAAACTGCCGCTGTCCCAAAGCCACTCTACCGTTGCGTATTGCCAGTTAGCCATGATCGTCTGTTTTATTCAATTCCGTATTTCGCGAGCAATGCTTTGTATTCCGGTGAGTTGCGGCGGCGCAGCGATTCGTGGGCTACAAGCTCCTGCACTTTCATCACGCCTTCCAGGATCTGTTCCGGGCGGGGCGGGCAGCCGGGCACGTAAACGTCAACCGGGATGATGCGGTCGATGCCCTGAAGTACGCTGTATGTATCGAAAATACCGCCGCTCGAAGCGCAGGCGCCCACACTCAAAACCCAGCGCGGTTCGGCCATTTGGATGTACACCTGTTTAAGCACCGGGCCCATTTTTTTCGCGATCGTACCCATTACCATCAAAAGGTCGGCCTGGCGCGGCGAGAAACTGAGACGCTCCGACCCGAAACGCCCGAGGTCGTAATGCGAAGCCATGGTCGCCATAAATTCAATCCCGCAGCACGACGTAGCAAACGGAAGCGGCCAGATCGAATTCTTGCGGGCCAGTCCCACCAGGTCTTCCAGCTTACCGGCGAAAAAACCGGGGCCTTCGAGACCGTCGGGTTTCTCGGCCATTTCCAGCTTGGTGCGTTTCAGATCAGTTGTCATGGCGTGGTATTTATACGTGTGAAATTAATCTTCCCATTTTAATGCGCCCTTGCGGATCACATAGTAAAACCCGATCAGCAGGCAGGCCACGAATGTGAGCATCTCGATAAAATACACCAGGTTGGCTTCTTTAAAATTCACCGCCCAGGGATACATGAAAATCACTTCCACGTCGAAGAGCACGAACAAAATGGCGACCAGGAAATATTTGACGGAAAAAGGAATACGGGCATTGCCCTGTACTTCGATGCCGCACTCAAAGGTTTCGAGTTTTTTCTTGGTCTTGCGGTTCGGCCCGAGCCAGTGTGTGGCGGCAATCGTAGTAACGACGAATCCGAGCGCCACGAGAAACGTGATGACAATCGGAAAGTAATCTTGCGTGCTGCTTTGCATAACGAAGTTTTACCGGTAAAAGCGCCTGTTATTCCTTATAGGTGTACGTTGCACAGGCGGGGTAAAAATAAGGAATAATCTATTCCACAAAACCGTTTTCACGGCATGGAGAGGCGGATCGCAGAATATGAAAGTTAAAGACCCGGTTTTTATGGATCAATCCCGAAAAAAGAGGTGTCTATCCCATTAGAACAGTGAAAAGAAACGCTCAATGCCAAATGTCCAATTATCAATGTTCATCGGATTGTGCGTTTGACATTGAGCGTTAAAGTGTCCTGAAGGGATACATACCAAAAATGAAGAGGCAGAACACCTAAACAGCCGAACCAATTCCCCTCTCTGCCGGAGAGGGGTTGGAAAAAGTCGTCAGTCCCGCCCGAACCAATTCCCCTCTCTGCCGGAGAGGGGTTGGGGTGAGGCCGAACCACCAAAATCAATGCACGAGCACTTTCCGGATCACTTCATTTTCCGCGTTGAAAACCCGGATGAAATAGGTGCCCTTGCCGGAAGACGAGAGATCGATGGGTTTGCGGACAGTCCCCGAAACAAATCCCAGCATCTCGCTGAAAACAAGCTGGCCGAGTACGTTGCGGATTTCAATCGTGTATTCCCCGCTTTGCGGAAGATCGAGATCAAGCGTGAAATGCCCGTCGCTCGGGTTCGGTACTAAGCGGATGCCGAAATCATTCGCATTTTCGGGCGTGGAAACGATAAACGCCAGTGATGCCTGCGAAGAACAGCCCGAGCCGTTTGTAACCACAACAGAGTAAATGCCCGGTTGCGTGATCGTGTACGTCTGGTTGGTTTCTCCCGGGATCGCTACACCGTTCAGGTACCACTGGTTGCCCGTTGTGGCGCTCGATGTAAGTACGTTGCCGTTGACAGAAATCGTCGGGGCGTTGGGCAGCGGGAATGCGCTTACCGAACGCGTGGACGTTGACGTGCATCCGTTGCTGCCGGTGGCGGTAACCATGTAAGGCGTACTGACCTGCGGAAAAACCCAGACCGAATCGCCGGTAAGCGGAAAGATGGAAGGCAGCGCATCCCAGGCATAGGAGTATGTTGAATTGCTGCAGGTCATAAGTACTGTATCGCCAGGGCAGATGTTTACCGGGGCGCTGATGCTGAACACCGGTACCGGGTTGATGGTAACCCCCACGGCATCGGAACCGGTGCAGCCGAGGCTGTCGGTAACGGTTACTGTCGCTGTTCCCGAAACGGTAAACGTGATGGCCGGGTTGGCGATGGTCGGATTGCTGACGCCTGTAGCCGGCGCCCAGCTGTATGTTCCGCCGCCCGAAGCGAGCAGTTCAACATACGCGCCGCGGCAAAGCGAGGTGTCCGATCCGGCATTGGCTACCGGGTTCGGAAGTACGTTGACGGTCTGCGTGATCGTATCCGCGCCGTTTACATTCGACACGATGAGCGAAACGGAATAGGCGCCGGGCGTGTTCCAGGTTCTCGGGAACGGGTTCATATCGGCAGATGCGGCAGTATCCGCGCCGTTAAATGTCCAGGTCCAGCTGTCGGGAGCAGGTGCCGCGGTACTGAAAAAGTTTACGGGAGCTCCCGCGCAGATATTTACCGGCGAATACATAAATCCTGCGACCGGCGCTGCGACCGGCGTTCCGGAGATCTGGATATTGTCGAGATAAAGATACTGCCCGTGCCTGCCGTGGTTGCGGAACGCCAGCATGACGGAAGAATTTCCGGCAAAGCTGTTGAGTGAAACCGTTTCCGTGCGCCACTGGCTGTTCGTGGGAATGAACGGGCTTACCTGGTCGGGCTTGGTGGAAAGTACCGTTCCGCCTTTCAGGTAAACCGGCGTGGCGGTTTGTCCGCAGTCGGTGGATACGAGTACTTCGAGCGTATCGCTGCGCAAACTGTTGTAACGGCAATAGGCTACATCGAAGGAAAGGCTGAGGCTGGAATAGCCGGAGAAATTATACATCGGTGTGCGTAAGTCGTCGGTTGCGCCGTTTACGGAATTATTATAATTATCGAAGTACGTGCTGCCGGCAGAATTGTAACCGACGGTATCGTTACGTTCCCAGAAAACATACTGCGGCGAATTATTTACAGCAGTCCACGCCGAAGGCATAAAACCGGGAAGCGTAAAACCTTCGGTCATCGGCAGCACATTGTATCCGCCGATCATGATGTACGTTGTTTTTGTTTCCGTACCCGTGCCGTTTGCGTTGGATGCGGCAAGAGTAACAGGAAACACGCCGGGACTATTATAAACGACCGACGGATTCTGTGCGGAAGAGGAAGCCGGTGTTGCGCCCGGGAAGCTCCAGCTCCACGAAGTGGCGTTGCAGGCGGACAGGTCGGTGAATGAAATCGTTTGTCCCGGGCAGGCCGCCGTTACGTTTGCTGAAAAGTCCGCACCCGGTGCGAGTATCGCGGTATCGATCGGGCTTTCCCAGACTCCGCGCCCGTAAGTAGCGGCACGCAAGGCCCAGGTCGGTACAAAAATTTCGAGATCATCTACGATCGTGTTCGGAAGTCCCGTGAAATAAGGCTGCCAGCCGTTGCTGCTGTTGTCGCGGTAATATACGCCCACGTCGCAGCCGACAAAAACCGCATCGCTCGATGTTCCGGGAACAGCGACTACGCAGTTTACAGGAATGTTGGGCAAACCGGCCGACCAGTTCGACCAGGATTGTCCGCCGTTGGCCGTGAAGTATACTTTAGCCGTTGCGGAATAACCGGAGAAGGTCACCCAGACTTTATTTTCATCAGAAGATGAAACATCGAACCGGGTGATTTGTCCCAGGCTGGTGGGCAATCCGCTGGTAATGCTCGTCCAGTTTTGCCCGCCGTCCGTAGTCCGCGAAATCGAACCTGCGGCGGAAGCGTAAATTACCTGCGTATTTGACGGCGCTACTTTCAGCCAGTTCAGGCTTCCGCTGGTCGTAACATTGCCGAGCTGGAACCAGTTGCTTCCCTGGTCAGTGCTTTTATAAACCTGCGAATACCCGGCGTAGATCGTATTCGGATCAACGGGATCCTGTGACCACGGGGTAATCCAGGCGCCGCCGGAACTCGGAAGTCCGTTGGTAATCGTTTGCCAGTTGTTTCCGCCGTTGGTCGAGCGGTGAAAATCGCCGTAGTACAGTTCACCGTACATCACGTTGTCGTCCGACCAGTCGATGAAACAATCCATGCCGTCGCCGCCGAGGACTTCTTCGTAATTCGATCCGTTTTTCAGGTTGGTGCCGTTGTCCTGGTGGCCGGTGATGAGCATGCTGCTGTTGCTTGCAGAAAGGCCGATGCGGTAAATCTGCGCGATGCCCATGTTGCCGCTGATGTCGTTCCACGTAACGCCGTTATCGCTGCTGGAAAAAACACCGCCGTCGTTTCCCGAATAGATCACGCTGCCGGAACCTGCGCCGTATTGCAGGTCGTGAATATCGGCATGCACGTATGGCGCTCCGCCTCCGCCGTACCAGTGTGCATTCAGCGCCCAGCTTTGCCCGCCGTCATCCGATTTCCAGATGTTGACGCCGCCGGTTACCACTTCGTTCGGGTTGGTTTGCGAAACGGCTATGGACAAGGTGTACCAGGCTTGCCCGCCATTGTCGTTGCCGTTGGTATTCCAGCCCATCAGGTTGGGTGAATTCGACATCTGGACAAACGTATTCGCATTGTCGGTAGAACGGTACATCCCGAGAAAAGCATAACTGGTTGCTGCGCCTGCAAGCACATAAACGTAATTCGGGTTGGCCGCTGTTACGCCGATGGCCAGGCGTGTAACCTGTATCGAGGTGGGAAGTCCCGAGGAAACCTGTATCCAGCTGAGGCCTGCATCGTCGCTGCGCGCGAGTTTGGTTCCGCAGGAATAGATCCTGTTCGGATTGCCGGGCTGAAACTCGATATCATACGTAAGAGCGGAATAAACGCGTGTCCAGGAAATTCCGCCGTCGTCCGTTTTAAAAATCCCGGCATTCGTGGCGGCGTAAAGCACGGACGAGTTGGCCGGATCCATCAGCATTTTATAAATCCTGCGGTACTGTGAAACCGACCAGGTAAGTGCGGTCGGGTTCCAGGAAATTCCGCCGTCGATACTTTTCAGCACCCCGATGCTGTACGTATCTCCCGCGTCGGCATCGCCGGTTGCGAGGTACATCACCTGCGTATTCGTCGGATCAATGAGTACGTCGGTACATCCGATCATCGACAGGAAATCGTTGTTGTTGGTCCAGGTCGCTCCGCCGTCTGTTGTTTTCCATAACCCGCCCGCAGGAGCGCAGGCCCAGATTACGTCGGTGTTTACCGGATCCACGCGCACGCCGTTGATGCGTCCTGCTCCGCCGCCCGAGGGCGCGCCGGTAGGTCCCACGAAAGTCCAGTTGGCCGGCTGTGCCGTTCTTGCTCCGCCGGCCTGCAGGCGCGCCTGCGGATTTTGCTGCAGGTATTCGTTAAAGCGTTCGTAGGTTGTAGAAGGCAGCGACAAATCGCCCGAAGGAAATACGCGCGGCTCCATGAGCCATTCCCAGCGTTTGTAGTGCAGCCAGGCGCCTTCTTTTTCTTCTGCTTCTTTTTTGCCTTTCAGGCGGAAGCGCCGGAAGAAAGAAAGCTGCTTTTCGAGTTCCTGCTGGCGCTCGAGATTATACGCATCCCGGATGGTGTAAAAATTTCCCTGGTTTTTCGTCCAGGCTTCCACCCAGGTTTGGGCGGAGGCAATGGAACTGCAGCAAAGCAGGACCACGGCCGCGAAGGTGTATCGGTAGAATTTCATTTTTCTGTCTGGTGCAAGAATGACGAAGATGCGGATAATCGGGCGGCTTCGCAAGGCATAATGGGGCGGAAATGGTGGCCGGAAGGGTTGGCAGGCAAAGATTCATCAATAAAAACAGGAAGAACTGCATTATAAGTATTAATACAGGTGTGAAATCGTTAAAAAAACATTTTTCTTTGCCCATCGATTCAGCGAAGCATTAGCCCGTTTATGCCGATCAAATTCAACAGGTGCGTTTTTTGCGGAATTTTTTTCGCGCTGCTGGTTACTGCGAAATCCTTCGCGCAGGTTTACCCCGTACAAATCACCAACCAGCTGATCCCGCCATACTCCGGCTACCTCGCCGATTATGCCGACCCGGTTCTTGAAAAGATGCGCGTGCTGATCCAGTTCAATGATCTTACGCAGCCGCAATACGATATCCGGCTGAAACTGGTGATCAGCGGAAACGGTTTTATGCTTTCCACGAAAGCAACTTACAACCCGCCGCCGGTTACGCTTACGCCGGCGATTCCGCATTTGCTTTCCGGCAGCGATCTTGCGCCGTACCTGAATTCGGCGAACCTGGATTTCAGCGGGATTTCGCAGCAGCAGTACGAGCAGTGGCAACGACTACCCGAAGGGTTTTATACGATCTGCATGACCGCGTACGATTACTGGAACCCGCAGCACCAGTTAGTGAGCAACGAAGCCTGCGCCGCGGCCTGGTTTACGCTCAGCGATCCGCCGCTGCTTAATTTTCCCGCCTGCAATACGAACGTGCAACCGCTGAATCCGCAGCAAATAAGTTTTTCGTGGACGCCGCTGCACATCGGCTCGCCGTATTCGGCGGGGACGGAATACGATTTTGAACTTTACGAAATCCGTCCGCCGAATACCGATCCGAATATCGTGGTGCAGAATTCGCCGCCGGTTTTTACAAATACCACCACGATGACCATGCTCAATTACGGTATCACCGAACCGGCGCTGAATGCGGGCATGGGCTACGCCTGGCGTGTACGTGCGCGGGATGCGGGCGGGCGCGATTTATTCCGCAACGGCGGCTGGAGTACGGTTTGTTCGTTCAGTTACGGCGGTGTCGCGTCGACGCTCGGCAATACTATCCACCTCACGCTGCAGGCGCAGGCCACCACGCACAGGCAGGCGCGCTGCTGGTGGAACAGCGTAAGTGCGCTCGATCATTATGTGCTGCAGGTGCGCAAACAGGGATTCGCCAACTGGTTTGACTACAATACCGTTGCGGCCGAACAAAAAGTAAATGATCTCGAACCGGCATCAACCTACGAAGCGCGCGTAAAAGGAACCGGGCCGGGCAACCTCGAAACGAACTGGAGCGATACGGTCACTTTTACCACCGGCCCCGAACCGCAGTTCAACTGCAACGATCAAACCATCCTGCCGGATTTGTTGCAGGCGCAGCCTTTGCTTCTCGCGCAGCCGGGCATGATTTTCAAAATCGGGCAGCACGAAATGACCGTGCGCACGATCCAGTCGTCCGGTCCGCCCGGCTGGTACAACGGTACAGGTTACGTGCGCGCGATCGGGCCGTTTACGATGAACGTAACGTACACGAATATTTTCGTGAACGATAATCACACGATCACGCAGGGTGCGCTGGTGGCTTTGAGCGACGGTATCGACAACTGGCTCACGCAGTGGGGAACGGAATTCGAATGCGACGCGAGTTATTATTTCAACGGGAATATCGACAGCGTGTATGTGGATGGGAACGGCAATATCGTGATCGTGGATGAAAACGGGAATACGATAATGCTCACGGAAAATCACGACGGCGGACTGCTGATTACCGACAGTAACGGCGACCAGTGGATCGTGCACGACGACGGAACGATTACGCTGGTCAGCGGCGGCGGCTTGCTTCCCGTGATTACCGAACCGCTCACGCCGGATGAAATGGATATCCTGAAAAAAGCGATGCGCATCATCCGCCAGGAATTTGATGCGGCGAAACTCCAGCAACTCACACAAAGCCTGCAGCAGGCGGAACAAAGTTTGGACCAGCGCATCCAGCAGGAAAAACAGCAATTGGTGAATTCCGTTACGCCGAACCCAAGCCTGCCGGATTCCGCTTTCGAAGCATCGGAAATAATTGTTTTCCGAGGAGGAAAAATCAGTTCGGCAAATGTTCCGCCGCCTTTGCAGGTGCAGAAAAATTTCCGTGAGGCAGAAACGAATTACAACGAAGGATTTTTGCTCGCCCGTTTTTCCCGCGAAGCGAACAGCGATGCCGAGCTGCATTTCATCGGGCAATACCTGGCCGTGAGCGGCAAGCCGTACAAAACGTTCGTGGCCGAAGAAAAAGCGAAGAACCGCACGCATGAAGCAATCGCCGGCGATGTGGCTTTGCAGGGAATAAAACCGCTGGTGAAAGTGGTGATCCGGAAAAAAATGTCCAGGGGGTGAAAAAAATAAAAAGGCAAAAAGCAAAAGCAAAATGCAAAGGGCAAAAGCAAAACGCAAATAGCAAAATGCGATTAACCGATGAGAATAGAAAACCAATTTAAAAACACAATTAAAACAATACGTAATCCCTCGACTGCGCTCGGGGTGACGTATTTGATTTTTTTATTTTGGTTTTTATTTATTTCCTCTTTCACTGCGCAGGCGGTTCCGCATGATTCCGCGTATGTGAATCGCTTCATCAAAGCCGGGCGGAAAAAACTGCAGGAAGCGATCGACGCGAACGAACGTTTGCGCACCGCCGATCCCGCTGCGGAGCTGCGGTTGCTGGTTGTGGTCGATCCGCCGCAGGAAAATGATTACATACTCGACTATCCGTTCACGCCCGAGTACTCGGCGATGCTCGACCTGCCGGGAAAAGAAACGGAGTTCAACCAGCGCCTGAACGCCGTGTACCAGCAGTCGGGTATCGAGTGCTACATGCTGCTGATCAACGCGCTGGAAGTGAACCTGCAGACGCGCATCGACTCGGCGTATTCACTGGATGATCTTTTCGGCGGCGCGAAATTCTTCAAAGAAAATTCCGACATCGACGCCACGCGTGAACTGCACGGACTGATCTCGAACAATATCCGCAAAAGCATTTACGTGAATAACCGCAAATGCCTGATGCAGTCCATCGGCTGTTACAAAGTGGTTTATAAAGACAGCGCCTGGACGAGTTACCTCAACCTGCATTATAAAGTAAACACGCCGGGCGCGCCCGATCCGCCGTATTTCAACGAGATCAAAAATTACATGTTCGCGTATTCGGGTAACAGCGACGGCACTTTGCCCTGGCCGCAGCAGATCAGCGTGGTGGAAAAAGCGGTGAGCAGTTTCGAACATGCGGCGCGCAACGCGAAAAACCGAGCGCGGATACTCAATACGTTTCATAAAGATTCGCTGCGCGGGTTGTTCACCGGCTTCAGTTCGGGTGCGGATTACGCCACGCTTTCCATCGCCGAACGCCTGCACAGTTTAAGCGTGCTCGTGCGCGACGATCTTTCTTCGAATGAAGAAGTGCTTGTCGTTAACCTCACGCAGAATACGCCGCAAAACGATGTCCCCGCTTTTCTCCAGGGACTGGAAAAAGAAAGTTCGCTGAACACCCGCGCCGATTTTACCGGTCCGGTAGCCACGGCCGAAAAGAACAACCACCGCGCGCTCATCGGGCGCATCATGGACGATATCGAAGATCATTTCGGCGGACCGGAAGAGCAGCATTACGCGCTGTTCTGCAAAGGACTTTCGACGCTGATCACGAATTCGCCGCAGGCTATGGCGATGTACGTAACGGACGACCCGGAGAATTTCCAGAAACGGCTCGTGTACTGGTACAATTACAATTTGATTTTGATCGACGATGTCGGCGTGATCAAATACGAGGACATCGCCATTACCGATAATGCGCAGATCAGTTTTACGCGGAAGCAGGTGATTGATCACGAGTACACGCTTACGTCGATGGAAGGCGGCTACTCGGTGGAGGCCGTTTTCCAGTCCGACGCCATCACGCTGCGCGCATTCGACATCCTGGTTTTCCAGAACATGTCGAACCTGAGCATGCTCGAATCGGCGGGCGCGACGCAGGGCGAACTGGTTTTTGTGCCCGCGATTTTTTTGCAGTACGCCGCGGACAAACAATGGAACAGCAACGCGATCAAGTCGGTGGCATTGGCGGTGGATGTGGTTACGCTGGCCACCGGCCCGGGATTTTTCTGGAAAGCCGCGCGTGCGGGGATGTGGTGCGTGGCTGCGCTGGAAGCGGCACAGATCGCCGGCTCGGTCGGAAATATTATCGTGAACACGGTGGAGATCAGCGACCCGGAAGTGAAACACGCGGTGGACCTGTACAACATGCTGGTGGGAGCAGTCGGTTTTACGCGACTGGCGTACACCGTGGGCACGAAGATTTCCGTCAAAAACATGGCCGGCGCCGTTTGGAATTCGGGCGGGCAGATGCTTCGCTGGACTACGCAGCAGATGCAGGATTTTATCGCGGCGATGGAGGTTTGCCTTACGCGGATAAAAACGGGGACGTATGCGTGGAAGGATAAGTTGGTGAGGTTTTATGAGTATGTGAAGAAGGGTATTCATGAAGCAGCAATAGCTTTAAGTGCCGATAATCTAATAACATCTTTTAAAGCACAAACGGGAATTAATGTTGCGAGAACAACAGATGAAGCACTATCAAACTCCGCGAAAGCATGGCAAGGGTCTGGAAACTATCCAGGAGTTGATGATTGGATTTCTGTTGAAATTCCCGCAGGAACGAAAGTGTATGGCGGATTACCGGGACAATCAGAATTCTACAGTGTAGAAAGATCGCTTGAGGATGTTAACTTTAACAAAGTTAATTTTTGGAAAAGCATGCAAGTAGCTCCGCATCCTCAATTTGGGTATCGCCCTAAAGTAGGAGAGTATGTAATTAATGAAAACATACGGGTTGCAATAGCAAAAACACTTGCAAATCCTCAGCATGGCCAGGGTGGGGCATGGCAAATTTTTGTTCAGGATTTTGCAAATAAGCTGACATTTACAAGAGAAATACCTTTGCAGTAATGATACCTACGGAAATTGACAAAGTGCCTTTGTGTAAGCCAATAAAAGAATTTTTAGAAATGGCTGAAGAGAACGGCTATAAAATTGTTGAACAAAAATTAAGAGACTATCATTTTCATGAGTTGTATTTTAAAATCAAACCAGAGAGTATTCATTCCGAGAAATTGAAAGAGATAGAGGGAATCCAAATGCACGAAACGGGACAGTTTTTTTGTAACTGTCATTGGAGTACAGTTGAGATAATTGAGAAATAAGAACGAATTAAAGCCTTGTTTTGAATGCTTGTGATTTTTAATCGCAAATGGCATTCGAGGAAGCCTGTTTATCTTTGAATATAAGCGACCAAGGGTGATGATAAGAATATTTAATAAGAAAATAAGTGCAGCGATATTGATAGATGAAACATCTTCCTGTGTTTCGTTTGCACCTAACCACTATCATGAGGACAGTCCGCATATTGAAATAAGAATTTGGAGGTTTAATTTCTCTTTACATTGTTATTCCTGTTCGGACTGCAAGGCGTTTCAAGAATCTTTTGGCACAACAACAAAAGATTGGTATGTAGAATATATGGGTAAAATTCGACTACTTGATTTATACGAGTTAGGAACTGAGTATGGAAAAAACACATTTCAATATCAGAGCGGGGAAACATTTTCAGGGACAATATTTAAGATTAATTTGTCCAAGAACACGATTGAGAATCTTTCAAAGAAGTTAGAAGAAGCAATATTGTCAGAAGAATATGAAAAATGTTGCATTATACGAGATACAATTATATCTATGGAGGATAATCTTAATCCAAGTAAAGAGTAATTTGAGTTACCTCCTCCCCTCCCACAACCAGCTCCCGTCCGGCCTTAAGTAACCGATACTCCGCCCGCTCTGCACATAAAAAAGGTTGCTGTTCATCATCACGATCCGGTCGGCGACGGGCGCAACTACCTGGTGGCCCTGCATATTCACCACGCCGTAAAATTTGGTTTGCTGGAAAGAAGCCAGAGGTCCGTCAAAGTCGTTGATGCGTTCGAAATGCGGTTCGATGAGCACCATGCCGCTTTTGCTGATCATGCCCCAGCCGTCGGGCGTTTTGAAACGCGCCAGGTCGTTCGAAAAATCGGAAGCGTCAATAAAAGTCCGCCCGAAGAGTTTGCGGCCGTTCATGTCGATGAAATGACAGTCGCCGCTGATGAGCCGCACCAGCGCAATGCCGTTGTGAAAAGCCTGTCCTACTGCGCGGTCGGGAAGTTCGAAAAGGATACTGCCGCGTTCATCGATATACATGCCGCCTTTTTTACCGGTTACAAAAGCGCGGCCTTCCGAAAAAGGTCCCGCGGAAAAAAACTGCGGCTCAATCGCGAAAGTTCCGTTCGATGTAATGTAACCCCATTTCCCGTTGAGCTTCACGGCCGCGCGGCCTTCCGAAAACCCGTCCACGCGCGCGAACTGCGGTTCCACGGCCCAGCGGCCTTCCGCATCCAGGAAACCCCATTTGCTTTCTTTCGCAGCGGGGAATAAATTTTCGCCGGGTTTGCCGATGCGCGTAAGCTGGGGTTTCTGTATCCACTTTCCGGCCCGGTTCGCGATACCGGAGAATTGTTTTTTGCGCACCACGAAAAGCGTATCGCAGGAATATTTCGTGATGGACGTGTACTGCGGTTTCAGTATCCAGTTGTTCGCCGCGTCGAGCAGACCGACTCCCTTTTTCCCTTTGGCTACGCGGTATTCGCCGATGAAACCGGTGACCTGGAAATTTTTTTCGAGCAGTACGGGATTGCCGCTGCGGTCGAGGATCATCGATTTTCCTTTGTGGCGGATGTACGCACAACCGTCTTCAAAATCAGTGGCCGATTCGTAAATAAAATCGGTGAGTACGTTTCCGTCGGGATCGATGTAGCCCCATTTCCCTTTTTTCTTCGCGCGTGCCAGCCCTTCTTTATAAGGATGAACGTCGGTGTATTCGATCGGCACAACAACGGTTCCCATACTGTCGGCAAAGCCCCATTTGTTATCCCGGCGAACGGCGACGCGGCCTTCGGAAAACGATTTGCACTGCTCGAAACCGGCGCTCACGGAAACCAGCCCTGCCCGGTTGATGAAACCGAAAAGCGAACGGTACTGCTGCACGACATACAGTTTTTGGTTCGATGCTTCCACGTATTCGATCTTGTCGTAAATGGGAGAGAGCGTAAAAACATAGCCTTCGTTTTTAATCCCATTAGTCAGCACGCCCCAGTGTCCGCCGGATTTTACGATGGCGTGTTTGTTCTTCATTTCTTTTACGTCTTCATATATAACCGGCGTCAGGAA
Source organism: Bacteroidota bacterium (assembly GCA_006218065.1). Lineage (GTDB taxonomy): Bacteria > Bacteroidota > Bacteroidia > Palsa-965 > Palsa-965 > VBWE01. The sequence goes on from VBWE01000001.1 coordinate 413,931, forward strand.
ATTCCCGGTGCGGTCCATAAAACCCCATTGCCCGTGTTCCAGCCGCAGCCAGCGGCGTTCGGGATTAAAACCGAGCAGTACGCCGGAATAATCCGCGCCGAACATTGCTGCCAGTTTTTCGAAACTGCAGGTGGCGCTGTCCTTTGTAGAAACCTGGCGCCAGGTTCCGCCGATGCACACGCGCGAGATGCCGTTCACGGGAGTTTCCACGTAGGTCATCGGGTAAAACGAATTCGGTTTTTCGGGCCAGAGCAAGCCTGTTTCCCCGTTCATCTTCGTGCAGCGCAGGAAATCGGTAAAAACCTTGTCGCTGAAATCGGACATGCGGATGGAGCTGTACTGCGGTCCGACAAGGTACTTTCCCGCGCGCGTGCGCACCAAACCGTATTTATGCGGAAGCGTCACGTTTTTTTTTCCTGCGGAAATTCCGGTGCTGAAAGACAATAGTTCCACCCGCGTCAGGTCGAGCTGCGGATATTCCGTTACATCCGTGAACGCCGGTTTGAAAATTGTGTCGCCGGTAATATTGTTCTTCAATCCCCAGCGCTGGATTTTCGGAACAAAGTACCATTGCATCGTATCGAGGTCGGGAGCGCTGTTTGCCGAAACGCCGTTGATCAGCGTCGTCGAAGGATTAGCATTATCGGGCGCCGCGCCGCCGCCGATTTTGATGGTTTTGATCTGCACGTAATTGTTGCGCTCGATTAAGTTCCCGTTTTCATCCACTTCGGCGATGCTCACGGAACCATCGCTTTTTTTCACTTTGATCACCTGCCGGTTGATCTGCAGATTATCCGTGCAGGGCGCAATGATTTCCACGCCCCGGTTGTTGATCACGCCGCATTTATCGCCGGTATACGCTTTGCCGATATGCCGGTAAAAATTCCCGACGCGGTCGTAACGCGGATCGGTAAGTATGCGCCCGTCGATGGTGCAGATGCCGTATTTCCCGCTGCGCTGGTACAGCCAGTAATCGCCGTCGAGCGGGGCGAGGTCTTCGAACTGCGGAGTAAAAATTTCGCGCCCCGAAGTATCGATCAGGCCGTACAGCCCGTTCTTCAGCGTGGACAGCAGCGTGGTGAACGGCAGCACGCGGATAAAATCATCGTACTCGCCGCAGTCGGTTACAATGCGTCCGCCGGATGCCGAAGCGAGCACCATACCGCTGTCGCAGCGCAGCGTGATGAAGTTGCGCGACAGGACGGAATAACTCATCCACACAGGATCAAAAATTTTTCGCCCGGTAACGGTGATGCAGCCCCAGCGGCTGTCCTGCATATAAAAAATGAGCGTGTCGGTCATGCTGATCTCGCTGGCCACGGGCTCGAGCAGCATACGGCCTTTTAGGCTCACGAGACCGTATTTTCCGTCTTTTTCATAGCGGATATAATTGCCGCGGAAAATGTAGCCGGTATCGCAGGAAGCCGGAAGAATCATTTTACCGCGCGGCCCGGCAAAACCCCAGAGCGAATCTTTACGGAAAGCGAAAAAGGTTTTTTCCGGTGAAAGAAAAACTTCATCGTAGGCGCAGGGCACGACTTCTTTCCCGGTTACTACGTGCGCACCCCATTTGTCGCCGGACTTCACGAGCATCAGGCTGTCGCCCACCAGTTCGATGAGATCGAAGCCGGGGCCGGGAATAAGGTTGCCCGTTTTTTCCACCAGGTGCACTTTTCCATGTTGCATTACCGGCGCAAGTCCCTCGCTGAAAAAACCGGCCCAGTCGAACTGCGGTTCTATTTTCATTACGCCGCTCGTGTCGATAAAACCCCAGAGACCGTTGACCTGCACGGGCAGCAAAAGCGCTTTTTTCTGCGCAGACATGATCACGCTGTAGAGCAGGAAAAAAACAAGCAGGTGAAAACGGCGATGCGGCATAGGAGAAAAAACAGGTTATACGAAAGGATTCGTCCGGACTTTTTGTAGTGAACCAGTTTGAATTTTCTTTGTGCTTCTTCGTGCCTTTGTGGCCTGTTTAATTTTTGCCACGAAGACACTAAAGAACGCCAAACGGATTCATTACCGGAATTTCTCCGGGCGACAATCGGTAACGATTAAATTTCGTTGATCAGCGATTTCAGATCATCTAGGCTTTCCACGTTTTGCGGGAAGGGTTTGAAGGTGGCCCGGAAAGCGCCGTCCTGCTCCTGCAGTTTGCGGAACTCGCCGGCCGTGATCACGCCTACTTTATTTACTCCCGGCAATACGGCGATCATCCGGTTTTCTAATTTCGGGTCGAAACAGAAATTATTCAGACCGTAAGGATACGAAACCACGGTACGGTTTTCTCCTTCGATCAGGTAGATCTTCACGTTGTTCGCTGCCGCGATGAATTCATCATCCAGGTAAGTCATTTCGGCCGGGATGCGCACTACGTCCTGCCGGCTCGAGTAACGGTCGCAGTTGTAAATACCGAACGAGGCTACGGTAAACGAGCGCTGGAAAGCGGCTTCTTTTTCGATTTTCGCGGCGGCAATTTTGCGGGCGGTTTCGGCTTTGGCGAAAGCAGTCATTTTATCCTGGAATTTCTGGCGCGCTTTGGCTAAATGTTTCCCGTCGAGCACCGGTGTAACTTCCGTTTCGAATTCTTTTTTCGAATTTTTCAGCTTCAGGCTGTAAAATGATTTTGCTGAATTCGTGCAGGTGATATCCACATCGTACCAGCTTTCGTTAAACACCCATTGTTCGTCGTTGGGGTTACGCGTATTACTGTTGCCGGTGTATTGCCAAACCACGCCGTTGTAGCCTTCCAGCTCGGGATGGTTCTGGTAATTCACGTCGAAATCGAAAACGAGACTTTTCCCGTCGTAGGGTTGCGGCTCCACGGGTTTAACCGGCAGCGGGGCTTCTTTATCGAGCAGCGGCGTAACGGCGGGGTTTTCGTTCACGGCTGTTTTGGTGAGATAATTCCACTTTTTCGAAACGGTATCGAGGGCGTAGAAATTATAGTTCTCGTCTCCCTGGAAAGAGGCCAGGTCCACACGGATACCGGCCCCTTTCCTGATATAGACGTTTTCGCCGCCCGGCGTTTTACCTGATATGTCGAACATGCCTGCCGATTCGAAATTGAAATGCTGGCCGGCGCTGTCGTAATTCATCATAATGCCTGAAGCGATGATATCCGCCGCGTCGTGAAATTCCCGGTAATCGATTTTCACTTTTTCTTTCACCGGGTTGCCCGAAGCATCCACCAGCACGCCTGCCGGCACGATGATGCGCGTTCCGCCCGGCACGATGAGCGTATCGCCGTGGGCGGGATCCACCTCAAAGGAGCTGAGCGGGGTGTTTACGCCGATTAAGGGAGGTGCAACCGACGAAAAAGCGGCTTTTTGCTGTTTTGCCGTTGAACAGTTGTACAGGGCAGTGGCGCCGCCCGCCAGGAGCAGGGCCGACAAGACAATACGGGAGGGATTCATATTTAGCGTTTTAGGATTAATACCAGTTAGAAACGACAGGTAACCCTGTTTTTGTATACATAACGTCTGAAAAGGGAAAAAGATAACGAGGTGGGGGAAAAAATTTGTGGTCCGGGACTCACCCCCCGGCCCCCTCTCTCCGCCTTCGACGTGTTGGCGGAAGTGTGAAGATCGTTTTGCGTCGAAGACGCAAAGAGGGGGAGCCACAACTTAAAGTAACAGGAACTACTGTAATACCTGCGTCTTTGACGCAGGTATTACAGTTTTACGACACCCCCTCTTTGCGGTTTTGTATTGAACGACTCCGCTTTGTAAAACGGATTAACAAAGCCGGAGAGAGGGGGCCGGGGGGTGAG
>VBWE01000049.1 GCA_006218065.1 Bacteroidota bacterium
GCCATCTCCTGCACCTGAGCAGCCGTTACGGACTGGAACCGCCCGATCTCGGAATTGATCAGGCCTGCATCGCCCAGCAATTCGAAGAATGCGAGGTTCATCGCTTTATCGAGTATGTTCATTTCCGAAAACGTATGCGACGATTCGATTTTGTTTTTCACTTTCTGCAACTCGGTTTCCGGAACGGGCTCGCGCTGCAGTTTTTCGAGTTCCGCAAAAACGGCGGTTTCGGCTTTTTCCATAGATACGCCGGCGGAAAGTTTACCGGCTACGATGAACAAACCTTTATCCAGGTCGCCCATGACGAAAGCGCTGATTTCGGAAAACAGGCGTTCTTCTTTCACTAAGCGGTTGTAAAGCCGCGAAGAATTTCCGCGCGAAAGCAGGTCCGAAATAATATCCATCACGTGATAACCTGCATCACGTCGTGCGCACATGTGAAAAGCCATGTAAATGGAATCGGCGGGAACGGCGCGTTCCACTTCGAGTTTGCGGTATTCTTCCTGGCGCGGCTCTGCGGGGAGGTTGCGTACCGGTTTCACACCGGCCGGAATCGGGCCGAACCATTTTTCGGAAAGTTTTCTGACTTCTTCTGTATTCACATTCCCGGCTACCACCATAATCGCGTTGCCCGGGCAATAGTGTTTTCCGAAAAATGCTTTCACGTCTTCCATGCGCGCATCTTCAATGTGTTTGATTTCTTTGCCGATGGTCGCCCATTTGTACGGATGCACTTTGTACGCGAGCGGGCGCAGGAGCAGCCAGGCATCGCCGTAAGGCTGGTTGAGGTAACGCTGCTTGAACTCTTCGATCACCACGTTGCGCTGCACTTCGAGACTTTTCTCCGAGAAGGCGAGGCTGAGCATGCGGTCGCTTTCGAGCCAGAAAGCCGTTTCCATGTTCTGCGCAGGAAGCGTGAGATAGTAGTTCGTAACGTCGTTCGAAGTAAACGCATTGTTTTCACCGCCCACGCGCGGAAGCGCATCGTCGTAATTCGGAATATTGACCGAACCGCCGAACATGAGGTGTTCGAACAAATGCGCAAAACCCGTCCGGCTTTCTTCTTCATCACGCGCGCCCACGTCGAACAGGATATTCATGCAGACCAGCGGAGTCGCCTCATCGTGGTGAACAAGCACCGTAAGGCCGTTGTCGAGTTTAAAGCGGTCGAATTTGATCATAGTTTCTGTTTATGCTGCTTGATGCCGGAAACGGGTTTCGCTTTCTATAATTTGGCGTTCGGCATTCGAAATTCGGCATTATTTTTACATCATACTTTGCTGCGCGCAAATACCGCTTCGTGCTTCTTCGTACTCGCGCAGCATATTCTCTACAATTTTCCCCGCCGGAAGTATTTCGCGAAGTGATGCGCTCACCTGCCCGATCTCCAGTTCGCCTTCGTCGAGGTTGCCTTCGAACATGCCTTTTTTGGCGCGGGCCCTGCCGAGTATTTTTTTCAGTTCATCTGCCGACGCCCCGTTCAGTTCGGCCTGCTCCACCTGCCGGAAAAATTTGTTTTTGATGAGCCGCACGGGTGTCAGTTGTTTCATCGTGAGCTGCGTATCACCTTCATTGGCGCTGGTGACGGCTTTCTTGAAATTGTCGTGCGCCGATGATTCCACCGAAGCTACAAAACGGCTTCCCACCTGCACGCCTTCCGCACCAAGCGCCATAGCCGCCAGCATCTGCCTGCCGTTCCCGATTCCGCCCGCAGCGATCAGCGGCAGCTGAACGGCATCGCGCACGGCGGGAATCAAACAAAGCGTGGTCGTTTCTTCGCGGCCGTTGTGCCCGCCCGCTTCGAATCCTTCGGCCACGATGGCATCCACGTCCGCTTCCTGGCATTTCAAAGCGAATTTGACCGCCGACACGACATGGACTACGGTGATGCCCTGCTCTTTCAGTTTCGCTGTCCATGTTTTCGGATTCCCGGCGGAAGTGAAAACGATCTTCACACCTTCTTCGAGGATGACTGCGATATGCTTGTCGATATCGGGATACAGCAGCGGCACATTTACGCCGAAAGGTTTATCCGTAGCCGTTTTACATTTGCGGATATGCTCGCGCAGCACGTCCGGGTACATCGATCCCGACCCGATGAGGCCGAGTCCGCCGGCGTTGCTCACGGCCGAAGCGAGTTCCCAGCCGCTGCACCAGATCATCCCGGCCTGGACAATAGGATATTGAATTCCGAAAAGCGACGTGATACGGTTTTTTATCATGGCGGACGTAAAAATAGCTATTTACGGATACTCGTACGGGTCGGCCACCGGTCGACCCAACGTAACGAATAAACAGTTAGAAGACATTCAACTAACTTTGCTTATGAAAATACTTGCTGCTGTTTTTGTCGGGCTGGTCGCCGCCGAACATATTTACATTCTCTGGCTGGAAATGTTCGCCTGGACCACGCGCGGGCCGAAAGCGTTCCGGAAATTCCCGAAGGAACTTTTTGCACAAACCACCGCCCTGGCGGCGAACCAGGGACTTTACAACGGTTTTCTTTCCGCCGGGCTGATCTGGTCGCTGCTGATTACCGACCCGGCCTGGAGCCTGAACGTGGCTTGTTTTTTCCTGGGCTGCGTGATTGTGGCGGGTATTTACGGGGGCTTCACGGCCAGCAAAAGCTTTTTTTGGGGCTGGTTTCACAGCCATTCCGGGGACATTTTTAGCGGTTTTCGCCGTCCCGGAAACCGCTTGATTTTCCGGTATTTCTTTTGTAGGTTTGTAGCTATGAGGAAAAGTGTACTCCTGATAGCCGTTTTGGCAGCGCTTCCTTTCGCATCGAAAGCCCAGTACCTGTGGGATATCGGCGGAAGCGTGGGTGTTGCAAACTATCTTGGTGAGATGGGCGGCAAAGAACTGACGCGGCGTGATTTTGTGGTGGATATGAAACTGAACCAGACACGTTCAGCAGCCAGTGTTTTCGGACGTTACAAGATCAACCAGTTTTTCTCGGTGAAAGGGCAGTTTGCCTACGGAGCTATCCGCGGCGCCGACAGTCTTTCCACTAACCCGGGCCGTGTAGGACGAAACCTCAGTTTCAAGAATAATGTTTTCGAACTTGCCGCCCAGTGCCAGTTCTTCTTTTACGAAGTGAACGACCTTGGCCGCACTTATCGCTATAAGGATAATTTCCGCGCATACATCGGTTTGGGAGCCGGCGGTTTTTACCACAACCCGAAAGCGTATTACCAGGGCACCTGGTATACCCTTCGTCCCTTGATGACCGAGGGTTACGCGTACAAAAAAGTCGTTTTCGATATTCCCGCATCCGCCGGATTCTATTTTACCATCAACAAACGCCACCGTGTAGGCTGGGACCTGACCTGGAGAACAACCTTCACGGATTATATTGATGATGCGCACGGCACATACGTGGATCCCAGCCAGATGGGCGCTGATCCGATGGCTGCAGTACTGGCCGACCGGCACGGGGAACTCAGCCCGAGCACGATTGCTTCCCTTGAGTCGGGAAACCCGGGAATTTCCGGAAGTTACGGCTGGGGATATGCAGACGGACGTGTAAACAAGCGCGGCGATGCCGACCACAACGATTCATGGATTACCACAAACGTAGAATACAGCTACGTACTGCGCGGCAAAAGCTCCATCTACCGTTCGAAATACGGCAGTCTTTTCAAAGGCAAGAAATACAAGCGCCGGAAAGTCCGGGCCAAGTTCTAACAACGAGAGCAACTTATTAACAATCAGAACCTTTTGCAAAGGCTTTCGTATAAATTGCGAGAGCCTTTGTGCTTTTGCACATAACCTGAACCCTCCGAAGCCCCCTTCGGACAAATCAAACCGACTGAAAAAAAGCTACACCATGCAGAAACTCCTTGTCCTGGCCGGCATATGCTGCCTGCCGTTCTTCCTGCAGGCGCAACCTCACCAGGGTAAACCCGCCAAACGTCCGAAAGCAAACTTTATCAAGAAAAGACCCTATTCCTGGGATATCGGCATGCAGCACGGTGCGGCCAACTACCTGGGAGAAATGGGCGGAAAAGAACTCACCCGCCGCGATTTTGTTTCCGATATGAAACTCACGCAGACCCGTTATACCGGCGGCGCCTTTGCACGTTATAAGTTCAACCAGTATTTCGCCCTGAAAGGAAGTGCGAATTACATCCGGCTTTCCGGCGCCGACAGCCTTTCGACCAACGCGCCGCGCAACGCGCGAAACCTCAGCTTCCGGAACGATATGATCGAACTGAACGCACAGGGCCAGTTTGTTTTTTACGAAGTAACCGACCTCGGGCGCAGTTATATGCACAAGGACTTTTTCCGCGCCTACCTGGGCCTCGGCCTGGGGGCCGTGTACCACAATCCGAAAACACTTTACAACGGGGAATGGGTAGCCCTGCGCCCGCTCACTACCGAAGGACAGGATAAACCTTACACCAAAGTAACGATGGTGATCCCGGCTGCTGCGGGTTTTCATTTTACACTGAACAAACATTATCGTGTCGGCTGGGAAGTATGCTGGAGAACAGCATTCAGCGACTATCTCGATGATGTGAGTACCAATTACGCGTCGCCTTCACAGTTGCCGAATGCTACCGCCATCGCTTTGGCCAACCGCACAGACGAAAAACCAAACCTGACGACACAGTTCACCAATAATTTCGAACCCGGGAATAAGCGCGGCGACTCGGAGCACAATGATTCGTACCTCAGTTCTTCTATCGAAATGAGTTACGTGATCACAGGGCGCAGCGCCTGGGGAAGAGGCGTAGCGAAACGCCCGGGATCACGGGGAAATGGCCCGAGCAAAATCAGGGATCCCCTGCACATCCGACTTTAACGATCAAACATGAATAAAGGGAGTAACGCCGTCTCATCCAAAGGGACGGCGTTTTTTTATGTTGGAGATACTTCCGGGCTGGAATTTCAAATGTAAAACGGCAAAGTTCAAATGTAAAAGTGAAATCACTTTGACCTTTTACATTTGGCATTTGAAATTTTACATTTTACCTTCTTTTTGGATTACCCTCTCTTCAAAAACTGTCCCAGTTTCGACAGCGGCTTGCGTAAGAGGGTCAGCGGTCCGGGCTTCAGTCCGTTAATCGTCCAGGCGCGGCGGTCTTCGCGGTTTGCGTTGATCCGCGCTTTCAGTGTTACGTTGCTGGCCCCGCCGGTGCGCATTTTTACAAGCACGCCGGGAAGATAGGCCGTACTCCGCTTTTCTTTGTGGAGCATGCGCAGCATCAGTTCGTAATCGGCAGCGGTTTTGAAAGAGGTATTGAATAAACCGGATTGCAGGTAGCATTCCCGTTTGAGAAAAAACGCCGGGTGCGGCGGCATCCATCCTTTGCGGAATTTCCCGTGCACATATTCGCCCGATATCCAGGTACGGACCACTTTTTTCGTATCGGCGGCATCCACGTATTGCAAATCGCCGTAAACACTATCTGTTTGCTTTTCGCGGAAACAGTTTACCACGCGGCTGATCACCCCGTTGTCGGCATAAAAATCATCGGAATGCAGCAGGGCGATAATATCCCCGGTAGCCAGTGAAATGCCTTTGTTCAGCGCGAAATAAATTCCGCCGTCTTTACCCGAAACGATTTGGGCAATTTTATCGCGGTAGCGGTCCACAATCGCCAGCGTATCGTCTTTCGATTCGCCGTCCACGATGATGTATTCGATACCGGGATAATCCTGCCCGGTAACCGAACGCAGCGTGTCTTCAATGGTAGAAGCGCTGTTGTAACAGGCCGTGATAACGGAAACTTTCATGAAATGACGCGTTCACGGATTTTCACCGCCGGGTTTCCCTGGTAAATGCCGTATGCTTCAAGCGGTTTCGTAGCGACAGAACCGACCATGAGCAGGCTGTGCGCCTGGCAGGTAATTCCGGGACATACCGTGGCCTTCGCTCCTATCCATACGCCGTCTTCGAGTATAATTTCGCCGGTGATGAGATCGAAACTGCTTTTCTTATAATCGTGATTGCCGGTGAGCAGCAAGGCGCCCTGTGAAATGCAGCAATGGCTGCCGATGCGTACCCTCACAAGGTTGTCGATCCAGGCGTGTTCGCCGATCCAGCTGTAATTTCCCACTTCGAGCAGCCAGGGGGATTTTATATTGACCGAAGGCTTAACGATTACGCCTTTGCCGATTTTGGCGCCGAAAAGCCGCAGCAGGAAAATTTTAAACCCGTTTCCCGGGAAGCGCGAATTCAGAAATGCCGCACTGATCATGTGCCAGGATGCGCGTTTCAGCAAAGAAGCGCCTGGATGGTAATCGTTGTTCCGGAAACGGGAAAGATCGGTCGTTTGCATAATCCGTCACTTCAAAGGTAGGAAGTTTGCCGGGAAGGGTGGATTTGCGGCGCTAACTCATGCTCCTTGTTTTTAGAGATTACGGCAGATTGGTCTGCATAACCTGCAGCTAAATTAATCCCAACTCCGGGTTCCGGCATGTTGATAACCGGGTATAGCTGTTTCAACATCCGTCCTCCTTTTCACTATATTTGTCCTTCGATAAGGAGTATAACGCATACGATGTTAGCCGATATATTACTGACTTTTTTTCTTGTACTGCTCAACGCTTTTTTTGTTGCCGCCGAATTCGCTATTGTCAAAGTACGTTCCTCGCAGATTGAACTGAAAGCCAACCAGGGCAGTTCAAGGGCTAAAATCGCGCAGCACATCCACGCAAACCTCGACGCATACCTTTCCGCTTCGCAGCTGGGCATTACCCTTGCCAGCCTTGCGCTCGGCTGGATCGGGGAAAGCGTGGTTTTCGAAATGATGATGAAAGCGGTTACTTTTTTCGGCGCATCCATGGATGCGGCTACCATGCATACTGTTTCCATAATCGTGGCTTTCACACTCATCACCGTGCTGCACATCGTGCTGGGCGAACAGGCTCCCAAATCGTTCGCCATCCGTTACCCGCTTGAAATGACGATGGCTGTGGCCTATCCCCTGCGTGTTTTCTACCTCGTTTTCCGTCCTTTTATCTGGATGGTCAACGGCCTTTCCAAAGTCACCTTGCGGCTGCTCGGGATGAAACGCACAGCCGAGGACCAGGATATTCATTCCGAAGAAGAACTGCGGATGCTGCTGACCGAAAGCGAAGAAGGCGGTGCCATCAAGCAATCGGAACACGACCTGATCCAGAATGTATTTGAATTCGACGACCGGGTGGTGAAAAACATCATGGTGCCGAGAACCAAGATCACGGCCATCGATATCGATCTTTCCCCGCAGGAAATTCTCGACCGTATGATCGACGAAGGTTATTCGCGCATGCCGGTTTACCGCGACACGCTGGACAATGTGATCGGTGTTATTTATACCAAGGACCTGCTCAGGCTGATGAAGACGTTTAAAGTAGACCGGGCGGCCATCGAAAGTGTTATCAGGCCGGTTCACTTTATTCCTGCCAATAAGCGTGTAAACGATCTGCTCCGCGAGTTTCAGCGCCTGCATATCCAGATGGCTGTAGTTACTACCGAATACGGCGGCACAGCAGGACTTGTAACGATGGAAGACATCATCGAAGAACTTGTGGGTGAAATCCAGGATGAATACGACGAAGAAAAACCCGTTGTAGAAAAGAAAAGCGATACCGAATATATCGTGAATGCCATGTCGGGAATCAGCGACATCAACGACCATCTCCCGATTGCGCTCCCGGAAAGCCCGCATTACGAAACGGTTTCCGGATTGGTGAATTTCATTTTCGGCCGTATCCCGGCGGTGAACGAAACGAAAGAATACGGCGGGTACCGGATTACGATCCTCAAACGGTTCCGGCATAGCGTGGAAAGCGTCCGCATGCAGGTGCTCGATCCCAATTATACTACGGAACTGTCTTCAAAGGAATAAGGACTTACCGGAAGAGCGACCGGTTCGCGGTTATAACCGCTTCATCGCCGGTGTACGCTTCTGCAAAACGAAACGATTTTTCGGACCAAACCCGGTATTCGCTTTCCTCCATTCCGACCGCTTTTACAATGGCAGCAACGAAAGCGTCTTCATTCCCGAGCGCAATATCCCAACCGGTCTGCCCGGCTTCCAGGTTATGCCAGGGTGTTTGATCGGAAATAATGACCGGGCAGGAAGCCGCCCAGGACTCCAGGATGACGTGCCCGAAATTTTCATGCTGCGTGGGCAAAAACAAAATGTGCTCGTCTTCCAGCTTTCCTGCAAGCTGCGTATGATCCACCGCTCCTGCCCATACAACGGAAATTTCCGGCGGAAGATTTTTTGCAGCGAATAGGCATTCCTGCCTGTACCCTTCATCTTCGGCAGGACCGATAATTGTAAAACGGATTTTATTGCCGGGCGGAATTTTACCGAGCATGCGTATCGCACCCAGCAGGTTCTTTTTTCGCGAGATGCGGGAAAGAAAAAACAAGTTCAGCTCACCTTTCTTTTTGGACCGCGGAGTATACCCGTTCAATCCGGGCAGCGATAAGTTCATGGCGACATGCACATCCGTTTTCCGGCCGAATACTTTCCGTATTTCATCCGCCTCCTGTTCTGAAGAAGCGTGCCAGGTCACCTGCCTGTATAAACCGGTCAGCTTTGCGCCCGCGATAAACGCACGTTTTTTAAATCTTTTGATTTTCAGCGCCCCGGCTCCCAGCATGCCTCTCGGGGCCAGTACAATGCGCGGACCGGGGACCAGGTGCCGGGCCAGGCGTAAAGGTAAAATGGAAAAAGGAAACGAAAAAAAACTGTTGAGATAAATGACATCCGGTTTTTCTTCGCTGATCAGTCTTGACAATACGTTCGCATCCGGATGTGTTGCATAAAATATTCTCGTTCCGTCGGGCGCCGTAGTCCAGTTGTCGCAGGTTATTTTTTCATGCGGGGCGTCACTTCCGAAATCCCGGTCCGACGTCACAACGGAAAAATCATAGTCCCGGCCCAGCAGTTTTATCATGGCTGCAACGGAACGAATCGGTCCGCCCGCTTTAAAACCGGGCAGGTACCAGTCGATAAAGACGAGTATTTTTTTCCTGCTGCTCATGGTTCAATACGGTTTCGCTGCATCCAGTCGCTGAGCACGACCATCGGCCAGATCCTCGACCAGGTAACGCGCGGATCGTCGGCCAGGAACTGGTTCCAGAGCTCCTGCACGCCTTCTTTTTTCAGCACGCCGTTTTCGCCCAGCCAGTTCAGTCGTTCTTCGCAGAAACCGCGCAGTTCTTTTTTCATCCAGTGTTTCCAGGGAAAAACGAAACCCATTTTCGGGCGGTTCACGATTTCCGGCGGAAGCAGGTCGCCGAGTGCATCCACCAGTAATTTTTTCGGCGTATGCGGGTACTTGAATTTATCCGGGAGATCGAGCACGTACTGCACGAGTTTGTAATCGAGAAAAGGAACGCGGACTTCGAGTGCATGCGCCATGCTCATCTGGTCGGTATCGCGGAGCAGTACATTTTGCATGTACGAACTCATTTCCAGCAGGGAAACCTGCGTGATGAGAAATTGCTTCCGGTCAAACGGCAGGTCCCGGTCAGCAAACGGATCGCGCACATACATATCGTAATCGTCCAGTTTGTTCCCGGTCAGTTTAATCAGCTGATCATCCAGCAGGCCGCGGCGAACCAGCGGGTATGCGAAATTAAAATCGAATTTATTCAAGCCGAGCAGGGCCGCAATTTTATCGGAGGCCACACCGGGTTTTACCGCGCGAAGTGTTTTACCTGTCAGTTTCCGCAAGGGCGAGGGAATATAATTCACCCATTTTTTACCCCGGATACGGAACGCACGTTTGAAAACCGGATAGCCCGCAAACAGTTCATCGCTTCCCAATCCCGACAAGGCCATGGTAATCCCGGCTTCGCGCGTTACTTTGGAAATGAGCCAGGTATTCGGTCCGTCGCCGCTCGGGTGATCCATGGCCGCCAGCGCATCGGGCAAAACGCGGAGGAAATCTTCCGGTTTCAGGCGGATCTCGTGGTGATCGGTTTTGAATTTATCCGCCACCAGGCGCGCGTACTTCGCTTCGCTGAATTCCGATTCGTCGAATGTCACCGAAAACGTTTTTACCGGCAATGACGAAACTTCCGACATCAAACCGACGATCGCGCTCGAATCGATACCGCCGGAAAGGAATGCACCGAAAGGAACATCGGCAACCAGCCTGCGCTCCACCGCGTCGCGCAGCAGTTTGCGCACCTGCGTTTTATGCACTTCGTACGATTCTTCTTCCGATGCGAATACATCACCGATATCCCAGTACATCCACATCTTCACCGGCGAATCAGGCGGAGTTTCGCGGTAAGCATCATCTATGACGACCGGTTTTTTGGTTGCGTCCAGGAGCATGCAGCATCCGGGCGGCAGCATGTTGATTTTTTTCACCAGGGTCACCGGCGCATAAACGGTCTGGTAAGTAAGATACTCTTCCAGTGCGTCTTTATTCAGTTTGCGCGCTGCAATGCCGGATTCGAGCAGGGAGCGGATTTCGGACGAGAATGCGCAAGTGTCCTTGTCAATCGTATAATAAACAGGTTTTATGCCCAGGCGATCGCGCGCGATAAAAAGCGTTTGCTTTTGTTTGTCCCAGATGGCCATGCCCCACATGCCGTTGAACCGTTTCAGGCAGTCGCGTCCCCATTTGGCGTACGCAGCGAGAATAACTTCCGTATCCGAATTTGTGCGGAACGAAATTTCTTTCAGTTCATCACGCAGTTCCCGGTAATTGTAGAGTTCGCCGTTATAAACGATAGTATAACGCCCGTTATCGAAATGCATGGGCTGGTGGCCTGCGGCAGAAAGATCGATGATGGAAAGGCGGCGGTGGCCGAGCGCGAGGCCGGGTTCTTCGTAAAGGCCTTCATCGTCGGGGCCGCGGTGTGCAAGCGCGTTGTTCATGCGCCCCACCTTTTCTCCCCAATGGCCTTCGCGTTTTAAATTAAAGATTCCGTTTATGCCGCACATACGTTTAAAATTCCTATCGGAATAAGTTGCAGACCAGTTCGGAGTTTTGTGTAAAGCCGGTCTCGTCTCCGCTCGACCTGACAAGTACCCATAAAACTCCGAACTCAAAACTCCCAACTCCGAATTGGTAGGAGAGAATCGAATAACCTGCTTGTATTTTTTCTATCATACTTTTAAACAGTCCCTAAGTTATCCAATCATCCCGAGTAATGTACCGGCCCAGGTTTGCGGCGTTATTTCCAGCGCTTTTGCAGCACTCTGTTTTCCCATACGGTTCAGTTCTTCGTCGCTGCAGGAAATAATTTTCCGGAGTACTTTTTTTATGGAACCGGTATTGCCTGCAGAAAAAATGAAGCCGTTTTCCCCTTCGCGGACGAACTGCGAAACCGCTCCGACATTATTGCTGCAGAGCAGCGGGAAACCTGCAGCGGCGAATTCGTGCAGCACCACACCCCAGGGTTCCACGCGGCTGGGCATTACGAATACGCCCGTACCGGCAAGGTACTGTCCCAGGTCCTCCGGCTGAACGAAACCGAAATGGCGGATGGCGGGATGTTCAACCGGTTTCATGTCGCCGGTTCCGAGGCACCAGAGTTCCCAGTCGTTTTCATCCTCCGCTTTCAACTGCACAAAAGCTTCCCACAATTCCGCCAGTCCTTTGAATTCATAGTACCGGCCCACGTAGAGGAAGCGGTGCGGGAAGCGGGCCGCTTTCTGCAGCTGATTTTCCGCATACTGCTTGCTGAAAAAATCCGTGTCGGCAGAATAAAAACCGGTGCGCACCTGCTGCATGGAAAAACCCAGTTTGCCGGCATATTGCTGCTGCAGTTTACCGGGCACCCAGGCATAATGAAAAATCCGTTTCAGGGTAAACGGGCTGATGATCCGGGCTACCTGCTGGCGGAATGATCCGCGCCATTTGTTATCGAGGGTAATGATCGTAACGGATTTTTTTTTCCGGGCCTGGCAGATTTTTACGTAATCCCGGTCGATCCAGCCACTGCAAACAATCGCATCGGGATCGATCTGTTCCGCCAGTGCGGCGAGCGCTTTCCCGTCGTACTGATCACGATCGTAAATGTGTATCCGCGGATCGAACTGGAAACGGAACGGGGCTTCCTTGTTCACCGCCCAGCGCACGATATGTACTTCCACCCGGCCCGAAGCAAGCAGTTGCCCGACCGATGCCAGGAAATACCGGGCCAGTTCAGTATACAGGAACAGGATTTTCTTCTTTTCCATCATCGGTAAATTCTTCCCCGTCAATTTCTTTCGTTTCGGCTTCTTCCTCTTCCTCCTCCTCTTCTTTTTCCTCGAGCGATGCCAGGTAATTTTTATGGTTGTAATAATACATCCAGACAAAAATCGGGAACCCGTTAAGGAAATAATGTCCCTGCCGCAGGAGATACAAGATGATTATGCATAAGGTAGCCGATGAAATGAGCCAATATGTATTGGTCGGATCCCGCGGGTCGCGCAAGACAAAATTCCTGCGCACAAAAGTCAGGGACACGATAACCCCGATCAGGCCCAGTTCGGATACGATGCGGAGCAGCATGGAATTGGCGTCGGCGCTGTTGTTGGCGAAACCAAAAACCTGGATATGCTTGGTCACGGAATACCGTTCGAAAGCGGCGGGATGCGAACCGAGCCCTGTTCCGAAAAGAAAATTGCTTTTGAAATTTTCGCGTGCCACAACGTAGTTGTTGTAAAGCACGATACTGGAACCGTGCGTATCGGTGATCGTAAATTTATCTTCCGTGAAAATCCGGATCGTACTGTCCCAGCGGTACCGGAAATCAAGCACGTTGTTATAGAGGTAAAAAAACGCGCCGATGGAGATCGGGACAAAAAGCAGGAGGTACCTGACCAGGCCGTAGTTGATCAGCATCAGGATAAGCGCCACAAAAATGCCGAGGTAACCCAGGGTCGAAAAAGTCATCATGTAAACGGCAAGAACCAGGATGCTCTGCCAGCGGCTGTAAACGAAATAGTTCCGCCTGATCAGGTTGTTGAGCGACACGAACATCGCGGGCGCCATAACGGCGGCATACTGCGACGGTTCACCGAAAATAGAATTGACGCGGATACCCAGGTTTCCGCCGGCAATAACCGCCCATTTGTTGAATATCGGGAGCCAGCGGAAATCGTACCCGGGAGTAAAATGAACCCGGTAAGAAATAACCTGGACGAGGCCGATCACGCTGATGATGAATGCACCGTACAGGTAAAACCGGAAAATGAAATGAATATCGAAATCGAAACGCTTCATCACGAAAAAGTAGAACAGGTACGAAAGCATCAGCCCGATAAAAATTTTAAAGAACTGGTCCGTTTCGTTATTGCCCAGCACGATATTGATCATGCCGGTAAAGAAGAAAAAAGCGAAGAAAAGCCAGAAGTTCGAGGGTAATCCGTAACGCCTTATAAAAACCGGGAGCAGGGCGAAGAATACGGCATAAGCGGAATAGATTTCGGCCGGCTGCTTAAACAGTACCCACGCGCTCATGAATACCGAGAAGTAGATAAAAAAGAGCAGTATTTTATCCGATCTGTCAACCATTTCAGCCGTGCCTGTTCAGCATGTGTTTTTCGTGTGCGATCGCGAGCATGGGCAAATCGCTTTTCGAATTGCCGTAAGCAATGATATGCGTGTATTGCTCAAGCGTCAGCCGTTCCCGGATTCGTTTCGGTTTTTCATCCCCGTTGCAGTTGGGCGTATGAAAATGCCCGGTAAATAAACCGGAAGCATCGTATGACAGTTCCGTGCAGATGCAAACCGCAGTATATTTTTCGCAGAAAGGCCGGAGCCAGGCATCCACAGAAGCCGAAACAACGGCAACCGCTGCACCGCTGCCGATCTCCTTTTCAAAGATACGTAAAGTCTCCTCCTGCATCATTCCCGGCAAAACCTCCGCGCAAAACGCCCGGCCTTTTTGTTCCATCCAGTCGCGGCTCCTGCCTTTGAAAAAATGACTGAGCACCCGTCTTTTGGCTTCGGCGTTTTTCACCAGTGAAAATATATATCCCAGCAGCATTGGCGAAAGCAGGATAGCGCCGCCGAGCATGCGCGGAAAACCACAGGCAAAACGGATAAAGGCCGGCAAAGAATCTTTTTTTGTCAGCGTACCGTCAAAATCGAAAAGCACGAGCTTCATTCCTGCACGTTAATTTGTGTTCGATTTCTTTTGCAGAAGCGGCCAGGCTTCCACGGCAATAAAATAAATGATGATGGGCGCCGTCATGTAAAAATAGCGCCCGGTATTGTTTCCCAGCCGGGAAAGAAAACTGATCACGACGATTTCTCCGAGCAGGAAAAGCGACAGCAGCAGGTTCTGGCGGTTGCAGGGCATCTTGCTGAAATACTTATACAGGCATAGGATCACGTAAATCAGCAAAAGATTCTGGATCAGGAAAGTCTGGCTGAAATACCCTTTCATATACTTCACCGCGATCGACAAATTGCCGAGAAAGTCGCCGATGGATAACTGGTGATCGTAACGCGGCGTATGAAAAAGTGTTTTTCTTAAAACAAGATAGACCGCAAAACAGAACATACTGGCGAGCAAAACCTGCAGGAAGTACCGGCGTTCGCTTTTTACAAACAGCCAGTGAAAAGCCGCCATGCCGCCGAATACGATAAAAATATATTCGCGCTGGAAAATCGCGAGCAGGAATACCGGCAGCAGCCAGAGACTCCGGGCGAGATAAAAATAAAAAGCGCCAGCCAGCAGCAAAACGGACAAGGCATCGGTGAGCGCGCTCACCTGGAAAAAGATCGTACCGAAACCGAGCAGGTAAATCAGTCCCGCAGTAAAAGCAAACAAAGGCGTGGCATTTACAAAACGCTCCACGATCCTGAAAATCACGATGCAGGTTGCGACAACAGCTGCAAAGTTGACCAGCAGCGCGGCGAAATAAACCGACGGATCGAGCCCGAGACCGGCGATGGCTGTTTCGGTGCTGTAATGCAGACCCGTAGAATGAAGCAGGTACGTCAGGTATGTACTGACCAGCCGCTGGTTAAAAGGAGCGTCGACCGCCGCAAAATCCCAGTTCGTGTAAAGTTTCAGGTAGGAATACACGTCCAGCCCGCCGAATTCGGGTGTACCGAATTTATATGCGTAATAAAGCAAGGGATAACCCAGCAGGGCGAAGACCAGGAAAAGTGCAGAATATTTGAACACGCGGCTACTCATCAGGCCTGTTTTTCAAGTTCGATAAAATAATGCGGGTAAACGGCGACGCGCTGCTTAAAGGTAGCTCTAATTTTGAATCCCGCTTTTTCCGCCATGGCTGAAGCCTGCGCTACGCTGCGCTCCTTCCCTGTCTCCCGCGCAAAAACAAGATCGTGCAGTTTGTTGAACAGCACCAGCGGCGAAGCCCCGTTGATATCCTTCAGCACCAAACGCGCACCCGGTTTCATGGCTTTGCAAATGCCGCTGAGAAAATCCTGCTGCAATTTACCGGGAACATGATGCAGCACATCGACCAGGAAAACAAGATCGCTTTGCCCGAGTTCCGGCGGAAATGTTTTCCCGTCGAACGTAAAAAAAGCGAAAGGAATCTGCACCTGTTCCGAACTGAAAAGCTGGCGCGCATTGTTCACAAGCCGTTCGCTGATTTCGATGCCGGTAATGGATGACGGTTTGGTGAACTTATGCAGCAGCAAACAAAACTGTCCCGATCCGCAGCCGATATCAAAAACGCGATCGTTTTCTTTTACGTAACCGAAAAGCGGGATAAAAGGACAGATCAGCGGGCGGTAGTGGATCTTCAGCCTGTCGATGAAGCCGGCATTTACCGTTTTGCTTTTGAGAAATGCAACGATCTCTTTATTTGATACCATTTCCCAGGAAATAAATCGAAAAAGCAAAATAGGCCAGCCAGCCGAGTATCGTGAGCTGGATGAAAATATCTTTCAGGAAAATTTTCGTGGGCGAGCCGCTTTTCTTTTCCACCAGCGCAATCTGCAGGTATTCTATAATCTCGGCAGAAGTCGTGTACATAATATAGCTGACGATGATCACCGCCGACATCATGCCCATGGCGAT
This sequence comes from Bacteroidota bacterium, assembly GCA_006218065.1. GTDB lineage: Bacteria > Bacteroidota > Bacteroidia > Palsa-965 > Palsa-965 > VBWE01. The sequence goes on from VBWE01000049.1 coordinate 15,965, forward strand.
GTTCACGAATTCCATATTGTAGCCGCTGATGGAACTGCGCATCGATTTGCCGGTTTGCTCGAGCAGCACCAGGTCGTCACGGCGCTTGGCAATGGCCACGAACATGGCCAGCAGGAAAGTCATGATGAACAGCCAGTGCGAAATAGCCACCCCGGCGATAAAACCGCCCGCAAGCACACGCAGGATAAAACCGGATGAAACGAGCACTATATCCAGCAGGGCAATTTTTTTCAGGCCGAGCGAATAGCCGATGTTCACGGAAACGTAAATAATGAGCACGCCGAGAAAACGGAGATTGACAAAATACCAGGCCGAAATACCGGCGGCAATCAGCAATACGGCCATGATGCCGAAAGCTACCGCAGGTTTTACGGCGCCCGAAGCGATCGGGCGTTTTTTCTTTTCCGGGTGTTCCCGGTCGGCGGCGGCGTCTAAGTAATCATTCAGGATATACACCGCGCTCGAAACGGCGCAGAACGTAAAAAAACCGATGATCAATGAAACCAGCACCTGCTCCTGGCGGATCACGCCGCCGAAAAATGCGGCGGCAAAGATGAACAGGTTTTTCACCCATTGGTTAACCCGTAAAAGCTGAGCATACGTTCGCATAGCGCGCTCCGAAATTACGATTTTTTAGGTGATGACTTTGATTGAAAAAACCCGCTCCGGGACATCAGCCGCAGATTTCGCAGATTACCGCAGATGACTCCGGGTAAACCCGCTCACTGCTGGAAAAATTTCACTGCGGCCAGTTCTTTGAGCAGCATGCGTTTTCCTTTGTACATGGCTGTAACAAAAGCATCACCGCTTCCCTCCTGCACTACCCTGCTGCGGAAACTGTCGGCATCTTTCAGGTTGTCGAACTTCCCGATCACAAAACGCGTAACGCCGTCGCCGAGTTCCTGCCGTTCCACTTTACCGAGCGACTCCAGGTTGCTGTACCGGTAATTCTGCGGGTTCCGGTAGGCTGCAACCTGTACCACGAATTCGAGTCCTTCGGCTTTCACCGATCCGTACTGGCTTAGAATGGAATTGTAATCCGTGACATTCATTCCCCCGATCATCGTGGTGGTGGTGGTTACCGGGGGATTGACCGGCGTAACCGTAGTGGTTGTCGTTGTGGTTACATCGGTACTGGTTTTCAGCTGGTTTTTCCTGATCTCATCGGCCATCCGGATAGAATCGGCCCGGCGGACGGAATCTTCGAACATCTGCTGGAATTTGCTTTTGTATCCTTTCGAATAGAGTTTGATATCCCAGTCCTCTTTCACCATGCCGAGGTTATTCCGCATGGCGTCCAGCGATCTCACCTGTTTGAGCGAATCGAGCAGGAACGTGATATCGTATTTTTTTCCCTGGCGCAGGTTGATCAGGAAACGGCCGGTTTTGGCATTCGAGTTGATGCCGTAGCTGTCAATTACTTTACCGTCGGCGCTGACGAGAATTTTAACCTGCGTGGGCTGATCGTCCACGGTAACCACACCGGTCAGCATTACCACGTTCGCGTCTTTGAGATCGAAATCGGTTTCGGCCAGGTAAATATCCTGTTGCCCTTTTCCGCCGGATTTGCCCGAGGAATAATACCCGCGCTTGCCGTCGGGACTGAGCACGAAATATTTATCGTCGCCGGGTGTGTTGATGGGATAACCGATATTGGACGGCGCGGACCAGGAACTGTCGGGATTCATGTCGGTTCTGAAAATATCATAACCGCCCATGCTTTTATGTCCCTGCGAACTGAAAATAAGCGTAACGCCGTTCGGGTGAATGAACGGGGCGTCATCATCGTACTTCGTATTGATTCCCGGTCCCATGTTCTTCACTTTTCCCCAGCGTCCGTCGGGCATCAGTTCCGCGATATAAATATCACGCCCGCCGTAACCGCCTTCGCGCTCACTGGCAAAAAACATTATTTTTTCATCGGCGCTGAGTGATGCGCTGCCTTCCCAGGCGGGCGTATTTACGTCGCCTTCCAAACGGACGGGCGTGGTCCAGCGGATGCCGAACAGTTTACTGAAATAAATATCGCCGAGGTCTTCGTTGCTGTTTTTGAACACGATCAGCGTCTGCCCGTCATTCGAAATGGCGATGCAGGCGTCGTGTCCCACGCTGTTGATGCCGGTATCCAGCGCAACCGGCTGCGTCCACCGGCCGTCTTTTTTCTCGGTGAGGTAAATATCTTCGAAATAAAATCCGAGCGAATCGGGCTCACCCGGCAGGCGCTGCAGGCCTCCCCGCGATTCCTCGCCCACGTAGGTAAACAGCATCAGCGATTCATCGGAAGTAATGACCGGGACATATTCCGACGATTCCGTATTCACGGGATCACCGATATTGGTAATCTTCACATCGATCGGCGTGGCGGAAATCTCTTTGGCGTTATTGCAGTATTCGATATAATGTTCGGCCTGCTCTTTTTGTTCCGGGCTTATTTTTTTATTCAGTACGTACAGGTTTAAACTGGCCAGCGCATCGTCGTATTTTTCGTTCATGTGGAATGCGCGGGCGACGTAAAAATCGATATCGGCCGCTTTGGCGTTTTTCTGCTTCACGGCCTGGAGATATTCCAGCGCTTTATCCACCTCGTCGCTTTTGTAGAGCAGGCAGATCCCGACTTTGTATTTCAGGTAAGGATTGTCGCCGTACTGCGATTCGAGCGAGCGGTAATGCGGCAGGGCAAGCAGGAAACTTCCGTCTTCAAAAAGCTGTTCGGCGATATTCAGTTCTTCCTGTCCTTTTTTGTCCTTGCTGAATCCTTTGCCGAGATTGACGTTCTGCCCATGCAGGAATGCCGATGTGAATACCAGTAAAAGAATGACGGTAAACTGTTTCATAACATGAAATTACAGGAAGAGTAATACTAAGATAAAAGAATTTTGCTTCGCCGCATTTTACTTGCGCAGGAAAGAATACGTCAGCCCGAAACCGAGATTCAGGTGCTGCAGCCCGCCCACCAGGTCGCTGTCGAGATAGGCTTTGTGCTGGTTGAGGCAGATGGCATACGGATCAAAAACATAGTCGTACATATCGAAACTGGTGTGAATGCCGATGGCGAAATTTCCTTCCACGTAAAATGAAATGCCCAGTTCCGGTTCCAGGAAAGTGCTGCGGTATTCCGTTTGCTCGGGCGTGGTGGGATTCAGGCAGGAAAGTCCGAAATAATGCAGGTACACCTCCCCGGCCGTTACACCTCCGTACAAAACCGTCGTCTCACGCAGGTAATGGTAATAGGCTAAACGAAAACCGCCGCCGAACATTTGCCCGTAGGTATTCAGTCCCGGTATTTTATTGTCGGGCGTTTTGAATTCGTTGAACTTGGCTAAAAACCCGGCGGTGAAACCGCTGAACATCCGCACGTTGAACGAAGCGCTGATATCATAAATACCGGTAAAGCTGCGCTTGAAGGCTTTGTTGCTGATGGTATGCGGCACCGCGCCGTTGGCATGAATGGAAAAACGGGGTTTCTGGAAATTGGCGGGCACGTTGTTTTCATCCTGCGCGCAAAGCAGGCCGCCCGGAACAAGCAATAGAACAAAAAATATGGCGCGGGATAATTTCACAGACCCTCAAATATACGGAATGTTATGTTTTACAAACCGTCATACGCAGGCATCTTCAGGGCAAGTGCTTCAGCTTTAATTTACCACGGAGCAGTTCCGTGGTTGAAATACTGTAGCAGGTAAAAAATTACTTCCCGAATTTTGCCATGATTTCGTTGCTCACGCCCGTCATCGAATAGCCCCCGTCGTGATACAGGTTCTGCATGGTAACCATGCGGCTGAGATCGCTGAACAGCATGATGCAGAAATCGGCGCAGGATTCGGCGCTGGCGTTCCCGAGCGGCGACATGTCCTGGGCGTAATTGAAAAAGTCTTCGAACCCTTTGATCCCGCTGCCGGCGGTGGTTTTGGTGGGCGACTGGGAAACGGTATTCACGCGCACTTTTTTTGCTTTGCCGTAATGGTAACCGAAACTGCGGGCGATACTTTCGAGCATGGCTTTGGCATCGGCCATATCATTGTAGAAAGAATAAGCACGCTGCGCGGCGATGTAGGAAAGTCCCACTACGCTGCCACCTTCGTTTATCGCGTCGAGTTTCCAGGCGGCGCTCATCATTTTATGGAACGACATGGCGGAAACGTCGATGCTCTTGGCGTAGAAATCGTAATTGAGTTCCGCGTACGGGATGTTTTTACGGACGTTGGGCGACATGCCGATGGAATGCAGGACAAAATCCACTTTTCCGCCGAGCGTTTCCGTCGATTTACTGAACAGGTTGGTCAGTTCTTCCATATTGGTGGCATCGGCGGGAATGATGGTCGAACCGGTTTTCTCGGCCAGTTTGTTGATTTCGCCCATGCGCATGGCAATGGGTGCGTTGGTCAGTGTGAACACGGCGCCTTCTTCATGCGCACGTTCCGCCACTTTCCAGGCGATGGAATTACTGTCGAGCGCACCCGAAATGATGCCGCGTTTTCCTTTGAGGAGATTGTTTGCCATAGTAATGTTCTTGCTTGATCAGGCAAAGGTACGAAATACGATTGTTAAGAATATTCCGCCCCGGATTTCGCGGAGAATCTGCATGAAGCAGCGCAAACTGCGGCAAAACTTTCTATTTTTACCCGCTCCAGCCCGTATCGTATGCGTTACATTTTCCTGTTGCTCGTTTTTTCGTTTTCGTTTGCTGCAAACGGGCAGAAAAAACAATTGATCGATTCGCTTGAAAAAGCATACGGGTCGGCCGCAAGCGATACGGCGCGTTTCAATATCGTGATCGACATGATAGCGGCGTACCGTCTCGGGAACCTGGAGAAGGCCGGCGAAAAATGCGACGTACTCAGCGAGCTTGCCGAAAAAATCGGGCATCCTCTATATAAAGGACGCGCCCTGTTCAACCAGGCCGTGCAGAAACGAAAAGAAGGCGAACCGGAAACCGCGATAACATATTACCAGGAAGCGCTTACGCTTTTCGAAGATATCGGCGACGAACCCAACATCGCTTCTGCTTATGGAAGTCTCGGGATCACGCACTGGCAGCAGGGAAACCTCGACCAGGCGCTCGACTATATAAAAAAAGCGCTGGCGATTTCCAGGAAACTGGGAAGACGAACGGCGGAAGGCACCAACCTGAATAATATCGGCGGCATTTTTATGGAGAAAAAAATGCCGGATTCCGCCATCGTGTACCTGCAGAAAATGCGCGTGATTTTCGAGGAACTGAAAGACACCGCCGGACTGGCTGATGCATACGGTAACCTCGGCGCCATTTACCTCGAAAAAAAAGATACCGCGAACAGCATGAAAAACAGTATGCTGGCTGTGCATTTTGCCGAAGTCGTCAACTACCGTTATCAACTGGCTACCTCTTATGGCAATATCGCCGACGTTTACCTGCTGCGCAGAAATTTTGCCGAAGCCGAACGGTATTTCAAGATGTCGCTCGACATTTCCAAAGAACTCGGATCAACCGAAGGCTTGCGCGACGGGCACAAATCGCTTTCGGAACTTTATAAAGAAACCGGCGACTTTGAAAAAGCATTTGAACAACTGGAACTGCACATGCGCCTGAAGGATACGCTGCTTTCCGAAGCGCGGATGAAACAGGTTTCCGAAATGGAAGCGAAATACCAGTCGGCGAAAAAAGACAAACAACTGCTTGCCGAACAGGCGGAATCGGAACGCAAATCCATCCTGCTCTATTCACTGGTGATCGGGCTCGTGCTGGTGATCGGGCTCGCTTTTTTCGCATACCGCGGATATGTGAACAAGAAAAAACTGAGCGTGGAAATCCAGCAGCAGAAAGACATCATCGAAGTCAAAAACCAGGAGATCGTGGATTCTATCCGCTATGCCGAACGTATCCAGCAAGGACTTTTGCCTTCCGGCGATTTTATCCGGGAGCAGTTGTCGGACAGTTTTATCCTGATGAAACCGAAAGCGATCGTTGCCGGCGATTTTTACTGGATGGAACGCAAAGGAGCGCTTTTATTTTTTGCCGTGGCCGACTGTACCGGTCATGGCGTGCCGGGTGCATTGGTGAGCGTGATCTGTTCCAATGCGCTGAACCGCGCCGTGAAAGAATTCGGTATTACCGACCCGGGAAGTATCCTGGATAAAGTCCGCGAACTGGTCATCGAAAGTTTCGAGAAAAGCGCGCACGTGGTGCAGGACGGGATGGATATTTCGCTCTGCGTCCTGGATAAAGCATCCGGAACATTGCGCTGGGCGGGCGCCAACAACCCGCTCTGGTTTACCCGTAACGGCGAAATGCAGGAATTCCGTCCCGACAAGCAGCCCATCGGGAAACATCCCGGCCAGGGACCTTTTACCACCCACGAAACGAAAGTGGAAGCCGGCGACTGTCTTTATCTTTTCACGGACGGATTCGCCGACCAGTTCGGCGGACCGCAGGGCAAAAAATTCAAGTATAAACAGCTCAAGGAATTATTGTCGGCCAATCACCGCGCACCGATGCAGGAACAGGCGGCGCTGCTTGAAAAAACATTCAATGCCTGGAAAGGCAAACTGGAGCAGGTGGATGACGTTTGTGTGGTTGGGGTGAGGGTGTGACCTCACCTCCTTCTCCTCTTCTAAGGAGAGGAGTGGAGGTTCGGAGCAAGCTGACGTTTTTTGCCGATATCTTCCGATAACTTTTATACGAAGCCTTTGCGGCTTCGTATTTTGTTTTACTCTTTCCTGTGATTTTTGTTCATCTTCCGATGACTTTTATACGATGCCTGGGCGGCTTCGTATTTTGTTTTCCTCCCATGCTTTTGGTATTTTCCTCTGGTATATTTTTCCGGCAACCTGGCAACTTGGGGAAATCAATAGGTAAATGTGAGACCTGCTCCCCACCCCATGTCGCTGTCATAATGCGCAGATGCCGAAAAGTATTTGGTGAGTATATATTTGCCTCCCGCTCCGTATTCCATATCCGAATTGATCATGCCCCAGAGGCGCAGGCGTTTGGTCACGGCTATATCTTCACGTTTCAACTGCATTCTTACGTACCCGGTATGATCAACGGATAAACCGGCAACGATAAAAAACGGCAAAGTGTATTGCAAACCAACGTGAGCCACACTGCGTTTGTTTTTCGTATTAAACTGCCCGAAAATATTTTCTTCCTCCTCATGTCCTTCCCGGTATCGCCAGTCCCAGCCTGCGCTGAGAAAGAGAAACTGGTTCCTGCCGAGGAAACGGCCGAAGTGACTTTCGGCTTCATACCCCGTTTGCCTGTTCAGGCCCAGCCGCCATTCTGTTTCCAGCTTCCACCGGGTATTCATCAGTGAGAATTCGCCATCGCTCCCGTTACTTTCCAGCCCGATTTCGGCCCCGGCATAAAACCGCCTGTCATCATGGTATACTTTTTTCAGCGCTTTCTCCGGGTCAGGTATCTGCATGTTTGGCGGGGAATTCTCATAGGTGAAAATTCTTCCCATGCCCGCCATCATATGATACAGGATATGGCAATGGAAATACCAGTCTCCGTATTTTTCGGATGCATTAAATTCTATCGTGTCCGTTTCCATCGGCATAATATCCAGCACATTTTTAAGCGGGGCATAATCACCCTGCCCGTTTACTACTCTGAAAAAATGCCCGTGCAGGTGCATGGTGTGGCGCATCATGGAATTATTCGTAATGATGATGCGGATATTTTCACCCGCTTTGATTTTGATCTTGTCGCTTTCCGAAATGGTTTTGTTGTTCACCGTCCACACATAGCGGTTCATGTTTCCTGTCAGCTCAAAATGCAGGGTGCGGAAAGGAACATCCGGAAGTGTTGTCTTTACCGGGGATTTCAGCATGGCGTAATGAAGTGTAACGGGCATTTCCGGTTCTTTTTCCGGGTGATGGTGCCCGTGCCCCGTTTTTTCTTTTTGCTTTTTTACCTGCTCCCCCGTTATTTCAGGATACATGACCACGTTCATGTCCATTTGCTGCAGGCTCATATGCATTCCCATATCTTTCATGCTGCCGCCAACCGTCATCATATCATTCATCATTTTCATGCCCTCAAAATATTTCAGACGCGGCAACGGGGATTGCGCATGCCGGGTTCCATTGCCCAGCCACAGGGAAGCATAACCTGTACGGTCTTCGGCCGTGGCGACAAATTCATACGCAGTACTGTCGTACGGAATAGTAACCAACACATCATAAATTTCCGAAACACCGATAATCAGCCGGTCAACCTGCACGGGTTCCGTGTCTGCACCGTCGGTTGCTGTCACCGTCATTTTTCCGCCGGAATAATTAAGCCAGAAATACGTGGACGAACTTCCGTTAATAACACGCAGCCGCACGGTGTCTCCTGCTTTGTAGTTTTTCTTTTCCTGCTCTTTGACCCCGTTTATTAAAAAACGGTCATAGTACACATCACTTACATCCATGGCATGCATGCGCTTCCACTCATTGGCCAGTTTCGTGGGCAAATACCCTTCCCGCATCGCTTCACCATAACTCTGCACGGCATTCTTCCTGATCATATACCAGTCCGTCGCATAATGCAGGGATCGCTCAACCTGGCCGGGATTTTCATCGGTCCAGTCGCCTAAAAGCACCACTTCTTCATGCTGCGGTTTTTCATCGCGCTTGTGGATGATGAATGCACCGTACATCCCGACCTGTTCCTGCAGCATGGTATGTGAATGGTACCAGTAAGTGCCGCTTTGTTTCAGTGTAAATTTGTAAACATGCTCCGTATGCGGTTTTATCGGGGCGGTTGTCAGGTAAGGAACACCATCCTGCTCATTGGGCAAAAGCAAACCGTGCCAGTGAACGGATGTTTCATGGTGCATGGTATTGTGCACGTGAATTTCTGCCGTATCGCCTTCGGTAAAATGCAGCGCTGGTCCGGGCAGTTGCCCGTTTATCGCGATGGCATTCCGTTCCCTGCCGGTGTAACCGACAACCGTATCCGAAACATATAAATTGTATCGCACCAGCTTTTGCCCATATACTATTGCACCGGGTAAAAAAAATGACAGGAAGACGAGCAGCCTTTTCATACTATTTCATTTTTTTGTCCGACACTTTTCCACAAGTCAGCATGGACGAGCCGTAGTACGGATTTTTTATGCTTGCTTCCCGGCTAAGCCAATACGCTTTTTTCATGGGACAGTATTGATAATACACATCATAACTGATCTTCCCGGCATTTTTCACCAGCGTCCACATCATTACGGATAACTCTGCAAAAGCTGTCCGCTGTTTTTCTATATCATTTGTTTGGGCGATTTTCCGAACGGATCCGAGCATGGCCTCTTTTTCAGCGAAAGATTTTTCGCTTCCCAGGATTTCCAGGAATTCTTTTGCATGCAAAGCCGTTTGCCTGCTGTCGCTTTTCACCAGGTCATCCTTCACCTCCAGGTAAGCGTCAAGCATACCCTGGACGTTTTGCTGTGCCGATGCAGCTATGCTGATCAGCGTTGCCGCGATAAATGTGAGGAGCGTTTTCATACCAGTTCCGGTTTAATGATTTCAATACTGAATCCTGATTTCCGGACGGCATCCATAATTTCGCCCGGTGTGATCCCGTCGGAATGAACCGACAGTATTTTATCCTTGCTGCCAGTATCCACATCCCAATGGCAAACACCTGCTGCCGAATCCAGTGCGGGTGTAACCCGGGCTACACAACCGCTGCAATTGATATTTGTTTTGAACATGAATGTTTTTCCTGCGGCAGCAGTTTCAATTTCAATACCGGCGATCGTATAACCGGCCTTTTCAACGGATGCAACAACCGCTTTTTGCTGTTCTTCATCCCCTACTGTCACGCCGGCTTCTCCCGAACGGATGCTGTTGATGGTCACGCCGTCAGTTGTATGTATTGCATGATTCACACGCGCCTGGTCATGCGAACTCTGCATATCCGGAATTTGAATTTTAATGGTTTTCATCTTATTCGTTTTTTGATTTTACTATATACAAAGTTCCGCACTTGCCGCTGTCGGAACGTTACATCATTTTTTGAATGATTTACAGGATTTACGCTTTTACTTTTTCCATTTTAACCGCAGGCTGTTACTCACCACGCTCACGCTGCTCAGCGCCATGGCCGCACCCGCGATCATCGGGTTAAGCAGGAACCCGTTGAACGGGTACAGGATACCTGCCGCAACGGGAATCCCGATAATATTGTAAACAAATGCCCAGAACAGGTTCTGGCGAATTGCGGCAACGGTTTGCCTGGAGAGTTTGATCGCCTGCAGAATTTTGTTCAGGTCGGATGAGATGATCGTCATCCGGGCTACATCCATGGCAATGTCGCTTCCTTTACCCATAGCAATACTTACGTCTGCCTGGGCCAGGGCCGTGCTGTCGTTGATCCCGTCTCCGACCATGGCCACCGTTTTACCTTCTTCCTGCAATTGCCTGATAAATGCCGCTTTCTGCTCGGGCAATACTTCCGCTTTAAAATGCGTGATGCCGGTTTCCCGGGCAATGGCATTCGCAGTGGTTTCGTTATCTCCCGTGAGCATATACACGGCGATACCGGCCTGCTGCAACCGGGCGACGGCTTCTGCGGATGTTTCTTTTATTTTATCCGTAATAGCCAGTACCGCCAGCGCTTTTTCACCGTCTGCAAACCAGGTGACCGTTTTCGACTGGCTGCTCCAGGCAGTGGCTTTTGCAAGCAGCTCTTCTGAAACCCGGATCCCGTTTTCAAGAAGCAGTTTTTTATTCCCTGCGAAATACGTTTTGCCCGAAACGATTGCTTTTGCTCCTTTCCCGGTAATGCTTTCGAACTGGGTAACGGGAACAACGGGCAAATGCTGAAAATGATTTACGACCGCTTCCGCCAGCGGGTGCTCCGACTGTTTTTCTATGCTGAACAAGGTTTGCTTTAAACTGTCGTCATCATTCAGCCAGGCCACATCGGTAACCACGGGCTTTCCTTCGGTGATGGTTCCTGTTTTATCCAGTACGATGGCATTTACTTTTTTAGCGAGTTCCAGGCTTTCCGCATCTTTTATGAGAATCCCATTTTCAGCACCCCTGCCTACGCCTACCATGATGGCTGTAGGTGTTGCCAAACCCAGTGCGCAGGGGCAGGCGATAACGAGAACGGTTACCATGGCCAGTAATCCCTGCGTAAAGCCGTTTTCACCGCCCAATAGTACCCATACAGCAAAAGTGAGCACGGCAATCCCGATCACTACGGGGACAAAAATGCCGGCAATCCGGTCCACCAGTTTTTGAACAGGGGCTTTACTTCCCTGTGCATCCTGCACGGTGCGGATGATTTGTGCGAGCATGGTTTCCGCGCCTACTTTTTCGGCACGAAACAGGAAACTGCCTTTCTGGTTGATGGTTCCGGCAAAAACTTTATCGTTTTCATTTTTCAGAACAGGTACAGGTTCCCCGCTCAGCATGCTCTCATCCACATACGAACTGCCGCCTGTTACGATTCCATCCACCGCAATTTTTTCTCCCGGCTTTACCCGGATAAGATCGCCTTTGTTTACCTGTTCGATGGGAATCTGCACCTGGCGCCCGTCTTCATACACTACCGTAACCGTTTTCGGCTGCAGCCCCATCAGTTTTTTAATGGCGGAAGAGGTATTGCCTTTGGCTTTTTCTTCCAGCAGTTTGCCCAACAGGATAAAGGCAATAACAACGGCTGCCGCTTCAAAGTAAACGTGCGCATGCACCCCCCGCGCATGCCAGAAATGCGGGAATAACGTATTAAAAACGCTGAACAGGTAAGCCACCCCGGTGCTCAGCGCTACCAGTGTATCCATATTGGCTGAGCGATGCCGGACCTGTTTCCAGGCATTGATGTAAAAGTCTTTTCCAAACCACAGGACGACCGGTGTGGACAAAACCCACATGATGATATCGGCATAAGGCATATCCATAAAGAACATGCCGATAATCACTACCGGTAATGAAAACACGCCGGCACCGATGGTTCGCCATTTCAGCCGGTTGTAATTTTCCCGGCTGATTTCTTCGAGCGTTTCCGTTTCACCGGGACGATCTTCAACCAGCAGATCATACCCGATGGACTGAACGGCTTTGCGGATGCCCGCTATTTGAATCATGTTCGGGAGATACTCCACCTGTACGCTCGCCCCGGCAAAATTTACGGACGCGTTTATCACCCCGCCCTGCGCTTTGATGACACTTTCCACACTTAGGGCACAGGATGCGCAGGTCATGTGCAGCACCGGGAATGTTTTCTTTACCGTGGTTACGCCATATCCTAAATCCCGGATGATTTTTACCGCTTCGGGCAGAACCGTTGCGGCATCTGCGGTTTCTATTACCGCTCTCCGGTTGTTGAGTTCCACTTTGTGGCTTTCAACTTCCGTTAATTGCTTCAGCCCATTGTCAACGATGCGTGCGCAATGTTCGCTTTCTACTCCTTCCAAAGGAATATAAACCGGTTGATTTGTTTTGCCTGCCATAACCTGTGCATTTTTTACGATACAAAGTTGGCAACAAGTCAAGGCCCGGATGTTACACCATTGCGGGAAAGAGTTACATGATTTACACCTCGTCCAGCGGTTTGCGTTTTTCTATGCGGATGTTCTTGAAATGGCTCGGTGTAAGCCCGGTAACCTTTTTAAACTGGTTGCTCAGGTGTGCCACGCTCGAATAATGGAGCTGGTAAGCAATTTCACTGAGCGTCAATTCTCCGTAAACCAGGAGTTCCTTGACCTTTTCGATTTTCTGTGCGATAAAATACTTTTCAATGGTTGTTCCCTCCACCTCGGAAAAAAGGGTCGTCATATGGTTATAGTCATGATGCAAAAGGCTTCCCAGGTAATCCGACAGGTTGCTCTTAAGCTCACTGTTCTGGCGGTGGACTAATTCAACAATAGCGTTTTTTATTTTTTCAATGAGCTGGCTTTTTTTATCATCGATGATTGCAAAACCCAGGGCCTGCAAAGCGCTGTCGATCTGCGCTTTTTCTGTGGCGGATAGTTCTTTATCCAGCCTGACCTCGCCCAGTTCTACGGATACCGGTTTGAATCCGAGTTTTTCCAGTTCGGACTTCACCACCATTTTACAGCGGTTGCAAACCATATTCTTGATGTGCAGGTTCATCAGGATGCGCTTTTTACAAAATTACTTTTATCCCGGGAATAGCTTCCGTTTCTCCGGCCCGGCACTGGAGTTGTTCGCAGCAATTGGCATTTCTGCATTATATCAAGAAACATGCCGGCACCCTGTTTTGTTTGTTAACCAATCGCCGCTTCGATAACCGTCCGCACAAACCTCTAATCATAATTTCCGGAATTCCTACGTGTATTCTATTATAATATCCCCGTGCCCGGGAAAAACAAGCGCAATTAATTAAGCCACAGGTTGAAAAAAAATAATCTACCGGCATCAAAAAATCATTGCCTGTTGATTCGCTCAAAAAATGTTCATAACTAATCGTACACAAGAAGCCCTTATACTTCTTCAATGTTTGATTTTTTACAAAGTTTGCATTGTCTGATAATTAGTTCTGCTCATGGCTGTCGATGATATATTCAAAACACTGGAACGGAGGACCGAGCAGGACCTTTACCGGATGACGTTCCGGATGGTGGCATCCACGCAGAACGAGCTGCTCCAGGAGATCGAGGCCAACCGGAAAGCGCTGATGCGCCGGCAGATCGCCAAAGAAACGCTTTGGTTTTTCGCTTCCCTGCTCGCGGGTTTCCTGCTCGGTTTTGCTACGTACGAAGCTGCAGGCGCCATGGCCCCGGGCGTACGGGGCACGCTGCTCAAATTCTTCTCCAATAACGAAGACTACGTTTTCTACTTCCTGTGCATCCTGTGTTTCATCGGCGTATACATTACGCGCATGACGATATGGGCGCTGAAACTGCTCTGACATGATCGATTCCGCACTGGTTGCCGTGGTGAATGAACTGAATGAATTCCTGCGCCTGAAATTCCGGCTCAAGGGAGACCGTGCGGTAATTACCAATGTTGTCGGGCAGGACGGGGCACCGGCCATCAAGGATGAAAACAAAGTACTCGTTTCGCTGATCAATATCGAAGAAGAAAAACGGGCTACGCCCAAGCACCAGGATACCGGGAGCAACAAGCCTGTTTACCTCTACCTGTACGTGCTTTTCTCCGCTTCGTTCAGCGCAAACCTGAACGTGGAAGCTTTGAAGTTCATTTCATCCGTCATCGCTTTTTTCCAGAGCAAAACCGTATTCGATCCGCAAAACACGAACGGCCTGGATCCGGGCATTGAAAAACTGATGTTCGAAATCTACAGCCTCAGCTTCCAGGAGCAAAGCAATATGTGGGCGTCCATCGGCGCCAAATGCATGCCTGCCGTGCTTTATAAAGTAAGAATGATCGCCATCAACGAAGCCCTGATGAAATACGAAGCGCCTGCCGTGGAAGGTCTCGACCGGAATGCTTCGGCGTCCAACTGATTCACAAAATAACAACAGCCGCCATGCCGTCGAAATTCGTTCCACTGATCTCGCTTGCCTGGAGGCACGATTATTATACGGACAGTATCCTGCGCGGCGTCACACTTCACCCGTTCCCGGGAACAGCCGCCGTGATCCGCAATTACCGGCTCCTGCTAAAACAGCAGCCCGGCCAGTTCCGCCTGCTGCAGGAACACCGGCAGGACAGTTCCGGCACCAGCCCGGTGATCGCTATAGAAAAAGCCATGCCGCTTGTTTTCGGGTTCAATTCCAACGATTCCTTTTTCCAGGTAAAAACAGGGATCGATTTCTTCAGCAGCAACAGGCAAAAAATCGTGATCGACCTGCGCCAGGCCGGCAGCCCGCCCGAGATACAGGTACTCGAAACCATAAAAGGAAGTTTCGTTTTTCGTTTATGAACCTGCCAGCCCGGAAGAAAAAGAGTTCGTGATTTCCGACCGGAAAGGGAACCCGCTGATCAGCGCAAGCGCAGATGAGGTTACCGGGAATTTCATGGTTAACCTCGAAGCTTATCCCGAAGACATTTACAAAATAAAAACGAGTAACGGGCCGGAAAAGATTTTTTTACTTCTGCATCATGATCAAAAATATGAGGGAATAGTTTTAATGGAAACAAGCAATGATGATCAAAACATAACCATAAAATTTCCTTCGCGAAATATCTACTGGGAGTATGTCGTGGTTTCCAAATACGATGAGTACAAAGAGCTCAGCATGGTAGAGGAATCCGGTAAAATAATTTTCAACAAAACCGCACACAGCAGTATTGACAATGCTTTCAGCTTTACCTCCTCGGAACCCGTTACATTAAAAGACCGTTATGAATTAAGTTTCCAGTTAGAAGATAACGGGCGTGTCGTGAAAAAAAATATTCCCAACGGAGATATGAAAAACGTAGACAAGTGTTTAATAAATGTTCATAACTTTTGTCTTAAAAATTATGTATCGGTTTAGTATTAAAATATGTTTACTTCGGTTTAATAATCACACTATTTAAACAAGAAAAAAGATGGCAGATTACAAAACACCAGGGGTGTATGTTGAGGAAATAACCACACTTCCACCTTCAGTCGGTCAGGTACCTACTGCAATACCTGCATTTATAGGCTATACGCAAAAAGCGGACCGCGCCGGGAAAAGTCTTCACAACACGCCGAGACATATTTCTTCGTTACTGGAATACCATGATATGTTTGGAAAAGGCCCGGACTACGGAACCATCACGGTAACGTTCGAAACCAAGGACAACAGTGTGAAGGGTGTGAAGTTTGAGAAGATGTTCTACCTCTACGACACGGTGCGCATGTATTTTGCGAACGGCGGAGGCGAATGTTATATCGTTTCGGTCGGTAAATACGAGGATGATATTACTATGGACAAACTCCAGGAAGGTATCTCCGCCTGCGAGAAAGAAGATCATCCCACCATCCTCGCCTGCCCCGATGCCATGCTGCTGGCGAAAAAAGACCAGGCCTACAGCCTGCAGCAGTCCATGCTCAAGCAGTGCAACAGCCTGCAGGACCGCGTATGTATTCTCGATGTGCACAACGGATATGTTGACCGCGCAGACGAAGACATCATCCTTGACTTCCGCAACGGCGTTGGGATCAACTACCTGAAATACGGCGCCGCTTATTACCCGTGGATCCAGACTTCGCTTTCCAACGACTTCGGTTTCGAGAACATCAAGCTCGTTGATAAAGACGCAGCTGACCTGAACTTCGAAGACCTCATCACCGATCCTACCGCGGTGAAAAACCTGAAACTCGCGCTGGACGACACCAAAATCGTAAATGCTTTCGTATCCGCCCCGCTCGGGGAAGGTTCGTTGAACGATAAGTTCTTCAAAGTAAAAGCCGACATCAGTCCTGCGGATGAGTTGAAGCATTATGCCACCGTACTCAAAGAATTAGTCAACAAGATCATCGACCTGCGCAACCAGGGAATCAAGAACCAGCAAGTGGATAACGAACTGCGCCTGAAAACCAATTCCACTTCGGCGCTGGCTACGATCGTACGCGGACTGTATTCCATTGATAAAGGCGCAGGCATAGGCGTAGTCGCTGATACCGAGTACACGGATTTCGAACTCGGAGCCGTTGCAGCCTCCAAACTTTTCGAAGGACTTTCCGACGAAGAGAAAGTGAAAAAAGGACGCGGCCCGCTCAAGTCCATTTTCGAATCCGTCATCGATATTCTTGTGGCCATCCGCAACGATACGAAGACCATCAAAGACAATCTCGATAAAACGGTTTACGATACGAACATCATTTACCAGAATATTGTGAACGAGGTGAAAAAGCGGGCCAACCTGCTTCCCCCGAGCGGTGCGGTAGCCGGTGTATATGCACAGGTGGATACCGGCCGCGGCGTATGGAAAGCGCCGGCCAACGTGAGTCTCGCCTCCACCGTTTCGCCCTGGGTGAAAATCGACAACCGCCAGCAGGAAGACCTGAACGTGGACGTCAACGCCGGAAAATCGGTCAACGCGATCCGCGCCTTTACCGGCAAGGGAACGCTCATCTGGGGTGCGCGCACGCTCGCAGGAAATGATAATGAATGGCGCTACATTTCCGTCCGCCGTTTCTTCAACATGGTGGAAAAAAGCGTACGCCTGAGCACCAACTGGGCCGTATTCGAGCCCAACGACAGCACGACGTGGATCAGGGTAAAAGCCATGATCGAAAATTTCCTGACCAACCTCTGGAAACAGGGAGCGCTTGCCGGATCTTCACCCGACGCGGCTTTCTTCGTGAACGTAGGACTGGGTACAACCATGTCGCAGGTCGACATCCTGGAAGGCAGAATGAACGTGGAAATCGGGATGGCCGTTGTAAGACCCGCCGAATTCATCATCCTGAAATTCTCGCACAAACTCCAGGAAGCATAAGCACGTGAAGCATTAACATTTGGATCATCACCTCATTAAAAAGCAGAGACCATCATGGCAGACAGCAATTATCCTCTTCCTAGTTTTCACTTCACCGTCGATCTCGGCGGAACAGTTATCAATTGCTCCGAAATATCGGGACTGGATATTGAAGTGGATGTGATCGAATACCGCAACGGCGCCAGTCCGGCTCCTTATACCAAGCAGAAAATGTCGGGACTCCGCAAATCGAGCGACGTTTCGGTGAAAAAAGGAATCTTCGCCAGCGACAAACAGTTCTACACCTGGTTCAATGAAGTGAAGATGAATACGCCTTCCCGCAAGGATGTAACCATCAGCCTGCTTGACGAAGAGAACAACCCGGTAATGACCTGGAAACTGCTCAATGCATGGCCCAAGAAAATCACCAGCCCGAATCTCAAATCGGACAGCAGTGAAGTGGCCATAGAATCCATCGACATCAGCCACGAAGGACTCACCATCGAGTAGTCAATTTCTTAATAAGAACATCACTGATGTCCGGAAGGTGCACCGAACCTTCCGGACATCGGTGTCTGTATAAACCAGAATAGTCGCCATGAGTGTACCCATTCCTTTAGCTGGTTACTCTTTTCGTGTGGACTTCGGCATTCCCGGGTTCTTCACGAAGGACATCGGTTTTAAATCCGTCTCGGGAATCAATTTCGAATTGAAACTGAAGGACGTGAAAGTAGGCGGTGTCGACGGCGGAACGGTGCAGGTTCCCGACGGGTACAAAAGCGGCGACCTGGTACTGGAGAGAGGCATGATCGAAGGTTCGTACCTGATCAACTGGCTGGAAGCGCAGATACTCTCGCAGAAAAAAATTCCGATCCCGATCATCGTCACCCTGCTCGACGGAAAAGGACTTCCCAGCTACTGCTGGTTTTTCATCAACGCGTACCCGGTGAAATGGGAAACGTCGGGATTCGATGCGGAAAGAAGCGGCGTACTGATCGAAAAAATCACGTTCAAATACTTTTTTTACAAACAGGTAAATATGACGATGCTCTCTTCCGCTTATGCGGCCGTGATGGGCGTCTGACACCATTTTAATATCCAGGTCATGCCCGTAGAAATCAGGGAATTGCTTATCAAAACGACTGTGGAAGGCAGCGGGCCGGTGAAAGAAGGCGCGAATCCTGCTGCGGAAGGCGGCTCCGCACCCAAAACCGGCGGCGATAAAACCGAGCAGAACAAAATGAAAGACCGCCTGCTCAAAGAATGCCTTAACCTGGTGATGGATAACTTTTCCAGTATCACCAAAGAACGTTAATCATGTCATTCGGCGCCGCCATATCCGCACTGATCCCTTCAGACAGCACGACGCCTTCGGGCATTACGTTCGAAGGATACAGTGACGAAGAATTCAATTCCAAAGTCGGGACATGGGAAGGCAAGTTCAATCCGTCCACCATCCAGTACGAATCGAAAGTGGAATATTTCGAAGATGTTCCCATCGGCGCCGCTTCTTCCGAAGTCCGGTTCAAGCGCATGCCGCCTTCCAAAATCGCGTTCAGCATCATGCTCGATAATTTCGACTCCGACAGTTCGAACGCATTCCTCGCCCTGATGGGCTCGCCTACCCTGTCTACAGTAGATCCGATCATTACCCAGGCCACCAACCTGAAGAACGTGATCTACAACATGAACAGCAGCACGCACCAGCCCAACTATGTGCGCATCCAGTTCGGCGACAATACTTTTTACGGGCGCGCATCGAAGTTCGATGTGAAATACACGGAATTCAAATCGAACGGCGAAGCGACACGCGCCGCGATCGAAATGGCTTTCACGGGATCGAAGTCGAAAAAAATGTCGGCTTCGGAACTCCAGCTCAACTCGCCGGATATGACGCATGCCTATGTATGCAAAGAAGGCGATACGCTCACCATGCTGGCCGTCAAATATTACAACAACCCCAACCTCTTCCATGAACTGGCGCGCATCAACCGGCTCAACGGCGTGCGCAGGCTTGTTCCCGGCACAGTCATCCTGATTCCCCCGCTGCAAAAAACCTGATTATGGCTGAAGGAGCGCTGACTGTAAAAATCAAATTAGGCACGGAAGAACTGGCTTCTCCCCAGATCGTCTCGGTGAGTATTTATAACGAGATGAACCGGATTCCTTCGGCTGTCGTCGTTTTTATTGACGGCGACCCGGCGAGCCGGACTTTCGAATTCAGTTCCGGCGAATCCAGCAGCCCGGGAAAAGACATCAGCATCAGCATGGGCTACGATCTGCAGCCGACGGAACTTTTCAAGGGTGTGATCATAAAACATTCCATGAAAGTGCGCGGCGGTTCCTCGGTCATCATCCTCGAATGCCGGCACAAGGCCGTAAAGATGACGCTCGGCCGGAAAAATAAAGTCACGGAAGAAACCGCGAGCGCCGTTACCGAAGACACGATCATCAAGGCGCTGTTTTCCGCCTACAGCGTGGATGTGGCTACCAACGGAACGTATATCGGGCACAAAGGTTTCCTGCAGTACAATGTGAGCGACTGGGATTTTATGATGATGCGTGCGGAAGTGAACGGCAAAATTGTTTACTACAGCAGCAAGCAATCCAAATTCATGATTGCCGACCCGCCGGCCACCGCGCCCGCAGGTTCGGTTACGCTGACTTACGGTGACAATATCTACGAACTGGAAACCGAAGTCGACGGACGCACACAGCATAAATCCGTAGAAGCGTCGGCCTGGGATTCCGACAACCAGGCGCTGCTCACCTCCTCGCCCGCCACCAGCGCGCTGTTCAAACAACTCGAAAATACCGGCGTGAAGTCAACCGACCTTAACGCGATTTTCTCTCCCGCCAAAACACCGCTCTATCACGCCGGAGTCGTGGCGAAAGCCGAACTCGACAGTTGGAGCAAAGGCCGCCAGGTGAAAGCCGGTTTTGCCAAAACCCGCGGACGGCTGAAAACGGAAGGCAATGCCACGATCGATCTCTGCGATTCGGTCACGCTTGAAGGACTCGGCGACAAATTCAGCGGCGATGTGCTGGTTACCGGCATACGGCATGAACTCGACGAATCGGGCTGGTTCACACAAATCCAGTTCGGCCTGCCGGAAGAATGGTTTTCGGAAAAGTACGATATACACGAGCGGCCTTCTTCGGGCATCATGGCGCCGGCCAACGGGCTGCATTTCGGTAAAGTGCTCAAGATCGACGCCGATCCTGCCGGGCAATACCGCGTCCAGGTGAAACTTCCGCTCATCGATCCCGAAGGAAAAATATGGGCCCGCATGGTGCACGATGACGCAGGAAACAAGCGCGGACATTGTTTCTGGCCCGAAGTGGACGATGAAGTGGTTGTCGGTTTTATGAACGACGATCCGCGCTACCCGGTGATTCTCGGTTTGCTCTTCAACAAAAAAGCCGTTCCGCCGATCGCTCCCGCCGCAGAAAATAAAGAGAAAGGAATCGTCACCAAAACCGGCATTAAAATCCTGTTCAACGACGATGACGGAAAACAGACGCTGACAATGCTCACGCCCGGCGGCAACTCTATCCTGATCGACGACGGGGCCAAAGGCATCACGCTGAAAGACCAGAACGGCAATACGATCACGATGAACGACAGCGGTATTACGATCAAATCGGCCGGCGAAGTAAAAGTGGACGCTACGAAAAACCTGACGCTGTCATCCGCATCGGGCGATGTTTCGCTGAGCGGAACGAATATCAAGAACGAAGCAAAAGCAAAATTTTCCGCCAACGGAAACGCCGGCGCCGAAATACAAACCAGCGCGATCGCCATACTGAAAGGATCGCTGGTAAAAATCAACTAACTGTAAGGGCGATTCACCGAATCGCCCAATGAAAAACTAACCATGCCGCCAGCAGCCAGGATAACCGATATGCACACCTGCCCGATGCAAACGCCGGGAGTTCCGCCGATTCCGCATGTGGGCGGGCCGATTCTTCCGCCGGGTTGCCCGACCGTCCTGATCGGGAATCTTCCGGCGGCGATTATGGGCGGACAATGCACCTGCGTGGGACCGCCGGACGCTATCGTGAAAGGTTCGGCCACCGTGCTCATCGGCGGGCAGCCTGCCGCGCGTATGGGTGATACTACTTCGCACGGCGGATCAATCGTAGCCGGATTTCCAACTGTCATGATCGGAGGATAAACCATGGAAGACGTCATCAACAAATCCGGTTTTCTCGGGAGAGGCTGGTCCTTTCCGCCGCAGTTCAGCAAAACCGAACGCGGGCTGGTCATGTCCGCCGGACCTGTCGATATCCGCGAAAGCCTGAACATCCTGCTTTCCACCATGCAGGGCGAACGGATATTCGAGATTCATTACGGCTGCGACCTCAGCCCGCTGCTTTACGAATCGCTCACGCTGAGTACCAAAACCACGCTGTCCGAAAAAATCCACAAAGCGATCGTGCTGTATGAACCGCGCATCAAAGTGGAACATATCGATTTCGAAAGCAACGTGTACGAAGGAGTCGTTTATATACACGTAACCTATATCATCCGCAGCACGAACACGCGGACGAACATCGTGTATCCCTATTACCTGAAAGAAGGAACCGAATTATAAAACCGGGTTGAATGAAACCGCTGGGCAACAGGAATAATATTACAGGATCGAAGGCCGCCAGCCAGGACGAGCGCTTTCCTGCTGCCCTGCATCCCGGTTATTTCAAAGTGGACGAACGCAGCCCGGGCGACCTGCTCGCTTTTATAACACGTTACTCGCGGCTGATCACATATTACAACAGCCAGGGCAGGCCGGACGGCGACTGGACTCCTTTTTTCGAGCAGGATCCTGTCGTAGTACTTTACCTCGTGCGCGCCTACGATACCGCGCAGGTCCGGAAATCCTACGCCGCGAAATTCAAACTGCTGAATCAAAGCAGCGACCCGGATTTCCGGCAGCATGTATTGTGGGATGTGCTCCGGGAAATGATTCCCGTACTGATGGACGCCGATAATTATTTTATCACCGTCCGGAATCTCACCGGTTTTCACCGGTATTTCAGCGAGCTCATCACGCACCGGTTGTCCAAAGTGCTCCAGGTGTTCATGCAGGTCGAGGAATTTCTCGTCCCGCTGGAAAACGGCGGAAAGCGACTCTACAATTTCCTGAACACCTTCAGCCACGAATGGTTTGCCTACGAAACCGCGGAAGCGGAAATGTCGCCGGCAAGCAGGCAGGAAGCGCTGGACATACTCATCCGCAAGGCCGACGAGCAGATGCACAACCTGCTGTACTCGCTCGGCGAACTGAAAAAAGAAGCGGCGCATTACCTGGAAAAAAATATTGACGGCATCGGCGGCATTCAGCCGCACGTAGGATTGCTGCTCACTTTTTTCGACCTGCTGGGCAAAGCGCAGGAACATATCAATTCGATTACCGGGAGGCATCTCGATTATTATTACCGCGAGCTGCTGCAAACCAGCCCGCTTCCTGCCGTCATCGGGCAAACGCATGTCGTTTTCAGCCTGGCCGACAATATGCCTTCGCAGGAAATGCCTGCCGGTACGCTGCTGCATGCCGGGAATGGAAAAAACGGGGAAGAACTGATTTACGAACTGGTGAACCCGCTCATCGTCAACGCGGCAAAAATCGAATCCATCATCGGGATCGAATGCAACCATAATGTAACCGAACAAAGCCTGCTGTTCGATCAGAAAGTTCTGTCCCGGCAATATTTCCAGGCCGGGCCGGGCACGCTTCCCGCCATGCCGAAAGCGGTGCTGACCGCATCTGCCGGTTTCGGATTTGCGCTGAGCGATGAAATGCTGATGCAGGCTGAAGGAGAGCGCAAGTTTTCGCTTCGTCTTTTTTTTACACACGATTCTTTCCTCGATTTTCTTGCGGCGCTGCGTGAAGAGATCAGGCTGCGCGATGAAGCCGGCGAAACACCGCCCGAAGAACAGGACGAGCCGGCGAAAATAAACGGGCTGCTCCGCGACATGTTCACGGCAGCCTGTACTTCAGCCGAAGGCTGGTACACGATCGGCACAGGAAAAACCGACCTGCTTTATACTCCCGGCGCCGGTCCCTCGCTCCGCTTCGACGTGCTGCTCGAATCGGCCGAGCCCGCGATATCCGCCGCAACCGATCCGCAATACCCGGAAGCCGTGGCCAAAGAACTTCCCGTTCTCCGTTTCCTGCTGCGCGATGAAGATTCCGTGGCGTACACGATTTTCCGTCACCTCGAACTGACCGAAACGGATATCGACGTGGAAGTGATCGGCATCCGGCAACTGCAGCTTCGCAACGATGCGGGCCCGGTTGCCGCCGGCGCTCCTTTCGATTTGTTCGGGTCGCAGCCTTTGCCGGGAGCGGGTTTTTACATCGGCCATCCGGCCCTGCTCTGCCCGCTTTACGATCTGCGCATCACGTTCGAATGGATGGGACACAATGCGCTGGACAACGGTTTTGCGGCGCATTACAAAGGCTATGATTTTATCCGCGACAATACCACGTTTAAAATATCCGCCAGCACGCTGCATGCCCGCCGCTGGCTTCCGCGTGAAGACAAACCGGTTTTCGATCTTTTCCAGGACGTTCCCGAAGGCATGGGAAAAGCCGGCGCAGTGTCGCGCATCACGCGGCTGAATAATTTCGACCTGAAAGCGCTTCAGCTGGAAAAAAAACGGAGCGCCGTCCCGGGTACCGGTCCTTTCCCGGAAGCCGACCTGGCCGGGTTCATGAAACTCGAGCTCAGCTTTCCGCCCAACGGTTTCGGGCATACCGAATATCCCGGACTCGTGAACAAAGCCACGCAGGAAATGGCGCGCAATAAACGGAAAATTATTCCCATGCCCTGCGAACCATATGCGCCTTCGGTTAAAAACGTGCTGCTTGATTTCAAAGCGAAACGTCGTGTAAACTTCAGCGGGGGCGACAGTATTTTTTACAGGCATTATCCTTTCGGCATCGAAGCGGCGGAAAAAACCGATCTGCCGGCCGTGAGCCGCTTAGTGCCCTGGTATCCGGACGGCAGCACGCTGATGATCGGCCTGAACGGGATCGGCGCGCACGATACTTTGTCCCTGCTCGTTAAAATAAACGACGTCGTTTCTTCCATCACCGAAAACTACCCGGAAGTAAAATGGTCGGTGCTCCAGGGAAAAAACTGGACTGCAATTCCGTCCTCTTCCATGCTCGCCGACGAAACGAGCGGCATCAAGCGGACGGGCATCACGGCGTTTTCGTTCAGCGAATTCACCGGCAGCGAAAGTTCGCTGTTCAACAACAGGCTCTGGTGGATACGGCTGGAAAGCACGAAAGGCATTCCGTTCATCGCTTTGCTGGAAAACATACATACGCAGGCCGCCAAAGCCGCGCTGCACCGGGGCGAACCGTCGGGCGATTATCTCCCGCCGGGAAGCATCAAAAGCCTGGTCAGCAACAACGCGGCTATCGCGGCTGTTGCGCAACCTTACGCATCGCACGGCGACCGCAAAGCGGAAAGTCACGCGGACTGGCATGTACGGGTGAGCGAGCGTTTGCGTCACCGCGCGCGGGCGCTTTCCGTATGGGATTACGAACGCATGGTGCTCCGGTTTTTTCCCGAAGTGCAGATGGTGAAATGCATCAGCCACACGAATACGGCCAGCAAACTTGCGCCGGGAGAAATCATGCTCGCCGTTTTGCCGGCCATCGAAGGCGTCGGCGACCTGAGCCGCAAAGGACGGTTTACGCAGGAAAAACTCGACGAGATCGCGGAAAGCCTGCGGACCGTGGCGCCCACACCGGTAAAGATCAACGTGGTGAACCCGCGTTACGAAAAAATAAAAGTGAAACTGCGGATCAAATTCCGGGAAGGCTACGATGAAAATTTTTACATCCGGAAAGCCAAC
Source organism: Bacteroidota bacterium (assembly GCA_006218065.1). GTDB lineage: Bacteria > Bacteroidota > Bacteroidia > Palsa-965 > Palsa-965 > VBWE01. The sequence goes on from VBWE01000049.1 coordinate 41,130, forward strand.
CAGGACATCTGCGGTTTTCTCGATCCGTGGAAAGAAGGCAGCGGGCTCCAGGTGAAATTCGGCGCGCCGGTCAACGGTTTTGCCATCCTGCATTTCATCGAGCACCTGGAATATGTTGACTTCGTCACCAACTTCAACGTATTTCACCTGCTGGAAGGACGCGTGATCAATCTCGGCAGCCTTTCCTCCGGAACCAGTGAAGTGATTCCCACATCGCCGGTTTCGGTACTCGTTTCCGATCATGAACACATCATTACGCTGCACGATGAAAACTCGAGCGACAGCGGCGGCATCAACGATATGATGATCGGAACCGATTTCATTATGAATGCCGGCATGGGTACGGAAACGGGATCGGGAATCAATTTCAGCCGGGTGGGCCGCGACCTGGAAGTATCCGGCAGGGAAAATCCACCGCCGGCGATAAGCAGCAGTTTTATCCAATTGAAAATAAATATCTGAATGAGCGAAAAGACCAGAGCGAACCTGAAGAACGCATTCCGGAAAGGAAAAATTCCGCTGGAAGAAGATTTTTACAGCCTGATCGATTCCGGGTTGAATAAAGCCGATGACGGGATTACCAAAACCAAAGGAGAAGGTATCCGCCTGCAGTCGGACGGACCGAACAACGAACTTTTCGCTTTTTATAAAAACATACGCGACCTGAACCCGGACTGGTACATCAACCAGAAAACAGAAGACGGGAATACCGGTTTCAATATCGGTGAGCCGAACGGCGGCAGCCGTTTTTTCATCGAGCATGGCGGCAACGTGGGCATCGGCATTACCAAGCCGAACCACAAGCTCGACGTGGACGGCATTGTGGGCATGAAAGGCCGCGTGGGTTATTACGCTTTCGGTGAAGTTCCCGCCGACGGAAAATGGCACGATATACTTCCCGACCTGAACGAGTACCAGGCCTTCGAAGTTGTAGCGACTGCGGGAACCAAAGGTGCGCATGCGATCATGCATGCCATTGCCGTGTGCACGTACGGGAAATCGCGCGGCGGCATCAGCCAGACGAACGGTTACTTCGGCCGTTCGAGAAATAAGCTCGAGCTGCGCTGGACGGGATCGTATTTCAGTTACCAGCTGCAACTCAGGAGCAGGAGGCATTACGGCGAAGGCGTGCTGATCCGTTATAACATTTCCAAACTATTCTGATCATGGCTAAAAAACAAGTTGCCGCACAAAAAGAAATCGATCTCCGGCTGACGATCGAAGAAATCAACACGGTGCTTGAATCGCTCGGGCAAATGCCGTTTATGCGCGTGTACCGCATCATTGAAAAAATTCATATCCAGGCAAGCGGCAGCAATAATGCAGCGGCCAAAAAACCGAAAACATAAACGCATGAATTTTGCCGGCGACGCATTCCGCCGAACCGGTAAACGATGAAAGCAGTTCATGACAGAAGCGATCACCATCACGGAAAAGGAAAATACGCAGGATGTTTTTGACATCCGTTACCTGCGTGAGACGGGTATTGCCCTGCTGCAAAAATATTCGGGAAATCTCTGGACCGATTACAACATTCACGATCCCGGCATCACCCTGCTGGAAGCGATCTGCCTGGCTCTGGCGGAAATCGGCTACCGTGCGGATTACGATATCGCGGAAATTCTCGGAAAACTCCATCTCCCCGGCCCCGGCTCTCCTTTCCCCCCGGCCGAAACGGTTTTACCTTCCGCACCGGTTACCATCGACGATACACGCCGCCTGCTGCTCGGTATCGAAGGTGTGCGGAATGTGCGCATACGCCCGAGTTCGGCTTTCCCCGAATTCGCGGGACTGTTCGAAGTCGATATTCAACTCTCCGAAGATTCCGAAACGGATGAACGGAAAAACGAAGTGGGCCGCGAGGTGCGCGACAAACTCGACGCATGCCGGAAACCCGGCGAAGATTTTGTTTCCGTGCGTTTTCTCGAATCGGAGTACATCGGTTTCGAACTCGACATCGAAGTGGAAAACCGGGTGGACAACAGTGATTTCTTTCACAGCATCGCATCCGGGATCGATCAGTACCTCTCGCCGTTCATTCATTTGTACTCGCTCGACAGCATGAAAGCGAAAGGCCTGGATCTTCCCGGGATTTTCGAAGGACCGCTGATGGAAAACGGGTTCACGACTTCGGAAGAGCTGGCGGAAAAACGTTTCCGGAAAAACATCTATACCTCCGACCTGGTAACGATCCTGATGGACACCCGGAATGTGAAAGCCGTCCGGAAAATCACCATCCGCCCGGAAAAAGGCGAACCGCATTTCTGGTCGTATGCCGTGGAAGAAAATAAAGTGCCGCGCATCAGTCATTCCGGCACGCGCATCAATATCTGGTATAACGGCACGCTCGTCGGAAATCATACCTTGTCCAGCACACGCATCGACCGCAGCCTGCAGAGTCTTCCGAAACCTTTCGATCCCGGCCAGCTTTACGCCCGGAAACCGGAAACGGCCGACCGGCCGCTGACGGAGTATTCGCCTTTGCAAAACGATCTTCCGCAAGCCTACGGCGTAAGTGAATACGGCCTTTCCGGCGATGTTCCGCCCGAACGCGAAGCACTTGCCCACCAGCTGAAAGGTTACCTGCGCATCATCGACCAGGTTATTTTCAATTCGCTGCTGCAGCTCAGCCATGCCCGGCACCTGCTCGCTCCAGGGAAAATTGAAAAAACATATCTCGCGGAACTCGTCAGCGGCGCACCGGGCGAAGAGTTTATTTACAAACCTTTTGTCGAGGAATTTCTTTCCACGCACATCAATCTCGAAAACCGGGGACTGCTGCGCAGCGAATGGAAAAAATACCTCGGCACGCGGAAACACGAAGCCGACACCGTGCTGCAGGCGATGGCGGAAAACCAGGCCATTTTCCACGACCGGCGCAACCGTGCGCTGAACCACCTGCTCGCGCGTTCGGGATACGATCTTTCTTTCTTCGAATATGTCTGCGGGTTCAGCGAGGAAGAACAGATCGCTTATAAAGAAAAGCTGCTGAGACTTTTACCCGCCTGCGATATCAGCCGCAGCATCCTGCTCAAACCGGGCGGAGATTACCTGGGCGGTGCACAAGAAACGCTCGAAGGTTTTGAGCTGCGCCTGGCTTTGCTGACGGGCATCCGCGCCGAAACCCGGAAAGCGCTTGCCGCCGGTCCGGGCCGGTTGTTTGCCGGGAAAACCGGCGGGAACCTGGAAGCGGAAGTGTACGACAGCGCAGGCGACGACGCGATCGACCGGATTTTTGAATACGGCGGAAAGAAAGAAATGTACGCGCGGGAAAAAGTTAAAGGGAAAAACACGCTGGTGCTTTTCAACCAGGACCGCCGCCCGGTGGCCCGGTTTTCGGGAACTGCGCTGGACCAGGACCCGGCGGCGGATATCGCGGAAAAACTGGCCGCGCAGATCGCAGCAGCCGATCTTGCTTCCGAAGGTTTTCACCTGGTGGATCATTTACTTCTGCGCCCGGGTGACGATGCGGCCTGCTTCGGTTTCGACGCCGTGATCCGGGATGAAGTTATTTTCAGTTGCACCCCTTCCCTCAGCCGCCGCGAACGCGACCTGGTGACGCGGCAGTTTATTTCCGAAGCCGGGAAACGCGACAGCTATCTTGTTCTTGAAAAAAGCATGCGGCAATTCTGCGTCGCGCACAAAGCATCCCTGAAATACCTGCACGGGCACATGTACTTCACAAGCCGTGAAGCCGCAGAAGAAGCCATCGGTGATTATGTGCAGCAGTTCAGCAGGCAGCCGGGCATCGCAGCGACTACTTCGTTCTGCGATCTCTATTCCAATACCGAAGATCCTTTTTCCAATATCCTGACTTTCGTGCTGCCGACATGGCCTTCGCGGTTTTGCAACGAAGCGTACCGGAAATACATCGAAGAAACCATCGCACAGGAAAGCCCCGCTCACCTGGTGGTGAATATCCGCTGGCTCGGTTACGCGCAGATGGTTGTTTTTGAAAACGCCTGGTCCGCCTGGCTTAAAGCATCGCCCGGCGACAAGGTCAACCGCCTGCAAACCTTGTTAAGCCTGCTCGCCGGCTGATGAATGCAGCGACGACATATATCAGGCGGGCTGTCCTGGATATCGGTTTACCCGAAGAGCTCCGGGAAAAAGGCTTCGAAGAAATGTTCCGCGATGCTTTGCTCAACGATCTTTCCGGATTTATAGAAGCGGAAATTGCACGCAGGAATACTTCCGGGAAACGTATTTCAATCGATACGCTGAGCATCGACTTAGGCCCGGTGAAATCTTCCGGCGGCCGGGAAGAATTTATCGGGCGTTTCAAAAAAGAATTTGTCCTTGCACTCGACAGGTCGCTGGAATTTTCTAAAGAAAAAACAAACGAAACCGACCTGCTGAAATTTTTCCTCGAAAACGGCAGCTATCCCTGGTGGGCTTCGCATGCATCCGGGCAGGACCTCGACAGCCTGGTCAGGGCGCTTTCGCCGGCGATGTATGATGAATTTATTTCCTGGCTCGCCGGATCGGTAAAAAATGACGCGGTACGCCTGCGCTTGCAGGGACAACTTTCTTCGGCCATGCTTCGCGAAATCGTGGCAGCCATCACCGGGCCGGAATCGGCAGAACTGATGGATGCGATCGATGCGCTGCATGTTTTATTTCACCCGGGCGAAGATTCTGCAAACAAAAAAAATGCCTGGGGTGCGCGATGGCTGCTTACCCAACTGGGATCCGGAACAGCGTTCACAACAGACCGGCGTGCATGGCTGGAAAAATATATCCGGGCAGAAACCGCCTTCTCGCTTGTAACGGCAAAAGACCGCGCCGGGCTTCTTCCGAAACTGGCGCCGGCAACCCGCCAGCTCAGCGATTCGCTGCAAAAAGATATTCATGAAATAGCCAGTCGTGCGCTGCAGGAAAACGGGGAAGTAAAACCGGAAAGCGACCAGCGCAATTCCGCAGCTGTTTTTTTAAGCAGCGAGCGGCCTGCCGATGTATTCAGCTACATAGCCCGATACGGTTCGCTGCCGCAGGAAATTCAAACGGAAAGCCGCGAACAGTATTTTGCGCGACTGTCCGCAGCCAGCCGCACCGACCGCCGCGCTTTCCTCGCCGTTTTGCGGGAGTTGAGTGCAGATACCAAAAGACTCGTGCGACTTTTCCTGCAGCTGGGTCGCGACACGAGCGCAAAACTCTTCCCGATCCTTTTTCCGGGCGAAGAAGAAATTCTCCGCTTCATGCGGCAGCAGTTCGCGCTGCTTCAGCAGGCCGGTTTGCTCGCTGCCGGTTCCGCAGAAACGGAAGCGCTCCTTTCGGCAGCCACCACCTATGTCCTGCTCGTCCACGCTCCCGGGAAAGAAAAAGAATTGCCGGTCATCGTCGTGCGGCCTTTTATCATTACGCCGGCTGCGACCATAGCGAAGCTGAAATCCGGATCGCTTTTTGAAAATCTGCCCGAAGCCGTAAAAAATATGGTGCTTCAAAAAATTGAGGCGGCAAAAAAAACAAAAGAAACATCGGCATCGCCGGCGGAAGAACCCGATCCGGTAACCGATACCGGATCGCTGCTCAGCAGCCGCTATCTTTCCGACCTGCTGGATCATTTCCTGCTGCACAAAACATTACCCTGGTGGGCTGAAGTTTTCAAAACGCGCCCGGATATTTTCGACGCGTCGCTGCGTAAAGGAAGTACGGACGACATGATTTTTTCGGCGGCGCATAAATATTTCGCACGGCGCTTTGCTCCTGCTTATGCCGTCTGGGCGCGGGCAGCCATTTCGCACCCGGCCATGCGCGCAGCCATTTGCTGGGATATTCCGCAGGCCGATACCGAACACGTTGCAGCGGCGCTTCTTCCCTGGCGCAAAATCCATGTGCCTTCGCTCGTCCGTTTGCTGCTCGCAGTGACCGGCGCAGAAAAAAAACAAAAGAAACATCGGCATCGCCGGCGGAAGAACCCGATCCGGTAACCGATAGCTGATCAGTGAAGGTTTCGGGCTGCAGGAAAATGAACTCGCCAGCATATTCGAAAAACAGTACGCGCGATTTGCGCATATACTGCAGTTGGCGGCCGATGATGCGGAAGCGGTTTCCCTGCTCCTGCCGGTAAATGCCGACGGCCTGCATGCCGCACACTCGCTGCTGAAAAGCGGGCGCGCAGGTATGCTGCGGTTCAGCCGCGAAGAAATTGTTTTATTTTTTACCGGGCTCATGACCGGGAAAACTGCCGCAACTGCGCCGCTGAACCGCGAAGTTTTACAGGAAGCCCTGCTCGGTGAAATAAAAAACAGCCCGCAACTGCGCGCCGGTTTCCTGGAAGCCCTGCAGGATAATCCTGTCGCCCGGATGCTGGTCCGTATTTCTTTTGCGCATGAATTTACCGGCAAGTTGCTGCGCGAATTTCTTGCGCATTACCCGGCCGGTATTCGCGAGGCTGCGGAAAATATTTTACCGGCGCTTCGCCAGGCTGCCCTGTTTCCCGGCACGGGGAGCAAGTCGGGCGAAGAGGCGCTGCTCGTGCTTTATGCTTTACCGGGAATCAGTCCCGGAACAAGTCCCGGCGCTTTTCTCGACACGGTTATCCGCACAGCTGCATCAGCATTTCATATTTCGCCCGAATTAGTGCGCCGAAGACTCGCGGCTATTCTTGCCGGCGCGCCCGGTGTGCCGGAACAAACTGCTGCCGAAGGTTTACAGGAAACGGAACGCTATTTTGGACTTGCAGCGAAACGTGATTTTTTCACGGGCACTCCTGCTGAAAAAAACAAAGCTGCCGAAGTTCTCGCACAGTGGCGCATCAAAGCCGGGGAAACGCTCGATATAATACAGGCGCCCGGAAGTAAACCGGAAGATATTTCATCCGTGCAGGAAAAAGGCAGGAAAATCATCGCGCTGTACCTGCTTGTTCTGCCGGCCGAACTGCTGCTGCATGCGGGAACGGAAACCGATCCTGCAAAAATGCTGGAACATTTGCTTACCGGGCTTCCGGCATGGATATCCGCTGCTGCAGAAAAGAAAACAGATCAAGCCGGCGAAACGGAAACAATACCTTCACCCGGAACGGATACACACGATGAAGAGCAGGATTGGGAATTCCTGGAACAGGTATTTCGCGGGATGATCTCACCGGAAGAAATATCCGCTTCCGCCGGTGAAGAAAAGCCGGAGCGTTCGGATAAGGACTTTGTTTTTTCCCCGGCGAGTGAAACGATTGAAGAAACGGAAGCGCAAGCGGCTCCTGATTTTTTTACCGTCACGGAAAATGTTCCCGGTGAAAAAATCAGCGGGAAAGAAAAACAGCCCGGCGCAGCCCAGTACGAAAGAGAAACGCTGATTTCATCCTGGCGGGAACGCGCATACCGTGTGCTCGCGCAATTCCGCCGCAACCCGGATTACCCGCCCGGCGAAGCGTACCGCGAATCTGCTTTCATCGCTGCGGAAACCATGGCGCTGATCCGCAGGCTGGAGAACAGGAAAACAAAACCGCCCGCGGCCTTCATCGAAAACGAAATACGTTACGCACTCCGCAGCCTGGTACTTTTCCTGGAGCAGCGTATTTCCGGTTACCCCGGAGAAATCACCCGGGCCGGGGAGGAAAAAACGCTCGGGAAAAAAAAATCCGCCGAAAAGAAACAGGATACAGACCAGCCGAAAACCGAAACGGAAAAAGAAAAAAAAGAAACTCCGGAAGATCCGCGGGATTTGCTTTTCACCAATCCTTCCATTTTCCTGAATGCGCTGGTTTATTTTTTCACCTGGCATTCCCTGCCCTGGTGGTCGCCATATAAAACGACCGAAGAACTCGGTCGTTATGCATCTATCCTGATTCCGAAACACCGCGAGCTTGTGCTGCATCACCTGGCCGGACTTTTCCGGCAGCAGGAAACAAGCGATGCGCTTTCGGTTTTGCTTGCCGACCGTTTGCATGAAACAAGTGAAACGCAGGAACTCGTCGCCGGGAACCGGGTGATTTTCGCTTTACTGAAACACCTGGCCGGTAAAAGCGTATCGCCCGGCGATGACGTGTTTGGCCTGCTGCGCACCGGAGAAGATATTTTTTTCCTGCCGGATGAACATATGGACGCGGCAAAAGCAGCGGCGCTTATCGCGGCAGTGGTGCGGGAACTTCCGGGCGGTTTCCGGGAAAATATTTTTTCCCGGCCGGACTTCGCCGGGAACGAGGAACTCTTCGATTCGTTTTTGAAAGAAGTCCCGAAAAATATTTTGTCGCTTACCGGCGACATCGGATTGAATAAAGAAGATTTCCGGGCTGCACTGCAGGATATCGCCGAAAAAATAAAATATGCCGGCAGCAGCGAAATACCAACCGGCGAAAAAAATCTGCCCGTTCCTCCTTCCCGGTTTACAGAAGAACTTTCCCAACTGCTGAAACCGGCAGACTATGCGCCCGCTTACCGGTTTATCCCGCTGCTGGAACAATTGCCGGCCGATCCTGTTTCTCCGCAGGAAAATGATTCCCGGTTGCGGGCTTCGGTATTCGCAGCCACAGCTATCGCGGAAGGAAAAAGTATCCGGCAGTTGCTCAATCCTGTTTTGCGGCGAAAGCAAACGGAGCAGCATCCATTTTACCAGGCGCTGATCGATCTCCGGAATGCGGAACAGTTGCCGGATTCGTACCGCGTACTGGCGGCAGAGGTACAGGCGCTCGCGGCTAAAATTGCACCGCAGGCCGTTCTTCCGCTGCTTCGCTGGCATAGGTTGTCTGCGGCTGTTTCCGGCGATTATACGGATATGAACGTTTACCTGCTCGCGCTCGCCATACATGAAATGGCCGTTGCCGGAACAGTCACAGGCGAAGCGGTTGCGGATACGATCGAAGCGCTGCTGGAAACACAAGCCGGTGAAATTCCGTTTCTCACATCCCGTTATCTTGAAAACGCAAAACAGAAACTGCATCTCTTCGAAGAACCGTACCGCAATACCTATACCGCCACCGCTGCACAGCTGAAAAAGAACCGGCTGGAGATTTCGGAAACCGCCGCTGCCGGAACGCCCGAAAAACTGGCCGTTGTCCTCGCACGCGCTTTGTCGAAGGATAAAGATTTCCTGGAAAAGTGGAAAAAACTTCCGGGTTCGCAAGAACTCCTTCGGAGGAAAAAACTGCCGGAGAAAAAACAACAATCCGACCAGAAAAAGAAGCAGCCTGAATTTGAAACAGTATCGGCCGGTGATCCTGTTTTTGTTTTTAATGCGGGACTTGTGCTTTTCTGGCCTTTCATCGGCGGCCTGTTCCGGAAACTGAAATATGTACAGGGAAAAGAATTCATCAGCCGGGAATTGCAGGAACGCGCCGTATTGCTGCTGCAGTATTGCGTGGACGAGCAGGATGAGCAACCCGCCGAGCACCTGCTTCCGCTGAATAAACTGTTCTGCGGGCTGGATCCGGCCGCCCCGCTCGAACGCTGGATCACGCTGGAAGAAGCAGAGAAAAACGAAGCGCGTGTTTTCGTATCGTCCGTTAAAGCGCAATGGCCGCAGATGAAAAACACATCCGTTCCGACATTCCTCTCCAGCTTCATCCGGCGCGAAGGCATGTTGTTCCGGAAAGATGATAACTGGGAACTGCAGGTGCAGCATGCGTCCATCGACGTGCTGCTGAAAAAACTACCCTGGGGCGTATCCACTGTAAAATTTCCCTGGAGCCCGGGCATACTATTCGTCAAATGGAAAATATAAACATCAATGCTTCCGCGCTCGAGAAAGAGCTGGAGTGGTTTTACAAAGTGCTGAAAGCGCGCATGGATGCCTATTTCAGCAACGGCGAGCCCGTGAGTTTCCGTACGCTGCCGCCGCCCGATCTCAGCGGGGACCAATCGGTGTACACGGGTTTTGTTTCGCATTATAAATTTTCGCCGGCCGAACGGATCACCATCATGCTGGCCGCCGCGCCTCACCTGCGCCCGCAGCTGCTCGATCTTTTTTACGCGAAGAATACGGATTACGACCGCGGCTTCACCGAATTCGGCGGCATCAAGGGCGCGAACCACGGGGGATTTATCCCGACCGGTGAAACGGCTTCTTTCGTACTCGGCGGATTATCGCTGGTTACGCGCATCCAGCTTTCGGAACTGCTGGGCGCTTCGCATCCTTTTTCGCAGCACAATATTTTAAAACTGAATCCGCCGCCCGAAGGCGAACCCTGGCTGGCCGGGACGCTGGAACTGAGCGATGAATACCTGCAGTTGTTCACCATCGGCAAATACAAAAAACCGACGTTCAGCAGCAAATTTCCCGCGCGCCTGATCACCACGACGCTCAACTGGGACCAGCTTGTGCTCGATGCGAATACGCGGGAAGAAATAGATGAAATTATTTCCTGGGCGGAGAACCAGCAGATGATTATGCACGACTGGGGACTTGCCGGCAACGTAAAACCCGGCTACCGCGCGCTTTTCTTCGGTCCGCCGGGCACGGGCAAAACCCTTACGGCAAGCCTCATCGGCAAACAATGTGCGAAAGACGTTTATAAGATCGATGCATCGATGGTGGTCAGCAAATGGGTGGGCGAAACGGAAAAAAACCTGTCGCGCGTTTTCGACATGGCGGAGAATAAGGACTGGATTTTGTTTTTCGATGAGGCCGACGCGCTTTTCGGAAAACGCTCGGATACGTCTTCCTCGCAGGAACGTTACGCCAACCAGGAAGTGAGTTACCTGCTGCAGCGCACGGAAGATTATCCAGGCATCGTGATCCTGGCCAGCAACCTGAAAGGCAATATTGATGAAGCCTTCACGCGCCGTTTCCAGAGCATGGTGCATTTCCCGATGCCCAACCCGCGCGAGCGCGAGGAGTTGTGGAAAACGATTTTCGGCCGCGGACTGGAGCTTCACGAGGACATCGATTTCAAAAGCCTCGCGCGCCAGCATGAAATTTCCGGCGGCAGCATCGTGAATATTTTAAAGTATTGCGCGATTAAAGCTTCGCAGCGGAAGAACAGGAAAATCACGCTGGCCGATGTGCAGGCGGGAATACGGAAAGAAATGGCGAAGGAAGGAAAAACGGGATAAAAATCAGGTCCAGTCGTCGTGACTGCCGATCTCATTCAACGGCGTACGATACCGGGGCGCCGCTGCTGCGCTGGCAAGGGAAGCGGCGGTTTCTTCAGGGCCCCAGTAATTTGCCGGGTCGCGGTTCCAGACGCCATTGGTAGCGCCGTCATCACCATGTCCTGCATCGTTAAAATAACCGGAAGCGCCGGTATGCACGGTATCATCATGCCCGAGAATACAATCGTCCCAGCCAAGCCCGGCCTGGTGGGTACGCTGGCATTCAAAAGTGCCGTATGTTCTCAGGTAATACGCGCGATTGGCAACACTCTGTGCAGCAAAAGTGGCAGTCGGATCATTCAATTCTCCGGCTCCCTGCATCGCGGTTTCGACGGCGGGCATATTTTCTATTCCTTTCAGCATGATCTCCTGGCCGTTGGCGCTGGTCTTTGCCGGGTTGTTGAAACCATAAAAAGCTCTTGCGCCTCCGCCGTTGGCATCCACAGGCAACTGGCGATTCGCCGTGCAGTAATACGTACCGTCGCCGGTTCGTGAAGGCCAGTTCTTTTCATTTATGGAAGTCAGGTCGGTCGTATCTTTTGTCAGTGCGCCGTTAAAAAAATCCGTGACATCCGCTCCATTCCCGGAGTACAGGTTTTCAAGATGCCCGCGCGACCAGAACGAAGAAGTGCCCATATCGGTTTCGACCTGAGTCAGGAAATCATCGCCATCGATTACCCGCTGAACGACGGCGGAACTTTGTCTTTGAAACTGGCTGATCGCCCCGGTATGATTTTGCCGGGAAGCATGGTACGCGGCATTGTTTTTTTGCTGTACGGGAGGCTGAAAAACGGCGTGCGGATTTCCTGCAAAACCGGTCAGCAGTTCTTCTTCACCCGCTTCGCGGCTTTTGAATTGCGCAGGCGCGGACAGTGAAATTCCTTTCGCCCCGGTTGAATTTACATTTGACCGGGCGCCCGTTTGCCGCTGCTGTGTATTGGAAACCATAAGCGAAAGATAGCTTTACCGTCAACTATTAATGAATGGCATTCATATTCTTATTCAATTGATATTAACAGGCATTTCCAGCGATTATAGCTTCGCGGTGGAAGAACAGGAAAATCACGCTGGCGGGCTTACAGGCGGGAATACGGAAGGAAATGGCGAAGGAAGGAAAAACGGGGTGAGCGCTACGAAAGCCGAAGCTGGTCAGTCGATTTCCATCACATCAACACCTTTGTCAGATGCCGTAAAGTTGGCTTCCGAATCGATCCCTTCGCTCTGGTAGATCCGTTCCATGCACAATACTTTAAGCACTTCCATCATCCGGCCTGATTCCTTATTCGTGAATTCCACCATCCCTTTCTCTAATTTATCCTTGTCCGTTCCGGCGCTGTCTTCAATCTTTTTTATTTCGTCGGTTATCCACTTCAGGTAAGTTTTCCCTTTCTTAAAGTAGTCGGAACCCGTATCGATATTCCCCAGTTCATCGATCTCGTTCGAAAGCATGGCGACTGCTTCTTTCCAGTCTTTCACGCTCGTGAAGCTTTTCGACTCCTGCGTTCGGGTCAGGAGTTCATCCTGCTCCGTACTGGTCATACCCAGGCCGCTGTAATCGATCTCGATCGAATCGTTGTCGATCTCTTTTTGTATATCCTCGTCTCCCCGACGTTTCCCGTGCCGCCACTTGGACGGTGATACTTGCGCTTTTTTGTCTTTTCCGCCCCAGCCGGAATCGACAGTCAGTTTCGAACTGATCGTTTCTTCGAATTCATCGCCATCCTCGTCTGTCCATTTGCACTCGAAGTCGGCCGTTTCGTAGGGTGCCTTCGACGGGCCTTTTTCATTGACCGTGACATTATACGTAATCGGTGTTCCCGACTCGGACGCCGTTTGCGACAAGGCTCCTTTCACGTTCTGCTCCACTTTATTGGAATGCTCCGAGTTTGCCATCGACGATATGGGGTACAGGTTTTCGGGAACACCATAGCCACCGAGATCGTGATTGAGCAGGTGCCCCCGGATGACGCCGGCAGCGGGATAATATGCCCGGATACTTTTCATCCATTCGTAATTATCGGCGGTCGTTGCCGAGCCTTTAACCCAATCCGTCGGGTCGAGTGTCGCTTGCATTTTTTTGCCGACCATATACGTGGTTCCTCCGAAAGGAATCGTTCCCACGGTATGCTTGATACTCGTGGTCAGCTGCGCCACCGTCCCGTTCTGACTATTTCGCTGGACCGGTGGTTGAAAAACAGGAAGAGTCGCCGCTGCGAAACCGGGCAGCAATGCTTCGGGAAGACTATCCTTAACGAATTGAGCCGGTGGTTTCAGCGAAAACCCGGAACGGTTTTCCGCATTCCCTGCATTGGAAACGCTTCCCGGAATCCGGCCGTTCGATTTTTCCTGGCTCATGCTGTCAAATTAGTTCAACGTCCTTCGAGGTTCTGAAAATATTCGTGCGTCTGCAAAGCAAATCCGACCCACTGATCCATCGGTATAACGCCATGCTGGCGGAGCAGGGCCGCGCTGCGAAGTTCGAAGATACCGCCCTTGTGATCCGTTCGGCCATCCACCTCTTCCGTTTTACCACCCAGCTCACCCATGCTTTCCAGGTCTTTATCCAGCCCTTCTTCTTTTTCCCCGGCATAATAATCTTTGAATTCTTTATAATGTCCCGAACTGAGCAGATCGTATCCCTGCGTGATCATGTGCAGCCATTTTCCGCGGGTAGGGCCAATTTTTTTCAGCGGGCTGTTCATCAGGTCATCCGGGTTTTCCCAGACACCGCGCAATACCGGCTCTTCCATGGCGCGGCCTACATCATCAAACCCGGAAGCCATCAGGCAGTAATTCACGAATAATTCGGGATTTTTTCTGAAAAACAGTTGTTCATCCTCAGATAAAAGTTTGAACAACCCGCCAAAATCCGTACGCGCAAGCAGGAAACTATCACCCAATTGCTTGGCGTAATTGACCGCCCGCATGCCATTTTCAAGATATGATTTGATTACGGTCATCAGCCCCCTGAGCTCTTCGCTCATCGGTTTGAGATCGTCATGGATCAGTTGTGAAATATCCGTTCCCTGCAGGCTGTTTTCCAGTGAAGTGGACTCGGTCTTCGTTTGCCTGAAAAGATCGGGAAGTTCAACGCCTCCCTGCGATTTGCCAAGCTGTGTAATTTTATCAAGACCAATGCCTGCGGTCACCTGGGGGCGCGCCCCCATGACGTCATCTCCCGGCCTGATCAGGAATTTCTGGTCGCCCAGCACACCGGTAGCCTGGTTCATCCGGAATGCGCCTTTTATCTCGTTCCCTTTCCGGAGCAACTGGTCGCCGAGCGTTGTTGCAGCGTACATGCGCTTGTACAGATCGATCTTGCCGCGCATATCGGTTTCTACGGGAGGATGAATAATAAATTCCAGTTCCGCCTCACCGCCTCCCGCTTCATCGGCTTCAACTTTGAACCCGGCGCCGTTATGAACCATGTCTTTCTTTTTCAATGGCGCCGGATCGGGCGCTTTACCCATCCGGCCGCCCAGTTCCCATATTCTGACCGGCGTGTAATCCCATACTTTCCAGCCTGTCTCAAACTCGAAACCCAGGGCGCGCTGAACGACCGGCTGTCTTTGCGCAGGCGAGGTGTTTTTCATACCCGGCAAATCATTCCCGGGAAAAAACTCCGTCGTTTTCAGCTGCATCGCTTTCGAACCCATCACATCCGCTTCCGTTTCCAGTCCCGCATTATCATTTACGGCGACATTATTTACCGATGTGGTTGGCTGCACGCGTCCCTGGCGCTGCTGGACTACGTGCCAGCCTTCGTGCGGCACATGTTTTTCCTGCCCCGACGCTACGTGGATATCGCCGCCCTGTGCGTAAGCCAGCGCGTTCAGCTGTGCAGGCTGCGACGAATTGTAATGCACGCGCACATCGCTGAGATCGAAACCGGAAAG
>VBWE01000050.1 GCA_006218065.1 Bacteroidota bacterium
TCATCTTCGCGTTCCACTTTGTCCAAGTCGCCTCCTGCCCCGCGGTCGAGTTTGCTTTCATCGTAAACATACGTGATAAACGAAACTTTGGTCAGGTCGGGTGCAAGCGGGCGGACCACGTTCACTGAAATTCCCCAGGGATAAAAGTTGAACATCAGGTTCGGGAAAACCCACCAGTAATACGCCGCGATCGCTTTACCGTGATCGGGCGAACCGGCCGGCGGCGAAAATATTTCTTCCCCGCCCCGCGACCGCGCGAGTTGCAGGCTGGAATAACGAAAAAGTTCCGTGCTGTAACTGCCGTAGTCGATCAGCGTGTTCAGCGACTGGTGCACGTAGGGGATATGAAAACCTTCGAGGTAGTTCTCGCAATACAAAGCCCAGTGCGCTTTCACCAGGTAATCGCGCGATCGTACCGGCTGCAGTTTATGCTCGCTTACCGGCAGCCAGCCGGCGCGTTTCTGCATGTCGCCGAAAAAATTTCCGAAATCATCCGCCGGCCTGAGTGATGCGAACACGAACGGATCCCAGTTCGCAAAAGGGATTTTCGCAAGATGATCTTTCTCCGACGGAAAATTTTCCACGCCTTCGAATTCGGGCATGAAATGGAATTCGCCGTTCAGTTTGAATCTTCTTCCATGGTAGCGGCAGCGGATATGCTGTTCCGTGCAGGCCGCTTCCACCAGCAGGTTGCCGCGGTGCGTGCATACATTGGACAGACAGTGAAGCTGGTCTTCTTTATCGCGCGCCAGCAGCAAAGGTTCGTCCAGGAAACCGTGGAGCAGGTTATGCGGGAAAAGCCGGCCGGGAATGCGCAGGTCGTCGCGATCGGCAACCAACTGCCAGGACCGTGCGAAAATTTTATTTTTCGATTCTTCGAAAAAACGTTCGCCCGTGTAAAAATCCGAAGGCAGCGTATGGGCCTTTTTAATATCGGGATCGACGAACAGTTCGTTTTTCATTTCCGGATAACGGTAGTGGAATTGGCTTGCGCGGCTGGTGTGATAACTACGTCGAGAATGTTGACGTGCGCGGGACGGGAAGCAACCCAGAAAATCGTTTCGGCGATATCTTCGGCCGTAAGCGCCTGCATACCCTGGTACACTTTCTTCGCGCGTTCGTCGTCGCCTTTGAAACGTACGATCGAAAATTCCGTTTCGGCCAGTCCCGGCGCAATTTGCGAAACGCGGATACCGTGCGGCAGCAGGTCAATGCGCATGGCGCGGTTGAGCGCATCCACCGCATGTTTGGTGGCGCAGTACACATTCCCGTTGGCATACACTTCCTTGCCGGCTACGGAACCGATGTTGATGATATGTCCTTTTTTGCGCGCCACCATCACCGGGGCGATCATGCGCGTCATGTAAAGCAGTCCTTTGATATTCGTATCGATCATGCGCTCCCAGTCGTCGAGCGTACCTTCCTGGATGGTGCTCAGTCCTACAGCGAGGCCAGCATTGTTGACCAGCAGGTCGATATCTTTCCATTCGCCCTGCAGCGATTCAATGGCGGCTTTCACTTCGTCGTTTTTGCGCACATCGAAACAAAGTGTTTTCACCTGCACGCCGTAATTCTGCTTCAGGTTTTTCTCCATCACGTCGAGACGTACTTTTCTCCGGCCGGTAATGACCAGGTTCCATCCCTTCGAAGCGAACAGTTCCGCTGTCGCTTTTCCGAATCCCGCCGTAGCGCCTGTAATGAGTGCGAGCATATCGTTTATGCTTTGTTTGTCGAATTCAGCCGGCTTTTCCGCCGGCTGTAGAGGAAATAAATAACGAGACCGATGACCAGCCATGCACCGAACCACATCCAGTTGTTCGCAGCCATACCGGTAAGCAGGTAACAGCACGAAAGCAAACCGAGCACGGGAATCAGCGAAAGATTGCGCAGGAACGAGAAAACCGTCATGACGATGCAGAGCAGGAAGAAAATGATCATCGGGATATTTTCCACCGCATTGTCGGCATTGATATCGAAACGGCCGGTAATGTATTCGGGAACGTAAACGAATATCAGCGTCGCAGCTACAACGAGCAGGGCCGGCATGATGAATTTCGCATTGACATACGGCAGGTAAAAACCTTTTGCTCCCGGTTCGCGGTTACGGCGCGGCAGCATGAGCACACCGCCGCAGACAAGTACGAAAGCGAATAATGTTCCGATGCTCGTAAAGTCGAGAATGAATTTTTCGTTCGTGAAAAACAGCGGAATACCGACGACCAGGCCCGTGATGATGGTTGCGAAAGCCGGCGTTTTGTATTTCGGATGGATGGACGAGAAGCGTTTCGGCAATAATCCGTCGCGGCTCATGGTCATCCAGATGCGCGGCTGGCCCATCTGGAAAACGAGCATCACGCTGGTCATGGCGACTACCGCGGCAACGGATACGATGTACAGCATCCATTTCACGCCTTTGATTTTAAATACTTCGGCCAGCGGATCGCTTACGCCGAGCAGTTCGTACGATGCCATGCCGGTGAGTACAAGGCAGAGCAGGATAAATACGATGGTGCAGATGATGAGCGACCAGAGCATGCCGCGCGGAAGGTCGCGCTGCGGGTTTTTACTTTCTTCGGCCAGCGTGGAAACCGCATCGAAACCGATGTACGCGAAAAACACGCCGGACACCGCCGCCATCACGCCGTTGAAACCGTTCGGCATAAAGGGCGTCCAGTTGTCGATGTCGATATAGAACACGCCGACGATGATGATGAGTACGATGATGGCGAGTTTGATGAACACCATCAGGTTACTGAAGTTCTTCGATTCTTTCGTTCCGATAAATACGAGGTACGTGATGAATACGTTGATCACGAAAGCCGGCATATCGAAAATGATATGCAGTCCGCCAATCATCGGGGCGTTTGCCACAGCCTGGTAGCCTTCGCTTCCGGTGAACTGCGCATTAAAAACCTGCGCGAGGCTCTGGCCGGACTTCAGCGCTTCCTGCACCGATCCGCTGGCCATCCAGTCGGTAAATTCTTTGCTTACGGTTGCTGCGCTGTTGGCGGAATATGCCGTAAAATCGACGAGCATTTTCTGTCCTTCGGCAAACATATTATGCGCTTCCTGGTAATTGATGGTGAGCCAGGCCGGGAGATGTATGTTCGCCGCTTCGAGCAGGTTGGTGAAATAACCGCTCCACGAAAACGCGATGTAAATGTTGCCGATGGAATATTCCATAAGCAGCGCCCAGCCGATGATCCAGGCGAAAAGCTCACCGAAAGAAACATAGGCATACGTGTATGCACTTCCGGAAACCGGCACGCGCGAAGCGAATTCGGCGTAGCAGAGCGCAGTAAAACCGCAGGCCACCGCGCACATGATGTATAAAAGAATAACACCCGGTCCGCCCGAGAAGCAGGCGCTGCCGATGGCGCTGAACGTACCGCCGCCGATGATGGCTGCGATGCCGAAGAAAGTAAGGTCGCGGACGGTGAGTACGCGGTTCATGCCGCCGTGGCCTTCGCCATCGCCGCCCTCGGTGAGAACGGATTGAACCGGTTTTTTACGGAAGAGGTCGCTGAATGACATAGAAGATCGTGGTGCGCGCGGAACAGTTATTAAATAGAAAAGCAGCGTTATTGCTGCCTCTTCCCGTTCTGCTTCACGAGGTCAAATGTAAGAAAAAGGAGGGGACAAGCACGCCTCCTGCTGCCCATCAGAAATACCTCTTATAAGGAATCCGGAGCGTTACTCTTGTACCGGCCGGTTCGCCTGCTTCTTCCAGGTCTTCGTAACTGTAGCCGAGACTTCCCCCGAAATTCTGTTCCAGAATTTCAAAGCGTTTCGCGATCGCATTCGAGGAAAATGATTCGTGCATCTTACGCTGTCTTTCTTTGATTTGCTTCGCCCGCACTCTGCCGATACCGTTATCCGTTATCGAGCAAAACAATTCGGCCTCCAGTTTGAATTCGATCGTAATCCGTTTCGGACCAGTTTTGTGAAGCAGGCCGTGAACCAGTGCGTTTTCGATGAAAGGTTGTATCAGCATCGGTGGGATATGAATGTCGCTGATACCGTTCGTAATAATCGTAAACTCCAGGTCGTCTTTAAAACGCATTTTTTCCAGTGCCAGGTAAAGACCGATCAGTTTGAGTTCGCTTTCCAGCGCGATGAAATCCTTGTCGGAATACTTGAGCGTTGACCTGACGAGGTTGGCGAACTTCGTGATATAGTCGTACGATTGCTCTACGTCTTTTTTCAGGATCAGGTCCTGTATCGAATTGAGCGCGTTGAAGATGAAATGCGGGTTCATCTGCGACTGGATGGCCGCCAGCCGCGATGCGTTCAGCTCGTTTCTCCGTTTCGCTTCCAACTGCTGTCTTTTTAAACGTTTTGAAAAATACAGGCTGATGAGCAAGAGCAGGAATGCGAAGATGAGCGAAATGAACCACCACGTTTTCCAGAAAGGCGCATGAATGGTAAATGTATATGCGACCGTTTCGCTTGTCAGCCCGCGGCACGAAGCATTGATCTTAAACGTGTACGTTCCGGGTGAAAGCGATTTGTATTCGATGATGTGATCGTCGAATGCATTTTGCTGCCAGGCCGTTTCCGCACCCTCGAGTATGTAATTGTATTTGATCTCATTCCGGTATCGGAGATTGCTGACCCGGAGATTGAAGGCGATCTTTTTTTGCGTCGCGTTGAAATCGGATTGTCCTGCAGCGGGCAGCGAATCGTTAACCCGTATTTCATCGATGCTTATTTTGGGAATGAAAGACGGGACATCGGAATGCGGCAGCATGACTTTCTGAATTCCTTCGCTGTGTACAATCCAGAGTTCATCGTCTTTCAGTTCAAAGTCCAGGATGTTTTCCGAAACAAGGCCGGCGGACTGGTTGATGATGTGCAGCGTTTTTCCGTCCAGCCCGAGTACCTGGATTCCCCGGTTTGTAGCGATGCACAGTTTGCTGTCCCGTACTTTTATTTTCGATATGCGGGAACTCACCAGGCCGGTTTTTACATCCCAGCGCTGCCGGAGGCTGTCGTTTTTAAAAACGAGTACGCCGTTGTCCGAGGTCGCGGCGAATACGAGATCGCCCGCTATTTCGATGTCCTGCGTAACGACATTGCGGCCGTCCGGTTCGAGGTACTCGAGTTTCTTCCCGCTTTCCAGTTTCACCAGTCCTTTCGCTGTTGCGGCGTACATCGTTTTCCGCGCAGGCGAATAACCGATATCATACAGCCTCAGCCGGAGTTCAGGCACAGGTTCGTATTCCAGTGTTTTTAAATTGAAACGGTACGCCCCGTTGTTCGTCGCCAGCAAAAACTCCCGGTCGGTCACCGTGCAAAAGCCTTTTACGGAACCGATCTTCAGTTCGTAATCGCTTTGTTTTTCGACGTTGTGGATCACGGCGTTGAATTCGCCGATCAGCAGGTTATTATGACCGAGGTGCTGCAGCAGTTCGATGTTCTTGTTTTGTTTGTTCCTGTAGAGGCTCATCTGCCCGCCGGGTTCCCGCCTGAATATTTTCCCGCTTCGTGTTCCGAAAAAAAGATCGCCCGACAGGCTGAACGAAACCGATATGATTTTTTCTCCCGGGAGCGGAACGGAAATATTTTCCGCGTCCAGGTTTGGAATAACATAAATGCCGTTGCCGAAAGTGCCCAGCAGAATATTGGATTCCGAATCTTCAAAAACATTGGAGATAAAAACATCCGGGAAAAGCGGCTGCCCTTTATGCATCACCCGGAAGTTTTCGTCATAGCGAAAAACACCGTTGGTATTCGTGGCCAGCCAGACCGAGCCGGAGGCGCTGTAATAGCGGACGATTTTTTGTTCCGGGACAACGAAGTGCGGATCGGCAACCCGGAACAGGGAATCATTATTGATACCGAAAATCTGCCATCCCGGGCTCAGGTAAGGAAAAATCTTATTGCCGGAAATCAGGGTTTTCAGGGTATGCGCCGGGTCGAGGCCCGTTGCCCGTAATTTTTTCGTTTCGATCTTATCGTGCTTCAAAAGCAGCATGGCATTCGCGGGCCTGCCCGAAATAACGAGCGTGCTGTCGGTGCGCCTGGTTATGGAATGCAGGGTGGACAGCGCATGCGTCGACGCAGCGGAAACCAGTTTCACTTTTTTATCCTGGCCGAGGATGATCAGTCTTTTCGCAGAAATAACGAGGCGGTTGAGATTATCGACATCCATATCCATATCCGCCTGCATCAGCGAGTCGGAAATGGTATAAAACAATTCGCAGCCGCGGTTCGCATACCTGAAAATCTGCCCGCTTAAATTGTAAAAAAACAGGTTCCCGCTGTAATCTTCCGTCAGGTCGAATATTTCGTTCGAGAGCGCTTCCGGGCAGGCAACCGGTTTGAACACATACCCGTTGTACGACAGCAGGCCTTCGTTCGTCGCGAGCCAGTATATGCCTTCTTTCGTTTGATGGATATCATATATATCGATTCCTTCCAGCTCTTTCGATCCGATCGTATAGAATGACGTATGCTGGGAAAAACCGGCCAGCTGCGCGACGAAAAAAAGTACGGACAAAAAAAATCTCATACGCCGGGGCCGGTTATGTGGAAGGCGAATAAAAGTAGGTATTTCCGGTGATCCCGGATGATGAATACCAACGGCGGAAGTTTTTGCGTGCTGCATTATTTTTGCATACTGCATTCCCGCAGCACAACCGTATTTTAGTACTTTTAGAAAATTCAACAGCGCAGGCATGACGGATGAAAAAATAAGAACGATCCTGGTCGATGACGAAGAACGCGCGCTTGACGTGTTGTCGAATCTCCTCGGCTCGTTTTGCCCGCAGGTCGAGCTGCTCGCGAAATACAGCAACGTGGAAGCGGCCGTCGAAGGAATCCGCTCGCTGCGTCCCGGTCTCGTTTTCCTGGATATTGAAATGCCGAATTACGCCGGCTATGAAATCGTCCGGTTTTTCGACAAGATCGATTTCGAAATCATTTTTGTGACCGCCTACGACAGTTATGCGGTGAAGGCTTTTGAAGTGGCTGCGGTGGACTACCTGCTCAAGCCGGTGGACATCGGGCGTTTGAAAGCGGCAGTCGTCAAATCCGCTTCGCGCATCCGGAACCAGGAACTGGTAAACAAGTACGAAGTGCTGATCGAATCCCTCGAATCGAATAAAGTAAAAAATATCGTCGTCGCTGAAAAAGGCAGCCAGCATGTCCTCGCGGTCGACCAGATCATCGCCGTTGAAGCCCGGGAATCTTACAGTTGTATTCACACGAATCATAAAAAGTACCTCGCCAGCAAAAACCTGAAACATTTCGAGAACCTGTTCCGGGATAACCGGAATTTTTTCCGGACGCACAAGTCGTGGATCATCAACATGAGCCTGGTACATAAATACGCACGCAGTTCCGGCGAAATTCACCTGCCCGGCGATATCATCGCACGGCTTTCCAAATACCGGAAAGAGGAGTTCGAAAAAACGCTGCAATCCGGTTAACGGATTTTATGCAAACCGACCTGCGGAACAATCAAAAAGGCCGCCCGTCCCGATAGCTATCGGGAGCAGGGCGACCTTTCCGGTTTCCGTCGTCGCGATCAGAAATTTACCGCGCTGACTTCTTCCTTGAACGTGCCGTCTCTTCCCGTACGTCCATCGAGGGTACTGTTGGAACCTCTTCCGCCTTTTCCACCGCGGTTATTGTAATCGAGGTTGAATGTTTTTACACCCGGATCTTTGATCACGGTAATGTTACCGCCGGTTGCACCGTCGTTTCCGCGGCCGTTATCGCTTCCGCCGCTTCCGCCTTTGCAGGAAAAATGAAGCACCTGCTCCGATTTCATTTTGAACTCGGAAACCATTTTACCCGTGCTCAGGTTGGTAATCCGAACCGCCACCAGGTCTGACGCATTTACTTTATGCTTCATCTGTTTGACTTCGATCTTGAAACTATTGGCCGCTTCGCCTGCTGCTCTTGACCAGGACATGCCATTATAGTTGAAGCTGATATCTTCATTGTAGAGCAGAACTGCATCTGCCGAAGCTTTAACCTTGGGATCATATTTCGAAACGGCGGTGATGGTGATTTTATCATCCTTGGCGAAAACACCTTTTACTTTATCTTCGGAATAATCACCGCCGGTAAACGTAATATCATAGTCGGACCTGAAACCGCCTTTGTCCGTGGACAGTATGGAACCGTCTTTCAGCGTGGCCTTGATGCTGAACTTGAAGCTGCGGAAGTGACCGAATTTTTCCGGGACCTCGATATTTATGATTTCGAGTTTGGCGACGTCTTTTCCTTTGATCGAAAACTGTTTTTCTTTTTCCAGCTGCGCCAGCCTGTCCTCTTCGGCTTTTTTCTCATTGTATTTTTTAATGTCCTCGGCCTGCATGCTTTTGGTGTCGACCAGGTATTTTTCAACCTGGTCTGTCATTTCGTATTTGCACTTGGAGCCCATCGTACCGAGAATCTTGATATCATCCCCGCCTGCCGCCTGGAAAATAACGATGGTTTTTGATGTAAAATAAAGACACCAGGTTCCTTCGCTTTTGAAATAACGCGCGAATTCCGATTTCCCTTCTTCGTCTCTTTTATAGGATTTGCCGTTGCGTTTCACTTCAACGACTTCTCCTTTTTCGTTTTTAATAAATTCCAGTTTGGATTTTTCAGCTTCTTCGGTCAGGAAAAAATTCCCGGTAGTATTTGTCCACCACTTATATTCCCCGTCGCTCCAGGAAGCCGCTGTTTTCGATTGACTTTCCAGGCTCGAGCTGCTTCCGCCCGATTTTTCTTTCACTTTGGCATTCATTTTATCCGCCAGGCTTTGTGCAGAAACGTTGAAACCGGCAAGCACGGCAAGAACCATAAACAGGTTGATTTTCTTTTTCATCGTAGTTTTTTCTGAGTTTGTGGTGCAAGTATAGCGCCTGCAGATATCCCCGGCAGATTGTTTTCAGCAACGGACGATATTGTTCAGCAATGGCCAGGCCCGGGAGAAAACACCGGGGCCGGAAAAGGAAATAGAATCAACCGGGAACTATTTATTTCACCTGTGCTTTCGTCAGTGTGCCGAGAATTTGCTGATCGGTCACGATATACGCTTCAAACGTTTTCTGCCCGTTCGATTGAATAACGGCCGGGAAAGGATTGCCGGAAAAAACGCCGGTGAATACGTCGATGTGATTTTCTTTGATCGCGCCGCCGGTATCGCCGGCGAAAAAGTAACCGTCATGGACTACCTTCTCCCCGTTCGGCAGTTCGATCGTGATGCCGCGCGCTTTGGGAATATAAATGACCGTTCCGTACGGAATCGTTTTTTTATCCACGGCAATCGTGCGATACGGAAGCAGCCGGTAATTCCTCACACCGTCGCCGAAGCCGGATGAACGTACCCATTGTGTTTTTCCCCAGTTTTCCACGTT
Organism: Bacteroidota bacterium; assembly: GCA_006218065.1. GTDB lineage: Bacteria > Bacteroidota > Bacteroidia > Palsa-965 > Palsa-965 > VBWE01. The sequence continues at coordinate 9,360 of VBWE01000050.1, forward strand.
CAGTTTGCTGCCGGCGTACTTTTTACATTTCCTGCAATCGACATATGTTTTGCTGCCTGTTTTTGCATAGTTCAGCACGATCACATTGCCCGCACTGTCGGTAACGTAAGCCGTTCCTTCGAGCGCCGCTTCGCAGAAATCGCAGGTGTCGCCGTAAAGGCCCAGGGAAACGCCGTTGGTATCTTCGAAAGTGATTTTTCCGCCGGAACGGAATTGGTGAATAAAATACTGCGTGGCCCAGAGTTCCAGTTTTTTGAGTTTCTGCAAACTATCGGGCTTAGTGAATGAAAAATCGTCCTGCGCCGTTTGTGCGTTTGCGGGCGGGGCTGACAGAAATGCAAACGAGAGTATGAGGATTATTTTTTTCATGACGACGCTTTCAAAACGAAACTCCTGCCACAAATATTACAGGGAAAAATTAAAGCGCGCTGTTCCTGCGGATAAGTGTTTGTTTTTTTGCGTAAGTGACTTTACCAGGAACGGGGAAAGCTCGTTACTCAATGCACTAAAGCCACCGCGCCAGCCATTTCCACCTGCCCGTAATTTTCTCCCTGTCGCTCAGCAGCAGCAGCGCCAGCAACAGCAGCGGAATTCCCGGGATACGGTAACGCACCAGCGCACCGATCACCGGCGTGGTCAGACCGGTAATGGCGAAAAGCAGGAATACAAAAACAAGGCAGCACAAAGCCAGTTGCAGGTTCGGAAGCCGGATACGGAATGCAGAAAGGAAAAATACGAGTAACAGTAAAATCAGCAGGCTTTCGAGTGCGGGCAAAACCAGCATCGCGCTTTTCGCTTCCCAGGGATATGGCCGCACGAGGGAATTCCAGATTGCGGGCGGCGTATTTTTCGCGATACTGCCGATCGTCGGTTCGAGGCGTTCCACCTTCATCAGGCTTCCCGCGCGCGGGTAATCGGTCATGATGCTGTACTGCGCGCTGTCGGTTGAATTTTTGACGAAGATCGTATCCGTAAAGTCGCTCACGCGCCAGTAGTAAAAATCACAACCGGCTTTGATGCGCGTTTTTTTCGTCACAGTATCCGTAAGTACGCAATCGTGGTTTTCCGGCGCGACGAAAGCGACCGTGGAATCACTCAGCAGGTACGTCCCGCCGCGTGCCAGGTTCAGAAAATCGCGCTGCTTGATCGCCAGTACTTCGAAGGGATTGTAGCCGGGGAAAATTTTGTCGGTAAATATCCCGGCGGTGATATAAAGGACGAGTACGAGCGAAAATTTCATCAGTACGCGCGACTTGCTGGTTTCCCGGAAAGTCCATAAGATACCGAGCAGCGCGGGAACCAGCGAAACCACGATGTAAAACTTGGTCACGAAAAGCAGGAGCAGCAAAAGCGCGATCCAGAGCAAACGGATCCGGCGGCGGTCGTTCAGCCATCCGAAAAAATGCCGGAACAGGAAACCCAGTCCGAAAAAAAGCAGGCCTTCTTTCAATACGCCCGAGCCCCAGAAAACCACGGAAGGAAAAAGAAAGATGAATATCGCCGGCAGGTATTTCCATTCGCGGACATACGGGTAAAGCGTTTTGTAAAGCGCGCACAATCCCGCGAAAGAAAGAAAACACATGAACACCGTATGCACATGGTAATAACCGAAAGAAAAAATCCGGACAAAGGCATTGAACCGGATGATCGTATGGCTGTCGTTATAAAGATTGCTGTCGAATTCCCGGTACCAGTGATTCATTTTCTGGTAGTACAGCTGGTCGAAATGCGGCGTATCGTTCCCAACACTGAACAGCATACGGAAAAAATCGCCCGGCGATTCATACAGCGCATCGTGCATGATTTTGCTGTCGTCGAAATATTTGAAAATATCCGCCGTGGACGCATCGGGATAATAATACGTGTAAACCGCCCAGACCGCCATGCCTGCTGCCAGTTTCAGGAGGAAGAAAAGAGCGGGCGTCCATTTGCCCAAACCTTCGAGCTGAAAAAAACGCAGCCGGCGGATCAGCAGGAGAAAAAGCAAAACATAAAACAGGCTGACCAGGATTCCCATATTCGCCTAGGGCTGCATATTAATGACGATAATGATTTTCACAAGAATGACTGCGATCAGCAGGATGGTAACGATAAGATTGAGCAGGATATTTATGTTTTTGCGGTTCACCAGTATCTGCCACAGCGAAAAGAAAAGCAGGCCGAGCATCACGATCCCGGAAATAAAAACGGCTGTTTTATGATGCGAAATCACAAAAACAGACATAGTTATCATGGTGATACCGATCCAGAGCAACCGGTTGAACCATACAAATGCACTGGCTTTTCCATCCACAACGGTACAGTTTTCGGCCAGCAGTTTTTCCATCCGGTCGAATTCCAGGAAACGCGGCGTGAGCAGCAGGAACGGTACTTTCCGGTTCCTGAGAAAAATGACCAGTCCCCTGTCCTTCCGCCGGATGATCCGGTCGATTTCGCTGAACGCGGCTTTGGCTTTGAACCTGCCGTTGCTCACCTGAAGACCCTCTTCCGTAATCAGCACTTCCAGTTTTTTGATGCGGTCAACGGCCCTGCGGATGGCAAAAAAGCAGGAAACCGACAGTAAAACCAGCATAATACCGAGTACGAAAAAAGGAGTCTGGTCGAATGCTCTTTCACCGAAAAAAACATCCTTGAAAGCCACTACCGAAACGAACGCAAGCAGGATGGCATAAACGAAAATAACGTTCATGATTGCACGTTTCCGGGCTTCCGGACCTGCTATAAACCGATGTTCCATAGGTGAATTCTTCCCTCAAATGTAGCAATTCACATCCTGTTGATAAGTGAACTGCCGGGGATGCGCGAATGATGCGTAATTTTGGACTTCCAAAAAAATCAAGCGCAAGATGTCAGACCTCGTCAAGGGAGAAGCAACCACCGTTGAAACCGCAGAAAAACTTGGTCTTCGCCCGGAAGAATTCCGGAAGATCACGGAAATACTCGGCCGCACGCCCAACTTCACCGAACTGAGCATTTATTCCGTAATGTGGAGCGAACACTGCTCGTACAAAAACTCGATCAGCTGGCTGAAGACGCTGCCGAAAGACGGTCCGCACATGCTGGCCAAAGCGGGCGAGGAAAACGCCGGGCTGGTGGATATCGGCGACGGGCTGGCCTGCGCGTTCAAGATCGAATCGCATAACCATCCTTCGGCGCTGGAACCTTACCAGGGCGCGGCCACGGGCGTGGGCGGCATCAACCGCGACGTGTTTACCATGGGTGCGCGGCCGGTGGCGCAGCTGAACTCGCTCCGTTTCGGCGACCTGAAGCTCGACCGGACCAAATGGCTCGTGCGCGGCGTAGTAAAAGGCATCGGCGATTACGGCAACGCATTCGGTATTCCCACCGTGGGCGGTGAAGTTTTCTTCGACGAGTGTTATAATGTGAACCCGCTTGTAAATGCGATGAGCGTGGGCCTCGTGCGGGTGGGCGAAACCGTAAGCGCAACCAGCGAAGGCGTGGGCAACCCGGTGTTCATCGTCGGTTCATCCACCGGCAAGGACGGCATCCACGGCGCGGCTTTCGCTTCGAAAGATATTACGGAAGAATCCGCCAAAGATCTTCCCGCCGTGCAGGTGGGCGATCCCTTCCAGGAAAAACTTTTACTCGAAGCCACCATCGAAGTCATTAAAACCGGCGCGGTGGTCGGCATGCAGGATATGGGCGCGGCAGGCATCACCTGCTCCACTTCGGAAATGAGTGCCAAAGGAAAACACGGCATGAACGTGTGGCTCGATAAAGTTCCCACGCGCCAGGCCGGTATGAAAGACTGGGAAATCCTGCTCAGCGAATCGCAGGAACGCATGCTCGTTGTCGTGCACAAAGGACGCGAGCAGGAAGTGATGCGCGTTTTTGAAAAGTGGGACCTCAACTGCGTGCAGATTGCCGAAGTGACCGCGGGCGACCGCCTGAAGTATTATATGGGCAACGATCTCGTCGCCGACGTTCCTGCGGAATCACTCGTACTCGGCGGCGGCGCACCGGTTTATAAACGCGAATTCACAGAGCCGGCCTATTTCGCCGAATCGAAGAAGTTCGATATAAACAAAGTTTCCGTTCCCGCCGACCTGAAAGCCGTTGCGAAACACCTTGCCGCGCATCCGAATATCGCGAGCAAACGCTGGGTGTACAACCAGTACGATTCGATGGTGGGTACGGTGAACATGAGCACCAACGCACCTTCCGACGCTGCCATCGTGAACATTAAAGACACCAGCAAAGCGCTCGCCCTGAAAGTAGACTGCAATTCCCGCTACGTGAATGCCGATCCGGAAACGGGCTGCGCGATCGCCGTTTCGGAATGTGCGCGCAATATCGTTTGCAGCGGCGGAGAACCGAGTGCGGTTACCAACTGCCTGAACTTCGGAAATCCGTACAACCCCGAAGTGTACTGGCAGTTCGTGGGCGCCATCAAAGGCATGAGCAAAGCCTGCTTGAAATTCTCCACGCCGGTTACCGGCGGAAACGTGAGTTTTTACAACCAGACTTCATCCGGCGATAAAACGGAACCCGTTTTCCCCACGCCCACCATCGGCATGCTCGGCCTGCTGAAAGACAAATCGACGCGGATGACGCTCGATTTCAAAAACGAAGGCGACAGTATTTTTCTCATCGGCAAATCGCGCAACGATATCGCATCTTCGGAATATTTGTATTCCTGGCACAAAATCAAAAACACGCCGGCGCCGTATTTCGATCTCGATGAAGAGTACGCCATCCAGAACACCATCAAGCAACTCATCCGTCAGAAACTGGTGCAATCCGTACACGATTGTTCCGACGGCGGCCTGTTCATCACGCTCCTCGAAAGCGCCATGCCACGCCAGCTCGGCTTTTCCATCAGCTGCACCAAAGACATCCGCAGGGACGCATTCCTTTTCGGGGAAGCCCAGGGCCGGATCGCCGTGAGCGTCAAAAAATCGGACGAGGAAAAATTCACCGCGTTCCTGCTCGACAGTAAAACGCCTTTCGAACGGCTGGGCGAAGTAAAAGGAAAAGGAATTCTTGTGGACGGCGAAGATTTCGGCGCTGTGAGCGAATACAAGAATGTTTATGATACTTCGCTGGAACTGATCCTGCAGTGATTTTATATTTCTGCAAAATAAAAAGCGGCCATTGAAATTCAATGGCCGCTTTTTATTTCTGATGCTTTTCGATTTATTGGATCACTAACTTCTTATGAACCGTCTGCTTGCCTGAGTTCAGCGAAAGGGTGTATGCGCCTTTCGCGAGATGCTGCAGGTCCAGCGTCTGGACAAACTTACCGTTCGATCCGCTCTTGCCGTTTCCGCTGCTGGTGTAAACCAGGCGTCCGAGTGCATCGCGGACTTCGAGCAGGTAACCGTCAGGATTGTACGGGTACTCTACCGTGACCAATCCCTGCGAGGGGTTCGGGTAAACGTTCACCATCGAAGCGAGCCCTGTTTCCGCAACGGAGAACGCAGCGGTCGGTACATCTTTCAGGTTCGATTCCGACGTGTTGATTGCGCGTGTCGGGTTACAGCTCGTTACCCAGATGGTTTGCAGTTTGTAACGGATATCGGTTACAGAAACGGACTGCGGCGGGTTGAGGTCCGTGAAGTTCATATTCGTACCCGGAACGGAATCGATAGCCTGCCAGTTGTTGGACAGCGTACTGTCGCGCATGATGCGGAAGAAGCTCACCGTTGCACCTTCGTACAGGTTCCACGACAGGTTCACGGTATTGCCGAGACCTACACTGGCCTGCAGGAAGAGCGTACGGTGGTGCAGGCTCTGTGCACTTTCGTTTCCGCAGCTGTCAACCGAAGCGATTTTGTAACGGTAGCTGGTCGTGTTCGGGTTCGCGAGCGGCAGGTAAACCGAATCGACATAAACGCTCATCGAATCGTAATCAACCGCACCGACTTGTGCAAATACGTTGGTGGTAATTTCACGATAGATGCGGAAGGAATCGATATCGCTCACCATCGGTTTTTCCCAGATCACGTGATTGTATATCGAGTTGCCGTCTACAGTAACCATGCAGATATCTGTAGCCGTTACGCTCGAAACGGTAATGTTGAATGTGGATGAAGTTCCTTGTCCGCAGGCGTTTTCACCGTACACGGTAACTGCTCCGGAAGAAGCGCTGACGGTGAAATCAACGGTGATCGTATTTGTGCTGTCGCCGGCGATGATTGTTGCACCCGCAGGCAGCGACCATACATAGTAGCTCGCGTTGGCAACTACAGGTACGCTGAATGTAATACCTGTTGCCTGCGGGCAGATGTCGATCGTAGCCGGGCCGGTGATCGTGCCGGTCGGATCAGGCAGCGGGTTTACGATGAGCTGCACGGTGTCGTTCGCTTCGCCGAGACCACAACCGTTATTGCCCATCACCATCACAGTTCCCGACTGGGCGCTGGTGCTGAAGTCAACTGTAATGCTGGTTGTGCTGTCGCCGGCAGTGATTGTCGCACCTACCGGGAGCATCCAGCCGTAGTTGGTCGCATTGGCTACGGACGAAATGTTGAATGTAACGCCGGTCTGGCCCTGGCAAACGCTGGAAGGTCCTGTAATGGAGAGCGTCGTATCGGGCAGCGGATTCACCGTGATGTTCACCGGTACGGAAGTGGCGCCGTTTCCGCAACTGTTCACACCGTAAACCGAGATCGGTCCCGACTGGGCCGTTGCATCGAAGCTGACGGTGATCACGTTCCCGTTATCGTTGGTGATACTTACGCCCGGAGGTAAAGACCAGGTATAAGAACCCGCGTTCGCAACGGCGCTCACGTTATACTGTACACCGCTTGTCCCGGCGCATACTGTTGTAAGTCCGCTGATCGCTGTCGCAGAATCGGGGAGCAGGCCCACATTCACCGCCATATTCGACGATGTTCCGTTTCCGCAGGTGTTCACTCCGTTTACAGTTACGTTTCCGGAAGCTGTTACGTTGGTAAAGTCTACCGTGATCGAGTTGGTGCCGCTTCCTGAAGTAATGACCGCCCCGGGAGGCAGCGTCCAGGTGTATGAGTTGGCATTGGCCAGCATAGCGATGGAATAGTTTACGTTTGTTGCGCCTTCGCAAACCTGGCTGCTTCCGGAAATAGCGCCGGCTGCATCAGGAAGCGGGTTCACGTTGAGCGTATAACCGACAGACGACGTTCCGCTTCCGCAACTGTTGACACCGATCACGTTGATCGTTCCGCCGGAAGCGTTGTTTGCAAAATCAACCGTGATGCTTGCACCGTTCGGTGAAGAAGTGATCGTTGCACCGACCGGAAGCGTCCAGCTGTAGGTAGCTGCGTTCGCGATAGCCGTTGTGGAGAACACTACGCCGGTCTGGCCCTGGCATACGGTAGTCGGTCCGCTGATGCTGGATGTAGCGCCTGGCAGCGGGCTGACGGTTACGTTGTACGGTACCGAAGCAGCGCCTGTTCCGCAGGTATTCTGCCCGTAAACCTGCACTGCACCTGAAGTAGCAACGAGGCTGAAATCAACGAGAATATTGGTTGTGCCGCTGCCGCTTACGATGGTCGCGCCGGGAGGCAATGTCCACACATAGCTGGTGGCATTAGCGATCGGTGCTACCGAGAACGGGACGGCGGTAGCGCCCTGGCAAACGACTGCGGGCATCGGACCGGTGATCGATCCTGCGGCAGCCGGGTACGGGTTGACTGTTATATAATGTGTAACCGAACTGTTTCCGCCTGCATTATCGTTGATGGTAAGCGATACCGTAAATGTTCCCGGGCCGGTGAACTGGATATTCGCCGGGTTTTGCTGCGATGAGACAGAAGGATTCGGAGTGATCGGCCCGCTGAAACTCCAGCTCCAGGAAATGATCGTTGTACTGGGTGCGAAGGATGCGTCGGTGAACGATACGTTGTTGATCTGCGAACTGGTTGCACAAATGGTTGACGGACTCCAGGTGAAACCTGCAGTGAGCGGACAGGTCGAACGTCTTATCCCGATGTAATCGACAGATGCCACGCACCC
>VBWE01000051.1 GCA_006218065.1 Bacteroidota bacterium
CGATGCCGGAACCGATTACAATGTTATCGTGAGCGGTTCATTTGTGCCGGATGATACCTCCATGTATGTTTCACTGGTTATTGACATTACCCCGGTCATTACCGTACAACCTGTTAATCAAAGCCTGTGCGAAGGCGATTCGGTAAATTTCTCCGTAACCGCAACGGGAACAGGGCTCACGTATCAATGGAGAAAAGGAACACTGAACCTGGTCAATACAGGAAATATTTCGGGCGCGACTTCGGTGACACTGACTATAAATCCCGCGACTGTTTCCGATGCCGGGAACAACTACAACGTGATCGTAAGCAGTGCCTGCGGAAACGATACGTCAATAAACGTTTCCCTGGCCGTTGACACCGCTACGGTCATTATTCCGCAACCGGCAGGTCAAACCGTATGCGAAGGTGATTCCGTAAGCTTTTCAGTAACTGCAACCGGAACCGGTATTACATATCAATGGAGAAAAAGAAAAGGAACGCTGAACCTCGTTGACGGTGGAAATATTTCGGGCGCGACTTCGGCAACACTCATCATTAACCCCGCGACTGTTTCCGATGCGGGCACCAATTACAATGTTATCGTAAGCGGGACCTGCGGAAACGATACTTCGATCAATATTTCATTGGCAGTCAATACAGCGCCTGTGATCACAAGCGGGCCAGCCAGTCAAACCGTATGCGAAGGCGATTCCGTAAGTTTCTCCGTAACCGCAACGGGAACAGGTCTCACGTACCAATGGAGAAAAGGAATGCTGAACCTGGTCAACGCAGGAAATATTTCGGGCGCAACTTCGGCGATACTGACTATAAACCCGGTGACGCTTTCTGATGCCGGAACTGATTACCATGTTATCGTAAGCGGATCCTGCACACCGGATGATACATCGATACTGGCAACACTTTCCGTAAACCCGGCGCCCGTTGCTGTTGCCGGAAGCAATTCCCCGGTTTGTGCAGGCACCACGATCAATCTCACCACGCAGCCTGTTGCCGGAGCGACATACCTGTGGACAGGCCCCGGTGGATATGTATCGACAGATCAAAACCCGGTAATACTTTCTGCGGCAGCAACCGACGGAGGCACCTACTTTTTAACCGTCTCGGCCAATGGCTGTACTTCCGCTCCTTCAACAGCAGCCGTTGCGGTAAACGACTGCGACACTATGGACTTTTTCCTTCCTGAAGGTTTTTCTCCGAACGGAGACGGTATCAACGATTTGTTCGTGATCAGGGGAATCGGGTATTACCCGGCCAATGTGTTCATAATCTTTAACCGCTGGGGAAATAAAGTATTCGAAGCGGGTCCTTACCAGAATACCTGGGATGGAAAATCAACAACAGGCATCCGGATCGGCGGCGATGAATTGCCCGTGGGCACATACTTCTACATCCTCGACCTGGGCAACAACACCGCTGTTATCAAAGGAACCATCTATCTCAACAGGTAAAAGCAATAAAAACAACGCAAAATGAAAACATCTGTAAAAATAATATCCGCATCGGTTTTGGTTCTCGGAAGTTTAACCGTCCATGCGCAGCAGATTCCGATGTATACGCATTACATGTATAACACACTGGTGATCAATCCGGGTTATGCCGGGAGCCGGGAAGCCCTGACGGTAACAGCGCTTCACCGTTCGCAATGGGTCGACTTCAAAGGCGCGCCCATGACCCAGACGCTGACGATGCACGCCCCGTTAAAAAGCAAGCACATCGGGATCGGTTTATCGGCATCCAATGACAAGATCGGCCCCACGAACAACACATCCGTATTTGCTGATTTTGCATACATCATGATGCTGACCGAGAAATCGAAACTGGCCTTGGGTTTAAGTGCAGGAGCGAATATATTCCAGGCCCGGCTGAATACACTTCAACTGGATCAGCAGACCGACCCGGTGTTTCAAAACGACATCAGCAATCATGTAACGCCCAACTTCGGTTTCGGTGCATATTATTACATGGAGCGTTTCTACGCCGGGATTTCAACGCCGAATTTACTGCAGAACAGTTATTCGGAAATACAGCAGACCGGCAACAACACATTGATCGGAAAGGAACAACGGCACTACTTTTTTATCGCCGGCGCTATGCTGAATATGACCGATAACCTGGCCTTCAAACCGACCACACTGGTTAAAGTAACGGCTGCAGCCCCCGTACAGGTTGATTTTACCGCGTCGTTCGTGATCGCGAAAAAATTACTGCTCGGCGCCATGTACCGCACCGGCGACGCATTCGGAGGACTGGTGGGGCTGGGTATTACCGAGCAGTTTCACCTGGGATACTCATTCGACTGGTCTTACGGATTAAAAACAGCGAAGTATAACCAGGGAAGCCACGAAATAGTGCTGCGATATGATTTCATATTTTTTGACAAACGACAAATCCATTCACCGAGGCATTTTTAAATCTTTACTAAAGCATAAGAACATGAAAAATATATTTATTCCCATCATTGCACTTGCCTGCACAGGCATGAGCGGTTTTGCCCAGGAAAAATCAAACAAAGAATTAAAAGGAGATGAATACGCTTTTAACTACTCGTTTGATAAAGCCATTGTTGCCTATACACAGGCCAGGCAACTAACCCCGGACGGGCAGCGCCGGCTGGCCGAAAGTTACTGCAACATGGATCAGCATGCCGAATCGGAAGCTGCATACGCCAGGCTGATAAACATACCGGGAGACGTTGTGGCGGATGATTATTACAATTATGCCATGGTTTTAAAGACCAACGGCAAGTATGCCGAAGCGAATGAATCGATGGATAAATTCAGCGCGCTGAAACCCGAAGATTCACGCGCAAAGAACTATTCCGCCAATAACACGGGTTTAACCGGCATGATGACCGATAACGGCCGGTATAAAATCCAGCACCTGGATATAAATACGGATGCGCAGGATTTCGGAGCATGTTATTATGGAGACAAGGTCGTTTTCGCTTCCACCCGGGCGACTCCGAAGTGGATTCAGAAAAAATACAACTGGAACAGGAAACCGTTCCTGGACATGCGTGTTTCCGAAGTGAACGGAGGACAATTGCATGCGCCTGAAAATTTCAGCAAGCGGCTGAACGGCAAACTGCACGACGGTACCGCATGTTTCAGCAATAACGGCACGCACATGGCCTTCACCAGCAATAATGCCAGCGACAGGAGCAAAGACAGGATCGTAGAACTCCAGATTTTTTTCAGCACATACACCGACGGAAAATGGTCGGAAGAAGAACCGTTTGTGCTCAATGATAAAGGATACTCTGTCGGGCAGCCGTGTTTAACACCTTCCGGGAACACCATGTATTTTACCAGCGATAAGCCCGGCGGTTATGGCGGAGCGGACATTTACAGGATTACGAAAGATGAAAAAGGAACATGGGGAAACCCGGAGAACCTGGGCAATAAAATAAATACGGAAGGAAATGAAATGTTTCCCTTTTTTGAAGAAAGCAACGATGTTCTGTTTTTTACTTCCGACGGTCATTTCGGCCTGGGCGGACTCGATATTTTTATTTGCGCGGTTAACGGCGCCGAATTCGGCCGCGTATATAATGCAGGAACTCCCCTGAATACACAGTATGATGATTTTGCCGCAATTGTGAACAACAAAATGAGCAGGGGATATTTTTCTTCGAACAGAACCGGCGGAAGCGGCGACGATAATATTTATTCTTTTGACCTGCTGAAGGCATTGGATATCGGGAAAAAGATAAAAGGCATTGCGATGGATAAAAACGGGACTCCTGTTCCTGGAACATTCGTTTCGCTTGCCGATGATGCGGGTAATGTAATCAATACCCTGGTCACCAAAGATGACGGAACATATACCTTCCTGGTCGATCCGGATAAGAATTTCTTCTTAACCGGTAAAAAACAAAACTATATTGACGGTCGTATTTCTGCCGGCACCTTTGGCAACGAGCTGATTATCGTAGCGGATCTCATCCTGCTTAAAAAGGAAGAAGCGATTGTCGTAAAAATAGAAGTAGGCGCCGACCTGGGAAAAATTGTAGCCTTCAATTCCGTTTACTTCGATTTTCATGAGTTCGGTATCCGCCCGGATGCTGAAATTGAACTGGACAAAATCATAGCGATCATGAATGAATATCCCGGTATGATCGTTGAACTAAGTTCCTACGCCGATTGCAGGGCCAGTAAAGGATACAACCAGGCACTCTCCGACAAACGGGCAAACGCATCAGCGGAATATGTAAAGAAACGAATCACAAACCCGGGCCGGATTTACGGCAAAGGATACGGCGAAACAAAACCGGTAAACGGATGTGCCTGTGAAAGCGACATCGTTTCGGTTTGTCCCGAAGATGAACACCAGAAAAACAGGCGTACGGAATTCATTATCATAAGAGAATAACCTCCGGCAACACATGTTAAACGCCATCCTTAGCCGGGTGGCGTTTTTATTTGAAGGAGCGCTTACGTGTGAATCATGCAACTTATTCATGGACTTGTGTAACATCCCATGCCCCTGTTTACGCACCTTTGACCAGTTAGAATATCATAATAATAAAACTGGTTCACATGAAAAATAAACTACTATCCATACTTGTAACAGCTATTACGCTGTTGCTTTTCCCCGGTATTAATTCCGGGCAGGCGCCCAATTTAGGCACCTCCGCCAATTTTGTTCTTTTTTCCACGAATGGAGCGCTTACGAATTCAGGTATTTCACAGCTTACAGGAAATGTAGGTACGAATAACGGCCTCAGCACGACTTTCGGAAATGTGAACGGCCGGATGCACGATAATGACGGCGCAAGTGCCCAATGCGCAACCGACCTGCTGATCGCCTACAACCAGCTGAACAGCACGATTCCGACTTTCTTTCCCGCATCTTTACTCGGCAACGGGCAAATTCTTGTTCCCGGGGTTTATTCCATTTCCAGTGCGGCAACACTGAACCTGGACCTGAGTCTAAATGCCCAGGGAGATTCCAACGCAGTATTCATTTTCCAGGTACAGGGGCCTTTTTCTACAAACGCAAATTCGAAGGTAAAGCTGATCAATGGAGCCAAAGCGTGTAAGGTCTTCTGGAAAGTGGAAGGCCTGGTCAGCATGGCTCCGGGAACCAGCATGAAGGGAACCGTTATTGCCAATAATGCGGCCATCAACATGAATACCGGCGACACGCTCGAAGGAAGAGCATTATCTACTGCCGGTGCTGTCAGTGTTGATGGCGTGCTGGCTTATACTCCTGTTGGTTGCGGCAGTCCCATACTAACAGGACCAGCTTCTCCCACACTTGCTTCTACGGAATGTTACGCCCTGTTTTCTGCAGATGGCCCGGTAACGAACGCAGGTGTCACGTATGTTACAGGTGATGTCGGAACGAATGTCGGGTTAACGACAGGTTTCAGCGCACTGGATGTAACAGGTGTCATTCACCCAATCCCGGATGTATTTACTGCAGCATGTGCAACCGATCTGCTGAACGTTTACTCTTACCTGAACACATTGTCTTACGATATTGAATTGTTGTATCCCGTGCAGTTCGGGCGTAACCTTGTACTCACACCGCATACATATATCATGAACGGGGCGGTTATATTTACGGATACACTTTACCTCAATGCGATGGGTAATACCAATGCCGTATTTGTCATCCAGGTAAACGGTGCGTTCTCGACAAGCACATATTCCAAAGTTATTCTGACCAACGGCACACAGGCAAAAAATGTGTTCTGGAAAATCGATGGCGCAGTGGACATCAGCGAGTATTCTGTTTTCAACGGAACGATCGTTTGCAACAATGCCGCGGTCAGCCTGGATACCGGCGTTACACTTAACGGCCGCGCATTTACAACCACCGGCGCCCTGACGACAACCGGGATGACGGCAACGATGCCACCGGGCTGCCTGGGTTCCGGCATTGGTTCATTTGATGCTGCTGACCAGGCGATTTCCATTTATCCCAATCCGTTCAGTACGTTCACCACCATCCGGGTAAATGATATGTCGCAAATGAGCCACGCAGCATTGAGCATATACAATGTGCTGGGAGAAGAAGTAATGTTTGTGCCTATTACTGCGCAGGCAACGACGTTAAGTACAGGCGAACTTGCACCGGGGATTTATTTCTACAAAGTGACAGCGAATAATCAAACGATACAATCAGGCAGACTGGTTTCGCAACAATAACCCGTTTATCACCGCACACTAAACCAGGAAAACACCATATGACAGCGGCAACGAAACTGGGCATTTGGATAGATCATTCAAGTGCCCATGTAATGGAACTTACCGATCCCATGAAAACAATGGTTGTCGCTTCAAACTTCAGCCACCAGCAAAAACACCACAGCCTGGGCAGAAATGAAAACCTGATGCACAACCAGGAACAGCACCGGCACGCGGAATATTACAAAGAACTGGGCGAGATTATCCGGAATTATGAAGCGGTTATTCTCTTTGGTCCTACGGATGCGAAAACAGAACTGCATAATGTCCTGCGGGCTGATCATCGCTTCTCCAATACACAAATAGACGTTATGCCGGCTGATAAAATGACGGAGAGCCAGCAACACGCATTCGTCAGGGAATACTTTTCAAAACACTGACTTCTCATCTATCAACCAGTAACACATGAAAAAATCAATTGTATTCAGCGCCATCGGCATCATTACAGGCATCTTGTTTTCTTCGTGCGGATCGAACTTATCGATAATGAAACGTCGTTATAATGACGGCTATTATGTCAGTCATGGTTCCGGGAAACAGAAAACCGCTGTACCGAAAGAAGAAAGAAAAATTCCGTTCGAAACAAAGAGACCATCACCTGCCGCACAAAGCCAGGCCAGGAAAAAAACCACAGCCCGGCATACAAAACAAAATACCGCAACAGCCGGTAAAACCGTTACAACGGATAATACAGGAATGAAAACCCAAAAACGTCCGCAGCTCAATCCCGGGCAAAGCCGGGAAACTTCCGTAAAACCGGTGGCGGAAGTTAAACGCATATTATCCGAAACCAAAAAAACAAAATCCGGTTCTACCGAAAGAGAAGCATTGAGCTTATTCTGGATCATTATCCTGGTGGTGCTGATCATTTGGGCAGCCGGTCTTTTAGCGGGCGGACTGGGTGCCGGCGGGCTGATCAATGTATTACTGGTCATTGCACTGATTCTCGTTATTTTATGGTTATTACGAATTGTGTAGCGCCAGGATAAGCGGGCGTGGAAATTTAAATCAAGATCGCGTGAAAAAGAAAAGACTGACTACCGCAAGCGGAAGACCATATACCGAGTTTGAGAACTCGATGACTGCAGGTAACCGGGGACCAATCCTGCTGCAGGATTATTTTCTCCACGAGGACATGGCGCACTTCAACCGCGAACGTATTCCCGAACGGGTAGTTCACGCAAAGGGAACCGGGGCCTTCGGAATTTTTACCGTAACGCATGACATTACCCGGTACACGAAAGCGAAACTGTTTGGCAAAATCGGCAAGCGGACAAAAATGTTTGCCCGGTTTTCTCTTGTCGGCGGTGAGAAAGGAAGCGCAGACACGGAAAGAGATCCCCGCGGTTTTGCACTTAAATTTTATACCGAAGACGGGAACTGGGACCTGGTCGGGAATAATACGCCCGTCTTTTTCATTAAAGACCCGAAAAAATTCTCCCATTTCATCCACACACAAAAACGTGACCCGAAAACAAATTGCAAAAGCCCTGCAATGGTTTGGGATTTCTGGAGCCTCAACCCGGAAAGCCTGCACCAGGTTATGATCCTGATGAGCGACCGCGGAACGCCGTTCTCATACCGGAACATGCACGGCTTCGGAAGTCATACGTTTTCTCTTCTCAACAGGAAAAACGAGCGGACCTGGGTGAAGTTTCATTTTACGACCGTGCAGGGCATAAAAAACTTCAATGATAAAGAGGCCCGGGAAATGCGGGGATTTGATCCCGATCATGCACAACGGGACCTCGTAGATGCGATTGAAAGAAATGATTTTCCAAAATGGAAGATGGCCATCCAGGTAATGACGGATGAAGAGGCAAAAAATTTCAAATACAATCCGTTCGATGTAACCAAGGTCTGGAGTCACAAAGATTTTCCGTTGATTAATGTGGGCATCATGGAACTGAATGAAGTTCCGCAAAACTATTTCCGTGATGTGGAACAGGCTGCGTTTGCCCCGGCACATGTGGTTGACGGCATCGGGTATTCGCCCGATAAAATGCTGCAGGGCCGTTTACTTTCTTATCCCGATGCGCACCGGTATCGCCTGGGTGTAAATTATGAACATATCCCGGTAAACAAATGCCCCTACATGGTTGCGAATTACCAGCGCGACGGTTTCATGCAGGCAGGCGATAATGGCGGAGCAAGTCCGAATTACCGTCCGAATAGTTTTGACGACATTATGGTTGATGATACTTACAAAGAACCGGCGATGCAACTGGAGTCGGACACTGCGGGCTGGTTTGACTGCAACCGGGATGATAACGATCATTATACGCAGCCGGGTATTTTGTACCGGGATGTGATGCAGGAGCAGGACAGGAAAAACCTGGTGAACAACATTATATCTGCCATGAGCGGTATTGACGGGGAAAAGAGAAATGAAATTATTAACCGGCAACTGTGTCATTTTTTCCGTGCCGATATTCAGCTGGGAATGGCGATAGCCAAAGGACTCGGCGTCAATATCGACGAAAAAGCCATGGCCCATGCATAAAAAACCATAATCATTGTGTGAATAATGTAAGTTATTCCGGGACTTGTGTAACACAGATCACTTCACGCAGGCGCACCTTTGTACCGTAATAATTCAGTTACACGTAAAAATCAAGAACATGACAGAGGACACAACCAACCCGACTCCGGCTCCTGCTACAGGAAAAGAGAACACAATCAACCCGGCTCCTGTTAAAGGAAACTGGAACGAGCAAAAAGGTAAGCTCAAGGCGAAATTTTCTACACTGACCGATTCCGATTTGCATTACGAAAACGGTAAGAAAGACGAAATGCTGACCAAGATTCAGAACAAGCTCGGCAAAACAAAAGAAGAGTTCGCAGCCATTGTTGCAGCGCTCTGATTTGTAATACAGGGTTAATCGAGACTGCCCGGTTGTAAAAACCGGGCAGTTTTTTCAGAAACTTTAAAAAATAAAACAATATAAATCAACCACACAAATGAAAAATATATTTTCCCCGCTCGTCCTGGTCATCTTTACCACGGGAGCAGCTTTTACCGGTTGCGAGTCATCGGCCAAAAAAGTAGAAAATGCGGAACAGGATGTTGCAGCCGCCCATGCGAAGCTGGACCAGGCCCGTATCGATTCGGCAGCAGAATATGAAAAAGCCAAAATCGAGTGGGCCGGCCGGATAGCGAGTAACGAAAAAGCGCTCGCAGAGTTCCGGGTCAAAATTGCGGCCGATAAAAAAGAGACAAGAATAAAAAATGAGGTCCGGCTGAACGAGTTGCAGAAAAGAAACGACGCCATGAAAATCAAAATGCATGAATATAAGCACGGCGAAAAAACCATGTGGAATGATTTTAAAATGAGTTTCACGATGATCGCCGTCGAATTTGACCGCGACATGGATGCATTCGAAAAATCAATCGCCGATTTCGGAAAGAAATAAATACGCCACGGATCATTTCGCCCCCGATAACCCCGGGGGCGATCGCATGTCCGGGCCACTGGTCCGCCTGTTCACACGATGCCCGTTTAGCCATAAAATTTCATGAAAACAGAACAAGAACTGAATACGAATATCCTGCATATTACCATGATCATACAGGACCGGTATCCCGAACTGTCCAAATACCTGGAAGAAATGCCGGTAACTATTCCGGACGAAGTATTGCCGGAAATATCCCCAAAGACATTAAAGACCTATTACGACACGCTGCGTTCCATGCTGCATAAATATATATCGGCATCACGCGGGAGAACGTAAAACAGCCGGGATGATTCCTGGAAAAATGTTTTCATACGTCTCGAGAAATAAAAACGCCGACCAATGCAACATGTGTGAATGATGTAACTGTTTGCAAACGTTATGTAACACACGCATACATTGTATCGCGCACCTTTGATCTGTGAAAATTCATTCACTGCCCGGTACGCCGGGATTAACAAAAACAGATTATGAAAAAGACAGTAATAGCTATGAGCATATTATTTTGCTCCATGGGAACCGCATCGTTGAAAGCACAGGATTCGGATACGGATACCGATGCGCGCGGTAATTTCGCATTCGGGATCAAAGCCGGTTTAAATTATTCCAATGTATGGGATGAACAAGGACAGGATTTCCGCGCCGATGCAAAAGCCGGTTTTGCCGGGGGAGTGTTCTTCGGTATTCCGATTGGAAAATTTCTCGGCGTTCAACCCGAAATTTTAGTTTCCCAAAAAGGATTTAAGGCGTCGGGCACATTGTTCGGTTCTGCTTATTCTTTCACAAAAACGACCACGTTCCTCGATATTCCGCTGCAGTTCCAGGTAAAGCCCGCCCAGTTCCTGACCATTGTGGCCGGCCCGCAGTATTCGTATCTCCTGCACGAGAAAAATGTGTACGTCTACGGCTCGAACAGCATTGCGCAGGAACAGGAATTCGAGAATGAGAATATCCGGAAAAATGTACTCGGCTTTGTCGCCGGTTTCGACATCATCATTTCCCATGTTGTTGTTTCGGGAAGAGCGGGCTGGGATTTTCAAGCCAATAACGGCGACGGTACTTCTTTCACGCCGCGCTATAAAAACCAATGGCTCCAGGCCACGGTCGGATTTAAAATTTAATTCCGCGCAACGTATCGTCGTTTGATTTTTACCATTCTTAGAAATCCATATTCATGAAAAACCTATTGCTTGCTTTGTTTTCCTTTATCATCTCTGGAGGAACAACTTCCGCACAGGAACCCAATGCCGGGGAGTCTTTCGGCCACACGCTCAACCTGGGAGCAGGAATAGGATACTACGGATACGTAGGTCACTCCATGCCCGTGATTCATGCCGATTTTGAATTTGAGGTGGCCGATAATTTCACGCTGGCTCCGTTTATCACAGCATATACGTACAGGAATTATTACTACTGGGGAAATCCGAACAATCCTTACCGGGATTATTACTACCGGCAAACGGTAATTCCTGTCGGGGTGAAAGGATCATACTACTTCGACAAGTTACTCAGCGCCGGTTCCAAATGGGATTTTTACCTGGCCGCTTCCCTGGGTTATGCCATCCGGCGGACAACATGGGAAAACGGGTACTCCGGCGAAACTACCGTTCAGCATGGTTCAAGCGGAATATACCTGGATGGTCACATCGGGACCGAATACCATCTCAAAGGACAGCTGGGTTTGTTTCTTGATTTGTCAACCGGCATTTCCACTTTCGGACTCGCCATCCATATGTAAAGACCCGCGCAGCATAAACCGCTAAAAAAAATAAAACAGATCAGCATAAAAAATCATACTCATGAAAAAGCAAACGAATAAACGCAGGAGCGCTACCGGCCCTGCTGTTCCGGATACAGGTTCCGATAAAACACGGAAGAATACCGATTCCGATAAAACTGTGAAGAGAACCTTCCCCGGAAAATCAAAGCTGGAGCAAAACCCCGATTCGACAGGAACGGATACAAAAGCGGATAAAATGCGAAAAGGGAAGTCGTACGAAACAACCAAAAAGAAATAACAACCGTCATGGGAAATCTATTGTATGTCATCGCGGTCATCCTGATCATCGGCTGGGCTATCGGTTATCTCGGTTTCAACACCGGGGGAATCATCCACCTGCTGCTTGTGATTGCCGCCATCGCCGTTCTCCTGCGGATTATCCAGGGAAGAAAAATTTAATCGTATCAATTCAACCGATAAACCAAAACAATCAACATGGAAAATTCAGGTAAAGTAATCGGGGCGCTGCTGATCGGCGCTGCCATCGGCGGCATCTTAGGCGTTCTTTTTGCTCCCGACAAGGGAAGCGAAACACGTAAAAAAATTGCAGGGAAAACGAGTGACCTCGCCGATGCGCTGAAAGAAAAATTCAACGCCCTTCTCGAAGAAGCGAAAAAAGAATTTGAAGCCGCAAAAGAAAAAGCGGTTGAATTTGCCGAAAACGGCAAAACAAAATAAACCGGGCACACCACGCTTGCCGGCAACAATAAAGAAACTGCGATATGGAAAACCAGTCATTGCTCATTGAAACGCTTTTCGAAAAAGCGACACATTATACGAAAACGAGCGTCGAATTATACAAACTGAAAGCCATCGGCAAATCCGCCGATATCATTTCAGACCTGGCTTCGCGCACCATCGTTATCGCATTCGCCGTCATCTGTTTTTTTATCCTGAACACGGGGATAGCGTTATGGATTGGTGAAATGCTCGGGAAAACGTATTACGGTTTCTTTATTGTTGCCGGTTTTTATGCCTTCGCCGGGATGTTGTTTTATGTTTTCAGGAACAGGTGGATTAAAACGCCGCTGAGAAATTCCATCATTACACAAGCATTAAAATAGATCACTATGGAACAGCCCGGCGCGTCCGCTTTACTGGAACAATTAATATTCGCAAAAGAAGAACTGCGCGAGGCAGAGGGAAAATTGCTTAAAGTACATTTCCTCGAAGCGTACGAAAGCCTGAAACCGGTCAATCTCATCCGGAGTACGATCGAAGAAGCAGCGGCAGTACCGGGTTTAAAAGCACTGGCGGGAAAAGCGGTTATGGGTTTTATACTGAATATCGTTGCGAAAAAACTATTTGCCGGGAAAGAACCGGATCCGCTGGTAAAACTAACCGTCAGTTTTGTCGAAACAATCATTACAAACCGGGTGGAAAAAACATAATGGATATTCCGGTCAAAGTGCCTTTTTATGCCAGGATAGCCCTGATTTTTATCGGGCTTTTTGCTTTTGTTTTTACCATGCACATCGGTCAGCATATCATTCTCCCGATTTTGTATGCCACCCTCATGGCTATTTTACTTAATCCCCTGGTTAATTACCTGGTGCGGAAAAAAATAAAAAGAGTAATCGCCATTTCCATCGCCGTAGCGCTTACACTTATCCTGGTGTCCGGCATTCTTTACGTGATCTCCACTCAGGCGAGTCTTTTCAGTGAAACATACCCGCAGCTGAAAGAAAAAGTCAGGCTGGCCACTGCCGAACTGGTTAAATGGGTTTCCGATAATTTCAGGATAAAGCGTTTGAGCATCAACACCTGGATCAATGAAACGCAAAGCGAGTCGATCGATGATTTTGAAATCGGGAAACAATTGAGCGCCGTCGGGCAAACGCTGATCATCGGGATGCTTTTGCCGGTTTACATCTTCCTGATCCTGTATTACAAACCGCTCCTGCTGGAGTTTATCCGCAGGCTCTTCCAGGCGGAACACCGGGTTGCCGTTGAAAAGGTACTGACCGGCACAAAAAAAATCATCCAGACTTATCTTACCGGTCTTGTTTTCGAAATGATCATTGTTGCGGTACTGAATTCTGCAGGGCTGTTATTGCTTGGAATCGATTATGCGATTATTCTCGGGATCATCGGGGCCGTACTCAATCTCATTCCGTATATCGGCGGCGTGGTGGGCACATTGCTTCCCATGACCATCGCTTTTGTAACGAAGGATTCCATGAGCTACCCCATTCTTGTTTTTTGCGTGTACATTTTCATCCAGTTCATCGACAATAATTTCATCATCCCGAAAATTGTCGCATCACGGGTGCAGCTGAATGCGCTTACTTCCATCATCGCCGTTTTAATCGGGGGTGCGCTGTGGGGAGTTTCGGGCATGTTTCTTTCCATACCGCTGACGGCTGTGATCAAAATTATTTTCGATCACGTCGAACCCTTAAAGCCCTGGGGATTTCTGCTGGGAAATATTGTACCGACGACTTCCCGGTTCGCTTTCGGCAAACGGAAGAAAGTGTAACGCGCCTGTCTTCAAACCCGGCGGAGAAACGGTACGCAAACGAACCCTGTGCAAAAACCGCGCAGGAAAAACCAGGAAAAAGAAAAGTGAAAATCCTCTTCGTGAAAACATCGGCATGACAAGGATAAACCCTTTTCCCGGGTATCGCGGCAATGGTATCCGGGAGATACCGCTAAAATCCCAGGTTTGTGATGCAGGAGATTCCTGATCCATTGCCCTCCGAAAAAGTATTAAATACCGTTAGTCTATTCCTTGATTATTTTCCTTGTCGCAGTTCCTTCATCACTGATTACTTTAATAAAATAAATTCCGTTCGGCGCTTTGCCCAGGTCTATTTCCGTTTTGGTGCCGGTGACTTTGGCGGAATATATTTTTTCCAGGGCATGATTATAGATTATTATTTCTCCCTTTTTGATTTGTGAGAGGACGGTGACGATTTCTTTTACCGGGTTAGGATAAACGGAAATAAAAATTTCTTCGGAAAATTCCCTGAAGCCCGGTTTGGTGTCGCAGCTGTCGGGCGTGTATTCCCAAAAATCATTCCCGCTTCCGCCGGGACCGATATATGCTTTATTGCCAATCACAAATACCGGCGCATCGATTCTTCCCACGGGGATGGAAGCAACCTGCATCCAGCTGTTGGCTGCCGGGTCATACTTCCACATATCCGGGTTCATCGTACCGGTATTTGTCTGGCCGAAACCGATATACCCGTAATTGCATATCGCGAAACCCGTACCGCCGAATCTGGGGCTTCCGGCAAAATTCGCTTTCTGTGTCCACGTATCATTAGGCACATCATACTCCCAGAAATCATTGCAATACGAACTTGACAAACCGGTCCCGCAGTACAATTTGCTCCCGATCATAAAAGGACGTTCCATATCCATACGTGCCGTCCCCGGAAAATTTGCTTTTTGCACCCATACGTTTGTTACCGGGTTGTACTGCCACAAATCCTGCATCAGCCCGGAAATCACCGATGCTCCTGTTCCGATATACCCCCTGCCGTTGTACGAAAATGCCAGCGCTGTGGCTCTCGGCGGACCACCCACATTCGCTTTCTGCGTCCACGAATCGGCGAGTGAATTGTATTCCCAGAAGTCATTATAATAAACACTTCCGTTAAATCCTGTTCCTATATACCCGTTGGCGCCGATGGAAAAACCCGCTGCAAAACGCCGCGGCGGACCGGCGAAATTTGCTTTTACCGTCCAGTTATCGCTGACAGGATCATACTGGTAAAATTCGCTGTAATTGTTGGATGCGCCGTCCTGCCCTGTTCCGATATAGCCTTTACCTGCAATAGTAAAACCGACTCCCGTCATGATTACCTGCCCGGGGTAATTCGATTTCTGCATCCAGGTGCCCTGGGGAAAGGCAGGTAAGGAGAAAACAAAAAGAAGAATCACACAGACGTTTTTCATTGTATCAGTTGAAGATATACTTTGTTGCTTATTCAAAAAAACGGCATACCGGTTATCATACCATCCCGGAATATTTAACAACCAGGTCAATGATCTTCTGCCCGTCCCCGGAAGAGCTCAGCGTGACCGGTGATCTCTCCTTCACAAACGTTTGCGTGAGGAACGGCCTGGCGAAAGCCGGCTGTTGTTTAACGATACCTGCAGGGTCTTTCATGTACAGCCGCAGGTCGCCATCGTCTTTCTTTTCCATGCGTTCGAAATCGCTCCATTTCAAAAACATTTTTTTAAATCCTTCCTGGTTCATGAACAGCCCTTCGCTGTTAACCGCA